>CAZNPU010000067.1:0-1572 GCA_964575335.1 uncultured Isosphaeraceae bacterium | reverse complement strand
GTTCAGCCAGCCAAATATTCGTACATTGCAGGGCGATTTCACCACCACGCCAGCCGACACGCTGCTTGCGCTGGCGGATGCCACACCGGAGCAGCGATTTGACGTCGTGCTTTCAGACATGGCGCCGGCAACGTCGGGCGATCCGTCCGGCGACCACTTTCGCTCAGTCCGGCTGGGCGATTCACTGCTGGATCGCTGCTCTCTTCTGCTGCGCCAGGGCGGCAACCTGGTGATGAAGGTCTTTGAAGGCCAGGCATATCCTGATCTGCTCAAACGCACCCGCGCGATGTTCGAAAACGTCAAGGGCTTCAAGCCCAAAGCGTCGCGTAGCGAATCACGGGAGATGTTCATTGTCGCCCATGGCTTTCGCGCTGCAGTTGCTGATCAACCGATGAACGCTCATCAGCCTGAAATGCAATCGGCTCGCCAGACACCCGCTGGCAGGCCATCGACAGGCTGGACGCGCTAGCAACACCACCTGAGACATCCCGGTGAACGCCGCTCCCATTTTGCGCCAAAGCGCAGAACCCGCCGAGGTGCGCACCAGCAGGCGCAACTTCTACTTACCGGCGTAACGTCCGCAAGCGGTTATTGCACCAGTTACAGCAGGCGAGGCTCCTGTGTCTTTATCGGCGCGATATTTGCGATGAAGTGCCTGCAGTTGCAAAGGAGCATTCTCATGCACATCAACACGCACATTTCCAATGCGCCGGTGCCAACGCGCGGGCAGCCGATTCACAAGACTTTGCCGAAAGCCAAGAGTGCGCAAGCAACTCTTGAACCACCCGTGAAAAAGCCCCGGGGCAATGGCGCATCGCGCGGCCCGATGCCGTATCGACCGCTGGAAATTCACATGGACAAGTTGCAGGGCAAGCGGCCAGCTGCTGCAGCTGTTGATGCCATTAAGTTAACCGAACCGGCAGCAGCCGCTCCCTCGGTTCCTGCTCCAGCCTCCATACCCGTCGACAGCGTTAGCGTTGCTGACTCCAATCAACAGTACATGAGCATGGAAGGGCTCGTGGGTGCGTGGGGTCAAAGCGATTCGCCTTACGATCTCAACAGTGACGGAACAGTGAATGTTGATGATCTGCTGATGTTCATCGCCAACTACAGGCAGCATATCAACACGTCATTGCCTGCGCCGGCCAATGACTCCGAGGTCGATGCCGCTGAGCCCGTTGTAAGCGCGCTTACCCCCGAGACAGCTCCAGCGGGCAATGTTGTCCCAGATAACGTGCTGACGCCAGAGACGCCGGTTGCTGACGCTGATGAGGCTGCCGGTTCTGTAACACTCGCTGACATCATCGCCGACTGGGGCAAGCGAGAATCAGAGCTTGATCTGAACGGCGACGGCCTGGTGAATGTGGAAGACCTTCTGCAGTTCATTGCGTCCATGTCATATTCCAATGGCGCACCAACTGAATCATCACAGGACGCTGCGTTGTCCGCACGCCTGACGAACGCCAATCAGCCAACCGGGGGCGTGAGAAATATCACGTCTTTGACCAACGCGCTGCTGGAGCGGCTGGAGAAGGCTGGTTTCGACAAGCACCCGCCCAGCAACATCCATGA
>CAZNPU010000066.1:0-1648 GCA_964575335.1 uncultured Isosphaeraceae bacterium | reverse complement strand
AAACTGGTCGAGTTTGTGTTTGTACTGCTTGCACAAGTCGGTATGGCGGTTCCACTGGCACTGGGATTTTTCGTGTGTCTTGCCGCCGATCTTGCTGCAATGGGGCAGACGACCGTGGCTCATGACGGTTTGTGAGGTCAGGCCCATGTGCTTGAGATAGGCGCCCCAGTTCTCCTTGAGCCGCCTCATGGATACAATGCGCGCCTGCGGCTGTTTACCCTTGAACAGCACGTGTGGCACGTGCGGACTGAGGAACGCGTTGGCGGGTTTGATATTTTTCTCGGCGCAGAAAGCGACGAATCGCTCGGCATCCCGCCAGAAAACGTCCGGATTGAAGCTGGGGTTGCGTTCCTTCTGTGCTTTGATGAATGCTTCATACTTCCAGCAATGCGGGTCGTGGCCTTTTTCTCCAGCGTAGATGCAGTTGTCGAGATTCGGCTTCAGCCGTTCATAGAGACAGATGCGCGGATTCTTGCGCCGGACGCCGGGCTTGCCGTTTTCCTTCGGGTCGTTGAGCTGCTTGAAGACGTTGGTAAAGCAGTCGCGGATTTCAGGCGTCAGCTCAGGATGCGCGCGTTCCCATTCGTCGCGTTCTTCCTTCCACTGGGCATGTTGATGCACCCAGTTCTGCATGCCGCGCTGATAGCGGCTGACAACCCATTCCGCAGCGGCCTTCAGGAGAACCAGTCGATGCGGAGGGGAAATCTCACGCATTCGCTCAAAGAGACGCGTTGCGGTGGATGATTTGGGCTTTTGTGCAGCAACTGCAATGGCGTCGCGCAGCGAATCCGGAATCGGGTGCTCGCCAAACGCGCCGCCGGCGCAGATGCCGGCGACCATATCGAATGCAATGAGTCGCCAGCGGTCACGTTCCTTCTCGCTTGCTTCAATGCCCTCAAGCGATGGGGAGAGGAAGAAATCGCCGAATGTGCCGAAGCTGCCGGGCGCGTTCTCGTCACGCAGACCCATAAGCCATTGGCATAGCGCTGACGCATCGGCGTTGAAGCGCCGGAAATGTGCGCGCAACCTGGCGATCTTGTGTCGAAAGGCGTCAGGCTCCTCACGCGGCAGCCGACAAAGCCGGCGAACAAGTGTTCTTGCTTCTTTATAGCGAGTTGAAGCACCCCGCCCGGGGCATGTCTGTGTATCCATAATTGCGGTAGTATATTGCGCTTCCTTAGGAAAATAAACTCACTTGTCGCGAGAACTTGTGGCGATGCTCCGGTGCATGTATGGCCTGTTGACGATCAATGGGACTGACGTCCCCGGCGCAGGTCTTTCGCCATCGATCCGGCCTGCGGAAGAAGTATCTGTGCCCGGCGGTGGAACCTGCCGCCTGCTGCCGCCGAACGCCTCAAGTCCCTTTACGCGGCTTCGTGGTTCACGCGCCTGAACGGGAAGTGGGATTCGTATCAATCCTTCACGATGTACGAGAGGAGAGAGCGCGGCGATCGGTTGTCGTGCCTTTTCTTTCTGCAGGTCGAGGGGCGCGCAGGAATTTGAAAAAAATGAATACAACTGATGCACATCGTGCATACATTTGATTGCAGGCGGCGATACGATGTGCGGCATCAAAGGCCGCGCGGCCTTTGTCGGGGTGGCGCCGGGAATGCGCTACATCGTTTGATTCCGAAGGAGATATTGCATG
>CAZNPU010000065.1:0-1692 GCA_964575335.1 uncultured Isosphaeraceae bacterium | reverse complement strand
GGTGCGTTGCATCGATGAGGCGTTGGAGCCGTGGTTTGGCCGGAAGCGTCGCTCTGATACACTAGCGTTCCGTGGGCACACATGTCTTGGAGAGCCGTGGTTTGGCCGGAAGCGTCGCTCTGATACACTATCCCTGCCGCAAGTCACCTTGCGGCAGGGGTTTGCGGCGTAAACACATATCAAAAAAGCATGAATTGAGCCGGCGGATCTTCGGTCTTGTGGCGTTTTTTTCCAAAGTAGACCTCCATCTTCCCGAACTGCCGATCCGTCACCGGCAGCAACCGCACCTGCCCGTCAGCCGGAAGCGCCTGCCGCAACCGCTGCTTGAGAATGTTTCCGGATTCCTCGCTGGCAAGATGCCGCGCATAAACCGAGTATTGAAGCATTGTGAAGCCTTCGGTAAGCAGCAGCTTGCGAAACTGCGCATAGCGTTTACGAGCCGCCTTGGTGTCAACCGGAAGATCGAACATCGCAAAAAGCCACATTGATCGATATGCAGAAATGTCAGGCTGCTTCTGAGACATCGCGCAGCCCCCGGGGGTAGAACAGCGCTTCAGCTTCGCCGAGAAATACCTTGGCAAGTGATGCAGCGGTTCTGCTGATCCAGTCGAATACAGAACGAGTTTCGCCATCGGATGCGATGCGATCGGTCAGCACAGCAACGAGTCTGGGCTTTGAAAGTCGGTCAAGCGGACAATCGCTGCCGTATGCTTCGATCAGTTCGATAACAGCGCCATCGACAAGGGGACGGTACGGCTCCATCAGGTCATCCGCCAGACACCACGGATTATTTCTGCCGTGATGCTGAACGCCGATGGAAGGATGCAGCCCGGAGGCGCAGATCGCTCTGCCGACCGCGGCGCGCAACACGGCATAGCCATAGTTCAACAATCGATTCTGGTCATCAGCATCGCGCCGCCTGCGAAAGTTCGGGTCGTTGAAAAGCAAAGGCCAGTAGCGCTGCGCCGCCTGTCCCTCAACGTTCGATGGATCTCCTGAGCGCACGGAACGGACAAGCGCGGGAAGACCGCCGTCGCTCCGTCCGGCAGACAGAAGCGCAGCAGCCTGCGCGCGAATCTTTTCCTGCACGATCTGCTTCCAGAGCCGCTTTCGTGTTGGAACTGACGCGTGCATCTGTGCAAGCATGCGCTGCGTTTGAGTGGCGTTGGCGTTCAGCGGCAGCATCATGCCCGCCGGCTGCGAGCGATCATCGCAGATGATGACCGTGCCGCCGTGGCGCATGATCCCCGCCAGTACGGGCTGGGTGGCGGTGAGGCGCGGACTGGTGAGAATAACCGCAGCAATCTCTGCCAGGGGCACGGTGATCTCAGGCTGTTGTTCGGCACGGATGACAACTTGCTCATAGCGCAGGGAAAGATGCGCCTGCGCATCGGAGAAGTCGAGGATGCGTTCAGCCGCCGGCATTCTTCACCTCGCCGAGATAGGTGATGTGAACCTTTTCAAACCCGCCTTCTGCTATGGCCGTCTTGCGTAAACGCACTCTTGCCCCGTCCCGCTGCCGTTCCGTAGAGGTACGGCCATCGGTGTGGCTGGCACATTCAATATCGTTTTCGGAAATGCTGAGCACTCGGTAAATACCTGCATCGAAGCCCTTCACATCGACGAATCGCAAGAACTCGTTTTTCGCAAGAGAGAACTTAAAGCGGTACCCCTCCGGAACTTCGCGCGAGA
>CAZNPU010000064.1:0-2102 GCA_964575335.1 uncultured Isosphaeraceae bacterium | reverse complement strand
CAAATTGATACAGGATGCGCAAGGCGTCCATTCTCTTGATGTCACCGTGATCCTCGGCTCGAACTCTGATCTGTCCAAGCTCAATCGCTCATATCTCTGCTTGTTCCCTTTGGATGAGATCCAGCGGCCGATCCCGCACTTTGACTGGGAATTGATTCCCGCACCGATGCGGTGTACGTGCCGGATAAGAATATCTGGCGCATGCAGTTCAAATGGGAGTACGAGCAGCCGCTGCCGCGCAAACCCGCTTCGCTGCGAATATCATTTGCAGTTGATGGCGATGATCAGCGGCGTCACCTCTTTGCCGATACCGCAGGAATCAACGCTGTGCCGGATGCGATCAGCTCAGTAGAAGCAAGAACGGCCAAAGGCTTCTAGAACCTATCCCGAAACAGGTTTCGGGATAGGTTCTAATCAATATCCCACTGCCTGGCCGTCGCGGCGCGGGTCGCTTGCACCGCAGTATGCGCCGTTTATAAGTTTGTAAATCGCCTGTCCGCCGCCGAAGGTGACGCTGCGCTGCTGCGCGATTTCAATGTCGTGGCCGCGCTTGCGAAGCTCATCGTACACCGCTGCGTCAAAGCCCGGCTCCAGCGCCACCTTCATGCCTTTGCTCACCTGCCAGCGCGGCCCGTCGAGCACAGCCTGTGGGTTCTGGCCGAAATCCGCCATTCTTATCATGACCTGCACGTGACCCTGCGGCTGCATGAATCCGCCCATGACGCCAAAGGCCATCACAGGGCGCACCTGCTCCTGCTTCTGCTGCTGCAGCAACTGCGGCGCATCTCCCCTGCCGTTTCTTTGTTGATCATCCTTAGATGCAGCGCGCATGCGCTGGGTGACAAAGCCGGGGATGATGGTGTGGTACGGCCGCTTGTTGCCGGCAACCTGGTTGGGGTGCCCCGCTTCCAGGGTGAAACATGCGCCGCGGTTTTGCATGGCGATCCCGGTGCCGGGGATGACCACCCCTGAACCAAAGCCCTGGTAGGTGGACTGAATGAACGACACCATGTTGCCCTGCGCATCAGCAGCGCACAACAGGATCGTGCCGCCCGGCTTGGGCGAGCCGTGATTGAAATTCTGCGCGACGTGCAGATCGATCAGTTTCGCCCGCGATTCGAGGTATGCAGGTTCCAGCAACTGCTCTACTGAGACTTCCATGCAGCGCGGGTCGGCGACATGCCGATGTGCATCGGCAAACGCCAGCTTCATTGCTTCGATCTGCAGGTGAATGACATCCGGGCAGTCCGGCTGCATGTCTGCAATTGGAAAGTGTTTCAGAATCCCCAGCGCGATGAGCGCAGCCAGCCCCTGGCCGTTGGGTGGGATTTCATGCAGGCGATAGCTACCGTAATCGATGGAAATAGGTTCCACCCACTCTGAGCGGTGGGCAGCAAGATCGCTGTAGGTCATTGCGCCGCCGTCAGCTTTCGCAGCAGCAGCAATTCGTCTGGCGAGTTCGCCGCGATAAAACGCTTCGCCGCGGCTGGATGCAATCTGCTGCAGGGTTCGGGCGTGGTCGGGCAGTCGGACAATTTCGCCGGGATCAGGTGCGCGGCCTTCGGGCAGAAACGTTCGCCCAAACTCGGCAAAATCCTTGTAACGGGTGACGGCGCGGCTCCACGCCTCAGCGGTCTGCGGCGCAACGGGATAGCCTCTGGAGGCGTACTCAATGGCTGGCTCAAAGAGTTTGGCAAATGGCAGCCGGCCGAACCGTTCAGACAGATCAGCCCACGCCGCCACGCAGCCGGGCACGGTCACCGGCCCCCAGCCAAGTTCGGGCATCGCCTCATGGCCGCTGAAATCCGCAGCAGCAAGGCCATGCGGCGAGCATCCCGAGGCGTTCAGGCCGTAGAGCTGCGCATCGTCGTTGATCCAGATGAGCGCGAAAGCGTCGGAGCCGATGCCGTTGCTCGTCGGTTCCAGGACAGTCATGGCGATGGCTGTGGCGAGGGCGGCATCAACGGCATTCCCGCCGTCGCGGAGCATCTGCAGACCGGCCTGTGCAGCCAGCGGCTGGCTTGTCGCCACCACATTGCGGGCCAATACCGGCATGCGCTGCGACGGATAGGGAAAATTCCACGCAAAGTCGCTCATGCGTG
>CAZNPU010000063.1:0-2202 GCA_964575335.1 uncultured Isosphaeraceae bacterium | reverse complement strand
GACCTGCACGGCCCTGATGCTTTCTTCATCAAGCGCGGCCGCACGCATACTGCCGGTGTCAGGGTTGGTTCGCTCGCCTACGTCGATCCGGTAATTCGAGTACGTTTCGATGATTCGCTCGGCGTCACCAAGCCGGCTGGGGCTGATCCCGGATTCGTCGATGATGGTGAGGCGGTCGGGCTTTCCTTCCCGAAGTTCATATCCATCTGTTTCGCTTCCGCCAGGCTCGCCAGCAGTGACGGGCTGACCTTCGGCCCCTGCTGGTTCAGGTTCGGATTGTTTTGGCTCATTCGTCGGTTCCTTTGTGGTGACGGGTGTTTCGATCTTCGAGATTGCTGATTCATCCAGCAGGCCGGGCTTGCTTGGCGTTCCGGCAACGGCGTAGTGCGGATTGCCCTCGCGGTCCCACCGAATGCTGATCGCGTCAGGGACGTCCTTCCGCATCGACCGGAGCCACGACTGTTGCGCTTTGGGCATGTCGGCCAGCTTCGACCACGGTTTGCGCTTGAGCGTGTTCAGCACCAACTTATATCGCTTCGCCGTTGCACCAATAACGCTGCCATCCCATGCGCCAGGGTCTGCGGCCTTGGCTGCATTTTCCCAATCATCCACCATCTTCCACGGATCGACCGTTTCAGCGGTTGGCGTCTGCGGCTCTTTCGTGGTGATGCGATTGAGATTGCGGCGAAGATAGTTATGTGCAATCGCCTGATGACCGGGCTTGGTTTCATCCAGCGACCGGCCCATTGAAGATTCAATATCTTCCCATCGAACATGATTGTCGATCATCAATTGCCGCAATTCCTCAAAGCGGCTGTAACCCGTTCTGGCGGCTTCTGACAAACCAAACGATTCAGGCGTCGGTTCTTCCGTTGTCGCGGCTCTCTGCGGCTCTACGGGCGGCTGCTGCGGCTCTGAGGTGGTGCTTCTGCGCTGTGCTTCACGGATTCGCTCAACCAACACCGCATGACTGCCCCTTTTGTCCAGACCCATCGCCTCGGCGCGTTCCCGAAGCTGAACATATTTGAGTGATGCGATATCGTCGGTCGATGGCGTGTCATCATCGGGCTTTGGTTGCGTTGTTGGAACAGTCGGCGGCGCTGCGGGTGAAGTCGGCGGCGCGATGCGATCCTGCTGCCCTATCACCGGCGTTGTCACTACACCTGTCCCACCGCCAACTACGCCGCCAATGGTGCCGGCGGCTTTCAATCGAGTGTCCAAGTCATCAAACGCGCTTGGATCGCCGGTTGCTGCAAACTCGCCAACCGCCTGCGTCAATTCCTGGCCTATCTCGGTCACGCTCTCGGCAACTGCCGTTGCGCCGCCACGTCCGGCGACATTCGCCAGATGCTCACTGACCATCTTCGCAAGACGCTGTTTCAATGCGCGGCCCATTGGCCCATCCGTGAGCAATTCTGCTGCGGGGACGGCCTCGAATGCACCGGCGACAACGCCGACACCGGCGGCATACGGCGCAGCAGCGTTCATTGCCTGCTGCCGCGTCATGCCTTGCGATTCAAGCTGATCTGCGATGGTCAGCAGCGAATCCTGCGCTTCAACGCCCATCGTCGGCAAGGTCGCCAACAGAATGCTTCCGGTCGCCCCCAGTCCTGATGCCGCGCCAATTCCGCCAGTGGCGAAGGTCATACCGATGTATGGCAACGCCTCGGTGACATTCTCAATCCACCATGCCGGTTTGTCCGGCTGGAACCCCTCTGCGCTTTGTGATCGCGGGAGTTGCCGCATCTGGTCGATGAAACCGGTTTGCGCCTGCTGCATCGGATCGCCGGTTGCCAACGCCTGGCCTGCCTCAGCAACCATGCCCATTGCCTGCTGAATCGGTGCAGGTGCGGGACGCGGTGCGCCAGTGAGGGCATCGGCCAACTCATCTCCGAATGGAACCTTGGGATACGGTCGCCCCGCTGCTGCGCGATTGGCTGATTCGGCAATGACCGATCCCGCCACTTCGCGGAGCGTGTGCGGCAAACGTGCGATGTTCGCGCCGGTGCGTGCCAGTGCGTGACCAATGCCAACAATCGGCGGCAAGTCACCCGTGCTGGCATAGTCGGGACCATAGCGGGCCACATCACGGGCCTGCTGCCGTTCCTCTGGCGTCATCGGCTGCAATGGCTTCGATGGTGGACCGCTCATGTCTGGCGGATCTGGCAATGGTTGCCGCCCGTAGAGATTCATCCCGCCAGC
>CAZNPU010000062.1:0-2304 GCA_964575335.1 uncultured Isosphaeraceae bacterium | reverse complement strand
TGTTCCGCCGCCTGCTGTGGAAGATGCGGTTACGGAAACAACCGGGCAGGGAAATCCAAGAGGCGATCTACTGGCGCTTCGTTTGCCGGTGCTTGGCGACTCGTTCATCGTCGACCCGCGTACGGTCTTTTACCACCCGTTTGTGATCATCGGAGTGCTGGCCGGGCTACTTATTGTGGTGTATTGGCGGCGCGAATTGGCCGCGCAGTATGTGTTTGCTTTGACGGCTGTCACGCTCATCCTGCTGTTCGTGCCCGGCATCAGCGATGTTTTCATCCGTCTGGTCACCGCGTTGGTCGCGCCCAGTGTTGCTCTGGGCATGCCTGTTTCCCTGGCGCTGGCCTATGTGCTCGATCTTGGATTGCGGCGATTAGCTTCGCCGAGGCTTGTGCCTGCGTTTCGCCTGTTCTTCGTCTTATTGGCAGTGGCTGTTTTTGCCCTGCTGTTGTTCGAACCGATCCCAATACCGGCAAGCGCAAAGGATCAGATTAGGGCATCCAACGCCATGCAGGCGTTGAGAGACATACAACCGGCAGACGAACTTCTTTTGCAGACACTCCGCGAAGTGCTGCCCGGCGATGAGCGCTCTGTGCTGATTACGCCCGATCATGTCGCCGGATACATCACCGAGAGCGTGCCATTTGCGTTTGTTACCGGCGGCCGCGAGAGTAGCAATCTCGCGGCAGAGGGTTCGCGGCGATTCGTCAATGAGACCAGCCCGCAGGCTCCCTGGCTCGACAGGCAGGATATCGAGTTCATACAGACGTGGGGTGTTACGCATGTTGTGCTCGAGATCGACAATACGCGACTGACGCAGCTTTTGCTGCAACCGGAGCGCTTTGAGCTTCAGGCTGCGGTTGGCGGTTACCGCGTATTTCGCGTTTTGCCCGGCATTGAACCAACAGGCGTCGATGCGCTGTTCGGTGACATGAACGCGCTGTATCAGGCGCAGGGGGCAAGTCGATGGGGTAGGCGCGGTTTCGCGCTGGAGTTGCCGGGCACGACCGAAGGATGGGCGGCCATTGCGGAGCGGTGGGGGCAACTGGGGGATACGCCCATCGCTCGCCTTGGCCTTGCCTTTACGGAAGTGATGCTGGGGGATGATACGCGCTCGCTGGAGTTATGGGCTGAACTGCATGAGCAGTATCCACAGCAGCCGGCTTTTCTTGAGGCGGTTGCCCTGACTGAAGCAATCCTCGGACGCCCCGAGCAGGGCGTGGCAATGCTGCTGTCTGCTCTCGATGCCGGGGAACCCGCGATGCGCGTGGCTGCCGCGCGGCGTCTGCTGACGCCAACCTTCTTCTACCTGTTGAACGATGAGCAGTTGCAACAGGTGATCGATATTGCGGACATGGACAGTGTCACATGGGAGCAACTGGCAAGCCGCCAAAATCTCGATCTGCTGCGGCAGCGCATTGTTTTGATGTTGAGCCGGCAGCGATGGGATATCGCCGAACGGTGGTCGCAAAGCATTCCGCAGGCCGAAGTCGATCCACGCGATCTGGTGATCCGCGCGCTCATTTCTCTTGTCCGGGGCGATACGGAATCTGCGCTTCGTAACCTTGAACCGGCCACCGATGCGGATCAGGTTGCTGCGAATCGTCATCTGCACCCGGATCGCTGGGGAGATAATGTCGCCGCGCAAACCTATCATATTCTGCGCGGCGATCTGGCGAGGCGGGAGCAGCGATGGGCGGATGCGATCGATGCCTACAATCAGGCCATTGCTGCCGGAAATCGCCGGGCAGCCCGTTACTGGCTGGCTGAAACCTATCGCGAACAGGGCAGGCAGGCTGAAGCGGATGACTTGCTTGCTGCTTTAGAAGCAGAGTGGCAATCAGAATACGGCTCCGGGTTTCCCGCGCTTGTATCGCTGCTGGAACTTCAAGGTTCGCCGCTGCTGCACGGCGTGGGGACAAATATTCAGGTCGATGACGTCACGGGGAAAATGACCGTTGAGGTGGTCACCGGCAACCTTCATATAGCGCCATTGCCCGTACGCACGTTACGGATCGAAGTCACAGATCCGGCGGCAGCGACGTTTTACGCGACAGCAGAAGAGCCGGTAGCATCATTGCCGGGGGCACTGATCCGCAGTACGGTTGAGGTGGAACTTCCACGGGACTTGCCTGTACTGACGCCCGCGCTGGTCTTTGTAGAGCCGAGATTCGACAACCGCGTGACTTTCGGCAAACCGGTTGCTTCGATTATCCTGAACCGGCCGGATGATGCGACGTTAGCGGAAGGCGCTGTTGCCGCGGGCTGGCGAATTGGCGAGCACATCCTCCTTGAGCACCTGCAAGC
>CAZNPU010000061.1:0-2352 GCA_964575335.1 uncultured Isosphaeraceae bacterium | reverse complement strand
GATTTGTTCGATTGGGCTACGCAGGCGCAGGTACTTCGTGCCACACAGCGTGTTCCTCCTTGCTCGTAACCGTTTCGGAACAGGCACCAGCGCATCAAGTGTAGCACCACGGGGGGCCTGTTGGCCACGGCTTGTTAACGGCCCGAATCGGGTACCTGATGCCGGTGGTCGGAGGTGAGTCCGAACCCAGAATCCACGCCATCGTTGTCCGGGCAGTCAGTGGGCTCATTCATTTGCAGCGATGACATTCGCCGATCGCCACGCCAGTATTCACATCCAGCGCCGCGAACAGATTCGTCGTGCCGTGACGAATGCAATCGTGCGTGCGTCGCTCGGCTTGATCCGATCAGATCGCCGCGGCCCTGCACGCGCACCGGACCAATGACGCGAGGCGTATCGTGACCGGAACATGGTGGAACGTTGCGTCGGCTGGCTGAAGGAATGCCGACGGATCATGCGATCGAAGAGTTGGCGGTGAACTTCCTGTCCCTCGTTCAGGCCGCCATGATCACGCGACCGATCAGAATCGGGTTGTCAGACAGTGCCTAGGCATCGGCACTGTCTACACGATTCATCATCTGAATCAGTTGCGGGATAGCACTTACGCAGTGGCTTTGCAAGTGTTGAAACTCGATATGGAGATCTGAGAGGGCCTCTAATACCTGCTCGTCATCATGGCTTAACAGCGCAGGTAACACCTCCGCTTCAATTCTAGCGTTAATGTCACGCAAATCACTAAGTGCCGCTGCGATCGCGCTAACATCATCGCTGTACCCACGCGAAATCAGACTCTGCATCACCGTTTCGATCTTCGAATCACTCATGGACACCGACCTCCAAGTTCCTTTTCAGGCAACTTCTTTTGCCCGCACGTGCTCACAACTTCCGGCGACAGGTCACAACCGCTTGGACTGATGATTCCGGCCGGCCAGAGAGTTTGGTGATCGCCGCTTGAGAAGTCGAACTTCAACAGACGCAGCCGATCGCCAAGGATGGCGCTCGGTCGGTGGCTGCCATTTGATTGAGCACACAACAAAGGCAGGAGCGAGTCAGGTTGCGTGAAGATGCAGAGATGTCCGTCTTATCCATAAAGGTCATCTGCCACAGCCAAGACATAATGAAAGATGCTGGGATACCAATCTTCGTCCGGATCTGCTTCAGTTCCATCTGCAACATATATCCTATCACTACCTGAGATAGTGAGCACCTCAGCATGCTCAGCATCGCGCCCGATACGAATGTAATCACGCAACATATCTGAAGGCGCGATGTCGCTGCGTGACAAGAGCATGTCGCCATGAGTGGCTTGCACTCGGTCAAACTGATCAAAGAACTCGATGATAGCCCTGCCTAGGCCCTTGATTTCCGGTGACCACCGCGAGTGTGCCACCACAACGTCAAACTTCGCCGAATCGTTGAGGAGGTTCAGTGTTGCTGCGCGTGCGGCTTCAACTGACATGCCGCGGATGCGGCGACGACTCTCGTCGTAGCGTTTCTGATCATCATCTTTAGCGCCACTGATCAGCGCGATTAGAGTCGAAAAAATTCGCATGTCATGATTCCGTTACTACTACGGGCATCCTCCGCCACCAGTTTCGGGAGTTGTTGGATCGACACCCGTCCCACCCCCTCCTCCTGAATTTGAGATGGACGACGGTGAACCGGAACTGCTGCCGCCGCTTGAGTCAGCGGTATCTCCTTCGTCAGGCAGCGATCGCAAGATGTCGAGAATGGCTCTCAGAATGATCGCCACCGGATGAAACAAGATTCCAAAGATGCGTTCCTCCAGCATCAGGAGCCGATGAGCTCGAAGATGTGCGGCCACTGCCAGCAGCTTCAGATTCCATTTGCCGCTGTGAATCCAAGCAGGCAATGCGCCCAAGGGGAACAGAGCAAGCTTGCCACCAGGATGACCGAATAAAGGATTGATGTGGTGAAGCTGCTTGCCTTCTCTAGCGATGTGTGACGTCGCTCTTCGCGCCGCAGCGCGTGTTGCCGCTCGACTCGTCTGTTTTGCCGCATGTCGCAGGGCTGCGCCACCCCCTGTCACGACGATTTCAGCTGCGATCTCCGTGGCTTCTCCAGCGATGTACCATCCCCCCTCATGATCGACAGCATCGTTCCATCCAAGCTGCTCCCGTACCCAATCGGTTGCACCGAATGAAAGTGAATCCGCAACGCCGGCAGCAAAATTGGCGGCGTTGTCGAGCCATCTGTCGTACCACGCCTTCAGCCCAAATGGGTCAAGCATGGACAGCGGTCCACCCCACCCGTACCCATACAAACTCATCGAGTCTGCATACCCTGCCGGATCTCTGCTGATCCACCGTCCCCACACGGGGTCGTAGTGGC
>CAZNPU010000060.1:0-2584 GCA_964575335.1 uncultured Isosphaeraceae bacterium | reverse complement strand
TGATCTTGGGGTGCAGGCCGCGGATATTGGCCTCCACCACCGCATCGTTGCCGGCCTTGACGATTCGCTCGGCAAAATCCTTGCGCGTGGATTCGACCACTTCCTCAACGCGCGAGGGATGCACCCGGCCATCGGCGACGAGTTGGCCACGCAGTTTGGCGATGAGCCGCTTGCGGCGGGTGCGATAGGCTTCGAGACTGATGCCCAATTCTGTGGCGATATCCTTTTGCGAAAGGCCGTTCGTCCAGAGTTTCACGAGGGCTTGATCTTCTTGGCTCAATGCGGGGATGATGATTTCAAGCGGCGGTCGATCAGATTCTGATGGATGCGCCTGAGTGATTTCGAGAGCAGATTGCGCGGCGATCCGCTCCAGGTGACGCTGCCGCCGTGCTTGGCGGTACTTGTCGATGGCGACGCGCTCCGCCATCTTAAAAATCAAACGGTTCAACTGCGCCTCATTGTTCACCGGGAGCTCACCCTTGAACACCTTTACGTCAAGGCGACGGCGCATAGACGCGAGGATGTCTTCCTCATCGTACCAGCCCGCGCGAATCAGTTTCCCTTTGATGCGGCGGCGCAGTTGCCGTTCGATACAGGTGATCCGCTCCTGAATCCACTCTCGCCTGCTCTGGATGTTCGGGGAACCAATCTTTGACATTTTTGCGTTCTCCCTGACCACTTCTTGTCGTCGGCGACGATTGTATAGGTAGACGCGCGAGTGTGCGTGAACTGTCCCCAACCCGCAAGGAGGATTCGTTCGATGCAAAATCGCCCCACCTATCTGAAATTCGGAAACGCCGCATTGCTGATCGCGCTCGTTCTGAACCTCGTCTTCTGGCCATCGTGGCAGCCCTCGGTCCACGCAGATCCGCCAGACCTCACGGAAGAGGACATTTTGAACGCTCACGTGGCGATTTTCACGTCACTGTTCAACGAAGCCTGGGACCCAAACCATTGGACCTACAACCTTTCAGAACGAGTCACAGGCCCCGGCAAGTACTCAGGAACCAACCAATACAACCAGCCGTTCACGTTAAACCTCGTCCACTGGGCACAAGTTGACCTGAACACGCTGGGACTGGCGCAGCAAACGTTGGACACTGCAATTGACCAAGGGGTCACTTTGGCAACGGCAGTGGCAGTGCTGTCAACGTCGCTCGCTCGGGTGCATTTGTTTGGCATCATCGCATCGAAGTACAACCCCAACCGTCGCACTGAATGGACGTTTATGCCCACGTATTATGCTGATCCAGACAGTCCGCTTTTTCAGCACATGTGGATCAGCCAAGACCAAGGCACGTTGTCGATCGACGACGGTTTCCGCAACAACGTTCCGGCTCCGCAGGGCGTCCCTGAATCCACCAATGATTGTATTGATCAGGCCATCGCCCTGTACGACAACACCGTTGCCAATTGCAATAACGTCTACAACACGACGGTGGCAGGTTGCAATAACGTCTACAATACCGCCGTCAATGGTCCTTTTGGTTGCAATGCGACATTCAACGCCGCAGTCAATGCGGCCTTGAACACTTTCACAAACTGCAAGATTTTGGCGGCAGGCGCTGGTTCAACCGCCTTGCTTCTTTGCCTGGCCGCCACCACAGGCTGGGGCTTTTTCTTCTGCGGAGCTGCTGCCTTGGCGCTTATCGCGCGGCTGGAGCTTGCTTGTGCGCAGACGTTCAATGCATCGATGGCAGCCGCGCTCTGGGCTCGTAATGCTTGTATGGCTGCCGCCTCTGCGACACATTTGGCATGCATCAATACTGCTATCGCCACACGTGACGCTTGTATTAACAACGCAGACCAAATCTTGATTCAACAGATCGCTGCGTGTCCTGTGAACCCATGACTAGACGGAAACGTAAGCTCGTCGCAGGTGTTTGCATCGCGCTGGTATGGAGCTACTTCGCGAGCTATGCTTGGTTGCATCATAGGCAGCGGTTTGACGACGCCAGACCGGATGCCGCAATCTATGAGTTCGGTGCACTACACTGGCTGACGCTGGATACGAGCGGTGTTTTGCAGAGGGCTGTCACATGGCGTGTGCAGCCCTTTCGTGTTTTGTTGCTCCTGCTTATCTGCGCATTTCTCGGGCTGCTTGCTTGGCAGGTTTGGCGATGGATTGTGCGGAATTCCGCGCTTCAAGAGCATTGTGACGCCTGTGGCTACAACCTTGCCGGGCTGTCGCCTACTGACCGGTGTCCTGAATGTGGCGAACTATCTTCAATCAAACAGCAACGACTCAACATAACTGCTCAATCCTGGCGCCGGCTCCTAGTTGCTTTGGTGCTTGCTGCTGCTGGAGCAGCAGGCATGGCAATCGCAGTCTTGGTGCACGCGATACATACTGTTCTTGTTGCCACGAACCGTTCAAATCCTGCCTGGCAACTGGTCGAACGGTTTATCCTCGCAGGACGCTGGTCACTCTTCTTCTTCATCATATCGATAATTCTGTTTGCCATTTGGCTCTATTTAGAACCTAATAAGCAACGGCGCTGAATTTGATGCCCACATCCGATTTACCGCGCCGTCGCTTCCGCCCTCACCTCGCGCAGCACCGTCACCTTGATCTCGCCGGGGA
>CAZNPU010000059.1:0-3660 GCA_964575335.1 uncultured Isosphaeraceae bacterium | reverse complement strand
GTCGCTGAACGTCCTGATTGATCGCCGTACTTTGCGCCGCTGTTGCCGGATTGCCATGCTGCTCAAAGTGCTGGTACGCCGCGCGTCGCGCTGCCGGTGAACTCAACGCATACGCTGGCGTGTTGCCCTGCCGGTACTGATCGAACTGCGTTGCGGCCTGATTGCCCAATGGTGCGCCGGAGAGATGGTCCTGCTCGAATTGCACGACTTGGCTTGCACTCGGCAAACCCTGCTGCTGCGGGTTGGTCATGCCGGACGGCGCAAGGCTCAATGATTGCTGATTGCTGAATGGGCCTCGATTGAGGACACCTTGTCGGAGTGGGATGGGGCTTTTGTCAATGATTCTGGGCATTGGATTTTCCTTTGGTCGTATGTGGTTTGGCTGTTGCGTTCCATTGCAATGCGGCCTCGCACGCCGCCAGCAGGGTGCAGGCGACTTCAATGTTTCGGCTGCGCGAGAAGTAAGCATCGGTCGTGTTGCGATCCGCATAATGTCGCTGGCGAATGTCGTTCAATTGACTCTTCGCCGCAGACAGCAGCAGGAGCAAGTCGATCAGTTCACCCGGCGTGGCTGCGCCATGGGGTGCGAACGCGTCAGCGCGGAATGTTTGGTTGCGGAGATTCATCCACACTTGCGCCTTATCAGCCGACGCCGGCAATAAATCTTCACGCGCGAGCAGCGCTGTCACGCCATCAAGTAGCCAGCGAATCGGTCGCCCGCCCCAAAGCAAATATGAGATCATTTCGATTTCCCGGCTTGGGTCGTCCGCCGCGTGGCTCATGGCGTACGTCATATACACCGATGGATCGTCACACTGGCCAAGCGGGTCGCTGCGGATTTCTTTGTTGATTTGTGGATTCGGCATTGTTCATTTCCTGACTGCGGTTGGATGGTGGGTAGGGGTTTTCTGACACTGAATGGGTGCGTGATTCGGTTCCTGCGCGCAGCAGCGGGCATTCCTGCCCCGTCGCCGACGAAGTACGCCGCAGATGATTGAGCAGACTGGGACGCATGACCGCCGCGACTTCGCGGAGCGAGAAGCCGTTGCCGCCCCGTCTGCGCTTGCGTTGTTTCAATTCATGTGTCAATTCGGCTCCGTTCTGGCGCGTTGAGGTGTGCCGTTTTTGTGTGCCATCACCGGATATTCGGTGTTTGCAGCGCCGTGAGCGGCCTTACCTTCGGTCGAACAATCCGATGCCGCACGCAGATTCGCAATTTCGCGCTCCACCATCGCGTCCAAGTCTGGACGGGCGTAGAGATATTCTTTTGACCACTTGATAGGGTGAATCGCGCCTTGGCCAACCAGCCGCGACAGCAATCGCTTCGCCGCTGGCATGTCGGCCGTCACAGCATTCAGTCGCAAGTAGTGAATCGCCTGCTCGTCATCGAGTAGGTCAGGGTGGTGCGGACACCCTTGGCCGACCATGTATGATTGCTGCGTCATACCGGCTTCCCCCCTTCATCGTGTGCATCGGAATCGACCGCATCATCAGCCAGTCGGACGCTGGTGCATTTCAACCCGAACCGCCGGCCAAGCAGCTTCAGCGCTTGCCGGATGATGAGTGTGCCATTGCTGCCCCGATGCTCGATAGTAACGGTGTATCGCTCGGTCATATCGGGATGCCCCCTTCCATCACATCGTCAGTTTCCTGCAAACTCGTTTCTGCACCTTTTTTCAGGTTGCAGGAAACGCCCATCGTTTTGTTTCCTGCAGCAGCCTTTTCTAAGGCTGCAGGAAAACAAAGTGGGTCCGTGCGTTCATCTTTTCTTGCAGAATCAGGATTGCAGGAAAACATGAATGGGTCATTGCGCTTGCCCATTCCCTGACGTCGCCAGAGTCCCTTTCGCCACCCTTCAGCCAGGTCGTTTCGTAGCTGCCGGTCGCTTGGCGGGTTCACATCCTCCGGCCATTCTTCCTTCACACCGTCGATCGTCAGCCACACACTGCCGCCGCGCCGCGCGAGAACATCGGCAATGGCTTCCAGCCGCCTATGGTGGCGCACCTCACGCACCTCGCCCAATGCCCGGTAGCCGTCATCAGTCATTTCAATGACCAGTTCGGCGGGTACTTCATCAAACCGGCCCCAACCATTGATGATCCGGCAGCGGTCGTGCGGGTCATCAGGTTGGGCGCGCCGCAGTTCCAGGGCAATGTCCACCCACGCGACCAAGCTGTTGGAGCCACGAGCAGCCCGCCCTTCGCTCTTGTCCGATTTGCCAGCATGATGGAGCAGGAACAGCGCCGCACCCGCCTCCATGATTTCAACCAGCGGCGCAAGCGATGGAATCACAGCATCTGCGTCGTTCTCGCTCATGCACGGCCAAAGGTTCGGCAGCGTATCGAATACAACCACGTCAGCTTTCACCGCCGCAACGTGCGATATGAACGCCTCCCATTGCTGCGCTGATGGTTTGCCCTTGAACGGTCGGCATACAAACATCACGCGATCGCTATAGTTGTGCTGCTCCGCCCGCCGCTTCCAATGTTTTTCAGCTTCCTCAGACACGACCAACGCGGTCTTATCGGCCTTATCAATCCGCCCAATCATGTCGGCCAGCCACGTTGTTTTGCCGACTTTCGGAAGCGAGCTAAGTAGGGTTGCGCATTGCGGAGTCAGTATGCCCGGCAGCGGCCCAATCCATTCAGCCGCTACACCCTCAGACAGTTGCGAAGCCAGTTTGATGGTCCAGGATTCGGCATCGCGTTCACGCTGCGACACTGGCTCATCAGAGATAGATTGTCGTGTCGGCGCGACCGATTGGATTGAGGACACCAGTTGCTCACTCAATCGGATGCCGCGCTCATGTCCGGCCTCGCGCTCGGCGTCCGCTAGCTTGTGCGCTAGGTCGCCATCGGACCACATTGGCCGGCATTTCTCGGTATTGAACCGCCGCATGACTCGCCATCGGGCTGCGGTATCTAAGTCGAATCGCACGGTTTCACATGCAGCCCGAAATGTGCAATCGTGTCCGCCCTGCCCGCTGATCGCGTCGGGTGTCTTGTCGATGTACCGCCAGCAGCGTTCCTCGCGCCGGTCGTCGGTGCGCTGATGCGGTACAACCGCTGGCGGTTGTTCAGGCCGAATCTCCCTCAACGGCTCGCCGATCATCTCGCCCACGTCGCACGCCAATCGCTCTACCGCTGCAATCAGTTCATCAGGATCAATTTCTCGCGGCTCCCCGTCAGCATCCCAGCGCACAGCTTCGCCATTCGGATGGACACTGCCGGGCGCGATGGTCTGGCACCCGTCAGCTCGAATCTCAACGATCATCGTGCGCGTTTGTGATTGAAACTTGCGAGTAGTAATCGGCCGCGTGACACGATAGAGCCAATGAGATTCCGCTTTGCTGGCACGCCCAAACCTAGCTTCAGTTGCGGGGAGATAGTCGCGGGCAAGCGCCACGGCTTGGGGATGATCCAAATCAATGTCAACGAGCCAACCGCTTGGTTCCCCGGTGAGGATGCCAATATTTGCCGGCTGGCCGTTGAAATGCTTTGTCAGTTCGCTTTCGCTGATGCGTAGGTGCTGCCAGCCCGCCGTGGTCGGTCCCTTCTGTTTATGTGGCACAGGCAGCACAGCAAATCGTTTATTCACCAGCGCGCGAGCGGCATCAAGCGCATTGACTTGGTTATTGAGTTGTGCTTCAATCATTATGTC
>CAZNPU010000058.1:0-4159 GCA_964575335.1 uncultured Isosphaeraceae bacterium | reverse complement strand
CCGATCGCACCGGCACCGGCACGCGGAGTATCTTCGGCTATCAGATGCGCTTTGATCTCAGCGAGGGCTTTCCGCTGGTCACCACCAAAAAGCTGCACCTCAAATCCATCATCTACGAATTGCTGTGGTTTCTCCGCGGCGAAACCAACGTGCGCTGGCTCAACGAGCGCGGCGTTACGATCTGGGACGAATGGGCCGACCCCGACACCGGCGAACTTGGGCCGATCTACGGCTCTCAGTGGCGAAGCTGGCCTACGCCTGAAGGCGGGCACATCGATCAGATCAGCCAGGTGGTTGAACAGATCAAAACAAACCCCGATTCGCGGCGACTGATCGTCAGCGCATGGAACGTGGGCGAGCTCCCGCGCATGAAGCTGCCGCCGTGCCACATTCTGTTTCAGTTCTACGTGGCTCAGGGACGACTGTCGTGTCAGCTCTATCAGCGGTCGGCTGATATTTTCCTTGGCGTGCCGTTCAACATCGCCAGTTACGCGCTGCTGACGATGATGGTCGCACAGGTGACCGGTCTGAAGCCGGGCGAATTCATTCACACCCTGGGCGATGCACACCTGTATCAGAACCATATCGAGCAGGCCAGCGAGCAGCTCACGCGCGATCTCCGGCCGCTGCCGACGATGCGAATCAATCCCCGCGTGCAGTCAATTTTCGAGTTTGTTTACGAAGATTTTGAACTGGTGAATTACAACCCGCATCCGCACATCGCTGCACCAGTTGCGGTGTGAGAAAGACGCAAGATTCCAGGCGCGAGGCATGGAGGCGCTGAATTGAGATGCACATGCTCCACCCTTCGCACCTTACGCTTTGTGCCTGAGTTCTCTGCTTCTGCTTGACTATGTTGTCAATCATCGTCGCCATGTCGGAAAATCGCGTGATTGGGCGCGAGAATCAACTGCCCTGGCATTTGCCAGCGGATCTCAAGCATTTCAAGCGTCTCACAACTGGCCACGCGATCATCATGGGGCGAAAGACATTTGAGTCGATCGGTCGGCCGCTGCCGCATCGGCGATCAATCATCATCACTCGTGATCGGCAGTACCGTGCTGAGGGGGCGGAGGTTGTGCATAGTTTGGAGGAAGCGATCGAGCTCTGCCGGGATGATGAAGAGGCATTCATCATTGGCGGTGCGGAGATTTTTCGCCTCGCCCTGCCGCGGATTGATCGCGTGTACCTCACGCTGATTCACGCCACGGTTGAAGGCGATACGTTTTTCCCCGATCTTGATCAGCAGCAGTGGACGCTGGTGCAGGATGAGCACCATGCTGCGGATGAGGCCAACCCATTTGCGTACAGTTTCCGCCTCTACGAGCGGCGGCGATGATTCGCGAAGGGCAAGAGGGGCGGAGACCAGGGGACAAGGGATGAAGGGATGGGGCGCACCTTCTCCTTGCTCGACCTCAGCACCTTGTTATCGCTGTGGTGAACGAAGCTGCACATCCTCAGCCCGAATCGTGACCAATCCGATCAGCGGCTGATCCGGTTCGGTTTGAATCTGAACCAGTCGTACCGGTGTGGGGCTGTAGGTGCGGAAGAATCCGCCAGCGTTGAAGCGGTCGCCAAACTCATCGTAAAAGT
The DNA here is from genome assembly GCA_964575335.1 of uncultured Isosphaeraceae bacterium. Lineage (GTDB taxonomy): Bacteria > Planctomycetota > Phycisphaerae > Phycisphaerales > SM1A02 > CAZNPU01. Next base: position 2,566 of record CAZNPU010000058.1, on the reverse strand, counting down.
CCCACAGCGACAGCTCAATGGAGCCGCCTGCAGGCAATGACTCCACATGCGTGACGTAACGCTGATTGATCCACAGATCGAAATTGCTGTATGACCGGGGCGTAAAGTTCACAAGCTGCAGCTTGGTGTCGTTGCGGAACACCTGCACGTCGATGGTGGCGGTGGTGTGCAATTCTCGCGGGTACGGCCGGGTAGCCCACGACGGATCGTACATCTTCCGCTCACAGCCGGTACAGCAGATGACAACAACAACGGCAGCAGCGAACGCAGCAACTTTGAACAACATTGAAGGGGCAATCGTCACGGCGTGTAGATTACCATTGCAGAGGCGGCTTGTGTCATCGGCTGCGGATGTGAAATCAGGCAATCGCTTCAGCAGGCTGAAGAATCAGCATGTCATTGTGTAAGCAGTGCCTTGTTCTTTCTCATTCTTCTATGATTGGGGCATGTCGGTTGAGCTTGACAGGGATTATGAGATTTGCCGGGTGACCAGTCGGCCGATTGAGCAAATCGCCCGTGAAACGCGTATCGATCCGCGCATTCCCGCAATCCTGCCCGGTTTCGACGCCCCGTTTTTCCAGGCGGGGCTGGCGGGCTATTCCGATGGTGCAATGCGGCTGATCGCCCGCCGGCACGGTTGTCCGTACTGCATCACCGAGGCGCTGCTCGACCGCACACTGCTCGCAGGCGGCAAAAAGCGACGCAAGGAAGACCCCGATCTGCTGATGCGTGAGCACCTGGCTGCCAACGGCAGCGTCAACGCAGCAACTGAGCAAGCGACTTGTGCTGAGGCGTTTTTACCCGGCGAAGAGCTTGGCGATCCGGAAGAAAATCGCATTGCAGATATCAACGGCCTGCACGATCACCCCATTGCGGGCCAGATCATGGGCACGACCCCTGATGAAATGGCCCGTGCTGCGGCACTGCTGGCGACGATGAACTACGACGTGGTGGATGTGAACCTGGCCTGTCCGGTGAAGAAGATGCGTAAAGCCAACCGGGGCGGGCACTGTTTGACCGATCCGGATCAGTCCATCGCCATTTTGAAGGCTGTGCGTGAAGCGACGCCCGCAGCAATTCCCTGCACGGTGAAACTTCGCAGGGCCTTTGACGATACGCCCGAAATGGCGGCGAACTTCGAGCGTATTTTCAACGCGGCATACGAGCTAGGGTACGCGTGGGCCACGGTGCATTGCCGCACGGTCAAGCAGAAATATGTCGGCCCGGGCAAGTGGGAGTTTCTAACCGATCTGGTGCAGCGGCATCCCGACAAAATCATCTTCGGCTCAGGCGATATCTGGACGGTAAACGACATCTTCGCCATGCTCGACGTCACCGGCGTGCATGCGGTGGCGGTGGCACGCGGCTGCATCGGCAACCCGTGGATTTTCCGGCAGGCCAGGCAGATGATGGCAGGGCACACGCCGCAGCCGCCCACCCTTCTCGAGCAGCGTCAGGCTCTGCTTGAACACTTCCAGCTTTCCGTCGCACTGCATGGCGAGATCAAAGCGTCAAAGATGATGCGAAAGTTCGGCATCAAATTCAGCGTGCATCATCCGACGCCTGCGATTGTGAAGGACAGTTTCATCCAGTGCCGCTCGATCTCCCAGTGGCGTGCGGCTCTTGATACGCATTACCCTCCAACGCAGCAGTCTGCTGAGCCTGTTGAGCCTGCCGGCACACCCGCGGCATAGCGACGCGACTTGGTGTGTGGGCAAACCGCGGAGCCTGCACGGCAAGCAGCAGGGAGGGACAATTCAGAATTTCGCCCGGTCGCTTTGGGGCATGGGTTGTGCATCGCATTGTGAACCGATTTCTGCGAAAGGCCGATGCGATGATTGCACCACGATCGAAGTATCCCACCGCTGCACCCTATCTCCCCCAACGCATTTCACTGACCACGCTGAAAGAGGCGGTGCAGGAGTGTCGCGGGTGCGATCTCTATCAACTGGCGACGCAGGCGGTATTTGGCGAAGGCCGCAAGAGTGCCAAGCTCATGCTGGTCGGCGAGCAGCCGGGCGATCAGGAAGATCAAACCGGCAAGCCGTTTGTCGGTCCCGCCGGTCGTGTGCTGGATGAAGTGCTGCAGGAGGTGGGCATCCCGCGGAATGATGTGTACGTCACCAACGCTGTGAAGCATTTTCGTTTCACGTTGCGTGGCAAGCGGCGAATCCACGGCAAGCCCACCATGGCACAAACCAACGCCTGCCGGCCGTGGCTGGAAGCGGAGATCAGCGTCATCAAACCGCAGATGATCGTGGCGATGGGAGCGACCGCAGCGATGAGCCTCTTCGGTCCGACGTTTCGCCTTACGCAGCGCCGCGGCCAACCGTTTGTGAGCCAGTGGGCGCGGTGGTGCATGGCCACGGTGCATCCGTCTTCGCTCCTTCGCGTGCCGGATGAAATCGATCGCGGCGAGGCATGGAGCATGTTCCTGGAAGATTTCCAGATCGTCGCAGACGAATACGCCAGCAGCATGAAGCAGCAACTGGCCAACGCAAAACGCAGCCGACGATAGCGGCACACGGCCGGTGCGGAAAGCAGGGATGGGAGTGATTCACCGCGG
>CAZNPU010000057.1:0-4483 GCA_964575335.1 uncultured Isosphaeraceae bacterium | reverse complement strand
TCATTCTGGCTCTCCAGCGGAAATGGATCGCCTTCAGACGGGGAAGATTCAAGGATTGGATACTTCGGCATCGTGCTGGTTGGCGGCGCGATATTCGCCGGCTGTGTGGCAGCAGGACTGACGCTATCGGTACGGGTGGTGACGGGTCAACGGATCGCGTACCCGGTGGCGGTGGATGCGGCAATGTATACCGCCATATGGGTTGGCCTGGCTGTTCACCTGCTCGCGTGGCCGGTGAGCTACGTCACTGGCGAGTACCTTTACGCTGTGGAACTCTGTGCTGCGCTGCTGACACTCCCATCGACTGCGCTATTCGTCTGCATCACAAAGCGGCAATTGCGGCTGGGTTGGAGGCAGGCGACGCTCGCCGGTCTGTTGACGTGTGGCATGGCCGGCGCATTCCTGATGGCAGGCATGGGCGTTGGGCTGCTGATGAACACATAACGCCAGCGGCCCCCCGCTCGCTGGACACGGGGCTTGGGCCGGCTGTTTACTTGGCCTAGCGATATTGGTCAATTGACACCATGCCTTTGGTCGATAAGCTGTAGGTAGTCGGACCACATTGCACCTTCCCGACAACAAGTTATCCCGATAGTGGCATCGGTCTGTTTGCGCTCTACTTGCAATGTGGTCCGCGCGGCAGCCGATGCCCTGCGCGGACAGGCGATGCCACACGGGAGAAATGGACCACATTGCAATGGCTAGAAAGACATCAACGAAGCAGTCTGGACGTAGCACGCGCACACGCAAGCCGCGCAAGGACGCGAGCGGCGCGAAGTCGGCAAAGGCCGGCGTTGACGCGAAGGCAGCCGAGCCAACAACCGCGAGCAAGCTGGTGGAGTTGCTAACCGATGACGTGGCCGAGCGGTTAGCCAGGCTTCCGCTGGATGACTTTGGACTGACGCGGCTGCACGACGCGGCAGACTCGTTCATTCGAGCCGAGCAGGAGGCGGCTGATGTGAGCGATGAGCATTTGGCGTTCGTGGCAGCGTGGGATGCGTGGCGACTCTGCGCGGGACACCGGGCCGAATACACCGCGATTATTCCGGTTTTGGACATGGTCATTGCTTCATGGCGATTGGCGGAGCGTATTGCTGGGGAGCCAATGCAGGTGAACAAGGTCCGCAAGAATCCGAACGCCGCGCCAGGCGTTGCCATGCTGTTATGGATGCTAACGGGCGCGAACCACGTGCTTTCATCCAACGATGTTCGCCCCGAAATTGAGCGCCTTGCTGCAATCGCCAAGGGACGCGCTGAGGGCAAGGCGAAGTTTGCGGACATTCCTGACTTGAATGAATGGGAGCCGTCGCCAGCGATGCTTTCTAAGCTGGGCGTCAAAGAGGCTGACTGGTGGCAAACCGCCAGTTTCGACCAGCGATATGACCTATGGCGAAAGGCGCGGGAAACTGCCAATCCTGATGAACTCGTATCAGACGCAGCGGCGAACATGGCGGCGAAGTGGGTGGAAATCGGCGATGCGAAGGGCGCGCTGCAGCGTAATGACAAGCACGATGCATTTCTGGAGCAGCGCGCGATTGAGGTTCTAAGTGACATTCGCACGGACGCCATAGCGGTGCTGACCGCGCAGATTCGCTACACCGGATCGGCTTACGAGTGGCCGGAGAATATATGGATGAATGAAATTGATAGTGTGATTTGGAACACACTGCATCTGCTGGCAGAAGGCATTGCGAATCAAAGCGTTTACCGCCGCCATGACGGTCTTCCCACGCTCAATGATTGGGCATGGCGGCAGATTCGGAAGCGCATTGATCCGGCGTGTACGCGGCTGTACGGCTGGCCAACTGCGGAATTGGCGATCGTGGAATCCTGACGTCGTTAGCGGCGAATGCGATTGAGACTGCCCCGGTTAGCGTGATGCTGGCCGGGGCTTTGTTATATCCGTTGCACCGGATGAACGGATGCGCCTGTGGATGACCTGTCAATTCTTTTGCGCGACGCTTATGTGGTCGCTACAATTCTCACGGGTAGCCCGGCGACGGTCGGGCGCGCGGCACGGATGCCAATGGGGTTTGCATACTCCCCCAGCGGCGTCCGGGCCGGCCCTTTGGAGTATGCACTATGTCAATCAACGGACGTTATGACGACGACACACCCCCCGCCGAATTAGCAGGGGACCACGCTGCTTTGATCGCCGCAATTCCTGAAATGTGGCGCGCTGATGACGCGCGTTTGCTGACCTGGATACAAGACGGCACCGACATGGCCAGCGGGCTTTACGAAAAACAGATTGGCCATGAGCGATCTCGGTTCAACCGGGAGATTTACCAGCCGTACCAACGGCTAGCCAAGGCGGTCGCTCCATATCTGCCAGAGGCGGCGCAGGATCGGGTGTTGAAACTTATTGCGCGAATCAATCCACACAAAGATAAAGGTGGCCGTCATTTCTGGACAGATGAAGACGATGAACTGGTGAAGGACTTGGACTTTCGTGTTGATGCGGCGCTGAGGGCGGCAGCAAAGCGGTGGGGCAAGGCGAGCCAGCCCGTGAATGGAGTATCGGACATGCCGAGAACCGAATTACACACCGATCTGGACATTCAAGTGCTCGCGCACGTCCTGGCCAATCCCGCGCTGTATAAACAGGCTGGCAAGGACATCGACGAAACGTATTCGCCCCAAAAAATATGGGAGGCCGATATTCAGTTGTATAAGGCACAGGCGGGATATCCGCCAGAGCGATATCCAACCCTGGAGCAATGGCAATCGCCGGCTAGGCGCATGGCCGAACAAGTGCTTCCAAGTATGCTCCAACACTATCAGGCTGATCGCGGCATTCCGCCGGCAGATGAGGCCGCGCGGGTCGTGTTAGTGCATTGGATATTGACCTACCGCGCCTGCCACACCGCGCCGGTGAAACTGACGGAGTTTCAGAATTGGAGCAAGCCTGGTGGTGCGGACCATGAACTGATGCGCTCCCACGGTTACGACCGCGCCAACAACACCGAATGGCGCGAGTACGTTTACAAGTCGCTGGCGGTCATGCAATCACAATCGGCAATGGCCGACGCGAACCCGGTCCCGGCGATCAGCGCGATAACGCATGACGCAAGTGCAGCATTGACGCTGAAAGACCCGCGCCAAGTGGTGATTGTTCATTACGCTTGTGAGCCGATGGCCGAGACATTGGGCGATCCACGTCCCATCGTGGTAGTGCTGCGCGATGCGATGACCGGGCGGCTGGAAACGATTGCGGATACGAACGAGCGCGCACTGTTGACCCGTTTGCGTGATGCGATGGAGAATCGTGCTTGGCCGGACGTGGTTACATGGAACATGGGCGATGCTGGACCGTTTGGATGGGCCGCGCTTTCGCGGCGTGCTGATGAACTCGGAATTACCCTGCCGATTCCGCAGCCGCACCTGAACCTTGCGCAGCATTTGTGGGATCAGCTTGGGAATGACTACATTCCGCACGGCGAGCATGGTCGCTTATATGAACTCGCGCGGTTGAATAATTTGCCTACGCAGGACTGGATTCACGAGCCAGCAACGGTTGAGCTACCTACACGCGCGCGATCCGTTGCGGTGAAGTGCGCGGCGATTGGAGGCGTATTGCGGTTGCTGCACAACGGGAAGCTGCGGTACGGGAGGGCGGCGGCGAAGGGCGAATCTGCCAAGCCCAAACAGAAACGCAAGCGGCGACGTGCGGCGACTGAACCCAAGGCGCTGACCGATCGTGAGCGCCAAGCCGTGGAGCTGGCTGCCGAAGGGCACGGCCCAACAGAGATCGGCAGGAGGATGGGCGTAACCAAGAGTACCGCGGCTACTCTGCGCGATAAGGGGAAGAAGAAACTCGTCGACGCGATAGCTTCGGTCAATAGCTGGTCCAGCGTTTCGGTCCGGCCAACGGCCAGCATCAAGGACGTGCAATACAGCACGAAGGATGATTGAGCGTTCGCGCCTTGTTCGCGCATTTGTTCGCGCGGCAAAAAGAATCTTTGCAAAATCTTGCACGCGAGAACTCCGAAGGGAATAAGGCTGCGGCGAGTATTGATCGTTCGCGCGTGTTCGCGCACCCATAAAAGCGCGAACGAGGTCGCGGGTTACTAGAGGTCGCATGGTGCGGCTGACTGGAACCCGGAACATGACAACAACAACTGAATGTTTACTGGCGGACGTGGATGAAGTCGCGCGGATGCTGTGCTGTTCCGCGCGGCATGTCTGGGGCTTGGCGAGCGCGGGCAAGATGCCGCCACCGATTCGGTTGGGGCGAGCGGTGCGATGGAACCGCGATGAACTGCGGCGATGGATAGCCTCCGGTGCTCCGGACAATTGGTCCAGTAAGGGAGCGATGCGAAATGAATCCCGATGAGGGGCAGGGAAGGTCACACTGTCGGCGTGAGCATAAAAAAGCCCGCTATCGGCCAACTTGGAGCGGTAGCCGAGGGCGGGCTATGTCAGGACGACATAATGATTGAAGCACAACTCAATAACCAAGTCAATGCGCTTGATGCCGCTC
>CAZNPU010000056.1:0-5031 GCA_964575335.1 uncultured Isosphaeraceae bacterium | reverse complement strand
GCGGCGAGCGGGCCGCGTCAACCGACTTGTCAAAGAAGCCTTGCCCACGCACATACCTTACGCAGGCTTGATCAATGCCGAGTGCCAAAAATACCCAATGAAGGGGAAGACACAATAAGCCTCGGTTTCCAACTGCCTATAGCAGTCATACAGAATGTAGCTCATCCAGCGCCGAGGTCAAGCATTTGGCAATATCTTCAACTTATTTTGTTATGCCCGCTAACAATCGAAGTTGCTTCACAACACGGCCTCGAACGATGTTCCAGTACGCAGCAGTTTCCCGCCACTGACCAGCCGAGGGTATAGCGCTCGGATCCTGCCAGAGATTCACAATTTCCTTTTGCGACGCAGTTTTGTTGGCAGCGATGATTGGCTCTCTATCTGCTGTCAGATAGTCACCTTGAGGCGCGACTTTCCAACCGCTCAGACAAACAGCACCGGCGCAGCTTTTCGGCGCCGGCACACGCCATCCTGCATTGTCGATCACCGCGGGCACATACCACCACTTGCCTGTGAAATCTGGATCAAGCAGTGCACGCAGGCCGATGTTGGCGGCTGCATTGAGATCGGCCTGAAGCGAGCGACTGGGGTTGCATAATGCACATGGGCGGTGGTCTTTCGCGGCACACGACAGAGGTGACGCGGCAACGAACAGGTCGCCGCCGTTGCGTGGAAGCCGGACAAACTTCGGCAACGGCTGACCTTCTTTTTTGAGTTGCTCGAGATGATCTGCGAGATCCACAAAGAAGCGAGATACGGCATCGCCTTTTTGTTGTTTCTCCTCTTCACCGCCGACTTTCTTCTTTGCAGTATTCAGCGCCCTTTTCCACCAATACGCCTCAGGCTCACCGGTCTCCTGGTTCACCGGCACATCCTCGCAGCGGATGCCGGGCAGGCCTGTGCGGCTGCACTGTTTGCTGGTGTAGTTAGGCATGATCTCGCGCAAGTGCAGGCCATACAACTGGCAGGCTTCTTCGAGATACTTGCGGACTTTGCCGGCGGACCAGTTCATCAAAGCGCGATTTTCACGGCGGGTGTTTATTTCCTCCGGCCGATAGTTTCGAAGTGATTCAATCACGATGGCATGGCAGGGCTTGAAACGCCTGAGGTGCTCGTTGCCCTGTCCATCCTTGGAGTAGAGCACAGCGCGGGGCCGTTTACGGCCGCACTTCCAGTGCTCACGGTTCTCCGAGCCGATACCTAATGCAGCTTCGACAATACGGCTGGCGAGCTGTTTGACGCGCTGCTCGCGCATGCGCTCCATGGCGTCAAGAATGTGCTGCGCAGTTCCACGGTTGCTCTCGCCACGCTCAGGGGCACCTTGAATCCTGTCGGGCCGCGGCCGCATGGCGAACGCCTTGTGCAGTTGATATAGGGACCGCATCGTGGCAATACGTGTAAGGGAAATGCCGCCCATGTGGCGATTCCAGTGTTTGGAGCGTGCACCATCCAAACGGCGCCCCATGATCCAGTCGGTGAGCGTACGAAGACACTCGTGCCAGCCACCGGGTGATTCCATACCGGGTTTGGGGAAGGTTCTGCTGCCGATCACCTTGCCGCTGTCGTCATGGATGAGCGTATGGCGAAAGTCGTCATTCGTGCGCCCAATCCCATCAGCGGTGTGCCATAGCTCCTTCCATGCTTCGTGAATTGCACGGGCCTCTGCCTCGGCTGTCGCAAAGTACGTGGCGATCGGCTTGAGTTTCTCGCGCAGTTTCTTTTCTGATTCACGTTGCTCCGCTCGAGTGGGTCGATCGGCAGGATCTGACGGCATGGGCTTGGCGATTTCGAATCCGCCCGGAACTGAACTGATATGTTGCTGCCAGAGTTGCCTTGCTTCATCACCGTCCCAGTTGGCATCAGTTGCCAGCGTGTGCCAGTCGACAAGCGCGTTAACGATAAACTCAATGTGTTTATCATCCCCTTTTGAAATTTCGGTGAGTGATCCACCCATACCAGGAATGCCTGGACAATCGGGATTGAACGCGTATGCGATTTTTGCCCATCGTGCGTGCCGCTTCAGACCAAGCATAGCGATGCGAACGGCGCGGCGCATGAGTTCATCAACGCCGCGACCACGCTGATCGTCAGTATCGTCCCTGAGCAGCCCTATATCTTGCGCCAACCGGTTAACCATTGCGACCTCATTGACGTCGCTACGGCTGCCATTCTTCAATGTGCCCTTGCTGGCGGCACGTGCGGGCTTCTCCTCGCCTTGAAGTTTGATGACGAACTGCCGATCGAGCCGCGCCCAAGGGGCGGGATGGGGCGTCTTTATTATTTGGCCGGTCTTGGGATCGCGAAGAAAGTCTTCGCCGATGCGGCGGTAGATGGTGATGCGTGTCTTGCCACGATCATCGGTGTGCCTTGTGTGACAATACAGGTCTGCGTCCGATGTCCCGCCGGCAACGATTTCGCGACCTTCGATCTCGGATAGAAAACTAGGACGGCTTAACGCTTCCCAGACAGCACACGCTGCAGCATATCGATGACCAAGATCGACGGAAAGCACGCGCAAACCCGGCAAGCGGGAGAGGATGAGCTTGGCGTGCCGTTGTCGATTCTCCGCTTTGTTTTTATCTGAAAATGGATAGTACTCGCCTTTTCGATTTGGCTTGATCTTATGTTTTGCGGCGTAGCGGATGAACGGGCCGGAGGGACGCAAGCGGGGCGAGAACGTGACCAGCCAACGCACATGGCGCCGCAGTGATTCGGCTTGTGCAGTCTTGCCTCGTTCCTGCAGTGCGGCGATTCGGTCGAGTTGGGCACGCGGCGCTTGAAGCCGGCCGTTCCAATCGCCCTCCTCAAAGACATTGAAGATCGAAACCGCACCATTAGCGCACGCCGCCGCCCGACCGAGCCGATCAGCGCGGGTGACGAATGTTGTGGTGTCGGACCTTCCGAAATCATCAAGAGCAAGATCAGCAGTAAGCCGTTTCGAACTCCAGTGCATCTGTACGGGGCTGACGTTCGCTCCATTCCACAACGACATGGTCAGTGCATGGCGCCTTGAAAGCCAGGCTTCTTCTTCGCGAGTCTCAGCAAGTTGCCGCTGCGCCTTCTCTAAAGCGCGCCTGGCCTTGTCCTGCTGTGCAGCCGATTTTGCTTTCTCAAACGCCGCCTGCGCTTTGCGAAGCGCGCCCTCCCTTTTTTCTCGCCGCTGGCGTACCTTGTCCAACCTTTCGACGGCCTGGTGAACAGCAAATTTAATTTCCCAACGCGAGTTGCCGAAGTCGCAGAAGACGGGGTGCCTCAGCGGGTCTGGATGCCGGTAAGCCGGAACCTTGAAACGTTGCTGGCGATTGCGTGCGTGCATCGCAGCGACATAGGCCACCAGCGGCTGACTATCAGGACATCCTTCCGGCTTCCAGACACAGACGGCTTCATCTGCTGCAAGAGCTTCAAAAAGCTGGATATCGCCGATTTTCTCGACATCAGGATCAGACTGAACTTCGCGAGCCGCAGCGATCCGGGCGCGTTCGTTGAGCGTTCGCTGAGAACCGTCTGCTACCTCTTCGGGCACGTCGGCTGCCAATTCCTCCCGCGCCTTCTGGCTGCTGCGCTCAAGGCTCCCCCACTGCTTGACGACAGTTTCCCAGCCCTGAATGGCGCGCGGTCGAATGCGGTACCCGTCGATCGCGCCGGTCCGCTCCCCGCGATCATTACAGAACTGATCAAGCCATTGACGCGCCGCCTGCGGAACCGATTCAAGTTTGGCAGCATCTGCCGTGAAGCGCTGACGTTGGGCTTCGGCGAGTTTGATCCACGAATGACCGATGGAGACGCGACGAGCAGCATGATCGAGCATCACGGAGTACTCGCCGATCAGATTACGGACAATAACGAAATCCATGCCGATCGCTTGCTCAATTTCCTTCTGGAAATCGGGCATCCATGGCGGCACCGTTCGACCTCTAGCTGCGCTGCTCTTTTTCCTGGCTTCTTCAGCAAACTTTGCCTGGAGCGTCTCAATAGCTCCCTTTGTAACCCGATCCGGAAGATTAGAGATTGCAAGTCGTCCCGCGGATTGTCGGCCGGTTGTCCAGCCTACTGCTATCCGAAGCGATTCTTCCGGATCATCGCCGATATCAGCGTTCAACAGTGCGTTCAAATGCTTCAGCAATTCGATCTTTGACTTTCCGTCAAAACTGTTGAGATCAGCTTCAGCGAGCTGACGAAGCGCGCTGCTGATCTGCCCAGTGTCGCTCTTTTTTCCTGTGCCGAAATTTGTGCTGACCCACTGGCGCGCAAGCGTGCGGAACTCCGGACCATCACTTCCCCCTGACGCGGATACTTCATCATCCGAACCAGTAGACGGAAGAGAGAGATATTCATCTGCAGGGCCGAAGAACGTAAGAATTGTCTGCGTGGCGTAGTTGCGGTCCAGCCCCTTGAGTGATCGCGCACGCTCGTCGAAAAGTGCACTGCGATTGATCCAAACCGCATCGTCGCGAATCCGCGCAGCGAGCGAAGCCCGGCAGTCGGCGATCCAGGCCTCAATATCAGTCACGGGCAGACCTCGCGCTTGCAGGATCGCTCGCAAGGCATCGACAAGCTTCTGCTCCCTGCCGGCGGAGCTGTCGGCCGCTGACGCGACACGGTGCTCAGTCGGCGCACCGCGCTGGTCCTCTACGCTTAGCCAGGACAGCGCCAGCAGAATGCGGCGGTTTCGACGCAGAGCATTCGTCTCCTCTTCAGTGCGCTTCTTGCCTTTGGGCGGTGGAGGCGGCTCGACCAGTTCGTGACTCAACCCGCCGCGCAGCGTCAGCAGCCAGTCGCCGAAGGCTTTCGCACCTTTGTTGACGGCTTCGTGCGTTTCCCACAAAGCATCGCGCCAGGATTGATCGTTCTCGTCAACGCCGCGCAATCGGAGCGTGTAGGCGCGCTGCGTCAATGGGAGTTCAGCCGCCACAGTGTCTGATTTGTCGATAGTTTCCCCAGCCATATGCTTCAGTGTACCACAGTCCGCCTAAATCACCACAATTCCGCTTTCCTGTTCCGGCATGCCGATGCCGAGGAAGGTGGATGATT
>CAZNPU010000055.1:0-5464 GCA_964575335.1 uncultured Isosphaeraceae bacterium | reverse complement strand
ATGGTGGACACCAACAAATCACATGCTCCTCTGGCATGTCAATCATGTCAATGTCAACCTGTCGCTCAACAGCCCAACCTTCAAGAACCTCTCAGTTCGCGGATGCTGTTGGCATACGCTGCTGGTTCCTGCTGGTAGCGGCGCACAGGCCAGCAGTTTCCGCGACAACCACTACACGATAACAACCGGCAGCGGCGCATTTTCAGGAGGCGCCAACGCCACAACCGGCAACCCGCAATTCGTCAATCCTTCGCAGAACGATTACCGTCCCGCTGCGAACTCTCCGCTGCTGAATCGCATCACCTCGGTCGTCATCCCGTCTGATGCAAACCGCCTCGGCCGCCCCATGCCCGCCAGCGTGGGCGCGTATGAGCGCAACGGCGCAGTCCCGCCGCCGCCTCCACCCCCACCGCCGCCGCCACCGCCACCGCCACCACCGTCGTGCGAACCTGACATGAACGCTGACGGAACAGTGGATGTGGATGATCTACTGATCGTCATCGGAGCATGGGGCGAATGCGCTACCTGCGATGCGGATTTGAACAATGATGACCTGGTCGACGTCAACGACCTGCTGGCTGTCATAGACGAGTGGGGTGAGTGTCCTTAAACCGTCGCAGTGCAATTCCCGCACTTTGAATTGAGCGAGCGCCACTGAAATTCAGTGGCGCTCGCCTTTTTTTTCTCCTGCTTGTTGACATATTCCCTGCGCACAGCCGTAGTGCGTGACCATCATGGATCAACAGGATGAACGCTGATGTCGCCATAGGTCACATCAACATGGTGCGCGATCAATAACGCTGATCCGCTCATGAGATCCTGCGGCGAACCGACCGCACTCAGTTCCCAATTCTGCGGCTCAGAATCCTGGAGTTTCCACACTTTCATTCGATAGCGCGGCACAGGTTGACCTTGCCCATTGAGTATCGTTGTCACCTGCACTTTGAACATATATGTGACGCCAAGCTCAAGCGTCCGTGAATTGTCCTGTGCGCCGGGATATCCGGGATTTAAAAGAATGCGATACAGTTCGGTGCCAATCGGAGTCCAGCTGTACCAGCAGATTGCGCCAAACGGTATATAAGTTTGATGGGGCTGATGGTTATCGCTTTGATGGCCGGTCCAGCGAAGCAGCAGACCGACGCCCAGACCATTACTTGGCGGATCGTAGCCCGACGGGTCAATGGCATGAACAGTGACCGGCACAGTGATTTCATAGTTTTCCCACTGCAGATCGCCGATCGCCAGCAGGCGATCGTAGCCCGGCTGCACAACGCGCACGCCGCCATCGGTCAACGTCCAGAGTCCATCAACAGGCTGGGCGACATCAGTGATTGCACTCACAGTGTCCCATTGCACTGTATAAGGCAACGCCCACAACTGAGCCTGGGTGTAGTTCAGGGTGATGAATTCCCATGTTGCACGCCCTTCGATATCCACTGCTTCAAGAAGCACCTCGTTTTCGCCTGCTTGAAGATCAGCAATGGCAATATCCGCATTGAAATCGCCCGGCAAAAGCAGTCGTCGCCCGTTCGGCCCCATGCTCAGAGGACGGGCCGGCGCACCATTCAATCGATAGCTCAAGGAGACGATTTCGGCTGCGTTCGCCACATTTCCCAACACGTTGTACCATGGCTGAGGCGTGCCCTGATGGCCGACCGGCTGATAATGTCCATACCAGACATTGATTTCCGGATGATTGCTCACATCCGTATTGACGATGAGCGGATACTTCGCCACATTCCCTGCGCTATCTTCCGATTGCAGCATTACGTGATACTGCGCACCGGCTCGAAGATTGCGCACGATGAGCCGGTGATCAGTCGTCAGCGCCAGCGTTTCTTCGCTGCGATGGCTTGTTTCAGTATGGTTGCGCGACGTCCTGTAGTACGCCATCGTGCTTGCCGGCTCATCGGTCCGCCAGGTCAGTTCAAGCGTCGCTCCATCGCCGGTGCGATACGGCGTTGCGCGTACCTGATACATAAAAGGCGGCGTATTGTTGATCGCAGGCGTTCCGTCTTCTTCGGTGATTGGATCATCATGAATGATGAAATAATCCACCAGCGAGGTGAACGCCGGCGGCATAGAACCGCTGTTGCCTGTAAATACGCCAACAGACGACACCGTCAGCGGCTGGGTGAAGGTGACAGCGGTATCCCACGCTACGCCGTTGTAGCTGTACCTGACCTGCCAGACATCGCCGTCACGATGCACGCGCAAATAGAGCGGCGCCCCAGCGGGAATGACGCGATTCACGCGCGTTTGCGCCACGCCATTGATGATCGAAGCAGCGAACACGCGCAGACTGTTGTTGGTGCTGTTGAAATCAAACCGCAGAAAATTCTGTTCATCCTGCTCAACTAAAATACCCTGGCCCTGATAGGCGACGCTTGGCATTGAGAAGAACTTCACTTCAAGCTCGAAATTCACGTTCTGACACGGCTGCATGAGCCGAATGGCCTGATTGCCGTTGCCCCAGACAGAGTGCGACACGCCTGCGGGCACGCTCAGCAGCAAGGCAGCGTTGCTCGTATTGGTGTCAACCAGCCCAACTGTGCCGTCAGCATGCGGATCGATAAATGACCATACCTGAGGGTTGATGTTATATTTGTTGAAATCGTCAGACACCACACCGGTACTGCCGGTTCCGCCACCGGAACTGGTCGTAAACTGATAGCTGTCAGACACAGTTACCGTGCCGCCGACGCTTATTGCTTCGATGAGAAAATAATAAGTTGCCGCCGGGTTCAATTCATCAAGCGTGATCTGATGTTCAACGCTTTGATCATCGCTGACAATCGTGCCGATTTCATAATCAGTTGTCAGGCCGTATCGCACCAGGCCGCTTGCGGGATATGCGGTGCTCCAGCTCACCACCGCCTGGGAATCGGTGATGTCGCTGACCTGCACGTGCTGAATGACCGGCGGCGCGAGAGTGTCATAAAACCGGGCAGTAATCACATGATCATGGGTGACCTGAATCGTTGCAGGATTCTCCAGTCCTTCGAGGTCGCCGTCCCAGCCCGCAAACCCCCATGTCGGCGCAGGCGTTGCGATCAATTGCACGGTCTGGCCACACTGATAGTTCATCTGCTTAGGGTTGGTGGCGACCGTTCCCGGCCCGTCGCTTGCTGTAATCACCCAGTACTGCTCACCACTGACATGCCTGGGGTCATCCTCAAACGGAATGGGAAATGCGGTATTCAGAAAGTAATCAACCTCTGCAGTAAATGCCGGCGGATTTACCCCCGCATTGCCCGCATGCGGGCCGACAGCAGTCACGGTCAATGCAAATGTAAAACTGACAGTGCTGTTCCATGTCTCGCCGTCGTACCCATGCTGCACGGTCCATACGTCACCATTGCGCGTCACGCGAAGGTACAGAGGCTGGCCCATGGGCACGATCTGGTTGGTGCGGGTTGTCGGCTCGCCGTTAACAAACGTCGCACAGAAGAAGCGCAAATCGCTGCCGTCACTGAACAGTTCAGCGCGGATAAGATTCGCCTCGTCCTGCTGCACGATGATACCCTGCATCTGATATTTCGCAGTCGGTACGGTAAGAAACTTCGCAACAATCTGGAAATCCGAATCCTCGGCTTGCTGCAGAAGCCGAGGCGAATAGTTGCCGTGCCACCATATCTCATGATTCGTGCCTGCCGGCACGCTGATCGCGGCTCGCACCTCCCCCGTACCTGGACCGACGATATCCACCGTGCAGTCGCCGACCGGGTCGACAAACAGCCACCGCGAGCGGTCAAGTTCACACGCGTTGAAGTCATCGGACACGATGCCAGCGTTGTTCAACGGCCCATCCGTCGGTGTCATGCTGTTGAACACAGCAGCAGAACTTTCCGGTCCGGATGACGGCTGAGCGGCACTAGCAGGATCTGCGCTTGCAGGCGGGCTCATCCATATAACCCCCATAACCCACGTCAGTATCGCACATAATGACTGTGACATTCTCCGTCGGCTCGCGTTCAATGTGCACATGAGGGCTAATTCCTAAGAATGCGACAAACAACCCACACGAAACAGCGCCATGTCCTGCCAAGTCAGCACATACTGACCTGATATGTTTGTGCGAGTGTAACCCGGTGCTGCGCAATGTCCAAATTTTTTCAATTTTCCGCTTCTTACTTATGTACGGCCATGAGGCATCGGGAATGACGTACCTGCGCAGCATCGCCTGATTTTCCGCAGCGCAGCGTTTGGGTACGAAGCGTTCTAAGTGTTTTGCCCGATTCGACGATCATGCCTTGCTCTGCATGTTTTGCACGTTACCCTGCACACTGCCAACACAAGACGACTCGCATGCGTCATGCGGGTTGATCGAGTTGGGCATGCGAACCTCAGTGATTCAACAGGACATTATGGTGGGCGCAAATGACGCATGAGACTGCATTGTTCGCACCGATCGATCCAATGAACGTCACATGTATCGCTGCGTCCGCCCGCCCGGAAACGACAAGGACGTCAATCACATGATTGCCATTTCTGTTCGAGATTTGTCACACGTCAGTGAGCGAGGCTTCATCCCCGCACGTGGCACATGGATGGTGCTGTGGACCAAATCTCGGCAGGAAAAGGCGGTGGCGCGGTTTTGCCAGAGCATCGGCGCTGAGTATTACCTCCCGCTGATCCAGCGCGTTCATTTTGTGCGACGGCAAAAGGTCCGCTCGCTTGTGCCGCTGTTTCCCGGTTATGTCTTTCTCGCCGGCCAGCGTGAAGATGGGTTTGCCGCACTGGCGACCAAGCGCGTTTGCCAGGTGATTTCCGTTCCTCATCAGCAACAGTTCGTTCATGAAATCAGCCAGATTCATCGCACCCTGCTTGCCACGCAGCATGTCGAGCCCTGTGCGTTTGCGGTACGCGGACGGCGTTGTCGCATCATTCGAGGCCCGCTCCGCGGCATAGAAGGAATCGTGACAAACCAGCTCGGCCCATCGCGCCTTGTGCTGCAACTGGGAATTCTCGGACAAGGCGCCTCGCTTGAGATTGATACCGATCTGCTGGAACCGCTGGACTGAACCAGTCTCGCCGCTTGTCAACAAAGCTACGACAGCTCACAAGCGACAACAACATATTCGTTGGCGATTTCGCTTGTCCGAGACACCTACGCAGGCGACGGGGGCGAAGCCCGCGCCCATCGCATCGCATCAGAAACGAGGGCCGGAACATGTCAATCGCGTCACGCATACTTCAATGTCATTGGCTCACAACTGGGCAGCTGTTTCGCATAAGACGATCGCTGCTGGCTTCTCCGATGTGCTGTCGAGCGCGCCATAATGACAAGAACCCGCAAGTTTGCCGACCATCAACTCAGTTGATGCTGGCGCTGATATTTCTCAGCGCTCTTACAGCAATGAGCATCAACAGCGATGACGCCATCGCATTCGCTGCCAGCGGTGACGATCCCGTTCCTCACCTTCTTCCCGGTCCTGGCTACAGCAGCCCGCTGTCGACT
>CAZNPU010000054.1:0-6548 GCA_964575335.1 uncultured Isosphaeraceae bacterium | reverse complement strand
TATCAGGAGAAAACTCTGGCGCGTAGCGTCGAGAAGCAGCGTCTGACGCAACAGCAGGCTGACGAGGTCCTGCAGCGCATCAGCTATCACGAACAGATCAGTGAAGCTGCCGACGCTGACTTCGCTGTGGAGGCGGCCAGCGAGAATGTTGAACTCAAGAAGTCGATCTTCTGGAAGATGCTGGAAGCATTCCGAGAAGACGTGGTGCTGGCGACCAACACCTCATCAATTTCCATCACCGACATTGCTGCCAGCGTGGATGTCGCAGCGCCGCGCGTCATTGGCATGCACTTTTTTAATCCCGTGCCGGTGATGAAGCTGGTGGAAGTGATCCGCGGCCTGCAGACCAGCGACGAGACGGTGAAGCAGACGCTTGAACTCGCTGCCTTGATGGGCAAGACGGCAGTGCCGGCCAACGACCGCGCGGGTTTCGTGAGCAACCGTGTGCTGATGCCGATGATCAACGAGGCGTTCTACGCATGGATGGAAGGCGTTGCCGAGCCTGAGCATATCGATGAGATCATGAAGCTGGGCATGGCGCATCCCATGGGCCCGCTGCGTCTGGCGGACCTCATCGGGCTGGATGTCTGCCACGACATCATGATGGTGCTGTACCGCGAATTGGGCGATCAGAAGTATTTCCCCTGTCCGCTGCTGCGCCAGCTTGTGCAGGCCAAGCGGCTGGGCAACAAGACCGGCCGTGGGGTATACGACTACTCATCGCCGGCCTAAGGCATGTGAATCGCAATGTATGCCGGCAACGGCGGATTTAGGCGCCGCCTGGATGTGTCAGTTGTGCGTGCGCTGTCCACGCTGCGCTGTGTTGTTTATGAAGGCAACATGCGGCAAAGCACTGCGCCGCGGAGGTCGAGGTCTTCCGGCGGTTCGCCCTGAAGCCATGCGCTTGGTTCCCATGAACCGGCTTCGATCCGCGCAGTGAGCGGTTGCTGCGTCGCCGGGTCGATCACCGGCTGGAGGCGGACGCCGCTGTGGTCGAAGACGCACACGTGAAGCACATCGCCCGTGACGGCAAGTCGTTTGGCGTTGGACGCCAGTTGCACGCGGCGAGGTTCGGTGCGGCTGACGATGCGGATCAGGTCCGCACATCGCTCCGGCGGAGGAGCCAGGTGCATAATGTGCTCTGCCGCTCCAATGACCGCATCGCGACTGGCCAGCCCAAGCGGAGTTTCGCTGAATCGGGCTGAGGTAAAGCTCAGACCGCGATATGTTTCCGCTGGCACCTGATCGCCCGCCCATGCCCGGCCGGTGAATTGGCCCCGACCCACAACCTTTCGTGCAGGCAGGTCGACGATCGCCAGCTCGATGTTCACCACCGCATCGCTTCCCGGGCGCGTGTCGCGTGTCTGGTTGAGCGTGCCTGTTTGGCGCGTCGTATGTGCAAATTCGGTGACTCGGCCGGTGACCACGTAGCGCACCGTTGGATACCGCGCCGCCAGACGACGCAGACGGTCATTCATCAGATGACTCGGCCCAGCCAGGGCCAGTGCGACATCAGCCGTCAATGCCGAATCGTAGCGAAGATCAATTTGGTCGTACCGCAACAGCTGCTGCCGCATTGCCCGGCCGATATCAGTGCCGATGGTTTCCCATCCGGGCATCGAGGCAGGCGGGTTGGCCAATGCTCCGATTACGATGACCGGCTTTGCAGTGGCCGCTGCTGCGCGGCTGGAATCAAGTTCAAGCCATGTCATATCCGACAGCGATGAACAGCCACTGCCGCCTGCCGCGATCGCAGCGGTCAACGCCCAACAGATCAGGTGTGAAGCAGTACGAGCCACATTGGCACATCGACCACAGCAAGCCAAATGCTTGAAAAGCAGCATCGGTAAACAGGTATCGGGGCGATTTCAGCCGCGTCAGATTCACGTGCGCATGTGCTGCACAGCGCAACGACCGCCTGCGTCTTCAAGGCAAAATCGCCAGATTCTCAATCAGAAAATCGCAGCGCGGAAGCCGATGAGCCGCCTCGGCGGTATATAGGGAGCAAATCGGTCTCAGACAGATCATGTTCAGAGCCTAGAGTTTGCAGCCGCCGCTGCAGTGGTGGCCGATGACATGCATGTCATGGAGTTCCCATTCATGTGTCACAACAGGTGTTGCGCTTCGATTCCAACCTGGTTTGCCCACAGCATGGCCTTGGCCGCCCTGGCAGCGATGATCAATCTGCATGCAGACGCTCAGACATTATCATCGCCGTCACCGAGTGCGCCCGCCTCAGGTTCGCCGCGGGTCTCCAGCGCAAGTGGGTCCGACCCGCTGGCGGTTTTTCGCACCGTGCTGCTGCGCGAAGGCAGCAGGGTGATCGATGCGAGAGCGCGACTCGTGCACGATGCGACCCGAAACCACTGGCTCCTGGCGATTGAAGACCCAAACGCTATAGGCGGCGAGCGCAGCGTCACCGCGTTGCCTTGCACAAAGCTGGTGGAGATGCAGCAGATCGTGCAGTCAACACCGGGCGGCCGGGTTCTTTTTGAAGTGACCGGCCAGGTGTTCACCTATCGCAATCAGAATTATCTGTTGCCTACGCATGCAGTGGTGCTGGCCGATGAGCAGGCAATTGAATTGCTGAGCGAGAGCAGCAGCAATGATGAAGGTGACGTTGTGTCGAAAGCGGATGCGCCGTCGACCAGTCCCGACAGCAGCGAGCCGCAGGGCAGCGTTCAGGATCAGCAAGACGCAGCCAGCGAGAGCGCAGAGGATCTGATTGCAGAGCTCAGCCGCGCCGCCGGCCCGGTGACGCGGAGCACGATCCCTGCAGGCCAGCGGCCCCTGCCGGATGATGATGAATTGCCGCGTACTGATCGGCGCGATGCTGACTATGTCGCAGCCGTCAGCGCCAGTTCGAAGATCAACGACACGCTGGTGCGCGAGCATACGCTGATCACCAATCGTCGCGGCAAGTTCACGCGCGATCGTGCCGGCAGTTGGGTATTTGTTTTCGATGCTGACGCCTCCGGTCTGGCCGACCCGCCCATGCGACTGCTGCCGTGCCTGCTGCTCGAGCGCATTGAGGATTACGCACGACGCACGGGGAACAATTCGCCCGCACTGCTCAGCGGGGAAGTGTTTATTTACCAGGGACAGAACTATCTGCTGCCCACGGTGTTCCGCATTCCCCATAATCGCACGAAGCTGTCGCCGTAAGGCATGCCGGCTCATATCGCAGCCCCAGAGCATGTGGCTGCGGGTTGTGCAATAATCGTGGCATGAAGCAACGCACAGCAGGCGGTGGCTGGCCCGCCATCTTCTATACCTTGCGCAAGGCGCGATCGGTCGGCATGGTTCGCATGTGGAAGTCCCTGCGATCGAAAAACGCCTGCAAGACCTGTGCGCTGGGTATGGGCGGTCAGCGCGGCGGGATGGTGAATGAGAAAGGCCATTTCCCAGAGGTATGCAAAAAGAGTGTGCAGGCGATGGCAGCCGACCTGCAGGGGGCGATTCATGAGCATTTCTTTGATGATTTTTCAATCCAGCAGCTCAAAGCGTTTTCGCCCCGCGAACTGGAAGCTGCCGGCCGACTAACGCAGCCGCTCTGCGCCGGTCCGCTCGATTCGCATTACCGCAGGATCAGTTGGGATGAGGCGATTGAGCGAATCGCAAAGAAACTGAAGAAGACCGATCCGCAGGAAGCGTTCTT
Source organism: uncultured Isosphaeraceae bacterium (assembly GCA_964575335.1). Taxonomy (GTDB): domain Bacteria; phylum Planctomycetota; class Phycisphaerae; order Phycisphaerales; family SM1A02; genus CAZNPU01. The sequence goes on along the minus strand of CAZNPU010000054.1, from coordinate 2,890 downwards.
TTATTTCAGCGGCAGGTCATCAAACGAAGCGGGCTTTCTGCTGCAATTGTTTGCGCGCATATGGGGCACCAACAACATCAACAACTGCTCGTATTACTGTCACCAGGCTTCAGGCGTGGGGTTGAGCAGCGTGACCGGCTCGGGCACTGCGACGATCACACTGGAAGATCTCGATCAGCTCGGGTGCGATGATGTGCTGTTTCTCATCGGCGCCAATCCCGCAAGCAACCATCCGCGCTTCATGCGCATGCTGATCGACATGAAACGCCGGGGCGCAAAGGTCATCGTCATCAACCCGCTGAGAGAAGTCGGGCTGGTGAAGTTCAACGTGCCCAGCGATGTGCGCAGCCTGCTGTTTGGATCGAAAATTGCGGATGAATACATCCAGCCGCACATCGGCGGCGATATTGCGCTCCTGAGCGGAATCGCCAAAGCCCTGCTGGAGATGGATGAAGCCGCAGCCCGCGCAGGAGCCGCAACCCGCTCGCCGCTTGCGCATGATTTTCTTGCTCAGCATGCTGACGGCTGGCACGACATTCGCGCGCATCTTCATGTGCTGAACTGGGATGACATTACCCATCGCAGCGGCGTTTCGCGAGCAGACATCGAGCGCATCGCGCAACTCTACGCCAAGGCGAACAATGCCATTTTCTGCTGGGCCATGGGCGTGACGCACCACGAGCATGGCGTGGGCAATGTGCAGATGATCGCCAACCTTGCGATCATGCGCGGCATGCTCGGTTCGCCCGGCCGGGGACTACTTCCGCTGCGCGGCCACAGCAACGTGCAGGGCATCGGGTCGATGGGCGTCACGCCGTCGCTCAAACAGGCAGTATTTGAGAAACTGCAAAGCGAGTTCAACGTCACATTGCCCAACTGGCCCGGCATGGACACGCTGGCGTGCATGCAGCGCGCGCATGACAACGGCGTTCGCTTTGCGCTGTGCCTGGGCGGGAATCTCTACGGTTCCAATCCAGATTCTGCATTCGCCCACCAGGCCATGCGCAACATCGATACGGTGGTCTACATGAGCACCACGCTCAACACCGGCCACGCCTGGGGCTGCGGGCGCGAGACGATCATTCTGCCTGTTCTGGCCCGCGATGAGGAACCGCAGCCGACCACGCAGGAATCGATGTTCAATTTTGTTCGCATGAGCAATGGGGGACAGGCCCGGCATCAGGGGCCGCGCAGCGAGGTTGAAGTGATCGCTTCGATTGCGCAGGCCGTGCTGGGCGATGCGCGCGATGACACTGCGCCGCTGCATTGGAACCAGTTGACGAACCACGCGCACATCCGCCAACTCATCGCCCGCATTGTGCCCGGCTATGAAAAGCTCGGTGAAATCGATCGCACGAAACAAGAATTCACGATTGACGGACGGATTTTTCACGAACCAAAGTTTCCGACCGATACCGGCCGGGCGAAGATGCACGTGGTTCCGATGCCGCCGCTGCTTGGCGAAGATGCAGGCGCAAACGTGCTGCGCCTGATGACGATGCGCAGCGAAGGGCAGTTCAACACCGTGGTCTACGAAGAAGAGGACGTTTATCGCGGGCAGGAGCGGCGCGATGTGATTCTGATGAATCGTGCTGACATCGATCGCCTGCAGATGAAAATCAATCAGCCCGTGACGGTGCGCAGCGAAGCGGGTGAGATGCGCAATATTTTGGTGCGGGCTTTCGACATTCCGCCGGGCAACTGTGCGATGTATTACCCGGAGGCGAACGTGCTGGTGCCCAAAGTCGCCGACCCGCAATCACGCACGCCGAAGTTCAAAAGCGTGGTAGTTACGGTGGAAGCATCGCAGGCGATGTGAGATCACGCGGTGGAGGCGCAAGCGCCGCTACAGCGCATCAAGGTCGTCCGGTGCATTGATGTTGACAAAGTGTTCCGCCCACTCGCTGGGAAGCAGGACGGTTTCCGCAGGCAGTATCTGCATCAATCGCCAGATCGAGCGCTGACCGGAATCAAGCAGCGTTCGCACCGTCGGCAATGCCTCAGCGCTGATGCGCGCAGGAAGCGATTCGGGTTCAGTGCGATCGGCAAGCTGCACGATCGTTGCCAGCGCCGGCTGCTGCGCGCTGCTGCTGTCGCGCTGTTGTGCGATCATGCGCAGCACTCTTGGCGAGATGCGCGGCACATCGCAGGGGCATACCAGATACTGCTGATCAATCCCGCTGGCCAGCAGCGCTTCGATGCCGCCCAGCGGACCGTGCTGCGGCCGCCGATCGATCACGCGGTGAAACGTGCTGAGGAAATCACCGGTAGGTTCGGTGCGATGCGTATCGACAATGACAATGTTCGAACAGACGTACCTGAGCGCATCGGCCACGTGTTCGATCATCAGGCGGCCGTCGCGGAGGCGAATCTGATGTTTGGGAGCTCCCATGCGCGAGCTGCGCCCGCCGATGAGGATTGCTCCTGTACACGAGTGCAATGCAGCAGTGGATGACGACAAGTTGGACATGGAAACTGCATGCAGCACGATCATCGCATCGTGCGCATCAAGTCAGTCGCGTCATGTGCAGGTTGCTGCCGCTGCGCGTCGAACTTCAATCGTTTCGCCCGGCTGCAGCGTTCCGGTGCGAATGACCTTGGCGAGAAACCCGCATCGACCGACGAGGTGTTTTTTCAGTTCAGGGTGAATGGCGTCGAGCACGTAGCACGGCTTGCGTCTTTTGGTGAGTTCGATTTCAACCCCGCCGGAGAAGATCAACCGGTCGCCAATTTCAAGTTCGTCAACGTTCAGGTCGCTTACGGTGACGTTCTCGCCGATTGCGCCGGAGTAATCGTCAAATCCCTTATTGCGCAGATCGTTGAGGTCTTCAAGATCAGTGATGCTGATGGCCTGCAGCGGCGTTTTGTGCTTTTCGTGGTTGTGACCATC
>CAZNPU010000053.1:1600-6902 GCA_964575335.1 uncultured Isosphaeraceae bacterium | reverse complement strand
CATTGCCTTCCACAACCTCTCAGTTCTGGAGTTAACTTCATGGCCAGCGAGAACGTACGAGAATTGACCGACAGCAATTTTGAAAGCGAAGTTCTTCAGTCCAATGTCCCCGTGCTGGTGGATTTCTGGGCTGAATGGTGCCAGCCCTGCCGCATGCTTGCACCCACGATTGATCAGCTTGCCGACGAATATCAGGGCAAAGCCAAGGTGGGTAAGGTAGATACCGACAGCAATCGTGAGGTGTCGATGAAGTACGGCATCAGCGCGATTCCCACCGTGATTCTCTTCAAGGATGGTCAGGTGCAGCAGAAGTTTGTCGGCCTGACCTCAAAAGAGCAGTTCAAGAACGCGCTGGATCAGCTTGTCAACGCTTAAAGCGCCTGACAAGCTGCTGCTGATCATCTGTTTTCACTTTGCCCATAACTTGAAGAACCAGCCGAACCCGCGCGATGTGCGGGTTTTTGCTGCTGCATAGGCGCTCCCTGCAGCCGTCAGGAAGCGCCAGCTTTTCTTTGCGCTGCGAAGTTGCGGACCCGGCGGCTGCGAACGATGGGGCTGGTGAAGTATCATGCTGCCATGAGGTGCTGCGCTAAAACTGTCACTGTCATTGCGATTTTCTGTTGTATGCTGCCTGCTGCGCTGGCTGCTGCACAACGCGAACCGATCGTCACCACCGATCTGCTTCGCATCCGGTCGGTTTCCTCGATCGACGTGGTGCAGCGCGACGGCTCGCGGGCGGTGTTTGCGGTCAAGTCGATCGCCACGCTGCCGGCTGACGAGGCGCGGAACAGCGGATCAGATTCAGATGCTGAGCCGTCGTACGCTTACCGATCGCATCTGTTTCTGCTCGATTTGACCAATCCGGGGGCTGTGCCGCGGCAGATCACCTTTGGAGACCGTCACGATCATTCGCCCAAGTTTTCCCCCGACGGCCGGTTCATCGCGTTTTTGCGCAACGGCGATCCGAAATCTGCGCTGCCTCCCAATCGTTTGGATGGCGCTGGGGAGGCAAGCGAGCCGCTGTCGCAGGTCTGGATCATTCCAGTTGATGGGGGAGAAGCGCGGCAGCTAACGCAGTTCAAGCACGGCTGCAGCGATCCGCAATGGTCGCCGGACGGCCGATATCTGCTGGTGCGGTCGCGTGTTGCGCTGGATGAACTGGCCGGCACGCCGAACTGGCCCATGGAGCGGCCGCGGCGAAGCTGGAAGGACGCAAGCAAGCCCGGCATTGAGCCGCGCCCCGATGGCACGCGCGATGAGATTCGCGCCTGGCTGGAACGCAACGCTCAGCAGGCCAATCCCAACGTCATCACGCGGCTGGATTTTCAGGATGAGCAGCGCCTGCGCGACACGATGTGCTTCTGGCATCTGTTTCTTGTTGATGCGCGCATTTCCGATCAGCCAGTCACCGAGGCAGGCGCGCGGCGCATCACCAACGGGTTTTTCGATCACGAAGAACCAGCGTTCATGCCTGACGGCCAGAGCGTTGTGTATGCTGCGAAAAAACCCCGGGACAAACACATTGACCGCGTGTTTTCGCGCAGTTTGTGGCGGGTGGCTGTTGACGGCACCAACGATCGCGAAATTCTTGCCCGTGAAGGGTGGAGCTTCGCTTCGCCCAAACCCAGCCGCGATGGTGCGGTGATTGCCTTTCGGGGGCGACCTGTCGATGAGCCGGCATTTCGCCAGTGGCAGCTTGGGATGGTTTCGCTCAATGGCGAGACGGTTTCGGACCCGCTGTGGCTTACCGAGGAAGCTTCCTTCCCCGGTTCGGTGCGGGAGTTTGAATGGATGCCCACGCAGCCGGCGCTGGTGTTTCGCACCGCCATGCGAGGTGAGTTTCCGCTGATGACCGTCAGCCCCGGTCTGCTGGAGCCGGCAAAGCTTGTGGGCAGAACCGGGGATGATGAACACGCCATCGGCGTCAACACGTTTGCAGTCGGCGGCGGCACGATCGTGTACAGCCAGAGCAGCATCGAAAACCCTTGCGTGCTGCGCGTACGTGACGGGCGCGGCGACCGTTTGGTGTTTGACCTCAATCCGTGGGTGGCGAACAAGCTGCTGGCCAAACCGGTTGAAGGGTGGATCGATCGCCCCGACGGAACCCGCGTGCAGTACTGGCTCATGGAGCCGACGCGGCGCGAACATGGCAAAAAGTATCCGCTGGTGCTGGAGATTCACGGCGGGCCGAGCGCGATGTGGGGGCCGGGCGAGTTCGGCATGTGGCACGAGCTGCAGCTTTTCTGCAGTTGGGGCTATGGCGTGGTGTACGCCAATCCGCGCGGCTCGGGCGGGTATGGATACGCGTTTCAGAAAGCCAATTTTCAGGATTGGGGCGAAGGGCCGGCAGGCGATGTGCTTGCGGCTGTCGATCATGCACTGTTGAAAGACTGGGTTGATCCCGAACGGCTTGTGGTGACCGGCGGCAGCTACGCGGGCTATCTCACCGCATGGATCGTGGCGCACGATCACCGATTCAAAGCCGCTGTCGCGCAGCGCGGTGTGTACGACCTCACCACGTTCTTCGGCGAGGGCAACGCCTGGCGTTTGGTGCAGTGGGCCTTCGGCGGCCACCCATTTGAGGCGAGGTTCAAGCAGATCATCGAGCGCAACAGCCCGTTCACCTACGTCAACCGCATTCGCACGCCGCTGCTGATCCTGCACGCCAGCCAGGATCTGCGCACCGGCGTGTCACAGTCGGAAATGCTGTATCGCGCCCTGAAGGCGTTGGATCGGCCGGTTGAGTACGTGCGTTACCCCAATGCAGATCACGATCTCTCACGCACAGGCGATCCGAAGCAGCGCATGGACCGCCTCAATCGCATCATCGAGTTCTTCGAGCGGCATATCGAAAACCCAAGGCCGGCTCCGGTGACGAGCGGGACATAAACCCCACCCCCGGAAAACGGGGGCGATGCGGGAAGCCCAACGCCCTATATTGGCAGCAGACTAAAAAAATAGGCAGCCGCCTCGCTGCCGCTTGCGGCCGGACCCGCTGACGGGGAGCCGATCGCTGCGGGCCAACCTGTGCGGGCTAGTTGAACGCCGGCCGGTTCCTGCTATCCTTACCTTACTTGGCCAGCAGAGTTTCACTCAGCCGGCTGAATGAATGTTCGACGGGGCTGTAGCTCAGTTTGGGAGAGCGCTTCCATGGCATGGAAGAGGTCGTCGGTTCGATCCCGATCAGCTCCACTTACCAGTCCTGTAACGCAGTAAGCTGCGGTTGCGGCATTTGCCACCTGGGGGTTGGCTTCAATTCCTGTGGTATATCGCGGCGGGGTGATTCGGCGGCAGCGTCTCATGCTGCTTTTTGCATTTGATTTCAGGTTTGACTGCGCGGTTGAAGGTGGGGTGATTGGGAGGAGCCGGAGGCAAGGTCGATCGCGAGCCGGCAACTGCTGCCAGCAGGTTGTCCGCTGTTTTGCTCTATAACACGGCGGGGTCCAGAAGCGGGTTTCATGCTTCGTTGTTTCTGCGTTTGAGTTGCACCCTGCCGCTGAAATCGCGCGACACGCGGCCGCGAATCTGAAGCAGCGTCAGGTCAGCCATAAGCTGGCTGAGCGGCATTTGGGTGCGGGCGGCAATCTGATCCAGCAGCAATGCCTCGCTGGCCTGTTCCAATACAGCAACGATCGCCTGCTGGCCTTGGGTCAGGTTGCTGTCAAACAGCGTTGCAGCATTTGTCGCGTGGTCGTGTCCTGCCTGTTCAAGCGCACCGCGCAGGAGTTGACTGGCGCTGTCAAGTTGTTCAAGCGCTTCTGCATGGTTGGTCACCAATGCCGCCCACCCTTCGCGTATCGCCTTGTGACAGCCTGCTGATGCGGGCGAATCGACCCGGCCGGGCAAAGCCATGACCTCGCGGTTGTGATCTTCCGCTGCAAGACGAGCGGTGATCAACGCACCCGAGCGAATCGCAGCTTCAATCACAAGAACGCCCAGGCTCATGCCTGAGATGACGCGGTTACGCCTTGGGAAATTGGCGGCCGTGGGAGGCGTGCGCATGGGAAACTCGCTCACCACCGCGCCGCCGGAATGTACCACGCGATCAAACAGATCCTTATGGTCCGGCGGGTATGCGGTTTCAAGCCCGCAGCCGAGCACGACGATCGTGCGGCCGTTGACGCGCAGTGCGCCGCGATGCGCCTCGCCGTCGATGCCCGCTGCGCCGCCGGAGACAATCGTCAAACCTGCCTGCGAGAGCAGCGCAGAGAACCGCGCTGCCTGTTCGCGCCCGTATGGTGTGCATCGGCGCGACCCGACAATGGCGACCGCAAGCCGATCAGCAGGCAGCAGCTTGCCGCGAATCCAAAGTGCAGGCGGCGGGTCGGCGATGGTGGCCAGCAGGGCGGGATAATCAGCATCGCCCAGGAGAATCATTTGTGTGCCGCACCGGGTCATCACATCGCGCTCAGCGTCAGGATCGGCTTCGTGAATTGCTTGCCGAATGCGATGGGCTGCTGTGCCGCCGATGCCGCCCACATCATCGATTTCCGCAGCACTCGCCTGCGCGATGCGATCGTCCGTGCCGAACCTATGGCGCAACTTGCGAAGCGTGGCTGGACCTACACCGCTGGCCAGCAGCAAGCGTAGCGTGCACTCCGGAATCTCCTGCGGTAGGCGAGGCATTGGCCGACTCCTGCGGAACCGTACCATACGCCAGCAGGTCCCGCCCAGCTCTCTGGCCCGGCAGTGTATCGAATCAAAGTTACGATCGCGAACCCTTGCCCGCTTTCACCTGTTATCGCTGGCAGCGTCGCCCCGTACGCGCATCATGTTTATTTATTGACCCGGAAGCGCGTTACCAGCGCGAAGTTGGCGAAAACGGCGGCTGATCATCGTCTTCGTCCATGTCAGCTTCGTCATCGCCATCATCATCGTCATCGTCATCGTCATAACCGTCGACATCTTCATCGTCGTCAGCTTCAGCGATGAATGAATCATCATCTTCTTCGTCTTCATCGAAGTACTCGGATTCATCCTCATCCTCGAGGTTGTCCTCATCTTCGTCTGACGCTTCATCATCGTCGCTCAGCTCGTCGAATTCATCTTCGACGTCTTCATCTTCCTCATCTTCAGTCAGCACATCATCGCTGTACGCTGACGCTTCGCTGTCGTCATCGTCAAATGCGTCATCATCCTCTTCCTCGTACTCGTACTCCTCCTCGTCCTCTACTTCCTCTTCTTCTTCGAAGTCATCCGCCGCTTCATCCAGCAGTTCTTCAGAGTCATCATCGATCAGCTCATCATCTGCCTGCTCTTCGATCTCCTCCTCGTCTTCGCCCTCAGCTTCATCTTCATCTTC
>CAZNPU010000053.1:0-1500 GCA_964575335.1 uncultured Isosphaeraceae bacterium | reverse complement strand
GCAACATCGCTCAGCGAGTCGGATTCAAGCGCATCATCGTCTGCGATTGCAGCGGAGGCGTCATCATCCCAATCGTCACATGCCGCAGCATCCTGATCCTCGAGGAGTTCATCGTCATCAGTTGATGTTGCAAATCCAGGATGGCGTGCGGTGTCGTCAGCAAGTTGGTCCGCGGTGTTGTGCTGGGTTGTGGCTGTCCGGCGCCATCGGCCGATTCGCACCGGCGCAGGGCTGAGCAGGACGCCGATGAACACCGCCAGAATGCCGCCGCCGAACATCCAGAGCCGCTGCGGACCGGTGGCCCATCGGCTGAGCGTTGAAACCGGCTGGGGCTTCGGCGGGCGAATGTCAAAGGAAACCGTCGAATCGACCCAGTTCGTCACCGGCGCAGTGTTGGAGGTCGCCCGAAGCACCGGCCGATCGCCTTCAGGAACCAGGTTCAATTGGGCCGCTGCCAGACGTTTGATCAGCGCCGGGTCGGCCTGATCCACCTGATCGAGAAAGTCCGCGTGCGCTTTCAATCGCGCCAATGCTCGGCTTTCTTCATCACGCAACTGTTCGAGCTGCCGCTGCAGAGCCTCCACGTCAGCCTGGGCAGGCAGCAAAATCCCCGCAGCGCATAAGGCCAGCCCCGACAGGATAAACAGCCAGCCAGGGTCGAAGTGGAAAAATGGCTTGGTGATGCGCTCCACCGGAGGAATATCGGCACTTGGGGGGCTATTCGATGAAAGCCGGGACCTGCCCCCTGACGTCAATCGAACAGCCCGCCGCTGCCGAGAGCAGCATCTTTTAGTTCATTTCACGAGAGCGTTGCCGCACCTCTTATGGCGGAAAGGCATTTCGCCGATGTCTTACAACTGTATGAAGCCCGATTCGCCGACAAGCCCGGGAGCTGCGGAGCCTCAAGGGGCGGTACCCCCAGCAGCAGCCTCGACTGGTTCTTCAGCCGGTCAGCCCGAGGTTCGCCGCCGCTTTGGACGCCTGCCGCAGGAAACGCTCAAGTGCAACCTCGGCACGGTGCTGGATTTCTCCGCAGGCGGCATGCGCGTGCTGTGCCGAAAGCTGCCTCCCACCCGCACGGAAGTTCAGATCGGCGGGTACGAGCTGCCCGGTCGGCTGATCGGTCTGCTGGTCTGGAGCAAGCGCGTCGGCTTATTCAAATACGAAGTGGGGATTCAGTTCGACAAGCTGACGCCGGAGATGAGCAGCATGCTGCTGCATATCGCAGCCGCCAACCGCAAACGTCAGGTGATATAGAATAGGTAGACAGCCAAACCACCAGTCACCTCGCCCAGCAGGCCCAGCAGGCACATGCGTGTGTGAATGAATGATGGGTAGTAGGTGGTGAGTGATTGAGGAAGCGGGAAGTGGGGAAGTGAGGGGAAGATTGCTGCTGACCTTGAAGCGCAGCACAAGGCCTCCTATACTTTGGTCCACATCGATTGCGGGGTAGAGCAGTCTGGTAGCTCGTCGGGCTCATAACCCGGAGGTCGCAGGTTC
>CAZNPU010000052.1:0-7255 GCA_964575335.1 uncultured Isosphaeraceae bacterium | reverse complement strand
ATACACACACTTTGGATTGGCTACGTGCTTCAATGGGGCCGCAGCTTGTGAGCCGCGGAGGCTGCCTTTCTCGCAAAGCCTGTAAAACAAGGTATTTGCGAGGGTTCGGCCGAGCGTGAGGGAAACTTGCATGATGCTGCGTCATGCTGGCGCTGCTGAGATAGTACGAAAACGAGAGCCGCCGGGTCAAAAACGGCGTTGCGAGCATGCCCGGCATCCCCTGTGACCACCTTTGCACTCGCACTCGCATTTGCGGTATGAACTTGTCAATGAGCATGGCCTGAGTATCAGCCTTGAGGTATTGGCTGACAGTTGCTGATCGTACATGATCCTGTGAGTGGAACAATGTCGTCACAGGCGCTGTTCAGCCCGGATCAGGCAGTCGCCAATCGGTCGACTGAGGTTCCAGCTCAGCCATAGAACATAAGTTGTTGTGCAGTGCGTGATATACCCTCTCCTTCACCGGCTGAAAACCGTGCGCAAGGATTGACTGGTTGCGTGCGCCCAAGGGCGACTTCAGGTCTGATTCGTCAAATTTTTTGCCAAGCAGATCACCCAGTGCGTTGAGCAGTTCATATGCATCCTGTAATCCGATCTTGAGTTCGCCATTGCCGTTTGCCTTGCAGGCCCAGCGCGTTTTGAGTGGCTCAGGCACTTTCTCAAGAGGAACTTTGCTGGTGTCTGGAATGTTGTATTGGCTGCGAAGCTGCACCTGGGCCAGAGCCTCGGCGGCGCGATACAGGCGGGCGACGGCATCGTCGTAGCGACCCTCCGCAGCGCGGCGGCGGGCATTTTGGACAAGGTCCTTGACCCAATCATCCGTCGGCTCGTGTGCGTGTTGCTTCGCGAGTCGAGCCACATGGTCGCGGTGCTGCCGTATCTGGCAGAGAAGCGAATTGTTGTCGGCAAAGGTTACGATCAGGTCATTCTGATTTTTGATTACCCTGTCAAATTTTGTCTGGGCTGATTGATGATCAAAGCAATCCCATGCGGTGTAGGCGTTGATAAGCTGCTTCAGTGTGAACAAGGTGCGCTTGAGTGCGCCATCGTTGGTACGAATCGCGGTCTGCTCCAGCATATCGGCGGCTGCGGAGTACCTGCCGTGATTGAAGAGGGTGACGGCGTCTTCGATGGCCTGGTAGCCGAGCGCATTCCAGGGATTCTCGGAATGGATTACTTGCTCTGAGCCGGATTCAACGATGCCGACGCCGCCTTTGGTGCGGCGCGTTCCGCCGATATAGGAGAATGTGCAAGGCCAGCGGCGGGCGACAAGCGCCAAAGCTGCGGACATGCATTTGGTACCGGCGGTGAAATCGATAACGACCCGGTAGTTTCCGCCTGACCGGCTGGCCCACTTGACGACGTCGCAATGGAGCGATTTGAAGGACTGGACGCACGCGGTGAAGTCCTCGGCATCATCGACGAGCTTGATCTCATACTGACCGGGCGAAAGCGCCGTGCCATGATTTTCGGCAAAGGCGCGAAGCGCGCTGTCAACGGTCGATCGGGTTTGAGCGGTGGGGAGAAATATGACGCGGGCTGGCCGCCAGTGCGTGAGTGATCGCGCAACCGGTTCGGGAGTGCCGCCGACAGTGCAGAGAAGAAGCGTGTGTGTGGTCATATGGCAAAGTCGTGTGTGATATTTGCGGGGATGCACAATCCAAAGGCCGGATGGATGATGTTCATGTCGCGCTGCTGAAGTTCATTGGCAGTTTGCTCCGGGAGCAGTTCCTGTATGGGAACGGCCCGGCCGAGGAATGGTGGCGCAGCATCTGTTCGGAAGCAGGCGCCGGGTCGGAACATGATGAGCGGGTTCTTGCGGACATCGGCTACGTTCAGATCGGGACCGAGCTTGCCGAACTTCGGGAAAGCCTCCCACAGGCCGTCTGTAGGGTCATTGGTTCCGGGCTGAAACGTTGACAGGCAGATGACAGCATTGGCATTTTCGAGCGGCGCATCGAATTCGGGGACGGGTTGCGGGTCGTCGATGATGTCGAATTGGCCGCGACCGGTGGCGGTGTCGGCGCCGAAGCCGGTGAGGGCGAGTTCATGCATGAGATCAAGCAGCAAGTTGCCCGCGTCGCCGGTGGGATCAAGGATCCGAAAGTAAACGCTGAGGAAACCTGCGTGCTGATCTTCAGAAGGATCGGTACACAGAAGAAGCGTCTCAGGTCGTGTGAAGGGGGCGAAGCCGGATTCAGCTTCGCCGGTGGTGTCGCTGAGGCGGCTCAGTGTGTTGTGCTGATGGACGTGATCGAGGAAGAATTGCTCATCAGCAGCAAACTGGTCAAATGACGGGCGCGTGCCGGCACGAGCATCCTTGAATGCGTCGGCAGACAACCAACGGACGCGCTTGAGTTGTTTGCGGTCCACATCCTCAGGCCACTCGGCAAGACGCAGCCACAGCGGCACGGGCATGAGGTTGCCGGGGCAGGCATCGGAAAGGATGAACGGCGGCGAGCCATCGAGCATGGGTTCGATGAGGCGATCGCGCAGAACGTTCGAGCCGTGGGTGCGGGCGCACGTAGCCAGGAGCATGCCGGTGAGCGTGTCAGCCTGCCAAGGAGTGCGCCAAGGCGAGCGCGGGCGAAGTTTGAGGCGATACAGGATCACAATCAACCTTTCGATGGGATGTCGTCCTTGAAGCGAAGGCGGCGAGAGGGCTTGATTTCAACGGCATCCTCAGTTTCGATTGTGATCTGCCCGTAGCCCTTGCCGGTGCCTGCACCGATGCCGTTGTTTTCGAGTTCGTCAAGCCCGAGGTTGATGATTTCGAGGATGGCATGTTTTCCTTTGGGGGTATTGCCATCGGGATCCCTGATGGGATTTCCTTTGCCATCCTTGGGTGCGAAATTGTTGTCGATATCGTACACCTCAAAATCGATCTGCAGTTTGAACTTGCCGCCATGAACGCGCTCAACGGGTCGCGGATGCTCGGCCGATCCTCGACCGCGGTTGATGATGGCTTCAGTTTTGTATTCGAGTTCGTACTCTGAATCCTCGATAAGCATCGCGTCTCGAATTTTGATGCGTGTGGGGCCGAGTCGATGATTCTGGTTCATATGGGGGCCGAAGATTCGACAGATTGGGCAGTCGTCTTCGCCGCAGCCGCAGGGCTTATCATTCTTGAGTTTTCCGAATCGCTTCTCGAGGGCCGATCGCATTTTGCCTTTGAGCGATGAGCCGGGCAGGTACGGCTTGTTGGTGCGGGGATCCTTAATACACGTCAGATCAACGCCTCCAATCTGAAGCAGATCATCTGAGCCTCCAATACGGGTGCCGGACTGGAGAGTGATTGTGCCTGAAATACGATAGTGGTGCAGTTTCTGCATGGCTGGACTCAACGTTCTTTTAAGTGAAGAGAACCAAAGGCAATCAGCGCTTCAAAGTGACGCAGGAACCCGTCGAGGAAATCGGCGGGCGTCTTGATTGCTGCAACATTTTGCCGAATGAAATCGTGAAACAGATCCGGAATTTTCTTCTCCCTCTTTCCTACAGCATCCGCGGCGGCTTCGTCGAGAAAAAGAACATCAGGACGAACACGTGCCCATGCGCTTGGATCGGGCCGCAGTTTGCGCTCAATGCGGCGGCAGTGTGAAAAGAATCGGCGAGCCTGGTGGGTTGTCAATTTCGGTTGACTCTTAGCCATCGCTCGAACAAGCGGGTCGACTTTGTCACGGGCCACATATTCGATTTTCAGGCAGCCCTGTTCATCGAAGTAGCCTCCCTTGAGGTAGTTGGGCCAGTAACCCTCGACTCGTTCGCTTGAACGATTCGAGCCGCCATGGTAGCGGCCGCCATTTCCTCCACCGGGAGTGTACGTCCTGCCATCGGGGCGTTTGACACCGCCACCAACGTTTCGTTTGTTATGCGCACTCATTGTTTATCTCCTGAGCCTCTGTGAGGCGCGTCGCCAACATCGCGTAACGGATGATGGCGGGCAGTTGGTTGGTTTCAATATGTGAAGTCGTTGCCTGCTGATCAAAATTATCTAAAACAGCATCAATCCATTGGCGAGCAGCATCGCCGGCACGTTGAATTTCGTTTCTGGGAGAGTTGTTTCGCTTTGGCCATTTGCGCGCGATGTGATAGGCAAGATAGGCTGTTGCCATTTCTGGTGGATTGCGACGACTGCGCCCGGCTGCTGCGTTGGAATTTGCTTGATCGCGCCGCAGCAAGGCTAATTCAAGCAATGTGTGAAGCCAGCCGCGCTGAATTATTTGGAGCTGAACCCACTTGTGGAGCTGAACCCACTTGGCGAGTTGCTTACCGGCCTGGATTATCGTTTGATGATGCTCCCACTTCCACACATCACCGAGCGCAGCACACTGGCTCTTTGTACCAGATTTGGCTTGTTCAAGCAGCTGTTCGGCATGCTGAGCCGCAAGGCGGATGGGGAATTTCGGCTTGACAATTGCGACGCCGGCGCTGATTGTAAGTTTGTAATCCTTGAATGCCTGGCTGAACTGTTGTTGCAGATGACCTGCAAAGTCAAGCACGATATTCCACGGACCGACCAGCAGCAGGTCGTCGCCGCCGGAGAAAACGGTGTAGAGTTTCGACCATCGTGGATCTTGTTGTATCTGCTGATCGAGATCGGAGGCAAAGAACTCTTCCAGACGACGGCTCATGGCACGGAGCGGCTCCAGATCAACGGCATTTTCGAGCTGACGTGAAATGGCTATGCCAAGAGAATCGGCATCCGCTTTGAGTACGCCAAGCATCGGCGTCCCGCACGATTTCTTCGCCAGATCAACAAATTCCATGATCCGACCGTTTGCAGTGGTATTCTCTCTGGGGATGTGGCGTGCAAGGCGGGACAAATCTCGTACATGAAGCGCATTGCCATCGACGGTTCGCTTTGAAGTGAACTTCGCCTGTAAACCAACAATGTCTCTTCCCTGCTCAGGATCAGAATCGGGGATGTGCCTGTTAAATACAATGTAGTCATTGTTGGGCTGGACCACATCCTGGCCGAAACGGGCATCGCGGTCGGCCTCAAGGTCCCAATCAGGTGGACTAGCGGCAAGGAGCTCGTGCGGCTGCCATTTGTTGGCTGCTGAGGCGATAGGCATCCAGTTGCGCATCTTTATCGTCTGTAATTTCCGTTGTGCGGCGTAATACTTCTGAACCAATGACTGATGCGGGTCGTGGTGCATCGCAACATTGATTCGCAGTCGACCATGTGTTTTATCACGCAGCCATTGTTCAATTGCGCGCAATTCGTTATGCAGGCGATCAAGATCATCGTCCGTTACTCCTGCAGCATCAATAGCGATATTTCCAGCTGCAGAGAAAATGATGTTTTCGCTCTTCAGATTTGCTGCACTGAGCAGCCGAATACCGATAGATTCAGAAATAAGCTGGATATACAGCGACCGAAAGCGAAGCGCGCGAGCCTGCTTGCCACCGGTCTCACGAACCTGAAACAGGTAATCCTGAATTCCTGAGATGCTTGCGAGGATGAGCATAGATTACCTCTGATCATTGTGAGGGTGATGAGCGAGAACACTCAAGTTGCGATTCTGGCCGACACTCGCACTTTCTGGAACGAACAGCCCCATTCCGAAATGACTTGACCAACCTGCTGCAATCGGGCCACACGGATTGATAGGCTTATTGAATTCCAGTGTGAATGCGCCTGTCAGACGCCGATTGCCATCGTCGCTGCATTTTGCACGACGTCGTTTGAAGTGGATTGGTTGAAGATATCGATCGCCACCGCTGGGACAATGAAATACGCCGTGTGTGTCCCATAAGGGTGTTATGATGATGTTGTTGATAGCTTGTTCATCAATGATATTGTTGAGCAGATGGCGGAGCTGCATTCGCAGGTCAGCGATGAGGAAATTGGCGCAATCATATGGCGAATGCCGATCGATTCGCTGGCAGCCGCGCGTCTTGGGATGGCGTGTTGCGATGTAAGGTGTAACAGAGACCCACTTACAGGAGGATTGCAGCAACGGTGGCCGGTATTCATCCAGACAGCCGAATCCACGCATCAAGACGCGAAGAGGGTGCGAAGCATTGCCGCAGTTGCGGAGCTTGATACTGCGAAGGCGAGCGATTGCACGCATCTCGTCGACGCTGAAGCCGGCGCGAGCGATGGTGGTCAGATGATCGATTCGACCGTCGTTGTCCTCGTCGGTGGGAAGGAAGTAAGCATGGGTATGGCCCACAAGGGGGTTGCTGTGCTCATCTTTGCCAGTTAAGACGCCATGCAGCAACACTGGCTGGATGCCTGCCTTGTGCTTCTGGCGATCCCATGATGTCGCGTACTGCTGACGACCGCGCACATCTGTCAGCAGACGGATAAGTGCTCGCCGTGCCGCTTCTGCGACGGGAAGTGTTTCCGTAATGAGAGGCAGAGCAGTTGAGTCTAAGGCAAAGCGCACAATCTGGGGGCTAGGATGCGCGACAACGATCGTTCTTGCCCGCAACGACTCTTTGGCCTTGAAGCAATCGAGCGGACCTGCGTGTTGAACCCGGCGCGAGCTGGGCGGGTCGGACCTGCGCTCCCTGTGAAGTTGGAGTGTTTCCATACGTATGTTCCTGTTCCATGCAGGATCGTAAATGGTGGATCGCATTTCAGCGGCTTGCTTACTCCCTCCACGACCAGTGGACTTGAGCGTGACTGTGACAATAGTGAATGCCGATTCGGAATCAAGGCAAAGAAGGCGAAGAATCTCATGCGTATCTATGGTCGCACTTGCAGTAAGCGAAGCACAGGTGTATCCATGATACAGAGAATCCTGCTGGAGTTTATTGAAACCTGCATTGGCGGACAAGAGGGTTGCACTGCTCAGCATCATGTGGAATGTTGGGGGCAGCGAACCAGCAGCGTCTTGTCCTGTGACAGAGTGACGAAGTATCGAACACCAGTGGACACTTCCGGGGCAGGGGGCGGATTCATATTCCGCAGCATGTATGTCGCATATGCCGGTTGAGGCGGGAGACAGAATGAATTTGGGAGACGTTGCTGCGAGTTTCGCAAAGACCAGCTTCACGTCTGACTCGACTATTTCAGGCAGTGTCGTTCTCACGCAGCGATGAGCACGGAGAGAACCTGTCAGAGGGCGAAAAGATCGCTCCGCCTCACTTTCATTGACATGCCGCCTCACAGTGTGGCGTGGTAGTAACCGCCCAGCATGAGGATGCAGGCGATGTCGATGGAGACGGGACCGCAAATCTTGGATGAGAGCATCCGAATTATGGCGGACGTCGTGGCAGATCGAACGTGATGCCAAGCGGCGGC
>CAZNPU010000051.1:0-7476 GCA_964575335.1 uncultured Isosphaeraceae bacterium | reverse complement strand
GCAGCGCGGCAACATTCCGGAGGCGCGGGAATTGTGGACGAAATCGCACGATCTGTATGCCAAGATCGGTATCAAGCACATGGTGGACGAGGTGCAGAGCTGGCTCGACTCTCTGCCGCCGGATTCATAACAACGCCACGGCCTGCGATTCGGACTGAAAGCGGCAGGTTTCCAGCGTTTGGATGGTTCATCATGTTGTGGCGGGACCGCGGGCTTCTACCGCGCAGCTATTTCTCAGAGGAAAAATGAGCGCACATTTGAATGCGGCTCCGGCGTTGCGACGTTGTCAGAGGCACGTTCCGTATCCATCGCGCGCAGCACAAGAAAAAGGCGGGTAAGCATGGCATCGACGTTCGGTCGTGCTGGCTTACCCACCTGCCTGCCTGCTGGTTGGCTGATGCGATCATCGACGAGATGGAACGACGATGATCAGGAACTGGTCTTTAGCTGGTTTTTACATGCGGCGCGGGAAGGATGTCTCGCATTGCCTGTGGAAGCTGGTGCCGGACATCTTCGATCTCGCCGGGGCTGACGGTTTGGGCAATTGTTGTTCCGACGGCTTCGAGGATTTGCGTTGCCCGTGAAGCGTCCACGCCGAGCCGTTCGCGGAGCTTTGTTTCGATTGACTGGCGGGTGATTTCCTTGTTCGGGCCGCGCGGCAGCGTTCGGAGTTTGGGATGCAGCAACGAGGGCAGTTGCGCGATGAGATCATCGCCCTCATCCGGCGTGAGTCGCTGGACGATCGATCCGACAACCACCTCAAGCGCAGCTTCCGCCTGATCGGGCGTTTCCAGTTCGGCTTCTTCGCGCACCTGGTTGAGCAGACGTCTGTAGGTTTCCTGAGCGCGGGCGGCGCGACGCTGCTCTGCCGGCGTCCGCGGCGAGGGGGCTGGTCCACCCCGGCCGATCTGGCCCTTGATCACCATGGCAAGTTCATCCAGCGGCGCCGCTTCATCCAGCAGCATGTCGTCCAGCGTCACGATGCCGACGAGGCGATCGTCTTCGACCAGAGGAATGCGCCGGATGTTGCTTTGGCGCATCAGTCGAACCGCATCGGCCTGCGTGTTTGCCGGCGAAAGCGTGACGACGGGGCTGGTCATCACTTCGCCAAGCGTTGTGGTTGTGGGATCGAGGGCTCGCCCCAGCACGCGAATGGCGAGATCGCGATCGGTCACGATACCTACCACGCGTCCTTTATCCTGCACGATCACAGCGCCAATGTTGTTGTTCTCAATCGCTCGCGCCGCTTCAAGCACCGTTGTACTCGGCTTGAGCACCACCATGCGCGGGCTTTCATACCATCGGAGAGACATGCATGCACTCCTTTTCTATCTGTCTTCTGTCTGATGACTGACTGTTCGTTAGGCTGCTTTCTTGTGGAGCGGCTTGGTGCGATGACGCTGCAGCGCCCGGCGAACGTTGCGTTCTATGCCCGAGATCGCCTGATCAACCGCAGCATGAAGAAACGCATCCTGAGTTTCAAAGAGCACACTGGGGAGGTTGCTGAGAACGACTTTGATTCGGCAGGCTTGATCGATGCCGCCCTTCGGTCCGTTGACATCTTCAATGCGGACGCTGACGCGTTCGATCGACTTGACAAATTTGCCAAGCTTTGTGCCGAGTTTCCACCGGATATAAGTTCTCTCATCCTCCCCGAGTTCTTTTCCCACTGCTCGAATATACGTGGGTATCTGCGCGGTACTGGTGCGGTCGCGAGCAACCTTGGACACCTTGGGAAGTTGGCTGGCCATTGCCGCCCGCGTTTTGCTCTCAGGTTTCCTAGGGCGCGTTCGGCCTACTTTTTTTTTGCCTGCAGGGGCGCGTCGAAGAACAGGCGCTTTGGCGCCGGGTTTGGTTCGATCAGGCGGCGGCGAACGCAGCGGGCGTCGCTCAGCCATGACCGCCGGCCGCACGAAGCCGCGCCCAAGTTCGTCGAGCACATCGGTAGCCGTCACAATTCCCACAAGCTGATCATTCTCATCGGTTACCAGCAGGCTGCCGATCTGCCGGCTGCGCATCAGGTTGGCAGCCTGGCGCAGCGTCGTTTTCGGGCTGGCGCTCACAACCCGCGTGGTCATCAAATCCCCAACGGTGCGGCCTCTGCGAGTCGCCTGGCCGCGCGGCCCGCCCAGGTCGCGTTCGCTGACAATGCCGACAAGCTGACCATTGTCTGTGACAGGCAGGTGGCGAATCCGCTGCTGTCGCATCCGTGTCCAGGCGTTTGACGCAGATTGCGTGGCTTCGACCGTGACAACGTCCGTACGCATGATGTCTTGAAGTCGCATAATCTTCAATCCTTCAGGCTCATGCGGCGCAGCATGCACTGACTGTTGTTGTTTGCTTATGGAGTGATAGATTGTGGTAGACGGAATGCTGCGATCTGGGCTGCGCCCTTTGAGCAACACTATACAGTGGCGATGGCTCGAACAAGCCAAATATGCACCAAAGCCGCGAAACAGGGTGAACTGCTGAGATCGCCTTGAGATCGCTGGTTGTGGCTGCTGCGGAGATGATCGTGTGCCGCGGCCGCGCTGCGCGCAAATTCTGGTATCGTCTGCTGATCATCACGAGGATGTTGTATGCGTAAAGCCGCGTGGTTATTGATTGCTCTAGTTGCCGGCATCGCTGTGGGCGGTTTGCTGCATCCGCTCAAGGATGCAGAAGGGTTTGCATGGCTGACGCCGCTGATTACCGAATGGATCGCGATGATCGGCCAGGTGTTTCTGCGGCTGATCTTCATGATCGTTGTGCCGCTGGTTGTTTCGGCGCTGATGCTTGGAGCGTACGAGCTCGGCTCCGGGCGCGGCATGGGGCGCGTGTTCGCCAAGACCTTCGGCTGCACGGTGCTGGCGAGCTCCGCAGCGGTGGCGATCGGGGTGTCGCTTGTTTTGCTGCTGCAACCCGGCGCGGGGGCTGATCTCGAACCTGTCGCGTCACCGGATGCGATTCTCGAATCCGCAGCCGCTGCCAAGCCGATCACTGAAGCGCTGCTCGAACTGTTGCCGCGGAATCCGGTGGCGTCGGCGATGCGCGCGCTGGAAGGCGAAATCATCGCGCTGATGGTTGCGTGTCTGATCATCGGCACGGCGATGAGCGCGCCGGGCGTGCGCGAGAAGGTCGCCCAGACGCTTGTTCCGCTGCTTGAGCAGATCTTCGAGGTGTGCATCAAGGTGGTCAGCTTTGCGATGGCGCTTGCGCCGGCGGGCGTCTTCTCGCTTGTGCTCAACACCGCATACACGAACGGGCTGGGCGTATTCAGCACGCTGCTTGGTTATGTAGGCACGGTGCTGCTTGCGCTGTTTATTCAGCACATGGTGGTGTATCCGCTCATGCTTGTGTTCCTGGCGAAGCGCTCGCCGTGGAAGTTCTTTTCAGATTGCCGCGAGGTCTATCTGTACGCCTTCTCGACTTCATCAAGCAACGCCACGCTGCCCAAGGCGCTGGAGGTTGCTGAAACGAGCCTGAACATTCCTTCACGCATTTCGCGCTTCGTGCTGACGGTGGGGGCGACGGCGAACCAGAACGGCACCGCGCTGTTCGAAGGCATCACCGTGCTGTTTCTGGCGCAGGTGTACGGCGTTGAGCTGACGATCAGCGAGCAGATCATCGTGGTGCTGATGTCGATCGTTGCCGGCATCGGCACAGCAGGCGTGCCCGGCGGTAGCCTTCCGCTGATTGTGATCCTGATGCAGACCGTCGGCGTGCCCGCTGAAGGCATCGCGTTGATCCTCGGCGTCGATCGCTTCCTCGATATGTGCAGAACCCAGGTCAATGTCAGCGGCGATCTTGTGATCGCAGCAGTGGTGGGGCGCGGCGAGGAAATGGATATGAATAGAGAAACGCCGAGCGATTCAACCGGTGTGGACGGCGCAGAAGACGATATGAGGTGATGGGCTTGAGATTGCTGAGAATAACGATGACCCCGGAGATTGGGGAAACATCATTGTTGTTGGCGGATCAGTGAGCAATGATCCCAGCGCTGTCATACGCCGGAGAGGGGAGACTTCCGGAGGCGTTCTCAGTAATCCCGCCCGCTTCGACGAATCCGACGACAAGAAGATGCGAAGCGCTGCGTTTGTTCACGCCGGTCGCATGGCTTTGGTTGCATCTGACGACTGCGCGAGTGCGTTCATCGCTTTGTCATCGTCATCGACTGTCGATGCTTTTTCACCTTTGCCGCGACGCACGATGAGCATCGATGTCGGGCAATCGCGGGCGATTCGTTCAGCGCGCCATCCGAAAAGCTGCGACCGCAATCCCCACTGCTCCATTGTGCCGATCACGACCAGATCAAATGGTGGGCAATGCTGCAGCACGGTTTCGATCGGGTCGGTGCTGGCGTTTGCCTTGAACGTTACGGGCGCAGGCTTTGTCCGATCAGCGAACACCTTGTCAATGATTGCTTGCGCTGACGCGGGAGCAGCCTGCTGCGGTGCGTCAGCATTGGTCGAAGGCGGAACGACGTGCAGGACAGTGACGGCTGCGCGGGAATGCCGCGCGATTGTCGCAGCGATTTCAAGCGCCAGCCGATCGTGCTCGCTGTCCATGTAAGGCACAAGTATGGAAGCAGGGCGTTCGGGAAGACCGCGATCGAGCAGGACAGCGACGTCCATCGGCGCTTCTTCGAGAACGCGATGCACGGTCCCACCGAGAATCGTGGTGCCGATCACCGGCTTGTGGAAGCCCATCAGAATCAATCCTGCGCCGTAGTCTTTCGCAGTTTGAGCGATGTCCGTCGCAGCGTCTCGTGATACGAAGGAGACAGGATCGATCGTCAAGCCGATGTCTTCCGCAGACGACTTGAGCACTTCAAGCGGTTCGACCGGTGCGGCCATATCCGGGGTGTACGCTTCATGTTCCTCAGCGCGGCGCAGGTGCAGACCGATGACGCGGCGTGCGGCGTTTGCCGGGCCGGTGATCAGATCCGCCAATCGCACCATCGCAGGCCCGCTGCGCGGCAGCGAGATCGGAATCAAGACGACATCATGCCGCCGCCCGGTCGGAGCAACCGAAGGACGACTTCGAATCAGACGCTCGGGATACACCAGATCGAGAATCGGCGTGGTGATGAGCGTTGTGGCAAGAGCCATCAGCACCATCATGGCGAACACGGCGTCGGTAATCACGCCCAGTTCGCGTCCGATGTTCAGAATCACCAGTTCCATCAGCCCGCGCGTGTTCATCAGAATGCCGATGGCGGATGCTTCGCGCCACTTCAGGCCGCAGGAAACGGCGGCAATCGCCGAGCCGCTGAACTTTCCGATGCAGGCGACAGCGATGATCAGCGCGGTCATCATCAACAGTTCGGACGAATTGATGAGCCCGATGCGCGTCTTCAGTCCCGTAAACGCAAAGAAGATCGGCAGCAGAACGATCAGCGTGAAAGACTGGATGCGATTGGTGACATCGCGCACAAAACGGCCGCCCTTCGGCATGATCGCGCCGGCCATGAACGCGCCGAAGAGCGCGTGAATGCCGATCAACTCCGTCGCCAGCGAACTGCACAGCACAATGATTACGAGTACGGCGAGGACGCCGGTCGTCAACCGACCTTCCCGTTCGTAATACACCTCGACGCGCCGAAGGAACGGGCGCACTGCGAACACCATCATCACGATGTACACAGCGGACATCGCGGTCGTGCCGATCGCCTGGTGCAGTCCTTCAGCCCGCGCCAGTCCGATCACAAACGCCAGCAGACACCATGCGGAAACGTCATCCACCGCAGCGCACGTGATCGAGATCGCTCCGACCTGCGTCTTGTGCAGATTGCGTTCGGTGAGAATGCGAGCAAGCATGGGAAATGCCGTGATGCTCATCGCCGCGCCTATGAACAAAGCGACGGAACTGAATCGCATCTGCGGCGTGTCGTGGAACACCTGCCCGTACAGGAACAGCACCAGCGCGCCGCCCAGCAGAAACGGCGCAACGATGCTGGCGTGACTGATGACAACCGCAATGTGCCCGCGGTTGCGCAGCATCTGCGGATTCAATTCCAGCCCGATAATGAAGAGAAAGAAGATGACGCCAAGTTGCGCCAGCAGGCTAAGAAAAGGAATCGAATCGGCCGGGAACAGCGTGACTGACACTTCCGGGAACGCCCATCCCAGCAGACTCGGGCCAAGCATCACCCCAGCGATCATCTCACCGACAACGCGCGGCTGGCGGAAAAAGGTCGCCACTGCGCCGAGTATTCGGCTGGCGAGAATGATGATCGCCAATTGCGCAATCAATAGCGCGATGGGATGCGATGCGAGTCTGCTCGGCGTGTCGGGATCTGCATGCGCCAGCGCAACGTCACGCGCATCGGTGCGCTTGGCGTCATAGAGGATGATCCCGTCGTCGATTTTATTTGCGATTCGCCGCTCGAAGCGGGAGATGTTCGCAGCATCGCCGTCGGGCGAGGTCAGGATCAGCGTTTCGTCCTCACGGATCAATCGCGCAACTTCATCATCGCTGTCATCGTCCTGCGGCGATTCGAGTCGATATTCAATGAAAGGCCCGCCGTTGAACGAGATGCGGACGAATCGACCGGACTGCTCGATCGTTGCCGTCAACGGTTCCTGCAGGGATGACTGGGGATGCAGCAGCCATGTTCCCTCCAGAGCGGGCGGCGCCTGCAGGCGGGAGCCCAGATGCAGGATCAACCAAAGCCCGACGATGCTCGCCACGAACATCAGCAGATATGTCGTGATCGCATTTTTCATGTTCGCTCGGCGGGTACGTGTGATTGGGCAAAATTGAGGTGACGTGCACAATATCGCCGTGTCAGCGCGCTGTCCAACCACAGAAACGCGGCGAGCGCTGCTCGATTCCAGGCGAATCCAAAGGAATGTCAACTGCTGGATTCAGAACTGCTCACTGATGGAACATTCGCCAGTTTCCGCTGACGCCGAACTTTGTACCAGCGAAACAGTACGTAGCAGATCGGCGTGAAAATGGGAATTGCGAGCGTCCACACAATCCATGGCGGCCCGGGGGCATATTCACTCAACAGCCAAGCGGATATCCAGAACCACGCGACGACGGGAATGATCCACAGCCGCGAGATGCGCTCGAAGAACTTGTCAACTACGCCGCGGATTCCTTTTTCATGCTTGCCGACGTATCTCAACACACGGCGTGCCCAGAGAAATTCGCTCGCCCAAATGCCAAGCCCCAGTGGGCCAAGTATCGAAAGCCCCGGTCCCGGCAGCGGCTGAATGATGATGCCGATCAGAATCACCACTGCGCCGGTAGTAAAGATGATCGTTCGTCGCAATGCTCGATTCGCGCGCCAGATCGACAGCCAGATGCGCCAGCGAGCTGGAGCGTCCTCGAGGAGCGTTATGCCTTTTTCAATCGGATCACTCGGCGCGAAGACCGGCGCAAGTTTCTCAGCTTCCTTGAGTCCTTCATCCGGCTCAGCAGGCGCCCAGCGTCCGACCAGCACCGAAGCGGCAATGCCGGACGCCAGCAGACCGAGAACCACGCTCA
>CAZNPU010000050.1:0-7860 GCA_964575335.1 uncultured Isosphaeraceae bacterium | reverse complement strand
CGTTGATCAGATCGGGGTCAACCTCGTCCTCGTATGGGAACGGTCCCATACCGAGCAGGCCGTTCTCAGACTGCAGCCATACCGTCATGCCCGGCGGCACATGGTTGGCCACCAGCGTTGGCATGCCGATGCCGAGGTTGACGTAAAACCCATCGCGAAGTTCCTTCGCGGCACGTTTGGCGATTTGATTGCGGTTCAGTGGCATGGGAATGTGTCGTCGAAAACCAAGAAAAACCTTCAGGCCAGTATACCACGAGACGGGATCGTCTCCCCGCTTCGCTCGAAGCGAATCCCCCACGGAAGGCTGCGGGCAGCTTCGAGCTGACGTGTTATACTCCATCCGCTGGCTGAAGCGGCCATTCATTCGGACGAAACGGGGGATGCAGGAAAGGCCGGCAGACGGTGGAAGGCGTTGAAGGCCGCTGGCATCATGTTCACCACCGACCCGCTGCGGAGCATGCATGCACTCCAATCTGACACAGACCACGAACACTGCAGCGCCGCTGCGTGGATATTCCGACTTCACGCTGGCGTGCGCCGTTTTTGCAGTTGCGATTCTCGTCCGGCTGCTGTTTCTGTACGCATCGCCCGACCGCGCCTGGCCGCACTCGATTTTTTATGAAGGCGATGCGCTGACGTGGGTTGAATGGGCCAAATCGCTCAGGCAAGGCGAGGATTTTGAATTCGACCTGCCGCTGCGCACGCCGGGCGTTGCATATCTGCTCTACTGGCTGCCGGTCGATGCGACGCAGCCGCCGTTTACAGCCATCAAGGTGATCTGGTGCACAGTTTCCGCTGCCGCCTGTGCGCTGGCGTATCTGTGTTTTGCGCGCGTGTTCAGCCGGCGAATCGCGCTCATGGCCACAGCGCTGTGCGTGTTCTCCTTCGGTCTGCATGTCACGGCAACATCGCTGAATAATGAAACGATCTATTTACTGCTCGTGATGGGCATTGTGCTGGCCACACTGGAACTGCTGCGCCGGCCGGTAGTGTGGCTGGCGATCGTGCTCGGTTTGCTGCATGGTTTGGCGACACTGGTCCGCGCAGAGCATTCGCTGCTGCTGGTAATGCTGCTTGGCTATCTAGCATGGCGATGGCATGTGAAAGCGCATGCAAGCGAAAAAGACGAATCTGCAGGCAGCGATGCGGTGGCAAAAATTGCCTTTCATCAATGCGCGATGATGCTCGGATGCGTGTTCATTGCGTCAATCGCAATCTGTTTGCCCTGGAGCATTCACGGCGCAAATGCAATTCGTAAATTCAATACGGTCGCCGATCAAACCCCGCCGTACGAGTTGGCGCGGCCGACGTGGACGGACGATGCTCGCAAGTACCTCAACGGCCTGCCCGCTTTCACCCGCGAAGGCAGTTTCGGCGCCGCCACCTATTACAACGCAACCAAAGGCAAACGCGAAATCACTGCTGCGGACGTTGAAGCGTTCTTTCTTGATGTGTACGGCTACGTGCCGGAACCGATCTCGCCTTTCGTGCTGGTGTCAATGAAAGGCGGGCTTGACTTCGCTCTGGCCAATCATCCCGACGCGGGCGGCGGGTTCAGCAAAGCAGCCATGATCTCGCCGGGCGAACCCGACATCAACTTGTATCCCGCCCGGCCCGATCATCTGCGGCTGATCAATCACGGGTTTGCTGTAGGCTGGGGCTTCATCACCAGCGATGTGAAGGGCTGGATGGGCTTGGTTGGACGCAAGCTCACGAACTTTGCAGATGGCATTACGCTGGGCTTTACCGCGTGCAATCTGCCGCATGGTCACGCAGGCGTCCGCCGCCCTGTTGACATGATCACGCCCACCCCAGGCAGCGCTGCAACCATCTGGCAACTTTTCGTATACGCCTCGCTTGTGTTTGGCATTGTCATCGCGACGATGCGTAAACAAGCCGGCATCTGGCTCGTCATCATCGCATACAAGCTCATCGTCACGGCGCTGTTTTACGGCTACGCACGACAGGCCGTTTCCATCCTGCCGGCGTTTTTCATTTTCATGGCGATTGCGTTCGACACGTTGATCGGCCGCCTGCATTCCAAGGTTCAACACAGCGATTCCTGGCGCGTTGCGGGCCGAATCGGCCTTGCTGTGATGCTGGTTGCGCTTCTTGGGATCGAAATTGCCGCTACGTTCTCAAACCGGCAGCTT
The DNA here is from genome assembly GCA_964575335.1 of uncultured Isosphaeraceae bacterium. GTDB lineage: Bacteria > Planctomycetota > Phycisphaerae > Phycisphaerales > SM1A02 > CAZNPU01. The sequence goes on along the minus strand of CAZNPU010000050.1, from coordinate 5,707 downwards.
GCCGTCAACGGCCCGGTGCAACCGACGCCCGAACTCGGCGCCTCCGCGTTCCGATCCGATCAATTCCTGCGTATTGAACCGGCAGCGCCCCGATCTGACTGACATCCCCATTTTCAATTCCTTGCCGCAGCTGTCCCGGCAAGACCAATTCCGCCTTTGGCGTTATCCTTTAGGCATGATGATGATGCAGCAACTTCTGGAATCGACCGACGTATTTGCCGACGCACGCGTGAAGAATATCTCCACATCCGACAGCGCAGGCGATGGCTATGTGATCTCTGAAAGTCCCGGCACCGGCGAACCCATTGCCGCGGTTCGCCTGCAGAGCAAGGCCGAGTACGAGGACCTCATCAAGCGCGCCATGGCTGTGCAGAAGCACTGGCGCCGCCTGCCCGCGCCCAAGCGAGGCGAGATCGTGCGGCGAATCGGCAACGCGCTTCGTGAACAAAAAGACGCCCTCGGCTCACTGATCACGATGGAGTGCGGCAAGATCAAACCCGAAGGCGACGGCGAGGTGCAGGAATGCATCGACATCGCTGATTTCGCAGTGGGTTTATCACGACAGCTCTACGGCCTGACGATTCAATCCGAGCGGCCTGAGCACCGCATGTACGAGCAGTGGCATCCGCTGGGCACAATCGGCATTATCACGGCGTTCAACTTCCCCGCTGCGGTGTGGGCGTGGAACGCGATGATTGCTGCGGTGTGCGGCGACGCGATGATCTGGAAGCCCAGTCTCATCACCCCGCTTACCGCCATCGCCATGACCAACGTGGTGCATCAGGTCATGCGCGAGCAGGACATTTTCAAGCCTGAGGGTTGCGATCCGTGCGATCTGTTTGGTCTCATCATCGGCACCGATCAGGAAATCGGCGAGACGATGATTCACGACCGGCGGCTGCCGCTCATCAGCGCGACCGGCTCATGTCGCATGGGCCGCGTCGTGGGGCAGGCCGTTGCGGCGCGACTGGGGCGGTGCCTGCTGGAACTCGGCGGCAACAACGCCATCATCGTGATGCCCGATGCCGACATGGAGCTTGCCGTGCGGGGGATTCTGTTCGGGGCCGTCGGCACTGCTGGTCAGCGATGCACAACAACGCGCCGGCTGCTCTGTCACAAGGACATCGTGAACTCGATGACTGAGCGACTGGTGAAGGCCTACAAGTCGGTGCCGATCGGCGATCCGCTTGATCCCGCAACGCTCATGGGGCCGCTGATCAATCAGAAGGCTGTTGACAGCATGCGCGCGGCGCTTGAGCAGGCCATTGCGGAAGGCTGCGAGATACTCTGCGGCGGCATCGAAGGCATCGAGCGGCTTTCGAGCAAGCCCGGCTACTACGTGGAGCCGACGATCGTGCGCGTGCCGAAGGGCAAAGACCCGGCAATCGCCCGGGAAGAAACCTTCGCCCCGATTCTGTACATCTACGAAGTCGACAATCTGGATGAAGCGATTGAAATTAACAACAGCGTGAATCAGGGTCTGTCCAGCGCGATCTTCACCGACTCGGTGCGGTCGGCCGAACGCTTCCTCGGTCCAGACGGCTCGGACTGCGGCATCGCCAACGTGAACATCGGCACCAGCGGCGCAGAAATCGGCGGTGCATTCGGCGGCGAAAAAGACACCGGCGGCGGACGTGAATCCGGCTCCGATGCCTGGAAAGCCTACATGCGGCGACAAACCTGCACGATCAACTACGGCACGCAATTGCCGCTGGCCCAAGGCATCAAGTTCGGCGAATAAACAAACACAACACACCACAAAGCCCCGGCCAAAACCGGGGCTTCTTTTTTTCACTTATCTCCTGTGAGCTTTCTCGTACGCTGCCACACGTATCCGGCTCGTGGCCAGCCCGGTGGATAGCTGCTGTATCTCCGGCAGTTCAGCTAGTTGCATCTCCTGCCATCCGTCGCACTGCATGATCTCCTGAAAATGCGGCAGGTGACGCCGCCCCGGATCTGCCAGCACAAATCGCCCGCCCGGGGCCATAATGCAGGGCAACAACTCCGCCAGCATGAGCGCGTTTCGCTGCTCATACAGCACATCAGCCGCCAGAACGAGATCGAACACTCCAAGCTCAGCTCTCGGCTGCCGCCAGTCGAGCATTGCTGTATTCAGCTCGCCAAGCCCGTTGCGATGCGCATTGGCCCGCGCAAACAGCAGCGCATCATCGTTGTAATCGCTCGCAAGCACGTTGACGCCGCGCGATTGCAGCGTCAGTGAAGGCAACCCCACGCCGCATCCAAGTTCAATGACGCGCATTCCAGGAGCAAATCCGGGTTGATCCAGCAGCCAACGCGCCAGAGCCTTGGCCGACGGCCAGAGTTCAGCCCAGTATGGCATGCGCTCATCTTTTTCGAAGGCTTCCTCATCCAGCAGTTCGTCTGCCGCTCGAGGCAGGAGAATGCGCAACGACATCCCCGCATGCTCGAACACCTCTTCACGCACGTGAAACCGCTCGCGCAGGAGAGGTTCGAGCTGCTTGTTCAATGATGTTGTTGTGCCTGCATTATTCATCGCGCACCGTGAATATAGCCTGTCCAGAGCGCGATGCGAATCGGGGCAACTCAATCATTTCTGGCGCTTGGGAGCTGTTCAAATCCGTTGGGAAACAGCACGTTGAACCCACCGTCATTGTTGGTGCGATCAAAGCCATCTGAAGCATTACGGGCCAGGTAAATCCGTACATGATCGCCGTCTTTGGGCAGCCCGCGATGACCAGCGGTATCAGCTACTCCCGGCGGATTCGATCTGGTGAAATACCGCACATAAATCAGCGAGCCGGCTTCGATGCCCTCGCCCTTCTCGACTGCCTTGATGCGCACTTCCGCCAGGTACCGTTTGACTTCACGCAACCCCTCCTGTTCCTTGCGTTCGTAAATGCGAACGACATCGCCAATGACCACATGCGTGGCCTGCTTCATCAATTGCTCCGGCGATCGGTTGGGCACCTCGGCCAGCAGTTCTGAGACGACGCTCATCATCAGCGCAATACAAACGATGCCAATTCCCACAGATGCACGCATGTGATTCTCCTTGTTGTTCATGTATGCCCTGCACAATCCTGCTCAGACGCGCGCCGCCATTGATGCTCCACGCTGCATCAAATTGTCCATCATCATTGTTCGATACGACTGACTTATCTCAATCGGTACGAGGCTTTGAATGACCGGCGCATTTGGCTGATTGGCGCTCACCGCAGTTGGCATTGACTGAGCGACTTGCTGCGACGATCGATCTCCGAGTTTATTGACAGGTGATTCTTCTCAGGCTCCGCAATTCCAGCAGGCTTCGAACTGCGGTTCGAGCACTTCACCGCAATTCGGACATGTCCACGACTCGCGCGTCTCCCTACGATGGACTAACTCGTTGAGGACTACCCGGGCGCGCTCTTCATCCTCGCGATTGACCCACAGCGATCCCTGCGGCAGGTCGATATGCCCGATGATCCTGCCTGACTCTGGTTCGGCCTGAACCGGAATGCCCATGCGATTCAGAGCCAGCGCAGCAGCAGACGCCTCGCCGATCGACAGACGAGCGATCCGCATGGGGTTCTGAAGAATGCGGCGGAACGTCGCCGGATCGGAGTGGTCAAAGCTCGTGCCGCATTCCGGGCACTGCGTCGATTCAAGACCGTCCAGCACATAGCCGCATCCAAGGCAGGCGATCGTGGCGCTGTGAGTCCGGTCATCGCACATCATTTATTCCTCTTTCGGTGTTCACCACTACAGTACCACATTGCGCGCTACGGAAAAGATTGCTGATGCATGGCATCTGCAGACAAATCCGGCGTTATGTGCCGCTACGATATCGTGGATGTCACCTCGCACCATTCGGCTTCGTCGACCCGCTGTGCTTTCAGTTGCTGAGGGTATTTTCGTTCCGCCCTGCGCGACTGGATTGATGGATGAAGTCGATCGCCGCTGGGCCAGGCTGCAGCAGGCCAATCCCGCGTACTTCGATGGCCGGCTTTATCATGTGCTGGGCGTGCATCGAAACGGTCATGGCGGATGCACGCTGCATGTGATCGACTGCGCCTATCGCTTCTTTGCTGTGCAGGATGATTCATTCGATCTGGGCGTGCGGCCGCTGGGACTCAAGGGGCTTGTCGAGCGTGATGGCCAACTGCTCATGGGCCTGCGCTCAACCCGCGTGGCGACCTATCACAACAAATGGGAATTCGCCCCCGCCGGCGGCGCAGAATCCGGGCGCGACCCTGCAGAGGTCATTCAACAGGAGCTGCGCGAAGAAACGGGTCTGGAATCCCTGCGCGAACCGACTTCCATTGCGATTCTGTTTGATCCGGTGCTGCGCTGCTGGGAACTGGTATATCGCCTGTACGCCAATGCAGATGCGCCACGCCCTCGTACCGGCGAATACACCCAGCTTGCCTGGTTTTCGCCCGATGCGCTGCCGCCCAAAGACGATCTGAGCCCTGTTGCCCAGCAGATCGCTGACATGCTGCACCTGCCGTCGCGCACCACCTAAAACGCCGGATTCACGTTCATCGCTTTCATCGCTCCGGCATTTACAACCAACCACCATGCATGTCCGCCGCAACCGGCAGCATGCGTCGCGGTTAGATCAACGCATCAGCACGGCTCAATGCAACACATACATCATGAGGAGGCGCATCACCGATGATGCTTGCGTTCATGTTCATGACAGTGGCGTTACTCGTTCAGCCGCATGTCGGCGACCTAGAGCGGGCGTTGGCGCTTTTTGATCTTCTTGACGCCACGACAATCTCCGTTGATTACCGCAATCAGCCGCTGCAGGATGTGATTGATGATCTCAACGCGAACCTGCCCGTCCCCGTGCGGGCCGATTGGGAATCGCTGGAGCGTTTGCAGATCGATGCTGAACAGCCTGTGACGCTGCGCATTGATCGCGGCTCTGCTTCCAGCGCGCTTGCTGGTCTCATGGTCGTACTGGGCGATGAATTTTCACGCCCCGTCTACGAGGCCCATGCTGATCAGATCATCATCACCACCGCGCACGGCACCGCGCCCATGCGATTGACGGCTGTTTACGATGTGCGCGATCTGCTGGCCAACACCGCTCTCGTGCAGCAACTGCGCGAGCAACGGCCAATGGCTGAGATCGAGCCTGAACATCAGACCGAGCCGACGAACGAATCATCAATTGACGACGCTGCAAATGATGAGGTAAACGATCCTGAACCTCCATCAGATGATGCTTCGCCAATGGAGGAACCGACGCCCCCTTCGGATGTTCCCGCCACAGCGCCGGGAAGCAACACGCCTTTCCTGCGGCTTCCCATCGGCGATGCCCTGCCCCTGCCCCACTTCGATGACCTCGCCCCAACAGCGAGTTCGCCCGGTGAGGAGCTTCTCCTTTTGATCTTTGAGCATGTTGATCCGGAAGCATGGTTCGATCTTGGCGGCGACCGCGCGAAAGCCACCGAAATCGATGGCGTGCTGATGGTCACCGCACCGCCCTCCACCCACCGCCGCCTGCGTGACGCCATCGAACGCCTGCGACTTGCCAATCCCGCCAACCTTGCATTTGACGCTGCGATCGTCGAGCTTCCACAGGAAGTTTTCGAGCAGCTTTCGCGCCAGCGCGGCGAGGGCGGCGCTCTTGCTGCAGCGATTCGACGTGAACCTCAGGCCACAACGCTCTGGCAGACCAGCAACCCGGTTGCGCTCGGCAACAGCCTGCAGATCACTTCGGTCAGTGGTTTAG
>CAZNPU010000049.1:0-8701 GCA_964575335.1 uncultured Isosphaeraceae bacterium | reverse complement strand
TCTGGCTCTGGCGCTTGGCGCAAAGACGTTCAAGCTCAAATTCGGCCATCGCGGCGCCAATCAGCCGGTGCGCAACTGCATCACCGGCCGAGTGGAGATCACGAGTCAAAATCACGGTTTTTGCGTCGATGCGGCCAGCCTTGAAGGTTTGGGCTGCGAAGTTACCCATCGGCACATGAATGACGGCACGGTTGCGGGTTTTCGGCATCTCAGCAAGCCGCTGTTTTGCGTGCAATATCATCCCGAAGCCTCGCCCGGACCGCATGATTCGACGTATTTGTTCGACTGTTTCGTGGAAATGATGCGAACCGGTAGTCCGCTGACTGCCGACACAATGTTGCGATTCCAGCAGCCGCATGCCGTTCAGGCGTAGCCCTGCATCTGTGATCTTGGCCAGCGCCGTGGTGAGGGGATGGAAATACAACTGCTTGTGATCTTGGGGAACATTCATCGAACCGCTTGCGAAGGTTTAGTGCCCGAAGTAGTCTGTCAGGCTGTCTGAGCGGCCAAGCGGGTGAAACTGCTCGGACCTGAGGTGTTGATGGAAGAAGAAATTTCACTCGCAGCCGTAACGCACCAGCGATCAGGCCAACGCCCGGCCGCCTGTATTGGGAGATACGAATGAAGTCGTTCGCGGAACCACGTTTGGGGATATTGACGATCGTGGGCGCCCTGAGTGTTGCTCTGGGCATGGGGATCGTCGGCTCACCGGCGTATGCTCAGGAAGATTCAGCAGCCGAAGCCGATGCCACGGCTCAGGCGCGTGGCGAGGCGGCCCTGGCTGAAGCACGCCGTGCGCGTGAAGCCGGCAACTGGCAAGAGGCGGCCAACAAGTACGCCGAAGCGCTGCTCTATCTGCCAAACCATCCTGAGGCGTTGGAGGGCCAGCGCGAAGCCCTGATCCACTTGCAGCGTGCCACCACCAGCGATGCTGTCGCCCAGGAGCTTCGCCTGCAGCGGCAGCGCACGATTGCCGAATATGAAGCAAGCGAGCGGCAGGCGGAAGAACTGCTGCGTCAGGGCGATTTTGCTTCTGCCGGGCAGACCATCACCACTGCCCGCATGCAGCTTGAGCAGCGCCGCCAATATCTGACCGATGCGGAATACAACTCGCTGCGGACCCGCGCTGACGCGCTGCAGACGCGAATCGAACAAGCACGCGAAACCCAGCGCCTCGCCGATGAAGATCGCATTCGACGAGAGGCTGCGCAGCAACAGCGTCTGGAGCAGGAGCGCCAGCGGCAGGAACGTCAGCGGCTGATTGATGAGAACCTGCTCCGGGTGCTTCAGCTTCAGAAGGAATTGAAGTATGCAGAGGCGCTGCAGATTGTCGATGAGATTCTTTTCATCGATGAGCACAATCCTTCCGCTCTGGTGCTGCGTGAGGCCATCATGCAGAACATGAACCTTCGCGAGTACAGCGAACATGTGCTCAACAAGGAACGGGGCATCCAGCGCATGTCGATCGACGCTCAGCGGTCGCTCATAGTGCCCAGGCCGAACATCACCGGCCCGGGCGGCAAATCGGTGAGCGGCCTTGTGGAATACCCCGAAGATTGGCCAGCCATCAGCATCCGTCGTGATGGCGCTGGCGGCTTCATCGAATCCGAAGCGGATCGCATGGTTCGATACCGCCTCAATGAGGCCCGCATCGCACCGGAGTTCTCCAACAACAGCCTTGAACAGGTTGTGGCGTTCCTTGAATCAGTCACAGGATTGCCGATCTATGTCGATTGGCGTGCCCTGAACAACATCGGCATTGATCGAGACACCGAAGTGAACTTGCGGCTGCAGGAAGTTTCTGCGGAAACCGCACTGGAACGCATTCTTGAGCAGCTTGGCGATGAAATCGATCGCCCGCAATACGCCATTCAGGACGGAATCCTGACAATTTCCAGCGACAGCGCCCTGCGCCGGCGCACCGTGCTGCTGGTGTATGACATCCGCGACCTGCTGTTCCAGGTGCCGACCTTCGACAATGCCCCCTCGCTTGACCTTGATTCCGCCCTCGACCAGGGCCAGCAAAGCGGCGGATTTGGTGGCGGTGGTGGCGGATTTGGCGGCGGCGGTGGCGGCGGCGGCCGCGGCGGCGGTGGTGGTGGCGGCGGCGGCAGCGGCGGCGGCATCTTCGGTGATCCCGGCGATGACCCCGATCGCCTCACCCGCGCTGAACTCGTTGAGCAAATCGTGAACATCATTCAGGAAAACGTCGACCCCAACGGTTGGCGCGATCTGGGCGGCGACACCGGCAGCCTGCAGGAGCTCAATGGAAACCTGATCATCACCAATACCCCCAACAACCACCGCGCCATCGACGGCCTGCTGTCGCGGCTGCGTGAAATCCGCGCCTTGCAGATCAACGTCGAGTCGCGGTTCCTCACCGTTGACAGCAATTGGTTTGAAAAGATCGGCGTCGACCTTGATCTGTATTTCAATACCAACGATGACGCCCTCACCGCTGCCCGGAACGTTGACCCCAACTTCCACCTCAGCGACTTCTTTGACCCCACAACCGGCCGACTCAAAGATCCGGTGATCTGGGGCACTCCCGCAGCGATTGAAGCCGGGACCGCCAACACATTCCCCAGCGGTCGCTACATTGGAACGCCAACTGGCACTTTCAATGGCGGCTTTGAAGAGATCCAATACGCCTGGGGCTATGCCGGCGCTCCGGTGCGAGCCACCAGCGGCTTTGCGCCGATCGGCGTGACCCAGCGATCAAACGAACTGGTCAATGAGTTGGCCAACTTCGCCAGCACGTTCGCTGCCGGCGCAGCTGGAACGCCAGCGTTGACTGTCGGCATTCAGTTCCTTGATGACATCCAGGTTGACCTGCTCATCGAAGCCACGCAGGCTGACCGTCGCTCGGTCATTCTTACAGCCCCGCGTCTGACGTTCTTCAACGGTCAGCGAGCGTGGGTTGCGGTGACGACGCAGATGGCGTTTGTCTCCGGCTTGACGCCTGTGACAGGCGATGCCTCCGGTGCGTTTGCCCCGCAGGTCGGCGTTGTGAACGACGGTTTCGTGCTCGATGTGGAAGGCGTGATCTCTTCGGATCGCCGGTACGTCACCATGACGGTGCTGTTCGACTTCGCTGAAATTCTGGGTCTGGAAACGCAGGAGTTTCAAGGCGCAGCTGGCGGCGGTGGTGTCGGAACCGGTGGCGGCAATGCTGCGGTGTTCAGCGGCAGCATCTCGCTTCCAACGGTGCGCGTGTCGATGATCCGCACCACGGTCTCCGTTCCTGACAAGGGCACGGTGCTCCTGGGCGGTCAGCGAAGCGTGCAGGAAATCGAAGTCGAGACGGGTGTGCCCGTGCTGTCGAAGATTCCGTTCGTCAACCGCTTCTTCACCAACCGCGCAACGGAGAAGAATGAGCAGACGCTGCTGATTCTCATTCGTCCGGAAATCATCATTCAGCAGGAAAACGAAGACATTCTCTTCCCCGGCCTCTCCGATTCAATCGGCTCCGCCGGGGCGTATCTGCGATGATTGAACGCGGAGAACTGATGTCTTTTATGTGAATCGAGACGGCGGCGCCCAACGGCGTCGCCGTCTTTGCTTTGATGCCTTCCAATGCTGCATTGCAACCCGTTCACCGGGTTGCCTTCAACGCACCCGGTGGGTACGCTACGGCAGTTTCGCGTCCAAACGGAGCACTGGCCATGACCTCGGCAACATCACGCCTGCGAGTGACGGAACACGGCGACATCACGCGCATCGAGTTTGTTGATCGCAACATTCTCGATGAAGCCAATATTCAGCAGATCGGCGCGGAGATCGCCCGCATAGTCGATGCCAAGCCGCAACCCAAGCTGCTTATCAGCTTTGAGAACGTTGATCATCTCTCCTCGGCTGCGCTGGGGACGCTCATCACCATCAACAATCGCATTCGCAGCAAAGATGGCCAGTTGCGCCTCGCGAAGATCGATCCGCAGATTTACGAGGTGTTCGTCATCACCAAGCTCAACAAGCTGTTTCAGATTTATGAAACGCCGCAGCAGGCGATGGAAAGCTTCACATAATTCTGAATCTGAATCAGAATCTGATCCGCCCGCCGCAGCATTCGGCCGTTGACGCCTCTGCTTTCAAGCAGCAGCGTATGATGATGCAGCCATTGATTGTCTGCCGGCGTGAAATTGACGCCTCGCCCGCTTCGTGTTTTTGCCTCATCCTTCCCTTTGCAGCTTATGACCAACACCGCCTCGTCCAATGAGCCGATCTGCGGACGATTGGTGCTCCGCAACCGTTCCGAAGAAGCGACGGACGCGGCACAGGTGATTCTCAGCGCAGTTGAACAGATGGGCTATGACCGGGCCAGTTGCTTTGCGGTGCGTCTGGCGCTGGAAGAGGCACTTTCCAACGCGTTTCGCCACGGGAACAAATACGCGCCTGACAAAGTCGTGCGGCTAACCTACACGATCGCTGCTGATCATCTGGAACTCGAAGTTGAAGACGAAGGCGATGGCTTTGACCCTGAAAGCGTGCCCGATCCGACCGAGCAGGAAAATATCGAAATTCCCTCCGGCCGCGGCCTCATGCTCATGCGTGCGTTCATGACCGAGCTCACTATCGATCCGCCCGGCAACCGTGTGCGCATGCGCTACGTCAAACCTGCGTGAATTAAGCCAAGCCGGCGGAGAACTGCAGCGCATCATTGCGCAGCAGATACAGTCGCTTGATGTTGCGCAAGCAAAATGCCGCCCGTCGAGAGCCGTCAGCAATCCCGCACAGATTGTTTTATGTCCATCCGATCTGATAAAAGATCATCGTAAACAGCAGGTCGGCGACGATGACCGACACAATGGTCTGAACAACAGTGTCGGTGGTAGCCCTGCCCACCCCCGCCGCTCCGCCGGTGACGCGCAAGCCGTTATGGCAGGCGATGGCGCTGAGAATCAAACCAAATACCGAAGCTTTGATCAGTCCTGTGCAGAAATCGCTGACAACGACCTGTGTGAGCGTGTTGGCCTTGTAAAGCTCGTACGGCACGCCGAGAAACCCCACCGCCATAATGCCCGCGAAAAGAATTGCGGTCAGGTCGCCGATGATCGTCAGCAGCGTCAGGCTTGTGACGGTTGCAAGCACGCGCGGCACGACGAGAAACCGTATGGGATTGAGCGCATGAGCCTCCAGCGCTTCAATTTCCTCGCCCACGACCATTGTGCCGATTTCTGCAGCGATTGAAGCCCCGGCAAATCCCGTCAGCACGATCGCTGCAATGAGGGGGCCAAGTTCGCGAAACACCGCCACGCCGACGATGTTGGCGATCTTGTCGGTCTGACCGAAATCCGCCAACGGCGGCTCCATCTGCAAAGCCAGGATAAATCCGATGCACGCACATACGAGCATGACAATGCCAATGGATCGCACGCCGATGCGAACGATTTGCGTAACCAACGCTGCGCGGCCAAAGCGAACGCTCCGGGTAAATGCCGCACGCAGAATCCACGTTGCCACATCGTAGATGAGGTACCAGACGCCGCCGATCAGAGCGAAAACGCGATTCCAGAGATCGCCCCACTGGTCAAGCAGGCGAACTGGCAGCGAAGATCTGGTTGGATGTGAAGAAGTGGACATTGAGAAGGCTTTGTGCAACTCGTTGACTGCACAGATGCGTGGGCTTGATTAAAACCGCGGATTTATGCCGTCAACGCCTGCTCCGGGCTTTCAACGATGGTGAAGACCATATCAAGCCTGGCGATTTCAAAGATGGAGCGCACTTTTTCCTGCAGGCAGCAAAGGATCAACTGGCCGCCGCTGCTGCGAGCTTTCTGCATCGCCTCAACAAGCGTTGCAACGCCAGAGGAATCCATGTACGGCACTCCGCTAAGATCGATGACCAATTTGCGCGGGCAAGTGGCCTGAACCGTGCTGAGGTAATGTCGCAACGCTGGCGCCTGGCTGAGATCAATCTCACCTTTGGGCCTGATGATGGTGACGTCGTCCACCGTTTGCGTCTGCACGTCAATTGCTTCAGCATCGCTCATGAGAAGTCCTCGATGTTGGTGGCGAGCCTGATGCAGCGTCGTGGCTGGATTCGCTGGCATTTGGCTCAGCCGCAGCGGGAACAATGCGCTTGCGCATCGTCAGGCGCATGCCGCCGCCCTCTCGCTGTTCATAGCACACTTCATCCATCACTTCGCGGATAATGTAAACGCCAAGTCCGCCGGGACGAATGTCATCAAGATCGCGGGAGCGTATGGTGGCCGGGTCCACCTGACGAGCCCGATCCTCAATCACGATATGGATTGCAGGCGGATTCTCATCAATGACCCACATATTGATCCAGATTCGCCCATCTGCACGTCTGTCGTAGCCGTGGTTGATGATGTTGCAGAGGGCTTCATCCACCGCGAGGCTGATCTGGCCGCAAATCGTTTCGTTGCCGCCCAATCGCTGAACGACGTTGCCGACCAGCGCGCGAACGCCAGCCAGGAAGCGGGCCTGACTCAACAGTTCCAGCCTGATATGAGGCTCGGCGGACAATTCAGTCATGTGTCGTTCCAACAGCCAGTGACTGAGCGTTATCGGCAAAATCCAGCTCGCAATTTTGAATCGCCTCAACCCAGCGATCGATCGCCTCGCGTCGCTGCTGGGGCGGATCGAAATGGCGGTAGCCGTAGGTTCGGCCGGTGAGCCGCTCCAGTGCACCGATCGCCAGCAGGCGGACGGCGGGATCGTCAGAATCCAATTGTTCAATAATCTGGCAGATTGCAGAGCGGTCGCCGGCTCGCGCAGCATGCTCAATGGCGTACATCTTTGCTGCAGGATTGGGTGAATCGAACCCGCCATCGATAGCTGCTGGCCCACACGACGCCAAAGCTGCCCCAATAACACCCAACAAAATGCAGGTCCGAACGCCCATGATGACCAAAGCATATGACGAGCGGGCAGAGGCCGCAAAATGACCCCCTGACGATGCTGCCGCTACAGGCCCGCTCCCCCATCGCAGCCCCGCCCGGCAATGGACGTGCGAATCGGTCTTACGAGTCGCCGCTGCTGATCTGGCCTTACGCTCTTGAGCGTGCTACATTCACAGTTTCCTCTTTCCTTTGCGGATCAAACTCGCGCATGTCCAACAAGCCGACATCCAGCAACGCCAAAACCGTTTCGCCTCATCCAGCAGGAACGATGGCTGTTCCTCCCAATGCCGAGGTCATTCCGATCCTCGATTTTGGCAGCCAGTATGCCCAGTTGATTGCGCGGCGCGTGCGCGAAGCCGGTGCGTTCAGCATTCTGCTTGCGCCCGCTACGCCGGTGGAAGAACTGAAAAAACTCAATCCCAAGGGCATTGTGCTCTCAGGCGGCCCCTCCAGCGTGTACCAGCCCGGTGCGCCGCGCTGCGATGACCGCATCTTCGAACTGGGCATCCCCGTGCTGGGCATCTGCTACGGCATGCAGCTTGGCTGTCAGATTCTCGGCAGCGATGTGACCAGGAGCAAAGCCCGCGAGTACGGCCGGGCCAAACTCACCATCAAGGATAATCGCGACCTGCTCAAGGGCATTCCGTCACTCACAACCGTGTGGATGAGCCACGGCGACCAGGTGATGGGCCTCACTGAAGAATTCGACGTGCTCGCCAGCACCCCCACGTGTCCGTTCGCAGCGGTGCGGCACAAGAAACTGCCGTTTTATGGCGTGCAGTTTCATCCTGAAGTGACGCACACGCCCCATGGCGTCGACATGCTGCGCAACTTTCTCTACGAAGTGTGCGGCTGCACCGGCACGTGGCGCATGTCAGATTTTCTCGAAGTTGAGTGCGAACGGGTGCGCCAACAGGTGGGCGACGGCCGGGTGATCTGCGGCTTGAGCGGCGGCGTGGATTCGTCCGTCGTGGCGGCGCTGCTTTCCAAGGCCGTCGGTGATCAGCTCACCTGCATCTTCGTCGACAACGGCCTGCTGCGCAAGAATGAACGAGAATTAGTCGAAAACACATTCCGAGATCACTTCGACATCGATCTGCGCGTGATCGACGCTTCAGCAGACTTTCTCCGCGATCTTGAAGGCGTGACTGATCCGCAGGTTAAACGAATGCGCATCGGCCACCGCTTCATCGAAGTGTTCCGTGAGGCGGCGAACCAAATCAGCAACGACGGCCGAGGCGAGGTGCGTTTTCTCGCACAAGGCACACTGTATCCCGATGTGATCGAATCCGGCCACGGCCACGCTGGCACAGCCGCCAACATCAAATTGCATCACAACGTCGGCGGTCTGCCGGAAGATTTGGATTTTGAACTCGTCGAGCCGTTGCGGGCGCTGTTCAAAGATGAAGTGCGACAGCTTGGCGAAGTGCTTGGCCTGCCTTCTCAGATCGTCTGGCGGCATCCGTTCCCCGGCCCGGGACTGGCGGTTCGCATTCTGGGCGAGGTCACGCCGGCACGATTGAGTCTTCTTCGCGACTGCGATGAGATTCTGCTGGAGGAAATCATCGCCAATAACCTGTACCGAAGCACAGATCAGGTGTTTGCGGTATTGCTTCCGGTGCAGAGCGTCGGCGTGATGGGCGACGGCCGGAGCTATGAGTCGGTTGTCGCAATTCGGGCTGTCGAAACGCAGGATTTCATGACAGCCGACTGGGCTCGCATTCCCTATGACGTGCTGGCCACCATTAGCAATCGCATCATCAACGAAGTGACAGGCGTGAATCGCGTGGTGTACGACATCTCCTCAAAGCCGCCTGCAACGATTGAATGGGAAT
>CAZNPU010000048.1:0-9634 GCA_964575335.1 uncultured Isosphaeraceae bacterium | reverse complement strand
CGGGGCAACTCCGGCTATCCACCGGATACGATGAGACGTGCTCAACGCCTTACGGCATCGATGATGCAGACACCATTTTGTTGAGAAAATCTTTGCCCCCTCACGCTTCAAGGCGCATGCTGATCTCTGCTATGCTTTCCACTATGTCAAAGCGGGCGCAGACAACGAGTGAGACGGAACGATATGGTTCTGTCACGCTGAAGAAGGCCGTACGCTCCGATGCAGATAAGGCAAAGAAGGCGGCTTTGCCGTATGGGTCGGAGCACGAGAAGTCGCGTGCCTTCGAGTATCAGATGGTTGGATTCATGCGACTGTTGAGAGAGACATCGTTTCCGCATGACGCCAGAATGTTTTTGGATGAACTGGGCAGGAACATCATCCACCGCCGCCGTCCTGTTGCAGACCCAGCCCAGTTGCTAGCCGAGTTTGTCGAGAAGCTTCGTGGCCAATCAAAAGAATAGGCAATTTGCGGAATTCGATGCGCACTTCCGCGTTGGACGTGACATATTGTCCGTTGGCAAGTGACAGTGCTCAACGCCTTACGGCATCGATGATGCAGACACAGACGACGTCTTCAGCCATTGGCACGTCACCCGATATCGTGTACCATGCAGCCACGCAGGCGGGCCACGCCACTGCATGGCTCGGCGCATGGGCTCGAGTAAGGGGGGTTGTGGTTGGGCGATCTACAGGAGAATTTAGCACGAGCTGATGCAAGCGCGCCAATGTACGCGCATAGCGGTAACACTGCAGGCGTTAAGGAGCCGCTTGCGGTTCACCTGCAAGCTGTGGCGAAGCGAGCAGCCACATTCGCACAACCTTTCGGAGCATGTGCGGCGGCGTACGCCGCTGGTCTGCTGCACGATCTTGGCAAATATGCTGATCAATTTCAGCAGCGATTGACCGATTCTGGTGAACCAGGTAAAGACCACTGGACTGTTGGTGCGTACGTAGCCCTTGAAAAATATAAACGCAACGGTACAGCGATTGCTTTAGCAATACAAGGTCATCATGTGGGCTTACCCGATCTGCAGCCAAGCTTCCAGCATTATCGCCGTGAGCTCCAAGAACAGATTCTGCAGACTCCAGAAAGTCTCACTGATCCAGATGTGAATCGACTGCTCCAACGATGGAAGGCAGACTGTTTTGACTTTCCAAAGCTGGAGTCAGGCGGAAGCATCCATGCCAATTCAATAGCAGCAGCCATGCTCGATGTGCGGGGGTTCTTTTCTACACTCGTTGACGCTGACTTCATCGAAACCGAAGCACATTTTGCCGGCGATGCCGATCAGCCCCGACGTTATCGCCCGGAAGGCCCGCAGCTTGATGTCGAACGCGCCTTCGAACATGTCTGCAAATGCGTTGCCGCTAAATCTGCCTCCGCCACTCCTCCATCGCCCATTCAACAGGCCCGACATGTGCTGTGGCAGTCATGCCTTGACGCAGCTGCTGGCCCGCCCGGCATTTACACACTCACCGCCCCTACCGGCGCGGGCAAAACACTCGCGATGCTCGGTTTCGCATTGCGACATGCCGAAAAACATGGGCTTCGCCGCATCGTGCTCGTCATGCCTTTCCTCAACATCATCGAGCAGACCGCAAAAATCTACCATGGCCTGTTCAGTCAACATGCTGGTTTTGCGGCCGGCTCTGTGCTTGAAGACCACAGCCTCGCTGATCGTATTGACAGTGAGGCGCGCTCGCAGAACGGCACTGATTCCGTTCATGAGAACGCAGCATCCGACTCGCTTCGGCTGCTTGCGGAGAACTGGGACAGCCCGATCATCCTCACCTCACACGTCAAGCTGCTTGAATCGCTTATGGCCCATCGCCCCGGTCGTTGCCGCAAGCTCCATCGACTGGCGCAAAGTGTCATCCTCTTCGACGAGGTGCAGACGCTTCCGCCGCATCTGGCCACCGCCACCCTCGCGACGCTCGCTCGGCTCGCCGATCCAACCGGTCCATTTCGCAGCACCGTGCTATTCGCAACTGCCACACAGCCGGCATTCGATCATCTCGACCAGCGCGTACGCGAACTGAACCCCGTCGGCTGGCACCCAAGTGAGATCGTTCCCGCATCTCACATGCAGTCGATGTTTCGCGTTGGAGCACAACGATATCGCGTGCGCTGGCGACATGAGGTACCGCTGTCGCTTACTGAGCTGGCACACGAGTTGACGCAACATCCCAGCCCGCAAGCGCTTTGCATCGTCAATCTCACGCGGCACGCCGCTCAACTGGCCTCAATGCTGCGCAATGAACAGAAGATCGAGCACGTGCTGCACCTTTCTACCCGGCTCTGTCCGCGTCATCGTCGCCGCGTGCTCGATACGGTGGAAGCCCGGCTGGAACAAAAACCCCCTCTGCGCCTGGTCGCAACGCAATGTGTCGAAGCAGGCGTCAATATCGACTTTCCAGTTGTCTATCGAGCCATCGCGCCACTGGACGCAATTGCTCAGGCTGCTGGCCGCTGCAATCGCCATGGCCGCAACACAACGCCCGGCGAAGTGATTGTCATCAATCCTCATGATGGCGATGAGAAATCCACGTTCCCGCCCGGATATCACGAGGCCGTCGGCGCCACGCAGACATTCCTTGCAGCGCTTCGCGCCGAGCATGGAAACCTGGACACCTTGAACATTCTCAACAACCCTGACCTGTTGCGCCGCTACTTTCAGATCTTCTACGACCTCACAGGCCTCAGCACCAACGTACGGAAAGATGAACAGGAACTGATCAAGGCCATCCAGACCGGCCGGTTCGCTGAAGTCGATCGCCTCTATCGCCTGATCGATACCAGATCAATGAATGTTCTCGTACCAGACGACCCTGCGGAGTTCGACTTGCTGGTGGAGGAATTGGAATCCAACGCCCCGCGAACGCCCAACAGCATTCGCCAGTGGATTCATCGCGCCCGGCCGCTCACGGTTGGCCTCTTTCCACTGCGCGACGACGCCGCTGGCCGGTCGGTGCTCGCACCGCTGTGGTTCAATCGCCGGCGTCAACAGGAAGGTGCGCCGCCGGACTGGTGGTACCTGCTTTCAAAGGACAAGTACGACACCGACCTGCTCGGATTGCAATTGCCAGAGGAAATGCAGTGCGTGATTTGAAGCCCAAAAAGGCAGGCGAGCCTGTGAGGGCTCGCCCGCATCACCGTACCCCTTTTTTCACTGTGACGACTCGGTTTCAATCCACGCCCCGATCAAGGGGCGACGCTGACGCAAAAATGCAATTACAACAAAGTTTATATGTTGACAGCCGCGCATCCATCATACTACATTCATTCCGAGTTGTCACTGTAACCAACTGTAATCACATGTTGTGGAGAAAAATCGCAATGAATGACTGGAAACCGAGTGCAAACCAAATCAGCGCTGCTGCGGAGATCGCCCGACGATCTCCGCTCCCTTTGGACCGTCTCCCGTACACCCCCGCTTTTGACTATTTGTTCGAGCAGCTCGTCACTCGCGTTGGCGAATTGACGCGTAACCAAGCGTGGCATTGCTTCACGAGCGCGCGCAAACGCGGCCTGCTGAAAACAAGACGCCGCCGCAAGAAGGATCAAACACCACAATGAAGCACATCCACATCATAGAAGTCTGGGGCGACTTTGCCTGTTTCAGCAGACCTGAGTTGAAGGTAGAAAGGTGGAGTTATCCCTGTCCAACCCCCAGCGCTGCCCGCGGCATCTTCGAGGCTATATACTTCAAGCCCCAGTTCTACTGGCAGATCGATCGCATCGAGTTGCTTGCTCATCCCGCTTACATCGCCCTGCGGCGTAACGAGGTCGGTGCGGTTGCCAGCGAGAGCAACATCAAGTCATGGATGAAGGCTCCGGGGAAAACATCGCCGCTGATGGCTGACGATCCCGCCGTGCGTCAGCAACGTCAGACCATGGCTTTGCGCGAACCTCGTTTTCGCATCACGGCTCACATCGTCCCTCGTCCTGGTCACGAGCATGAACAGCCGGCTTTCGACCAACAGTTCATTCGCCGTGCCGAGCAGGGCAAGTGCTTCCAGCAGCCTTACCTTGGCTGCCGCGAGTTCGTGGCTTTTTATCGCCTGATCCGGAACATGGCATCAGAACCTGCGCCCGTCAATTACACGCAGGATCTTGGCTTCATGCTGTACGACGTATTCGACTTGCGGCAGACGAATAACCGATTTGCCCCGCCCTGGATCACCATGTTCCGTGCGCGCATCGAACAAGGTGTACTTGCTGTTCCGCCGTTTGAGAGTGATGCTGTCCTCAAACCCGCAACTCCTCCGACCCGCAATGGAAGGAGGGCTGGCTGATGTTGCACGAGGTCATTGCATACGGTCAATGCCATGGCATCGCTGGCCGCGCCGGCTTCACGAGTAAAGCCGTACGCTGGCTGATCACATTCGACCAACACGGTCAGCTTATCGGCGTCGTTCCTGCCGAACAGAATGACAAAGGCAAGCCTCAACCGCGCATATTGCCGGAGGTGCCGCATCTGCAATTCAGCGGTGACACGCCGATGCGACAGTTTCTGGTCGACACGGCGCAATATGCACTGCTCTATGATGCCGATGCATCGGATCCCAAGCTGCTGCGCAAACACCAGTTCTTCCTTCACCTGCTCCGTGCTGGCGCTCAGGCCGAACCGATACTCAGCACGATCGCCGACGCGATCGCTGACAATTCGATCCGGCAACGAATCTGCGATGCCCTGGCGAGCCAGTCGCCCAAGGCCAAATCGTCGGACAATATTACCTTTGCCGTCGTCGGCTCCGATGGCGCTCGCGTCATTGCAGCAGAAAACACATGGCATGCCTGGTGGCAATCTTATTTCCCGACACTTCGAGAGAAAAAAAGCCGTCGAGGAAAGAACGCTACGACAGAGCCGACAGACAACCGCATGCGCTGCTTCCTCTCCGGTGAACTGGCTGAGCCGGCACTGACGCACCCGAAGATCAAAGGGCTTGGGGACGTAGGCGGCAAGGCGGAGACGACGCTGGTCGGCTTCAACCCTGATGCGTTCCGTTCTTTCGGCCTTGAGCAGTCGGCCAACGCCGCCATTTCAGATGACATGGCGCAGCATTACGCCGCGTCGCTCAATCACCTTATCGCCAATCAATCGAAAAAACTCGCCGGAGCTAAGGTTGTTTACTGGTACATCGGTGATGTACACATCGATGAAGGTGAAGACGTCTTGGGTGCGATCATCGATCCGGAACTGCTCGGCATTTCTGCAGATGATGATGACGCTGACGAAAGAGACGCCGAAGTCGATACATCCGCCGCCAAAGCGCTTCTCGAAGGCCAGGCCGTCAATCGCGCACGGATGCTGTTGGAAGCAATCCAAACCGGCCAACGTGCTCAGCGCCTGGGTTCTGTACGTTATTGTGCCATGGCGCTCTCGGGCAACGCCGGCCGCGTCGTCGTCCGTGATTGGATGGAGGGCTCCTTCGAGTCACTCGCCAAGAATGTTCATGCGTGGTTCAACGATCTGTCAATCATCAGCCGCGATGGCGCGCGCATCATCGATGCGCACAAATTGAATGCAATCCTCGCCGCGCCTGTGCGTGAACTGTCTGACGCCGCTGCACCTCTGGTCACTGCGCTGTGGCAATGCGCTGTACACAACCTACCCATTCCTCACGAAATCATGGCTCGCACGCTGGCGCGCGTGCGATTGGATGTGATCAACGACGAGCCGCCGCGCCACGCTCGACTCGGATTGCTGAAGGCTTACTGCAATCGACATGGAGAACTTCCGCTCATGACTCCCGACTTGAACGAGGATTTGAAAACTCCGGCATATCTCTGCGGCCGCATCATGGCCCTGCTTGCTGACATTCAGCGTGCAGCACTGGGTGATGTCGGTGCTGGCGTCGTACAGCGCTACTACGCTGCCGCCAGCGCCGCACCTGGGCTCGTCCTCGGACGCCTTATCCGCTTGGCCCAGACCGGCCACCTGCCCAAGATCGAGCCTGACAAACTGCGTTACTGGTTTGACCAGCAACTCACGGAGATCTGGGCGCGCCTGGAACAACGTCCCCCGGCGACGCTGACGCTCGAAGAACAGACCCTCTTCGCTATGGGCTATTACCACCAGAAGGCCCATCGGCCATCGAAAGCGACTTCAAATTCGAACGCCGCCGGGGAAGCTGCAACATGAATGCTCCGCTGATTGCATCACGGCGTAGTCACAACTCGATCAAGACTCAAAGATACATAAGGAGAAATTCTCGTGCCTGACGCATTGACCAACCGTTACGAAATCCTCTTCTTCTTCGACTGTGAGAACGGCAATCCCAATGGTGATCCGGATGCCGGCAATGCGCCGCGCATTGACCCTCAGAATATGCATGGCCTGGTGTCCGACGTCGCCATCAAACGCCGCATCCGCAACTTTGTGCAGCTTGCCCGCGGCAATAAGCTTGCCAACGGTGATAACCCCGGCTATGCAATCTTCGTCGAACATGCGACGAATCTGAACACCAAAATCACGATGGCGCATGAGAACACGCCGGAAGTCAAAACCAAAGGTAAGGGAACCAATAAGGAGAAGGTCGAAGCTGCAAAACGATGGATGTGTCAGAACTTCTTTGATGTTCGTGCATTTGGCGCTGTGATGAGCACTGGCCCGAATGCAGGTCAAGTGCGTGGCCCCGTGCAAGTAACGTTTGCCCGCTCGGTTGATCCAATTCTGCCTCTGGATATTTCAATCACTCGTATGGCTGTCGCGGAGAATCTCAAAGGCGAACGGTCCAGCGAAGCATATCGTGTCTGGGAATCCGAGCAGGAAGAAGACAAGCTCCGCACCATGGGCCGCAAGTCGCTTATCCCCTACGGCCTGTTTGTCGGCAAAATTTTCATCTCCCCCCACCTTGCCCAGCAGACTGGATTCAACAAGGACGACCTGCGCCTGTTCGTTGAAGCTGTCCTCAACATGTACGAGCATGATCGCTCCGCCAGCAAGGGCATCATGACCGTGCGCCAGCCGATCTTCGCATTCAAGCACGTTGGCACCGACAGCGATCCGGAACAGCGCAAACGTCAGGCCATGCTCGGATGCGCGCCAGCGCAAGTGCTGTTCGAGCAGGTCGTCGAAGTCGAACGAGTCAACGGGGTTGATGTTCCACGCAGCTTTGCCGATTATACGATCACGGTCTACGACGGCAGAAACGGTGCGGAGAATCGCGTGCCCAAGGGTGTTGAGTTGCTTCGTCTGCCCACCGACATCGACAAACTGTAGCCCCTGTTCCACCGTGTTCTCCGAATCCCAACTTCTGCCCCTCTCGGCTTTGCAGCACCTGCTATTCTGCGAACGTCAGTGCGCGCTTATCCATATCGAAGGACTGTGGGCGGAAAACCGGCTCACCATCGAGGGTCGGCATGTCCACAACAAAGCCCATGATGGCCCTGATGAAACCCGCCGCGGTGTGCGCATCGCACGTGGGCTGCCGATTCGTTCGTTTCGTCTCGGCCTCGTCGGTCAAGCCGACGTCGTCGAGTTTCATCCCCTGCCTCCCGACGCGACGGATCGCCAATCCCTCTCGCCGGATACGCAGGCGGCGACACGACAGTTCATGCCGTACCCGATCGAATACAAGCGAGGCAGGCCGAAGCGTGATCGTTCAGACGAAGTGCAGCTTTGCGCACAAGCTCTGTGCCTGGAAGAGATGCTCGATATTCCCGGCCGCATCTGTCGGGGTGCGCTTTATTACTGGTCGAATCGTCGGCGACTTGAAATCGAGTTCGACGATGCGCTGCGCCAACTTACTCATCACAGCGCACAGCGCCTGCACGAAATGCTCGCTTCCGGCGTCACGCCCAAGGCCAAGCGCGAACCGAAATGCGATCGCTGCTCGATGCTGCATTTATGCCTACCGGGCGCAATCGGCGTGCGCCGTTCCGCCGCGGCATTCCTGTCGCGTGAGCTTGAAGAGTTGCGACTGATAACCTGACTTGGGAGAGGGTGTCGCATGAAACATCATTTGAACACGCTGTTTGTCACAACGAAGAACGCGTATCTGGCGAAGGACGGCCAAGCGGTCGTGGTGCGCATCGAACGCAAACCCAGGCTGCGCGTGCCGCTGCATAATCTCGGCGGCATCGTCTGCCTCGGCCGAATCGGCTTCAGCCCCGCGCTGGTCGCTGCCTGCGGCCAGACAGGTGTGGCGATCTCACTGCTGACAGAACACGGCCGGTTCCTGGCCCGCGTGTCCGGCTTCACGTCCGGCAACGTGCTGCTTCGTCGCGAACAGTATCGCGCCGCCGATGCGATTGATCGAAGCACACAGATCGCCCGAGCCATGTTGATCGGCAAGCTCGCCAACGCACGCTCCGTGGTGCAGCGGGCGATGCGCGATCATCCCAAGATCGATCGCACATCGCTTACCAGCGTTTCCAATTCCATCATGCAAAGCATCGATGCGCTATGCACCGCAACCTCGCTGGATGCCATGCGCGGTATTGAAGGCGAGGCAGCCAATACATATTTCGCGTGCTTCTCAGAGTTGATCACAGCGCAGAATGACCAGTTCACGATGAATGGCCGCAGCCGCCGTCCCCCGCTGGATCGTGTGAACGCCTTGCTGTCATTTCTCTACGCAATGCTTGCGCATGATGCGCGCTCAGCGTGTGAAGCGGCCGGACTTGATCCCGCAGTTGGCTTTCTGCATCGCGATCGTCCCGGCCGACCGAGCCTCGCGCTGGACCTCATGGAGGAATTTCGCCCGCTGCTGGCTGATCGGGTGGCGCTGTCGCTAATCAATCGCCAGCAGGTCAAACCTGATGGATTTCGTTTTGCTGAATCAGGCGCCGTGGTCATGGATGAGCAAACGCGCAAGACAGTCATTACTGCGTATCAGTTGCGCAAACAGGAAACGATTAAACATCCGTTTATCAACGAAACCACAACTGTTGGATTGCTGATCCATTTGCAAGCGAGGCTGCTGGCGCGATTGCTCCGCGGCGAGTTGGATGAGTATCCGCCATTCATCTGGAAATAGCGTGCAGCATTGGAGAGCGAGCAATGTTTGTGCTGATTACATATGACGTTTCAACCAAAACACGCGAAGGAGTGCGGCGGCTCAACCGCGTGGCCAAAGCCTGTCTCGATTATGGTCAGCGCGTGCAGAACTCGGTTTTCGAGTGCCAGGTTAATCCCGCACAGTTCGCAACGCTTAAACGCAGATTGCTGGATGTTATCGAATCTGAAGAAGACAGCGTTCGGTTCTACTTTCTCGGCAAGAACTGGAAACGAAAAGTTGAACACCACGGCACCAAGCCAAGCATAGACCTGCTGGGCGATACGCTCATTGTGTGACGTGCAGGCTGTGGCGTCGATGAACGCGAACCGGGAGCGATCGTGCATTCGCCAGACGGTTCGCGGCAAGCGTAAATTGCTCATTGACAAGTAAATAGCGATGCTGGCAGGGCTGCCATGCCTGCCATGCCGACTAGGAAGCCGGCGGTTCGCGGGCCAGCATGGCTAACATAAGATTTCACCAGCGGTTAGAATAAGGGCGTCGCCCGCCTCGCGCGGGCGCGGATTGAAACTCCTTGAGGTTGAAGGCCTATCAGTCCGCGAAGCGCGTCGCCCGCCTCGCGCGGGCGCGGATTGAAACGCCGCGATCGGCCTGGTCAGACGCGCGGCAT
>CAZNPU010000047.1:0-10632 GCA_964575335.1 uncultured Isosphaeraceae bacterium | reverse complement strand
CCGACCAGCACCGAAGCGGCAATGCCGGACGCCAGCAGACCGAGAACCACGCTCAGCGCAATGGTCGCGTCGATCTTCCATGGCGTGTGCACCAGCATCATCTTCACGCCGACGAACAGCAGCACCCCGATCAGCGCGGTTTTGAGGAACTTGAAGTGCCGCATCGCCGCTGCGAGGCAGAAGTAGAGCGACCGCAGGCCCAGAATGGCCATGATGTTCGAGGTGAACACGATGAACGGATCAGCCGTGATCGCAAAGACGGCGGGGATGGAATCCACCGCAAACATCACATCCGCAGCTTCAACCACCACCAGGGCGACCAGCAAAGGCGTGCCGTGCCACTTCCCACTGACTTTCGACACCAGCTTTTGCCCGTCAAGCTCTTTGCTGATCGGCAGCAGCCGGCTCATCAGCTGGACCAGTCGGTTCGATTCAACATCCTGCACGTCGTCTTTGGAAAGCGCCATCTTGATCGCCGAGACGATGAGAACGGCGCCAAAGGCGTACACCGTCCATGCGAAGGTGGCGATGAGCGTAGCCCCGACGACGATCATCAACCCGCGCAGCACCAGCGCGCCGATGATCCCCCAGAAAAGTACGCGATGCTGATACGCCGCGGGAATGCCCAGCGAGGCGAAGATCATCGCGATGACGAACACATTGTCCATCGAGAGTGATTTCTCGAGGATGTACGCGGTCAGATAGGTGCGGCCGGCTTCCGTTCCCCCGACGACAACGGTCTGGTCCGGTAAGCCGATCACGGGCACCGCGCTGCCCAGCCCCATGATCTGGTGCTCGTAGAGGTAGATGACCGCGCCGCCAAATATGAGCGCGACTACCACCCACAGCACGGTCCAGCCGATCGCTTCGCGCATGGACGGCGCGTGGGCTTTGCGATGAAACACGCCGAGGTCCAGCGCAAGCAGGCCGAGCACGACGGCGATGAAGCCGACGTAAACCCACGGCGAAACGGTTGAATCCAACATGAAAGCCAGAAGCGTGGTATGCATTGGGATGAGTCCGAGTCGTCAGCGAGAGCACATCAAACCGCGCAGCGCGCCGTGATCAGCGGCTGCCGGTTGCGAAGGTCTCGCCGGGGATGAGGCGGACTGGCTCATCCTGCGTCGCCGGGCTGTTCGGAGAACAACCGTATTGACGACGAACGCACCCGTTTCAACGGGCGGCTACTCCCCATCGCGGGGTTAGCATTTTCCATTGTACCCACAATAAAAGCAACGGTGAGCGGTAGCGGCTAAGATGCCGGCCAACCTGGCATATGGGACTTGCCGTCCGGGGTGATGGCTGAATTTTTCGTATGCAGACATTCAATAAATGTTTGGGCGATACAATCCGCCGCTTGAAATCTGTACAATCCGCCCCGCCAACCTGAAATCTGTACAATCCCGCCGCCTGAAATGGATGGGGGGTTGGCCATCCATCCAGCAGGACCAGGTGCAGACCGGGTGCTGGTTCGTAATCGCGCTTGTCCCGGTTCCGCACCGCACGCCTGCTGCAGCACTCTCCGACCACCCATCGATACGACCTCGAACTGTATTCTCGTACCAGAACCCGCAATGAACACTCACAGTCGAACAACCGCTCCGATGCAAGCCATGACGCCCAATCAAGGCAGCAGCCACCGACGACATTGGCTCACCATGCCGGCGTTCATCATCACGCTTCTTGCCGCGCTTTGCCTTACGCCGGCGGCGTGGGCAGCAAGCGAAGCGAATCTCGTGGTGCCCGATCTGAGCTCGCAGCAGTTCTTCGGCCTCTCCGGAAGCACGCTGCTCACCATCGGCATCGGCGTGTGCATTGCGGGCCTCGTCTTCGGCCTGATCATCTATATCCAGTTGAAAAACATGCCCGTGCATGAGTCGATGCGCGAAATCTCGGAGCTGATCTACGAGACGTGCAAGACGTACCTCATCACACAGGGCAAGTTCCTGTTGCTGCTCTGGGCGTTCATCGCCGTCATCATGGCGTGGTACTTCGGCTGGCTGGCTTCGCATGAAGACGCCGTCACGGGGGAAATCCACTACGGTATGCCGTGGGGGAAGATTGCCGTCATTCTGCTGTGCAGCCTGGTCGGAATTGCGGGCAGTTACGCTGTGGCGTGGTTCGGCATCCGCATCAACACCTTCGCCAACAGCCGCACCGCCTTCGCCACGCTGCCGGGCAAGCCGTATCCCGCGCACGCCATTCCCCTCAAGGCGGGCATGTCGATCGGCATGGCGCTGATTTCGATCGAACTGGCGGTGATGCTCGTGATTCTGCTGTGGATTCCCGGCGATTACGCCGGCGCGTGCTTCATCGGCTTTGCGATCGGCGAATCACTTGGTGCATCGGCCCTGCGAATCGCAGGCGGCATCTTCACCAAGATCGCCGACATCGGCTCAGACCTGATGAAGATCGTCCTCAACATCAAGGAAGACGACGCCCGCAACCCCGGCGTCATCGCTGACTGCACCGGCGACAACGCAGGTGACAGCGTCGGTCCGACCGCTGATGGCTTTGAGACCTACGGCGTGACGGGCGTCGCGCTGATCTCGTTCATCCTGCTTGCCGTGCCCGATCCCGCTGTGCAGGTGCAACTGCTCGTCTGGATCTTTGCGATGCGCATCATGATGATCGTCGCCTCCGGCGGGGCGTACCTGCTCAACGCATGGTTCACCAAGACCCGTTACGGCAACGTGGACAAGATGGACTTCGAGCATCCGCTCACGATGCTCGTCTGGCTCACCTCCGGCGTGTCGATCGCGCTGACGTTCCTCCTCTCGCGCTTCATGATCCCCTCGCTTGCGGGCGACGATTCGCTGTGGTGGAAGCTTTCCATCATCATCAGCTGCGGCACGATCGCCGGCGCGGTGATTCCTGAACTCGTCAAGATCTTCACCTCAACCAAATCCAGCCATGTCCGCGAAGTTGTCACCAGTTCACGGGAAGGCGGCGCATCGCTGAACATTCTCTCCGGCATGACCGCAGGCAACTTCAGCAGCTTCTGGATGGGCGGCGCAATCATCACGCTGATGGCGATCGCCTACGTCGTCAGCAACACCTTCCCCGAGCATGTGATGAAAGCCGATGCCGTCTTTGCGTTCGGCCTTGTGGCGTTCGGCTTCCTCGGCATGGGGCCGGTGACGATCGCGGTAGACAGCTACGGCCCGGTCACCGACAACGCGCAGAGCGTCTATGAGCTTTCGCTCATTGAATCACAGCCGGGCGTGAGCGAGGAAGTCCGCCGCGTGTTCAATCAGGATGTCAACTTCGAGCGCGCCAAGCACATCCTCGAAGACAACGACGGTGCGGGCAACACCTTCAAGGCCACCGCCAAGCCCGTGCTCATCGGCACCGCGGTCGTCGGCGCGACGACGATGATCTTCGCCATCATCGCGCTGCTTACCGAATCGCTCACGACGAACATCGACAAGCTGTCGCTGCTGCATGCGCCGTTCCTTCTGGGCATTCTCACCGGCGGCGCAGTCATCTACTGGTTCACCGGTGCTTCGACCCAGGCTGTGGTGACCGGTGCGTACCGCGCGGTGGAATACATCAAGGCGAACATCAAGCTCGAAGGCGGTGACAAGGCGTCAATCACCGACTCCAAGAAAGTCGTCGAAATCTGCACCCGCTACGCCCAAAAGGGCATGATCAACATCTTCTTTGCGGTGTTCTTTGGCACGCTCGCCTATGCCTTCGTTGAGGAATACTTCTTCATCGGCTACCTGATCGGTATTGCCGTCTTCGGTCTGTATCAGGCCATCTTCATGGCGAACGCCGGCGGCGCATGGGACAACGCCAAGAAGCTCGTCGAGGTTGACCTGAAGGAAAAGGGCACCGAGCTGCACGCAGCGTCGGTCGTCGGTGACACGGTGGGCGATCCGTTCAAGGACACCAGCTCCGTTGCGCTGAACCCGATCATCAAGTTCACCACGCTCTTCGGCCTGCTTGCTGTCGAACTCGCCATCGGCATGCACTCGCGCGGCGATGCGATCGAAGGCAACGGCCTTGGCCTGACAAGCGTGCTCGCCGGTGCGTTCCTGCTTGCCTCGCTGATCTTCGTCTGGCGAAGCTTCTACGCCATGCGAATTCGCACTGCGGATTAAGCAGGGCTGCGAGCGAGCGATCGGGAAAACGTCCGAAGCGGAAGCAAACACCTCACACACCGCCCACGATGCAGCAGGGCGAGGCGGTGTGCGTGCGCACGCATGGCGACCCGTTGCGCCTCAGCGCATGATCCAATGCTTCGCTTTGGGTGCCGGGGGAGGAGAGGGGGGAGACAAGGAGACAGGTGCATCCATCTCCCTCTCACCCCATCTCCTTGTCCCCTTGTCTCAAGGCCCAGCGACTCGGGGCTTTCTCGAAATCGAAGACACAGCGTGACTTCGCAGCTTTGTTTTTTTTCTTTCGCTACTCGGATGTTGCGCCGGGAATTCCGGATTTTGATGGTGCAATTTCGCGTTGTGATGGCGTAACTTTTGGTTTTGATCACTCAGTTTCGCGTTTTGACGGTGTCATATCGCGTTTTGATCGCATCACAACGCGTTTGGACCGCAACATTCAGCATTCGGCGCGCCGGAAAATGAGAGAAAGATGCGCGCCAAACGCAGCTTCTGAATGACAGAGTGAGCACGTATATTGCATGGGCTCAATGGTAGGGTGGGTTTCGCTTCGCTCTACCCACCCGACGCTCCGTTACGCTACTGTTCGACCCGCTGCGAGTAGATTTTTGTTTCCCGGGTCGTCTTTATCTTTGAGCTTTGTGCTGGCCGTGTTGTGCCCATGCAGCGGCACATCTGGCACGGTCGTCCTGTGACTTTCGAAAGTCAAAGCGGCTGATACTGATACAGTGGCGCGATGAACATGATGAAGCAGTACAGCAGCAGGGCGAAGACTGCGAAGGTCCAGAGCGAGCCGAAGCCGAACAGCAGCCACGCCATGCTGCGGCTTTTGGTTGAGGAAAACTGCAGCATCGCGCATGCAATCGGTACCGCCATCACCACAAAAAGCATGTTGCGATTCTGAATGACATCAAGCACCTGCTGCGGCACGCTGGCCGCGTGGTCGGGCGATTTCTGCAGCGCTTCATTCAATTTGCTAAGCATGTACCTTCCCGCGCCGGCAACGCCCAATGCGCTCAGCAGGAGCGGTACAGCCCACAGTCGATGCATGCGAAAGCGGCGGGGCTGGCGATCGTCCGCAGCAGATGATGGCGGTTCAAGTGATGAGCGTATGAATTCGGGCATGACGCACCCCCTTGAATTATGGCATGCATTGCATCACACGAATGATCATGTGCTGCAGGCAAGCGTGCAATAAACGCTGCGATGCTGCACAGCAGCAGCGGCAGCGGCGGCGCGTCTGTCTGCGTGCGCTGGTTACATGCCAGGCATGCCGCCGAACCCGCCGGACTGCATCATCATCTGCTGCATGCGCTGCTGGGACTGCGTGACAAATGCGTCAAACGAACTGAATTGGCCGTTTTGCACGTCCTGGGCAAGCTGGTGCATGGCGGAACCCATCGCCTGAAACATGCCGATGAACTGCGTCATCATGGCCTGAGCCTGGGGATCGGCAGCTCCGCCGGGGCCGAGCAGTTCGTCCATATCAGCCAGATCTGATATGTCGGAAGCGTCGATGAACCAGCGCCCATTGATTCGAACGATGCCGACGGAGTTCGTTTCGCCCTTGGCATCGGTGATTGAGATCGAGCCGCGATCGCCCTCGACCGACTCCACGTGAGCGCTTTGCACTTTTGGCAAATCACCCGCACCCATGGCCAGCATTTCCATGCCCGGGATATCCGCCACGCCGCGTCCAAACTGCGCCTGCAGCGCTTTATCCAGCGCAGCTGTGCCGGTGAGCAGTGTTCGGAGGGCGTTGAACGCCTGCGCAACATCAGGCGAGATGCCCTCGGCCTGCTCAATCGGCGTCAGCAGATCGAAGATCGCAGTAAGCCCCATGATATCTGAGGCGTTTTGAACCATCGCCACGATTGCCTCGGGCGATTCAGCGCCGGTTGCTGTGGGTGCAGCGCTTGAGGAGAAGCTCGTGGGTGACGCCGCTGCCATGCTGCGCCGGCCTGACAGCACAGCGGTAACGCTGTCGAGATTGTTGCGAAATGCCTCAACTGCAGCCTGGTTGCCGCGGCCGCCCACCTGGCTGAGGATGTCCTGGGCTTCCGCAAACGCAGCCTTGGCCTGTTCGATCGCTTCTTCTGCTGCTGCGCTCACCGATGCGAGTTCTTCCGCAACACTGCGCTCAGCAGTGCCGGTGGCGTTTTGCACCTCAGCCATGCGCGCCAGCAGTGCAGCGTGATCTTCCAGGCCCTTGGCGCGGCTCCAGTGCACTTGTCCGAGAGCTTCACGAACACGTGCTGCCAGCACCCGTGCGGCGTGAACCTGATCACCAGTTGCGCTTCGCGCAGCAGCATCAGCCTGCGAAGCGGCGCGAGTCAGTGCAGCAAGGGCTTCTTCATATGCTGCATTCAACTCATCGTTCGACTGGTTGCGAATCTGGTGAAGCTCCTGCGTCACCTCCGCCATGATGGCGTCGATCTGCGACCGGGCTTCGCGTGCGCTTGCAGATGTCGCCTGCGCAAATGAATTCATTGCGTTTTGCGTCGTCTGCAGCGCTTCGATCATTGCGTGCAGCTGATCGGCCAGTCGCTCGGCAGCTTCATGCTGAGGCACCAGCGAATAGTCAAGCTCCACTTCCTCGTTGGAGATTTCATATTGAATGCGGTCGGCCTGTCGGTTGATCTCGGCAGCCTGCTTGTAGGTTTCAAAGCCGTCGGCGGGGCCAAGCTCCTGGGCTTTTTGGATCAACTGAGCGATTTCCAGCCGCAACTGCTCAACCTGGATGGCCCGCTGGGCATTGGCCTGGGTGCGCGATTCGATCGGGCCGCGAAGCTGCTCAATTTCGCCGGCGAGCTGCTCAGCGCGTCGCTGGGCGTCAGCCATCTGCTGCTGCAAGTGCGCGCGGGCATTGGAAGGATCGAGACTGGTCATGCCCGTCGCCAAGGCTGCAAGGCGGGCTGAAGCGTCGAGCTTGCGGCCTAGCACCGTGCGACGGGCGCTGTGGTTTGCCTCGATGCTGGCGGCTTTGGCCTGAGCGATCATGGCCAGCTCACGCAGCGCGGTTGCTGAGAGCATCGATTTGGACGCTTGCTGACCGGAACCGCCCTCGGTGATGCCGCTTAGTCGAGTGACGACGGCGTTGAGCGATTGGGCGGCCTCGCTGGTCGGAGCAGCGGAGGCGGAAGCCAGCGCTTTTTGCAAATCACGATTGATCTCAGCGAGCTGTTGCTGGACCTCTTCACGCTGGCGGGCTGCGGCATCCTCACAGCCGGCCTGGACAAACAGCAGGCTGGCACAGCACAGGCAGGCGCTGATTGATCGAATTTGCACTTTCATAAAACGTCTCGCTTTCAGGCTTCTGGATAGAGCTGTCAGCGTATGGCTTTCAGCTGTCGGGCTGGGGTTCAAGTGAGTGCAGTTGCGGATGGCGTTCTGACGAATGGATGTCATCTCGCCGATCACGGCCACTGCGGACTGATCGCGTAGTGTAACAGCAATGCGGCAGCCTTGAAGGGTTCGGCCGATGGTTGCTGCCGGTTCCGCTTTGTCGGATTATGGTCGGGCAACGGCCAAATTGAGCGGTAATGGCGGAATCCTGGCGAGTTGCCGACCTGCCGACCGGTGTGCGATCAGCGATCCGGGGTGGCGAAAGGCGGCGTTTCCTCAGGCGGAGCCTGCGGGCGACGCAGGCGTGGCGGCTCGTATTCCACCGGATAATCCGGCCGAGGCTGCATCATTGAGCGAATCCACTTCACAGCGTCATTGATCAACCGTCGATTGGAAGGGCTGAACGCCGGTTTCCAGCCCGGCACTGGCGGATGGGGCTTGCGGGCCAGATCTCGCGGCAGGCCGTACTGAATGATCAGCGACTGCTCCGGATCATCGTAATTGATCAGCGGCCAATCCGGATCAAGCTGCAGCCGCTCCAGAATCAGGAGGTTGGTGTACCGCACGCGCTCATCACGGAAATTGCGGCGATGCAGGAAGAAATCGCCCGCATCCGGCCCGCCGTGGCATCGACTGGTGGCGCAGGTGTTGATCAGCCAGGTATCGTGCACGCGCTGGCGAAACAGATTCAGCGCATACGGCTCGCTGTTGACGCGAATCTGCGGATACATCTCACGAGCCCGCAGTTCGAACATAAGCCGCACGATCTCCAGCGGGCGGTCCGCAGCTGCGCGAAACAGCGCGTTTCGGCCGGCCTGGGTGGAGGGGATGAGCTTATCAGTGCCGTACTTCTCGATCAGTTCACGAACGGTATCGGGGGTGATCGTGACCCGGACCGGATGCTCGAAGTCGAGCTCATACACGCGGATGATGTTCACATCCTCGTGCGAGATCAGCGTACTGGGCAGGATATCTGAAGGATAAACCGGACCGCTGCGCGGTTTGGCAGCAGCGTCCTCGCCGAGACCATCAGATTGTTCAGAGGCCGATTCGCCTTGCCGGCTGACAGAGCCTGATGCGTCGGTTTCGTCTTTCCCGGTTTTGTCTTTTTGTGCCGGCTTCTGCAGCAATGCAAGATGCGCTTCGACGATCCGCAGCAGCTCGCGGGCTTCGTATATCTCGACCTGCGAGAGCAGTTCGTCAAGTTCACGCTTGGCCAGCGCGTATTCTCGCCGGTCGTAGAGCCAGCGGCACAGCGTGAGGTGCGCATCGTACATGCCCGGCTGAATCGAGGCTTTGAATTCGCGGTATCGCTGCTCGACGGTGGGGGTGAGCACGACGTGGCTGACAACCTGTCTCTTGATCTTCGCACGCACGCCTTCGATTTCGATAACGACGTGGTCGTACCCGTCTTCGATGATCACGCCTTCGCGCGTCTGGCCGTCCAGAAACACCACGATTCCAGTCTGTCCCGGCTCCGGCTCGGTCAGCCGAACGATCTGCAGCAGGCGCGATTTGGCAAAGCTTTCCACTTCACCGCGGCGGTTGCGCACCACAATGACGTCGTTATCTTCAAGCTCGATGACGCCGTGAACTTCGGTATGGCGGTTGACGCGCAGCACGACGCGCTGCAGCTGCGCATTGACCTCGCCGTCGCCTTGATCCGGGCTGTCGACGAAAGCTGCGCCGATCAGCAAAGTCACCACGATGCAAAGCAGTCCAGCAATGCGCATGCGTTCATTCTCGCGAAAATCTCCGGCCAGGTCCAGCGGCCCGATATCGGCTCGGCATCGGAAGTGCCGCGACCAGCCGGATGAAAATCGAAAACTGGTACCATTGTCCGCACATTCGCAGGAGAAGTTGCATGAAGCTTGGCGTAATGGCGGCGTTGTTTGCTGGAATGAGTCTTGAAGACGCTCTGAAATACTGCGCGGAGGTCGGGCTGGACGCGATTGAGCTTCCCGTGGGCGGCTATCCCGGAAAGCCGTTTTTCGAACCGGAAAAGCTGCTCGCATCTGAAAAGCAGTTGCGGGAAATCAAAGCCATGATCGCGGAGTACGATCTGGAAGTTTCAGCGCTGGCGGTCCACGGCAACCCGGTACATCCCAATCGGGCACATGCCCGGCGAGATCACGCAGCATTCGTCACCGCCGTCAAACTTGCGCCCAAACTCGGCACCGACACCGTGGTGACGTTCTCAGGTTGTCCGGGCGGTTCGCCAAGCGACAAAACGCCCAACTGGGTGACATGTGCCTGGCCGCCTGATTTTCGGGACATCCTTGCTTATCAATGGGACAAGGTGCTGGTGCCGTATTGGGCTGAGCAGGCCAAACTCGCCAGGCAGCACGGCGTCAAGATCGCCTGGGAAGCGCATCCGGGGTTCTGCGTGTACAACCCCGATACGCTCATCCGACTCTCCGAGCGCGCGATGAAAGCCTCCGGCCTGAAAGGAAAGCCGGCGCTTGGTGCAAACCTCGATCCGTCACACTTGTTCTGGCAGGGAATCGATCCGGTGCTCGCTGCGCGCGAACTTGGCGAAGCGGGGCTGCTGTTTTACGTTCACGCCAAAGATACGGAACTTGATCGACATGAAGGCCCGCGCAACGGCTACAACGATGCACGGCCGTATGACGATCTCAAACATCGCTCGTGGACGTTCCGAACCTGCGGGTACGGTCATGGCGATACGTTCTGGAAGCCGTTTGTCTCCATGCTCAAACGTTACGGTTACGACGGCGTCCTGAGCATCGAGCACGAAGATCCGCTCATGTCGCTCACCGAAGGTTTCGAGAAGGCGGTCGCATACCTCAGCGAGATCATCATCGCAGAGCAGCCCGGAAAGCCGTGGTGGATTTGAGTGCATGTATGCACTTGCACTGGTGGAGGCTGAAGCGTGCCGACGCATGCATGTGTGGAGAGTTTGCGCGAAGGTGTGGCAATCTCGCACACGGAAGTGTGAGGATTGTGCGTCATCGCAAAGATTTTGAAGTTGCAGTTATAGCCACGGGTGGAAACCCGTGGTGGCAGCAGCAGCGAAAATGTGAGTGAGCCAATGCTCTTTCTCTCACCCCCCGAAGGGGTGAAACCGAAGATGAACGCTCCTTCTTTATTCCACGGGTTTCCACCCGTGGCTATGAGTCACAGTCATAGTAATGATCACTCCTTG
>CAZNPU010000046.1:0-10691 GCA_964575335.1 uncultured Isosphaeraceae bacterium | reverse complement strand
CGATGGTGAAGACTGGATTGAGCGACGTCATCGGCTCCTGAAAGATCATGGCGATTTCCCTGCCGCGCACCTGCAGCATCTGCTGCGGCGACAGCGCAAGCACATTGCGGCCGTTGAGCCGAATTTCGCCACGCTCGATGCGTCCCGGCGGCGTTGGTATCAGCCGCATCGCGCTCAGCGCGGTGACGCTCTTGCCGCATCCCGATTCGCCCACGATCGCCAGCGTCTGGTTCTCGTAAATCGTCAGGCTGACGCCATCAACAGCAAAGCGCCGTTGCTGCTGGGCAGAATCGTCCCGTGCAGCAAAAGAGACAGCAAGGTCAATCACTTCAAAGACTGGCGGCAAATCAGGCGGCATAACGCGGAAACACACAAGCCTCAGCAGACTGACACATCATCAGGAACAACAGATTCTGAAACGATGTGCGACATGGCGTATCTGATCAGGTCTCCTTATTCAGGGTGGGGAGATTCACAGCCGTTTCGGATCAAACGCATTGCGCAAGCCTTCGCCGACAAAGTTCAGCGCCAGCAGCGTGATGCCGACAAAAGCGCATGGCCACAGCAGCAGCCACCATCGCACCCGCACGGTATTGAGTTCGCTCAACCCGGCAGCAGCAAGATTTCCCCAACTGGGCAGCGGTTCCTGCACGCCGATGCCGAGGAAGCTGAGAAACGATTCGGAAAGAATCGCAGCAGGCACGGTGAGCGTGGCGTAGACGATGATTGGCCCCAGCAGGTTCGGCAGCAGATGATGCGTGAATTGTCGCCAGCGCGGCACGCCGATCGCGCGGCAGGCTTCCATGAACGGCTGCTGCTTGAGGCTCAGCACCTGCCCGCGAATGACTCGCGCCATCGTGAGCCAACTCACGCCGCCGATGGCGATCAGCAACGTCAAGGTGTTGAGCACGCTGGCATCGATGCGCGCCAAACCCGCACTGCCGCTCGCATCGCTCATCGCCAGGCGATCGCGCAGTCCGTTCATCGCCACCGCCAGCAGCACCACCAGCAGAATGTACGGCAGGCCGTACAGCACATCGACAATGCGCATCATGACCGCATCGATGCGCCCGCCACAGACGCCGGCAATTGTGCCGTAGGCTGTTCCAATCACCACCGCCAGCGTGGCTGCCGCAAGGCCGATGGCCAAACTGATTCCACCGCCTGCCAAGCAGCGCAGCAGTAGGTCGCGCCCCAGTCGATCGGTGCCCAGCAGCGGCCGCGGCGCAGAACCGCCCGCGTGCATAATCGCATCTATACGCTCTCGCTCATCGGGTGCATGAGGCGACCAGAACGGCGGCAGCATCGCATGATCAGAGTTGATCGCCTCATACCGTCGGGGCATGCGCTGCGATGATGTTGACGCTGATTCACCATTACCATCAACATCAGCAGCAATAGCGATGCGGCCCATCGTATAAGGCAGCGTGCCCAGGCATATCAACAGCATGATCGCTGTCACTGCAGCGCCCAATATGCCGGCTGTGCCAAGCATCTGGCGCAGCGTGCGCCGCCGATGCGAAATGAGTCGAGGCGATGCGTCCTGCATGCGCGCATTATGGTACCGCTTGCTTCATGTCGCGCAAACCAAGCGATCCGCCCCATCAGGTGATTCCGCGTGAAATCAGCGTTGAGCGTAGCGCTGCTGTACTGTGAAGCTGGTTGTTACTGTTTATCCATGCCGGCGATGCAGGCTTTTATGGCTGCTTCGGCATGACCGCCAGTTCCGCATCGGCATCATCATCATCAGCAGCAGCAGCGTCGTACTGTCGCAACTGCGATTCAAGCCGCTGTTCAAGCACGGTCTGGAAGTTCTCGCACAAGTCTTCGAGTTCTTCGCGCAACTGCCGCAGTTCTTCTTCCAGACGAATGATGTATTCGCCGCGGGTCGTAATTTCCTGCACCAACTGCATCTGGACCAGAGTTTCCAACTGCTTGCGCAGCACATTGGCACGCGATGTGTCTTCCTGAGCAACGGCATCGTGATACTCGCGCACCACCCGGCGAATCTGAACTTCCTGCGACAGTTCGGTGATTTTGATCCGGTACAGATGCGGATCGCGCTGCTTGAGTTGCGCAAGGGCCAGCAGCCGCCTGGCTTCGCCCTGACGCATCACCTGCTCAAATTGCTCGGGTTTCTGCTCGCGCAGCAATTGGAGTTGCGAGCCAAGCTCAGCATCAACTTCAAAAGCCACTTCCATACAGCGATCAATCAGTTCCGATGGGAGGCGACTGTCCCTGGGAAGCTGATCACGCTGCAGCGGCGCTTTGTGGTCGCCGGGCCGTGACGGCCTACGATCGCGCGTCAGCCGATCAACCTGTGGACGAGGCTTTTCGTTATGCCCCTGCGATTGCGGCTGCTGGGCAAAGGCGGTCAGAAGGCTCTCAACGTGCGTCACAGCCTTTGGTTCAATTTCGCTTTGGGCTGTGTTGCTGTTGTTCGTGCTAATGCGCCCTGAATCGACGACATCAACCGATCCCGGCTGGGGCACGGTCAGCAGCGCGACAATCAAAGCCGCGCCGGCCGCAAGCGTCATTATGTTGGACGACCGCGTCAGCATTACGTATCCAGTTTCGCCACGAGCATGCGCAGATCGCCAGCCAGTTCTTCAAACGACTGCAGATCCTTGGTATGCAGCAGGTAGGCGATATCGTCTTCAATTGCCGTGGCTGAATCAGTGGGCAGATTCCGCAACGCGAGCATCACTTCAGCAGCGTGCCAAGCGTCCGATTCAACTGGCCGGGAGGCATAGGGAGCAGGCTGGTACGGCACATGCATGAACCACAACGCCACACTCGCCACCAGCAGGACTGACGCCGCCATCGCAAAGCGGCCCCACGCCTCACGCGACAGCAGCTTCGGTCGTGCCGCCGCCCCCCAGGTCAGGCGCAGCTGCGGCTGACGCTGGACTTCAACATGTGGCTTGGGCAGAAGCGCTGCTGAGGCTTCAAACACGCGATCAGCCAGCCCTTCAGGCAACTGAGCTGTGCTGCGGCGCGCCAATTCCGCAAGCTTCAGGTCAATGTGCCGCAATCTCGCCTCGAACTCGCCAGGCAGCGGTTCGGGAAGGCGACGATCAAGCGAATTGGGCCACTTATCAGGGTGCAGATGCATGAGGCTCCCTTTCCATCATCAGATCCAACGCCTCAGAGAGCGAAACATTGCGTCGGATGAATCCTTACTCACCACTCATTTTCGTTTCTGCCGTTTGTGCGGCCTGGTCCTTCTTCTTCCTGCATTTTCCCTCGGAACTGGGGCTTACAGGCTCATCAATAGAGGCCCATCGCGCCCGACTGCCTGGCTCAGGAATCCGCCTTGCCATCCAGCCCTCCCAGCATTTCGCCCAGTTTTTTCAACGCTCGATGATGCCTCGCCAATGCCGTTCCCAGCGGCTGATTGAGCATGTCGGCAATCTGTTTAAAACTCAAATCTGCGTAGTGGCGCAGATGAATGATCAACTGATCCGCCTCCGATAACTGCGATAACGCCGCCCGAAGCGCCTGCAGGTCTGCCGGATCACATCGGCCAGTTCCGTCGGGATTGGCCCACAATGTGTCGCCTGCGCCGCTGGCAACCAGGCTGCTCGATCGGCCTTGTTCCCCCCCGCCACTGATCAGTCCGGCCAGCGTATCGTCGTCCATCGGCCGGGCCTGCCTCTTGCGACGGCGCATTTCATCACGCAGGCGGTTCATCGCGATGCGGAACAGCCACTGCTCGAACTTGCCCAGTTCGGTATAGCTGCCGATTTTCGCCACGATGGTGCAAAAGGTGGACTGGGTAATTTCATCAGCTAGATCGGTGTCGTTGCATTGCGCACGAATCAGGCCGAAAACACGCCCGCTGTAGGTGTCGACCAGCACCCGCCACGCTTCTGCATCGCCTTGGCCAGCGCGGCGAAGAATCGCCTCCAGATTGTCCCGTTCCGGCATGAGCGTCATTCGTGTTTGTGGGGACCTCTGGGAAAACCAAGCAGTTCGACCAACTGGCCGAGTTCGAGAACCAAGCGCTGACCCAACAACATGTTCGGAAAGTGTAGGAGCCATCGGCTGAGTCTGATAGCGAACCGCCCAGTTTGAGTCTCAACGTTTCACTCAACTGGCCATTGCAATCCCGCTTTCAAACCCTGCCAGCCCAGGTGGCAGTGGCGATAACCGCTCTGATGCGCCCTATGCGACCCCCACGCCACCTGAACGCTCCTGCTCCAGTTCCAGCGTCCCAGCGTTCCCTCCCGCCGAATAACGCGGTGAACGCGAAAAGGCCTGCTGCGTGCGAGCAAGGCCCTGACGTCACGATGCTGATGCCAAGAACACCGGATACGGGTTCCTGGTGGCGAATGCGGCGGCTGGCAGTGGACAGCAATGGGCAACAGTATGAATGTTTGAACCGTCAGCTCACAGGGCGTTCCGCATGTGCCGCAATTCCCGTTGGTTGCGCTCACGCGGCTGCAGTTGCTGAGCATTCAGATTCAAATTGGAATACCGTCCAACTCGTCATCGCTCAGGTCACCGTCATCCCGATCCGGGCCGCCGCCATCGCGGAAGTTGTCAACCGGTCCGGTCTTAGCGCGGCCGATAAATGCGCTGCCCGTATTGGCTGCAAACGGCACATCGCTACCGCCAGAACTGCCTGACGCCGACATGCCTGCTCCAACAGGCGCCGCTCGATACGCCGGTTCGGGAAGCGGTTCGTAGCCCATCGAAATCCCGGCGGGCGGACGAGCAGGCGAATAATCACGGAAGCGCGTGGATGCCGCCACCCATGTCAGCGGCACCGTGCCCGTTGGGCCATTACGCTGTTTAGTGACGATCAACTCCGCCACGCCAACCTTGTCGGGATTGTTCTCCAGCCATTCCGGATCGTCTTTGTGGTAATAGTCTTCACGATGCAGGAGCATGATCACGTCTGCATCCTGTTCGATCGACCCCGACTCACGCAGGTCGCTCATGCGCGGCCGATGGCCCTCGCGACTTTCCGCAGCGCGGTTGAGCTGGCTGAGACAGATCACCGGCATGTTCAATTCGCGCGCCATCGCCTTCACGCCGCGGCTGATCTCGCTGACTTCGATCTGACGCGATTCCACTCGCCCGCCAGCGGACATCAGCTGCAGGT
This sequence comes from uncultured Isosphaeraceae bacterium, assembly GCA_964575335.1. GTDB lineage: Bacteria > Planctomycetota > Phycisphaerae > Phycisphaerales > SM1A02 > CAZNPU01. The sequence goes on along the minus strand of CAZNPU010000046.1, from coordinate 5,581 downwards.
AGTCGATGAGGATTGCCCGCACCTTGTGCTTGGCAGCCATCCTCCGGGCCTTGGCACGGAGCTGCAGCAGCGACAGCCCCGGCGTGTCATCGATGTAAATCGGCGCCTGCTGAAGCTCATCACATGCCGCCATGAGAGCGCGGAACTCCGCCTCGCGCAGCATGTTGCGGCGAAGGCGCTGCGAATCGATGCCTGAGCGAGCGCACAGCAGTCGCTGCACAAGCTGCTGCTTTCCCATTTCAAGGCTGAAAATCCCCACACCGTAACCGCGCATGGCCATGTTTTCAGCCATGTTGAGCACCAGGGCGGTTTTGCCCATTGACGGCCGGGCCGCGATGATGATCATCTCGCCAGCCTGAAGGCCGGTGGTCATCGAATCCAATTCGCTGAAGCCGGTGGGAATGCCGGTCAGCTCCTGACCGAGATTCGCCTCGATGCGCTCCATCGTCTGGCGGATGAGATCGTTTAGCCCCTCGATCTGCGTCTGCTCGCTTTGCTGAGCAATCTGAAAGATCATCGACTCCGCCCGATCGAGAATGGCCTGGGCTTCCTCGGGACTGTTGTACGCCTCGTACAGAATCTCGCCCGCAGCAGCGATGAGCTGGCGAATGTTGGCCTTTTCCCGCACCAGCCGCGCGTAGTGCAGCGCGTTGGCCGCTGTGGGCACCGAGTTGGCCAGTTGCACGAGGTATTCCAGACCGCCGACTGCATCCAGCACGTTGCGATCAACCAAAAGCTGGTTGAGCTGCACGATGTCCAGCGTGGAGTGCCGATCGTACAACTCCAGCATGGCATCGAAGATCGCCCCGTTGGCGGGCTTGAAGAAGTCATCGCCTCGCTTGACGATAAAGATGACGTCGCCGATGACCTGGGGATCGATGAGGATCGATCCAAGCAAACTCATTTCCGCTTCGATCGCGTGCGGCGGAAGCGATTCAAAGAGCTTGGCAAGCTGACGCCAATCGCGGTTCGGAGTCGCCGCCTCGCTGCGTTTCCTGCCGCCTGCGCCGGCCCGATCACTGTTGCCCCTGATGCCCTTGCTGATGTTGGTGTCGCGTTCACCCATCCCTGAGCATTCTCCCGTCCGTTGCGGGATGATCCAGCAAGCAGAAGGTTCTGCACTGGTAATCCACACGCACACACAGACACGGACAGGATATCACGTGCTTTGCTCTCGGCCAATTTACCGCGGAGAACGCGGAGCGCTAAAGAGACAAGGGAATGATGCGAAAAGAGCGTCTCCTTGTCTTCTGAACTCTCAGCGGTGTTCAATCAGCCAGCGGCACGCTCCCACTGAACCGCGTAGACCGGCGGCAGGTGACTGCTGAGTTCAATCCACGAATCTCCGCCGTCTTCACTGATCCAGACTGAACCGGTGGTTGAACCGAACGCCAGCACATCGCCGGTGTCATCCACATCCAGAGCGTGCCGAAATACCAGGTCGTAGGCATGCTCCTGCGGCAAACCCTTGGTGAGCTGTTCAAACGTCTTGCCGCCGTCGCGAGTGCGCGTCACCACCACCCTGCCATTGGCGGGAATGCGTTTTTCATCCTTGATCGCCGGCACGAACCATGCGGTGTTGGGATCATGCGGATGGGCAGCAACGGTAAAGCCAAAGACGCTCGGCTCAACGTCAGTGATTTCGGTCCAGTTCTCGCCGCCGTCGATCGACCTGAATATGCCGTTGTGATGCTGCACCCACATCACATCGGGATAGTCGCGACATTGCACAAGCAGATGCGGGTCCTGAATGTTCTGGTCATACGCTCGCTCGGGCGGCATGTACTCAGCTCGCATACCCTTGCCGCCAAGATGCCAGGTTTGACCGCCGTCGCGGGTGATCCACACGCCGCCGCAGGACACGCCGATGACGACGTGTTTTGGATCGCGAGGATCAACTGCGATGGAGTGTATGCCCGGATATTCTGCGCCCCCGGCAAACCATTCCTCGCGGCGAGGCTCAAACCACAGCGGCTCGTTCAAGCGCCAGGTCTCGCCGTGATCATTTGATTGAAACAGCCCTCCGGGCAGCGTGCCGCACCAGATGAGGCCTTCTTCATCAATGCCGCCAGCAGCCAGAGCCCACACCAGGCGCAGGTTCCAGTCAACAGGCGTGCCTTCCGCAGGTGTGGTTTTGGGCTGATATCCCTCGGGCTTGGGCGGGTACTTGGGAGCTGCGATTTCCTGCCACGATCGGCCGCCATCCAACGAGCGATGCATCTTCACGCCAAAATGGCCATGATCGAGCGCTGCGTACAGCGTCCCGCGTCCATTGGCCTGCGGTGACGGCCGGGGATCGTGCATCACGATCGAACAGTTGTCGCCGAGAAAACTGACGTTGGTAATCGCCCAGTTGCCGGACGATTGACGTTCAGCAGTAAACAGTCCCTTTCGAGTGGCAATGTGTAGTGGCGGCATAGGAGCTTTCCAGTGTACATCATGATTCACCGCGGAACACACGGAGAACGCGGAGAGAGCAGGATAAGGATGAGGATTCGATCCGGATGACCGGTCAGTCGCTCAATGCGTGAAGGAGGCACGGTGACAAGGTGATCGGCCCTCTATGCATGCGCCCCATCGCTTCATCATCCCTGCACCTTGTCAAGCTCTCCTGTCTCCTTGTCTCCCCCTCTCTTTAACTCCCACCTCCGCGCTCTCTGCGATCTCCGCGGTAATAAACCGAGAATGGTTCACCGCGGAGTACGGGGAGAATGGGGAGATGAAAGAGGTGTGGATTACATGCGCTTAAGACGCTGCGGCCAAAACAGCAGACAACAAAAAGCCCATGGACCGCAGTCCATGGGCTTTGGTGTTGATTATTGAAGCAGGTTCAGCTTCAACGCCTGAATGGATCAGGCCTGCTCAGCGGACGCCGATGACCTGCACGGTATTGAGAGCGCGATCCACACGCTCATTGAGATCCTGCAAGTGAGCAAGCGTGTACGCATCGATCTGACCGCTGTCGGCTTTGGCCAACAAGGCTCCCAGCTTACCGCTGAGCGTGCGGAGATGGCTCGTAGCAAGCGTGCGGATGGCCCGCGGCATCGCGCTGTCTCCCGCAGCGAGGACGATCAGGCGATCGGTCAGGCCCGACTGCAGGTTCCGACGCAGGCTGGAGATCATCGGCTGGCGCTCGGTAAAGGTCACGCCATCCAGTTCAGTGTCCAGCTCGCTGTAGATGGAATCAGCGATCTTCTGCATGACCTCGGGCAACGTCAGCGCATCCTGATCCGCCGGCACGCGGAATTCATTGTCATGCACCCGCTTGAGCGTGGTGGGGTTCATGATCATGGTCAGCGTGGACGCCTGAATGCCCATGATGCGGTCATGCACGGGCCAGGTTGGATCGCTTCGATCGCCGGGGCTTTGGTCGGTCCACTTATCAACCGTCATGTACGCCAGCAGTTCAGGCGTGAGGCCGAACGCTTCGTCGTTGAAGGCGTATTCGATGACGAAATCCAGAGCTTCGCGTTGTTTTTCCACATCAACCACGTTGATCGGCGCCCGACCGTTGGGATCGCCCTTGCGGTCGCGATTGACATGCGCGCCGCCCACCCAGTTGGCCATCATGCTCAACATGCGGGCCTGCATGGCCAGGGTGCCTTCGTATCCGCGGCGGGCATTGGACCAGCTTTGCCCTTCCTTGACGAACTTCTCGAGGATGCGCTCGCGATGATGCGCCACAATGCGCATCTGATTGAGCGCATAGCTGTGCGGGTTGGCTGCGAAGTCGTACCGGCGTGCCAACGGGTCCGGACCGGTGGTGTCGTCATCCGTCAGATACGCCAGCTCCGGCTCCGCAACGCGTGCCAGCACCTTCTTGGGATCGTCAAAGGTGTAGCCGTATTCGATCGCCCAGTAGTCATACGGCCCGATGCCGATCATGGCGATATCGCCCTGAATTTCACCTGCGCCGAAGTTGAAGTTCGGCGGCAGGTAATCCATGACCGAACCGGCCAGCGGCTTCTTTCCTTTGAACTCTTCGGAGTTGATCTGCTCCATGGTGTAAATGCTCGACGCCTTGAAGTTGTGGCGCAAGCCCAGCGTGTGACCGACCTCGTGCGCGGTCAGCTCCGCCAGAAGCGGACCGACGAACCACTCGGGGATGCCGTCAAGCAACTGATTATCGTGGGCGGCCATATCGCCAGCCATTTCCATCTCTTCAATCAGGCCGAGCATCTGCAGGTTCAGGTGCGCAAAGGACATTTCAAATGCCAGGCCGTGCGCCGCCATGCAATGCCGATGCTCACACCCAACCCATTCAGCCATTGCGGCAAGGTCTTCGTTGTACCACAGGGCCGGGTCGGTAAACATGGGCGGCACATCTTCCCCATTGGCGATGCGCCGATCGCGCTCCGCACGCATCGCGAGAATGCGCTCGCGCTGTTCAGGGCTTGCCAGCAGCAGACGCGGATCCCACTCGGGGTATTGTTCCAGCCACTGGAGCGTTTCGGGCGTAAGGCTCTCGACAGCCATTTCGGGCATCTGCTCGTTGTACCAGCCCCAGTAAGCGCGAATCCAACCGTCGGTCAGCACGACGTCAGCGTCAAGAATCTGACCGGTCAGCGGATGAGCGCGGCTGGGTCCGATGGCGGTCGAAATATCGTTGTTCAGCCAGCGGATGAAGTTGTAGCGAACATCCTCCGGATCCTTTTCCATGTGCGCGCCGGTGGCGGCATCCTGGTAGTGAACTTCGATCGCGTTGTCCAGACCGATTTTGCGGAAGGCATCGTTCCAGTACAGAACGCCTTCACGCACCCAGCGCCGATACCGCACGGGCACGGTGTGTTCGATATAGAACACGATGGGTTCCTTGGGCGGGCTGAGCTTAAGTTTGGGATCGCGCTTTTCCAGATGCCAGCGGTTGATGTAGCGCGTCCACTTCTTCTGCTCGTCGTATTGGCCCAGATCGCGATAGACCGTGGTGAAGTAGCCCACGCGCTCATCAGCCTCGCGCGGCTTGTACCCGGTGTTCTCGGGAATCAGGCTGATGGAGTAGTGGAACGTCACCAGGTTGCCGCTGCGGTTGGGCGCTTCGATGGCAATTTCAATGTTCTGCGGGAACGCCTTGACCTTGGCGATCTTACTCAGCCGGGGGTTCAGGCCTGCAGCCGGCCCACCGATGAGATCGCTCGCCTTGTTGATCAGGAGTTCATCAAGGTCAATGACCGGCTGGCCATTCGGTCCCATGGTGACGATGGGAATATCCAGCAGGACGCGGTCGGTGAACAGGCGCTCAACCGAGGCTTTGGACTGCGGCTCGCCGGTTGACCGGGTGTTGAGTTGAGGCTCAACCAACGCCAGACGGTTGTCGTATCGGCGCCAGTACACGTATCGCTCGGGCCCCTGAAGACCGGCAAAAACCGCGCCGCCCGCCTGCGTCACCGCGATGAAATATTTCTGGTTCTGCCAGCCGCGAGGCAGCTCTGCAAGCAGTTGATTGCGCTTGCGGTCGATCCAAACGGTGTAGAGCGATCTGGAGCCGTCGGCTACCGAAATCACCTGCTCAAAATCCTTCGATACCTGATCAAATGGGGGAAAATCAGGCTTCCTGCGATCCGAACCATCCTGGGCCCAGACC
>CAZNPU010000045.1:0-10903 GCA_964575335.1 uncultured Isosphaeraceae bacterium | reverse complement strand
TCTGCTGCTGCGCGGCAAGGATGGCGCGATCGTGAAACTGGAAGACGTTGCTGATATCGGGCTGGAAATGGCCAGCAATCTCATCGCCCGCGAAAACACGCAGCGCAAAGCGGTCATCTCATGCAATATTGCTGCGGGTCACAACCTCGGCGACGTCGTGCAAGAAGTGCGCCGCCGCGTCGATCCGATCGTGCACAGCGCAGGCTACAGCGTGGTCTACGGAGGCCAGTTCGAGGCGCAGCAATCCGCTAGCCGCACCATCATGTTTGCCGGCGGCGCGGTTGTGATCATCATGTTCATGCTGCTGGTACTTTCCACCGGCACGCTGCGGGCTGCTGCGCTGATCATGCTCAACCTGCCGCTGGCGATGATCGGCGGGATCGTGACGATTTACATCGCTGAATCGCCGCACCTGATTTCAAACACGCTTGCGCTGGTCGGACTTGGCGAGCAGCGATACGAAGCGCCCGTCATTTCCATTGCCAGCATGGTGGGATTCATCACCCTGTTCGGCATTGCGGTGCGCAACGGCATTCTGCTCGTCAACCACTACCACCACATCATGCATCATGAAGGCAAGCCGCTGGAGATTGCCATTATCCAGGGTTCGCTTGAACGTTTGTCACCCATTTTGATGACTGCGCTTGCAGCAGCCCTTGGCCTGCTGCCGCTTGTCATCGCTGCGGGACGACCGGGCAGCGAACTGCTTGCGCCGCTGGCGATCGTGGTGCTGGGCGGCTTGATCACATCAACATTTCTCAACCTCGTTGTCGTCCCGGCCGGCTACGCGCTGGCTTTCGGCGCAAAGCATCAGCCGGGACGAGACAAATAACTGCTTTTGATTCATGTTTTTTCTTTGACAGGAGAAGATCCATGCGACAGTTTCAGCGCGTTTTGCTTGCAGCCATGATCGCAGCAGGCGCAACCGCTGGCTGCGAGCGTCAGCAAGCCTCCACGGCGCAGACTCAAGCTCCCAGCACGCCAGCAGCGCATCACCATCATGACGATGATGACCACGATCACGGTCACGATCACCATCACGACGGACATCACGGCCCATTACTTGAACTGGGCACGCAAACAATCGGCAGCTATGGCGTGCGCGCCGCGTGCGATGCCGGTGAACTAACCCCCGGCGGCGATGCGCCGATTGATCTGTGGCTGACCGGCGATCTGCGGAAAATCACCGCGGTGCGGTGCTGGATCGGAACCGAAGACGCAGCCGGTTCGATCAAAGCGCGAGCAGAACGCGAAGGCAGCGCAACGCCCGAGCATTTTCATGCCCACGCAGAACTGCCCATTCCCCTACCGCCTGACAGCAAGCTATGGGTTGAACTGGATGTGCAGGGCGAAGGAAAGCAACTTGGCTCGTTTGAGCTGAACGTCGATAGTTGATTGATTGACACGATGCCAACTGCATCGGTGCCGCTGTGATCCAAAGCGATGCGCAAGGCGCCTTCACCTTTATCCCTTGCCCCTCTCCCCTGTGTGCGGGAGAGGGGCGTTGACGCGCCAGCTATGTAACGCAGCAGCGTCTTGAGGTGCCGTTGTTACAGTTCGTCCTCGTCGCCAGGCTCGTTGGTTCGACGCTCTTCGCCTTTCTTCATTGAGCTGCGAACTTCGTCCTTCATGCGGCCGAAGCTTTCCTGCGCCTTGCCCTTGATCTGCTCACCCTTGCTGCGCAGCTCTTTCGAGGTGTCGTCAGTCAGATCAGCTTTGGCTTCCTTGAGTTTTCCCTTCAGGTTCTGAGCCTGGCCTTTTATGCGATCACTATCCATGGTGAGATTCCTTTTGTGATGCTTCGTTCATGCAGGCACAGGAATGACCGCGCCATTCACAAGGCCCGCACAGGCAGCATCGGGTTTGTCTGGTGAACGATGCAGCCACAACATTCTTCCTGTCACTGTTCACCCCTCTCCGCTGGGCGTAATGCCTATTCGCCTCGTGCAGCCGGATGTGCAGCCGGATGAATGACGATCACATCCCCGCAAACCGGGTGGTGGGTGCGAGATGTGCAGGCGCATCAACCTGTTGGCACACATTCACCCCTGCAGTAACTGCTCGTTATCCAGTGCTTCCCATCGGGTTCAGTTGGTGAAGCGCGCCATGTCAGCCTTCAGCGGGCAGGCAAATCCGAAGACAAGCCGGTATCCTCACGCGGTGATGAGCAGCTCAACTCCATCTCCATCATCAAATTCGACAGCGCCGTCGCCACCGCGCGGCTGGTTCGCCCGCTTTCTTGCAGCTGTTGAATGGCTGGGCAATTTGCTGCCGCATCCGGTGACGCTGTTTGCGCTGTTCGCACTGGGCGTGATTGTGATCAGCGCGATTGCAGCCGCTGCGGGGCTGGCGGTGGATGATCCGCGCCCGCCCGGGGCAGCCGGCCGCGCTTTTGATGGGGTCATTCGCGCCAAAAGCCTGCTCAGCGGCGATGGCATTCGCTTCATCGCGACCTCGCTGGTGACGAACTTCTCCGGCTTTCCGCCGCTGGGAACAGTACTGGTGGCGCTGCTTGGGGTTGGCGTGGCGGAAAAATCGGGCCTGCTGGGCGCAGCGATTCGCGGCATGGTGCTGGCAGCGCCGAAAAACGCCGTCACGATGGTTGTGGTCTTTGCGGGCGTCATGAGCAATACCGCTTCGGAAATGGGCTACGTGGTGCTGATTCCCCTTGCTGCGACGGTGTTTCATGCTCTGGGGCGGCATCCGTTTGCTGGGCTTGCTGCAGCATTTGCAGGCGTCTCAGGCGGGTACAGCGCGAACCTGCTCATCGGCACAGTTGATCCGCTGCTGGCGGGCATTACCGAAAAAGCCGCACAGTACGTCGATCCTGCATATGAAGTTCATCCTGCGGTGAACTGGTATTTCATGTTCGTCAGCACGTTTCTCATCACCGGCCTGGGCACGTGGGTGACTTCGCGCATCGTGGAGCCGCGGCTGGGCAAGTATGACGTCAACAATGCGGATGAAACCGTCGAGCGCAAACCGGTGCTGGATCGGCTCAGTGCCGTTGAGCGCAAGGGACTGAAGCGAGCAGGCCTGGCGGCGCTGGCGATGTTCCTGCTGCTGGTCTGGCTCGCCGGTCCGCATTTCGGCAGCACGGTCAGAATGCCTACTGATACCGATCTTGCGACCGCAGTCGGCTGGTCCTCAGCCGAACTCAACGCAGCGATTGAGAACACGCGACAGTTACAAGCTCAGCACGGAGCGAATGCCGTTGAAACCGCCGATTTTTATGTGCCGGCCAAAGACGGTATAGGCGCGTCCATCAACAGCGTGCTGTTTTCGCTTCCGGGCTGGGGCGTGCTGCGCGATCCGCGCTTCAATTCGCTGGTGCCCTCGCCGTTCCTGCGCAGCATTGTGGCGTTCATCTTCGTATTTTTCATCGTGCCCGGATTCGTGTACGGCCGAACCGTCGGCACCATGAAAACCGATCGCGACATCATTGACGCCATGGCCGGCGCGATGAGTTCAATGGGGCTGTACATCGTGCTGGTCTTTTTCGCAGCCCAGTTCATTGCGTTCTTCGACTGGACGAATCTTGGGGTTATTCTCGCGGTGCTGGGCGCAGATGTGATCGAGGCAATGGGGCTGGACAATCCGCTGGTCTTTGTCCCCTTCATTCTCATGTGCGCTTTTGTGAACCTGATGCTGGGCAGCGCAAGCGCGCAGTGGGCCGTGACGGCGCCGATCTTTGTGCCGATGCTGATGAAAGTGGGCTACAGCCCCGAGGTCATCCAGGCGGCATACCGCATCGGCGACAGCACCACCAACATCATTACGCCGATGATGAGCTACTTTGGCCTGATCCTCGCCTTTGCGGTGCGCTATGACAGGAAACTGGGCATCGGCACGCTGGTGAGCACGATGCTGCCTTATTGCCTGTTCTTTCTCGTCGGCTGGACCGCACTGTTTTATCTCTGGGTGTTCCTGCTTGGCCTGCCCGTGGGTCCGGGCGCACCGACGTATTACCCGCCAGCGGGCATGTAGCACTCATCTGCATATTCACATGGCGATTGACGTGCCGGCATATCGACACGTCAATCGCCAGTGATGCTGGAACAGGCGCGTTGCGGTGCTTTGTCTTCATTGCCCCGGCCAAGGCCGCAGATGCGACGCGAAGCCGGTGCATGTTCGATGTGCGATTCTTCGTTACAGACCCATGATGCTGTAACCGGCATCGACGTATATGGTTTGTCCCGTGATGCCCGCAGCGTGGTCGCTGAGCAGGAAGGCAGCGGCATCGCCCACATCCTTGCCGGTGACGTTTCGACGAAGCGGCGCTTTCTTTTCAACCCAGCCGAGGATATCGCTGAAGCCGCCCACCGCCATCGCGCTCATGGTGCGCAGCGGCCCCCCGGAGATGGTGTTGACGCGAATGTTCTTCGGCCCCAGATCATGGGCAAGATAGCGTGTGGTTGATTCGAGGGCCGACTTGGCCACACCCATGACGTTGTAGCCGGGCACAGCCTTCTCCGCACCGTAGTAGCTCATAGCGATCATCGCACCGCCGTTGGGCATGAGCTTCTGCGCGCGATTCGCCATGGCCATGTAGGTATAGGCGGAAATGTCCATCGCCTGAGTGAAAACCTGCCGGGGCGTGGCAGTAAATACGCCATCCTTCAGCCAGTCTTTATCTGCAAAGGCAATGGAGTGAACGAGAAAATCGATCGAGCCGAAGTCGGAGCCGAGCTTCTCAAAGACGCGGTCAAGCTCTTCATCCGACCCGGCGTCCATCGACTCCAGCCACGGATTCTCAACGCCCAGTTGCTCAATCGCCTTCGCACAGCGGCGATGCATCTTCTCACCCGGTAGATGGGTGAAAAAGCACTCAGCTCCTTCGCGAAGCAGCGATTCCGCAATGAAATACGCGTAGCTGTGATCGTTGGCGATCCCGACGACCAGCCCCCGTTTGCCATCCATCAAACCCATTGGCGATCGACCTCCTTCGATGCGGTGTGGAAAGTGCAGCAGATTACCCGCAGCCGGCCTGATCAGCCACTTTTGAGTGCATTTGAAGAAAAATATCGAGTGGTGCTATACTTTGGCTCGTCCTGTTGCGCACGTAGCTCAATGGATAGAGCATCGGTCTTCGGAACCGAGGGTTGGGGGTTCGACTCCCTCCGTGCGCGTTCAAAAACCCCGTTTTTGGCGGGGTTTTCTGTTGATGGCACACTAATGGCACACTAGCCGCGTTATTTGGCAGGCTCGCCAATCACTGCGGCGAACTCGGAATCAGTCGGCGCGACATAATGGCCACGGCTGACGGTACGCGAGTGTCCCATCCACGCGCAGTAGGTTGCCTCAGCGACGCCAGCCGTTTTCCAGTCGTTCTCGCAGCTTGATCGCATCGCCTGGTACAACTTCGGCCACGGCGTCACCCCCGCCGCTCGAACGATTGCTTGTGCGTTGCGGGTCAGGTTGTTCTCTGATAGTCCGCAAACCGTCTTTGAGCCTTCTGGCGCATCGGTGTAGGCGTCCATCAGGATTTCATACAGACGCGGGCAGATAGGAACCACGCGGGCCATACGGGTCTTTTCAGCGACGAGGTGAATACGTCGCGTCTCCCAATCGACGCCTACCCAATGCCGCTCGCCATGCTTATCTGTCTCCATGCCGGACCACGGAAGCGCAATCGCTTCGCCCCGGCGAAGTCCAGCAAACCGACACAAGCCGAATAGCGCCCGCCAGCCCTTGTCATCGGTCGCCGCCAGAATCTTCTCCACATCAGCGATGGTCACTTCGGCGTTCGCGTCACTCGGCAGTGGCTTACCGTCGAAGTTGCCGAACGGATTGGAATGCACATAGTTGATGATCTTCGCCCAATTGAAAATCGCCTTGGCGTTACGAATGTGCTTGCGGACAGTCTGCTCTGTGATTGTGTAGACTCGCTTGGATTGCTTCCGGGCCTGCGACAATCTGCCCGCCTCCAGATTGTCCACCCAATCAATTGCATCATTCAGCGTGATCGAAGCGATGCGAAAATCATCACCGAAGTGGTTGAGCATGTACCGGAGCGTCATCAGGTGCTCAGCGATTGTTGACTCGCGTAGTTTCGGTGCGCTACGCAGATAGCCGCGTCCAGTATCGCCCTGTCTCCGGCGGGTTTCGTAAACCAGCTTGAACTCGGCCAGTGTGATTCCTTTGGGCTTGTCTACAGGGAAATCACCCCTTCCAAATGCCAATTCCTTCTGCTGCCGACTGTTCTTCGCGTCAGTCTTGGTCATGCGGTCGCATCGGTCCAGTGATTCATACTGCTGCCTACCGTTAGTGCCGGTCCAACGCAGCACCCAGTAGTAGGTCGCAGCAGCCTTGCGAGCTTTTGCGCGCGCTTCTTTTTCTGATGCGCCTTTGGCAATAGCGTCTTGCCGCACCTTTTCAAACTTGGCTTTGTCAGCCGGTAGCACGCGCGGACGCTTCAGTAGGTATACGCGGGTGGTCATGGTCATGCTCCATTCGCACGCGGCGACAAGTGAGCGCAGCATCGGGCCGTTACACGGGGTCCCTGCCAGGGGTTCGCGCAACGTACCCGATGCATTACTGGGGTGTGATGTAGTCGGTGATTTTGGCAGGGACCCGACTGCTCAAAGCCTACATTCCAATTCGCGGCTGTCAAACACAATCCAAGCGTACTCATCATCAGCGCACCAAATCATCGAAGTTCAACGTGCGATCCCGAACGCCCGCAGAGCGCAGATAGCTTTCCGCTTCGGCAGACAATTCGCTTCGACTGCGACGCCTGGCTGATGCCGCGACCTGCCTTGGCTCGGTGCCGAGATTCAGCAGCACCACGGCGTACCGGTCGGCTGCATTCCAGTCCTGATCCTCAATCGCATCAAGGAACTTCCCGTAGTAGACGCCACGGACGCGGTTCATCGCCATGATGAATAGCTGACGGCTTGCCTCCGGTTCGATCCCGTTGGCGACCGCCGCATCGTGAACCTTCGCAATCATGTCAATGGCGGCCGCTTCCTGTGACTTCAAGCCCACCGATTGCCCGATCGCGTTCCACCACGACGGATCGGCGTAGGCGGTAATCGAATCCTCGTAGTGCCGGCCAGCACGGTACTTTGTCATGCCCGACTGCTTGGGCAGCGCGAATGCGAAGTTGTTTGGTTGCCAGCTGAACGGAATGAACTGCTCGCCAACGGCCTTGGCGCGTTCGACGATTTCGGCCCAGCCATTGATTTGCTCACCGTATGCGTCATTCGCCCACGGCATCGGGAAGCCCAGCCCCGCCTGGTGGCTTGTCATCTGCTCAACCGCCATGCGCACGGCCACGGATGATTTGTTGCCGATGTTCTGAACCAAACCTTCGGGGAACTGCTCAAAGTAACGCAGCACCTCGAACGCCTGCTTTCCGGGATGGATGTAGGCTCTTTCCTTCGGCGGCTCGATGCCCAACACGGTGTAGATGCGATTCCGAAGCGGCGTCACGTCAATGGATGTGGTGCGGCCAATCTCGTTCTGCCACGGAAACGCCTTCATATCGTCATCGTCGCCGCCCAATGCCCAGTAGATCGCGTATTGCGCGGCTGCCATTGAGCCGAACAGCGTCACCGCCATGTTGCGCCAGTAGCGAACGCCAAGCCGACGCATGAGCGGATGCCCGATGTTCACCACCGGACGCCCGGCAATTCGGATATTAGAAATCGTCCAATCAGGCGCGAACAGTAGACCGTGCAGCATCTGAACCTGCTTGACCGTCGCCGGCTCAGAAAACGCCCGATGCCCTTTCTTCAACACCGGCAACTCCAGAAACTCCTGTCCGCCAAACGCATCGTTCACATAGGAAGCGATGGTTTCCTTCGCCTCACGCGCCGATATGCCGCGCGGCAGCTTGGGCAGTATGTCCGCAGCGAGCGTGTGGTACGAAAACAGCTTCAATCCCTGATGCGCGTTGTCCCACAGATGCCGGTTGTACGATTCGACGGCCTTGCGAACCCGGCGAACCAGCCATTCCAGTTGCGGAACCTTGCGGGCCACATGCTCGACGCGACGCAGCATCGTTTCCAGATATGACCGTGCATAATCGGCTGATGCTGCGCGTGTCAGACTCAAACCGTGCCGGATCGCGTCTTGCGTTCCATGCGGGTCTTTCCGGTCCAGCTTCAACCCAGCGCGATAGGTCAGGTGCGGGCGGAAGCCAATGCCCAATCGCTTCGACTCGAATGGCCCGATCAGCACACCGCGCAGCGGGTTCAGGAACTTCATGTTCACCGCCGACGATGACTCATACAGCGTGATTTCATGGAAGAATGAAAACGCCACGTTCAGCGCCTTGCCGGCGGAATTGATCGCCGTGATTATCCGAGCGACGGGACCATCGAACTGCCGATCAAGCAGCACCTGTACCGGTCGCTCAATGCTCGGATGAACATAAGCGAAGTTTTCGCCCAGTATCGTTTCCCCTCTGGCGTTCTTCCGGGCGTAGATCGTGCGCAACACCGGATGCTCGATACGCCGCCAGTCAGGACCGGCCGCTTCGATTGAACCCACGATGACCGGATCGCCGGCGAGTGTTTTCTTTGCTCGCAATTGTTTCAGGAAGTGCCGCGTCATGGCAGCCCGGAAATTGTTTTCCGCAGCTCGTTCATACAGATAAGCGATGTCCTGGCTGACCGGCACAAGTCCGGCCTCGACCGCTTCCTTCAATGTCGGGAATTGCCGCTTTTTTATGTGCGGGGTCTGCTTGCGCCATCGACCGAGAAACGCAATCAACTTGGCGCGTGGCGCCATGTAGAAGTGCGCCAGATAGTCCGCAATCCATTTGATCTTCTCCGGTCCCTCGCCCGCCTCATGGAATATGCGATTCGCTTCCTGACGATTCAATTCCTGCTCGTAGCGATACTCTCGCGCCGCCGCGTGCATGGCCGGCGTCATGCGCGACTCGACCGCCTCGAATGTATCGCCCTTGATACTCAGGTTGCTGATGCCCTCGACAAACGCGGCTACGTCCTCGCGCTCGCGGGCGTTCAATTGCTCTCGCCACTTGCGCGATGTTGAATAAACCCGATGCAGATGGACGCCTAGCTCGCGGTTGGTCTGCTTCACAAGGTCCAGAACATCAGCGCGAAGCATCGGCTCCGGATTCGTGGGATCGACAAACTCAGGATCGGGAAGCGTGGTGCGTTCGGCAATGTGCTTTTTCGCCGTCGCCTTGATGCCCGCTTCATCCGGGTTCAATACCAGGTCCATCGCCGCCTTGACGATTGGATTGCTTTCGATCTTCGCTTCAAGTGCAGCCGTCACGTCCGGGGCCAATTCACGCGCCTTGTCCGGCGCAAGCTGGTAGAGGCAGATCAAATCGGCCATCAGTTCAGCGTGACCGGCGCGATATCGAACATAGCTGCTGCGGTCAGACCACGACATTCCCTGCAACGGTCGAATGAACTCCGATGCCCGTTTCAACTGCTCGCGTGCTTCGCGTTCCTTCAATTGCAGCGTCGGGAAGCGGTTGCGAATGCTCGATGGGAAGCTGTTGCCATTCATTCGGAAGTCAACCGCATGGCCAGCCTCATGCGCCAGCGTGCGAATCCAGCGGATATCGCGCAGCTCGATCATGCCGGGCGGATGCCTGAATACGCCGAGCATCAGCCCCCGCAATTTCTTCGACTTCACCGGCACGGCGATCATGCGGGCCGCTTCCATGATGTCAGGGCCGATGCCCTCGCGCAGCTTGATCCCCTCAGGCAGCGTGAACTCAAACGGCGATGATTCACCTTCGGGAAACTCATCGCGGAATGATTCTGGCGTGCTGCGCTTTGATGGTTCATCAGCCCGGAACTCGGTGTAAATCAATTCCTGCATTTCGGAGTCGGCAGGTTCACTCACTGGCCGGCGCTCAATGATGCGCTTCAGATCAGCGTTCGACTTGCCTGTTGGATTGATCCCGTACGCCTGCCGGCGCTGGCGAATGTGGCCGGGCAATACATCGGCCAATTCCTTTGGCTCGGCATCGGCGGGATCGTCACGCTTCGGGCGGGCGGTGATCGCCTGTCGTTTCACGTTCTTCTCGTCAAGGTTGACCGGCATGATGACCGTCGTAGCGCGGCGTGCATCACCCTTTATAAGAATCGGTTTGTTCCAATAAGGAAATGCGATCCTTACTTCGGTGTCACCGGCGATATGGTGAAACGCCAGCGCCTTTGAGAGCAATTGCGGATTGACAGCGCCAAGCACCTCGTAATCGTCTCGGATATTGATTTCAGCGGTGCCAAACTCCGGCGAGTACGCGGCATATCCGAGCGTACCATCATCGTTCACGACCACCAGGACGCCGCTCAACTCGCCTCCCGCCTCGGCCATCTTCGCGGCCATCTGAATGTGCTTCATGGCGGTCAGCACATCGACATTGGGAATGGCATCGTTCGCCCCATACGTCGGAACCACATCACGCCACGGGGGGAGCTTGGGCAAATCGGCATCGGTCGATGGAACTGCCGGCAACGTGCCATCCTTGGCGATTGCATCGCGCGGATAAAAGCCGTCCTTTCCCCATTCACCCTTGGCGATCCAGAGGATGTGGCCATTGGTCACGACCAGGTTCTCGCCATCCACCATGACACCGTTCATCGCATAGCGGGCATTTTCCTTCGAAGCGCCATCGAGTATGGCCTTGACAATCCCCGCATCCGTTTTGGCCACCGATGGTTTGCGGAAATTGCCCTTCGGCCCCGTTGTTGCGGTGCGCGTGATCTGCTGCGGACGCTTGACGATACTTTCGATTTTCTTCAGCAGTGCGCGAATCTTGGATTCATCGCCCTTGTTCGCCCACAGCTTCATGTCCGCTTGCCCGCTTGGAATCTCCACCATGCGGCTACGGCGATCGGCGTCGATGGTCTGTCGCGCGACCTGCACGGCCCTGATGCTTTCTTCATCAAGCGCGGCCGCACGCATACTGCCG
>CAZNPU010000044.1:0-11000 GCA_964575335.1 uncultured Isosphaeraceae bacterium | reverse complement strand
TTCGTGGCGGCATAGGGGCTGATCGGTTCATCAACCGGGTCGGCCTCAGCAAATGGAACTTTCGGACTGTTGCCATAGACGCTCGAACTGGATGCAAAGATAAACCGTTGGCACCCTGCTGCGCGGGCTGCTTCAAGCATGCTGATCAGGCCCCTCACATTCACCTGGGTATATCGGGCCGGTTCCGCAATGCTCGGCCGCACGCCCGCAAGCGCTGCAAGGTGAATGATCGTTGTCGGCCGCACCCGTTCACACAGTTGCCGCATTCGTTCCGCATCGCAAATGTCGGCCTCGACACATTCAAATCGCGCTGTCCCAATACGCTGCAAATTGGCTGTCTTGACAACTCGGCTGTAGAACGGGTCGAAGTTGTCAACGCCCACCGCCATGTCGCCGCGGGTCACGATGGCTCGACAAAGTTGCGAACCGATGAAGCCGGCTGCGCCTGTGACGAGAACCGCTTCGGACATGAAAGGAAAAATCCGTGATGATTGATAACGGCGAGGGTGGCGAAGGTATTGGGATATCAGATGGACCGCTGAGCAGACCTGCGGGAACGCCGGCGGCATTCATTGAACATCATCATCACCACTACTGAGTCGATTCAACGGCCGACCATAAGTTGAAATACGTCGGCGGCAGCGATTCAGTGCGGGGCAGTTGGTTGTAGATGTTCTGCGTGTCTTCGCGCCATCGCACGGACAGATCGCCCAATAACACGTTCATGCCAACGACATGATTGAAATCAGAAGCGGTGCGAAGTCCGTCGGTCACCAGCACCATGCGTGCGCCACCCTCATCGCGCTTGCGGCGGATATGGCTGTCGCGCCACTCAATGTCGCCGGCATAGTGATAGTTGGTGTAAATCGGCATGGTCGGCTGAGTGACGCTCTGCCACTGATCGGCATACCGCTCAAAGGGGTGCTGGCCTCGATGGCTGGGGCAGTAAAAGCACTCCGCCGCGCCGCAGTATTGGCCATGGAAAAGCAATCCCAATCCGTCCCAGTTGCCGCCTGCAGTGTTGAAGCGATGAGCGACCATGAGATTCTGCGGCGCCCAGTCTTCGTGCAGCGTGGCGCTGTAGGGCAGTCGATCTTTGTTCTCGTTTTCGTAAAGCAGAATGCCCTGCCCCATCTGCTGCAGGTTGGCCATGCAGATCACACGGTGGGCGTTTTCGTGCAGTTGCCGCATTGCGGGCATGAGCATGCCGGTGAGCACGACCACCACGGCAATCACAACGATCAGTTCAAGCAAACTGAAACCACACCGCGCGCAAACTGGCTGCGAGCGATAACATCGCGTTGGGTTCTGGAATACACCGCGACATGGGCCTACGATGATTGGCCCACATGGGCGATTCGCTTGGTATGGTTGTGGGGCCCTGTTTCTCACTGGGGTCTCTTGCCCCTTCATGGTAACGGGAGCCGCTTGGAAACAAAACTTCCAGCCCAGAAAGGTTCCAGGCTCTCCAGATCGGATAATCCGACCCAAGTGAAGTGTAGCGGAAGTGGGCGGATTTTGCGACAGGAAACTAACGGATTTGGTGTCTGGACGGTAAGCTGGGGAGAAACCGGCCCGGTGCGTAGCCGTTCGGCCGGGTTGCTGCGAGCAAAATCCGCAACTGGCAGCAACCGAATGATTTCCGACTGCGGATACGAGATTGGCAGGTGAGCGTCGACATGAGCCAGCAGGACTGGATGCTCATGCATCGCGTAGCCGCTGGTGATGATCAGGCCGTAGCGGAGTTGTACGACCGTTTCGGATCCTTGGTGTACAAAGCGGCCCGGCAGTTCCTGCCGAGCCAGGCCGAGGCCGAGGACGCTGTGCAGGAAATCTTCGTGCGGCTCTGGCAAACCGCCGACCGCTATGACCCTCGCCGGGCCAAGCTGGTTACTTGGGTGATGCTGATCGCCCGGCGACATTTGATTGATCGGATCCGCCGCAGTGCCGTGCGCCCCAACACTGCGTCGTTTGACGGCGACATGGCGACCCCCAGCCCCGGCAACGAGCCGGATCGCCAGTCACAGGATGATGAACGGAGCGCGAAATTACGGCGGCGAATTGCCGAACTTCCAGAACTGCAGCGTGTGGTCATCGAGCGGGCCTACCTGCAGGGGTACACGCTTCGCGAAGTCAGCGAGCAACTCAACGCACCGCTCGGCACGGTCAAGTCGGCGCTCAGCCGCGGTCTGGAACGCCTTCGCGAACGCACGAAAACCGACTGGGCCATGTAACGACGGAGTCATCATTTGCTGAGCACGGCTCAGCCACGCGCAAGTTGTCTGTAACCCAGAAGTCTGCAACCCAAAGAGAGTCCCAGCATTCAATCAAATGGAACAGTTGCCATGGCTGTACCGAACCCAATGACAAGAGAAGAGCTTCTGGAGTACGCGGCACTTGACGCGCTGGGGTTGCTGGACGAGTACGAAACGTCTCTCTACACCCGCTCCTTTCATCACGCCCCCGCCGCAGTCCAGGACGAGATCATTCAGCTTCAGGCCCAAATTGTGACTGACGAAACCCTGCTGTCTGCGGAATTGCCTGCCCCGTCGCTGCGCGAGCGTGTCCTCAACGCCGTCGCCGAGGCTATCGAACGTGATGCAGCCCAGCTCGAACCGCTGGCGACCATCGGACGCTCACGATCGCTGCACCATGCTCCCCCAACGCGTTTTCGCCTCAGCGCATCGGGCCAGTTCTGGCGCGCCGCCGCTTTCGCACTATGCGCCGGCCTGATCGTCGCGGCCTATCTTCTGGCGGATATTTCCGCCAAACACAATCAGATCGCCGTGCTGGCGCTCAGCGGCAACACCGATACGCAAATCCGCGAACTCGAGCGGCTCATCGGCCCCACGTTCAAGGATTATCTGTTCAACCCCGCCAGCAAAGCCCAACACTTCAAGCCAACAGGCAACGCCAGCAGCGAACTTCGCGCAACGCTGTTTCTGGTCGAAGGCGCCGGTGAGGGATTCCTCATCGTCGAAGGCCTTGCCCCGGCTGCTCAGCCATACGAACTGGTCGTCAAAGACGCTGCCGGTGTCAGGCAAACCGTCACACAGTTCGCCAGCAGCGGCAATCTGACCGGCATACGCATCACGCTCAGCAGCGCGATCGCGCAACTCCAGAACGTCAGCTGGGAAATCACCGACGCCACCGGCGTGCTGATGGCTACGGTCTGACGGTTCGTTCACCGCGCACACCGTCGTTGCCCTGACAACAAAGTTCCCCGACCCTTGGGCTCGTCAGCCTTCCTCTGCTCGACGAGCCCATTCCTCTTCCAGCGGTTCAAGCTCACGTTCCAAATGCGATCGCTCGATCTGCAGCTGCTTGCATTTAGCGCCGTCGGTAAACACTTCCGGTTCCAGCATCTGCCGATCGATCGCTGCGATCTTCTCCTGCAACTGCTCGATCATCGCTTCCAACTTCGCCAGCGACATCGCCGATGATTTCATCGTCGGCTTGGCCGCCGCTGCCGGCTTCACCGCCTTTGCAGCCTGCGTCTTTGTGCGGCCTTTGCTGTTGCTGCTGTTGCTCGCGTTGTTCTGAGCTGCACGCTGAATGGCTGCGTCATGCTCGCGTTTGGCCCACTCAGCATAATTGCCCGGGAAGACGCGCACGCCGCCTCTGCCATCAGCGCTCAGCACAATGAGCTTCTCGCACGTGCTTTGCAACAGTGCGCGATCATGGCTGATCAGCAGCATCGTGCCGTCGAACCCTCCCTCAGCTGCCGCCAGCGCCTGCTCCAGCCGCTCCGCCGATGGAATATCCAGATGGTTGGTGGGTTCGTCCAGCACCAGCACGTTATGAGCGCCAGCCACCAGTCCCGCGAGCACCGCGCGGCTGCGCTCGCCGCCTGACAACAAACCAAGCGTCTTGTCCTGATCACTGCCGCTGAACAAAAACGCCCCCGCCAAATCGCGGGCCTGCTGCTCCGATGCCTTGGCTTGACCGTCCAGGCTTACGATAACCGACTGCAGATACTGCCAAACCGTCAGCGACATATCCAGATGGTCATGAAGCTGGCGGTAATAGCCCACGTTCAGGCGACTGCCTAGCCGCACCGAGCCGCTGTCCACCGGCAACTCGCCCAGCAGGCAGCGCACAAGCGTGGTCTTGCCCGCGCCGTTGGGACCGATAATCCCGATGCGCTCGCCGCGCATGATTGTGATATCAAGGTCCTTGAACAGCACCTTGTCGCCGTAGGCTTTGCTGATGCCTTCAGCAGCTACAACCATGTCACCTGAACGCTGCGCTTTGGGCAACTGCAGGCGCATTACCTCCAACTCAATCGGCCGCTCGATGACTTCATCTCGCTTGAAGCGTTCCAGCCGTGCCTCGCGCCCTTTGGCCTGCCGTGCGCGTTGACCGGCGCGATAGCGATCGATGAACTGCTGCTCCTGCCGGATGCGGTCCATCTGCTTGTCGTAGATGCGTGCTTCGGTGAGCTGCCGCTCGCGCCGCAGTTCCATGTACTTGTGATAATTGCCCGGATATTCGCGAATGGTTCCTCGCTCCACTTCGATAATGCGGTTGACTACGCGATCCAGCAGCCAGCGGTCGTGGCTGACCACGAGAACCGCGCCGGGGTACTCCTCAGCGAGAAACGTCTCAAGCCACTGCCGGCCGGCAATATCGAGATGGTTCGTCGGCTCATCGAGCAGCAGCAAATCGGGTTCTTCCAGCAGCAATCTCGCCAGACCAAGCCGCCCCTTCTGCCCTCCGGACAGGGCGGACACCTTGAGCGAAAACTGCTCGTCGGCAAAGCCCAGGCCATGCAGCATGGCTTCGATCTTGTGGTCGATTGCATATCCGCCAGCTGCTTCGATTTGCGCATCAATCTTCGCCTGCTGCCTGAGCAGGCGATCCAGTTCATCGCCCTGGGCGTGCGCCATCTGATCGTAAATCGCATGGGCCTGCACATGCAGGTCGTGCAGGTCTGCGAAAGCGCGCTCTGCTGCATCGCGCACAGTATCGTTGGGGTCGAAATTGGGATCCTGGCTGAGATAGCCAACCCGTGCCCCACGGGCGAGCTGCACGCTTCCGGAGTCGGGCGAGAGCTGGCCGGTGATGATTTTCATCAGCGTCGTCTTGCCGCTGCCATTGCGTCCAACCAACCCGACTTTCTCGCCGCGCTCGATCGACACCGTGGCGCCGTCGAGAACGACGTGCGTGCCATAGGTATGGCGAAGATTGACAACGGTCAGCAATGACATGATCGAAAAGTGTAGCGGGTACGCTTGCTCGTCATGAGCGAATCAACAACAACCTGCTGTTGTCGCACATTGCATGGCATGACTCAACGCCGCTGCAGGCTCCAACTGTAGGCGCACAACCGCTGCAAAATCATCATCACGTTATCATCACGCTGCGCCGCACTCCGGACACGCCGCTTCACCGGTATAGCGGCGATCGTATCCGCAGGCCGGACATCGCCCCGTCTTATGCCGCCAATATCGCACCGCAACGCCCGGCAGAAACAGCACGATAAACCACCCCAGCGCATATGCCATCGTGTTCAGCGCGATCCCGCTCCAGATGGGTTTCAGTGGCAGCACTAATAGCGAACCCGTGCCGGATTCCGTGGGCTCTGACAGCCGAATCCCCCATCGCGTCGCTGCCCTGATCGCAGAGGGATCGCCCTCGGCCGGCTGGTTGGTCCCAAACGCCGTCTCCGAACGCAGGCACAGCCACGGCCAGCCGCGTGCATCTTCTATCCATGTGCCCGATGCCGTGCGTTCATGCGCAGCGGGCGGCTGATGCACTTTGCTCCAGCCCGGAACCTCGCGCTGGCGCACCGCCCGGTACGCCTCAGCCAGTTCATCATGCACGTTGAAGCGAGCCGGCGCACGCTGCACGACGACCGCGCCCTGCGACCGGGCGATCCAGTACGACCAGCCGTCGCCCACCCCGGATGGCCGTGACCACCCGCTCCCGCCTCCAGATAGCTGCCCACCGCCAGCTCCGATTCCTGTCGATCCCCCAGCCGGAGCAGCAGCACGCGCAGCATATGGATCAACGAGAACTGCGCATCCCCACGCCACCGCCACTGCCGTCGCCAACCCGAGCAGCACACTGATCGTCAACCGCCTCAACATTCTCTATGAGCGTAGGAGGCAAGCGTGGAAAACAGGCAGAAAGCCTTGAGCAAAAACCAGGAATCTGCGTGCTTTTGACAAGCCGCATTGTGTCATCACTGCACAATGCCCACGCAAACCTCAGCGGTTCTCAATCGCCCGTTGATCCGCGTTTGAGCATTGTCGCCTCAACTCAAACAAGCACCCCCACCCAGCACATTCTCACATCCCGCCGTACCATCACAATCACACATTCGCACACATTCGACCATGCCCGCCATACGCATACATCCCGAAGTCGAATCCGCCTTGCGCGAAAACCGTCCTGTGGTCGCGCTGGAAACCGCTGTCGTCACCCACGGCCTGCCGCGCGAGCCGCTGCCGGAAACCTCGCGACTTGATCTGCCGCAGTGGGATCGTTCGCAGCCGGTCAATCTCGAACTCGCCCGCGCAATGGAGCGCAGCCTGCATCACGCTGGCGTGACGCCTGCCGCCATTGCCATTATCGATGGCACATTGTGCATCGGGCTTGATGATGATGAACTGGTCATGCTGGCTGAAAACCAATGCGCTGAAAAAGCCTCCACCGCCAACATGGCAGCCATCATCGCTCGCGGCGGCTCGGCGGGAACAACCGTCTCTGCAACGCTCGCAGCATGCGCGTGCGCATCAAAACATCTGTCTGCTGAAAAAAACAGCAGCCAATCTCTTTCGCCGCAATCGATTCGCGTGTTCGCCACAGGCGGCATCGGCGGCGTGCATCGCAATTGGCAATCGCATCTCGATATCTCCGCAGACCTTCGCGCCATTGCCACCACGCCGGTGTGCATCGTCTGCGCCGGAGCCAAATCCATCCTTGATCTGCCTGCAACGCTCGAAGCGCTGGAAACGCTTGGTGTGCCCGTCGTGGGCTATCGCACAAGCTGCTTTCCGCAGTTTCAATGCATCGGAACCGACGATCTTGCAGTGCGCGATCGCGCAGACGATCCTCAAACCGCAGCGCAAATCTGCGATACGCACTGGCGCATCCTGCAGCAGTCCACCGGCATCATTCTTGCCAATCCCGTGCCTCGCGAATTTGCCATGAACGCAGACGAACTTGAGCAGGCCGTGCGCGAGGCTGAAGCGCTCGCCGCTGCGCGTCACATTGCCGGCCAAGAGCGCACCCCCTTTGTGCTTGCCCAGATTGCGCGCCTCACCCAAAGCCGATCGCTCGATGCCAACATCGCGCTGCTCCTGAACAACGCCCAGGTGGCTGCGGAGGTGGCTGCCGCACTGGCCCAAAATGCTGAACACTGAACACTGACGAATGCTGATGATTCGCACAAAGGCTGCGATGCACACCGCATTCGCATGGTCATGGCGATTGCCTTCGTGTTCGTTTCGTAACGCCTCGCGGCGCAGCAAAATCTCCAGTCGGCTGCTCGCTCCCATGATGCAAACCAGTACCCCATACCCCTTGACATGCCCCTGCTTCCCTGCTCTACTCATTCCTGAAGGGCGCGTCGATGGCGCACCGGGTTGCCGTCGGACGCTGTCTCAGGAACGCCCAGGCAATTTCTCATCACAGCCGGCCTCCGGGATATTCGGTTGTGAAGCCTGTCCGGCAGGGGCTGCCGTGACCACGTTTGAACGCAATATGACCACCCTAAGCGGGATCCTCGAGTGGCCGGCGGGCGCTGAGGGTCGAATCAGACAACTTGACGACTGCCTGTTGGAACAGCAAACCGACCCGTTCGTGCCGATCGAACTGGGGCAGAAATATCCTCTGCGGCAGGGGCAGCGGCTTACCGTGCACGTGGTGGAGCGCAAGCCCCGGCGGCGACGAGGCAAGAAGCCGCGAGCCCCGCGACCGGTCGTCGAAGAAGTCCTCCAGATTGAGGGGCTGCCGCCCGAACAGTACGCCAGCCGCAAACGGTTTGAGGAACTGACGCCGCTTGATCCCCAGCCGCGCATGTCGCTGGAATACGAAGGCTGTCCGCCCGCGTGCCGGCTCATCGACCTGTTTTGCCCCATCGGCTACGGCACGCGCGGCCTCATCGTCGCCCCGCCCAAAGCCGGCAAAACCATCCTCCTGCAGAACATCGCCTACGGCATCAAGCACAACCACCCCAACGTCGAACTCATCGCGCTGCTGATCGATGAGCGGCCGGAGGAAGTCACCGACTTCAAACGCAACGTCCCCGCGCAGGTGCTCGCCTCATCCAACGATCAGGATGTGGACAAGCACATTTCGCTCGGCATCCTCGCCATCGAACGCGCCAAACGCATGGTGGAAGCGGGCATGGATGTGGTCGTGCTGCTGGACAGCCTCACCCGACTCGGCCGAGCGTTCAACAACTCACGCAAGTATGGTTCAGGCGGGCGCACCATGTCCGGCGGCCTTGATTCCCGCGCGCTCGAAGTGCCCAAGCAACTCTTCGGCGCAGCCCGCAAAGCTGAGGAAGGTGGCTCGCTCACCATCATCGCCACGTGCCTCGTGGACACCGGCTCGCGGGCCGATCAGATCATCTTCGAAGAGTTCAAAGGCACCGGCAACATGGAGCTGATTCTCGATCGCTCCATCGCTGAGCAGCGTCTGTTCCCCGCCATCAACCTTGCCGCCAGCGGCACACGCAAGGAGCACCTGCTCCTGAGCGAACAGGAACTGAAGACAGTCACCGCTCTGCGCCGGCGACTGATGAACATGCCCCCGCCGCGGCAAATCGAACAACTGCTCGCAGCGCTCAAACGCTTCCCCACCAATGAAGACCTGGTGAAGGGCTAAGCGCCGCCAAAGCGGATGACCCATAGGCCCTTCTCTCCGTTGGTTTCGTTGATTCACTGCTGCACTTTGTTTTTTCAGCCACAATGACAGAGCAGTAAATAAAATCCGCCGCCCGTAGGGGCGGCGGACTTGCGTGAACTTATATGTGGTGGTCGCCATCCTGGCCGCAATATCGCACAAGTTGCTCACTGGGCCATACCAGGGCATGTGCCACCTACATGCCTGCCTATTCACATGAGTCTGGGCAGCCCTCGTTCCAGTTCTGCAATATCACCATCATGTCCATAGTATCGATTTGACAATCACAATTCAGGTCTGCTGCGAAGTTAAATTGCGGATTATTCGAACAATCGCATGCGTCGCTGCACAATGCTCCCATGACCGCAAGCAGGTCGTTGACATCAATCGCACAATCTCCATTAGCATCGCCACGGCATCGGCCTAAATTGCTCTGAATCCACGCAAGGTCTGCCTCATCTACCCAGCCGTCGTGATTGACGTCCGCAGCTGGACATTCAACAGCCGACATCCCGAGCACCTCGCTGACATCATCATAGTCGTTTTCATCGACCATCCTGTCTCCATTGGCGTCGCCGCACCGCTGAAAACCATAAACGTCGGGGTACGGTATGATCGGCCAATCAGTGACAGGCGGTGCGGGATAATTGCACGACCGCCCCCACGCCTCGTCAATGAAGTTAATATCTTCAAGATCAACGACCCCGTCTCCGTTGATATCTGCAGGACACGGGTCCGGTTCCGTGGGACACGATCCGAAGCTCGCCATGACGATCATCAAGTCGTCTATATCAACAACTCCATCCTGGTTAATGTCGGGATCATACACTTTGACCCTTGCAAGCGGATCGCCAATCGGCACAGCCGTCGTAGAGAACGATCGCATGCCCGACCAGATCGCCTCGCCCCATGTCAGGCCATGTTCATAAAGATTGGCAACGACAAAGTTCGCATCAATGATCGGCCCGCCGCCACTTGGTCCGATGAGATAGCCTGCCGTAAACGCGCCGCCTGCTGCGATCCAATCAAGCACCTGACCATGATTCCAATCGTTGCCGCCAGGTCCGCAGGCACACGGCGTGCGGATCGTCAGACCGTTGTACGATTCAATGCTCAGAAACAGCGCTGCCGGATGGGGATCATAGTGGCGCACATAATCGACGCACATTGATTCTGAAGTGTCCCAACGATGGTTCCGGCCCATTGTGACACGAACAATTTCAGGATAATCAGCGAACTCACCTTCAACGCTTTGTTCCCACTCGCCGCACCCGGGAACACCGTTGCCGCACGTTGCATCATCCGCGGGCGTACCAGGTCCATGAAGGAACTTGCAGCTTTGATCATAGTAAACGCACCAGTCACGCTGCTGCATGTAATAGCCGAACCGAGCGCCGTCATAAAGAAACGGGTATCCGTTCTCATAATCATCAACAACAAGTGTAACGGCGCGTTTGTTCACCTCCAGATTCTGAGATCGCTGAATCAGCGCTTCAATTTCATCGACGCTGTTGTAGGTATTACTGCAGCTGCTCTGGTCGCAATAATCATCAAGATCGCTTGAATCCAACCGACTCACCAGAAACATCTTGCCGACAAAGGATTGGCCGCCGGGGCTGCATACGGTTCCTCCCATCTGAAGGAAATCCTCAAAGGAAACGCCGAGCTTCGCATAGTACGGATTGGCGTAAAGACTCGATTCCATGCCCACCTGACTCAGCGCAGCTTCAACACTGAGTTGAATGCACGACCTTGCATGTGAAGCCGGTGGAAAGAAGCCTTTACTGATGGCCACAGGCAATCCCCTGGTGGTCACGATGACACGGATATCCTCATTCCCCTGCTGGGAAAGAAAATTCAACACAGGCTGGCGAATCTGTGTTTCATAAAACCCCGGAGTGATGTAGAACTCGTTGGCCGCCTCGCCGTCCACAATCTGCGGACATGCGCAGCATATCTGTTCGGCGTTGCCGTTGCAGGGGAAGCTGTCACACAACGGGTTCGGAATGTGCGTCGGGTTTGAATACGGAATGTTCAGCGCCAGCGTCTTCACATTCGGGTGCGCCTGCACATAGGCGTCGCGAATCGCAAGCGACGTCGCGTTCGTCGCATGGTACAGCAGAAGCACCTGCTGTTCCTGAATT
>CAZNPU010000043.1:0-11389 GCA_964575335.1 uncultured Isosphaeraceae bacterium | reverse complement strand
TTCACTCACCAACACCAACAACCAACCCCGGCACTGCCGGGGTTTTTCGTTTTTGAACGATGAGCATCTTATCGACTCATCGTTTCCGGACGTGCTTGGCGCATGGCAAATTGTGTGCGACTGCATTGGACATCTCATCCGACGAGGCGAGATGAAATGAGATTGGCTCAAATGTGATTTTCAGCATCATCAGCATTGCTGCGTGTGCAATGGCGTTTGCGGTGTTGCATTGCTTCTTCAACAGCAAATCAATGAGCAATGTTTTCCAGCAGGCTGATGGTATTGCGATTTTCGGATTGAACCCTTCAGTGATGAATTGCTGAAGCGGCGTACAACGGTTGTTTTATCTCAACCGTAAACAGCGCCGCCCCCGCGCGATGAAACGAGCGGGGGCGGCCTGTATGGAGAAGGAGAACTGTGAGATGACGAAGGATCAGTCATCAAGCGGGATTGATACCACTTCGACGCTGAGCATTCCCTCGGGATCGGATTCTTGGTGGGTCAACCTGCAGCCGTTGCAGATGCGTACGTTGTCGAGCCGGATCGTGCCGGAGAACTCTGAGAAATCATCGCATGGTCCGGTCGTCACGGCATAGGTCTGGAAGACGATCTCGATGCGAATGTCATCGCCCTGGCTGAAGCCGGCGGGGCCGAGATTGAAGCAGAGGTTCCGCCGTTCCGGAAATATCCCGATGAGCGCCAACCCGCCGTGGCATCCGATACCGGTGCCGCCGTATCGAGAGCCGGCGATTTGCCTCTGGTAACGGGCGTTGTTGGTCAGATTGTGAACGATCAGCGAGACGCTGTAGCCAGCGATGGATTGATCGTAGAGCGTTGCGCCGAAGCCGCCGCCTGCGACATCAAGCCGAATGAAGGTATGGGGAATGTTTTCGATTTCCTGAGCAAGCACGACCTTGGCGGAGCCTGCGCTTCCTGCAGGCCAGTCGTTGTCGTGCGTTGCGGTGGAGAAGCTGGTGAGCTCAGCCACGTTGCCGTATGCGCCGCCGATGTTGACGACCCGGCCCCAGGCGTTGGCATTGAAGTCGCCGTAGCCTCCGGTGTCTGTGGTGAGTTGCCACCACAGTGGATAGCACACGGGTTCAGTAGTGCACAGTGTTTGATTGAAGTTGCCGTTTGTAACCAGTTGGCAAATGGGGAATGGATCGATTGGCGGAACTGCAGTTGCCGGACTGGTCAGCGTTGCGCAGAAACCGGCAAGTGTGATGGCGGCCGCCCTCGGAAGTGCGCTCAGGAATCGCGTGATTCGATGAGCTTGCGATGAATACGTTGCTTGCATACGTACCTCCAGAAGTAAAAAAGTGACCAGAACACAACAACAACATGGACATTGGCCGACACAACACCAGTGTCAGGTCGCCCTTGAATTGCAGTGCCGCGGATGCAATGAAAAAATGTGAGTGGGGGAATCCCGGAAGGGCAACTGGCCATGATGAACAATATGTAACACATCGGCGCAGCAGGTCAAGCCAATGTGCACTACTTTGCGTGTCGCCGATCGGGCGAAATGGCTGCATCGTTCGGATGAGCCGGAACTTACGGGCATTTCGGCGCGAAGTGCGTCATGTGCTGATTCTGTGCAGCAGCAGCGGCTGTGGGCTATGAACAGTGATGATTGACTGCTGATTTACTCAGAGAGTTGGTGCAGTTGTTTTCTGCGTGAGCCAAATGGCTTTGTTGCGGCATCATTTCAATAGCGAGGCACGGTCGAATCGATTTCCTTTGACCATCGCTCAATGCCGCCCGCCATGGACTTCACGTTGGTAAATCCCTGATCGCGCAGCGCGAGTGTGACGATGAGCGACCGCCGGCCGGTATGGCAATGCACCACAATCAGACGATCTTCGTATTTGCGCAGCTCATCCATATGCCATCCCAGATCGTGCATCGGAACGAGCTTTGTGCCGTTGATGCAGGCAAGTTCACGCTCTTCAGGCTTGCGGCAATCGATGAACAGAAAATCCGCATCATTGGCGAGCAGCTTTGCCACTTCCTGAGGTGAGATTTCAAGTTCATTGGCGGTGGTGGTGGCGTTGGATTCAGTCATCAATCTTCCCCTGTGCGATCTGCGTTGATTTCACCAGACGTTTCTGGAACAGAACCGGTCGGGTCGGAGCAAGCTTGTCTCGTGGCGTCTCTGAGTCAATCGACGCCTGATTGAGGCTCCAATCATACGGCAACCATTGATTTTTCGCATCGCTGCGCATGTTCACACAGTCGCGCATCGTGCCGTGCGGATAGCGTTGTCACAGGTCGCTTGTTTCCTCGGGGTGCAGGTTCAACTGGTCAAATACCGATGCGATTGCGTCTTCATTGAATCCTCGCCGGGCCAGCGCGCCAGCGAGGCGGCGATACATCGTGCTGGCTGGGAGCGAGCGCATGGCAGCCAGCTTTTCGCGTGCGAACGCCAGGGCGGCTTCCAGTTCGCCGCAGCGTGCAAATGCTTCATCCGCCACAGTCGCTGCGAGTTCGGGGGAGATTTTTTTTGCTTCAAGCTTCGCCAGCAGCAATCGCCTTGAGGCCGGTTTCTTGCGCATCGCTTCGCGAACGATCGCCTCCGCATAGGCGCGATCATCAATCCAGCCGTCGGCAGCGAATTCGTCAGCAATCTGTTGCGCGATGGAAAGCTCATGTCCCTTTCGCACCAGATGCTCGATCACTTCGCCATGCGAAGCGGCCCGCCGACCGAGCATCGTCAGCGCCGCCTTGCGCGCTTTGTTGGCTGCAACCGCCTTTTCAACGGCTTTGGCCAGAGCGTTCGTCCACCGCTGGCCAACTTTGAGATTCAACTGCTCAAGATCGTTTGCGCGAAGCGTGGCGATGGTCTTGCGACCAATTCGCACACGCCGCATGTTCGGATCAGACGGCAGCGGGACGATCTCAGTGATCGTGGCCTGGGCGGGAAGATCGGGAAACATTGCGTGCTGCGTCATGCTCGCTCGTTGAGTAGATCAGGTGAGTTCATCCAGATAAGCAGCAATCTCGTTGGCAGCCTTGGCGTCGCCAACAGCTTTGGCCCGCTCAAGCCCGATGCGCAGTGTGTCGCAGGCCGCAGCGACATCGCCTGCTTCCTCCTGGACCTTGGCCTTGTGGAAATAGGCGTAGCAGTGGTTCGGATCGATGGCAATGATTTTATCGAACCACGCAATTGACTGATCCAGATCGCCCTGTTTGGCGTACTCCATAGCAAGGCCGTACATGCAGAACGTATCGTTCGGCTCTGCGTCGAGCATGGTTTTCAGTTGGCTGATGCGGTCGGACATTGGACTCCTCAACGAATATTTCCGGCGATGGTACCTTGATTGCATGAAACACGCAGTGCAGGCAAAGACACACAGAACAAGTCGCTCTCTGGCTGCCGTTCTGGCGGCATCAATGCTAATTCTGCCGGGGTGTTCGAGCAGTCCCAAGACTCCGCCGAAGCCGCCCACCCGGCCGGTGCTGACGCTGAAACACCAGCTTGGCGGCACACACTATCGCGGGGTGTTGCATCAGGGGGTGTGGTATCAAACCTTTGGCTGCTCGCTTGTGCTGCTCGACCCATCGCTGGGGGCAGTCATGCGCGAGGTGGAGCTTGGCGAACCGGGAAAGATCGGGCCAGCCACCGACATGCTGATATCAGGCGATCGGCTGTTTGTTGTCATTCAGGACGACGAGGTGATTGAGCTGTCGATCGCCACGCCACGTGCGCCGACCATTGCGCATCGCTGGTCCAGGCAGATGCTCGGGATTCAGCCCCGCCGATTGAGTCTGGTTGATGGCATTGTTCACGTTGCTGGCCCAGGTGGCGTGGTTCGATTGTCCGATGGCGCAAAGCTGTACGAGTGTGCTGATGACCCGCAATCGGTAGCGAGAACCGATTATGGATTGGTGACGACAATCAATCGGCGCGTGTTTCGGCTTGAAGACGGTCGCTATGTCGGATCGGCAAGCCAGTTGCACCCGTTACCGCTGTCGCTTGGCATTCCCGGCGGCCTGGTGTTTGTCCGGCAAGGCCAGCAGGGCGCGCTGGTTGGCCTGATGTCACCGGACATACGCGAGATCAACACTGAGACTGCAACGGTGGCGGTCAACGGCCAGGTGCGCAGCGTTCGCGTGATGGGCGGCCGGTTGTGGGTGATTTCCGATCAGGAAGTCAATGCGTATCGCGTCAGCAGTGATGCGCTGGAATCCACGTATCGGCTTGCAGTAGTCGGGGCGCACGATGCGGTGCTTTTGACCGAAAATCATCTGGCGATTGTCGGATCGTGCGGGCGGCTGGTCATGCGGCTTGATGATGGCGGACGCGATCCCGAGCGGGCTGTTGTGCGTGCGCATCATGAGCCGGCAGGATTGACCGCAGCCGTGAGCGATGGGCAGTACATTCTGGCAGGCGGGCCGAACGGTTACTGGATGTACCTCATCAACTCGCGTGTGGAACCGGCAGAGCCGGTACTCAAAGCTATGCCGGCGCCGATCACTCACGCTGCAGTTGCCGCCGGACGCGCCGAGATCAGCGATGACGGTGCATTCGTGAAGATCACCGCCGGCCAGAGCGAATGGCTGCACCGTGAGCCGCTTGACGCAACGATCCATTGCGTCGCAGCAGTTGATGGAAACTTCTGGATCGGCCACGATCGCGGCATTACCGTGCTTCGTCCTGAAGGACGGCAGGCGGTGCCGGTGAAGAACAGCCGCAGGCGCAGCGGCGGCGAGGAGTCTGTGGAGATCATCGAAGCAGAAATCGGGAGGCTTCGGCTTGAAGGGCCGGTGCGATATATCTATCCGCTTCTGATCGGCGGCGGGGCATCCTTCGTCAGCGACAACGGCGGGTTCGGTGTGGCGGTAATCGTGAATGAGCCTATTGCACCTCAGGCCAGGTAACAGCCGTAGCGATCGCAGTAGAAGTGCGAGGTTCGGGCTTCATTTCATTGAGTGAGCCTGCTTTGCCAGCCCGTCGCGTCGTGATCAGACTGCGCGCATGAGTGAGCGAGCGAAAAGGAATCTCATTCGCAAGCGGCGCGGAAACAGAACTCAGCGCAGCACATGGCTGTCATGTGATGAAATGAAAAGCCCCCAACTGCTTGAGTTGGGGGCGGAAGGTGCAAATGATTGGCAGTGTTGGCGGATGGATGCAGCTTATGGGCATACGCCCCAACCGCTGATGACCGTCAGAAGATCATCGACGTTCACCACACCGTTGCCATCGGTGTCTGCATCGCAGCCTGCGCACGGGCCCCAGCTGCTGATGACCAGAAGCAGGTCGTCAACATTCACCACCTGGTTGCCGGTGACATCGCCCGGGCACGGAGTGGCATTATCACATGAGACGACTTCCACGTTGAAGTTGTCGATGCCTGCTTCGGTGACTGAATTGTTGAGATCGTCAGAAGCTACAAAGCGCACGCGCACTGTAGCGGTGGGGGTGACGAAGTCGCTGACGCGGAACGACACGCGTTCCCACTCGCCGCCGGTGCCGCCGGTGGAATGCACCAGCACCCAGGACTTACCGTCGTCGTTGGACACTTCGGTGACAAGGAAGTCTGCTGTGCTTGGATTTGAAGCGGTGCTGCAGTAGAACCAGCGATCGTAGGTGATGACTCCATCGCCCTGGCTGAGATCAAGCCGCGGCGAGGTCAGTGTGACCGGCCCGCCGTCCAAGTCGCTTGCGCCGGCGCTGCCGCCGGGGAGGCCGTTTTCGGTGACAAACGCCTGGCCGAGGCCGTTGGGAGATGCGTCACCGTCCGGCGCA
The DNA here is from genome assembly GCA_964575335.1 of uncultured Isosphaeraceae bacterium. Taxonomy (GTDB): domain Bacteria; phylum Planctomycetota; class Phycisphaerae; order Phycisphaerales; family SM1A02; genus CAZNPU01. Next base: position 5,640 of record CAZNPU010000043.1, on the reverse strand, counting down.
GCCAGTTGGCCGCTGTTGATGGTGCCGTTGGGGAAGGCCTGCTCCCAATGACCGCCTGTGACTGACGGGTGACTGGTTATGGTCCAGTTGCTCACATCACCTTCAATATCGTCTGCAAACACCACCTGCAGATCGTCAATGACCGCGAGGTCGTACCAATCCGCCGGAGCATCCGCCGGATCGACGAAAGCCGCTCCGCCATTCAGTTCCGCGTGGATGTAGTAGCGAACATTGTCGCCACAGGCCAGCGGTGGGAACAGCGCGTTGAAAACGTTGCCGCCCTGATAGGACATGGGATAGGCTGAGAACGGACCGTCGTTGATCGAGACATACAGCTTGGCCGCCTCGGTATTGACGATCGCGTTCGCCGTAGCGGTGACTTCGACGTTGAAGCTGACTGACGAACCGGATTCAACCGTATCAGGCCGCCCGTTGGGATAGGCAAAGAGAACTTGCGGCTGATTGATCCAGACCTGCGTGCCGGTGCAGCGGCCGATGACCAGATCAAGCGCGCCGTCGCCGTTGATGTCGAAGACTGCAACGTCATGCACGCCGCGGAGCATGGAAGTGGGGATGCTCGCAACGCTGCCGGTGCTTTCGTTGCCCACTCGTTCTTCGATGAGCGTGACGTTGGGGGCATCGCCGAGATTGCGATAGATCTGCGTGCGGCGACTGCAACCGGAGGGGCCGCCGATGTCCACGTCAACGTCAGCGATGATTACATCGTTCCAGCCATCGCCATCGAGATCCGCTGCGATCGAGTTGCTGCCGAAGCCCTGATCGCCAATGCCCGGACTTGTATAGCTGAATGAAAAGACGCTGCTGGTAAAGGTGGCCCGGCCGAGCTGGTCATTGCCCTGGTTGAGCATGTAACGGTCACTGCCGTCATCGGTGATGATCAGGTCAAGCCGACCGTCATTGTTCAGATCGCCTACAGAGACAAAGTATGGGGCAGCATTGTTGACAACGTGGTACAGGTTGAAGAAACCTTCGTTGTTGGGATTGTTGTAGACCACCGCAACGTGGGTTGGCGATGTCAGTGAGGTCTGCTTGACGACATCGTTGACGCCGTCGTTGTTGATGTCAGCAATGACGCTGGCGGCGCCGAATGCCGACTTGAGCATGGGATCGGCGCTCATGCGTGATGTTTCGGAATCGATGAAGTAGCCGGGATTTTCAGCCCCGAGATTGATCAGCAGCTTGTTGTCGAAGTCAGCGCCCGGGGGCTGGCCTGAGCCGCCGGCGCCCGAGCTGTCATAGTCGCCAAAATACAGGTCGGGATAGCCGTCGCCGGTCACATCACCTGCTGCGACGGAGCAAAACCGCGGGTTATGCCCCATTGCGCCGCTGGCGCTTCGCATGGCGGGAATGCGATCGGCCTCATAGCGAAAGCCCCGCCAGACGCCGTTGACCTCGCCGAGGTTCATGTAAACGCGCGGATGCCCGATATGCTTGGGGTCGCCGTCGCTGATGGTCGTTGCGGTGACGATATCAAGCCAGCCGTCGTTGTTGACATCCACCAGCACAACATCGCGATCGTTGGTGGCGGTATAGAAGCCCTGATCGCCAGGAACGTCCGCAGCGGTGGCGTATTCCGCAGTGCGATCAACCAGAACGCCGTTTTCGTTTATCAACAGCAAATTGCGGCGCTTGCCCGGTGAAGTGAACGGCTGCTTGCGCACGACCACCAGATCAATCCAGCCGTCGTTGTTCACATCGCCCCAGGCATAGTCTTTTTCTTCAACATCGGTGTCCACGCCTACTGGATCGCCTGGAAGATCCGGCGTGGTGATGATCAGGCGCGACTCGGTTTGGTTCTCAAATTTCACCCACTGACCCTGAGCGAGTGAGACGAGACCAATCACAGCAACACCTGCGCCTATTGCATGGCTGGCTCTGATCACTGTTTCATCCTTTCAAACTGCAAAACTCGTTCCGCGTTATCCGCCTTGAATCAGCGTCGCTGAGCGCGACTTCGTTGCTGATTCTGTTTGAGATCACACTGCAAAGGACTTGACTGCATTCGAATTCCAACAACTCACGAACAGTTTGCTTTCTCACATGCGTTCATTTCCAGCGATGAGCGTCGATGGCATGTTCAAGGCAGATGCGCCAGGTCCGAAAATGTTCCTGATTGAGCTGTAAGCCAAGGCGTTCATGATTTCATCACGAGCATCATGGAACTGGTGCGGCACATGCCGCCGCGCTGCATTGCTGATAGATACATGCTGTTACGGGCAATTGCCCCACGCGTTGATCACGCCCAGAAGATCGCCGACATCCACCGAGCCGTCGAAATCAATGTCGCCGCTGCAGGGAGCCGGCATGCCCGGGCACGCGCCCCATTGGCTGATGACACTGAGCAGATCATCCACGTCGACTGCGCCGTTGCCGTTGACATCACTCTCGCAGGTCGGCTCACAGGCATCGGGAATACCGTTGCCGTTCGCATCCGCGAGGGTTCCGTCAAGAATGTCGATCAGGTCAATCACGCCGTTGTTGTTGCAGTCGCGGCGAGGCCCGACGTAGACGAGCATGAACGAGTCGAAGTCAGCAAGATCGACATCGCCATCCTGATCAATGTCGTGAATCGCGCAGTAATCATCAGGCGTATAGAACAACCCCGTGCCGCTGTAGCATCCAGCAAAGTCAGCAAAGTCGTTGAGATCGATGAAATCATTCTGATCATGATCGAACTCAGCCTGACCCAGCGACCCGAGGAATGCAATCAACTGATCTTTCTGGACCTGCGGCAGGGCGTTGAACGCCTGGGCTGAAGGCCGGGCCTGCGAGCCCAGTACATCGTGCAGCGCGATGGCTGCAAGCACGCGATCCTCAAATGAGCCGCCAGCCACGCGGCCATCGTGCCACATCGGATCACGAATGCGCAAGCCCCACAGCGGCGGGGTCTTCATCATCTGCGGCGACGCATCGCCCTGACCGATGAAATCGGCTGAAAGCCCCATGTTGTGCAGCAGGAAGTCTGAATAGGGCTTGATGACCTTGTTGCGCAGGGCATCTTCCAGGTTCGGATCATCCGACGTTGTAAACGACGGCGTATGACATACATTGCAGCCGATGGCGTTGAACACGCTCTCGCCGGTCATGCCCGACTTGGGAGTCTGCGGGAACGGCGCTAGGTACCGCTGAAAATCGGTGACGCGATCGATGAAGTCGAAGCCTTCATCATCAGGCCCGTCTTCGGGATCGGGCACCATGTCGCACATGGCGAGCTGTTTCAGGTTGCCGTTGGGTGCGTTTTCTTCCGGAAGAAAACGGTTCGTAAAGCCCATCTCATTGAGCGACGCGTCGGCTGAGAAGGTCAGCACGGTGGGCACCTGCGCCTTCCAGCCAAAACGGCCGACACGCAGAGGGCTGCCCTTGGGGTCTTCAAACGCAGGCACCATATGGGCGAACCCGCGCTGAGTGATCGGCTGCGCATCACGCACCGCGAGAATGGCTTCATCAGGAATTGCTTCCACCAGGCCGTATGCCAGTGCGCCGTTGGTAACACGAAGGGCGATCTCGGTCGCCTCCGGCGGGATGACCTCAGCACAGTCCGGATGGATGGACACTGCCTGGAGCAGCGATCCGCCAAGATGCTCCAGCGGGTCAAAGCTCTTTTTATCTGAAAACCCGAAACGCGTGACGGTTTGCGAGCCTGTCCCGCCCATCGGGTTGTTGTGGCAATTGCTGCAGCTTTGCTTGTTGAAGATCGGACCAAGCCCTTCGCTTTCAGTCAGCGCATGGTCGTACTTCAAGCGCCCCTTGAAGAATCGGTCAAGCTGATCAGCTGTCAGATCATGCAGCGGCTGACCTGCCTTGGGCTGCGGAATCACAGGACCGGTGCCAGCGAAAACGGCTGCGCCAAGGACAAGCGGCACGTTGATCCCAAGCAGAATGGCTACAGACTGAGGCAGCAGCCCACGCGACTTTTTCTTCTTCGCTCGCATCATCACCTGATGCGACGATGCACGATTGTTTTCCCACACTCGACGGATATCAGCCAGTGTTTTGCACCTTCCGATCAAACCCATAAGACCGCAATTCCGTTTCTGTTTTTCTTACTTCAGTGGGCGTAATGAGTCATCATCGACTGCATGGCGATGATGCAGCTCAGGGCAACGCTCCTCTATCCTGTGTTGGGCGATGGGCAAAGGACAGAGTTGAGCGCCGCAGTTTAGAATGTACATCAAATTGAAGTGAAAAGGCGCTCAAATTCAGTGAAAAGTGACGACGTCTTGCCGCAGAGCGCGAATCTGGAGATACAGGCGAAAGGCGGCAAGCCGGGCGATGTTGTTGTAAGCATGTGTGGTGAAAGGGTTTACGTTGAAGCGGTCTGCCGTCGGCATCCTCTCGCCCATCCCATCGCTCGGTAACTGTTCGGCTCTTGTTGATGCCGTTTGTTTTGGTTTGGCGCCGATGCCAGGGCGATACCGGATCGCATCTGCAGCTTTCGTCCCCCTGCACCGATGCTCCAATGTCTCATGACCGGAGGCTTCACGCTGGCAGACATGCTGCGACCCGATTGGGGGCAGTTTGATGCTGGGGACTGTGAGCGAGAGCTGAACGTCAGCGATGCGATTCCGGGGTCGCGGCATGGCCCGACTGCCGCATCCATCAACTGCCTTATCCGCTTTCGTGAGGCATCGGGGGAGCGCTTGACCTGATCATCCGCCCGCGCAATTCCAGAGCGGCTGGGCATATCTCAGCGCACTATTTTTCTTTCCGGTCCTTTCGGGGAGCGGCTGCTCGCACCTCACTCTATGCCTGCAGATGCCGGGCATGGTCTGGACGCAATTGGTACGGCTGGTCTATTCGAGTTGGATCATCAACTCAACTTGCTACGCTTCCGACGAAGATGCGTGTTGCACTCGCTGCACACTCCCGGAAGCGCACATACGCCTGGCAACTGCCCTCTCCCCGGAAGCGAGATTAGGATCGTGAAGAAGTGCAGGACGGAGGGTTTCACGGGATTTAGTCACCTTTGCTGAGATACGATGCGAGTGACTAACGAGGCATTCTCTTCGCACCATCGATGTAGACGCACAACGGCGTCAACGCCCGCCTGCACCGCATGTTCTTGTTCCGCAAAGCCAATATGCTCGATCAGCGCGGGCACTTCAATTGTTCGTTCGATGATGTACAGCGATCCTCCACGGATTTCGGCAGTGACTGAATTGTCGTGGCGTTCCTGGAGCCAAGCGTTCACGACAGGGAGCATGTTGGCGCGTTGCATGAAACCTGCGAACACTTCGCCAGCGAAAATGCGATGCGTGATATAACCGCGCGGCTGGCCTGGCACACCATAGAAGATGTCTCGCGCCTGTTTCTTGCCCTGCTTTTGCCGCGGTTGGACCTGTGGCGCGTAACTTTCGACAAATGAGCAATACCACTCGATTTGGCTTTCCCGCATGCCGTCAATAAGAGGGATGTGTCCCGCTTCGAAGACTTCCAGTGCTTTGTCAAGAATGAGAACAAAGCTACTGTCATCGCCAGCATGTTGAACAGATGCGCGAATGTCCTCCAAGGACAGGGCGATGTCAAACATTTGACGTTCTCGCTCGTGGCTATCCAAATAGCGCTGCGGAGCTATCAGCAACGTGCAGCAAGCATCGCACAACTTCAGCGACTCGACGA
>CAZNPU010000042.1:0-12584 GCA_964575335.1 uncultured Isosphaeraceae bacterium | reverse complement strand
TCGTTCTTCACGTCCTCGCCGGCGCGGCCGAAGATCGCGTGCAGCAGCTTCTCTTCCGGCGTCAGCTCGCTCTTGCTCTTGGGGCTGACCTTTCCGACGAGAATATCGCCAGGTCCGACGCGAGCGCCGATGCGGATCACGCCGTTTTCATCGAGGTTGCGGAGCATCTTCTCCGAGACGTTCGGAATGTCCCGGGTGAACTCTTCGCGACCGAGCTTGGTTTCGCGCACTTCCACATCGAAGCTGTCGATGTGGATGGAGGTGAACACGTCATCCTTGAGCAGGCGCTCGGAGATGACGATGGCGTCTTCGAAGTTGTAGCCGTCGAACGTATTGAACGCCACCAGCACGTTCTTGCCGATCGCCAGTTCGCCATGAAGCGTTGATGCGCCGTCGGCGATGATTTCGCCCGCCTGCACCTGCTGACCGAGCTTCACAATGGGCTTTTGCGTCTGGCAGGTACGTTCGTTGAGGCCGGCGAAGGTGCGCAGTTCGTATTCGTCGGCGTTGTCGATGATGATGCGCTGCGAATCGACGTACGTCACCACGCCGCCTCGCTTGGCCTTGACCAGCATCGACGAATAACCGCCGGCAACCTTCTCCATGCCGGTTGCGATCAGCGGCGGTTCGGTCTTGATCAGCGGGACCGCCTGGCGCTGCATGTTCGATCCCATCAGCGCACGGTTGGCGTCATCGTGTTCAAGGAACGGAATCAGCGACGCCGACACGCCCACGATCTGCTTGGGCGAGATGTCCACATACTGCACGTCGCTGGCATCAACCTGCGCAAGGTCGCCTCGGACACGGGCCAGAACGGTGCCCTTGGTGATCTTGCCTTCAGAGTCGAGCACGTCATTGGGCGCGAGCACCGCGGTCATTTCCTGATCGGCACGCAGGTACTCGATTTCGCCGTTCACCTTGCCGTTCTCGACCTTCTGGTAAGGCGTCAGCAGGAAGCCATAGTCGTCAACTTTGGCAAAGATGCCCAGCGACGCGATGAGGCCGATGTTGGTGCCTTCAGGCGTTTCGATGGGGCAGATGCGGCCGTAGTGCGAAATATGCACGTCGCGCACCTCGAAGCCGGCGCGCTTGCGGTTCAATCCGCCCGGGCCAAGCGCCGACAGACGTCGCTCATGCACCAGCATCGACAGTGGGTTGGTCTGATCGACGACCTGCGAAAGCTCGCTGCGGCCGAAGAAGAAGTCCACCGCGCTAGAAATGCTCTTGGAGTTGACCAGATCAGCGATCTTGCTCAGCTCATCAGGCTCCTTGACGCTCATGCGCTCCTGCACGGTGCGGCGGAGCTTGAGGAAGCCCTTGCGCATTTCTTCAACAGCAAGCTCATCAAGCGTGCGTAGGCGACGGTTGCCCAGATGGTCGATGTCGTCGATGTGGGCGTGATCGCGCTTGGCGCGAAGGTCCATGATGTAGCGGATGACTGCCAGGAAGTCTTCAGCACGAATGTGCATGACATCTTCAGGCACATCCATGTTGAACTTGCGGTTGATGCGGAAGCGACCGACCTTGCCCAGACGGTAGCGGTTCTCATCAAAGAACTTCTCTTTGAACAGCGCGCGGGCTTTGTCGATCTGCGGCGGGTTGCCGGGACGCAGCCGACCGTAAATGCGCAGCAGTGCAGCTTCGTGTTCGGTGACTTCAGCGAGGAAGTCCAGCCGCTCAACCGCCAGAGTGTTGAGAATCAGCGGGTCACCGGGATTCGTGATCGCGCGAACGGTCTTGATGCCTGAAGCCTGAATGGCTTCGATGGCCGGGCCAATCTGCGCGCCGACGCGGCAAAGCTCTTCGCCGGTATCAGTGTCGATGATCATCTCCGCCGAGTAATGCTCGGGGCGCAGCTTTTCCACCTTCACATCCTGCACGTCGTAGAACAGTTCGAGGATGCGATCGGTGGAGCTGTAGGCTTCATCGAGCGAGCGAAGGAATGTGGTGGCGGCGATCTTGGTGCTCTGGTCGATGCGCATCGCCAGAACGTCCTTCTTGGTCACCTCCAGCTCAATCCACGAGCCGCGCTCGGGAATGATGCGGGCCGAATGCAGAGGACGGTCGCCGACCGAGGAGGCGATGCCAAAATCCACGCCGGGTGAGCGATGCAACTGGCTGACGATCACGCGCTCAGCGCCGTTGATGATGAATTCACCGCCACCCATGATGATCGGGATTTCGCCAAGGTAGATTTCTTCCTCGACGATTTCCGAGCGGCCTTCACGCACCAAGCGCACGCCGATGCGGAACGGCATGCCGTAGGTGAGGCGCAGCTCACGGCATTCGTCGGGCGTATAGCGAGGCTGATCCAGCTTGTAGTGGAGGTATTCCAGTTTCATCGTGCCGTCGTACGACTCGATGGGAAACACCTCTCGAAGCAGGGCTTCGAGGCCCAGATTGGGATCTCGCTGGTTGTAGGGTTTGTCGAGTTGGACCAGGCGATCGTACGCCTCGCGCTGCACCTGGGTTTGGGTGGGCACGGGGATCGCATCGCCGCGCTTAGAGAAGTCGCGAACCTTCAGTGCTGACATCAAATCACCTCGAGAGCCGACACGCACAGCATGTCGTAACCGGGAGTTCGATTCGTTGCATCATGTAGCAAAATGGTGAACAGGACCGTCGCTGCTGCCGAATCGACTATGTTAACCGGCCCCTAGCACATGAACAACAGGCCTGCAAGAGATTTCTTGAAAAATTTTCGTCAATTGCCGCCTCTTCCTATCGGACTTGGTCTGTTTCTCCCGTGCAGCGGGAATTGTGCCCGCAATCGGGACCACTGCCGGATTGATACACGTTGAAAAACAGGCAAACTGGAAAACCGTCCACCTGGACCACCACCATCATACGGCATTTGACCTGAAAATTCCGGCTCCGGTCATGCGCTGGGCAGCCAGCCCATGAAGGCTGCGAAGCTGGCCAACGAGCCAAGCCCGAGTCCAATGACCGGCAGCCAGAGCAGGTGCAGACTGTAGCGGAAGGTGATTTTGGGGCCCGTCGGACCAAGAAGCCACTCCAGCCGCTCCCACGATTCCGCCTCAACCTCCACCAGCGCTCGCCACAGCCGCTTCAGCGGGTGTTCAGGCGGCTGAAAGTACAACTGAATCAGCGCAATGGTCAGCGGGCCGGTAAATACCCACGCATATGGATCGATCTGCACGGCGGTTTCGAGCATGGCAGTTGATTCAAATCCCTATAAACACACGGTTTATGAAGGAATATAGGGAAAGTAGTCTAGCGGCATTCTCAGCCGTTGCCAGCATCCGGACACGCACATCAGGCAGATTCAGCCCATTTGAGCCAAAACATATTGTTTTGCCCTGTTCGACAACCCGCAAAGCCTCAATGAAAACCTGCCGCTTCATCGGCATTTGGCTCAGTCGGACGCGCAGCGGATCGATCGAATCGACATGCGATTTCAAAGCCATGCCGATTCTCGTTTACCATCGTCAAGTCAGGCGGCCGCCCCTGCGATGGGCAAGCGCAATGCGCCGCGGCACGTTCAGCACACGCTGCGTTCCAACTTGGGCGATGTGCTTGACCTGTCGCCGCAAGGCATTCGCATCAAGTGCCGACGAGTGCCCACCGGTCGCACCGAAATCATTCTGCGGGACTTCACCTCGCCCGGGCAGCTCTATGGCGAGGTCGTGTGGTCCAAGCCGTCGGGAAACTTTCATTACGAAGTGGGGTTTCGTTTTGAAAAAATGCCACGCGCAATGGCAGAGCGCCTGCAGACGATCGCGATGAACCATCGTTTCCGCCGAGCGATCTGAATCTTGCAGGATGATCTTTGTGTCTGCGGGAAATAAGTGGACCGGCGGTGCAACTGCGCATGAAAAAAGCCCACAGCTGTTGAGCCGTGGGCTTTGCAGGTCTGCATTGACGCGATCGAAATCGAGAATTACTTGATTTCGACCTCGGCGCCAGCTTCTTCGAGCTTGGCCTTGAGGGCGTCGGCGTCGGCCTTGGAGATCTTCTCCTTGACGGGCTTGGGCGCGCCATCGACAAGGTCCTTGGCTTCCTTGAGACCCAGACCGGTGGCTTCGCGCACCACCTTGATGACCTGAATCTTCTTGTCGCCAGCCGACTTGAGCACGACATCGAACTCAGTCTGCTCTTCAGCGGCAGCAGCTTCGCCGCCACCGCCCACAGCGGCGCCAGCCATCACGACAGCTCCACCCGCCGCCGGCTCGATGCCGTAGGTCTCCTTCATGTAATCCGCAAGATCAACCGCCTCCTTCAGAGTCAGCCCAGCGATCTTGTCGCCAAGCTCGGTGATCTTTGCGTCGAATGTCTTGGTTGCAGCTTCTTCAGCCATGATTGCACACTCCAGTTACTTAGAGCACGATCTCATCCAAGAGGAGCCGCCCGCGCGACTTTTAACCCCGAAGGGCCAGTTGGATGATGAAAGTTCTTGTTCAATAGGCCCCGACCAGCAACCTGGCGGGTGACCCGGTTGTCATCCCACCTTGGCGATCGTTTCGCCCTTCTCCAGACGCTCCTGAATTTCCTTGACGATGCCGAGGATATTCGAGCCGGGGCTGGTGGCGGCACGCACCAGATTGCCAGCGGGGGAGAGCACCAACTGCACCACGCGTGCCTGGGCTTCTTCGCGTGTTGGGAATTGGCTCAGGCGCTTGACGCCTTCTTCGCCTTCAAAGAACTGGCCGTCCAGAACCGCGCCTTTGAGGGTGAGCTGTTTGACCTTTTTCGCCCACTCGACGAGTTCGCGGGCCACGTCCACCACCGTCTCAGCGCCGTAGGCCAGCGCGCTGGGGCCTTCCAAGACTGCGTCCAGCGGGGCAAGGCTGGTGCCGTCAAAAGCCTTCTTCGCCAGCGTGTTCTTGATGACCGTGACGCGAATCTGCTTTTGCATCAGATTCTTGCGAAGGCTGTTGTTGTCGTTGGCGGTCATGCCGCGGATATCGACCACCAGCGCGCCGTCGAGGCCTTCGAAGCGCTTGCGGTAGTCGTCAATGATCATTTCCTTTACTGGCTTACTCATGGGAAGCTCTCAGCTTTCGAATGCTGCGCTCAGCCAACTGCACGAAATTGGCTGAAGCATGTTGAGTCTCACACCGCGACGGGAATGGCGGGCGTCATCGTGCCGCTGATCACGCACTTTTTGATGTAGGTGCCCTTGGCGGCTGACGGCTTGATGCGATTGATGGTGGCGATGAAGTGCTCCAGGTTGGCCAGCAAGTCGGCGTCGCTGAAGCTCATCTTGCCGATGATGCAATGCACGTTGCCACCGGCATCGGCACGGTATTCGATCTTGCCCGCTGCGTATTCCTTGACGGCCGTAACGATATCAGGTGTAACGGTGCCTGCCTTGGGCGAGGGCATCAACCCCTTGGGGCCCAGAACCTTACCCAGCTTGCTGACGACGCGCATCATGTCAGGCGAGGCAACCGCGACATCGAAATCCATCCATCCGCCGGCAATTTTTTCAACCAGCTCCTCGCCGCCCGCATCAACTGCACCGGCGGCTTTGGCTGCTTCCACCTTGTCGCTGGGGCAGAAGCACACCACCCGGGCAGTCTTGCCGACGCCCTTGGGCATGGAGATCGCACCGCGAAGCTGCTGGTCGGCCTGCTTCGTGTCGATGCCCAGGTGGACGCACACATCCACCGTCTGATCGAACTTCGGACCTTTAAAGCTCTTGAGAAGCTTCACCGCTTCCGCCATTGGCTGCGGCTGCTTCACCTTGGCGAGGATTTCCTTATTCGCCTTGGCTCGTTTGCTCAACTTCGGCATGGCTCAGCCCTCCACCGTAACGCCCATGGAACGGGCTGTGCCTTCAATGATGCGCATCGCTGACTCGATGCTGGAGGCATTCAGGTCGCTCATTTTTTCCTCGGCAATCTTCCGAACCTGCTCACGGGTGATCTTGCCCACCTTCACCGAGTTGGGCGTGCCGGAGCCTTTTTCTGCACCGGCGGCTTCCTTGATCAGGACCGTGGCGGGCGAGCTTTTGATCTCAAAATCGAACGAACGGTCCTGATACACCGTGATCACGCAACCAACCACCTTGCCGTTCAAATCGCGCGTGCGCTCGTTGAACTGCTGGATGAACTGGCCGGGGTTCACGCCGTTGGCGCCCAGGGCAGGACCGATCGGCGGCGCAGGGGTCGCCTTCCCGCCCGGAGCCATAATCTTGAACTGTTTAACAATTTTCTTGGCCATGATGACTCCTACCTCCCACCGTCATCGTCGCCTGCGTGGCGCTTGCGTCCGGCTTGTGGCCGCCCGAACGCGATGCGGTGGTCGTAACGGTTTGAATTGTCGAATCGACCAGTATAGCGAGGCGGAATCCCAATTCAAGCGCGCCCCGGCAACGGAGAAATCACTTCGTTTGAACTGAGCTTCGCTGGCGGATCATCGCTGCTCTGAGCCAGGGGAAGCGTCACGGCTTGGCGAACCGCTCAAAGAGCCGCGATGCTGCGACGCCGGAATCGAAACCGTTCCAGCTCACCTGCAATGTATCGTTCAGTGCCAAACGCCCCTCCGGTTCTGAGTTCGGCTTTGAGCCTGGCGGGCGGGATTGCTTGCTTTGGCAAGCGAGCGAAAGCCGCACGCAGGCCATCTTTGGGGTGCGATTGTCACTGATTGCCGCAAATGAATGCGAGCGTACTGGCCAGCAGGCTCATCACCACCTGGATTCCTGCGTTGCTGCGTGTGGGTGATGAGCGTATGCGCCTAGGCAATCCGGCTTTGTGCGATTGGCTTTTCAGCAGCGCGAAACACGCAGCGAGCGTGTGTGTGGGCGCGATGTAAGCGGCTATTTTTAAACAACTTGTGAAAAATTCCCATCGGAATTCGAATCGTATCTGCGCCCGTTCTAGGATCGGCCTCGATACGGCTCATCGATGTCGTTGACCGGTTTCTGGCCGGGTTTGGACCGGTCAATGCAGCATCGTCCGTGTTGTTGTTGCTGTTGCCGACATCGTGTGTGCCGTAGTGAGATGAGCGAGTGATTTCTTATGCACAACGACGGCGACGGCACGCTGCGCCAGCTTCCGCCATCCGAGGTATTCGAGCAGCTTCGCGCCCAGGGTGTGGATGCGGATGACCTGCTTCTGAGCGTGCGAACCGACATTGGCCTGGAAGGCCATTATCGCGATCACTGGCTGGCAGTTACGCCCGAACGGCTCCTGGTGATGTCCGATGGCGCCGAACCGCAACTGCAGATCGCTCTGGAACTGAAAAAAGCCAGTGAATACCGGGTTCAAAGCGGCGTGGGCTCGGGGCTGCTGCAGGCTCGCATCAACGGCACATACGTCGATCTGCTTCGCTTCAGCAATCGGCATGCGTACAGCTTTGAGAAAGTCGCCCGCAAGCTCGATCGCGCAATTCACGGCGACAGCATTGTGGTCACCCCGGAAGAGGGGATTGATCCGCGTCGATGCCGTAGTTGCGGCCTGATGCTGGAGTTTGGCGGCGACAGTTGCCCGCAGTGCGTCAGCCGCGGCGCGGTCCTGATGCGCATGTGGAAGCTGATGCGTCCATATCGCCTTTCGGCTGTGGTGATGATGGCGCTGCTGTTGCTGGGTATTGCGCTTGATCTAGTTTCGCCGCAGTTGACGCGTTATCTGGTGGATCACGTGCTGCCCGGCAGTGCGGCTGAGGCCCAGATGATCAATGCTGAGCCGTCACGCATGGCTGAGCATTTGAACATGCTGCTTACCGTTGTGCTGGTGCTTGCCGGCGTACAGGTGATGCGCATGGGGGTGAACCTGATCAACGGTCGTCTGGGCAGCAAAATCGGCACCGCCATCACGTATGACATGCGCGGCCGGCTGGTCGGGCATATGCAACAGCTCTCCGTGGGCTTTTATGACAAGCAGCAGGTTGGCTCGCTGGTTGGGCGCGTGGCTTACGACACCGAGGCGCTGCACGGCTTTATCAATCAGCTCACCAGCGGCTTTCTGCTGCAGGTGCTGATGCTGGTGGGCGTGGGCGTGATGATGTTCGTCATCGATCCGAAGCTCGCGTTGTTCACGCTCATTCCCGCGCCGCTGGTGATAGGCGGAACCATTGTGTTCTGGCGTTACGTCTATCCGCGCAACTACCGGGCATGGGATGCTTCAAGCAAACAGGCAGGCATGCTTTCCGGGCTGCTTTCAGGGGTGCGCGTGGTCAAGGCGTTCAGTCAGGAGCAGCGCGAGATGGACCGCTTCAACGCTGTCAGCGGTCACCTTCGACATACCCGCCACGATGTTGAGACGGCGATGAACACCTTCAACCCGATCATGGGGCTGGTCTTTCAGTTGGGCGGATGGATTGTGTGGTACGTCGGGGGGCGCGACGTGCTGGAGTACCGCCTCACGCTGGGCGAGTTGATGGCGTTCTTCGGATACTTGTGGATGTTCTACGGTCCGCTTAGCACGCTGCCGCAGTTCACCAACTGGCTGACCAGTTTCGCCACGCAGGCCCATCGCATTTTCGAAATTCTCGATACGCCGGTGCAGATCTCCGACCCGCAGCACCCGGTGCATCTGCGGCCCATGAAAGGCCATGTGAAGTTCGAGGATGTGTCGTTCGGCTACAACCGTCACTCGCCGGTGCTTCGCGGCCTGAATCTGGAAATCAAACCCGGCGAGATGATTGGCGTGGTGGGGCAGAGCGGCTCGGGCAAAACAACCCTGGTGAATCTGATCTGCCGCTTTTATGACGTGAACGAAGGGCGCGTGCTGGTTGATGGCTACGACGTGCGCGACATTCCCAAAGATGAACTGCGCAGCCAGGTGGGCGTCGTGCTGCAGGAGCCTTTCCTGTTCCGCGGCAGCATTTGGGAGAACCTGGCCTATGGCAAGCCCGATGCTCAGCCGGATGAAGTGATCAGCGCAGCCAAATCGGCTAACTGCCACGATTTCATCCTGCGCCAGCCGCACGCGTATGACACATGGGTTGGCGAGCGCGGCGCAGGGCTTTCCGGTGGCGAGCGGCAGCGCATAGGCATTGCACGCGTGCTGCTGACCGATCCGCGCATTCTCATTCTCGATGAAGCCACCAGCAGCGTGGATGCTGAGAGCGAGGCGGCGATTCAAGCTGCGCTGGCGGAAGTGGTGCGAGGTCGCACGACCATCGCCATCGCGCACCGACTCAGCACGCTGCGCAGTGCCCATCGCGTGGTGGTGATCGACAACGGCCGCATTATCGAAGAAGGCACGCCTGCGGAACTCATGGCGCGAGACGGTCAGTTTGCGCGCATGGTGCGATTGCAGCAGGGCGTTCATGTGCAGGCGGGCATTGATGAACTCTACAGCCTGACGGCAACACAGCACAATGGATCAAGTATCGGGCATCGCTTTTGCGATCTGACAGAACGCCAATGTGATGATGACGGTGATCATGATCACGCTGAGGCTGATGCCGACGCTCAGCACAATGTGCTGCCTCCGCTGCGCGGTCATCGCACACGGTGGCTTGAACCAGAAATTGCCCGGGTGCATCTTGGCAACCACGATGCGCTGCACGTAACGGTGCTCAACGAGGGGCTGTATGGCGGCGTCTTCGCGCTGCGGTGTTTCCCGGTGCATTATCCGCGCCAGTACATCTCGTTGCGCTATGCCGATTCACGCGGGCATGAGGTTGAGATCGGCATCATTCGCGATCTTGAATCCTGGCCGGCCGAAGTGCAGCAGTTGATCGAAGCGTCGCTCCAAAGGCGTTACTTCGTTCACACCATTCTCTCAATCGATCGCATCGAAGCGGTCAACAACTATCTCAACTTCAGCGTGGAGACGGACCTGGGTCCCCAGCGTTTCACGCTTCGGTGGCAGGCCGACCGGGCGTACGACTACGGCGCGCATGGCAAGATGCTGCTGGACACCGATGAGAATCGCTTTCTCATTCCTGATGTGCGAGCGCTGCCTGAACGCGAGCGGCGACTGCTCCTGCGCTACATTTATTGGTGAAACAGGCGATCAACGCCACGGCTGTCCTGTTGCAGCACGCAGTTCGCGCAGCGGCTTCTGACAGAACACCGCAACGCCCCGCTCCAGAGCAGCAATGGTCTGCTCAGCGTGCAGCGAGCTGGGGGTGGCGATGACGATGCCGGCGAGTTCGCGCTTCAGCAGTTCATCAAGCGTCGTGGCGATTGCGCAGGCAGGCGCAGCGCTTCGAGCCGCTTCAGCTGCCTGCGGATTGGCATCGACGATGCACGCAATGTCCGCAGTCTGCTCGCACGCGATTACGGCAAGGTCGCCTGCGGCAGCGGATCAGGTCAGTCGGCTGAAATGACGTTTGGACCTCGCCCGGCCTTCTTCTCGTACATGCCGTCGCCTGCCCGCTCGTACTTGGTGAATCCAAGCCGATTGAGGTTCTTGTCGCTCAGCTTCTGCTTGGTGGCGTGATCGGACCAGTTTCCGGGAATGATGGGCGGCTGAATGAGGCGACGCACCGGCTGACCTGTGTCCGGGTGCGTCGTCAGCGGCGGATCGCTCATTCTCTGGAAGACCTCAAAGATCTCTCCATCAGAGCCGTCGCTGTTGATCACTTGATAGACATAGGTAGGCATGGGTCGATCCACATTCTGGCATTGATCGGAGAACAAATGGCATGGACCAACTGGAGCCCCTTGAGCCCCAGATGCCATGCGAACACAGGTTATTCTACTCAGCGCACTGTGCCGTTGTTCGTTCGAAGAAGCAGCAGCCAGCAGCTGCGTCACGCGCACAGATGCCCACGTCCCGCCGCCTGTCACCCGCCGCTTGCCGCCCACGATCTCCAATCTCCGATAACCGCGTGACCCGCGTGCTTGCACTTGACCCGAGCTGCATTCGCTCGCTCCCATGCCGCGCTGCGCAACGATGGAACAACGGCGCAGCGGTTTTATCGGCCGTGATTGAATCACGATATTGATCTCGGCGCCGTCATCTGTCGCCTGCAATTGATTGGGCCAAGCCAACAATTTGATGCATCTGCACAGATTCGGACGATGGTACGCTCGTGTTCAAGACCAGCAGCGATAACGCCTTGCAGTGCATGCTGGAGCGGCGCGACCAAGAACATGACGCTGCATCCATCGCTCATCACGCGTCAAATCATCGAGAAATACCGTCAGCTGTATGCATTGTTGTGCATATGCTTGTCTGCAGATGGGGGTAAATGAATCGACGATTTCAGGACAAGGATCGACTTATGCGCTTCCTGACGCCGATGCATACCCTTCGCAGCTTGCGCATGGCTGCGATGTGACAGTTGTCAGTCATGTCAACCACGACCACACCATCGTTGACGCTTGTTCAGAAGCCTGTGCCACACCAATCCGATGCGCTCGGCAGTGCGCCCTCGCTGACGATTTTCACGATTCCTAAATCGTTTGTAGGGCACACGGGCGTCATTCAGCGCAATGCAATCGAATCGTGGAAACGCCTTGAGCCGGCCTGCGACATTGTGCTCTGCGGCGATGACCCGGGCGTGGCGGATGTCGCAGCTGAACTGAACGTACAGCATCTGCCCGATCTGGAGCGCAACGAGCTTGGCACGCCGTATCTCGATTCAGCATTCAAGCAGGTGCGCGACGCCAGTGACAGCGATCTGTTGTGCTACGTCAACGCCGACATACTGCTGCTGAGTGATTTTCGAGCTGCGCTGCAGCACATACGCGCTGAGCGCTTTTTGATGGTCGGCCAGCGGTGCGATGTGGATATCGACGAGCCAATCGACTTCACCGAACCGGATTGGGAATCGCAGGTGCGCGCATTTGCAGCTGAGCATGGAACGCTGCATTCATTGTGGGGCATGGATTACTTTGTCTTTCCGCGCGTCGGCACGCTTGATCACCTGCCCCGTTTTCTGGTTGGCCGCCCGGGATGGGACAACTGGATGATCTACAACGCGCGCAAGCACGCGGTGCCGGTGATCGACGCCACGCCGATGGCGCTGGTTCTGCACCAGAATCATGGGTATCGCCACGTGCCGCAGCGCAGCGGTGAGCGGTGGGTAGGGCCGGAGGCTGAGCAGCAGGTGGCAATGATCGCTGAGCTGATGGGAGGATGTCACGTTCGATTTGCGATCGTTGACGCCACGCACATGCTGACGCCTCGCGGCGTTGTGCGGGTGCGCAGCCTGCGGGCGTTGCGCAGACGGTGGGAAACGCTGCCGGCTCTTGTGCCGAGTGTCAAACCGGTGCACACGGCGCTTGATCCACTGGTTCGCTGCGCCGTTTCGGTTCGAGCGTGGATGCGAAATCGCCGCAGCAACAAGGCAGCCGCCGTCTAACAAACCGCTCCTGAGGCAAGCGCATCATGACCGGTTCTGCTTCGGCCGGCGGGGTGCCGGTTGGGGGTGCGGTTGAGTCAATGTGATTGGCTGTGTGCCGGGCAGCGAGCGGGTTGTTTTTCGGCACGTTCAGTCAGTTCCAGCCAGCCCGGTGGGGCGGGGGAATCAGCTTTCAGTTGACTGGTTGACCGCAGCGGATTTGCCGATATGCTGATACGTTCCCTGCGGGTCCGGCTTGAATCTGGGCTGGAGCTTCAGGGCGTTACAACTGATCTGACCTGATCCCCTATAGCTCAATGGTAGAGCGGCCGGCTGTTAACCGGCAGGTTGCTGGTTCGAGTCCAGCTGGGGGAGCT
>CAZNPU010000041.1:0-15165 GCA_964575335.1 uncultured Isosphaeraceae bacterium | reverse complement strand
GCCGGGAACGCAGCACGAAAGCTGACAAGCTGCGCAAATGAACACAGGACGCGGCGCACGCCCGCTCCGCAACGAAGTTGCAGCAAGTATCTAAGGGTCTCTAACAGAATGATCCGGCGAGCGTTCTGAAGCAGATGAAAACGCAACCAGGCGATCGTTTACTCCACCATCCAGCACAGGTGGCAATCTTCATCGGTATCGCAATGAGGCTGTAGCGGCTGAATTCCCTTTCATGTGCAGGACACTTCTCGACAGGCTGCTATGGCTATTCACCTGGTAATCCCTTGCTATAAATCGATCAGCAACTGCCCTTGATTGCTGACCGCGGATCGCTGACCTCTGCAGGACGCTGCGCATCATTGCGAAGGGGTTGCCCATCGCTCAGTTTCATATGTATCCGCCAATCGCTATGCCTTCGTGTGTTCCGCGATGGATTCCTTTGGGAGGCAACCATCATCCCAGGTGATGCGTATCGTCAACAGCGTGATGTGCGCTAACTGCCAGATGATGACTGGCAATCGCAGCTGATGTGCAATCACCGGATTTCAATGTATTGCCTGTCGTGCAATTACGATCTTTCACTGCTTGCTGAGCACCCTGCCCAGAGTGCGGCTGTGCGTTTGATCCGAATGATCCGTCACATTCAAGGCGAACAGCTCAGCTTGCAATCACCCTTTCCGGAAGGTGCATCGCGGACTTGCCTGCGCCTTCATCATCATCTTTATCTTCGTGACTGTTCTCACTGTTTGCAATTTGCAGCCGCTGGACTTTGGAGCGATTGCATTTGTCAGTCTTTTTGCACTGCTTTTATATCACCGATGGTGTTGCTTCAGTTTCTTGCGGAGCTTCAAAAGGTTCGCAGGCCGCAACATGTTCGGGCCGCAGCGCGGTCCGTGGCTTGATGATTCGTGGAGGGGATGGTGGGGTAAACACCCGCCGTTCCGCACGCCGGTCTTCGCCCTCACGCATCATCCGCGCGGACCTTTGGTGATGAGCGGCGGCACGACGTTCCACTTCGTCACCGGCGGCATTCGTGAGGCGTACGAGCGGGCGATGGAAGCAGCCGGGAACAGCGATGTGCGGGTTGGCGGAGGCGTTCACACAATCCGCCAGTATCTTGCCGACGGCCTTATTGATGAGATGCATCTCGCCATTCGCCCTATGCTTCTGGGGACCGGCGAGCACTTGCTCAGCGGGCTCAACCTGCCGAGCCTTAGTTACGAAATCGCTGAATGCAGCACCACTCCCAGCAGCGTCATGTACATCGTGCTCCGCCGACAGCAGCAACAGAACCTTCACCAATAAATAAAGAACGATTCAAACGCGCCATGCAGCAATCGTGAAATGCGATGCGTAGCGCGCTTGCGCTGCCTCAATTTTCATTCATTCGCCACGGAAACGCGCGGAATGCGCGGAACGTGAGCAATCGCTCAACGTTGCTTCCGCGCATTCCGCGGTGAACGTTTTTCGAAGCGCTCGACCAGGAATGGCAAGCAGTTCTCTACTGAGTCTGCAGCGAGCGTGGCTGCAACTGCGAAATGTTCACAGCCGCCAGCCGCGTGTTACTGTTGCGGCTGGGCGAATGCTGCCTTTGCCGCTTCAGCAATTTCTTCCGGCGACATATCGCGGACATGCGTGGCAAAAGCCCACGAATGACCAAACGGATCGATCACCATGCCGTAGCGATCGCCCCAGAACATGTCCTGAGCTGGCATGATTACGGTCGCGCCAGCCTGCTGGGCGCGCTGGATGGCGGCGTCGCAGTCTTCAACGTACTGGTGTATCGTCACCGGCGAAGCGCCCAGCGCCTTGGGCGATCGGGCCTTGCCATCGCAGAACTCAGGAAAATCGTCGCACAGGAAGACCATCTGATCGCCGATGCGAAGCTGAGCGTGCATGATTTTGCCGCTGCCCGGCGCAGGCATTCGCGTCACTTCCTCAGCGCCGAAGGCCTTTTTATAAAACTCAATTGCGTCAGCGCAGGGATCACACACAAGGTGCGGAATCATTCTCTCATAGCCGGTTGGAATCGGCATCGCCATGAATCTTCACTCCTCTCTGGGAATAGGTGTAAGCGTGTTCGGGAATGGCCGCCTTGAAAGCAAACTTTGCAAGCAAAGCGAAACAGCACAGAATGAAGCAGAGCAAGGCGGCTGCGTCGTGATGGTTCGGCGGCATTATAACGTGCGGCAGATCGCTATCCACTCGGCCATGATCGGTGATTGATCATGAGGATATCCGCCGGCGCAATCGGGCATGACTCACGGCCGCACACAACAGTCACCAGACAGCAGCTTCTTCGCAGCAGCGTTACTCGGCTTCCATCATCGCTGGCACAGTTGACGGCGGCTGGGCGGGTTCCGGACATGGCAGGCCGTGCCAGAGGTAATACAGCGCTCGCCTGATGTCATCGAGAATCATCATGAAGCACGGCAGCATCGTGAGCACCAGCACCGTTGAGCTTGCCAGACCGAAGCCGATTGAGATCGCCATGGGAATGAGAAACCTCGCCTGAAACGATTGTTCAAGCATGAGCGGCGTCAGGCCCAGGAAGGTGGTGATGGATGTCATGAGGATGGGACGAAGGCGTTGCCTGCCGGCCTGCAGCAGCGCTTCGCGCACGCCGATGCCATAAGCTCTGGCCTCGTTGAAAAACTGCACCAGGATCAGCGAATTGTTCACCACGATGCCGCACAACGCAATGAGGCCGATCGTGCTGAGGAAGGTCGCACGGTAGCCGAAGAACAGATGTCCCCAGATCACGCCGATGATGCCGAACGGAATCGCCAGCATCACGATCAGCGGCTGCACGTAGCTGGAGAACAGCCACGCAAGGATGACATAAATAAGCAGCGCCGCCACGCCTGCTCCAAGGGGAAGCGAAGCGAAGGCTTTGCTCATGTCGCGCTGTCGGCCGCCGAAGTCGATGGTAATCGCAGGATTGTCCGCAGCGAGCTTCGCGAGTTCCGGCTGCAGGTCTTCCATAATGGTTTCGGGGCTCAGATGCGGCGCGACGTCAGCGGTAACGGTGATTGCGCGTTCGCGGTCGATGCGACGAATGGTGGCGTGACCGGTGCCGTCAATCAGATCGGCAACTTCCCCCAGCGGGACGCGCTGGCCGGTTGGGCTGATGATCCACAGGTTCTCAATGGTGGAAAGCGTGCGGCGAGAGCGTTCATCCAGTCGCACGCGCACATCAATATCTTCACGATTGGCGGAAAAGACGTGGGCGTCGATGCCGAACAGCGCACCGCGCACCTGCCGGGCGACATTGTCGTTATTGAATCCAAGTGCTGCGGCGTGTGGATGCAGACGTATCTGCAGTTCGCGCTGGCTGCTGTAGTTGTCATCGGCAATGTCGTATACGCCCTCGCGCTGCCTGAGCGCATATTTGATGGCAGCGACGACGCGCTCCATCTCCGACATATCTTCACCCATCACCTGAATGGTGATATCCGCGCCCGCCGGTCCGCCGCTGATCTCGCTGTAGCGCAGCAGTTCCGGCCCATCGATGATGCCGTGGTGCTCGCGCATGGCGGCAATGACCAGCGATGATTCGCGGTCGCGCAACTCCACGGGCACCAGTTCGACAAACATCTGCCCCACATGCGTGGCGTTGGTGTCGATCTGACCGCTTTCAACGCTGGCGGACTGACCCACATTGGTGCTGATTCTCAGCACCTCCGGCTGAGCTGCTGCAGCAGCCTCGAGTTGCCGCATAACGCGATCAGTTTCCGCCAGCGACGTGCCGATGGGCATGCGCACATCGACGACAATGGTTTCGGCGTCGGATTCGTCGAGGAAGACGTATTCCAGCCGTCCTCCAGCCACCATGCCCAGCGAGACAATCAGCACCGCGATTGTTACTGCGGTTGTGATATAGCGATATTCCAGCAGCACACGAAGAAGCCGCTCATAGGCAGGCAGAATTCTCTCGTGAATGATGCGATCGCGGCGCTGTTCGAGGCGACGCATCAGATTGGCCCAGCGGCCCGGCCGGGCTTTATCGCGCTTCACCAGACTGTGGCCGATGTGGCTGGGCAGAATCAACACCGATTCCATCAGGCTCACTGTAAGCGCACAGGCCACCACGATCGGCAATGACGCCAGCAAATCGCCGATGCGTCCTCGCACAAATACTAGAGGAACAAACGCCATGATCGTTGTCGTGACGATGCCCACGATGGGCCAGGCCACCTGCTCAGTGCCGCGAATGGCGGCCTGCAGCGCCGTTTCACCGCGGTCATAGCGCGATTGAATGTTCTCCGTGACAACGATGGCGTCATCGACAAGCATGCCGATGACAATGATGAGCCCGAACATGCTCAGCAGGTTCAGGGTGATGCCGGTCAAAGCCATCATGACCAGCGTGCCGCACAAGGCGGTGACCAGACCGGTCATCACCCAGAACGCAGCCCGCCAGTTCAAAAACGCAAGCAATGTGAAGAAAACCAGCACCGCGCCCTGCAGCGCGTTGCGGCCGAGCAAATCGAGCCGATCTTCGATGAATCGCGCCAGATCGGAATGCGTGGTGATTTCGCCCGGCACGGGGTCGGGATGATTGAATCCCATCTCCCATGCGGTTTTTCGATTGGAGCCGAAGAGGTCTTCCAGCACGTTTCCATCGAACGGTTCGCCCCGCCGCCCCGCCACGTATGCGCGGGTCATTTTGGCGATCTCAACCGCATCCTGATCGCCGGTTTTGTACACCACCAAACTGACCGAAGGCAGGCCGTTGAATCGTCGCTCGATTTGATCGTCGACAAAGTCTTCGCGCACCGTGGCGATATCGCCGACGCGCAACACCTGGCCGTCGGGCGTTGCGCGCACAACGATCTGCCGTATGGCTTCAGCGCGTTCTGCGACGCCGAGCGTTCTGACGTTGATGTTGCCCACATTGGTGCGCACCGTGCCGCCGGGCACATCCGCCATCCACGAGCGAATGGCATCGCTCACCTGCGGCAGGCTGATGCGGTATTCAAGCAGCGCAGCTTCATCCACATCAACGCGTACCTCGTAGTCGCGCACGCCGGAAATCGTGATGTCGCCCATGCCGGGGAGTTTTTTCAGATCATCGCGCACACGGCGAATCGCGCGCTTGAGCACTTCTTCATCGGCATCGCCGTAGATCGTCACCATGATCGCCGGCAGGTTCGGCTCGAATTCGGTGACGCGGATTTCCTCGGCTTCATCGGGCAGATCGGAAAGCGCATCGACAGCGTTCTCCACCTCCCGTATCGCTCTGAAGATGTCTTCGCCCTGGCGGAACTCGACCAGAATGCCCCCGCCGCCTTCACTGAGCGTGGTGGTGAGACGTTCGACTTCGTCCAGGTCGGCCAGCGCGTCCTCCACCTTGCGGGCCATCGATTCCTCGATTTCCTGCGGCGTCGCGCCGGGATACGGCAGCGACACCATGGCCTGATCCGGTGTGGTTTCGGGAAAAAACTCACGCCGAATGGTGAATAAGGCGAACACCCCTGCAATGATCGTCGCCATCATCAGGAGATTGACTGGCACCGGTTTCGTTACACCGAAACGAGGCAAGCTCACGAGCCGAATCTCCTTGCCGACGTGCTGCCGCCGACTTGATCGCGCAATGCTGCAGCGGCAGCATTGTCGTCGTCACCCGGCGGCTGGTCTGTGTCCTGCGGTTCAACGTGCGCCGCAGCAGGTTCAGCAATCACCGGCACTGCGGCAATGCCTTCCGGCAGCATTCGCGCACTGTCGACGACGATCAACGCATTTTCGCCGACCGGCTCCTTCAACACGACCCATTCGGTATCGGGCAGGCCAAGCGACGGGAACTCCGCATGCACGTGAAAGTCAACAGCAATCGGGCGGCTGCTTACGATGCCGTCTTTGATCACCGCAACGCGCTCGCTGTTGAGTGAGCGGCGAGGGACAACCCATCGCATGCTCGCCTCACTGGCGCGTACCACGCCGCGCACGAATTTGCCCGGCGCGAGCATGC
The DNA here is from genome assembly GCA_964575335.1 of uncultured Isosphaeraceae bacterium. Classification (GTDB taxonomy): domain Bacteria; phylum Planctomycetota; class Phycisphaerae; order Phycisphaerales; family SM1A02; genus CAZNPU01. Next base: position 9,194 of record CAZNPU010000041.1, on the reverse strand, counting down.
CTCGATCGGGTTCCTGATCGACCTCAACAAAGACGCGCATGGTGCGCGTTTCCGGATCGTCTTCCGGCGCGATGCGAACCACATGAGCCATCCAGGAGCGCGGCGGCGAATCCATCGACGTCAGGATCGCCTGATCGCCTCGGCGGATGTGCTGCCGGGCAGCAGCAGGCAGAAGCAACGGCACTTCGATGCGCGAAACATTGACGACGCGCGCAACGCGCTGTCCAGCGGAAATGTTTTCTCCAACGTCGACATCAACAGCCTGCAGCACTCCATCAATTGGGCTGGTAATGCGGCTGCGTTCAACGTTCAGGCGGGCCAGTCTCAAAGACGCTTCCTGGCTGTTTCGCTGCGCCTGCAGGCTCATGCGCCGCGGCGCGATTTTTTCCAGTTCCTCACGCGCTGCAACCTCAGCCTGCTGGGCTGCGAGCAACCGCTGCAGCGCACGGTCAACTTCAAGCTGACGCGCCGCTTCGCGAGCAAGCGCCTCTCTGTATCGCTCATATTCCTCGCGCGCCAGCCTGACATCTTCCGTCGCCAGATCAACACGCCGCTGCCATGACTGCTCTTCCACTGCCAGGCGGCTCAGTTGGGCGTCGATGTCTTCGATGGCCTGTTGCGTGATCTCAAGTTGCCGCTGAAAGTCGGCGTCATCAAGCTGCACCAGCACCTGCCCACGAGCAACCGGCTGGCCGGCGCGAACATTGCTCGGCCGCTCAATGACCGTGGCGGTGACGCGAGACGGCACATCCGCGGCTTCGAAGGCCTGGGCGGTGCCGAAGCCTTCCCATTGACGCTGCACCGGCACGGGCTGGGCCTTCATGACCACCACGCGCGGCGAGGCGTCTGCCATGGATGTTTGCTGAGGTCTGGGCCGGCTGTAAGCCAGCCACGCGAACACCCCCACCGCAATGGCCAAAACCGCGCTGCAGACGAGCGCTCGAAAGATGATCGAGACAACAACGTTCCGTTCTGCGTTTCGTTCTGACGCCATGAGTAGCTGCTGATTCGCGGGCGTTGCGTAAGGCATATACAGTAGGCGAAGAGTCATATGGAATCGAGTGCAGAAAAGCGCCTCGGCTCCGGACCATCCGACCCCTGCCCCGCTTCACATATGTACGCCTGACGATGGGGTGCTATCCTTTCCCGCCATGAGCACCGACACGCCACCCAGACACGATGAACTCCTGTCCATGCAGGAGGTTCGTCGCGTGGCCAAACTGGCCCACCTGCAACCGACAGATGAACAACTCGAGCAGTATCGAACGCAACTGGCAGCCGTGCTGGGTTACATCTCGATGCTGAACGAGCTGGATGTGACTGGCGTTGAGCCAATGGCTCATCCGGTTGACATCACCAACCGGCTGGAAGTTGATGAGGTCGCAGATCCAATGCCTGTGGAACACCTGATGCGCATCGCGCCGGCAACAGAAGGACGATACCTGGCTGTGCCGAAGGTATTGGACACCGACGGAAACGGGTAACTCAGGCAGTTCGCATCGCAGCGGCATAGACATGCGCCGCTTCGCATCCCTTCGACGACATGCAGCGTTTTGATTCCATCTTCGATCTCACCAACGCCGTTGGCCAGCGCAGCATCAGCGCCGTTGAGGTCGTGCGCAGATACCTGGACCGTATTGAGCGGGTTGACCGTCATCTGAACGCTTTTCGCGAGGTCTATGCCGATCAGGCGATCGAGACTGCGCAGGCGCTTGACGCACAGATCGCCGGCGGCACGCCTCCCGGTCCGCTCACCGGAGTGCCGGTGGCGATCAAAGACAACATCGTCACCACGTTCGGCTCCACAGCCTGCGGCTCGCGCATGCTGGAGCACTATCAAAGCCCATTTTCCGCAACGGTTGTGGAGCGCCTGCTTCACGCGGGGGCGATCATCATCGGCAAGACCAACTGCGACGAGTTCGCGATGGGCTCCTCCACTGAGACTTGCGCGTTCGGGCCAACGCTGAACCCGTGGGATCTCAAGCGCGTGCCGGGCGGATCATCCGGCGGAAGCGCTGCTGCTGTGGCGGCGAATATGTGCCCCATTGCACTTGGTTCTGATACGGGCGGATCGATTCGCCAGCCTGCAGCGTTCTGCGGGGTGGTGGGTGTCAAGCCGTCATACGGCCGCGTCAGCCGATATGGCCTGGTCGCGTTCGGCTCCAGTTTTGATCAGATTGGCCCTATGGCACAGAACGTGCGCGATGCAGCGGCGATACTTGGCGCAATTGCCGGTCTTGATCGCCGTGATTCAACAAGCAGCGCCGAACCAGTGCCGGACTATCTGCGCGAATTGGAAACCCCCGTAACCGACCTGCGCATCGGCGTACCGCGACAGTACGAAAACGAGCACAATCATCCTGCAGTCAATGCGGCGCTGAAGCAGGCTGTGGAGGTCTTCAAGGAACTTGGCGCGACGATCATCGATATTGATCTGCCGCTGACGGACTACGGCGTGGCGACCTATTACGTGATTGTGCCGGCGGAGGCGTCGAGCAACCTCGCGCGATTCGACGGCATTCGGTATGGCCGCCGCGCCGAATTGAAGCCGGACGAGAGTCTGTTTGATCTTTATGCGCGAAGCCGGTCCGAAGGCTTTGGCCCTGAAGTGCAGCGTCGAATCATGCTGGGCACATATGTTCTCAGCGCTGGGCACTACGATGCGTATTACAAACGCGCCCAGCAGGTTCGCCGATTGATCAAGAACGAATTCGACGCTGCATTCAAGCAATGCCATGCATTGCTCGGCCCCGTTACTCCAACTCCGCCGTTTCTCCTTGGCGCAATGCCCGATCCGTTGGCGACGTATCTCAACGACATCTACACCGTCAACACCAGCATTGCAGGCATTTGTGGCATCGCACTGCCCGCAGGTTATGCTGAAGCTGACGGTACAACACTGCCGATCGGCATTCAACTTCAATGTCAGTACATGCACGAACCACTCATGTTCCGAATCGCCCGGATGTTCGAGCGCGCAACCGGCTTTCACCTCAATCGTCCGGCGCTGGCTATTGAAGGCCAATGAGCAGCGCTTCAGTCAATGAAGCGCATATGCAAGCGATCAGCTGAACCCATATTGATTGAACCCATGAGCAAATCGCCGCGTTCATCATCGTCATCATCACCACTTGTCGTCGGCATCGATCTTGGCGGGACGCACATGCAGGTCGGCGTGGTGAATCAGCACAATGAGCTTGTTGGCCGCGTTGGTCTGAAGACCCGTGCAGCAGAAGGCCGAAGCGCCGTGATCGGGAGAATTGTCTCTGGCGTTCAGGCAGCATGCGAGAACGCTGGCGTTTCATTGAAACAGATTGATGCTGTGGGCATCGTGGCGCCGGGCGCGATTGACATTCCCAGCGGTACCGTGCTGGAAGCGCCGAACCTGAAATGGAAAAACGTTCCGCTGCGCACGCTGCTGGAAAAGAAGCTCGGATGCCGCGTGTGCGTTGACAACGACGTCAACGGCGCGATCTGGGGCGAGCATGTGCTGGGCGCCAATCGGCCGAAGAAAGGAACGCGCCGCGGCGGCGACGTGCTGGGCGTATGGGTCGGCACCGGCGTGGGCGGCGGACTGGTGATCAGCGAGCGGCTTTACTATGGCGACTTTTTCACCGCTGGCGAAATTGGACAGACCGTTCTTTTTCCCCACGGCACAAAGGGCCGCACCACCGTTGAAGATTTCTGCAGCCGCACCGGCATGTTGCGAACCATTCGCCTGTTGTTGCCGAAGTTTCCAAAATCACTTCTTCAAAAAGGTTCAGGCAAAACCACCAGTTCAAAAGAACTGGCCGAGGCCTACCGCAAAGGTGACAAACTTGCGGTGCAGGTCGTCGATGAAGCGGCGGACTTGCTGGGCATTGCGATCGCCAACTGGATCACCGTGCTTTCGCTGGATACGGTGATCCTCGGCGGCGGTGTGACCGAAGCGCTTGGCGCACCGTATCTCAAGCGCATTCGCGCCAGCTTCCAGGCTCATGTGTTTCCCAAGCGCTGCCGCAAAGCCAGCCTGCTCAAAACCGAACTGTACGAGGATGCCGGGCTGCTGGGGGCAGCATTGCTTGCGCGAGACATGCTGCTCACAAAGCAGTAGCAGCAGTCAATCAGTGTTCTTCTGCCTTCCGCCTGCAGGCACTCAGCTGCACAACACAGTGCCAAACGTCATTCGTCGATCCGGGGTTTGCGGCCGAAGGCGCGCATCTTCTTTTCGATAGCTTCCAGGAGCATCGCCGCTCGCTCAGTTTTGTCGCCAAAGCGACCGATGGTTGCGTGGGCCTCGTACACCCGCTCATCATCTGTTCGCTGCATCACCAAGCGTCCGGGCCAGTTTTCGATACTGAGCAGGTCGAACTGGTAACCCCAATCGTGCTCGGTGGTTCGTGTGATAGCCATTTCAACTTCATCGCAGGCGTAGAACACCGCCAAGGGAACATCCGACCAGCGCATGCCCGCAGCAGCCGGCATGGGCGTGCTGACCGGGTCGTGACCCGCAGCAAGATCCGCAAACGCTGCCTTGATCTGTTTTTGCTGTTCTTTGTCGAGCACGCGCACATATCGGTCATCGTCCGGGGTGACGACGCTGCGTGTTGACGCTGCGAACGGTTCGGCCTTGCACGAAACCAGGCTCAGCAGTCCTCCAGCCATCACCAGCCCCCCCGTCAGCGCCAGCAAGAGTGTGCGGCCATATCGGCCAACGCCCTGCGAATCGGATTTTTCAGCAGCGGGCACCGCCCGAATTACCGGCAGCTTCACCAATGCGAGCGCCTGGCTGCCTATGATCGTAATTCTCTTTGTTGCAAGCATTTGCGCATGAAAATATGCAGGCCGCACAACGTCAGTCAGCCGGTAGATGTCCGATATCCTAGCACGAAGGCTCTTTGCCCGTTGGCTATTGGTCGATATCGTTCAGGATGTTCATTCCGCGGCGTTCAAGGATTGGATGCACGGCCTTGCTGGGCCGACGCCGACGGATGGCGTTCCGGGCTTTCCGATCGGGACGGAGCGGCTTGAGCTTGGAGGCTCAGGCAACCAGGAGAGCGGATTCTCATTATGGCCAAAGTAAGCAGGTCTAAACCCACCGCGGCCACATCGGCAAAGCGCCGCGAGGAAATCCGGCGCACGCTGCCCCGACCAACGTTCAACATCAAAGCCGTGCTGCAGAAGCCCGAGGTCATGAACGCCACGCTCATCCTCGCCAGCTTTCTGCTGCTGGTGAGCGTGGTGGTCGTCTGGACGCGTGAGCAGGTGAAGGTGCGCGATGGCCAGGTGATGATCGAAACGCGCCTCAAGCGGATCGATTATCAGGTTGAAGATGAAGAGCAAACCAAGATTAAGCGGGATGAAGCTGCGAAATCTTCGCCGCGCATCTATCGCTTGAATGAGTCGTATCTCAGCAGGCTTGAAGCGTCGCTTCTGGGTCTTCCCAAGGCTGTTGCGGGCAAGACATCGCTTGATGAAATCAGCTTCGAACTGCGCAACGAATTCAACCTGACCGACCAGACGCTCAGGGCACTGCAGGAAGCGGCTGTCAACGGCGAACCGACGCCGGAGTGGACACGCTGGGTCAGGCGGCTTGTGCATGAACAGCTCATGCGCAGCCCGCTGATACGCAGCGCTGAGTACCAGCGATTCGCAACGACGCTCAACAAAGGGCTGCTGCTTCCCGGTGGCGAATTGCAGCAGCCGATTCGCGCAGACGCCATCGAGATGCGCAGTGAAACGGGCGCGCCGCCGGAATCGCGGCTTGAAGAACTTGCAGTGCGAGCCGGCTTCCCACCGCAGCTTGTGCCGGTGGCGGTAGCGCGATTGCAATGGGATCCTCAGCCAACCTTGCTGTACGTCGAGGATGAAACCACGCGGCGAGCACGTCTGGCGGCCGAAGCCATCGAACCGGTCATGGTGCAGCACCAGCGCGGAGAAATCCTGTACCGACGCGGCGATGTGCTATCTTCCGAGCAGTACGCTGAGGTGCGTACGGAAGCGGCAAAGTATCATGAGCTTGCCTCGAGGACAGAGCGATGGCAACCGCGGCTCGGCCTCATCGGCCTGGTGGCGGTCATCACGTTGTTCCTCGGCAGCTTCACGATGATCGCCTATCCGCGCATTGTGCGCAATCCGCTTCGATTGGGCGCGATATGCCTGCTGATGGGCATCATGCTGGCGACATCATCGCTGGTCACCGCCTACGCTCCGATTTTTCTGTACCCAGCCGCCATCGGACCGACGCTGTTTGTCGCCATCATCGTTCTGGTGGCATATGACCAGCGTCTGGCGCTTCTGCTCAGCGGCATTCAATGCATGCTTGTGACGCTTGCCTTGGAGCAGAGCATCGGATTTTTTATTCTGCTGATGGCCGGCTGCGGCGCAATGATCGCGCAACTGCGGGAAGTGCGACATCGCAACAGTCTGATTCGTGCCGCCACCGGCACCGCTGCGGTGCTCGGCGCAGGCACGATTCTGCTTGGACTGTACGAAGTGCCCGGCGTGCCAGGCGCGTTCCGCGACATCTTGACGCTGGCCGTTGCAGCCATCTCAACGAGCTATGGCGTGAGCTTTCTCGTACTCGGCATCCTGCCCAGCATCGAGCGGCTTTTTGATATCACAACGGGCATGACGCTGGCGGAGCTTCGCGATCCCAAGCGGCCGCTGTTGCGCCAACTGCAGCAACGCGCCCCCGGCACTTACAACCACTCGCTGCAGGTTGCCAACATTGCCGAAGCAGCCGCCGAGGCCATTGGAGCTGATAGCCTGCTTGTGTACGTCGGCGCGTTGTATCACGACATTGGCAAAATTAACAAGCCCGAATACTTTGTTGAAAACCAGGCCGGCGGGTTGAACAAACACGACAAGCTCAGCCCCGCAATGAGCCTGCTTGTCATCATCGGCCACGTCAAAAACGGCGTTGAGCTCGCGCGTGAATATGGGCTGCCTCGACAGCTGCAGCACTTCATCGAATCGCACCACGGCACGACGCTTGTGGAGTACTTCTATCATGCTGCGAAGGTCAAAGCCGAATCGACCGCGCAAGGCGAAGTGCGTGATGTGGAGTATCGCTACCCCGGCCCCAAACCGCGCACGAAAGAAGCAGCCATTCTCATGCTTGCCGACGCAGTGGAATCAGCCACGCGCGCCATGGCTGAACCCAACCCCAGCCGCATCGAGAACCTGGTGCGAAAACTCTCAGCCAAGCGATTGCAGGACGGCCAGTTCGATCAGTGCGAACTGACGTTCCGCGAACTGGCGCTGATCGAAGACGCCATCATCAGTCGCGTGCTTGCGATTTATCACGGTCGAATCAATTATCCCACCGCGTCACGACCCGCTGAGCCGCCGACTGAATCTGTGCCGCGCGCCGGGCAGATCAAGCCCGCATCGGCGTAACGCATCAGCGCATCATCGTGGCACCGCAGTCAGTCGCCAAAGCGAGCGTTTGATAGCTCTGCTGTATCTTCCGGCTTTCTATGTGCGTCCGATCACTGCTGGCTTTTGCATCTTCTTCAGTAAGCAATCTGCAATGCGGCACGCGCCATGTTGATGACCTTGCGCTGGGCGCTGCTGATCGGCAGCTTGTGCAGCGCATCAACCTCAAACCAGCAGCCCTTTCGAACGCGGGTGGATGCTGCATACACATGGAAGGTGATGGCGCGGTGCGTCGTATTGTGCATGAACTCGCCAGCTTTTCTCAGATTCGTCACCGGAATCAGTAAGGCGTCATGCAACGCTTTCACTGTCAAGGGATGATCACATTCAACAGTCGGCACCTGCCACATGCCCGCCCACATGCCGCCCTCGCTGCGCTGCTCAAGAAGCATTTCCGCCCAGGCGCGTCTGGTGATCACGACCGCGTGATGATGCACCGTTCGGCGAGCGACCGCGGCGCCTGCTGCTGGAATGCGATCCTGCGCGCCATGACGTCTGGCGAGGCAGTGCTGCGCAAGCGGGCACGAATGACACTGCGGCGACCTCGGCGTGCAGATGGTTGAGCCAAGCTCCATCAACCCTTCGTTGAACGCGCTCGGATCTGGTGCGAGCCTGACCAGTTTTTCAGCGGTGCGCCAACTCCAGCTGGGCAAATCGCCGCTTTGCCGCACGCCCCGCCGGGCATACCACCTCGCCAAAACCCGCTGAACGTTGCCATCCACAATCGGCTCGTGTTTGTTGAACACGATCGACGCGATCGCGCCAGCGGTATACCGCCCCACGCCCGGCAGTTGCTGCAACTGTTTGATATCTGACGGTATCTGCCCGCCGTGCTCCGCCACAATCATGCGGGCTGCTGCGTGGAGGTTTCGGGCCCGCCGGTAATAGCCAAGCCCCTGCCACATCGCCAGCACGGCCTGTTCATCGGCCGCGGCAAGCGATTCGATTGTGGGAAACCGCTGCATGAACTCGGGATACCGCTCGACCACGCGGGCAATCTGCGTCTGCTGCAGCATCGCTTCAGAAACCAGCGCGGTGTAGGCGGTCCGATTGTGTCGCCAGGGCAATGGCCTTGCATTGCGCTGAAACCACCGCGTCAACGTGAGAACCATCAGGCGGTAGCGCTTGACTGATTCTCCCACCTTTGGCAAAGCTGAACGCTTCGCTGAGCTGCCCCGACGCTGCTTTGCCCCGCTCACGGCACTTCCTTCAGCACACGCCTGACCTTTGCCTTCACGCTGGCCCAGTCAGCCTCGGGGGGCTTGTTGACGGTCAGCCAGATCCCGTTCAGCAGCACGTTGGTCACGCCGGCCTGCTCGAACAAGGCTGAGACAATGGGGTCCTCAGCCGCCATCTGGGCGTTCAGAAAGCTGCGCGGGCGGTCGCTTATGGGGCGATCCAGCCAGCACTTGACGGCGTTGGGGTTCGGGGTGCTTTCGAATTTGGTTACGTCGTAGGGCATAAGGGTTTACAGCACGTTGCGGCGGGACGCCGGCCATGGCGGCGGCTATCATTATTGTCCTGTTGACTGGCTGAAAGCCAATTCGGGCCAACAGGCATAGAATTGGCTGAGCCGCAAGCATACTCGCTTGGCCCTGAAGGGGCCGGCCCGGGTGAATTCGGCTACGGAAAACTACCGTTCCGCCCGTCCGGGGCCTTGCCAAAGCCATCGAGTATGCTATCCTACATGGCTTGCCACGCGGGTGTAGCTCAGTGGTAGAGCGTCACGTTGCCAACGTGAATGTCGCCGGTTCAAGTCCGGTCACCCGCTTTCC
>CAZNPU010000040.1:0-15832 GCA_964575335.1 uncultured Isosphaeraceae bacterium | reverse complement strand
CGCTGCGGGAAAATTGTCATTTGAGGGTTTTCATGGAGCACGAACAAAGCAGCAGTCGCGCAGCGCACTGGCAGAGCGTATACGAGCACAAGGCTGATCGGGAGACGAGCTGGTTTCAGGACGAGCCGGTGCCGTCGATTGATCTTGTGCGCTGCTGCCTGCCGCACGGCGGCCGCGTTGTTGATATCGGCGGAGGGACATCTGCGCTGGCTGGCCAACTGGCACAGCAGGGGTTTGATGTCACCGTTGTCGACATCTCATCCGCTGCCATCGATCGCGCGAGAATCCGTGCGGGACATCTCGCTGAGCGCATTCGCTGGGTTGTCGCTGACGTGACGAGCCTTCATGATCTGGGGGAGTTCGATCTGTGGCATGACCGCGCAGCATTTCATTTTCTGACTGCGCATGACGATCGCCTCAGGTATGCTGCGCTTGCAGCGAAAAGCGTTGTGCCCGGCGGGCATCTGGTGCTTGGGGCATTCGGCACCAACGGGCCGGAGCAATGCAGCGGCCTGCCGGTTGAACGATATGACGAAGCGAAAATCGCTGTTGCATTTGCTGATGGTTTTGCGCTTGCCCGATCGCTGAGCCACACGCACATCACGCCCTGGGGCAAGCCGCAGGAATTTTTCTATGCAGTCATGCAGCGAACTGACTCGAAAGCCGGCCCGGAAACCGGGAGATGAACATTACACTGGCAGGGGAATGCGGGATGTGTGGTGATTGCGTTAGGGCTTAGTTCTTGCGTAATCCCCATCGATTCAGTTTTTATATCTTATAAAAGTTATAAGTAATGGTGATGCGGTGGCGCACTTCGATGTAATGTGCGCTGGCCATCGCCGCCTCAAGCGATGCTCAAAGACGACGGGCTGCTTGTGCCGACCGCTTCTCCACCGTGGCGGGGACGAGTGAATCGCCATCTGCTCGTGCGAAAGTGCTGCAGCAGGCCGCAGCGTGTCGAGTATGGCTGTTAGGTGCACCCATTCGTCTGTCGTATCAGACTTTTCTTATGTCTGTCAGATTTTACCTATTCGTCTGAGGCGGCCATCAGTTTGGGGCATATGTGGCGAGTGTAACCGGGTGGCGAGGCGTCATGCTGCAGCACATCGGGTTGGAGCCGCCCGGCTCAGCGGCACTACATGTTGGCAAAACATAGCAGAAAAAACTTGACATGCAGATAACACACTTTTAACTTGGGCGATTAAGCGGACAAAAATATCCGCATAATACTGTTTGGCAACGTGTTTAGGAGAAAGTGCCATGGGAATAATGAAAAGTAAGACAAATCGCGCCATGATTGCCGGTCTTGTCGTTTCGACGGCGGTCATCGGCACCGGGGCAGAAACGGCCAGTGCTGAGCTTATCGCCTACTGGCACTTCAACAACTATCCGGGCTTGTCCGTCCCGCCGAATCCGACGCCTGCTGACGTCGGCAGCGGAAGCATCCGTTGGTACCCGGAGGGAGGGCCGATCGAAGTTCAGGGGCTGGGGACAAACCTCAATGCGCTGCCCGGCTACGAGGGCACTCAGGCCGTCGTCCTGGGGGCGTTCTTCGGCACAAGCCGGATGGTCGACTTCGACATTTCCATGGCCGACATGAAGGATCTCACCGTGAGCTACGCCACGATGGGCACCCCGCTGTCCTGGAAATCGCACAGATGGCAGTGGAGTCTTGACGGCGTGAACTTCACCGAAGCCGCCTCGGCCACGGTCAATGTAAACCAGGCGTGGCAGCGGATCACAATTGACTTCAGTTCTGTCGCCGCGCTGACCAATGCTGCGCAAGTCACGCTTCGGCTTGTCCTGGACGACGCTGTCATTGACAATGTGGGCTTCACGTGGGTGGACAATTTCCAGATGCATGGCACGCTTATTCCTGCGCCCGGCGTGCTGGCCCTGCTGGGAATTGCCGGGATGACGGGCCGACCGCGTCGTCGTCGCGTGTAAGGTCCATCGCATACTTGCGGTGGGCGGGGGAAGAGAGAAGCGAAACCCACCTTGCCGTCCGATGATGTGACAGCAGTGGGTTTCGTTCGTTTTGCTCGCTTGACCTGTCTATGTTTTGGCCCGATTCGCCTCCTGCCTGGAGGCTTCCGACAAGCGCATCCATCTCATTTTTCTTGAGACTGATCGTTGGGGAATTGTGGGAAACTGCAGGCGGCGGCAGGTCGTGCTGCATCGTCAGGTTGCGTACCTCAAGGTGGGCCTGAAATTGCGCAGAGCCGGGTAAGGCGCGAATCACCGCCACAATGTGCGGTTAGAATCCGGCGCCATGCGATTTCGCACACCAATGCAATTCTGGACGGTTCCGCAATGGACGGGAGGGCAAAGCGCCTCGCAGCCGGTGATCCTGATGTATCACTCGATCGCGCGGCTGCGAAGCGACCCGTTCGGTCTTCGCGTCTCGCCACGCAACTTTGCTGAACACATGGCTGTAATCAAGGCCCACGCTGTGCCGATGCGGCTGATGGAACTGGTCAGTGCGATGCAGGCCGGCAACGTGCCGCCGCGGGCGGTGGTCGTGACATTCGACGATGGCTATACGGACAACCTTCGCGAAGCCAAGCCAATCCTGGAGCGGTTTGGCGTTCCTGCAACGGTGTTTGTCGCGACCGGCTACATCGATTCCGGACGTGAGCCGTGGTGGGATGAACTTGATCGAATCTTCCTGCACACGTGGCGATTGCCTGAACGCCTGACGCTTGAAGTCGAAGGCCGTTGCGCAACCTGGCACTTGAATGAACCGATCCTGCGTCGCATGCGCCGGTTATTATCCAGCAGCACGTGGCGCGTGTGGCATAACGGCGAACCGACGCCGCGGCAGCGGGCGTTTTACGAAGCATGGCAGATGCTGAAATTCGCGCATCCTCGTGCGCGCGAAGATGCGCTGGATCAACTGCAGCAGATGACGCGACGCGCCAGTCGTGCCGGCCGGGCAACGCATTCATGTTTGTCGACTGAAGGCCTGCGCGAACTCGCCGCCGGCGGGCTGATCGACATCGGCGCGCACACCGTGATGCATCCGTGCCTAGCCCGACTCAAACCGCACGAACAGCTGCGCGAAATGGTCGACAGCAAAGTGTGGCTGGAGGCAACGCTTGGCCGGGCGATACCGACGTTCGCATACCCCTACGGCTCTGATGAAGATGTCAGTGAATCGACGCTGCTCGCAGCGCATGAAGCGGGATTTGCTGCAGCATGCACAACCCAGCCGCGCGAGGTCAGATTGGATGACAATCTGTTGGCATTGCCGCGTCGCATGGTTCCCGACTGCGACGGCGCAGCGTTCGCAGCCAAGCTCGCATCATGGATGCAGCCAAGCGCAGGCTGAGGCAATCCATAGTCGAGACTTGCATCGGCTGCAAAGCCGTGACATGTTGTGCTTATGGCATTCTTGCAAATGCCGAATCTTGCGACGCTCGATCTGTACCCTTCGTGGTTGAACCTCAAAGGCGGCATCGATCGCTCCGCATGCATCGAAATCAAACTCTCAGAAGTGCGCCAGCTGCAGGTTACGGGGGCGTGGCGCGCTGGCGATTGATATAGTTGAATACGTTGTTCAGATATTTGAACTGTTTGACGGGCTTTGTCGAGCCGCCTACAGCCCACCAGCGTCTGCTACGCGTAGTCGCTGCATGCGCATCCTGCGAGCCCGCACGTCCCCGTGCGGCAGTTTCCGAGCCCGCACGTCCCCGTGCGGGACATCCGGCACGTGGACGTGCCGGCTCGCTTGTCGGCTCACAGTGTATCGGCTCGCTGCATGATTCTGCAGGGAAGCGCTTGTTCAGTTCCTGCGTGAGCCAGCGCTTAAGAAGCTCGCGGATGACCTTCGGTTCAGCTTCCGGCAGTGCATCGAGCAGGACATGAACATGATCGCCATCATGGCCCCGCGGGGGAGGCAATGGAGCAGCGCAGGTGCGAAACGTCCATCCGCCGCGGCGACAGATTTCGGGCATGATCGATTCGATGAACGTGCATTGCTCAGCCGTCAGAATCACCGGCGGCGACTTGGCTCTCTCACGCTCGCGCCGTTCACGCTCCGGATCGCGCCAGATGAAATCTTTGCCTGGCTGGTTGTGATTGCGATCAACGGTCGGCCGGACGCCGCCGTGCAGACGAGTTGCAAACGTGCCCCACGTAATGTGCCACGTGGTGAGGAACGGATGCAGAACCTGCTGCGGAGCTGGAGCTGATGGACGCTGCTGCTCATGCTGATGCTCATGCATGTCGCTGCACCCTCCACGAACTTGTTTATGATGCGCAGTAATGCAGTAAGTAATAATGTAGCGAAAAAAGATGCTGCGAGCCGGCACGTCCTCGTGCCGGAAGGACGCACGTTTTTGGGGACGTGACGCCGGCATGAAAGAAAACGCCGGCACGAGGACGTGCCGGCTCGCGACTCGCAGCGTGATCGTATTACGCCGGGCTCGGCAGCATGCCTCCTGCGTCCTCGTCAGGACGGGGCTGGGGCGCGGGGCGGTTGTTTTCCGGCGCAGCGGATTTCGTGCGGCCGGATTGCGCTGCGGCTTCCAGCAGTTCGCTTACCGTGGGCTTGTCCATCCGCTCGCCACGCATGAGACGCTTGATGTCTTCGCTCTGAAGCGTTTCGTACTTCAGCAAAGCCTCAGCGATCGCGACGACCTTGTCCCAGTTCTGATCGATCAGTCGCTGCGCGTCAGCGTAGGCTTCATCGATCAGGCGACGAATCTCTTCATCGATGATGCGCGCGGTGGCTTCGGAGTATTCCTTTTCAGGAATGAAAATGTCGCGCGTGTCGGTGCCTGCGTAGTTGACGAAGCCGAGACGCTCGGACATGCCCCATTCGAGGATCATGTGTCGGGCGTACTTGGTGACCATCTGAATGTCCATCGCTGCACCGGAAGAGACGTCGCCGGTCTTTCGCTGCTCAGCAATGCGGCCGCCGCAGAGCACGCGCATCATGGCGGAGAGATACTTCTGGCCGAAGCCGTAGCGGTCTTTTTCGGGCAGGCTGAAGGTTGCGCCCATGGCCTGTCCGCGAGGGATGATGGTGACCTTGTGAACAGGGTCGGCGTCTTCGAGCAGTGACTGAACGACGGCATGGCCGGCCTCGTGATACGCGGTGGCGATGCGCTCCTGCTCTTCGATCTTGCGGGACTTCCGCGCCCGGCCGAAGCGGATTTTGTCGCGGGCTTCTTCGAGATCGACCTGCTCGACGAAATCCTTGCCCGCCATGGTGGCGAGGATGGCAGCCTCGTTGATGAGTGCGGCAAGATCGGCGCCGGAGAACATGGGCGTGCCGCGAGCCAGGCGTTCGAGGTCGGCATCGGGGGCGAGCTTGACCTTGCGGGCGTGGACTTCGAGGATCTGCCGGCGGCCGACGAGATCGGGCAGGGGCACGTGAACCTGCCGGTCGAAGCGGCCTGGACGCGTGAGCGCGGGATCGAGGACATCGGCGCGGTTGGTGGCGGCGATGACGATGACCTGGTCGTTGGCCTCGAAGCCGTCCATCTCAACAAGGATGGCGTTGAGGGTCTGCTCGCGCTCGTCGTGTCCACCGGTGGTGAACCCGCCGCCGCGCTTGCGACCCACGGCGTCGATTTCATCCAGGAAGATAATGCACGGCGAATTCTCTTTGGCCTGTTTGAAGAGATCTCGCACCCGTGAGGCACCGACGCCCACGAACATTTCGACAAAGTCGGAGCCGGAGATGGAGAAGAACGGCACATCGGCTTCGCCGGCAATGGCTTTAGCCAGCAGCGTTTTGCCGCAGCCGGGGGAGCCGACCAGCAGCACGCCGCGCGGGATGCGTCCGCCGAGCCGCTGGAACTTCTTGGGGTTCTTCAGGAACTCAACAATCTCGGCGACTTCCTCTTTGGCTTCGTCAACGCCAGCCACATCGTTGAAGGTGACGTTGACGGTGTCCTTGGAGGAGATGCGGTGTTTGGATTTGCCGAAGCTGCCGAGCATGCCGCCTGGTCCGGCGCCGGCGGAGCGCATGGATCGCGCGATAAAGAACCAGATGAGTGCGATGACGAGGATGAACGGCGCAAGCGTCACCAGCAACTGCATCCAGATGCTCGTGCCGGTTTTGGCGCGGTGATCCACACCCATGGCTTTGAGTTCGTTGAGGTACCAGTCGCGATTGGCGTGATCGATGGAGAACCAGATCATCGTGCCCTGTTCGCTGTTGCCGAAGCCGACTTCACCGGGCTTCACGGTGGCAACCAGCCGGTTGTCCTCGATGATGACCAGATTGTCCTTGATCTTGCCGGCCTGGGGGTCGATGTAGGCGGCGAACTGGCTCCAGCGTTCAATCTCCTGGCCGCTGCGCGAGCTGTTAAGCACCACAAACAGCATAATGAGACCGGCGAGGACAACCACCCAGGTCATCAGGCCGCGCATGCGCATCGGCGGAGGCGCCTGAGGGCCCTTGGTGTTTTTGTCCTCCGTGTGCTGGCTGCTTTCGCGATCAGACTCGGGCGTGGAGGGCTGCTTCTGTTGCGGGTTTTTCGGGTCGTACGCCATGCGGTAAAAATCGGGAAGATCGGTGAAGATCTGAGTTCAGAAAGGCAAAGAAAAGAGTCAAACGGCCGTGTGGGGCATGATTATTCGCATTCCCTCGCACACAGCGCGGTTTGCGATGACTCATCCCATCCTTCCTTGGGTTCTCGTAATTGTTGCTCGTGTTGCTTGTTTTTGTTGTTTGTCACTTACCACTGCGATCGCATTTCCGCGACAATATCGCGGGCCAACTGCTGGACAGCCGCGAATTCACCGAGTTCAATCGGTTCACTCGACGGGCGTGACGGCACAAACAAGCCGTGCCCAGTGAACGATCCGCGTTCCACGAGCGTCCTGCCGGTTCGCTGATCCTTCCACTGGAAGTCGATCGTCACGCTGACGATCACCTCTTCACTCAAACCGGTCAGCGGCGACTTGGAAAGCTGGTCCAATTCAACGCGACGGATCTGTCCGGAAAGAATCGTATCCGCGCGACTTGCCGGGACCACTTTATATGGCGTGCGGCTTTCAATTTCCTTGATCAGAGCGTCTGTCAGCTCGAATTCAACATCACGAACGAAGCTTCGATTCTCAAAGATCGGCACTGCAACAGTTGATACCGACGTGGGAAACACCGACGCTGTTGAATATCCCTGCGTCGGATCGCTCGCGCAGCCGGCGAAGCCAACTGAAAGCGCCAGCACAACAACAAGCAGGAAAACGCACCTCATTGGAGAGACTCCTGCGCGGCTTGAGTTTGAGATTGAGATGTTCCAGCTGACGCAGTGTGATCGACGTGGTGCGAGCCGTCTGCAGCGTCCGCGTGAGTTTCATCAGCGGGGACAGCAAGGCCCAACAGGCCAGCCCGCATGGCGTCATAGTCCGGAGCCTGCTGCCGAATGCGCTCCGGCAGGCGAGGCATGATGTCGGGAATCATTCGCAATGCTTCTGCAGCAGCAACTGATCTCGCGTACTTGGTTACCAGGCGCCTGATGGTCAATTCGGCAGCAATCGGATCGTTGACCCGCAGATACCACCGGGCGGTTTCCAGCATCTTCATGGCGTCGGATTCATCGATGCGCGTCAGCAGCGCATCAGCGCCGAGTTGCTCAGCTTCGGCCGGTCGCTTTACCCGCAGGTCGCGCAGTCGCTCTCTCGCTTCATACAGGCCCCGCGCATCAAATTCCGGGCCTTTGAATTCCGCCAGATAGGCATAGATCTGCCGGCGACGGGCCTTGTTGAGCTGCTGCGACCGAGGATAGTTTTCAATGAACAGGGTGTAGGCTTCCGCAGCAAGTTGCATCCGGCGGCGCGTGAAATAGAAATCAGCCAACTCCATCCCTGCTTCTTCAGCAAGCCGGCTGCCCGGCAGACGCTCCTGAATACGGATGAACAGTTCTTCTGCTTCATCCTCCGCACTGACAAAACGAAAACCCCAGAGCTTTCGCCGCAGGCCGGCTGCATACGCCTTGGCGATATCCAGTTCGCGCTGCAGGGCGGTGACGAACACATCGCTGCCGGGGTACATGCGCGCGAGATACTCGTAATCAAACAGCGCCTTGTACTCTTCTCCCTGCGCCAGCAGCGCATCGCCTCGAAGAAGATACGCCTGCGGCATCAACGGATGACGCGGGTGTTCTTCAATCCATTGCGATGCAAGAATTTCAGCTCTTGACGCATCGCCGGCGGCCAGCAGGCGTCTTATTTCGGCCAGTTGCCCTTCGGGGGTGGCGGGGTCGATCGCGCGTTCCGCCAGCCAGGCGTCTTCTTCTGAAAGCGTAAACTCCTGCTGGCCATGAGCTGCTGGTGATGTCATGGCGACCAGCAGCATCATGCTGCTCAAGAGCAGGAAGGGCAGCGCAGCAAGAGGCGAGCATGTCAGGCCTCGCGTGCGGTTGTTCTGCTTGCCGATCGGGCTTGTCGTGTAGAACATGGCTAGATGGTACGTTGACCGGCTCGCTTGCTCAATGCAGCCGCCGTGGAGCAAGCAGGCCGTGTAAGCCAGCCAGAAAGGCACGTGCAGCGTGCGAATCTTCTTTTTGCCTCCGCAGACCCGATATCAGGATCGGAGCGTGATCGTTGAAAGTGGTCATCCTTTTCAATCCGATTTCAGGCGCGGGGCAGGCTGCCGAGGCGGGCAAGGCCGCCGCGGAGGCTCTGCAGCGCCGTCATCATGAGGTGGCGCTGACGCCCATGCGTCTGCAGCCGCCGCATGAATGGCTTGACGATTGCCTGCATCAGGCCGACGCGCTGGTGGTTGTCGGCGGTGATGGTGCGGTTCGCATGGCGGCGGCATCGGCGGCGCGAACCCAGACGCCGCTGTATCACCTGCCTCACGGGACGGAGAATCTTTTTGCCCGTGAGTTCGGGATGGACCGCTCCACGGATACGCTGCTGAAGGCACTTGAGCGGCATGAGGTTCGCCGCGTGGATCTTGGCCAGGCCAATCAGCGCACGTTTCTGCTTATGGCTTCCGTCGGGTTTGACGCCGATGTCGTGCACGAACTGGCCCGCCGGCGTCGCGGCGCGATTACGCATCTGTCATATCTGCGGCCGATCCTCGCTCGCATATGGCGGTGGCGACCGGCGCCGCTGCAGATCTCGGTGGATGGCAAGCGGATCGACCAAGGCCAGAGCGGCTTTGTGGTGGTCGGCAACTGTCGGCAATACGGCTGGCGTCTGGACCCTGCAGGTCATGCAAGCATGGATGATGGCCTGCTCGATGTGGTGTTTTTCCCGGCCCGTTCTCGGCTGGAGCTTATTGCGTGGGCCATTCGATGCAGACGCCGGCGTCATCTGGATCATCGTCGCCTGATTTATGAGCGAGGCCGGTGCGTTTCGATCACATGTGACACGCCGCAGCGCTATCAACTGGACGGCGACCCGCCGGGACTGCCCGATCCGCTGCTGCCGGCGCTCGAACATGATTGCGGCAATGGTGCAGCTGCAGCGGCGACGGCTCCTGATCGCAGCGTGAATGAACTTGCCAGCAATCCTGCGCCGTTTCAGTTGCATATAGAGGTTCGGCCGGCGGCGCTTCCGGTGCTGACGCCGTAGCGTTATTGGCGGCATCTCCTGGCATCAACTTGAACGGTTTGGCTCAAGTCTGGCCCATAACTGCCCGATGACCGCATGGCAGCCTGGCTGACTGCTGGCGGTGCGCCCGCGGTACAGCGGCTGCTGAGAAACCTTGAACGCGGATGGTGCCATATGCCCGAAGTGACTCCCGCAGCGGAAAAGCCCACGAAAAAATCAGGTATGAAGACACCGCTCGTGGTGCTGATTGTCCTGGTGCTGGAAGCAGTGGCGATCGTGGGCGCGTTCAAGTTTTTCGGCGGCGGGGCATCGACGGTAAGCGCGCTGGATGACCCGGCGGTCAGCGTTGACACTGAGAACGAAAAAATCGTCGAGACGCTGGTGCTTGAAGCCAAGCTGCCCAACAACAAGTCCGGCGTGAGCTATATCTATCCGACCGAAATCTACCTGCAGGTGAAGCAGCGGCATCTGGAGCGCGTCAAGGCGGAGATCGAGCAGTTTCAGAACGAGATCAAAGCCGACATCACCGCCATTTGGCGCACCGCCGATCCCCAGCACTTTCAGGAGCCTCGTCTGGAGAACCTGACGCGCAAAGTTTACGCGTTGCTGGATGATCGCTTCGGCCAGGACCGCGAACGCAGCGAGCCGATTGTTGTCAAAGTGGTGATCGTGATGGGGGCCGGATTCCGCATCGACAGTTGACAAGCATCACGTTATACGCCACTCTTCAACCAAATCGCATGAGTGAGCCGATGGTTATGGATTGGCAATCGGCGCACAACACGACGGTTTGGAGTGAACCGGCAGCGATGATTGGAGCCATGGATGGCTGAAGAACTTCCCAACAACACTGATGATCACGAGTCGCAGGATGCGGGTCAGGATCTGACGCCCGAGCAGATGGCTGCTGAGGCCCTTGAAAATGCTGCGCAGGCGGCGCGGGAGCTGTCGGCTGAGGCGAGCGGCGGCAATGGCGAGCCATCGCTTTCGTTCGACCTACCTGATTTTGAAAACGGCGAGGACGGAAACATCGCGCCTGTCGGCCTGAACCTGCTCGATGACGTGACGTTGCACGTCAAGATCGAGCTGGGGCGAACGCGCATGTACGTTGAAGACGTATTGCGGCTGAACACCAACTCCGTTGTTGAACTGGACAAGGCTGCAGGCGATCCAGTGGATATCTACGTGAACGATCGGCACGTGGCGCGTGGCGAGGTGCTTGTGTTGAACGAGAACTTCTGCGTGCGCGTGAGTGAGATTATTCATCAGGTCGGCCCGGATGACTGATTGACGATCTGGTCGGGCGTGACCTGTGCACACCTGCTCCCGGATGGGAGCCCGCCGGAGGATTCGGCGGCAAGAGCCAAGGATTGGCGACATGACGCACCGAACGCTGGTGTATGCGTTTCTTGTTGCAGCGATATGGGGAGCTTGTGCGCTGACGACGCCTCTGGCGCACGCGCGGCAGGATGTTGCAGCCAATGGCGCGGTAGAACTCAGTGAGCACCGACCAGCGGTGTTGCTGCCTGAGTCATCGACGCCGTCGCGGCAACCGATATTGGGCACGACGTTCGATCCGCCGACAGATGACAAACCGTTGGTAGCTTCAGCATCGCACGAAGCTGCGCGACATAATGAGCCTGCTGCCGACACAACCGGCACGCAGAACGCGCAAGGTAAAGCGGCAGCCGACAGACCGGCATCGCCAGCGCAGTCGTCGATCAGCGAAAGCAAGCCGCTGGGGAAAGACACTGGTCTTTTCAATGTCGGCGCTGCAAGTGATTCAACGCAGGATGCAGCGGGGACATTCTCGCGATTCGATCCGCGGCGAAACGAGTTCACACGCGTCCTGGGCGCGCTGGCGATTGTCGTCGGATTGCTGCTGCTGGCCCGCACGTTTCTTCGCAGAGCTGGCGGAGTCTTGCCGGGTGGAGCTCGACCGTCCGGCGTTGTTGAGATTCTTGCGCGGTATCCGGTTGCTCGCGGGCAAGAACTCATCCTTCTCAAACTCGCCCGGCGCATCGTGCTGCTGCATCACAGCGGGTCGACCATGACGGCATTGACCGAGATGACCGCCCCCGATGAAGTTGCAGCATTGCTGGCGAGGATGGAAGCGGGATCAAGCGAGCGCAACGCAGCGAAGTTCCGCGCAGCGCTTGAAGAGTTTCAGGCTGAGCATGATCGCCTGCTTGGCCGCCCGCGGCGCCGCCACAATCCGCTTGCTGATGTGGAAACCGAAGTGGTTGACCTGACGCGCAGCCAGGGGCGCGGGCTTGGCAGTCTGCTGGGCCGGAGGGCGGTGCGATGATGACGGGGGCGAGCTGGCGCACGTTGGTTGTGCTCGCAGCGGGGGCGTTGTTGCTGGCGCGCGTTGCTGGCGCGCAGTCGATTGATCCTTCGGAACTGAGCGAGATCAATCCGATTGCGGTGCTGGAAGATGCGGCAAAGGTAGTGCCGGGCATGGAAGGGGGACTGAGCAGCGCGCTGAACATCCTGCTGCTGCTGACGGTTCTGAGCCTTGCGCCGGCGATTCTTATTTTATGCACATGCTTTACCCGGCTGCTGATTGTGCTTGGCCTCCTGCGGCAGGCGCTCGGCACACAGGGACTTCCGCCGAGTCAGGTGATCGTGGGGTTGAGCTTGTTTGTTACGTTTGTTGTCATGGCGCCGACTGCGGAGCGGATGTATCGCGAAGGCATCGGGCCGTATGTGCGCGGGGAGCAGCAGGATTATCAAGTGGCGTGGGATCGCGCCAAGCAGCCGCTGCGCGACTTTATGTTTGCGCAGATCGAATCCAGCGGTAACTGGTCGGGCGTGTACATGATGCTCAATTATCGCGGGATCGACACGTCGGATCCTGAGAAGCTCACGCGCGCTGATGTGGACATGCTCACGCTGGTGCCGGCATACATTCTCAGCGAGCTGAAAGTGGCGTTTCTGATCGGGTTTCGCATCTACCTGCCGTTTCTGGTGATTGACATGGTGATCGCCAGTATGCTGATTTCGATGGGCATGCTGATGCTGCCGCCTGTTCTGATCTCGCTACCGTTCAAGCTGCTGATGTTTGTATTAGTTGACGGCTGGCAGCTGGTGGTGGGTTCGCTCATGACCAGTGTCGTGCAGCCGGAGCCGGTGGTGCGGATGGCGATGACTGTTTTGAGCGGAGGAACATAAGTGGGTTTGGTTCGGTTTTTGTGGCGTTTTGGCACTATCTGATGGATCGAGTTGATTGAGTTTTTCCGCTGATTGTTGTTTGTGAATGTGAAGCTGTCACGTGAGGCGCATAAATGGAACTGGATGCTGTTGAAGCTGTGCGTGCTGCATTGTTGGAAGCGCTTATCGTGGCGCTGCCGATTCTTGGCGCTGGTCTGTTGATTGGTTTGATCATCAGCTTGTTTCAGGCTGTGACGCAAATCCAGGAGCAGACGCTGGTGTTTGTGCCCAAGATTGTGGTGATGATCATCGTGTCGGTTGTGCTGCTGAGCTGGATCACGATACGCATTGCCGATTTCGCCAGTAGCATGTTCAGTTTGCAGTGAGTTTGAGCCGGGCAGGATTGGCTTTGCCTTTTTATTACCTGCCCTTGCAACGTATGCAGAATGTCCGATCTGGAGACCATACTTCATCATGTGCCGCTGGCGTTGCTGGTGATTTTTCGCATTGGCGGATTGATGCTGTATGGTCCGGTGTTCGGTTCGGCGGTGATTCCCATGCGGGTGAAGGTGTTTTTTTCCTTCCTGCTTGGGTTTGCGATATATCCGCTGCTGTCGTCGCAGCATTATGTCGGCGCCGGCATGAGGTGGGAGTTGTGGACGCTGGTGCCGCTGGTGACGTTGGAACTGGTGATCGGGCTGGTGATCGGGTATGTGGCCAGCCTGCCGATGCTCGCCATGCAGACCGGCGGGTTGATGATCGGCCAGCAGATGGGGCTTGGATTTGCGCAGCTGTACAACCCCGCGATCGACGACGAGGCGGACGTCATCGGTCAGATGCTGTTTTTTCTTGCGGTGGCGAGTTTTCTGATCATTGGCGGGCACGAGTTGATGGTGCTGGCGGTGCTTCACAGCTTCGAGTACGTGCCGCTGGGTGGGGTGACGACCGACTTCAACATGCTCGCGCTTGTCACGGGCGTGCTGCAGGCGTCGTTCGAACTGGCGATGCGCGTGGCGGCTCCGGTGTTGGCGATTATTTACCTCGAAACCGTCGCGATGGGCTTTCTCGCCAAGACCGTTCCGCAACTGAACATTCTCAGCCTGGGCTTTCCGGTTCGCATTCTCGTGGGAATGTTCATCATCGTGGTTGGGCTGGTCATCATGCACGATGTGATGATCGACGGCATGATCGAAATGTTTCACGCTCTGTTCGAATGGATCGAAACCGCGGCATGGCAGGAGCCTGCTGCTGAATCGATGGCTGGTTGAACTGATGAATTGTCTGTCACCTTTGATGAAGAACGCATGGCATGGCGGAAGATCTCGGCGAACGAACTGAAGAAGCAACGCCGAAGCGGCGCATGGAAGCGCGCGAGGAAGGCAACGTGGCCAAGAGCCAGGACCTTTCTGGTGCGCTGATGTTGCTGGTGGTGACGCTGGCGCTGTGGGCCGCAACGATGTCGATGTTCAACCAGGGCGTCCAACTGCTGAATAACGCTCTGAGCTATAGCATGCTGGGCAATCCGCTGAAACCAGGCGATGCGTGGGAACACATTCGTTTTCTTGTAGCTTCTGCGGTGCGGGTGGCTGCGCCGGTGCTGCTGATTGCATGGGCAGCGGCGTTTCTTTCGCAGTTTACGCAGGTCGGCTGGCTGTTATCCAGCAAAGCGGTGCAGCCGAATCTGAACAAGCTCAATCCGCTCAAAGGCTTCAAGCGCATCTTCGGGCTCTCGGGCCTGGTCAAGTCGGGCATGGACACTGGCAAGGTCGCCATTGTCGTTGTCGTGGCGGTATTGACCATTGCGCAGGACAAGGACCAGATTCTCATCCTGCCGTACCTTGCGCCGCTGCAGGCGCTGCACGAAGTCGGCTGGATGATGTTCAATCTGGCGCTTCGGGTGCTGGCGATTCTGCTGTTTCTGGGCGTGCTGGACTACCTGTACCAGAGGTGGAAGCACAATCAGGATTTGAAGATGACCAAACAGCAGGTCAAGGAAGAGATGAAGCAGTCCGAAGGCGATCCTGAAGTCAAACGCAGGCGAATGCGCATGCAGCGGGAGATCGCCAGTCAGCGCATCAGCGCAGCTGTGCCGAAAGCCGATGTCGTCGTGACCAACCCCGAACACATTTCGGTTGCGATTCAATACGATCCGAACTCAATGCACGCGCCGAAGGTTGTGGCCAAGGGCGCTGATTATCTTGCGCTGCGCATTCGGCACATCGCCATACAGCACAAGATTCCCATCATCGAGCGCAAACCGCTGGCGCGGGCGCTTTACAAGGAAGTGGCGGTCAATCAGGAAATTCCACCGGAATTTTACAAAGCCGTGGCGGAAATCCTTGCCTACGTGTACCGGCTCAGCGGCAAGTCGGTGAATGCCGCGTAAGCGCATCGGTGAAGCAGCATGCAGGCAGAAAAGCAAAGCAGATGAAAGTCAGAACAGAAAAATTGAGCGTGAAAGCGAAGGGCACATGCGCGATGCAGCGCGTTGCGTGATGTATTGAGTCATGGCAAAGAGGCTGACCCAACCTGGTGTGCCGGCTGTATTTCAGTTGATAGCGGCGAATCGGCATTTGCTGGTGCCGCTGTCATTTCTGGCGCTGATCGTGGTCCTGGTCGTGCCGCTTCCGCCGGCGGTGATGGACGTGCTGCTAGCGGCGAACATTTCGCTTGCAGCGATCATTCTGCTGACGACCATTTACATGAGCCGGCCGCTTGACTTCAGCGTGTTTCCCGCACTACTGCTGGCCACGACGCTGTTTCGCCTGGTACTCAACGTCGCGTCCACGCGTCTGATTCTCTCCGCCGACGCCGACACGCCGACCGAGGCGGAACTGGTTGCAGGTCACGTCATTCACGCCTTCGGCGGGTTTGTCGCAGGCGATTCGATCGTCGTCGGCGCGATTATCTTCATCATTCTCGTCGTCGTGCAGTTTGTCGTCATTACCAAAGGCGCCACGCGCATGAGCGAAGTGGCGGCAAGGTTCACGCTCGATGCAATGCCCGGCAAGCAGATGGCAATCGACGCTGATCTTTCCTCGGGGTTGATTGACGAGGCCACCGCACGAGCGCGCCGTGAAGGAATCATGCGCGAAGCAGATTTCTACGGCGCGATGGACGGCGCCAGCAAGTTCGTGCGCGGCGACGCCATTGCGGGCAT
>CAZNPU010000039.1:0-19731 GCA_964575335.1 uncultured Isosphaeraceae bacterium | reverse complement strand
TGATCTTGGGGTGCAGGCCGCGGATATTGGCCTCCACCACCGCATCGTTGCCGGCTTTGATGATGCGTTCTGCGAAATCCTTGCGAGTGGATTCAACCACTTCTTCAACCCGCGTTGGATGTACGCGGCCATCGGCGACGAGCCTCTGCAAAGCCTCGCCGGCGATCGCGCGGCGGATGGGATCGAAGCAGGAGACCGCGATCACACCGGGCGTGTCGTCAACGAGAATGTCAACGCCGGTGGCACGCTCAAGAGCGCGAATGTTGCGGCCTTCGCGGCCGATGATGCGGCCTTTCATGTCGTCGGAAGGAATCTTGACCGCGCGAACGGTGGAATCGGCCACGTGCTCGGCAGCGAAGCGCTGGATGGCCTGCAGGGTGATTTCGCGGCTGCGGGTGCGGGCTTCCACCTCTGCTTCTTCCATGATCTGCTGCTTGAGCACATTGGCTTCATGCGTGCTTTCGCGGCGGACTTCTTCCAGGAAGATTTCGCGAGCCTGCTGCTCGGTTAAGCCCGAAATTTCCTGCAGCCGCTTCTTGACCATCGCGCGGGCCTGCTCAAGCTCTACGCGCATCGCAGCGAGCTCATCTTCGAGCTTCTTGAGCTGGCTGTCACGCCGGTCGAGCGATTTCTCACGCTCGGTGAGGCTTTCCAGCTTCTTGTCGAGCGTGTCTTCGCGTTTGGCCAGCCGCTGCTGGTCTTTTTTCAGATCAGCCAGTGCGTCGGCGATTTCCTGATCGAGGATCTCGCGGCGCTCTCGGGCCTTTTTCTCGGCTTCAAGTTCGATGCTCTGGCGAGCGGCCTCGCCTTCGACTCGGGCGGCATGGATGATCTGCTCGGCTTCTTCGCGTGCGCGGCGGAGCGTTCGGCCGGGAATCAGCCCGAACCACACCCAGCCGAGCAGCGCGCCGAGGACAAATGTCACGAGAACCGCGACGCCGCCATGCATTGGTGAGATTTCAAGTCCAAAAACAAATAGCACGGCAACCCCCAAACTGGGTTGGCGGCCACCCTGGCGACGGGCGCACACACAGATGCGCCGGCGACGCCGGATTCAACGACACGTGCGGATTGTGGACCGAAATCGCTATCCGAGCGGAGGAAACATCCCCAACATGAAAAGCGCGCCATGCCGCGCCTCGCCAAATGGCGGGTGATTCGTGGTTCTGGCTTGCGAAAAAAGACGTCGCACTTCGGTCCCTGTTCTGATCCGTAGGTTCAATATATCAACAGTCGGGTTTGTTGTTTCAAAAGCCTCGGCTGTTGCCGGCTTTCGAGAAGCGTGCCGGTGAGAACGGTCGAGCCCGTGTCGTTGAGGGCTGGCCGCAAGGATAAAAACGGAGAATCAGCGAGCACACGCATCGCTGGCTCTTCCGGGGTCAATGGTCAGCCTCTATTATTCTGATTCTGCCACTTGGCTGTCAAGTGGGTGAGTTTTAGGACCACGGCGGTTGCCCCTTCGCCGTGTTGCAGTACGATCTTTCGCCATGCCAGTGTTTCTCAATTGGCTGCTGCGGCTGTTGCCGACCAATCCAATCTGCATGCGGCTGGTGCAGGGCGGGTCGAGGCGGACACGCCATCTGTTTATTCGCTCCGGCTATCTGGGGCTGACGATGCTGGTGCTGCTCTTTGTGCTGATCGCCGAGCAAGGCGGCGGCGCAGGCTCGGTGTCGTTGCGGAATCTCGCCAGCAGCGGCGCGACGATGTTCGAGTGGGTCAGCTATCTCCAGGTGGGGCTGATCTGCGTGCTTACGCCGGTGTTCATGGCCGGTGCGATTGCGCAGGAAGCCAACCCGCAGACGTGGGACATTCTGCTCACCACGCCGCTGAACAACCTGCAGATCGTGCTGGGCAACCTGTTCGGGCGGCTGTTTTTCGTGCTCGCGCTGCTGTTTTCCAGCCTGCCGCTTTTTGCAATAACGCAATACTTCGGCGGCGTGCCGGGTCATTCGATCTTCGCCAGCTATGCGATTGCAGCGTGCAGCGCGCTGCTGGTGGCGGCGATTGCGGTGACGCTGAGCGTCACGAGAACAGCCGGCCGGCGGGCGGTGTTCATCTTCTATATCAGCGTGATCATGTACCTGTTCATCACGTATGCCATCGACCTGTGGCTGCGTGACAAATACCCCGTCGCGGTGGGCACCCAGGCGTTTTACACCACCATCATGACGCCGCTGAACCCGTTTCTGGCGCTGGAGGTGCTGCTGAAGTCCAACACTTACGTGCCGGGTGATCCGATTGAATATCTGGAATCGACGTGGCTGACCACTGCGTGGTTCACGCAACCGATCGCCACGT
Source organism: uncultured Isosphaeraceae bacterium (assembly GCA_964575335.1). Lineage (GTDB taxonomy): Bacteria > Planctomycetota > Phycisphaerae > Phycisphaerales > SM1A02 > CAZNPU01. The sequence goes on along the minus strand of CAZNPU010000039.1, from coordinate 17,433 downwards.
TCTGCTGGCTGTGCGTGGGCATCAGCGTGGGGTTGTCGGCATTTTCAGCGCTGCGGCTTCGGGTCATCGGGGCCAAGGTCGGCACGGCGCCGTGGTATCGCCGCATGTTCGGCCTGGCGGCCAAGGGCGCGACCGAGCGTCCGCCCCGACCGGTGGGCAACAATCCGATCGCCTGGCGCGAGGCGACCGCGCGGGGCAAGACGTTGCCCGCCATGCTGGGGCGATGGGGATTCGTCGCCTCCGGCGTGGCGGTGGCGATTACGCTTATCACGCTGTTTCACACCGGCATGATGACCGCATCGGAACTGCAACTGGCGGTGGCGGCGGTCGTGTCGGCGGAAATTGTGATTATCGCGTTGGCTGCATTGAACATGAGCGCAACAGCGGTCAGCCGCGAGCGCGAGGATGGCGGTCTGGACATCATCCTTACCACGCCGATTCAGCCTGGCCCATACCTTGCGGGCAAACTGCGGGGCCTGATTCAATACCTGCTGCCGATGATCGCTGTGCCGGTAGCTACCATGGCGCTGCTGGCGATTTACATCGGCACCAATGGCCTGGGGAAAGGCGGCGTACTCGTGTCGTATCCCAATCCGCTCGAAGCGGGCAACTTCCCGCCGATGCCGATTGTGCTGCCTGAAGGCGCGATCGTGCTGCCGCTGGTTCTAGCGACGTTCGTGGCGTTCTGCGTGATGGTCGGCCTGCACTGGTCCATCCGCAGTCGAGGAACCATTGGCTCGGTGATTGCAGCAGTCTTTGTGGTGCTGACGGTAGCGGGCGTGTTGAGCCTGTGCGGAGTGGCGACCGGCCACAATCTGAGCGTTGTGGGCGGCGTGATCGCAACATTCAGCCCGATCAATGTAATGTTCGCTCTGATATATCCCGCTGACACCATTCCCAGCGCACTGCAGGGCGGCGTGGCGGCCGGACGGGTGAGCCTGATCGTCGGCTCGCTGATTACCGCAGTGGGCTACAGCCTGGCGGTATACGCCATGCACACGAACATGAAGCGCAGCTTCATGATGACGGTGCGCCGGCTCGCTGGTCAGAATTAGCACGTTTGAGCCTGCATCATTCCCCGGTCAGATGCTAAGTGCGGGTTGGGGCACAGGCCGTATACTGGGGCAAACCGCACATAAGGAGGATTTGTCGTGGCGCACGTCGCATCGTCCCCGCAACAGGCTCAGCATCAATTACCGCGTTTGTACGATGAAGAAGGCGACCTGCTGCTGGAAGCCGATCAGCGTGCTGATCGTGTCATCCTCCTGCCCGCAGGCGATCCGCGCCAGGCAAACGCTGAACGAGATCGCATCCGCATTCAGTGGGGCCAGCATCTGCTTTCTGATCTGCTGGCCCGCCGGTACCGCACGCTGGTGTGTGGCGTGAACCTTGACGACAACAGCCGCGGGATGATCGGCGAGCTTGCATCGCTGCTGCCGGCCAGCCAGTGGAATGCAGCATCGATCACCCAGCACGCTCGCATCTTTGCGAGGTCAATCAGCAAAGATGAGGTGCTGGTGCTGAAGTATGACATGGACGCGCTTGAAGTGCTCGCGCTGCTGCGCCCGCCGGGGAAAGACCACTTTACACTCGAAGACCTTCAACGCGGCTTCCGCAAGGTCGCGCAAATGGTCGAGAGTCGATATGACCGCCTGCCGGTGGCGAGCGTGAGTTTTCTTGGGGCGAAGTCAAATCGACTGATCGGGCCCGACGGCAACGAACCGAGCTTTGAAAGCGTGCTGCGCACCATGTACGAAGCAGGGTACCGCGGCGACGTCTATCCTTCGCTGGGCATGTGGGAGCTGGCTCCGACAGGTGTTTTTGCGAGTTACCCTTTCCCGCAAAGTCTCAAGGTCATGCGCACCGGCGGGTTCTGAGTCTGGACCAATCGCTCAGCAGTCGATGATCATCGGCGCGCAGCAGCAATGCAGAGGGGCGATGAAACGTTCAGCGCGCTTGGCCTTTGCTTGAGACGCCGTGTCACATGATCGCGTTGCACATGAAGACCTTGTCGGCTCCTCCAAACGCAGCGCATCTTGCGCGCATCGTGCTGGCTGTGTTTCTCGTCACCTTCATACTCTCCCGCGTCTTGGTGTATCTCATCATGGCTCGCCGCGTGCCGGATATGTTCCTGCACCTTGGTGGGACGCATGTGCATCACCTCAACTACGGCATCTTTCTGCTTTCGATCGTTGGTGCGATACTGATTTTTGTTCGTCCAACGGGCCGGACATTGATCGCAACAGCCATTGCCTACGCCATCGGGCTGGCGCTGACCTTCGATGAATTCGGCATGTGGCTGCATCTGGGCGGTTCGTACTGGCAACGCGCAAGCTACGATGCGATTGTGGTGATTGCAGCAGTGCTGGGGTTGATCGCTGCAGCGCCGTCAATCAAACGGTTCCATCCGCGGCACTGGGTCACCGCAGCAATTCTTATTGTTCTGCTGACGCTGTTTGGGATCCTGCTGATCAAGTCACTTGATCACATCGAACAGGAAATCACGCCCCGCCTTGAATCATTGGAAACGCAAGGCCCTCAATGATGCGCAGCATGAGGTTCATCCACCGCGCAGAGCAGGCGGCAGTGCGTTCTGCTCTGAGCAGATGAACAAACAAACGCGCAGGGCGCCGAACCTCGTTCACACCATCAGCGTGGCGGGATTCTCAATGAGCTGACGCAGCGTTTGCAGATACTCCGCCGCCATTGCGCCGTCGATGATGCGGTGATCGCATGACAGCGTCGCGCTCATCTCGTGGCCGATCGTCAACTCATCGTTGCGCACAACCGGCTTTTTCACCGCTGCTCCCACAGCGAGAATGGCTGAGTTCGGCGGGTTGATGATCGCGGTGAAGTTATCCACGCCATACATGCCAAGGTTTGAAATGGTGAAGGTCGAATCGGCCATTTCCTGCAGTGACAAGCCGCGGGTACGCGCCTTCTCCGCCAGCATCTTGCTCTCGTAGGAAATCGTGCGCAGGCCTTTTTGATCCGCGTTGCGGATGGTGGCGACGACCAACCCGCCGCCTCGCTCGGTTGGAAGCGAAATGGCGATGCCGATATTGACCTCACCGTGGATTTCCAGATGATCTTCGCCCCAACTGGCGTTGAATTCGGGATGCTGGTGTATCGCCAGCGCACAGGCACGCACGAGAAAATCGTTCACCGAAAGCTTCACGCCCTGGGGCTTGAGCTGCTCGTTCAATGCGCTGCGCAGTTCGAGCAGCGGATCCATATTGAACGTATAGGTGACCTGATAATGCGGGATTGTCTGCTTCGACTCAACAAGCCTGCGCGCGATTGTCTGCCGCATGTTCGACAACTGAACGCGGCATGCTTCCAGCATGGCGCCAGCCATCGCCTGTTGCGGCGCAGCCATAGGCACGCGCGTGGCGAGCGGCGCTTCCTCGCGGCGAGCTTCTTCAGCGGCTTGCGGCCTCGCTGAGGGTGGGACAGCGGCGGCGGTTTCTTCCGCAGCCTGAATCGCATTCAGCACATCGCGCTTGATGATGCGCCCGCCCGGCCCGGTGCCTTCGATCGAACGCAAATCGATATCGTGTTCTTCCGCCAAACGCCGCGCCACGGGACTGACGCGCACTCGCCCGCCATCGGGCGCAGCTGCTTTGCCGGCCGCTTCGGCAGTCGTGTCGTGCGGCCGCGCTTCGGCTGCAATCTCGCTTGTTCCGGCTGTTGCGGGTTTGGGCTGGGCTTGACTGACCTCGGTCATAACCGCGCCGGTCGCAGCGCGAACCTGCTCTTCCCTGGGCGTTTCCTTGGCTTTCGGCGGGGCGGCTTTAGCGGCGGCTTCGCCGTCCACGCTTGCTGCAGCCTCCTTGAGGTCTTCCCCCTGCTCGGCCAGTACGGCGATGACCGTACCGACACTCACAGATTTTCCTTCGGGCACCGCAATCTTCGCCACGGTGCCGTCGTCATACACCGCCATCTCCATTGTGGCCTTGTCGGTTTCAACATCGGCGACCACATCGCCGGCGGAAACCTTATCACCTTCTTTGACGTTCCACTTGATGATGGTTCCGGACTCCATCGTGTCCGAAAGCCGCGGCATGGTGATGGGTATGGGCATGGTCGATTTCAGATTGACAAAAGGCAATTGACGATTGCTGACTCACGGTTGAGCACAGCGTCACGTTTGACTATTGATCGAAGAACGCTGTCTTTCTCTGGCAGGTGACGATTGGCGCCGGGGTCGAATCGTTTCTTCGCAAGCGGCCGCCTGGTGCACAACGTCAATCGCCAGTCATCGCACACAAATCACACGACGCTTTCTTCACGCATTGTACGTTACCGCGCGCACCGCCTCGACGATCTTCCTTGCGTTGGGCAGCATTTCCTGCTCAAGGTTGTACGCATACGGAGCCGGCACGTCATCACTGTGCACACGCGCAACGTAGTTATCCAGATCATCAAAGCAGTAGCGGTGCACCTGTGCCGCAACCTCCGCACCCACCGAAGCAAAAGGCCAGGACTGATCGACGACCACGCAGTAATTTGTCTTGCGCACCGATCGGACAACCGTGTCGATGTCCAGTGGCCGAATCGTGCGTCCGTCGATCACTTCGCACGAGATGCCTTCCTTCGCCAGCGCATCGGCAGCTTCAAGGCAGAAATACAGCGGCCGGCCAAAGCTGACGATCGTGCAGTCGGTTCCCTCGCGGCGAATCAGCGCCTGACCGAATGGAATCAGATACTCCTCCTCCGGCACGTGTCCCCTGGTCGACAGCAAGCGTTCGGACTCCAGGAAAAACACCGGATCGTCATCACGAATGGCGGTCTTGAGCAACCCCTTGGCGTCGTAAGGATCAAACGGAATCGCCATTTTCAATCCCGGCACGTTGGCGTACAGCGACTCGACGCACCACGAATGCGTGGAGCCAAGCTGGCCGCCGGCGCCGTCGTTGCCGCGGAAAACAATTGGGCACCCGAACTGGCCGCCCGACATGTAGAGCATCTTGGGCGCGTTGTTCAGAATCGGGTCGGCAGCGACAAGGCTGAACGACCAGCTCATGAACTCAATGATCGGCCGCAGCCCCATCATTGCTGCGCCGATGCCCAGTCCAGCAAAGCCGGATTCGGAAATCGGCGTGTCAATGACGCGACGCGGGCCGAACTCATCAAGCATGCCCCGGCTCACCTTGTATGCACCGTTGTATTCCGCGACTTCCTCGCCCATGAGAAAGACGCGCGGATCACGGCGCATCTCCTCGCTCATGGCCTCACGAAGCGCATCACGAAATTCAATTTCACGCGTGGTTGTCATCTTTCAGTCTCAAACGCTGCGGAATGAAGATGCAGCGCTGTTCGCGTTCACGTTCCGTAATCCATGCACCGCTTTGTCATGCGGTGTTCAGCCGTTTTCTTCAAGCATCATCGGCAAGCTTGTGCCCGTGTACGGCCCCCACTTCTCCACGTACACGTCCTTGTACAGTTCTTCAATCGGCGGAGGCGGCGAGGCGTCAGCCCACTCAACCGCTTCGCGCACCTGATCCTTCACCTCACGATTCAAGGCTTCGTAGTCTTCCTTCGAAAAGCCGTGGTGTTCCATCAGGAACGCTGCCAGTTTGTCGATGGGATCCTGCGACTCGTACCGCGCTTCCTCTTCCTTCGTGCGGTACTTGCGCGGATCGGACATCGAGTGGCCTTTGAACCGGTAGGTGCGCATGTCCACAAACGCTGGCCGGCTGGTCTCGCGGCAACGGTCAATCAGCGGCTTCATGCCCTCGTAGACGCTCAGCACGTCCATGCCGTCAATCGTCGCGCTTTCGATGCCATAGCCGATCGCCTTCTTGGTGATGTCATGGCCCATCGTTGTGCCGCGGGTGATGGCCGTGCCCATGGAGTAACCGTTGTTCTCGCAGACAAAGATGACCGGCAAGTCCAAGATCCCTGCCAGGTTCATCGCTTCATGAAACGCTCCCTGATTGAGCGCTCCATCGCCCAAAAAGCACAACGTCACCCGACTCGACTTGCCGCCGTTGATCACCTCATCGTAGTACTTGGTGGCGAACGCCAGTCCGGCCCCCAGCGGGGTCTGGGCGCCGACGATGCCGTGCCCACCGAACATGTTGTTGCGCTTGTCAAACATGTGCATCGACCCGCCCTTGCCTTTGGCGCAGCCGCCGATGCGGCCGAACATTTCCGCCATGCAGTATTTGGGGTCCATCCCTCGGGCCAGGGCGTGGCCGTGATCGCGGTAGGCGGTGATGACGGGGTCTTCGTGCCTGGCCGCAGCGATGCACCCTACCGCTACGGCTTCCTGTCCGATGTACACGTGGCAAAACCCGCCGATCTTCTTGTTCTGGTACGCCTGCATGCAGCGGACTTCGAACTCGCGAATCAGCAGCATGTCGCGGAGCCACTGCTTGAGGGTCTTAGCATCGGGCGTATCGGCGGTCGGTCGTCTGGTATTGGCTGTCTGAGACTTCGCTACAGTTGGCATGATCTGTCCTTGAGAATCGCGCAATAGTAGTGAGTTTGCAGCCGCTGGGCGAGTCGCGGGCTGTTGGATGGCAAACTGTTTAATGAATCTGCGAGCGCAGCCGTACTGAATCTAATCATGCTGCTTCGCTCAAACGCTGCACACGATTGGCAAGGTAAAGGTAACAGCACAATATGATGGCAACGGCATCGCAGCAGGCCTGTGCGCCGATGCTGCAAGCGGTGAAGTGAGAAGAAGAATCGGAAGATCAGCGAAGCGGGCGGCCGCAGGGCGTTCGTACCTGCTTCTCTCCTTCTACCTCCATTCGCGTCAGCTCCCCCGCCCGCACTGCGGCTCACCAGATGAGTGCGGCAGCAGCACCTGCGGCTCTTCCCCCTCCCTCCTCGGCTTGCTTCCGGAGCAGCGTCCTGCTGGCTTGGTGACGTTCAACCGGCACACCCGGCAGTCACCGCCCACCACTGGAAGGCAACCATGCGACACAGCCACCAGTAGTATGCAGTTCCTGCATATTGTGGCGGGGTATGACTGGAATTGTTGAATGGGCGGGGGTTTGTATGGGGTCAAACCCCCAAAAGGCGACCCACGGCAATCGCCGCGGCCCCACGCCGCCTCAGCCCCCTCACGGCTGTGGCAGTGAACGAAACCCAACGCGAGTGAAAGGACTCGAACCTTTAACCTCCGGCTTCGTAGGCCGATGCTCTATCCAATTGAGCTACACTCGCACTCTCATCCCGCAAACGGGGCTGAAAGCATATACGATAGCACACCCTGGGCGGTCTCTCAAGCTGGGCAGGCTCAACTTCAGCCACGTTGCGGTTGATTTCTTTCCAACATTCTACGATAATACGCGACTCGTTTGATTTTCAGACAGGAACCCTACCCGTGCCCAACATTAAGTCAGCCAAGAAGCGCATGCGGCAAGACGCCGTCAAGCGTTCCCGCAATCTCTGGCGGAAGCGTCGGATTAAGAACCAGATCAAGAGCTTTCTCACCGCGCTGCAGGGTCAGGACGTTCAGGCGGCTGAGACCGAGTTCCGCAAGGCATGCGGCCTGCTGGACAAGATCGCCTGCACCGGCACGATCCATGCCAACACTGCTGCACGCCGAAAGAGCCGTCTGTCCCGCCGCCTGCGCGAGATGAAGGCAAAGGTTGCCGCCAGCGCTTAAGTAACCGGCGTGGGGTGCATGAGGGCACGAGAAACATCTTGCCTGCAGGCTCATAACGGGCCTGCCAGGGTTCGCGGTAGACACCCCGCTGGGAAAGCCGGTTTGTAGCGATGTCCAAACCAAGACGTTCCCAGCCGGATCGCCCAACGCTGGCTGACAAACGAAACTACCTGGATGTCAGCAAGCGGCCTCTGCAAATCCTTGCCTTTCTTTTCCCGCTGGTGGTGGCGTACGAATTCGGGCTGGTTCTGCTGCTGCGGTCCGAGCACGGCGTGCTGACGAACCGGGCCCATGAAACGCTGCTGAAGTTCTTTGCGGCCTTCGGCATTGAGCCGGCCAGCGGCTTTTATCTGGGTGGCGCTGCGGTGGTTGTAGTGCTGCTGACCTGGCATGTGCTTAGCCGCCAGCGATGGACCATTGATTACCCCGCCCTCGGCATCATGGCGCTGGAATCCGTTGCGCTTGCGATGCCGCTTCTGGTGCTGGCTGGCCTCATTGTTCGTGAAGCAGCGCCGACGGTGAACCTTCTTGCTTCCACGTCACCTGCCAACCTATTGGAGAATCAGGGGTTAGGCGCAAAAGTGGCCATCAGCATCGGCGCCGGACTGTATGAGGAACTCCTGTTTCGAATGATGCTGATTGCTGTCATCCACACACTGCTGGTGGATGTGGGCAAGGCATCGCACAATCTCGGCGCAGGTATTGCTGTAGTCGTCGCCGCCGCTGCATTTACGTGGTATCACCCCCTTGAAGGCCCGACGGGTGAGCTTTCGCTGCATCGATTAATCTTTTTCTTCTTGGCAGGGCTGTATTTCGGGGCAATCTATGTGGTGCGAGGCTTTGGCATCGTCGTCGGCGTCCATGCGGTGTATGACGTCATCACATTCATGATGCAATCCGGATCTGATGGGTGATTCACCTCAACCCTCCCGCATTGGCGGCGTACATACTTTTTGTTCAGATGCGCACTGCGCGCACGCCAGACTACCAGCCATCGACATTCCAGCACAACGCCTGACTGCTCACGTGTCGCTTTCAGCAGCAGATCAGACCGCCACCGGAAGCCGAAAACTGATAGCCTGATGGTCTGTATCTCTTTACGCCCACTCGTACAAAACAAGGAGATCATTCATGTTCCAACGCACCGCGATCACCAGCCTGCTGGTCTTGGGGTTGACCACTGCCGCATTGCACGGCCAGGATCAGCCGCAGGCTGAGAAGGACGAAGAGAAGTTTTTCACCGTCGGCGACAAGGCTCCTGCTCTTGACATCGAACACTGGGTCATCGGTGACAAGGTTGCCGAGTTCGAGGAAGGCAAGGTCTACATCGTTGAGTTCTGGGCCACGTGGTGTCCGCCGTGCCGCGCCAGCATGCCTCACCTCACTGAGTTGCAGCAGAAGTACAAGGACTACGGCCTGACAATCATCGGCGTGAGCGATGAGTCGCTGGACGTGATCAATGAGTTTCTTGAAAAGGATCATCCGCAGCTCAACAAGCCGTGGCGCGAAGTGGTGCAATACCGCCTCACCACCGATCCCGACGGTTCGGTCTACAAGGACTACTTCTACGCCGCCGGCCAGCAGGGAATTCCAACATCATTCATTGTGGGCAAAACCGGCGAGATCGAGTGGATCGGCCACCCGATGAGCATGGACAAGCCGCTGGAAAGCGTCATCAATGACACATGGGATCGCGAGACGTTTCGAGCCACCTGGGAACAGCAGCAGGCGCCGATTCGGGAACAAATGAGAGCGCAGCGTGCGTTGCGCGCCGCAATGGAGGCGGAAGACTGGGATCGCGTGCTGGCGCTTCTGGACAAGCAGATCGAAAAAAGCCAAAACGCACTGCGCCCCCGCATGCAGAAGTTTGAACTCCTCCTGAGCGCAATGAATCGGCCGGATGAGGGCTATGCGTTCGGCGAGGAACTCGCCAAGGATGAATGGGACAATCCGATGCTGCTCAACGCGATGGCGTGGTTCGTTGTGGATGAGCCTGGCATCGAGACGCGCAACCTCGATTTTGCAATGAAACTCGCCAAGCGAGCCAACGAACTGACCCAGGAACAGGATGCGTCCATCATCGACACCGTCGCACGCGTGTACTTTGAGAAGGGCGATCTCAAAGAAGCCATTCGGCTGCAGAAAAAGGCTGTTGAACTCGCGCCTGAGCAGATGGCTGAATACCTGAAGCAGACGCTCAAAGAATACGAAGAGCAGGCCAAGCAGCAGGGCTGATCACAAAACGCCACATGCGCTGACAGCAACACATCAGGCCCGGCAACGTCGCCGGGCCTGTTTTTTTAACCAACCTGTAAGTTAAGCAAACGCAGGCGAGATTCTGCGCAGCGAATCGCACGCACCTAATCGAACTATGAACGACTGCACAATGGGCATCGATCATCTGCCTGCCGATGGTGAAGCCTCATTCGCCAACCACAATCTCCCTGCCCTCCTCGCTCGACTGGTACAGCGCATCGAGCACAAGCTGCACCTCGCGGCCGTGCTCGGCGGTCGATACCGGCGGCGTGCGCGTGAGCACCGACTCTGCAAAGAGTTCATGCTGTCGCCTCCACGCCATCGGCCACGGATCCCCCGAAGGCAGCTGCGGCATCACGTCGACAAGGTAACCATCCTGCTCGGTCGCCAGCGTCACGCGCCTGCCCCACGGGTCAAAGTAACATCCGCCCTTGTCGCCCAGCACCAGCACGCCGTTGGGCAGCGACGCCTCGGGCAGGTTTGCAGCCCAGGCAGTGTGAAGCTCAAACACCATGCCATCCTCAAAGCGAATCATCGCTGTCGCTGTGTCTTCAACATCACAAACGCCCTTCGCATCAGGCGGACCGGCCCACATTTCGGTAAACAAATACGATTCGATCGGATGGCCGAAGTGACACGCACACGCCCCTGAAACGCTGCGGACGCGCGGGCGACCGGTGAGGTGCAGGACGAGGTCAATCAGGTGTACGCCAAGGTCGATCAGCACCCCGCCGCCTGATTGCGCCTTTGTGGTGAACCATCGTCCCAACCCCGGAATGCCGCGTCTGCGGCAGTTGACCGCCTTGATGTAGTAAATCCTGCCCAGCCGCCCTGCCTGGATCAGGTCAAATGCAGCCCGCGCTGCCGGCGACTGCCGCGTGACGAAGTTGATCTGCACAATCTGCGCCGACTGCTGCGCCGCATTGAGTATCTCATCGCACTCAGCCACGTTCATCGCCATCGGCTTTTCCAGCAGCAGGTCCTTGCCCGCCTGCAGCACAGCCAGCGCGAAGCTCTTGTGCAGATAATTCGGCGTCGCGACGACCACAGCGTCTAAACGCTCATCATTCAGCAGTTCTTCAACCGAGGTCGTTGCACGAGCGCCGGGATACTTCGCCGCCAGCCGCTGGGCTTTGCCTTTATCCACATCGCAAAAGCCGGCGATCGCAATGCCATTGTGACTGGCTGCCTCAGCGTGAACCGCTGCAATTCCCCCCGCGCCAATGATGCCCAACCGATACGACATGCGTCACTCCTTTGACCGGATGGCTTGCTGGGAGCGAAAACGACATCGCACCATCACCGGGCCGGTCACGTCATGATGACCGCTCTCCACGTGGTTGCCGAACTGCGGCAGCACAATCGTCACGCTCCAATGAAACAGCATCCGCTGCGAAACATAGCCGGAGATTCTCGGCGATACAATTGCAGCCACCGGTCAGTTGCGGCAAGGGTCTTGTGGCGATTGCTCGATGGCCGCACCACTGCGTTGCAGCCGTGTTCGTGCCAGCGCAGAGCGATCATCGGAGCCTCTGCTCAGATCGGCGATGACTGGCGCTGTCTTGCAGTGGCTGGCCGCGTGGTGAACCGGATCTCTGGAGTTTGGAACAACCTTGAAACCCTCATCTGTCATCGTGATCGGCGCCGGCGTGATCGGCGTATGCGCGGCTTACTACCTCACCAAACGCGGCCAGCGCGTCACTATACTTGAACGCGGATCCCTTGAAGAAGGCGCATCCAAAGGCAACGCGGGCATTATCGCGTTAGGCCATCCCCCCCTGCCGCGCCCGGGCCTGGTGTGGAAAACCATCAAATGGATGCTCGACAAAGGCAGTCCACTGTATGTGCCGCTGCGGTTTGACTGGCAGTTCATTCGGTGGATGTGGAACTTCCGACAGGCGTGTACGCCGGAGCATTTCAAGAAATGCATGCAGATTCTCGCTGACCATGGCTGGGCGGCCAAGCAGTGCTGGGATCAAATTGTTGATGACGAAAAGATCGACTGCGAATACCACCGCACCGGCTGGCTGGATGTGTTTCGCACCAGCGAGGGCATGAATCACGGCATGCTCGAAGCCGATCTGCTGCGCCAGTATGGTTTTGACGTACAGATCATCAGCGGCGATGAGCTTCGTCGGCGTGATCCGGCATTTCGAAAAGAAGTCGTTGGCGCAGCGCATTACACCGAAAGCCGCTTCGCCAGTCCGGGCAAGTTCGTTCTGCAACTGGCCGATCGTGTCCGAGCCATGGGCGCTGAGATTCACACGCACGCGGAGGTGGCCGACATCGTGCTTGATGACGGAGCCTTCAAGGCAGTGCGCACCGCCGACGGCCGCGTCTTCCACGCCGATGCGCTCGTGCTGGCGGCTGGCGTGTGGACGACGGAATTGGCACAGAAGATCGGCGTGAAAGTGCCGATGCAGGCGGGCAAGGGCTATCACGTCAACCTCACCGCGCCTCAGCCCTGTCCGCAGATTGCCTGCGTGTGCAATGAGAACTTCGTTGCGGTAACGCCAATGAACGGCGGGCTGCGACTGGCGGGAACCGTTGAGCTGTCGGGAATCAATCACCGGCTGGTGCAAAAACGCGTGGACATGCTCAGCACGGGAGCGAAGCAGTATCTCAACGGCATTGAAGATACGCGCATCCTCTCAAGCTGGTGCGGGCTGCGGCCATGCACAGCCGACGGATTGCCCGTCATCGACTGGGCGCCGCGGGCAAGGAACATCTTCATCGCTGCCGGTCACGCCAAGTACGGATTCACCTACGGCCCTGTAACGGGCAAGCTGGTGAGCGAATGTCTGCTGGACGGCAAGCCGTCGCTTGATCTCAGCGCAATGCGAGCCGAGCGATGAACAAACATGATGATTGAAGATTGCGAGGCCTGCATGGATGCATGCGTTGCGTGAAACAGCGCCAGCAACCAGAATCATGTCAGATTGCCTTTCAGCACGTTTTTCAAAATCCATGACATCGCATCGTGCGGATGGAATCCGCCTCGCGCATCAATTGCCCACGGATTCGATTTTTGTCACATAGCGCACGCCGCGCTTTTCGTGTTCCTGCAGCACGCGTTCAACAATCCCCGGCTCCTGGCCAACAAGTTCCGGCGTGATGACGCCCGGGCGGCGATACTCACCGCGTGCAACCATGCGAGCCATGATCGTGCAGGGAAACGCTGTCGTGCGCGACATGCTGGTAGCCTGCATTTGGTGATCGTAATATTCCAGCAGGTCCCACGTGTACCGGGTGCGCTGACCGCCCCGCATGCCCTCTGCGATCACGCGCATGACCGTCAAATCCTCCTCACCCGGTTCATACGTCCATTGAGGAAACATCAGCGCACTGATCACGTCAATCGGCCGCACTGTCACGCCGTTTACCTGAATTGGTTCGTGACTGAATAACCCTGTCTCGCGGAACACGCGCATCAGTTCGATATGGCCGGGATAGCGCAGCGTCTTTTCCTTCATGAAAGGAACATTCAGGAAGTGCGTCAGGCTGCGCAGGCCGTCGGTGTTGAACGCTTCGAGCGTACCGATGCCGGCAAAGTCAATCAGTTCCGGCTCGCTCAGTGCTTCCTTGATGACGATCTCGCCATGTTCGACCATTCGAGACGGCCGGGTGTATTCTTCGATCACGTCGTATGGCGAGAATCCCGCCTTGTACTGAAACGGCCAACGCCGCTCGCGAGGCAATCCGCCAACATAGATTTCAATGCGCTCGCAGCGATCCAGTTGCGCAACACTGTACCCAGCAAGCATGTTACTCATGCCCGGCGCAACGCCGCAATCAACAATTGCTGTGACATTGTTCTGCTTTGCAAGTTCGTCGAGCGTCCATGCGTCTTCAGGCATGAAGCAGATATCACAAAAGTTCTTGCCCGCTTCGATGACGGCGCGAAGCGTCGGGAAACCGATTGTGCTCGCCAGCGCGCCCAGCACGATGTCAAATGGCTCAACGATGCGCTTGACCTGCGCAGGATCGGACAGATCGGCTTGAAGCGTTTGCACGCTGTCGCCGCTGCTGGCTGCACGTGCTGCAGCAGATGCAAGGGCATCGGGGCGGGCATCCGCAAGCGTCACCTCGAATTCACCCTCCGCAGCCAGGTCTGCTGCCATCACCGAGCCCACCATTCCTGCACCGAGCACGATCGCCTTGGGCATTGCTGTCCTTTCGTTTTTCTGTTGTGAATGATGCGGCTTGCATCTTACAGCAGACCATTGCCGCATGTCTTGGATGCCGCCTGCTCTGTGTCCGGATAACTCAGTGACGCATCCGGTAGCGGAACTTCCCGTCAAGTTCAGCAGCAAATGCGCCGACCTTACCGTGACAGGAGGCAGACCAGAATTGTGAGATCCAAGGCGATTGTCATCGGTTTACTTGCCGATCGCATCGACGTGCTGCTGTGTCACGGCAGCCGCGTTGTTGGGAGCCGTCGACTTGCAGTCTCGGTTGGCCACGATGCCGCTACATGGTGCGATGCGGTTCGCGAGGCCGCCAGCGACATACGCGCCGCGGTTGAGGCTCTTGGCGCCGGCGGCGCGCATGCTTTCGTGCTGTACTGCAGCCCCACCGACGTTGCCGATTACGCCGACGTGCCGCTTCGATCCACAAGCGAAGCCTGCGAAGCGGCGGTGCTCGGCTGCGCGGAGATGCTGACCTGTCCGCTCGACATGGCGGTATGTGAAGCGATGGTGCTGGGCCGCGATCGAAACAGCGCTTCGCCGCAGACGCATCTGGTTGTTGCAGCAGACAGCGACGAAGCTGTCAGCGCCATTGCGGAGATGGTCGCCAGCGCGGGTCTGCGGTTCATCGCCGCGACGCCGATCGACGCACCGCTCATGGCGGGCCTGGGCATCGATGCGATCCAGCACAGCGGCAAAGGCAACCAATGTCACCTCTACATCGGCGAGCGACGCTCGTTTTTTCTGATTGCCGGCAATGGGACGCTGCACTTTGCGCGGCCGATCAGCATCGGCATCGATGCGTTTGTCACAGCGCTGACGCGGCCGATTCGCATGGCGTCGTCATCAGAAACCATCGAGCTTGACACCGACGTGGCGCGCCGCATCCTGCACACGGTGGGTTTCCCGGAACGAGATCACGTCATCGATCAGCAGCGCGGCTTGTCCGGCGCTCACGTCATTCCCCTGCTGCAGCCGGTTCTGCAGCGATTCATTGTTGAACTTCGACAGTCGCTTCGCTTCGGCCTTCCCGAAGAGCAACGCCAGTCGGTGCCGCTGATGCTGCGCGGTCCCGGCAGTTGCCTTCCGGGCTTTGCTGCGGTGCTTGGTGAAGAGCTGCGGCTGAACATTACCTGCGACGACTCGTATCGGTCATATGACTACCAGCAGCCCGGCTGTTGTGGCAGCGAGCTGGCTGACGCCATCCAGCAGCGCAAGGCGATGACCGTTCTCGGGCTGCAGCCTCGGAATATTGCGCAGCGCCTTCAGGCCACTCGCCTGCAACAATGGCTCTGGATGGGGGCGGCAATTGCGCTGGCGGTCATCGCATTCGACGCTTTTCGTCTGCACTCGCGCGTTGTTGCTGCGCGTCAGCAGGCGGCAGCAGCGACCTCCAACGCCCAGGACCTGCAAACGCTTCACACCACCGGCGAGCGGCTTTTTGCAGCGGTCGATGCGATGAACAAGCTCGATGCTGCGATCGCCCGTGAGCTTGGCGCTCAGGCCAGCATTCGCGCTGCCATGCAGGAACTCAGCCGCCTGACGCCGGATTCGATTCGCTTCATGCACATGGCCTTCAGCTTTGATCGCGGCGAAGTCACGGGCACCGTATCCGGGCTGGCCCGCGCAGGCCGCGAGCAGCGCAGCAATGCGCCGCTGGAAGCGTTCATCGATCAGCTTCGCACTAGCCCCCTGTTTGAAAATGTCACGTTGACGAACGTCCAGGCTGGCGGGCGTGATACAACCACCTCACAGACGTTCGAAGCGCGTTTCACCACCATCGCTGTGCCTGCGCTGATGCCCAACGACGCGCTGGCCGCGACGACTGCCGGAGACGCAGCGCCATGAGTGTTCCGCTTGATCGAGACTTCATCGCCAAAGGCGTGATCGCTGCGGCTCTATGCATCGGAGCGTGGCTCATGTTCGTGCAGCCCCGCATGCGTGAGCTGGCGGTGCTGGAACAAACCATTGCTGAGCATGCTGCGAAACCAACGCCGATCAGTCAGCAGACCATTGAACTCGCTGCGGCGCGCGTCGGTGAAATCCGCAGCCGAGTCCGCGAAATCGAAGCGCAGAACGCTCTGGCCAGCGATACCTCGCATCTGTTCAGCATCATCATGGACCTGGCCTCACAATATCAACTGAGCGTACAGGGTATTCAGCCGACCATGGCGAGCCAGAAAACAACAGACCGCGAGTACAAAGCGACGCGGGTTGATGTTGTGCTCGAAGGCGAATACGAGGGCATTGCCCGGTTTGTCGAGGCGGTGCCGCAGCTACACGCGTTTGTTCGTCCTGCGACACTGACGCTGACGCCGCTGCAGCGACCTAACGAATCGCGCGCCCATGCACGGTTCGGCTTTGATGTTTTTCACTTCACAATCGCCGACGCATTGGCCGGATTGCAAGGAGCGAGCAATGTCCAGCCATGATGTGAAACGCAACATGCTTTCGATCGGCATGTTCGTCGCGCCCGTCTTGCTGGTGAAACTCACCGCTTCGCTGCTGGGCGACGGCGCACCGGTAGGAGCCAGCGCCGCCAGTTCTGCAAACAGTCTCGAAGTTGCGATGCCGACCATCGAGCCGCCGCCGGTCGCGCCGCAACCCACCCCCACTCAGCGTGCCGCCCTCGCGCACATGCGAATGCTGCAAACCCAGTCCTTTGGGCCAACGCCGCTGCTGTTTGAGCTTCGCAGCTCCGAACCGGCTCCCGAACCGCCCAAGCCCTCCCTCGAGCCTGCGCCGCAGTTCGTGCTGCAGGCAGTTCTGGCTTCATCGCGCGGCAACCGCGCGCTTATCAACGGGCGATCGTACGGCGAGGGTGATGTTGTCGCGAACACCAACTGGAACGTTGTCAGCATTGATGTTGAAAATCGCACCGTGCATCTGACTCATGCATCTGGCGATCAGAACATCACGCTTACCGTCGATCTGAATCGTCAGTAGTCAGAAGGCAGAAGGCAGCGACGCTGTCGGACAAGCTCAAGCGCATCGAATCCGCCCGCCCAGCGCGACGCATTGATCTGATGCCGGCCGCACAACATCAAACGTCGATCAGCTTCAGTTCATCAGCAATCAGAATCTCTGCGGTCGTCTTGCTCTTTACCTCGTCCACCGTCACATCAGGCGCCAGTTCAATGAGCCGGAAGCGGCGTCGATCGTGATCCATCTGCAGCACACACAGATCGGTAATCACCATGTCGATGCATCGCCGCCCGGTCAGCGGCAGTGTACATTCGGGAATGAGCTTGGACGCGCCGTTCTTGGCGGTGTGCTCCATCATCACCACCACTTTCTGCACGCCAGCCACAAGGTCCATCGCGCCGCCCATGCCCTTGACCATCTTGCCGGGAATCATCCAGTTGG
>CAZNPU010000038.1:0-21636 GCA_964575335.1 uncultured Isosphaeraceae bacterium | reverse complement strand
AGTCGACAGCGGGCTGCTGTAGCCAGGACCGGGAAGAAGGTGAGGAACGGGATCGCAACCGTGGTCCTCGCATTCATCGGGCACACCGTTCAAATTGCAATCGGACGCGCTGCCGTTGGCGATTTCAAGATCATCAGCGATGCCGTTGCCGTTGCAGTCAGGCGCTGGAGCCAGCGTGAAGTTACACGCTTCAAGCGATCCAACGTTGGCCCACAGGCCCCAGTTGTCAAGGCTTGTCACAGTGCTTTGCGTGCTGCGGAAAGCATATTGAGAAGCGAGGAGCCGCTCAGCCTGGCCCTGCGGCTGCACATATGTTGTGTAGCGCCGCTGCGGCACATGAATGATCATGCGAAACTTATATCGTGTCCCGGGCGTATACGGCGTGGGGTTTACTGAACGATAAGTATTGCCGTCGCGCACATCGATGTAACCTTCATTATTAAATCGAATGAGGGTTGCAAAATCATCGAATGCATCGCCGGGCCCTTTGGACAGCGCCACGATGCCGTTCATGTTGGCGTTGTTGGGTGTGGCTTCAAATTCAACGCTGAAACTTCCCGTCTGTGTGGTGATGGGGGTGTTCCGCCATGTTGCTGTGCTGACAAAGCAGGTGCTGCTCTGGGCCGAAGCCGAGGTGGCGGCAGCACCGGCGAGGAGCGTTGCAAGCAGGCGTTGTCTTGTGATGCGGGTGAGCGAGCAAAACGTAAGCGTCATGCGTATGGGTGGAAACATTCCTTGGTTCCTGCGTACGGATAGCGCAACCGCTCCATGCGGTTGTGCGTGTCACATGAGTTCTCGTGTGATCAGCGTCGCGACGTGCGCCAGACCGGCGTCACCGTCGTCCCGATGCGCGACTGTGGTATTCAGATGGCGATGCGATCGTTCTGCATGCGGCTTCTCCGAGCATCCAGGCTCGACAGACGGTGCTCAGGCGCACCATCGTGACAGACCAAACCCACGCAGTTCACGTGCCCAACCGAAGCGGCACGGCGCAACACACTGGCGTCGGACTGCAGCTCGGATTCAGGGCAGGGCGTCGCAAACCGTACAGCGGAATCTTCGGCAAACCGACCTGAACTGTTGCAACATTGGCTGCTCGAATTGACGGCAGAATGACAGCCTCGTTCTACACTTGGATTCATGGCCTCAAAAACGCCATCACCCGGCAGTTCGCGCCAATTCACACGAAAAATAAAGTAGATGCGCGCAAATGTTGAAGGTTGAATCGCGCAGATCGGAACTGCACTGCCAACCCTCGCGCTGCGCTGTCGCGCAACGACAACACAGTAGAGAGTGTGCGGCGATCAGTGAACTACTCTGCTGACGCACGCACAGGCATCGAAGGGTATCCCCGATCGCGGATGAACTCGTTGTAATACGCTCCGGGCGATTCTGCGACCAGGAAAGCTTCGTACACCCGGTGCGGGACGTCGAGATATCGATACATCTCGCCGCTGCGATAGCGCACCGTCAGCGTTCGCGTCAGCGGATCGTAAGCGACCGCATCAAGCCAGGTCGATTGAAGTTGCCGAAAACGCATGACAGCAGGCCGCCATGGAAAGAGGGGGAGTAGTAGTTGAAGGAATCGATATGCGGAGAAGAGCAAAAGTAAAGCGGCTCATTTCGCTCATTCAGGAGCGCGAAAGCGTCGTGGCACGCTGAAGCGGACTGTGCAGCATTGCCTGCGGTTTTGACCCGATTTGCATCGCAGTGTTCGCGCATGTGCTGATTACACCGGGCTGCACAGCTAGCCTTGAAACATCCAATTTATTGCGGTTCGGCATCATCGGTGCAGTCACAGCGACCATGGTCATATCCATTGAGATTGATTGAGCGAGAAAGGCGCGGCTGCAGGCGCACTGAAAGCGCTGAAGGACGACAGGTTCGCGGGCTGAACTGGTTGATGGCATCCGCATGTGTTCAGCACGATGCATAGATGTGCGATGACAGAAACACGATGAGCGCGATGATGCACACAAACAACAGCGAGGCAGCACACAGCGTCAGCGTTTTGACATCCGCTGCGGATCACGCACAAAAGCGAACGAAAATTGCATGCTGCAGCGACGTTGGTGAACGCCATTGTTTGAGAGCCGTTCCACGTGGGACATGCCATGGATGATCTGCTGTATGCGCGATTGCAGATGGCCCTGAGTCTGGGGTTTCATATTATTTTCGCAGCCATTGCGATTGCGATGCCCATATTGATGGTGATGGCAGAGTGGCGCTGGCTGCGCACGGGTTCCAAAGCTTATGAAGAACTTGCCAAACGCTGGGCCAAGGGTACTGCAATTTTCTTCGCCATCGGCGCGGTGTCAGGCACGGTGCTTTCTTTTGAGTTGGGCCTGCTGTGGCCGGGCTTCATGGAACATGCCGGCGGCATCATCGGCTTTCCATTTGGTCTTGAAGGGTTTGCCTTTTTTACCGAAGCGATCTTCATTGGCGTCTATCTGTACGCATGGAATCGAATCAACCGCTGGGCGCATCTTGGTGCGGGGGTTCTTGTGTCTGTCGCCGGCGCAACCTCGGCATTGTTCGTCATCATGACCAATGGGTGGATGAACGCACCGGCTGGTTTTGATTTCGATCCAGCAACGAAAACCTTCTCCAACATCGATCCGATCGCGGCAATGTTCAATGCCGCCTGGAAACATCAGACCGTTCACATGCTGGTGGCGGCATACATGGCCGTGGGCTTTGCTGTGGCTGGCGTTCACGCGCTGCAACTGCTGCGAGGCCACGACCGCGAGTTCAATCGCACCGGACTGCTGATGGGCATGTTGCTGGCGTTGCCCATGACGGTGGTTCAGCCATTTGTTGGCGATTGGTCAGCACGGGTGGTGGCGCAGAACCAGCCTGCGAAACTGGCTGCAATGGAAGGTCAATTCGAAACCGAGCGCGGCGCTCCACTTCGCATCGGCGGTTGGCCTGATGAAACCAGTGGCGTCACGCGCTATGCCATCGAGATTCCCGGGTTGCTTAGTTACCTGGTTCATGGTGATTTTGATGCTGAGGTGATAGGTCTCAAAGACATACCGCGCGATGAGTGGCCGCCGGTTGCGTTTACGCATGTGGCGTTCCAGATTATGGTGGCATGCGGGCTTCTTATGTTGGGCATCGCAGTGTGGTGGGCGATTGCAGCATGGCGTCGGCGTAGGCTGCAGTCGCTTTATCCGCGCAGCCTGTTGTGGGCGATCGTGCTGTGCTCGCCGCTTGGTTTTCTCGCCATCGAGGCCGGATGGGTGGTGACTGAAGTCGGCCGTCAGCCGTGGGTGATTTATGGCGTCATGCGGACCAACGAATCCGTGACGCCCATGCCGGGATTGATTGTGCCATTTGTAACCTTCACCGTCGTGTACCTTCTTCTCACAGCTGCCGTTGTGTATCTGATGGCGCGGCAGGTACGGGCAAGCCAGGCGCCAGGATCAATTGCATCAGCATTGAAGGATGAATGACAACAGCCGGATGATGATGACGATGATGATCGAACCGGGCACAGCAAGACCGTGCGGCGTTCGCAACGCTGGATGCAGCGCGTCAATCACTGACACTGATATCACTGTCAACAGACAATGGACTGCGCACGATCATGGCAATTGAAGACGTTACAGCGTGGGTCATGTTGATTGCGCTTCTGAGCTATGTGCTTTTGGGCGGCGCTGATTTTGGCGGCGGCGTGTGGGATCTGCTGGCTGTGACCAAACGAGGCGAAGCACAGCGGCGGAAGATTCGCGACGCGATCGGGCCGGTCTGGGAAGCCAATCACGTCTGGCTCATCGTGGTCATTGTGCTGATGTTTACCGGATTTCCGCGGGCATTTGCTGCAATCATGACCGCGCTGCATGTGCCGGTCACCATCATGCTCATCGGCATCGTGCTGCGAGGCTCTGCGTTTACCTTTGCTACCTATGATCGTCCCGGTCCGGCGCAGGAACGCTGGCGGATGATTTTTTCGTGGTCGAGCCTGCTCACGCCGGTGCTTCTGGGCGTGACGTTGGGAACGATCGCTTCGGGCAGATTGCAGTGGAATGATGAAGGCGTTTATGTCAGCGGATTCTTCCAGCCGTGGCTGACGCCGTTTCCGTGGGTGGTCGGGTTGTTCACCGTTGCCATTTTTGCGTTATTGGCTGCGGTGTATCTGTGTGCTGAGACAGAAGGCGCGTTGCAGGAAAGCTTCCGCAGGCGGGCCATCGGCGCATGGGTTGCCGTGGCGGTGCTGGGCATACTGGCATGGATTTTCGCCGGATGGGGGGCGCCGACGTTCGCAGCGCGACTCACACAGCCGTGGTGGAGCTGGCCGCTGCGAATTCTCACTGCCCTTTTTGCAGCAGGGAGCCTGTTCCTGCTGATCAAGCGGCGCGTTTATCTCGCGCGGGCGTGCACGGTGGTTCAGGTCACGTTGATCGTGCTGGGCTATGGCCTGGCGCAGTTTCCGTACCTTGTGGTCCCGCAGTTCACCATTCAAAATAGCGCTGCATCGCCGCGGATGCACAGCCTCCTGCTTGGGGCGTTGGGGTTTGGCGCGATCATTCTGCTGCCGTCGTTCTGGTACCTGTTTCGCGTCTTCAAAGGCCAGCGAGCTTTTGCGGTTATGGACCGGGCGGGCGGATCAACACAAGATGTTGGCAGTGATTGATCGCAGCGGCACGAGATCGCTGCTTGCGCCAATTGAGACCCGATCGCAATGCGTCAGATGCACAGTTTTGAATGCGCAGCCCGTTGCTGCTTTGCACAGCAAGGCGCTGAACGCGTATTGGGCAGCGATATTGGTACGTGAGCGATACAGGCTCGAATGGCCGGATATTCACGTCCGGAAACCTGTCTGGGGCCGGTTTCGCAAATTCTGCTTGTAAAACAGGCCGAAATGCGGATATCTTGCAAGCTGCGGAGGCAGGAAAGACCACGGTGCGGCGTGCGCCGACTTTTGCCATTTCTGCCCCGCTTGGCTTACTCCCAAGAGGGTAAAGCAGATGAACTCAGCGCAACCTGCATACGGCCGTGTTCTTGTTCTGACGATATTTACTGCCTGTGGCGGTGTTGTCGGGCTTCCCGCATTCGCGCAGCAGTTTCAGGATCAAACCGCTGCTCGCTTCCCGACGCAGGATCCGCTGGAATACACCAATCAGGTTACCGTCGGTGATCTGAACGGCGATGGTCATCTGGACATCGTCTGGGCCAATGGAGGCGACTACTCCACTCCAGGCACGCCGCAGAAGCTGCGAATCTATATCAATGACGGCACGGGCCATTTCACCGACGAAACCGATGCCCGCACCGGCGGCCTGACCTTCCTGGCGCGGGGCGTTGAACTGGGCGATGTCGATGGTGACGGCGATCTTGACATTGTCGTCGCGCAGGATTTCAACCGCATTCCCGCGCTGCTCATCAACGACGGCAAGGGGAATTTCACCAACGAAACTGCGATACGTTTGCCGCAGATTCCGCTGAGCTCTTCTCGCGTTCAGTTGGCCGATGTCGATAACGACGGCGATCTTGACCTCTATTTCACCAATGGCGGGTCGGTAAATCGCTGGGGATCGGGGCAGGGCAAGCTGTACATCAACGACGGCAACGGATTTTTCACCGACGAAACTGCCGCCCGTATGCCCGCAGGCAATATCAGCGAGCCGATGGATGCGATCTTCGGCGATATCGACGGCGATTTCGATCTTGACCTGCGTATCGCATCCACCGCAAACAATCAGAGCAAAATGTACCGCAACAACGGCGCGGGCATCTTCACAGCCATCAGCATGCCTGCGGATCAAAATTGCTCTTCATACGATTTCGGCGACATCGATAATAACGGCACTCTGGACCTGTTCGGCGTCAACGGCGATGCTTCCGGCAGCAACACCGAAGTGCTCTTTACCAACGACGGATCAGGCGCCTTTTTCAACGCCAGCTCGCAACTGCTCACCAATCCCTTCGTGATCGACAGCGACTCGAAGTTCTTCGATTACGATAACGACGGCGACCTGGACCTGATCGTCGCTCGCATTGGAGGCCCCGACCGAATTTATATCAACAACGGCATCGGCTTCTTCAGCGTTGTGCCTGACATGATGACGCCCATAACCAATTCCAGCCTTGACGTCGAGGTGGCGGATTTCAACGGCGACGGGCGGCTGGACATCGTTACCGCACAGGGCGAATCAGGGGACTTCACCAACCGCATTTATATCAACGTCACCGGCCCGGCAGATACGATCCCGCCGAATGTGCTGCGAACAGAACAGCTCAGCAACACGGCTGATACCACGGGTCCGTATGCGGTGCGGGCTGCGATTTTCGACAGCCACACGTCGGATCGAGGATTTCATTCCAAAGGCGTATATCTCAATTACTCAGTCAACGGCCAGCCGATGCAGCAGGTGCCCATGCGGTGGGTGGGCAATTCGCTGTGGCGAGGCGAGATCCCAGGACAGGATCACAACAGCACGATTTCGTATTTCGTGACCGCGCTCGATTTCAACAACAATGAAGGCGTCGGCGAGACGCGGTCGTTCAATATTCTGCCGGCACCATGCCCCGGTGACGTCACCGGCGATCGTGTGGTCAACGTCGATGACCTGCTGACGATCATTGGAGCGTGGGGACAAACCACAAGTGTCGTTGACGTTGGCGTGGCGGGCTTTTCCTTTGTGCCTGCCACTGTCAAAGCGCGAACAGGCGACACCGTGCGATGGACGCAAATTTCCGGTTTTCACACCGTAACCAGCGGCAGTGACTGCACGCCGGACGGCATGTTCAACGCGCCTATTACCAATAAATCGCCAATCTTCGAATATGTCATTCCCGCAGATGCTCCGGCGAACATTCCTTATTACTGCCTGCCGCACTGCCATTTCGGTATGGTCGGCATGATTGAAGTCGAGCCATTTGCGGTTGACACGACAGGCGACGGTGTGGTGAATGTCGATGATCTTCTGCTGGTCATCGGCGCGTGGGGAACGTGCCCCTGATGCTGTAAGGCAGAAGGCAACGATCGTCACCGCTGTGCGAAAGTGATTTGAACAAATAGAGGATGCTGTCACGTGTTTGCAGCAGCAGCGCCTGTGCGTGCGCTCAGGGAGTCGCTACGCGCTGGGCGATGTGCTGATGTTTCTTCTCTCTCTGGGCCAAGAGCCGCAGGAGACAGGGGGCAGAAGAAAGCAGCGTTCAAACACGATATCGGCGGCTGCAAGTAAGACTGATTACTGCCTTGCTGCAGTGCATTTTCAGACGCGGTGCATGTGACATGCCGGTCCTAGTCGCCGGTTCGAAGATGTTTGATGAGCTGTTCCACCAGTCCCTTGGCGTTGACTGCGTTGGGATTGCGGTGGAGTTTCTCGCCGAGGTCGATCAGCCAATACTGAGCTTCGACACTGAACGCAGGATCGCTCAGCACTTTGTTGAGTGCAATGAGGATGCGACCCCAGTGCCGCGACTTCTCATGCGGTCCGCGTCCGACGATGCAGGATTTGGCATCCTTTACGATCGTGAGCGGCGCATCGCGAATCTGGACAAGTCCGCGTCGTACCGGAGGGGGTTTGTCAGCCCCGCCACTTTTAGTACCCCTGGTGTGCATTGATACCCCTATTACCCATAAGAAGATCAGAATAGCAGGAAATTCTGCGGCTACAAGTCAAAACCCAGCCGTGGGGAGCTGCTGGCTGAAAACTCAGGCGGCTGAATCCTGAAGGTGGTGCGGTAATCGGCTATGCTGACAGCGTGACACAAGCGACCGTCAATCTGCGCGACGCCCATGCGGTGATCGATTTGTTTCAACGGGCCGCCGAGGTGCTGCGGTCATCGCCTGTGCGGTCGGGCTGCGTCGTGCGATTGCCAGGCCGCGGTCGCCTGCTCGTGACCGGCGATCTGCACGATAACCCCTTGCATTTGCAGAAGATCATACGGCTGGCCAAGCTGGATCAATCGCCGGAGCACCACGTGATTCTGCACGAGATGATTCACGGCGACAAACTTCTCAACGGCATGGACTTCAGCCATCGCATGCTGGCTCGCGCCGCGGAACTTACGCTGCAGTATCCGGGGCAGGTGCATCCGTTGCTGGCCAATCACGAATTGTCGCAGATGACCGGTGCGGGCGTGAGCAAAGGAGCTGGCAACAGCGTTGTGCTGTTTGAAGATGCTCTGGCGTTTGTGTTCGGCGATGAATGTGAAGCCGTGGCTGAGGCGATCCGCACATTCATTGCAGCCATGCCGCTGGCGCTGTTGAGCGAATCCGGCGTGTTATGCGCGCATTCGCTGCCGTCTGACCGCATGATGAAATATTTTGACATGAACATCATTCATCGTGAGTTGAAGGATGAAGATTACCGCTCACCTACCGGCTCAGCGTATCTGATGGTCTGGGGGCGGGGGCATACGCCCGAGCAATTGGAACAAATTGCGGAGGCGTGGAACGTCAAGCTGTTTTGCCTGGGGCATGAGCATGTTGAGGCTGGCGTTGAGATGCGCGGCCCGAAACTGCTGGTGCTCAACAGCGATCACGAGCGTGGCGCGGTGTTGCCGCTTGATCTGGCGAACGTGCCCGAACCTGCTGAGGCTTTGATGTATGCCGTGCCGCTGGCAGCGGTGGGGACGAGATAGGAAGGCGCAGCGCACAATTCCGTATGCTGCAACAAGCATGTGTGCCGCCAATCGGCAACATCACTCGTTACACTGAAAGAGCCGAATTTTCTCTTTTTCGATTTTGCTTTACGTTGAATCTGCATGATCAGTCGTCTTGGGCTTGCCATCAGTCGCGTATTTGAACGGACTGCCCCCGATCCGTTTGTGATCGCCATTGTGCTCATGCTGCTTACTGCGGTGTTGGCGCTGTTGTGCGGCGATTTTGCAACTGCGGAAAATCCGGCACCTGGGTTTCGCGATCGAACGCTGTTGCTGCTGGATTCATGGCGCGGCGACAGCGGCATCTGGCGGTTGCTTTCGTTTGCGATGCAGATGTGCCTGATTCTGGTGACCGGCCACGCGCTGGCAGTGACGCGGCCAGTGCAGGCGCTGATTCATGGGGTCGCACGCGTGCCCAAATCCACCGCATCGGCTGCAGCGATGGTTAGTGCGATCGCAGCATGTGCGGGGGTGATCAATTGGGGGCTTGGATTGATCGTCGGTGCGCTGCTGGCGCGAGAAGTCGGCCGATCGCTCAATATGCGCGGCATTCGCGCGCATTATCCGTTGATCGCGGCAGCGGGATACACGGCCATGCTGGTCTGGCACGGCGGATTGTCCGGCTCGGCGCCGCTGTCTACAACAACAAAGGATGGCGCTTCAAAGGTGCTTCCCGCACAATATGTTGAAGCTCTTGGCGACAGCAGCATCCCGCTGCAGGACACGCTGTTTTCCAATCTGAACTTGTTTGTCACGGTGGGGCTGCTTGGCCTTGTGCCGGTGATGTTTCTGCTGTTGGCCCCGAAACGCGCAGGGGATATGCGGCCGATCGACGAGTTTCAGGTGACGCTCGACAGCAGCGAGCCAATTGACGATCAGCCGCCGCGGTGCATGCCTGATTACCTGGATCGGTCGCTCATCGTTGCATGTCTCTTGGCCATACCGCTGTTGTTGGCGCTGTGGCGCTACGGCGTCGTCAGCGGCTTGAGCGCTGTGGGCCTGAACGAAGTGAACGCAACGATGCTCGCGCTGGGGCTGATTCTGCACGGCTCGCCTCGATCGTACATGGCAGCAGTCGAGCAGGGGGCGCGCGGCTGTGCGGGCATCATCATTCAGTTTCCGCTTTATGCAGGCATCATGAGCATGATGGAAAGCGCCAACCTTGTGCAAATGATTGCTGCGGGCATGACCGAGCTTGGCAACGCCACCACCATTCCGATCATGTCGTTATTCTCCGCAGGCATTGTCAACCTGTTCATTCCCTCCGGCGGCGGGCAGTGGGCGGTGCAGGGGCCGATTGCGCTGGAGGCGGGGCTGCAGGCAGGCGTCTCGCCGGGCACCATGATCATGAGCGTTGCGTACGGCGATCAGCTCACCAACATGCTCCAGCCGTTCTGGGCGCTGCCGCTGCTGGCGATCACAGGCACAAAAGCCCGCGATATTGTGGGCTATACCGCAGTTGTCATGCTTGCAGCGGCAGTGTGGATTACCATTGGGCTGCTGCTGTTTGGCGGGTGAAGCAAGAGCGCACAATCAGAAGTTGGCAACCGAACAACACGCTAGTGTGTTGAAGTTCAGATCATGACATGGCAATGAGATCGACGATTGACGTATCGATAGCGGGAACGATTGCGACGATAACGCTGAACGATCCAGCCAAACGCAACGCGCTGTCGCTGGCGATGTTTGATGCGCTTGATGCAGCGATCGCTGACCTTGCGCAGAGCGATGCGGTGCATGTGGTGCTGCTCACCGGCGCGGGCAATGTATTTTGTGCCGGGTTTGATCTGGCTGCGGCCAATGAAGATGCAGAAATGATGGCGAAGTTCATTCATCGGCTCAGCGCGGTGAACCGGTCGCTGCGACGACTGCAGCAGGTCGTGGTGGCGGCGGTGCAGGGAGCAGCCATCGCGGGCGGATGCGCAATGCTCAGTGCGTGCGATTTTGTGTTTGTTGCCCCCGATGCGCTGCTGGGATATCCGGTGCATCGGATCGGCGTCTCGCCGGCTGTGACCATTCCCACGCTGCAGCAGGCCATCGGCGCGGGGGCGGCACGTGCGATGCTGATGGGCGGCGAATTGATCAGCGGCGCAACTGCCCATCGTCTCGGGCTGGCTTCGCATCTGGCTTCGAGTGCGGCTGCAACACTGGATGAAGCTCGCGCGCATTGCGAGCAACTGGCCCGCAAAGGCGTGCATGCGCTGCGCGTCACCAAAGCCTGGCTGAACGAGCTTGACGGATCACTGAATGATGCAGCATTTGATCAGTCTGCCCAGGCATCAGCAGAGATTGCTGCAACGGCTGAAGCGCGGACGCTGTTGGCCAACTGGCAGTCGGGACGAAATGCCCAGCGGGCGCGATAAATAATAATGCGTCCAAGCCATGTGAGGCCTTGCTGGCTGATTGATTATTTGAGATGAACCGCGGGGTAAGAACCGCAAGTGCCTATTTTGGCGCATTGGCATCAATATGTTCTTGACGCAGTTGAATTGCGTGGCATAGGTATTGAATGAAGTGCGTGCATGCACGCAGATTCTGATTCCGACACCTATGCCGGGACCACATCCCGGCCTCCACGACGGTGAAGCTTGCCCGCGTGGACTTCTGAACCCGATGGCGGCATGCAGACCGCCATCGAGTTTTTTTGTCAGCTCAACCCACTCCCAAGCTTTGCCATGAAACGCGCACGTCTTCGCAAAGACGCAGTGCTGTTTTCCGGCAGGGCTGGTTTGATGTGGGATGCCGCAGCCAGCAGATGGATGAACAGCCACGCAGACCGCATAAGCCGTTTCAAGCGGCCTGATGCAGCGGCGCTTCGATCTGGTTTGATCTCCAGCACGATTGTCTATCGCGTTGCTGCCGTGAATAGAGTCCTCACGGGAAAAGCACGAACCAGCTCAGCAGCGACAGTGAGTAAACAACCGGCAGGGCGGAGACGATGACGGCGATGTATGCCAGCCGCCGGGCGAGCTGATCCTGCTTTCGGCCGATCACTTCGCACAGAATGATGACGAACAACGTCAGCGCGAACTTGAAGCCTACTGCTCCCGGCAAACCCCAGTGCGTGATGACCAGATCAGCAACGGGATTCACCTCGCGGCCGCCTCGATTCAGGATGACCCACGTGAGCATGATGTCCATTGATGACACCAGCAAAAACCATGCGTATTCATTGGGATATCGCATCGGCGGCAGGCTGAACCACCCCGGCATCTGATCCTGCGGCGGTTGCGTTTCAGACGTGCGGCTCATGCGGACAATTGTACGAAACTGCGACCGCATCAGCCTGCAAAAACAGCAATGTCGCAACCCTCCGTAAGGAAAAGGTGAGTCGTGATTGCTGCGCGAAAAGAGAAGTGGCGCTCACACGATGCAATGCAATCGGCAGCAAGCCCTGCAGCGAGTGCAGCCGGCATGAGAATCCCCCGCACAAACGCGATTGCCGTGATGACGACCAGCAATTCAACTGCCGTGAAACCGCGCTCTATCGTTTGGGGAGTGATATTTATGCCTGATTCCTCCCCAGCGGCGCGCATGACGCATGCGTTGCCATTATGGATGGTGATAGGTCGCGACGAATTCACCTTTGGCCAGCACGTGGCCGTCCATCGCCCGCAGCAGCGCATCGCGGTCGGCTCCCGGCGCAAGATCAAGCATGCGGTCGAGCGCAAAGACCTCAAAGTGGTAGTGGTGTGGCGGATCGCCTTTAGGCGGCTTGGGCCCGAAGTATCCCAGCGTGCCGGTGGAATTGCGCCCCTGCACCGCGCCATCAGGCTGCAATAGCCGCTCCGTTCGGGGAATCGACGGCTCTAGGCGATCAATGCTGGCTGGAATGTTGTAGATCAGCCAATGGACATAAGGTTTTTCTGTCGGCGCGTCAGGGTCTTCCATAATGACAACAATCGATTGCGCCTCGGACGGCACGCCAGACCACTCCAGCGCAGGTGAAAGGTTCTGGTCATACGCGCTGTACATTTCCGGAATCGGCTGATTCGGCTGCAGCACGCTGGAGCGAACATCCAGCGATTGCGACGCTTCGGTTTCCGGCAACGTCATTGCAAGCATGCGCTCGCGCTCAGCAGTGGATTTCATCA
Source organism: uncultured Isosphaeraceae bacterium (assembly GCA_964575335.1). Lineage (GTDB taxonomy): Bacteria > Planctomycetota > Phycisphaerae > Phycisphaerales > SM1A02 > CAZNPU01. Next base: position 8,926 of record CAZNPU010000038.1, on the reverse strand, counting down.
CTCATGTCTCCTGTGCAAGATTGCCGATGCCATCAGCAGCGTTGCAATTTCTGATCACTTACCTGCTCATTGAGACGTGCGGTATTGATGTTGATACGTGCCCATCACTACACCCTCGGCAAGCACATGGCCTCGCATGGCGTCCTGCACCGCATTACGGTCGGCGCCCGGTCCGATATCGAGCATGCGATCAAGTGCGTAAACGCGGAAGTAATAACGGTGGGGAGGATCGCCTGCCGGCGGACGCGGGCCAAAGTATCCGATCGAACCATATGAATTGCGGCCCTGCAGCGCGCCGCCCAGCAGTTCCAGGCGCATGTGCTGCGGCAGGGCGGTTCGAATGTTGGTGATGCCGGGCGGAATGTTATAAAGCAGCCAGTGCGTGAACGGACGCGCGTCTTCAACATCAGGGTCTTCCATGATGATGACGAACGATTGCGTGCCGTTCGGCGCGACCGACCACGACAGCGCGGGAGAAATGTTCTCGCCGTACGCGCTGTATTGGGTAGGAATGGGGCGGCCGTGCCGAAAGCTCTCAGCCTGCACATCCAATTGCCGCGATACACCGGGGCGTTCATAATCGACTCGGCGATCTGCGCTATTGGTCGCATTGCTCTCGCTTTGTTGTTCAGACTGGCGCACCGCTTCCGGGCGATTGATCACCTGATCGGAGTACGGGTTTGCCGGCTCGTCATACATGGTGTCGTTGATGGTTTCGCAACCAACCAGACATGTGAGCATGACGAGAATGGCAAGAGCAGTCGGAACGATGTGACTCGCCGGGGCAGTGTGCCTCATGGTGCAACTCCTCAGAGCAATGATCAGTCAGGGCTGATCAGCAACGGGTAAGACGGCGTCATGATCAGCCTCCGGCGTTGTGTCCGACTGCGCCTGGGGATCGGCGCTGCGGCTGTCGTACGTCACGCGATAGATCACCCCGTTGGTGTCATCACAAAACATCAGCGAGCCGTTTGGCGCAATCGCCAGTCCCACCAGGCGTCCGAAGTGCGCATACGAACCGTCTTCCTGCTCCACCAGCCAACCGGTGATGAACGGCTCGAATGCAACAGGCTGGCCGTTATCGTCAAAGCGAATGCGCACAACTTCGTATCCGCTGGGCGGCCGCCGATTCCACGACCCGCGCATCGTGACGAATGCATCGCCGCGATATTCAGCAGGAAACTGATCAGCGTCGTAAAACGACATCTGCATGGCGGCGGCATGCGGCGTATACAACAGCGCCGGATCGATGGCGAGGCTGGCGAACTCTTCAAAGGTCACATGCGTCGGCGAGCGGTGCGGCGTGCGCTTGCCATCGTCATAGATATACGGCCAGCCATAGTGGCCGCCCTCGATGATGCGGTTGAGTTCCTCATGTTGCGCGTTATCGCCCAGCCAATCCATGCCGTGATCCATGCCCCACAGTTCATCGGTCTGCGGATGCCAATCAAAACCGAAGGTGTTGCGCAAACCCGAAGCGTAAATGCGGCGGGAAGAGCCGTCGGGCTTGACCTGCAGGAGCGAAGCATGTTCGGGGTTGGTTTCCTCACAGGCGTTGCACGTGCTGCCGATGGAAATGTACAGCATGCCGTCCGGTCCGAATTTCATGGTGCGATTCGGATGCTGGCCCCCATCGGGCAGATCGTCGATAAGCAGAACCAATTCGCCCAGCGTGCCGTCGTCATTGATTGACGCAACATATAGTTCGCGCACGGTGGCGAGATACATCTGATTATTGCGGATCGCGATGCCGTGCAGATGCGGGCGTTGCGCGACGATTCGCATGAACTCTGCCTTGCCGTCGCCGTCAACATCGCGAAGCATGAGACAATCGCCCTGATTGCGGCGTGTGACGTACACCGTGCCGTCGTCACGGATCGCAATTTCGCGTGTGTTGCCCAGGTTCTCCGCGAATTTCTCAATGCGAAATCCAGCAGGCACATTCAGGCGTGCGACGTTCTGATCGCTTGCAGGCAGTCGCGTCGGCATGAGAATGTTCGCCTGCACTGGTTGATCGATTGTCTGAGGCGGATCCTGCTGCGCGTGAACATGCAGCGATGCGAACAGGGCACAAAGCGCACCAGAAAGCAGGTCGCGGACAACACAGACGTGCATGACAGATCTCCCGAGGCGTTAGGCATACAAGCGGTCAATGCGCAGCGCCGGTGCGCATCGGTGCGAAGCAATGACTCCAGCCTAAGCCGGCAGATCAAAGCGCGAAGCCGGAATTCAGCACTATTCGGTTGATTCGACTGGAGACGGCAAGCGGCGCTGCGCTGCACTGATCCACCGCTTGCGATACCACAGCAAAGCCAGCGCACCAAGTGGAATCGCCACGATGGCTTCACCTGCTGATTCGATCAGTGCAAGCTGGCTTCGCGCCGCCTCGAAGTCCTCGCCGCTCATTCCAAGATACTGCGCAAAGAACGCCACGCCCGCTTCCCGATACCCGACGCGCCCGAGCGGAAACAGACTCACCGCCATGGCGATCACCGCCAGCAGCACAATCTGCGAACCCGAAAGCGGCAACTTGAGAATCGCTGCTGCGCACGCCATGCGGCCGACGAAGCCGGCAATGTCAATCAGCCGCAAGCCGATCGCGCCCCACAGTATTGCTGGTCTGCTAAGCATCTCGTGCATGCCCTTGCCGACGCGCTGCACCATTTCTCTGCCCACGACCTGCTGCCCCAGCGCGATGCCCGCCATAGTCAGCAGCCCCAGCAGTCCCAGCAGGCCGCCAAGTACGCCTGCCCACGTCAGCCACGACCACGCGTAATGCTGTCGCAGAATCGTCGCCAGCAGCACCGCTGTGAGCGAAATCAGCATGGTGTATCCGATTGCCGCAAGCCATCCGCCCAGCACAAGCACCGGCAGTTGATCGACGCGCAGGTGATAAGCGATGCGCGCAATCAGTCCCGCGCGAACCGGCGCGTAGTTCAGTATCGCCGCTACCAGATTGAGCAGTTGCATGTGATGGAATCGCAACGACGCAACGGGCTTGATCACCAGCCAGAAGATCGCGCCGTTGGCCGCGAGGCTTGCAAGCGTGCAGGCGACAAGACCAGCCAACAGCAAAGGATCAGCATCGCGCAGGCGCTGCCATCCTTCACCTCCGTTATGCACCGCTGTGCGAATGCACCAGATCAACAATCCCACACCCAGTGCAAACCCCAGCAGTTGCGCCAGCAGCTTGCGAGGCGGCAGGAGAGATAATGATGATTGAGCAGTCGACGTTGTCATGGCGCGGTTCGAAAGCGTTCCCGCGCGATGACCAGAAGCGCGCGCACGCCGTCTTTCCAGCCGATTTTCTTGCCCGCAGTCATGCCGCGGGGATCGTAGCGCACCGGCACTTCAGCAACATGCGCTCCCAGTCGCGACAAGCCTGCAACGATCTGCGGCTCGATGCCGAAACGCTGTTCGGTCAGCAGTGGGCGCAGCGAGCGCAGCAATCCCACGCTAAACACTTTGTAACAGCACTCCATGTCGCTGACGCGGTATCCGGTCATCGCGTTGCTCAAAGCCGTCAGTACTGCGTTGCCCCAGGCGTGAATTCGATGCTTCAGCGACTTGTAGTGGTAATGGCTTCCCCAGCGCGTGCCGAGCACCGCATCGGCGTCGCCGTCGATGATCGGCTGCATGAGCGCCGCGTAGTCGTTGGGGTCGTATTCCAAATCAGCGTCCTGGATAATCACCAGATCATCATCCGGCGCGTCCGAGGCGAGAATGGCATCAAATCCGGTCTGCAGCGCAGCGCCTTTGCCGCGGTTGAACGTGTGATGATGAAACGCCACGGGCTGATTTTCCGATTTGAGCTGCTGGAGAAGCTGTTCAACAGCGGGAAAATGGTCAGCATCGGAATGGTCATCCACCAGTTCAATCTGACGGCGCCATCCAGGCGGCAGCGGAGCCGCCAGAACACGTCGCAGGCACGGCTCCAGCGTGCTTGGCTCATTGAAAACAGGGATGACGATGTGCAGCGTAGGCATCGAACGGCGCAGGGAGCAGTCAGTATGTACGCCAATCGCCAGCCTGCCGCACCGCCGCCATCCTGGAGCCGCTGTGCGTCGGCCAGACGTGTGGCAGGGCATTATCGGCAATCATGAGAAAAAGCCAACAAAACAGGCGAATGCGGCAACGGACATTCGCCTGAATCTGGATGCTGCTTTGCGATGTCAACGTCAGGCACAACGCCCGCACGCGCAGATCATGATTTGATGTCCGGGCCGTCGCTGCCGGCGATCGAATCGCGCATCGCTGTGTCGGCCATCACGTTCTTCATGCGATAGTAGTCCATGATGCCAAGCTGACCTTTGCGGAACGCCTCGGCGATGGCCTTGGGAATTTCCGCCTCGGCCAGAATTACCAGTGCGCGGTTCTTTTGCGCCTCGGCCATGTATTCGGTTTCCTGCGCAACGGCCATCGCGCGACGCTTTTCCGCCTCGGCCTGGAAGCGCTTCTTGTCGGCTTCGGCCTGATGCGCCTGCAACTGAGCGCCGATGTTGTCGCCTACGTCAACGTCAGCGATGTCAATGGACAGAATCTCAAACGCTGTGCCTGCATCAAGTCCCTTCGCCAACACGGTCTTGGAAATCTTGTCGGGATTTTCCAGCACTGCCAGGTGGCTTGCGGAGGAGCCGATGGTGGAGATGATGCCCTCGCCGACGCGCGCGATGATGGTTTCTTCCGTCGCGCCGCCGACCAGTCGGGCAATGTTGGTTCGCACCGTCACGCGGGCCTTGGCCTTGAGCTGAATGCCGTCCTTGGCCACCGCGTCGATCGTGGCCTTGCCCGAAGCCGGACTGGGGCAGTCGATGACCTTGGGATCGACCGAAGTCTTCACCGCTTCGAGAATGTCGCGGCCGGCCAGGTCAATCGCCGTTGCGCGATCCCAGGGCAGATCAATTTTCGCCTTTTCCGCAGCGATCATCGCACGCACCACGTTCGTCACGCGGCCGCCGGCCAGATAATGCGATTCAAGCTGATTTGTCGACAGATCAAGTCCCGCCTTCTTTGCGCTGATCCGGTTGATGACGATCGTGCGCGGATCAACCCGGCGGAAGCGCATCATGATGAGGTCAATCAATCCCACACGTGCGCCGGAGAGCAATGCCTGGAACCAGAGGCTCAGGTATTGCACGCTGACGACTATGACGATGAGGACGATGACAACGGCGACAATAACAACGCCGACTAAAAACATGCTCATGTGTCTGTGCCTTTCGCGCTGTTGCCTGTCAAACGCTGTCCAAAGCAGCGTTCAAGAATACATTAGAAAAGTCGACGCATCCAGCTTACCAGCATACGCCATCTGGTGATATCCGATCCTCCGCCAATCCCTCGCTGCTGCGTGCAACGCGCACTGCTGCGAAATACATTCACCCTCACAATGCACGCACCTTAATCTGATTGTCATACACATCGGTGACGACGACCGGCATGCCGGGATCGATCATGCCCGATTCAGCCATGGCGTCGATGCGCTGTCCCTGAATCTTCACAATCCCGACCGGCCGCAGCGGCGTGACCGTCTCGCCTTCCACGCCGATCAGCAATTGCAACTGCGCCATGCGACTCTGTCGGACCTGATCAGGCGACATCGACGGATGCCCCTCGCCCTCGGCCTGAATGTCCGAATCGTCCAGATCGCCAAGTATCATGTTGCGCGCCAGCGGCGAGTTCAGCCAGAACTTGAATAAGAAGAATCCAACGATCGGAACCAGCACGATGTACGAAATCAGCGCCACTGCGCCCAGCGCGGTGTCGTACATGAAAAACGCCACGATCGAACCGATCACCGCCACACCCGAGAGAAGCCCAATAAGCCCGCCGGAAGGCACAAACAATTCAATCACCAGGAGCAGCAGCGCAGCACCGAACAGGATAAAGCCCCAAAGCAGCAGCGTCTCGTTTCCGCCGTTGGTACTCGGCACGGCTTGGGCCAGCACCTGTAAGGTCATTCGCTTGCCTCCTCAACTTCAATCACGAATCGGCCCACCGACACCACGCGAATCGGCGTACCGCGTGCAATGTACGGCCCCACCGAACTGACATCCACCATGCGGCCGTTGATGTTGGCGCGGCCCGATGGCCTCAGATCGGTTTCCGCAATGCCGGTCATTCCCGCCTCCAGCGCCGGTTGCACCGTGCCCATGGCCTGCAGCAATCCGCTGGATGATCGTGCCGTATCGGATGAATCCTTGAGCTCAGTCGTCAAAATGATTTGATTCAGCACAGGGAAAGAATGCAACTGTCGCGAGATAAACCAGATGATCACGCCAGCGGCGAATACGGCTGTGAGCGTGGTGGCTAACCCGGTCCAAAGCTGCGATTGACCGCCCGAGGTTGTAATGTCGCCGGTGATGAACGTTCCAACCATGCCCACAAGCAGGCATAGTACGCCGATGATTCCGGGTATGCCCATGCCCGGCAACAGGAACAGCTCAATCACCACTAGCAGCAGGCCCACCACGATCAGCAGGATATCCCACCATTCCGCCATGCCAGCCAGGTATGGCGCACCGATGAGCAGCAGCAGGGCGGCAAGCGCTGTGGCGCCGAAGATGCCCAGTCCCGGGGCCGCCAGTTCAATGAACAAAGACACCAGAAAGATGATCAGCAGCACCGCCCGCACGATCGGATTGACGAGAAATCGAACCAGCGATTCCGACCATGTGGTGTCGTAGCGCACCACCTGCTGAGCGTTGAAGAATGTTTGCAGCTCGGCATCGTTGGCGATCGTCCGCACCGCCAGACCGTAGAAAATCGCTTCATCGGCCCGAAGCGTCAGCAATGAGTTGCCATCATTGACGCGCGTGATCAGTCGCCAGTTGCCGCGGTCAGCATCGGTCAGCGGCTGACGTACCGGCGGCAACGCGCTTTCCCGCTCTGCCTGTTTGCGGAGGGCTTCTTCATCAAGCCCAGCAGTGTCTGAGGTTCGAGGCACCGCTTTGTTCACCCAAGGTGAGATGCCCTGGCCGCTGACCTGCGGCGGCTGCGGGACAGGCTGAGCCGGCGGCGCTTCGCCGAACACTCGCTCGTATTCCGACGGATCGACCACCACGCGCTCACCGGTATGGATGTTCTCAATCAGCCACAGTTCCCAGCCCAGTTCGATGAACCCGCGTACGAGGTTTTCGTCGTAGTGATTGCGCCGGGCTGAATCGATGATTTCAGTCTGCAGGGGCGCAAGCAGCTTTGCACGTTCAGTCGGAGCAAGATTCTGCAGCATGCCCAGCGGACCGGTCGCAATGGGCGCTGCGTCGCCAAGCGTGGCGTTCGGAGAAACCACAATCTCGCGGCAGGCCAGCGCAATGATCGTGCCGGCAGAGAAGGCGGTGGGATGAATCCACGCCACCGTATTGGCTGGGGTAATGCTGCGATCCTTCAGCAGGCTGCAGATGTCCAGGGTCGCAAAGAGATCACCGCCGGGCGTATTGATGTCGAGCACGATCGCATCAGCGCCATCAGCTACCGCTTGTCTGATCCGCCGCTCAAGCGAGGTGTAAGTAACGCTGTCGATCACCCCGTCCACAGTGAGCACAGCGACTTGGTTGGCCTGGCGATAGGCCGGCACCAGAGCAGGCGCAGCAGCGGGGGCGGCAGGAGTCTGCTGCTGAGCGACAGCAAGTGCTTCAAGCATGCCCGCCAGGCCGCATAAAACCGCCAGCACGACAAGCCGCAACGGACGCAGCCGTGACCGGATAGGAGAGGTCGGCATGAACGGAAGTTTCCTCATGGCGAACTGTGAGACTGCACCAGGGTGACCCGTTACGTGCTGCAGGCGGCACGCAGATGACTGGGTAAGTATAGATAGCCAAATGCGCCGGGCTTGAATTGAAGAAATGAATGTCCTGTTGGGCGGGCGGTTTGGGAGATGCAACATGAACAAATGAAAAACCCCCGGCCGGTAGCCGGGGGCTGATTGACTGGTCTGCTGGTGGGAGAATCGACTGATCAATCCCACTGAGCCACGATCAATTCATTGGCGAGCATGCCGCCCTTGCCGAGGATCGCGAATGAGGAATCCATTGAATCGCGCCACTGGCGGCGCTTGCGCTCTTTGGCGATGGGCATGCTGGCGTATGACACGTTGGAGACGGCGGTGAGCTTGGCGTCAAAATCGTCGTCCCAATACACGCCTGAGGGAACGTCGTACAGGCTGTAGTTGTAGTTGTCCATTACCGACACGAAACCGCTGGGCTCGGTGGGGCCGACGACCAGATCCGGCGTGTAGTAGTTGGCCATGATGAGCGCCGAATGCAGGCGTGCGGTGTCGTTTTTCGCGATCCACTCCTCACCGCGGCCGGGAATGTGCTTGCCATCGACATCCATTCTGCGGATCAGACCCGGGGTCGGGAAGATGCCGTTGGATTCGCGGGCGAACACCAGCCAGGACTGGTGAATGCCGCGGATTTGGGTTGCGTCCTTGGTGAGTCGAGCGGTTGCGCGTGCCTTGCTCAAGGCAGGAAGCAGCAAGCCCACGAGCAGCGCGATGATCGCCATGACCACCAGCAACTCGATCAGGGTAAAGCCACGTTTGCGGTTCATAAGAGTTCTCCGATACGAATAGGTGCTGAGAATACGAAGCCTTGGATGTCGCGATCATCCCTTAGCGGGAAGAAGGCTCCGCGCCCCTGCTGAGGGACGCGGGAGCGATCAGTCGTACTGGCGATCAATTGTCCAGCGGATCCCAACGCGGCGTCACGTTCCAGCCGTTGGCATTGGCTGCGATGAACATGCCGAGCCATGCGTCGCCTGAACCCTGGTAGCTGCCTTGGGTTGGATAATCATTGAACTCCGCAGCGTAGATGTTGTCGCGCTGCGGTGTGAATCCCGACAGGGTGGCCTCCTGAGGCATGTACGTCACGGTGGGGTGGACGAACGTGGAGATTGTGTCGGAGTGATTGTCATTGAAGACAATGTGTCC
>CAZNPU010000037.1:0-22573 GCA_964575335.1 uncultured Isosphaeraceae bacterium | reverse complement strand
TCAGGATGAACTGGACGAATTGCGAAGCCGCTGCTTCCCGCGCCGTGCGCAGGATGAGCAATATCTCGAAGCCGCAAGACAGCGGCTCCTCGATTCATTCTCAGGCGATCCATCAGACTTGCGACTGTTGGCCGTCGATCTCGGGCTATCGGGCGCGCATGCCGCTGTCTATGCAGGCAAAAAGTGCGAGCGCAATTTCTCCTTGGCCATTGTCAAGATCAACCAAGCTTACACAGAGCTTCCCGAAAAGCTGGAGAAGAACCCGAAAGACACGAAAATGCGCGGCTCTCTTGAGCTCGCTCAGGATCCGGAATCAGACAAAATCAATGATGCACGCGGCGTCCGCAAGGAACACATCAGCCGTCACCTTCAACGAATCAGCGATGGGGCATCCGAAGTGGCCGTGTACCGCTCGAAACACGGCGCCCCTGCGGATGCAACCCAGCGCAACCACGATTTCCGAAACCTGAAACGCCATGTCCGCTGGATGATCCGCGACTGGGTTCGGCACAACGTCTCGCAGATTATCGCTGCCGCTGAAAAACATCAGTGCGATCTGATCGTCTTCGAGAGCCTGCGGAATCAGAAAGTGCCCGGCTACGAACGCAAGGATGATGAAGCTGTTCGCCAGAAGCAGGAACAGGCGATCCTCAGCTTTGGCCGGATTCGTCATAAGGTAAAGGAAAAGGCCGTCGAACGCGGCATGCGCGTCGTCACCGTGCCGGACTTCAAATCGTCCCGTGTCTGCTCGGCCTGCGGCCATGAACAGCGTGATTCCGGCCGACTGACAAAGAACAAGAGATCGCGTAAGTTCATCTGCGAATGCGGCGACCCGAAGGTGCGCAAGGACAAGAAAGTCGATCCGGAATGTCAATGCACGGAGCAACTCAACAGCGACGCCAACGCCGCGCGCGTGCTGGCGCGCGTGTTCTGGGACGAGATCAAATTGCCCTTGCCCGATCCGCCGAAGACTTGACCCGGCGGTGAGCTACGGTAAGATCATTATGTCTTCGAGTCATTTTGCTTAGGAATACCTCAATGTGGAAGTTATCGCCCAATGAGGGAATACACACCAAGCACGAAGACAAACCGCGATTTGGCGGATGCTTCACCAACGGGCCTGCCCGTTTTGCTCTGTGACAATCTATGCACAAAGCCAGCCCGCTCAGTGAGTTAGAACGGGACTGGTGTGAGCAGCCGGCAAATAGCGGTTACCGACACCAGTATCTGTTGGCGACGCCGACGGATTGCGGGTGTGAGCAGCCGGCAAATAGCGGTTACCGACACCCGCTGCGTCCCACGCTGCGGTCCGCGCTGCGGTGTGAGCAGCCGGCAAATAGCGGTTACCGACACCTTTGGCGATTTGATCCGGTTAATGACGCCGGTGTGAGCAGCCGGCAAATAGCGGTTACCGACACCCTAGCTTTGCACGAGGCATAATACAGGCAAGGTGTGAGCAGCCGGCAAATCGCGGTCACCGACACCATCCCCAGTGAGGCAGGTTTTCCTCGTAGGGGTGTGAGCAGCCGGCAAATCGCGGTCACCGACACCCTGGGCGATCGAGTACTTGACTGGCAGATTGGTGTGAGCAGCCGGCAAATCGCGGTCACCGACACCGCAAAGCCACTTCGGCGGGTTTCTCGCGTGGGTGTGAGCAGCCGGCAAATCGCGGTCACCGACACCGAAGCAGACCTTCGGCGATGATTTCTTCATGGTGTGAGCAGCCGGCAAATCGCGGTCACCGACACCCCCAAGCCCCAGTCACATCGACTTCGTTGCGGTGTGAGCAGCCGGCAAATAGCGGTTACCGACACCTTTCGGAGTGAAAGGAAGAGTGAACCATTGGGTGTGAGCAGCCGGCAAATAGCGGTCACCGACACCGTACAGGTTTCCCAGCGTCCATCGACCGTGGTGTGAGCAGCCGGCAAATAGCGGTCACTGACACCGTACAGGTTTCCCAGCGTCCATCGACCGTGGTGTGAGCGGCCGGCAAATAGCGGTCACTGACACCATCCTCACGTTGCTTTCGATCCTCGCATTGGGCGTAAGCGGCTGGCACTCGTGGTCATCAATACCGCGAGTGCCTCATCCCACCTCCACGATGCTTTGATATCAGCAGCCGGCGGTTGTTGTCCGTTGTCGCACCGCTCGACAATGACGGCAATGAAATGAGTTGACAGTATCACTGCAGACTTTCCGGCGCTTGCCGGCGTCTCTGCATCAGGACAGTGACCAGTGATCAGTAACCAGCGATCGTTTTCGATCCGGCCACAACCACAGCTACACCGTCATCGCCCCAACCTCTTGTGATCTTCTTGATGTGCAACGGGGTTCCGCGAGCTGCAAGCCAGGCTTAGCTCAAGCTCAGCTCAGCGGCATAATTCAGATTCAGAAAAGTGGGCCGTACTGGACTTGAACCAGTGACCTCTTGCGTGTCATGCAAGCGCGCTAGCCAGCTGCGCCAACGGCCCGTAGGGGTATCGATTATAGGCATGCTGCGCCGCGACGCAACTGAGGTCTTTGCGGCACGAACAGCAGGTTCGGTTCGGCTGGACAATCGCTCGCCAGCTAGCTAGTGGATGCGGGACACCGGCATCGAGTAGTTGGGCGATTCTTTGGTGATCTGGATGTCATGCGGGTGCGATTCGATCACGCCGGCTGAGGTAATGCGGACAAACCTGGCGTTTTCGCGCAGTTCCTCGATGGTGCGGCAGCCGCAGTAGCCCATGGCTGCGCGAAGGCCGCCCACCATCTGATAGGTGATTTCCGACAGCGGGCCGCGGTACGGCACCCGCCCTTCGACGCCCTCGGGCACATACTTCCGGTGCTCGATGATGCCAGCCTGGCCGTACCGATCAGCGGATCCGGCTCCCATCGCGCCCTGGCTTCCCATGCCGCGATAGGCTTTGAACCGCCGGCCCTGGTGCAGGATGAGCTCGCCGGGGCTTTCATCAAGACCTGCAAAAAGCGAGCCCAGCATCACGCTGCTTGCGCCGGCTGCAATCGCCTTGGCGATGTCGCCGCTTTGTCGAATGCCGCCATCGGCGATCACCGGCACGTCGAACTCGTCCGCTGCGCTCACTGCGTTCATGATGGCGGTCAGTTGGGGCACGCCGACCCCGGCCACAACGCGGGTGGTGCAGATCGAACCAGGCCCGATGCCCACCTTCACCGCGTCGGCGCCTGCATTGATCAGATCGCGTGCCGCCTGTGCGGTGGCGATGTTGCCCGCCACGATGTCGATGTCGAATCGCTTGCGGATCGCCTCGACGGTTTTGATCACGTTCTCACTGTGGCCGTGGGCGGTATCGACGACCAGCACGTCCACCTCGGCAGCGATGAGCGCTTCGATGCGATCGAACTGATTCACCCCCACCGCAGCGCCGACGCGCAGCCTGCCCCGGGCATCGCGGCAGGCGTTGGGGTGCTTTCGCATATTGTCGATGTCGCGCATCGTAATCAGCCCGGCAAGATTGCCCTGGCTATCCACGAGCAGGAGTTTTTCGACGCGTGCTCTGTTCAGAATCGTCTCGGCGGCTTCAAGGTCAGTATCGGGCGGAGCGGTGACGAGATTGTTTTTGGTCATCACATCGCCGATGCGGACATCCCGGCTGTTGACGAACCTCATATCGCGCCGGGTGAGAATGCCCACCACCTTGCCATGGCTGGAACCGTCGATCGTCACGGGGAAGCCCGAGACGTTCTGCTGGCCCATCAGGTCAACAGCCTTGCTGATGGTGTCATCGGGTGCAAGCGCGACGGGGTCGGTAATGACGCCGTTTTCGCTTCGCTTGACCTTGGCGACCTCTCGGGCCTGAACGTCCGGCGGGAGATTTTTGTGAATGATGCCGATGCCGCCTTCCTGAGCCAGTGCGATGGCCAGTTCGGACTCGGTCACGGTGTCCATCGGCGCGGAAACCAGCGGGATATTCAGACGGATATTGCGGGTGAGCCGAGTGGACGTGTCCGCCATATCCGGCGTGACCGCGCTGTATTCCGGAATCAGCAGGACATCATCAAAGGTAATGCCTTCGATAACTACTTTGCGGGGGTGCTCCATTAGGCAATGATCGCAATATCTGCGGGTGATGTCAATGGCGTGGACAATGCAGATCCGGTTTGGCTGGCGAAGCGGCGAAGGAAATCTGGAGCGCATCCCCTTCGCCATGTCACGCTCACTCATTCTCATTCATTGGTCATTGGTGTCCACCATGCATGTTCTGTCACACATACATGTGTTGATGCAGCGGATAATCAGCGGCTGGAGATGTGCCGCCCGTTGTGGGTGAACGCCGCTGGGGAGAACGATCAACACCAGAGCATGCACGGGGAGGTTCCGGAAGCACCTGTCTGTACGGAGCAACTGCAGGCAAGCAGGGCGCGGACAACCGCTGCTGACGCCACCACCGCAATGAGCACAGCAAAACCGGCTGCGGACTCAACCACGGTCGATTTGGCGATTCGTCATCCGGGTTCGATCCATTGGATTGCCCCACCTGTTCCCCTTCCCCCGTTTGATCAATCGCCTTGCCCACGGACGGCCCGGTTGAGCCAATACGAGCCATAGCCGTCTTTTCGCTGAGGTCAACAGCAAAGTAATTGGATTGTGCAAGGGCTATTCCGTCATGGCCCACCATGTGTTACGCTATGGGATTGTCAGTCTGCGGACTCCGAACCGGGCGGAACCGGGCGCACCGGGTGGTAAATCAGCCACAGGGCGGATTTCGGGAACCTTTGGACATGATGCAGACGAAACATTGGCGTAGGGACCCAATAGATAGATAGCTGAGAGCAGGTAAATCCATTTCTTCCCGTCTTTGAGCGGCGTGAGCCTGGCTGTCATGCTGGCGGCCGCCGACTGATGTCAGGAGCAAGAAACGTGACGAGCGTGGACGTATTCACCGAGGATGTGGCTGATCCGGTCCATCACGACAAGGGCACAACCCCTGGCGAGGGGAAGCGGCAGTTCCGCAAGTATCTTGAAGCCACGATACGGCATGAGGCGTCCGACCTGATCGTGAAAGCCAATCTGCCCCCGCGCATTCGTGTTCGTGGTTCGCTCAAGAGTCTACAAACCGACACCTGCACGCCCGATTTGATGTTCCAGATCGCCAAGGACGTGCTGGATGAACGGCAGTACGAACACTTCCGCAAGCACGGCCAGTTCGACTTTGCCTATGACTATGACGATGATCACCGCTTCCGCGTGAACATTTTCATGGCCCGCGGCAAGCCATCGCTGGCGGCGCGATTGATCACCTCCAACATCAAGGATTTCGAGAGCCTCTACCTGCCGCCGATTCTCGGCGAAGTCGCCATGAGCGCGCAGGGGTTGATTCTCTTCGCCGGCGTCACCGGTTCGGGCAAATCGACGTCCATCGCCTCGATGCTGCAGTACATCAACGAACGCAAGCGCGTTCACATCGTGACGATCGAAGACCCCATCGAATACATCTTCAAGGATGACAAGGCCACCATCAACCAGCGTGAAGTCGGCATCGACTGCCTGAGCTTCAACGAAGCGCTTCGCGCTCTGGTGCGAGAAAACCCCGACGTGGTGCTGGTGGGCGAGATGCGTGACTACGAAACCTTCGAAGCCGCCATTCGCGCTGCGGAAACCGGACACCTTGTGTTCGGAACCATCCACGCCTCCTCAGCGTGGCAGACCTTCGGGCGTATTTACGACCTGTTCCCTGAAGGCGAACGCGAACAGATTCGCAAGCTGCTTGCGTACAACCTGCGAGCCATTGTGTACCAGAAGCTCCTGCCGACGCTGCACGAGCACATCAACCGCATTCCAGCAGTGGAGATTCTGCTCAACACCCCCATCGTGCAGAAGTACATTCTGGAAGGACGCGAGGGCGAACTGCTCGACGTCATCAAGAAGAGCCATGAGGAGGGAATGATCGACTTTACCAGTTCGCTTGTGCAACTGGTGGAGAAGGAATACATTCACCATCGCGTCGCCCTTGAGGCCACGCCGAAACCTGAAGAACTCAAGATGCGCCTGAAGGGCATTTCCTAAGCGGAGGTCGCGCAAGTCTGATGAGCAATGATTTTGTCCTGGCCCAAGCCGTATCCGGCTACCTTTTGAGTTGGTGGAAGGCGCTGCTCATACTTCCACCGTTCGTGGCTTGGGCGTGGCTGGTCTCCGCCCGGCTTGACAAGGACGCCCGATACTACCACCTGAACTATCACCTTTGGAACGCCATCCATCTTGGCGCCGGCGTTGCCGCGCTGGCGGCGATGCTGTTTGTTCCGATTTTCTGGATCGGCTGGCCGCTTGGCATCCTGATTCTCGCCGGTCCCGTGCTGCTGTACTGGAAGGTGCGCAACCAGCAGGTGCCGGAAGGGAAACAGTTCCACCTGACCAGCCTCGATCTGGCTGCTGTGATGGCATCCCGCAGGCAGTTGAAGGCGGCGAAGGCGGCGGTGATTCAGTTCACCGATGCGAGTGGCAATACCCGCACTCCCCCCGCCAAGGACGAACCGCTGTTTCCCGTTCACATGCTGGCCGAAGATCTGATCGGCCCGGCTATAAGCGCTCGAGCCTCGCGGCTGGAGCTTGTGGTGGGAACCAACGGAGGCAGTGTCAGCCAGATCATCGACGGCGTGCGGTACAAGCGCGAAACCGTGCCCACCGATGTTTCGCTGAGGCTGATCGACTACCTCAAAGAAATCTGCGGCCTTGATGTGAGCGATCGGCGGCGCCGGCAGGCAGGCAAGTGCCAGGTTCGGGGACCGGCGGGTCACACTGAAATCGATCTGATCACGAAAGGATCTTCCACGGGCCAGGTCGTCACGCTTGACTTCGACCGCGCTTCGCGACTGGACAAGCCATTTGATGCGCTGGGATTGCTGCCGCAGCAGCTTGAAGCGCTTCGCGTTTTCGAGCAGCCGCATGAACGGCACGGCGTCATTCTGATCGGCGCGCCGCCCGGGCATGGTCTGACTACCACCGCCTACAGCATGCTGTCACGGCACGATGCCTATACGACCAACGTCAAGAGCCTGGAGCGCGAGATCATGGTCCAGCTGATGGGCGTGGACCAGATCGAATGGGATTCCACCAACCCCGACATCGATTATGCCACGCAGTTGCAGTCCATTCTCCGGCGCGATCCGGACATCGTGCTCGTCGCAGAGCTGCGCGACAATGAAACCGCGCAGAAAGCTGCAGAGCCGGGCATGCAGGGACCGCTGATTTATGTTCAGCAGCAGCTTGGCAGCGTTGAAGAGCAGATCCGCGACTGGGTGAAACGCGTTGGCGACCTGAAGGAAGCCACCAAGGGTCTGCGGGCCGTCATGAATCAGCGTCTGCTGCGGCGCGTGTGCCAGAACTGCCGTCAGCCATATACGCCCAGTGCGGAACAGCTCAAGAAGCTGAATATCCCCGCCAAGCGAGTGCAGCAGCTCTATCGAGCCGGCGGCAAGGTGCAGGTCAAGAACAAAATTGAGAACTGCCCCATTTGCAATGGCACCGGATACTTCGGTCAGACCGCAGCATTTCAGGTGATGATCATCGACAATGAGACACGAAAACTGCTTGCTGCCGGTGACCTGCAGGGCGCACGAGCACATGCCCGACGGAACAACATGATGTGGCTGCAGGAAGCTGCGCTGGCGAAAGTGGTCAGCGGCGACACCACGCTTGAAGAAGTCGTGCGTGTGACCAGTCCGCAGACGCCGGGCGCTGCTTCACCCGCGCCGCCGCAGCCTGCTTCTGCCGGCTGACGCACTGCATCGCATCACTCGCTATTGAGGTTCTTCATCCAGATTTGCTGTTGGGAACGCCATGACCATTGTGCTGAACATCGTAATCATTCTGCTGGTGCTGCTGATTGCGTACTGGTGGGCCAATCAGGGGCTTTTCAGCGCCATCTTGCACCTGCTGTGCGTCGTGGTGGCTGGAGCAGTCGCGCTGGCGGTATGGGAGCCGCTGACAACAGGATTGCTTTTACGCGGCAATGCATTTGACGACTACGCCTGGGGCATCTCGCTGACGGGCGTGTTCATCATCACGCTGCTGATCCTGCGCGTCACGATGGACAAAACCATCCCGGCAAACGTGGCTCTGCCATCGTGGGCAAATCTCACGTTCGGCTTTATTGTCGGCGCAGCGGCGGGCATCCTGACCATGGGCATGTTCATCATCGGGGCTGGCCATATCCCCGCAGGCAAAGAGATCATGGGATTCCAGGGCGCAGCACGTTCTGACCGTGGCGGGAAAGTGGAAGAGCTTGCCCGCTTGTGGGCGCCGGTCCATGAATGGACTTATGACTTTTATGGTTGGCTGAGCGTGACGTCGCTGTATCCCACGTTCAATGACACGCCGCTGCGTCATCTTGCCCCCGATCTGCATTTGCAGGCAGTTTCATTGCTTCGCGACTCGGCTTTGGACGGACGGGGCAAGTTTTCGCTAATGCCTGATGCAGCGACTATCGATCGGGTCATGTGGAGCCCCGACGCCAATCGATATGGTGTGCAGGTAAGCTTCAAGTCGCTCAGCCGCGACTATGGCGGCATGCTCACGCTCTCTGCGTCGCAGATTCGGCTCATCGCGCCGCCATCAAGCCGGTCGGATTCCCGCGAAGCGAAGACGGCTCATCCCATCGAATGGACACAGTATTCCGGAACATATCGTTTCGATGATGTGACGCATTACGCCACAAGCCAACCGGGGCAGATAGAATCGACGATGACGTTTGTCTTCGACGCACGCGACATATCGCCGAACATTCCTCAGTACATTCAAATTCGCGGCACACGCTTTCGCCTTCCCCGTCCCAACACGCCCGGCTGGGTGGAAGTCGATGCGAGCCAACTGGGCTCATCAGGCACGCCTGCGACGCAGCAGACGCAGATCAGTGCCAACGCCATCTCGATCCAAGAAGCTGTTCGACAAACCAACGACATTCGGCCGGTGACCTCAAGCATCAATACCAAACCTTCCGGCATTCAGGTGGAGGAGCGGTATATCGCGGGCGGCGACGGTATATTCACCCGTGGCGGTGACATGATCATCTCACGAAACCTCCGTCTGGAGGGCATCCTTGAACCCACCGGCACGCGCATTGTGCAGGTGGATGTCAGCCGCGGAACAAGTCTGGCGGATATTTACGGCCCGGTACGTCAGCAGGTTGGCGAAGACGCTCGGCCCATTCTGGTCGACACTTTGGGACGAACCTATCCGCCCATCGGATTCATCCACGAGATGCCCGACGGCAAGACGCGCATCAAGGTCGATTTCGAACGACAGATTCAAGCCGGCGACATTCCCGTGCTTCCCAGCGCTGGCACGCACAAGCTTCGAATGCTCTACGCCGTCACCGAGGGCGCCACAATTGTCGGCTTTAAACTCGGCGATGCGACCATCGGCACATGCAATCTGCTGGTCAAAGACCCGAAACAATAATTGCATATCACAACTGCATCTTCACAAGCCGGGCGGAATCGGATCGCACCAGCGCAGTGTTCTTCGCACGTGGACCAGGCTGTCAGGCGTCCTGCCGAAGCATCCGCTCGAGATAATGAATGTCGAAATCCGCATTCATAAAAGGCTTACTGTCCATAATGCGGCGATGCAGGGGCACTGTTGTCTTGATCGGACCGATGCGGAATTCATCAAGCGCTCCGCGCATCTTGGCAATTGCAATCTCGCGGGTCGGACCATGTGCGATGAGCTTGCCCACCATTGAATCGTAATTGGGCGGAATGCGGTAGCCGGCCCGCACGTGACTGTCGACGCGAATGCCAAACCCGCCCGGCGGCGAGAATGTTTCCACCAGCCCGGCCTGCGGCATGAAATTACGTTCAGGATCTTCGGCGTTGATGCGGCACTCAATGGCGTGACCGTTGAGCACAATATCCTTCTGCGAATACGCCAGCGGCTCACCCGCAGCGATTCGGATCATCTCCTTCACGATATCCACGCCGGTGATCATCTCGGTCACCGGATGCTCCACCTGCACGCGGGTATTGACCTCGAGCATGTAGAAATTCTGCTCGCGATCCATGAGGAATTCGACCGTCGCTGCACCGGCGTATTTGGCGCGGCGAATCAGTTCCGCAGCAGATTTGCAAATGGCATCGCGGATTTTCGGATTAACGCCCGGCGCAGGCCCTTCCTCCACAAGTTTCTGATGCCGGCGCTGCGTCGTGCAGTCGCGGTTGTACAGGTGGATGGCGTGGCCGTGCTTGTCGCCGAGCACCTGCACTTCCACATGGCGTGCGCTTTCCAAGAATTTTTCGATATACACCGCGCCGTTGCCGAACGCTGCCTGGGCCTCCTGCTTTGCCGCAGCGATGCTGGCGCGAAGGGTCATTTCATTATGCGCCACGCGCATGCCGCGTCCCCCGCCGCCCGCCGCAGCTTTCACAATGACTGGATAACCGATCTTGGCAGCCTCCTGCACTGCCTGATCTTCGTCCTCAATCGCGCCATCAGAGCCGGGGAAGATCGGCGTTTTTGCCGCCTTGGCCATCCGCTTGCAGGAAATCTTGTCGCCCAGCAGGGCCATCGCCTCGGGAGAAGGCCCGATGAACTCAATGTGACAATCGCGGCAGACTTCAGCGAAATGCGCGTTCTCCGCCAGAAAGCCGTAGCCGGGATGAATCGCATCCACATTGGCAATCTCCGCTGCGGAAATGATGCGATCAATGCGAAGATACGAATCCTTGGCCGGACCGTCGCCAATGCACACCGTGCGGTCAGCAAACTCAAGCCACGGCCCGTTGGCGTCCGCCTTGGAATACACGCAAACGGTTTCGATTCCAAGTTCACGCGCGGCTCGAATGATCCGCAAAGCGATTTCACCACGATTGGCTATCAGGATACGAGAAAACATAAACGCCTCATGCGTCGAGACTTCATGAGCAGAAACATCCAAGCGCCGGCGACCTGTGCATCCACACAGTTGCAGCAGTGGAGCATTCACTCATGCAACCGTGCAAACCGCTGAACGCTTGAACATTCACGAATTCGGCTTCACCAAAAACAGCAACTGGCCGAACTCGACCGGTTCGCCGTTTTTCACCAGAACCTTGTGAATCGTGCCCGCGCACTCAGCCTTGATCTCGTTGAAGATCTTCATCGCCTCAATGATGCACACAACGGTTTCGGGGTTCACGACGGCGCCGGGGGTGACAAACGGCGGGGCATCGGGATTCGGCGCGGCGTAGAACGTGCCCACCATCGGGCTTTCAATGCGAATCAAGCCTGCTTCATCGTCGGCCGTTGCGGACGGCGCAGTAGCAGATGTGTCTTGCGTTGCGGGCGCAGCCGCCGGTGCGGTATTCGCCGGTGCAGCCGCCAGCGGCGCAGCCTGATGGACAAACTGCGGCGACGCAGCGACCAGTTGCGGCACAGCCGCGACGTTCTGCCGACGAACCGTCACCTGCTCTTCGCTGTCGCGAAGATCAAGTTCCGTCAAATCGTTCTCAACCATCAAGCGCACGAGCTCTTTGAGCTTGCGAATATCAATCATCAGCGTGTTCCACTCAGTGCCGGTTCAATCACGGCAGAAGCCAGATCCTTGGGCCAATCGCCCAGCACGCGCGCACCGGATTCGGTCACCACAACGTCATCCTCAATGCGCACGCCCCCGACGCCGGGAAGGTAAATCCCCGGTTCGACAGTCATCACCATCCCGGGTTCCAGGACCACATCGGTTTGCAGATCGTTGAAATAAGGTTCCTCATGGACATCCATGCCAAGGCCATGCCCCAGACCATGGCCGAAGCGATCGCCGTAGCCTGCCTTGGTGATCAGTTCACGAGCCACGGCATCAATCTCAGCGCACGTTTTCCCCGGGGCGATCGCATCAATCGCCGCCAGTTGCGCATCCAGCACGATGTTGTAAATCGTTTGAATCTGATCCGGCATCTGACCAATGCCGAACGTTCGTGTCATATCTGACGCATAGCCGTCCACCAGCGCCCCCCAATCCACCAGCAGAACGCCGTGGCCAATGGGTGATCGGCCGGTTGCATGATGGATAATCGAGCTGTTCGCGCCGGCGCCGATGATCGGCGGGAAACTTGCCCCGGAAGAGCCGCGCGATTTCATCTCGTATTCCAGCAGCGCGCAGAACTCGATCTCGGTCATGCCCGGCGTCAGTTGCTTGAGCGCTGCTGCAAGCGCCTGTTGCTGACAGGCCACTGCACGCTCAATCGTCGCGATCTCCAGCGCATCTTTCCGCAATCGCAGCGTAGAGATCAGCCCTTTGGTTTCAACCAGCCGCTGCTCACCGAGAACTGAGGCCAGGGTATTGCGCTGAGCGATTGTGACGTGCTCAGCCTGTATTCCAAGCCGACGAATCTGGCGGGCATCACATAAATCCCGGATGCTGTTGGCCAATCGATGGCGCACGCCCATGACCACTTCAGCAACCTGGGCTTTCCGCCAAGGATCGAGGAATTCGTCATATCGCGGATCGGACACGATGACCGCCCCGGACGGCCCGTCATCACCTGTCACCAGCAGCATGCTGTCATGATCGGCAAATCCGGTGAGATAGCGGATGTCCTTCTCGCCTACCACCAGCAAGGCGTCGATTTCATGATCCGCCATGGCGCGGCGCAGCTTCGCCCGTCTGGCCTTGCAGGCAGCGATCAGTTCAGGGGACAGCAATAGTGCAGAAGTATCGCTCATCGCGCGGGCAGTATACACATGCTGCGAACATGCTGCTATCTGCAGCGAACCGGTCCGTTTTGCAGCGAATGTGTTATCAGACCGGCAAGTCTCGCAGCGCCACCGGCGGGTCGAGAATTTCCTTGTAGATCACCATGCGCCGCAGTGCCGAGCGATCTCGCAACTGCTTTCGCAAATCGCTGAGCCTCACCTTCTGCGACGGCTCAATACTCTCCCCCAACGGCACCAGCGGCATCCTGCGACGAGTCAGGTCACCACGAGCAACGCCCTCATCAGACGGCCGCTCGGCTTGCTGCTGTCTGGCAGCTTGCTCGGTCGCTTTGCGGGCCCGGTCGCGGCGTGCTTTGGCCTCAGCCTCACGCTGCTTGGCGAGTTGCGCTTCGCGTTCCCGCATCAGGCGAGACTCATTACGCGCTCGTCGCTCGGCTTCCAATTGGCGGGAACGTGCTTCATCGGTCATCGGCCCAGCCGCCACGCCCACTCCCCTGCCTCGCATTCCCGGAGAAGTTGGCGGTGTCTGCCCGATGCGCGTCTGTGTCGGTATCTGTATCTGTGGCTGAGACTGGGGCTGTGGTTGTCCCATACGCCGATTGCGAAGCTGTTCCAGCTGCGCTTTGCGGCGCGCTGCAAGATCATCCAATGGCTTGCCCGTTTGGATCGGTCGACCAATGCGCCTGGTTTCGACAGCGACAGGCTGCTGGCCAAACCTCGTTGACTCGCTGCCAGCGTCAGCGACCGTTGCAGTATGAAACGGGTTCTGCGCCTGCTGGTTGCGCTCTGCAGCAGCGCGGGCCTGTTCCTGCTCCCGGCGTTTGGCCTGCTGCTGAATAATCCATGGGATGACGACCTGCGCCAGAACCCAGACAACTGCGAGAATGACACCCCATGATATGTTCATGCTGACTCCATTGTAGCCGCCGATTGACTCGCCGGTGCGTGCGCAAGCAGCCTGGGACGACCGTCGGACATTGTAACCCACTCGAATCCCACGCCGAAAATCTCCTGCAGCACCCCGACGTCAAGCACGCGGCTGACATTGCCTGCCGCTACCAATCGACCGGCGTGCAGCAGCCATGCTTCATCGGCGATTGATGCTGCCATCGATAAATCGTGCATCGCCAGCAGGACGGTGGCTCCGCCGTCCGCAAGTGTTCGTAACAGGCGCATGCACTGGGCCGCGTGCAGCAGATCCATTGCCGAGGTCGGCTCGTCCAGCACCAGATGCCCATCGCTTGCCATCTGCGCCACTGCCCTTGCAAGCATCACGCGCTGTTGCTGCCCAACTGAGAGCGCAGGATACGGCCGGTCTGCAATGTCGGTCAGATCAAGCTGCGCCAGCGCATCATCAACGCGTCCGGCACTCGGCGGCAGGGCATAGCGGCCAAGCTCAACCACCTGTCGCACGGTGAACGCTGCCGACACAACCGAGCGCTGAGGCACATACGCCAGGCGTTGAGCTACTTTCCGCGGTGAAAGACGATGCGCCGCTTCGCCGTCAACCAGTACGCAGCCGGTCTTCGGAGTCAGAGCGCCGATGATGCATCGCAAAAGTGTGGTTTTTCCCGCAGCGTTCGGGCCAAGAACCGCTGTGATTTTCCCCGGCGAAACAACGGCCGAAATCTCGCGCAACACGGCGAGTTTGTTGTAGGAAAATCCGAGTTGTTCAATAACGATCGTCATAACGCATTCTGGGGCATCGCATTACTTCTTCTTCTGCCTGCACGCCGCTTCGCAAAGCTGCGCGCAGCAGCCGCACTGCCTTGAGTTCATGCCTGCCCCTTTCCGCTGAGCAAAAGCCAGATAAACGCCGGCCCGCCAATCACGGAGGTGAAGATGCCGATCGGCATGCGACCTGCGCCAAGATCAATCGCCTGCCGCGCCACGTCGGCCCCCACAACCAGAACAACACCCACCAGTGCAGCGCCAAGCACCAGCGGCGTATGCCGCGGACCAAGCACAAGCCGCGCTGCATGTGGCCCTATCAGACCGACAAAACCAATCGGGCCTGCCAGCGCAACCGTCGTCGCAGTCAGCAATCCTGCAAGTATGAACATGCCCAGCCGCAGGCGGCCGATCGACAGGCCAATGCTCCGGGCTTCATCATCGCCAAGCGTGGCTGCATCCATCGCGCGTCCCAGCAGCATGCCCATCAGCAGGCCGAAGCAGGCAATCGCGGAAGCGATCAGCAGCGTGCTGCGGCGTGCGACCTCCGGCACATGGCCCATGAGCCACGTTGTGAACTCGCCGCGCAATCCGGTCGGCACCAGATGTTGAAAGAACATGATTCCCGCGCCGCACACCGCCGACACAATCACCCCCACCAGCACCAGCGAAACCGGATCGAGCCAGCCGCGTCTCTGTCCTAGCGCGTACACCACGCCCAGCGTCACCAGCGCACCGATGATCGCCGGCCCGGTCCGCGTTGACATGGCGACTGCATCCCCCCCAGCAATATGAGCGAGATACATCGCTGCCATCACACCGAGCCCTGCCCCGCTCGATAACCCCAGAATGAACGGCTCGGCCAGCGGGTTGCGTAAAAGCGCCTGCAGCATGACGCCTGAACAGGCCAGCGAAACGCCGACAATCACGCCCACGATCATCGCTGTCACACGAAAGCTCGCATAACTCGCTTCGGGCCACGCCAGCCCGATTGTTCCGGACGGATCGCGATCAATCACCAGCCGCAGCATGCAGACTGCAACCGCGATGATCGCCAGGACCGCCAGGCCGCCGAATTGTCGAGCGGTACATCTCATCATGCGGTCGGCTCAGCCAGTTCCTGCAATATGCGCCGCAGCTCCTTCGCCACGCCCACAACGCCGCTGCATGGCATGAACGCGTCGGGGTGGCTCACCACAGCAATTCGCCGATTGCGCGCCGCGTCAATCTCCAGCGTCGCCAGCGGGCCAGCCAGCTCAAAAGCATCAGGCTGCCTGTCTGTGCTGGCATAAGTCACAATCACAATCGCTTCGGGATTCAGGCGTACCACGTCTTCCATCGACAACGACACCCACCCGCTTCCATCCACTGCATTGCGGCCGCCCACCGCGATCAGCACATCGTGCAGATACGTCCCCACGCCGCTTACAAGCACCGGATCAACGCCATGCACGAGCATCGTGCGGCCGGCAAACACATGCCCATCGCCGGGCGAAACCGCTGCTGCAATTTCGTTCAGCAACTCCGCTGCCCGTTGCGCCGCCGCTTCCATCGCTGCGGAATCGTGCTCATACAACACACCGGGCAATTCGCGCACAAGCTCTTCGATATCCTCAATGGTGTTGAGGCGCCACTGTCCGATGCGCCACTTGCGCTGCTGCGCCAGTTCCACAAGTTGCGGATCAATGCCCGTTGAAGGCGGTTGCACGAGAATGTGCGTGGGGTGCAGTCGCGCAAGACGCTCGTAATCAATGTTCAGCAGATCGCCTACCGCTGGAATGGAGCGATCGAGCGATTCGCAATGCGGCGTGCGGCCGACGATCAGGCCCTCAAGACCAAAATCGACGAGCGTTCGCGAAATGGCAGGGCTGAGCGAGACAATCCGAATCGCCTGATCTGCAGACGACGCAGCGCTCGCCGACTCCGATGAGGCCCGATCACCGCATCCGGACAGCCACGCCACCAACCAAATCCCAGTTATTGCAGCGGCAAGCCGCCAAAGGGTTGACCGTTCCATAGTTCCAATCGTACAGCGGCACACCGCTGGGATACAGCAGCCTCCCAACATGCTGAAAGGAGCCAGCTTCACATGCCGCTTCTTGGCGAAATCCGCAGGCTGTTTTCGTGGAAGTGGCGTCCAGTCGCTGTGGACCTCACCAACACCCAGGCGCATCGGCTGCAGGAAGCGGTCCGCAACGGCCATCACGCCGGTCATCACGCTGCCAATGACCACCAGGCGGATCGTCCAATTCCGCTGGTCACCAGCGATTCACCCTCCCCGGACAACACCACCGCCATCACCCGGTCGCATGGCACCCCGATCGAGCAGCGCACGCTGCGCGTCCGCTCCCTCGACGACCTGCAGCGAAGCTATGAAGACGTGATGGGCCTTGTGCACAAGCTCAGCGAGCATCTGAATCAGCAGACCCACCGCACCGAGCGGCTGCTCGAACTGCTCGAACGCCTGCCCGTGAATCTGGAAGCGCTGCCAGACATTGCCCGCCAGAACGCCCGGCTGCTTGAAGCGTTCAGCGGCACCCTGAGCAGCGCCAAAGCACGCGAAGAAGCGTTGACCGCAGCATTGACACGCCTTGCCGCCTCGGCCGGCCATCAAACCGACGTCCTCAGCCTGCTCCAGCAGCAGCTTGACCGCAACGGACAGGATGCAGCACGAATCGCCGAAGGTCTGGGGTCAATACAGCCCGCGCTCAACGATCTGCTCGAAACCAACCGCCATGCGGGCAATCTGCTGGCCGACATCTCCCAATCCGCTGAACATCGCGATGCACGACTGAACGCCACACTGCTGCGCACGCAGTACTGGCTCATTGCAGCAGTCGTGCTCTGCGGCATCGGCTCCATCGCTGCCATTGTCATCGCTGTCATGGCGCTGCCGTGAGCCGAACGTGTTTTGTTTGTGCGAATCACAAGAGAAGAGAAGGCATCGAACACTGAAGATCGGGCGGCGTCAGCAGTGACATAAGTCACAGATCACGAATGATGCCGCTCAAGCAAGTCGCTGCTCGATCATGCTGCACATTGCATGAATGAATGTATGCAATATTCCATTCGCACTCAGCGATGCTGAAAGATGCGGATCAAAGCGATTTCAGCACGCTGGCTGAAGGAGGCCGGGATGCAGGATACGGGAGTGCAAAAAGAAAAAATGCCGCGCCGATTCGAAACCGAACCGGCGCGGTCATTGTTAACAGTAGAACATGCGTGCTATAGCGATTACGCGATCTTCACCTCGACCCGCCTGGCCTGGGCTGACGCCAGCTTGGGCAGGCGAATCGTCAGCACGCCGTTGTTGTAGTCAGCGGTGATGCGATCGACATCCACGAACTCCGCCAGGCGGCCGAGCGGAATTATTCGATCGAAATCACCCACGCCGTATTCCTGCGACAGGAAGCGAACGTCCTGCCCGCAGCGCGGCGTGACCGGCGCGTGCAGACGCAGCTGCCCATGTTCGTAGGTCAAACTGACATCCTGGGCCTGCAGGCCCGGCGCATCACACTCGATGGTGAACTCGCTGTCCCATTCAAGAACGTCAATGGGCGGCAGATAGCTCCAGCGTTCCGTAGTGTCGGGCGCTGACGACTGGCCATTGACCTGAATCGTGTTGGTGTTCGTCGTCTGAATCGCTGTTGACTGAGTCATGTTCATATCTCCTTCACATTCCGTTCAGTGAGTCTTGACCATGAAACCCATCCGCAGCGCGGGACGATTCAGTTAGTTGGTGATGGCTCGCACCTCGATCTTGCGCGGCAGCGCCTTGTCGATCTTGGGCAAGGTCACCAGCAGCACGCCGTTGGAAAGCGTAGCTTCGACCTCATCAGCCTTCACCGCCGTCGGCAGCGTCCATGTGCGGCTGAACGAACCGGCCTGGCGTTCGCGACGCAGATACGTCACACCTTCGCGCTGAGGCAGCTTGCGCTCGCCCTTGATGGTCACCTCGTCATCCAGGACCGTTACGCTCAGGTCCTCCATGGAGAAGCCGGGCAGTTCAGCTTCGATGTAGTAGTTTCGATCGTCCTCCCACACGTTCATGGGAGGAGCGCTGATGCGGCTGTGAATCGTCTGCGGGAGATCCCCGAAGATGGCGTTGAACATCCGGTTCATATCCTGCCGCATCTGAGTCAGCGGGTCTCGATTCAACGTAAGCATGTTCGTGAACCTCCTGTACGAAAGATCAACCAACCAAACCATCGACACTCGACAAAACAGCCAGCCGGCTTCAACCTGGCCGCACTGGTCGAATCGATCGAATAAACAAAATGCAAAGCTCGTGCCAGCGCTGATCGCCAGCTGGACCACATGCACGCTTCACAGCTCCGCACGTTTGGCACAATGCGCCCGTATTCGACTGTCAATTTGACAATCTGCCGCTGAGCTGCCCCGTTACTGACCTGCCTGCTCCGTTTCAGGTCTGAGAATCTCGTGCAGCGTGCTGCTTTACCTGCACCTGCAACCGCACGCCTCCGGCCTCTCGTGCACCTCGCTGGCCACGGGCACATGCTTTGGCCTGCTCTCTGCATCAGCGGTTATGAGCGTCGGCTGGAGTTTCATTGCCAGCGGCTCCGCGACTCGATGCGATCTGAAAAGGCAAAGGCTCCCCGATAACAACCGGATCAGCCTTTGGCGGATCAGCTTTGGGGAGGCGAGCTAGAACAGACAAAAAAAGAGACGGCCAGATTCTTCAGCGCGATGCGAGCGGGAACGCGGTGGCCCAGCCGGGCATGATGATCGTGGGGTTCTCATACGGCGGAAGTTCCGTACGCATCAATACCCGACAGGCATCACTGGAGCCGAGTTCACACGCTTTCCTGAGCATCGCGCGGGCTTTGTCCTGATTCTGAATCAGGCCGATGCCTTCGTGATACATGTACCCCAGATACCAGAAGCACTCCAGGTCGCCAGCCTCGGCAGCGTGGGCGAGTGCGGGGATCAGCGGCCGAACGTCGTACGCGGCATCACCTGAAAGAGCAATGCGCGCAAGTCCTTTCACCGCGTAGAGGTCATCCAGGCCCGCCTGTTCGTACAGTTCGATAGCGCGCTGCGTATCAAGCGGCCTGCCCCGGCCGGTCTCATACGCGTGACCAGCAAGGAAGCAGCTTCGGCTGCTGCCGCCCGCACGGCAGTCAAGTTCGAGCGATTCGAGCGCGAGGTCCAGTTCCTCATCAGAACGCCGCTCACCCAGCACCAGATATTGCAGAACGACGTTGACGCAGCCGCTTTCATCCTTGAGCTCGCAGGCTCGGGCAAAGTAGTGTGCCGCTGCCGCGTGGTTTTCATTGACGATGACGCCTTCCATGCAGATTAGGCCCAGCTCGTTGAATGCTGCGCCCGATCCGCCCCCCTCCGCCTGCGTGCCGGCTGCGATGACAAGGCTGTGGCCAGCGTGCGGCTTGCCCTCGGCCAGGGCCTGCTTCCAGAACGGAATCGAATTGCCCGGATGGGGCGCTTCGATGTAGCCGGTGGTCCAAAGCGTTGCGAAAAACGCGATCCAGCAGCCCATATGGATGAAGTTGAGCTTGCGCGCAGGCAGACAGGTCTCCCACGCATGATTCACCCTGCCGATGAAGCCGCTTCGCACAACGCGGTCGATCATCGGCACGCAAAGGTTGAGAATGGGAACAGGCAGGAGCTTGTCCCAGAACAGCGGCACTCCATACAGATCGAGAACTCGAAACAGAATGAAATACCCCATGCCGTACAGCGAGCCGAAGATCACGCGCCCGAGGTTGGTTCGAGGCGAGGTCGCTGGGTCGGTAATCAGCAGGTGAATGCCCAGGAAGATCGGCGCTGCGATGTTGATGGTCACGAAGTAATACACACCGGTGATTTCGGTGTAGATCTGATTCAGAAGAACCAGCGTCGTCGCAGCAGCCACCGTCATGAGCGTGACGTGAAACAGCGACTGCACAACGAGTCCGCAGAGGAAGATCACCAGAAGCATGTAGGGCGCATCGAACGTGGCAGCGATTTCCTTGCCCCAGGTGTATTCCTGCGTGGTGCCGGTGCCGATCAGCGCGATGGCAAATACGAACTGGCCGAACGCTGACGGATTGAAAATGTGCGTCTGCCTGCCGTCGCGATTCCACGTAATAAACTGCTTGCCCAATGCGCCGACGGTCAGCATCAGGAACTGGAAAACATACCAGTCGTGCCTGAACCACAGCAGCAGATTGGTGCTGACGACAACGGGCAACGGCCCATAGCCCAGCCGCCATGACCGCCCGCGCGACCACGACAGCAGCGCATCAAGCGTATAGAGATACACCACCTGCGCCAGAATCAGCGGCAGTTCAGCGTACACGTTGCTCCAGTACAAGCCCCAGTACAAAAAGATGCTGAACTGCACACACGCCTGAACATAATGCGCTTTGATGGGATAGTACTCGACGCGAAACACCCGCCCGCTGCGCCTGGCCAGCACCCACAGGATCAGCGACCACGCCATCAACGCCGCAGCCAACCCGAGAAATGACCACAGCAGGTGAGGGTTTTCCTGCACCATCGGCACGAGCGCAAAGCCGGCAAACAGTATCGTCAACGCCATCGAGAAAAGCGGCTGTCGATGATGCCACTGAATCTTCCCGGAAGAAGCGTGCGGTGACTGCAGCATGGTCTGCTGCTGCACCGTTTCAGGAGATGCAACAGAACTGGAAGGCTCGAAGGTCGCCGGCTTCATATTCGATTCATTGTACCAGACCGCCTCACGCAGCCTTCAACAGTCAGATGTGAAAAGCCATATATCTGCATATCTGCGCAACGACAGACAACCGTCCGATAGCCACGACAACCGCACACAATCGGCAATGACAACTCTTGCAGCCGCGGCAGCAGCCTCCGAAGGCCAACAATGCATCATGATCTGCTGCGGCTCGTCGTACCTCACGCGATCACGGGCAAGAAATCGCTCCGGCCCCATACAGGCAGAAATGCGCGGCGATGATTATGCAAGCTGCTGCCGCTGCACTTTCGTCCTGACATGATTCGTTTTCGAGCGCATCTGCAACAATGCGGCTGCCATGAAAAAACCCGCCTGCAGGCAGGCGGGCTTGTGTTCAGGACGTTATCGCATGCGGCAAGCCGCAGTTGCGAACGATCGAGATCAGCTGCGACGGCGACGGGAACCGGCAACACCAGCCAATCCCAGCAGCGCGAGCGCGCCAGGGGCAGGGATCGGATCATAATGGATGGTGATGAACGAACCCTCCATGAGCATGCCCTGTGCCGGCACGCCTAGCGCGGTGTCGTTATATGAATCAAGGATGTTCAGCGTCCAGTTGCCGCCAGATTCAAGACCGTTCAGTGCATTGGTGGAGCCTGCGGAGCTGTTGGAGGTGGCAGTATTCGGCCAACCGAAGTCATAGTCCGGGACAAAATCCGGGGCCCAAGTGCCTGCTCCGGTCGTTCCCCAAACGAACGTTCCCGGGTTGCCAACGCCAACGACCGAACCGCCGGGAGGTGTACCGAAGCCGGTGCCGGTCACGGTGTTCGGGGTAAAGCCCGGAGCGACGAGTTCGATCTGCAATTCGCTTGCCCACGAAATGCTGCCGACCGGAACACCCGATGAGTACGTAATGTTCCATTCCACACCGGTCACCGTGCCGGCGGGAGCGGCGATGACCCCGAACGTCTGGAACGGGGAACTGACGACATAGTTGCTGAGATCGAAAGTGATCGAATCAGCCTGGGCAGCGCCGGTCGCCGTTAGGGCGGCTCCAGCAACGAGTGCGAGCAGTGATTTATTCATAAGCTTCTCCTTTCCTCTTTGGTTCGAAACACAGAATCGCCAGCCATGTCGATGGGGCAAGCCATCGACAATGTCCAGCCTCCGCCGTTCGCGACGGACACACGATCGCATATGAAAACGCATCCAAGCCTTGCAGCCCAAGAGGATGCCTCAAACCCTCACTTCTTCGCTCAATATGAAGACTGGCAATCGTGGACAGTCGAAATCCGACATGGCGGCATCTGTGCCCCGTCAATGCCGCACCTATATATTTCATGGAGTACCGCATCACCCGACCGTATGTCAAGCACAATTCCCCTTCTTAGGAAATTTTTTTGCAATCCCCCTCATAGGCACGCCTGGCGCGTCCGGGAATGCGGGTTCTGGCGACGGGGGCAGGCGGCGGAACCTGTTTGCCTTTTGACGTCGTCGCTTGATTTCTGAACGCAATCGGGCAATGAACCGCCGGTCGCCATGCACAACGACATCCGCTACTCGGTAGGGGTTAAAAACCGTCA
>CAZNPU010000036.1:0-23687 GCA_964575335.1 uncultured Isosphaeraceae bacterium | reverse complement strand
CGGGGTGGCGCCGGGAATGCGCTACATCGTTTGATTCCGAAGGAGATATTGCATGTCAGGAACCCGTTGGTTTTTTGCAGGTGCGCTGTCGCTTTGCGCCATGGCTGCGACAAGTCTGGGGTGGGCGCAACAGCAACCAGTCAATCCAGAACCGCCGATCGGTCAGCAGCCAGTGGTTGAGGCGGCCTGGGTGGAGGTGGTGCTGGATATTCCCTGCGGCGACACCACGACGATGCGGAAGATTCGAAGCCCGTGGGGACTGGGCAACTATCAGCTTCGCGCTTTGTACTACAAGAAGCATGCGGGCGTTGATCTGCCGACCAAGACCGACGTCACCGCGCAGGCGGTGTGGACATCGTCGAATCCGAGCGTCGGCGACTTCTCTTCGCCGCCCGGGTTCTTCTATGGCGCTGATTACGTCGGCGGAACGACCGTCGTCACTGCGAGTTATGGCGGTCATGTGAGCGAGCCGTTCTGGATCACCCTGCCGTCGGGCGTGCCGTTCCCGATTCTGTCTGAAAGTGAACTGTGCAACGGCAATGACGCCCAGCACGATGCGGACCTCGGGCAGGCGATCGATGAGATCATCGAAGCATTGAAGCCCATCGGCGGCTGGCCAGTCGATCCCATAGTGCCCGGCCCTCCGGGATGGAGCCCGATTGATCCGGGCAATGACTTCATCATTGTGGAAGCTGGCCCCGGTGCTGGCGGCGTTGGCGCGCCAAGCCCCATCAGTGTGGGTGTCTATCCGCGCGGCATCACGCCCGATCAAAGTCCGGAGAACAACGGCGGCACGGAGGGCGATCTGGTGTACCTGCGCAGCAATCGCACCGCCTCGGTCGTCGGTGTGGATGCAGCAAGCTCGTATCGCCTGCGCGAACTTATCGACGCCAACGGCGCGCTGATCTTCCCGCCGGATCTGAGCTTCTATGACCAGGTCGCAGCGATCTGGTGCGCATGGTGCAGAAACAACGAGTGTGATGAGAGTGAAGGCGGTTATGCTTGCGGCGATGATAATTGTCCGCCCGGAGGCTGCTGGTCGGCTTTCATCTGGGAGTACATCTATAACGTGTATGGCCAACCCAGCGGCAGCTGACAGTATGGCAATGAATGATGAATTGATTGATTGATTGCTGAGCGTGTGAGACAAGCCCCTGTCGTTCGCTGGAGCGGCAGGGGCGTTTGATATTTGTTGGAGCAAATGCGATCAGACGCCTGCGGGTGCGATCGCCATAACAGCATGGCAACGTGATTCATCGAGCATCATCATTTCTTCACGCTGCCCGTGCAGGTCTTTTGCCATCGATCCGGCATCCGGAAGATGTATCTGAAAGCTGCCTGCGGATGGATATGGATATTTTGACGGTCGGAAAACACGTTCGGATGTCGTAGAAAGACGTTTTGATTGCAAAAAAATGCATTCGGAGGCGGTCAACAGATGTTTGTATCGCCGAAACATGCGTTTGGAAGCCGCGGAAAGATGTTTTTGTCGCAGAAACATGCATCCGGATGCAAAGCTTGCACCGCCAAGGGAGGAGCGCGACGAAAAGTGGAGGTCGCTCTCTATCTTTGATGATGCGCTCACCACGCTGAAGATCACAGGCGGCGAAATACTCGAGGCAAATTGCCATTCACTCGACTGCCGAATCGGGCTTGGCATTTCAGCGAGCTTTGCGGACTGTGCGCGGTTCAGAAAGAACTCGACGCTTTGCCGGAATCAGCAGCGCAATCGGAATCCGCCTCGCAGCCGATGACGCAGTCGCCGTGAGATGATGATGCCATTGTCGTTATTCATCATCGTGATCGGGATCATCATCATTGCTGCGCTCTGTGTTCTGCGTTAATCCATGCTCCACCGGGCAGCATGGCGCAGTTTCTCAGCTCAGCAAGAAACGGCCTCAACAATCTTCTGTCTGCGCGTTTTTTCTCTGTTGCAGAAGAGCGTGCATCGGCGCAGCACAAGCAGCACGCTGCAGAAAAAGATCGCTAGATGCGAGAATCGGTTGGGGTTCGGAGATGAGCTGACGGGCGGATGCTGCGCGTGTGCGGCTGGGCGTCAGGCGGTTTGTAAGCTGCGTAGGCATCGTTGTTTGGGCATGATGAGCGAGCGGATCGTTGCAGCGCATCAGGAGCGCCGCGGCCGCTTGCAGCAGAGCCGAAACAGGCTGATGGCTGGAATGGGGAATCGGCCGACTACCGGGCCTCCAGCCGGGCAGGGTTCAATCAGATAGGTCGTGGGTCGCTATGGGAGCGCTGGCTGTGTTGTGTGCTGCGTTGTGCTGTGTTGTGTTGCGGTCGTCATGCTGCCCAAACTACAGGAAGCACGCCCATGAACGACAACTCGATCAAAGTGCTTTGCGTTGATGACAACCCGCTTGTGCGGCAGGCCATTGAAAGCCGCCTGCGCGATGTGCCGGGCATCGAGTGGCTGGGGGATCTGTCTGAGGCTGATTCGCTTGCTGCGATAGCCCGCGCACGCCGCCCTGATGTTGTTCTGCTCGATATCGACATGCCGGGCAGGGACGTGTTTGATGCGCTGGAGGATCTGACCGAATCGTGTCCCGATGTGCATGTGCTGATGTTCAGCGGTGTGGTGCGTTCGGATCTGATTGAACGCGCATTCAATGCTGGCGCATGGGGATTCGTCTCCAAGAACGACAGCTCGGAACTGCTCGTGCAGGCGATCAAGCGCGTGGCTGACGGCGAAGTCGTCCTCGGGCCGGAAGTGCAGATGGCCTACTGGCGATAGATGGTGTAGCGCAGCGGCTGCACATGCGCGCGAGCCGGTTGATCGCTGCTGCCGCTTGCAGGCGGCACAGTTGGCGCACGTGGTTCACGATCAAATGGCGCAGTGATGAAGGCTGTGAGCAGCGACAGCAGGCGGTCATCTCAACCGCCTGCTGCCGCGCCCCCGCGCGGAGAACAAGCCTCGCCAATGCAGCGGCACAATGGCTGCAGCGCGTACTGACTTCGATTCGCTGATGGAACTGCAGATCATGGCAGAACCTCGTCGTGGCATCCAAGGCCATTGCATTGGCATTGGCGAACGAAACGAACGTCTCAACCGGCAATACGTCGTGTAAGAATCCGAACCTCCCAGAACAGTGCTGGCCTTGTGTTTCTGACCGCCAGCACGTCGTCGAATGCCCCGGGTTTGGCACACGCGCTGTCAAAGCGCATGAACGAAACGGGCCAGCCTTGATTCTTCGTCGGTTTTTTCTCGTAACTTTTCTTTTTGTGCCTGATGTTTGCCCGGCATGCCTGGGCGAGGTCAGATAAGACGAGAAATGCAGGCACGAAATACCCGCCTCACCGAAAGGCGGCTTCGGTTCGGCGGGTTGATGTCTTTTTCAGAGCAGATTTTCTTTGGCCAATATTGTTGTCTGCTGTCGCGAGAACCATGCTCTTTGAGCGCTGACCGGCATAAACAACACAGGACATGCGTTGCCGCCGAAGATCAGCAAACCTCAACAAGAAGCTGCGCGGCTCAGGCTTCGACCAGTCCTTCGCGGATGGCGTAGCGGGCCAGTTCGACGCGATCGTGCATGTCCATTTTCTGCATGATTGACGCACGGTGAGCGTCGATCGTCTTGGGACTGCGGCACAGCGTCTTGGCGATCTCCGCGCGCGACAGCCCCTTGCCCATCAGGCGCAGAATCTGTCGTTCACGCGGCGTCAGGGCCTGCAGCTTGGAAGCAGGCTTGGCCGGTTCGCCCTTGGATGCGCCCTTGCGATCAATGCTGCAGCGTCCCATGACGCTGGGGCCGAACACAAATTCGCCTCGCGCGACTTTGCGAATGGCGTCGATGATGAGTTCCGGATCGTCGTTCTTCGAGAGATACCCCCAGGCGCCAGCATTCACCGCCGAATCAATGTAGTGATCCCGCACGTATGCGCTGAGCATAATCACATGCACGCTGGGGCACTGGCGGCGAAGATCGTCAACCGCCTCAAATGGATCAACGCCCGGCATCTCAATGTCGAGCAGCACGACATCGGGGCGAGTCCTTTTGGCTTCTTGCACCAGGTCGTCGGCAGTGCTCAATCGGCCGACAAACTCCATATCGCGCGCAAGGCTCAGGCGAGCCTGCAGGCCTTCGACGAGAAAGGCATGATCATCAACGCACAGCACTCGGATAGGTGAACGGTTCAGCATGAGGTAACTCCTGGACGTGCGTGAGCGAAATCGGGAAATCTCAAGAACCCGTGAGTTCGCAGCGCAGTCAGATCAACAAAGGGTAAGGGACAATTTCGTTGCGTGACAATGTTTGACTGCAATGGTGTGCGAATTCCTGGCATGGTTCAGGTTGGCATAATCCTCGGAAACCTCGTCGCGCGGTATTGGAAAATGAACGGCATCATGACGACTGCATGCAGCATAGGCCCCTTGATGAACTTATTGCCACAGAGAGACGCTGCAACTTCCATGTGCTGCGCACTGCACTTGGAATGATTACGAATCAGTCCCGATGAGCCTGCTTTGTTACGGTTGTGCCTGGTGTGAAAAGGCAAATGCCGCGATGCGTTGTGCCGACTGATGCAGCGTGTTACGCCAGCAGCAGAAGCTGCGCAGCAGGCTCGTCCGATTGTAAACAGCCAGCGTCGAGCGGGAACGCTCATCAGCGAGCGGCAGCCACAGGGACGACGGGGGAGTTACGAGCCTGGCCACGCGTTCATCAACTGCGATTGCGGCTTGTCCGGAATGCGCGTGTCGATGTGGTCTGTAACATCCTGCGTGAGCCACACCCGATCGGCAACGCGAATCACGCCAGCGGCGCGCCCGATCTCCGCCAACGTTTCAGCGAGCGTTGCGTCATCGATGATTTCAACGATCGATGAAGGCGTTGCCCGATAGCGAGCCACAATATCCGGATCAGTTTGAATGGAGGTGAACGTGATATATAGGTGCGGGGCGGGTTGCGATGGAGTTGCTGGATGCGCTGGAGTTGCTGACATCTCCGGCGCAGCGGATGACGAATCGTGATGCGCCGCGTGGGGCGACTGTTTGGGCTGCTGCTGTCGCAGAAACATGCTTGATCCCTGCCACATGACAGAAGTCATAGTAATCGCAAGCATCGGCAGCGCAACTGCAGCGATGCGCCGGCGATTTCGTCGTCTTCGATGCAACAAACGCATCTCACAGAGGAGATGGTCGAGCATTTCCGCTCGGCGTTGATGGCCCAGCGGGCTGAGATGATTGTCAGGATTGCTGGTCATTCGGTTTCTCCTGTGACTGTGAGCGCAGTGCAGCTAATGATCGGGTGATGCGGCCGTCCACCGCGCCGGGCTTCAATCCCAGGACGGCGCCGATGCGCTGCAATGTCCAGCCGAGTCGAAAACGCAGCGACAATAATCGAGCCTGCTCCGCGTCCAATGTTGAAAGCTGCCGGCGAAGCCATTGCAACTGCTCGGCAAGGTCTGTTGCATCTGATTCAGTCGAGCTTTGTGATGCAGTTCTGGATGCCTCACGCCGTCGCCGCCTTGTTTCGGCACGCAGACAGTCAAGGCAACAGGTTTGCACCACCACGAGCAGCCAGCGTCTCACGTCGGCCTCGGATTCCATCGGTTTGATCGAGCGGATGACGCGCATCATCGCCTCCTGAACGACGTCCAGGCAGAATTGTTCATCTCGGCCGCTCACGCGCCGGGCCTCGGCATAGGCAAGATCAAACCACTGCTCGTAAAAACGCGCGAACGCCTCGGTGTTGCCCGAGGCGATCGCGCTGGTTTGTTCGCGCACCGAATTGACAGCAGCGTTGGTCACGAGGATGCATCATCGTGGACTTATTGCGGTTGTTGTCGCCGTTGAAGCAGCTCAAGATGACGCTGCAGATCCAGAACTTCGTTCTCGCGGCGGTCGAGCGTTCGACGCAGACGATCCAGTTCCCGTTCAAGCACATCGCTGCGCACTCTGGCTTCGGTCGCGTGCTTCTGCTCTGCGGCCAATTTCGCCTTGGCCTCGTCCAGCATTGCGCTGAGTTGTTGTACACGGTACTCCAGTTCGGCGATCCGTCGAGGCGCATCGCTTTGCGCAAGCTCACGTTCTCGGGCTTCACGCAGTTGTTGAATGATCTGTTCGATCGCGCCAATCTGCGCAAGATCCCCGCGTGCGATCAATAGTCCGGTGGCTTCGTGAAAACGAACAGTCGCCGGCTCTGCATCTGCAGCAGCAAGCTGGAGCATGGCTTCGATGGCGGTGAGTATGTCGGCGGCCGTCAGCTTCTCGTTGATCAGATCGCCCAGATCAAGCACCAGCGTCTGGTCCCCGCGGTCTGCGCGTCGAGGTCTCGGCTCGATATGTGTGCGTACGACGAACAACGTGTGCTGTGCAGCAGCACTGTTCTGATCAACCGCTTTTGCGTGCGGGATCTCCCGCACGGAAACCCGGATGGTGCCGTCGGGCGTTTTATGCTGAATGGAATCCAGCAGAGCCAGCGCCTGCCACGGAGCCACGCTGGTTAGCTCCACGCGCGGCATGGGAATACCGCTCACGTCATCCAGCACGGCGATATTGATATTGCTGGCGGCTTCACGGACAGCGTCAATGTACGTCGCCACTGTGCCGCCTTCAAAGCGAACGCTCAGTGTGCCTGCGGCGGCGCGACGGCCTGGGGTGTCCTGCATTGCGGCGGCAACGCCGGGACGGCCAAGTCCAAACGCAGCAGCCAGCATGATGCCAATGAATACAAACGCGATCAATCGAAGTTGCGGCATGGAGCATCTCCTACCAGGGAAGGCGAGAACGATGAAAATCGCTGACACCTTCTAAACGCCACGCCTCGGCTGATTTCGCGCACCGGAGTTCGATTCTTCAGATTTTTTCCTCAGCGTCCGGCGGAGCTTGGCCCAGCACCGCTGAATCTTTACCCTGGCGTCGGCGTTGAACGAGCGGTTCGACCAGATCCATCAGCCACGCAGCGAATTGCCCTTTGGGCATGCGAGGCGGCGCAGTGACAATTTCGCCGGTCCGCAGGATTACGCGCGCGGTGATGTCGGGCGCATCCATCGTTTCCAGCGGATTAGCCACGATGGCGTCCAGCCGCTTGCGCTCGAGCTTGCCTAAAGCTGACTCAAGCAGACGCTCAGCAGGCTCGAGGGCGAACCCGATTGTGGTCTGGTGGGGACGCGTCATTGAGGCGAGGTCAGCCAGCAGATCGGGGGTGGGAATCAGGCGCAGCGTCAGCGGCTGGTCGCTGCGCTTCAATTTCTGCTGCGACTGGGGAGGCTCAGCGGTGTAATCCGCCACCGCGGCGGCCATGAAAAGCACATCGTGGGAGGGCCAGTGTTCGCGCAGCAACTGCTGCAGATCGGCTGTGGTTTGGAACCGCAGGCTCCGCAGATGCGAATTCTCCGGCGGCTTGTGTGGCGTTGGCCCCAGCAGAAGCGTCACGGGCCAATGGCGTCGAACCGCCTCTGCAGCCAGCGCAATGCCCATTTGTCCCGACGAACGATTGGCGATGTACCGAACCGCATCAATTGGCTCATGAGTAGGTCCAGCGGTAATCAGCACGCGAGGCTGCGACCCATACGCGCCGGTGTCACTGCACAATGGTCGGTCGGTTGGCATGAATGGCTCACTTATCGTCGGCATGCACCGCAGCGTCCTGATGATCGACGCCGATTCGCCGGCTCAATTGGGTTCCTGCGCTTGCAGGCGTAGGCGACCAAGACCATACTAAGCAGCTTGCACAATACGGCCAGCGTTCGGATGCCGAAAGCTGAAAGCCGACAGTTGACAGAAGATCGCCTCTAACCCCGCCGCGCATTGCGGGCACGGCCAAGAAGGACTCCATGGCACGAAAGCGAAAGAAGATTGGTGAGATTCTCCTCGAATGGGGGACCGTGACGCAGGCGCAGCTCGACCAGGCCATGGGCGTAGCCAAGGGCACGGGAAAGCGGCTTGGCGAGGCACTGGTCGAACTTGGCTTCTGCAGCGAGCAGGACGTTGCCAAGGCGCTGGCGACCCAGTTTGACATGGAATACATCAACCTCGATTCCCCGGACGCTGCCGAGGACATCGACATGTCGCTGGTGCCGCAGGATCTGATCAAAAAGCACCTGATACTGCCTTTGGGCAAGACCAACGGGCGGCTGAAGCTGATCATTCACGATCCGATGGATCTCGAGCTGCTCGATCTGCTTCGGTTCCGGCTCAACAGTGAAATCGACACCGCCGTCGCCCCCAAGAGCGCGATCAAGATGTTTATCGACGGGCAGACCGGCGGTGGGGGCGGCGCGGCCCGCATGTTCTCCGACGAGTCGCTGGTGACTGAATCGGTCGACGTGACCGTTGACCGGTCGGTTGACTCCTCGGTGGACATCGCAGCAGGCGAGGACGCGCCGATCATTCGCCTGTGTCATCGCATGATCACCGAGGCAGTACGTTCGCGAGCCTCGGACATTCATGTCGAGCCGATGGCAGACCGCGTGGTGTTGCGCTATCGAATCGACGGCGTTTGCCACGTGCGCGACAATCTGCCCAAGCGCATGCAGTCGTCGTTGCTGGCGCGACTGAAGCTGATGGCGGGCGTCAACATCGCTGAAAAGCGCGTCCCGCAGGACGGCCGCATCAAAATGCCCGTTGACGGCGAGCAGATCGACTTTCGTGTCAGTTGCTGCCCCGCGTACCACGGCGAATCGATTGTTTTGCGTATTCTCCGGCCGGATTCGGTCAAAATTGGTCTGGCCAATCTCGGCTTTGAACCCGACAGCCTCGAAACGTTCAACCGGATCATTCGTCGGCCCAACGGCATCTTCCTGGTGACCGGACCGACCGGTTCGGGTAAAACCACCACGCTCTATTCAGCTCTGGACGTGCTCAACCGCCCGGACCGCAAGATCATCACGGCAGAAGATCCGGTGGAGTACAACTTCACCGGCATCAATCAATGCCAGGTGCGCGAATCAATCGGCCTGACCTTCCCGGTCATTCTCCGCGCCATGCTGCGGCAGGCGCCCAACATCGTGCTGATCGGCGAAATTCGCGATCACGAAGTGGCGGAAATCGCCATTCAGGCCGCCCTTACGGGCCACCTGGTGTTCTCCACGCTGCATACCAACGATGCGCCCTCAGCCATCACACGATTGATCGACATGGGCGTCAAACCGTTCCTGGTTGCCAGCTCGATCCAGGCGATCATGGCCCAGCGACTGCTGCGCATTTTGTGTCCAAAATGCCGCGAGAAAGACCCCAGCCCCGATCCGCGGCTGTTGCGTCTGGTGGGCATCACGCCCGAGGAGGTCGAGCGAGGCAACATTTGCAAGCCGGTGGGGTGTGCCCACTGCGGCACCATCGGTTACCGCGGGCGAAAAGCGATGTTTGAATTGATGCGTATGAACACCGAGATTCGGGAATTGGCGTTTGCGCGAGCGCCGATCAGCAAGATACGCGAAGCTGCCATTCGTGCCGGCATGCGACCGCTGCTGGGCGACGGCAAAATCAAGATTCTGCGCGGCGACACCACGCCGTCAGAAGTCGCACGCTTTGCCCAGGCCGAGTCGCTGGTGGAGAGCAATGTGGATATCTGATTTGACTGACCCCGGAAAACATCGGGCGCAATACAGGCCTCATCAGGCATCAGGCCCGGCGCTTCCGGAAACATGAACGCGAACCTGCTTTCAGAAAATTTGTTTCTCGTGCCTCATTCTTATTGCGTAGTGCCTTCACACCATGTCAACCGTTCAAATTGATCGTCTGCTTGATACCGTTATCCGCCAAGGCGCTTCCGACCTTCACCTTGCGGTTGGTCGTAAGCCTACTGTCCGCCTCAACGGCAGCCTGCGGAACCTCGACACCAAGGTGCTGGACAATGACGACTGCGTGGCGTTGATGAAGGCCATCACCCCCGAACGCGCCCAGCAGGAGCTTCAGGAAGAAGGCAGCTGTGACTTCGGCTTTGCCTACGGCACCGAGGCTCGCTTTCGTGTGGCTGTGTTCCGGCAGCGTGGCGACATCACGCTGGTGCTCCGTTTGATCCCGAACAGATTGCTATCGTTCGAGGAGATCGGCTTGCCGCCGATCTGCAAGGAGCTCATCCGCCGGCCGCGCGGCTTGTTCATCGTGACCGGTCCGACCGGATCAGGGAAAACCACCACCCTGGCCACGATGATCGACTACATCAACACCAACCTCGACCGGCACATTGTGACCGCTGAGGACCCCATTGAGTATTACCACTATCACAAGAAGTCGATCGTCAACCAGCGTGAAGTCGGGGTTGACGTGCCGAGCTTCTCCGAGGCCCTGCGGCGTGTGTTGCGTGCCGACCCGGACGTGATCCTCGTGGGCGAAATGCGCGATCTGGAGACCATCGAGGCCGCCATCCGTGCTGCTGAAACCGGTCACTTGGTGTTCGGCACGCTGCACACCACCGGTGCGGCAGGCACGATTACGCGTATTATCGACGCGTTCCCGGTCAACCAGCAGGCGCAGGTGCGCGTGCAGTTGTCCACATCACTCATTGCCGTCTTGAGTCAGGTGCTGCTGGCGCGTGTGGATAAGCCCGGCCGCGTCGCCTGTTACGAGTTCCTGGTCGTCACGCCCGCCATCGCCAACCTGATTCGTGAAAACAAAACCTTCCGAATTGACTCTGCGATCCAAACCGGCCGGAAGTTCGGCATGCAGTTGCTCGACGATCACCTCTGGTCGCTGTATCAGAAGGGAATGATCGCTGCGGATGAGATGATCGACAAGAGCAAAGACCCGGGCGATCTGACCGAGAAAGTGCACCGGGCCGGCGGTCGAATCGGACGTTCCGAACTTGACGAAGGCGATGATTTCAAGGGATGACACATACCGAACATGCCCTTATGCGCGAGCTTTGTTGGGTTCGATAACAGGATTGGGCATTTGGCATGTTCGCGGCGATGGAGCTGCTGAAATGTCTAAAAGTGTTTCACAATCCAAATGTCCTAACAATTCGTTTGGCCAGAAATCTTTTGTAATTATTGGAAATTGGCGTCATTGTTAGAACAGGTTGTGCTGTCCACTCGGACAGTCCAGTGTTCGCACGCGTTATTGCCCGCATCACCTGAGCAACGTGAAGCGAGATGTGTTCAGGCAGGGATCAGGCAATGCAGGTGCGATAAGGCGCAGCGGGTGCCCTTGATGCTGGCAACCAGCGTGTTCGCAGTGATCGCCTCATTGAGAATGAATTATGGCAAAGATGGCTGCTGAACAATCCCATGCGGGCGGC
The DNA here is from genome assembly GCA_964575335.1 of uncultured Isosphaeraceae bacterium. Lineage (GTDB taxonomy): Bacteria > Planctomycetota > Phycisphaerae > Phycisphaerales > SM1A02 > CAZNPU01. The sequence goes on along the minus strand of CAZNPU010000036.1, from coordinate 12,492 downwards.
ATTGACCCTTCAGAACTCAAGGGCAGGCGCTTTGGTCGAGTTTTGACGAAGCTCGGCAAGGTCACTCGCGATCAGGTGCATGAGGCCCTTGCGCTGCAGAAAGCCCGGCGCGAGAAGGGGCAGAAGATTCCGATCGGCGAGTTGCTCGTCGAATTGGGCTACATCAACAAGAACGACGTGCTGGAAGCGCTGGCTGGCCAAGCCGGCATGCGGATGGTCCAGATCGATATGGAGGCCATCCCCGAGGCGGCGTTCGAGGCTCTGCCCGCTGAGTCGGCCAATACGTACCAGATTGTGCCGCTGGATTACGAGGAGCGAACCCGCACGCTCACCATTGCGATGAAAAGCCCCGACAACTTCCAGGCTGTGGACGGCCTGCGGTTGTTGCTGGGCTTTAAGGTCAATGCGGTCGTCGCGCCGGCGGATCAGATCGACGCGGTTCTGAAGAAAAAGTACAGCGGCGAAACCAGCTCCATGGCTGCGATGATGGCCGAACTGAGCGAAGACGACCGGCTCGCAGCGCTCAAAGGCCGGGGCGAGTCGATCGATCTGGAGGAACTCGCCAGCGCCGCGGAAGACAACAAAGTCATTCGTCTGCTCAACCTTGTGCTCCTTCAGGCCATCAAGGACAAGGCGTCAGACATCCACTTCGAGCCGTTTGAAGACGAATTCAAGATGCGTTACCGCATCGACGGCGTGCTGTACGAGATGATTCCGCCGCCGCGGCATCTGGCGCTGCCCATCGTCAGCCGCATCAAGGTCATGGCGAATCTCGACATCGCCGAGCGACGCCTTCCGCAGGACGGCCGTATCGAACTGGTCGTGGCCAACAACCCGATCGACTTGCGTATCAGCGTCCTGCCCACGATGTTCGGCGAGTCGGTGGTCATGCGCGTGCTCGACCGTTCGAACGTGCAGTTGAGTCTCGACAAGATCGGCCTGCGCGATGATGAACTGGAAACCATTCGCTCACTGATTCGCAAGCCCAACGGCATCGTCGTCGTGACCGGCCCGACCGGCAGCGGCAAGACCACCACGCTGTACGCGGCGCTCAACGAACTTAATGAGCCGGAAACAAAGATCCTCACCGCAGAAGACCCCGTTGAATACGACATCGACGGCCTGATCCAATGTCAGGTGAATCCTGAGCAGGAACTGACATTTGCGCGGCTGTTGCGCTCGTTCCTGCGTCAGGACCCCGACGTGATTCTGGTCGGCGAAATTCGCGACCTTGAAACTGCGCAGATTGCGGTGCAGGCGTCGCTGACCGGCCACCTGGTGTTCTCCACGCTGCACACCAACGATGCGCCGTCATCGATTCTGCGTCTGCTTGATCTGGGCGTTGAGGCGTTCCTGCTCACAGCCACCATTGAAGCCATCATCGCGCAGCGACTGGTTCGCCGCATCTGCCTGAAGTGCAAGGAAGAATTCGTGGCCAGCGACGAGCAGTTGATGGAGCTGGCGCTGCGGCGATCTGACGTTGAACAGCGCACGCTCTACCGCGGCCGGGGCTGCGATGATTGCAACCACAGCGGTTACCGGGGTCGCATGGCCATCTTTGAGATCATGAAAATGGATGACCAGTTGCGTGAGATGGTCATGCAGGAAGCATCCACCACGGTGCTTCGCGCTGAAGCTCGCCGCCGCGGCATGCGCACGCTGCGCGAGTCGGGCCTCATGGCCATCTTTGAAGGACAGACCACCATCGATGAAGTGGTTCGCGAGACCATCATCGAAGAGTAAAACGCTCTTTTGAAGGTTCGTTTCTGACCCTGCTTTGGGGAAATCGCGTATGCCGACCTATCAGTATGAAGCCTTGAACTCCGCCGGCAAGCCGCAAAAAGGCACCATTGAGGCGGCGTCCAGTGAAGAAGCCATTCAGCGCATCAAAGGACAGGGATACTTTCCCACCTCGGTGCGAGAGCAGAAGGTCAAAGGCGCAGGGCCCGGCGGACGCGCTGCGACCAAGATCAAAAAGAAGAAAAAACGAGGCGATCTTTCCGCCCTCAGCATCGGCGGGGTCAGCCGAAAGAAACTGACGCTCTTTACGCGACAGCTTTCCACGCTTCAGGACGCGGGCCTGCCGCTCCTGCGATCGCTGCAGATTCTTGAGCAGCAGCAGAAGCCCGGCTTGCTCAAGTCCATCCTGGCTGGCGTGGCGGAAGATGTCGAAGCCGGCAGCACGCTTTCCGACGCCATGGCTAAGCATCCGAAAGCCTTCGATCGGCTGTACTGCAAAATGGTCAACGCCGGCGAGATCGGCGGTGTGCTCGACATCATCCTGCAGCGACTGGCCAACTTCATGGAAAAGGCCCAGCGACTGCGTCGTCGCATCATCGGCGCGATGATCTATCCGGTGGTGGTCGTCTGCATCGCAGTGTTGATCGTCACCGGCATCATGTATTTTGTCATTCCCAAGTTTCAGGAAATCTTCATCGACTTTGATGTCGAACTGCCCAGCCTGACCATCTGGCTGATCGATGCCAGCATGTGGGTGGCTGGAAAGGCCAGTCCAGATCAGACCATACCCGGATGGGTGTGGATCGTCTGTTCGCCATTTCTCATATTCCTGTTTTTCAAGTTGATACGAAAAACCGGGCCGGGAAGAGCGGCGACGGACATACTGCGCATCAAGATTCCCGTCGTCGGTGGGTTGGTGAAGAAAACCGCCATTGCTCGCTTTACGCGCACGCTCGGCACGCTGATCTCTGCGGGTGTGCCCATCCTCGAAGCGATCATGATCACCCGCGACACCTCGGGCAACTATGTGTATGAGCAGGCGCTCACCAAGGTGCATGATTCGATTCGCGAAGGCGAAACATTCGCCGGCCCGCTGCGCGAAGCCAAGGTCTGCGACGCCATCGTGGTGAACATGATCGACGTGGGCGAGGAGACCGGCGATCTGGACACCATGCTCATGAAGATCGCTGACAACTACGACGAAGAGGTGGACGTTGCTGTACAGGCGCTGCTCAGCCTGCTTGAGCCGATGCTGGTCGTGGTGCTGGGCGGCATCGTGGGCACCATCGTGCTCGCGCTGTTCCTCCCGCTTGTCAAGATGATTGAATCGGTCTCCGGCGGCAAGCTGTAGGTCGTGCAGCCGGCCAATACGCAGCACGCATCGCCCGCACGGCAATTCTTGGAGTCAGGCATGACGCATCAGTGGCGACAGCACAATACCTGCCCCGTCGCGCACGCGGCGCAGCAGCGAAGTTCGCTTCGCAGCCGCACTGCGCGCCTGCGTTCGCACGGGTTCACCATCATCGAATTGCTCGTTGCAGTCGGCTTGGTCATCGTGCTGCTGGCGATATTGGCTGTGGCCGTTAGTGGCGCCACACGCACCGCGCAGATTTCGCGCACCTCATCGCTGATGAGTGCGATGAAGCATGCGCTGATTCGATTTCATGGCGACATCGGCTACTACCCGCCGGTGCTTGGGGTTGACGGTAATCGCCTGCGCGATCTGTTCGATCCGCCGAATCCAGCGTCATCCAATTATCGCGATGAAATCCAGGAGTGGTGGTCCAGCTGCGCGCTGGCAGATTACCTCATTGGTTATGGTGCAGGGGTGGAAGACGGATACGGATATCCGAGTCAGAATGAGATTCCGCCATTAGGCATTCGCAATCCTGGCGATGATGGTGTCTGGGGGGCGGTGCGGAATCCTACCGGCACAAGCGGTCCGCTTGGTTCACTGGGGCGGCGCAATCCGCCAATTGAGGGGAAAGTCTTCGGGCCTTACCTTGAGTTGAAAGATACGCGCGTGCTCGCCGCAGTGGCATATGTCAACGGTGAACTGCAGACGTTCTTTCCTGGCGAACAACTGCCTGGCGGTCAAACGTGGGAAACAATGCCCAAAGCCATCGTCGACTACTGGGGCATGCCTATCCGGTATTACCGCCGGCCGTATCCGCCCGGTGCATTGAAGCAATCGTATCGCTCGGTATGGAACAGCACGACCGGCACATCAAGTGAAGTGCCCACGCTTTCCGACGTCTTCGTGCTGCGGCCGTGGACGATCAAAGAAACCAGTGAGAGCAATGTGCTGCGGACGCGCTTCTTCGATGACGCTGGCAACAACACCACCACGCATCAACTGAATGCAGCTGAGTTCGCGATGCTCTCAACCGGCCCGGACAAAACGCTGGATCAGCGTGTGACTGTTGATGAAAACGAATTCAACAAGGACAACATCGTGGAGTTGGGCCCATGATGCACATGAAGCATTTCAAATCGCCCGTCCGCGCCCGTGCTCGTGCCGGCTTCACGCTGGTTGAAGTCATGGTGACCATTGGCATCATCGTCATGCTGGTGGGGCTGACCGTGGCGGTCACAACGCTCGTCAGTCGGCGTTCAGAGATTCGCCAGGCTGAAGACACGCTCACGCTGCTGGAAATGGCGCTCGAAACCTGGACCACAGCCAACGATCGACAGCTGGTGTTCACAAAGCTGAGCGGTCCGGTTCGCATTCGCTGTGACATCGATGAAGACAATTTTCCCGCAGATGATGAAGACCAGCAGGATCTGCTGCTGAGCGAGGTGCTTCGCATCATTCGCAGCAACCCTCAGGCCAACGAGATTCTCTCACGCATCAATCCGCAGTTTCTGGTTCAGGAAACATATTCAACAGGCGGCAGCGGGAATCTGACACGCCTTGTCGTGCGCGACCCGTGGGATCGCAACATCCGCGTGGTATTTCCCGGTCGCAAGTGGGACGGTCGCTTTGATCCACCCAACATTCGCGACGTGGACGGCACGATCCGCACCGATGCGGAACTGAAATACGGCATCTGCGTGAATGGCCGCATCGGCTTTATTTCCGCCGGGCCGGATGGCAGGTTCGGCGATTACAGCGATGTGAATGATGAAGCTCGCATTGCAGATGGTCGCGATGACATCATGTCCTATCCGCTTGATCGAGCCACCTTGCTGGAGGGATGAGCCATGATGATCAACCGATCACACAACATGCGTTACGGAAATCAAAGCGGCCCTTGCCGCGCGCAGGTTCGCTGCGCTCCGGCAGGCTTCACGCTTACCGAACTGCTGGTGGCCATCGGCATCATCACCATGCTGACGGTGCTTACCGCAGTGAGTTTCCGCGTTGTCACCAACGACGCCAAGCTCTCAATGGGCAAGAACACCGTGATGGCGGTGCTCGACAACGCCCGTGCACTGGCGATGAAGAACAACAAGATTGTGATGGTGGCGTTTCGCGCTGTGCCGGACGGCGAGAACGAGCAATACATCGAAGCAGTGCTGGCGGAGTGGACCGGTGAGTCGTACAGAGATCCAGGCGTTGGCGTCGTGGATCGGTTTCGTCCAATCGTCGGTGCGCCGGTTCGGTTGCTGCCCCGCGGCATCCAGATCGCAGCGCCGCAGTACGGCGGCAACTATGACGATTACTGGCAAAGCTGCTCGCACCTGCCCGGCGTTGCGGCCGGAGAACAGGCTGGCGGCGTGATTGCTGTTGTGTTCAATCCCGACGGCATCACCATCACCCGCAACACGCGCAGCGATTCCGATCGCATGTTCGTGGATTTCAACGACGACTACCTGCAGCGGCAGGGGGGAAATGACTTTGATCTCTGGAGCACGTTCCCCAACAACAACGGTTACTGCGACTTCGGCAACAACCTGCTTCAGTTTTTCTGCCAGCGCGAGCCTGACGATGAGCCATATGTGACAATCGCGCCGTACCTGGCGGTATATAACGATGTTGAAGCGCGCGAACTCTACGACACAACGACATGGTCAAACGGCCAGATACGCGCCGACGACGTGACCAGGTATGTCACCAACAACGCCGACCGCATCCACTTCAATCGCTATACCGGAGTGGCCATGAAATGACGACGCTCCGCCTGCAATTTCGTTCCAATGTGCGTGCGCTGAGAGGTTTCACGCTGATTGAAGTCATGCTGGCGATCATGATCCTCGGCATCGGCATCATCAGCATCGCTGCGCTCTTTCCCGCCGGCATCGCTCAGCAGCGATTGACCAATGACGACATCATTGGCCCTACGGTGGCGAACAACGCCATTGCGATTATCCGCAGCAAGGTCAAGCAGGAAGATTTCGGCACCCTTGAACAGTTTGGCCTTGTCAGCGACACAATTCCCGGTGACTGGGGTTGGAGTCGGCCTGGTTTCTACTTTGTGCCGACAACGGTTTCCACCGCAAGTTATGGCAACATTTTAGTTCCGCCGGGCAGCATCAATATCTTTGGCACTTTTTTCCAGAATGTTGGTGCACAGAGCGAAATCCCCTGGAATAGTGAGATATATGGTGGATCAGGCCCACCGGCCGACCCGTTCATTATCACCCAGCGCGAACGTTATTTTCCGATGCAGTCGGATCTCACCGCCGATGCCGATCCGGCGCGGCCTCAATACGTCTGGGATTGCATGTTCCGCCGCTATCAAGGCCGAATTCAAGTGGCAATCTTCGTCTATCGCGTGAATATGCCCGGTGGGCAGTCGCTGCCTTACATTGTGCCGCCGAATCCGAATGATCCGACAATTCCGCCGGTGCCGATTCGACTGAATCTCATACGAGACCCTTCGACCGGGACATCGCCGCCGTTCTACAGCGCCCGCGGCGCATGGGATGCGCCCTTGCCCAACTTTGTGTCAGAATTCATCGGCGAAGATTCCATTGTGTACGGCGTCGAAGGCGGTACGGCATACGATCCCAACGATGCCCGGCAGGCCTGGCAGGAGCCGCGCCAGTGGCTGCTGGATCAGAACAACAACATTCACCGCGTAGTCGCGCAGTATCGTGAAAATCTTAATGACGATATGCGGGTGCAGTTGCAGCGAGCGATTGCGCCGGTGCAGGGATGGAGTACTAATTGGCCAACATTGTCGCCCCATTATTACAACGTGCCCAATCCCAACGCATTTAGCCATGGATTTGCGGGTCTGGTCTTCGATGATGTCGTGACTGAAATCTGGTACATGCCACTGACTCTGCAATACGACACAAATCAAAACGGCACGATCGACAACGGCGAGCCGGAGCTGAGCATTACTCCCGTGTATGTAACGGTGAAGGAGCTGTGAGATGAGAGCAACTGGCGATCAACGATCAGCAGGTGCAAGCCGAGGCGCAGCTCGCGCAGCGCATGGCTTCACGCTCACCGAATTGATGGTGGCGGTGGTGGTGCTGATTGCCATCATTGCCGCCACAAGCCGCATCTTCGGTACCGCCAGTCGGGTGACGGGACTGGGAGTGGCGACGGCGTCAGTGATGCAGGAAGCCGCTGCAATCGAGCGGCAGCTGCGGGCTGACATCGCCAACCTGAGCAAGGATGGCTTCTTCGCCATTCGCTGCGTGGCTGTGCCGAACAATATTCATGGTCCGGGCGCTCCGCTGTTGAATCCTAACCTGCCGCCGGATGCGGTCATTCGCGCCGATCAGCTTGTGTTCTTTACGCAAGGCGTTGAGACGCAGAATACGTATCGGTTTGCGGCAGGCTCACGGATGAGAGGAGAGGGGCTGGCTTCGCGGGTTTACTGGGGCCATGCATTTCAACTGCCCAATGGTCGGGCTTATGAGCCCATTGGAACTAGTAATCAAGGCTATGCCCACGACACAACCACGCTGATGACGCCGTGGCATCGTGGTACGGCAAATATGCGCCAAACGTTCTTCTCGACAACTAGCGCAGCGGGGGGTACGCCTATTTTCCAGGTAACAGGGCCGCAATACAGCATCAACGCCGACCAGCCTCCGCCGTCGCAGTGGTTGTTGACAAGGCAGGCGGTCATGCTGGCCGATGATGATGTGAGCGATCCGGACTCGAACTCCAAAACAGTTTATATGGATGAGGTCATGACGGCCCGGTCGATCTTCTATCTGCCCAATGATACGGGATCGCCGTTCGGCTGGACGCGGGAAATTCGCAATGGCCGCATTCTTGCAGCTGCCTCGCAACTCGAGGATATTCGACGATGGATTATTTTTCCTGGCGGAGCGCCGAACCCGCGGGCCTGGCTGGGCACCACAATCGGACAGCAGCGCGGCATTATCAGTAACCAGGCGCTTTACTATCCGCGCGCCGAGCGACAGGCGCCGAGCATGCATCGCGTCGATCAGGCGCTGACGAACCATGTCATCAGCAGCGGCTGCAGTTCGTTCATCATCGACTGGACTTATAAGAACGGTACGGGTGAAGTCGATGTCAATGGCGACGGCTTCATTGATCCCGATGTCGACTTTGTCGGCGTGCAGATCAACCCGGCAGAACCGCAGCCGTGGTTCGGAATGCCGCGTCTGAATCCGAACGATGGCCAGCCCGACGAGGTGCGCGGCACCGCACCTTTCGTTACGTGGAGCACCCCGGGCAGTACGATCGATCCTGCGAATATCGACAGCCTGCCGCAAGTCCCAGGCACTTTGCCGTTCAGGGATACATACGTTTATGAAGCATTTTTCGGCTACAACCATTCAATGCCGCTGAATCCGACAAATAACAGGCCATGGTGGGATACAGCCGGGGCGACGCAACCAGCGGCAGTCATCGCTGCCAATGCCTATACCCCCTGGCCTTCAGCAATTCGCGTCACGATGACGCTGCACGATCCGGAAGGCCGACTTGAAGGCGGCAGAGAGTTTCAATTTGTGATCGATCTGCCCGAGCGCTGACGCTCGCGCAGCATGCCGCATGAATGCAGATAACGCCAGTGATCCTCATCGGTGAGGAAATTCAACCATGATCACCACTCGACATTACAACGTCCCACGTCATCGCGCCAAGCAAGTGCGCCGGGGCAACACCATCGTGCTGGTGACCGGCATTCTCGTGCTGCTTGTCATCATCGCCACCGGCTACATCACGCGCACGCAGAGCGGCCGCGTGACCGCGCCGGCGCAGCAGCGGGCCGAGTTGCATGAAGATGTGGTGAACATTCTTGCGGATTCGCTCGCCACCACGGTGGCGGAAGCCCTGTTTGTGCGCCCGATAGACACAACAGGAATGACGAACATCCCCTTGGAGCCAATGCTTTCCAACGTGCGCCGTCTGCCGGCGCCGCCCGATGCAGTGCGATACGGTGTTGATCCGAACTTTCCTTATAACTTTGCGCCTTATCATGTCGTGCCGTTTACAAACTGGCCCGACCCATCGTCATTTCCTCCTGGAACTTTAAATCCAGCAAACTGGCCGACCGGTCCGGGCAACCTCTTTGCCGGCGGCTTCACTTCAGCTCTTATGAGTGAAGGAAATCCCGTTGGCAATCCGGGCTACGGCGATACGCGCTGGCTGCGCGACACCGAGCCGTTGCGCTGGGACACGCGAGTGAATCCGCCGCTGATTGAAGATGGCTTGCAGGATGGCTTTTATCTGTGGAAGCACCTCACGACCATCGCCACGCCTGAAAATGGTTTTCGTGTGGTGGCGGACATCAGCGACGTTGACGGATCACTGATCATAGACCTCAATGTGCCGTATGAGCAGTGGCTGGCGATTCGGCCGACGAATCAGACGAACACGCTGTATCCGATTGATATGTCACCGCCGGCGCTGCCCGCTGCGCAGGCCCGTTTCACCGGACATCCGCGATTCTTGGATAGAGATGAGTTTTGGGGCCGGTGGAGAGCATGGTTCTATGATTATGAGAATACTTACACGAATCCATTATGGATACCGCCAAACTTTTATAAGTTGAATGATCTTGATGGTGATGGGATTCCGCATAATTTCTTTATTGGCGGCGTTCCGCAGGATCACCCGGAAAGTGAGTTCATTCCAGATACCGCACGCTACCATGTCAGCCGCGTGCTTGCCGACACGGATGGCGACGGCTTTACCGACGCTTTCTGGCATCTTGCGCCGTTTCAGGTGCAGGACGGCATTCGTACGATCGTGGCGGTGTCCATCGTCGACAACGCTTCGATGCTGAACGCCAATGTCGCGACGCGGTTTTTCCGAAACGATACGGATTACGCAGCCGGCGCAACCGTTGTACGGCGGACACGAGGCCTGGGACCGACTGACCTGGCGCTGGTTGGTCAGCGCAGTCGCAGCACCAATGATCTCACAGATCTCCCCTTCTCCAATGGCAATTGGAATGTTGGGCTGTTTGACAACCGTGAGCACTGGTTCTGGACGCGCGGCATTCCTCAGGGCTTTGGAGCACAGGAGTTTATTTACCTGCCTGCCGCATGGGACCGGCACGCATTTGAGAGTGGCTGGCTCGCATCGCCAACGGCAACAGAAGGCGTGACGGCTCCGCTCACGGGTGATCGATTGACATATTGGCGTCAGGCAGCAGCTTATCCCTTGAGCGCGACCATTGGCCAGGATCGTTTTGCGCCGTATGGCCTGACTGATGAATTGGAGCTGCGAGCATTTCACGGCAACAATTTTCCATGGATTCTCTCGCGGTTTGAACGTACCACGCATGTCGGGAGCATCACCGGCGGTACCCCTGATCCATCACAGCAAGTGCAGTTGCTGCGTACTGTAAGTGGATCAGTGCGAGCAGAATCAAGTGAATATCTGAACCAATTGACGAATCGTGAGTTGGTCCGTGATCTGCGCCGCAAAATCACGTTTTATAACAACACGCGCAACGATCTGATGCCGCCGTGGCTGTGGCTCTACTGGCCGGGCGAGGATTTCAACAATGACGGCGTGGTCAATCAGTTGGACCAGGATCTGAACGGCGACGGATTTATTAACGTTGCGGATTATGAATTGTTCCTCGCCGGCGCGAGTAAGTTCGACTTGCGCGTTCGCTCGCATCTGGATGGCGGCATCGTGGTCGGCGACTTCGATGGCAACGGCTATCTTGAGTTCGCTCAGGCCACGCCGCGCAACGTTGGCATTGCGCTGCGCGATCGCATCGAACGGGCCCTCATGGATCCGCTGAACGATCCGAACATACCCAACCCCAACTCGTACTACGGGCCTTCAGCCAATGAACTGAATCGCACGCGCGAACTGGCGGCAGGCCTTGCGTCGAACATCGTGACCTACCGCATATCGCCCAGCGAACTGGCGGGCGATCCGGTTAACCCAGATCCCATTCTTGCGCCGATGGCGCGAGTTGTTGAAGTGTCGGCACCGCCGGGCGGTGCAAGCAACATCGGTTATCTGGGCATGGAGCCGCAGCCGTTTCTGGTGGAGGCGTTCATCGGCCACGTATACAAAGCGATCACAGTTGAACCGGACAGCGATCCTGACGGCACTCCCTACACTAACGCGGGTCATCATGTTGTGGTTGAAGGCCTGTCCGAGTACAGCACGGTGATCGCTGTGCAGATCGCAAATCCATTTGATGTGCCGATTGATCTGCATAATTTCCAGGTTACGGTCTACGGCCAGGAAATTTCGTTCCCGGTCAACACGTGGCTGTATCCGGCAACTGACGATGCGCCGACGACGGCGATCTTATATGCCATCAAGGGCGACTATCCTGATCGTGCAGACTGGATGAGTTTTCTCGATATCAGAGACGGTACAAGCTGGAACATCTTATATCCTGAGCATGTAAATAATCAGCCGATTCGAACGATTGTTCTGGATTGCACCCAGGGCCTCACGAGCGGCTGGGAGGTCAGTGACCGCAGTCGTTACGACGTGCTGCATCGGGAGCCGATTACGATTCGACGGATTGACCGGGTAAACGGCGCATTAATCGTGGTTGACCGATTTGATTCGCCGACCGACGGGGACTTTGGCCAGGCGGTTGCCAACATGGCGACATATAGGCCGCCCACGGCGCTGCCGCCCGGACAGGAACCGTCGCCGGGGCCGCCGCCAATCGGTGGGCCGTATCCGGGTATTGATCTCGGTCCCGCATCTGACGGTTATGACAGTTGGGTGCAGTGGGTGCGTGTGACGCGCGCGTGGGGCGTTGATGTCAATGCTGACGGCATTTATTCGCCGAATGAGCGCAACCCGCGATACGTTTTCGGCGACCGCGCGGTCATCGTGCCGACGGAAAGTACCAGCAGCACTTATGTGGAAGGTGGAGATAAGTTTAAGTCCGCCGATCCTCCAAATGGCGATCTGGTTGCGGGAACGCGGCCGTGGTTCATGCGTCAATATCAGAAGCTGGTTCGAGATGCCGCAGGGAATTTCATCAATCAGACTGTTGCCGGCAAGCCGACGTTCTTTGACCTGCGCTGGTCGCCTCTGGTCACAACGGATCGTCCGATTGCAAACTATCCTGACAAGGGATGGTACAGCCAGCCGGGCGGCGTCGATGAGCCATTGGTTGATCTGGGAACCGGCAATCTGAGAATCCATCTTTCATACCCCATGCAGATGCTGCATAAGGGAACGGATTTTGAGCAGGTTGGCGAATTGCTCAACGTGTGGCTGTACGGCCATAAGCTGGCGATTACGCCTGGTGTAGGACCAGCGCTGCCGACCTACACAAGTACGCTGCTGACGTTCTCAGAAATGATGAGCCGCGAGCAGGAGCATTACACAGCAAGCGGCGCTCGCGTGAATCGTCTGCAGGTCTCGCCGGTGTCTGG
>CAZNPU010000035.1:0-30714 GCA_964575335.1 uncultured Isosphaeraceae bacterium | reverse complement strand
AGCCATATGGGCATAGGAGGTGTGGCAGGGATTCTCGCCAGTGGTGGAAGGATCGGCGAAGAACCGATTGTTTGAACCGTCCCCATCGCCGGCGGTGTCGCCGTCCCAATAGACGTCTTCAGCCGGACGGTATGCGTCGTAGTTGTAATCCGTCATTTCCTTGATGTGCTGATTCACCTCGGTCGGTCCGATGCAGAGTTCGGGCGTGAAGAGGTTCTGCGCGATCATCGCCGAATAGAGGTTGGCGGTGTGGTTCTTCAAAAAGTTCTCCGGACCGACGCCTGGCCTCTGCTGCATCGTGAGAGTGTCCATTTTGCGGTTGATCAGGCCAGGCGTGGGCATGATCTCGCGGTTCTCGTTGGCGAAAATCAACGCCGACTTGTGAATCTGGGTCATTTGCGTCTTGCACTTGAGCGACGCAGCGTTCTGACGGGCTTTCTGCAACGCTGGCAGCAACAGGCTGATGAGCAGCGCGATAATCGCGATGACCACCAGCAGCTCGACGAGCGTAAAGGCTCTGGATCGGTTCATGGGTGTTCTCCAATACATGAGAAAATGAATAAGAACGGAACCTGATGACGGAAACGAACGGTCAAACTGTGCGAACCCGTCGGCTAACGGAGTCCGCACAGGCTCAGAAACGTCACGGTCAGGTGCAGCCATTGGATCGGGATCGAAATCGCAATCACAAGACCGCCGCGTGCGAGCCAGGGGGCTTTGCTTTGCTGCAGCACAGAATTGAGCAGAGCTGCCCGCCATGACGATTTGCGGTGTCCGCTTTGCTTGCGTCAGCGAGGCACGTCGAACCGAGTCAGACATCCAACATCACCGAGCGTGCGGAAACTCGCCGTGCGCTGTGCGGAAGCTTCAACGTGCCAACTTGGTTGAACTTGGTGGTGTGTGCCGTCGCCGCCTTGCTTTACGGAGCTCATACACGCTCCTGAAGGGGCGACACCCTGCAGCGTTCCAGCAAACAAGAGCGTTGGTTGCTAGAACATGCGGTCGGCGGAACGTAACTGCTCTGTTGTGCGGGCTTTACCCAAGTCCGCGCCGCAGGCGTACGACCCTCGACACTTATGGACAGCACCAGTCAACCGTGGCGTTCGGCCAAGCGCTCGTCGCATTGAACTTCAGTTCAGTCTGCGTCGGGCCGGCGAAGCTTCCGGCGGGCACCTTCCAGGATGTCGACCACTGCGGCGGGCATGATGGGGTCGCGTTGGCGACCGAAATGAGGGCAGAATAAATCGTCGGTATACTGCCGCAACTGGTCAATGGCAGCAATCAACTGCCGATTCTCAAGATACTCCGAAACCAGCCCGCGTCAAGTTCCCGGAACTTTTGAAACGAAACAAAATTATTGGCAAAGCCGAACTTTTTGCAAACAAATGGGCGGATATCAGCCAGTCCAGCCTGAGCGCGCCACTACGAACAACGAGATTTTCCCATGAGTCAGATCACCACCATCGCGCAGCGATTAGACGAACTTGGCATTACTCTGCCGCAGCCGCCCAAACCGGTCGCTGCGTACGTGCCGGCGGTTCGCACCGGCAATCACATCTTTGTCAGCGGACAGATTCCCTTCGCCAACGGCGCCTTGATCGCAACCGGACCTGTGCCCTCGGCTGTTTCCATCGAAGACGCCCAGGCTGCGGCACGGCAGTGCGCGCTCAACGGCCTGGCGATTGTGCAGGACATGCTCAGCGGCAGCCTCGATCAAGTGCAGCGCATTGTTCGGCTTGGCGTGTTCGTGCAGTGCGATCCCGGCTTTACCGATCAGCCCAAAGTCGCCAACGGCGCCAGTGAAATCCTGGTGCAGATCTTCGGCGAGAAAGGGCGGCACGCTCGCGCAGCAGTCGGATCAATCGGTCTGCCCCTGGGCGCAACGGTTGAAGTGGAAATGATTGTCGAAGTTGCCCCTGAGCTTTGATGCTGCATCTGCATCTGTGGCTCTTTGGGCCTGCGGGAGTCGCTGGGCGAGCGTGACTAAGTGACTAAGGAGACAGGGAGACAAAAACGCTCCGCATCTCCTCATCCCTTCCCTTTGTCTCACTGTCCCCTTGTCCGTTGTCTCTCCCTCTCCGATCCGCTCTGTGGCATGCCGAAGCAAGTGGCCGCAAGTGCGTCAGGGAACGCGCGGCGTTTTGACCAGGGGACGCGGCGGCTCCAGGCCATCGGCGATCCACAGCGCCGCCAGCGCAGAGCACAGCCGTGGCGGCAACATGATCCGCAGCAGGCTACGGGCAACGACGCGCCCGAACACCAGCCCCAAACTCAGCATGACCGCCACAAACGCCAGCGAAAACACAATCACCGGCGTACTGATCACCCGACCCACAACCTCGCTGTACCAGCCGAAGTTGGAGGTATGCCAATCGAGAATGGGGATCATCGACAGGCAACAGGCTGCTGCGATGATGGTCACGCCCAGCAGCATGCGCCCCCGCCAGCGCAGGTGGAGCATTGCAGCCGCCCAGAAGCAGCCGCCGCCGAATGACACCAGCCCAAGCGGCAGCCAGAGCCAGAATGCCTTCCATTGCACAAACATGTTGTGCTGCGCTGCCTTGGAGATCAGTTCTTTGGACTGCTGATTCCACCAACTGCTGAAACCAAAGGGGGCGCTGCCGACGGGCACAGCGGATGCGGATGAGGCCGAACTTGAACCGCCTGTGTTCTGGGTCGATGTGATATACGCTGAATATTCCTGTGCGAGAAACGAGCGGAACTTCTCACCCGCCATTGTTGCTGTTGCAAGGCTCAGCCCGAAAACCGCCAGGCCGTTCGCCAGCCAGAACGTCAGGAGCAGCGCGATCCACAACCCCGCCAGCGCTGCGGCCCAGCGGTTGGCCCAGCGGCCCAGAAGCGGATATTCCTGTACGCTGGCAACGGTGGCGCATTCCGGACAGCGCACGATGAGCATGTTGTAGTGCGGCTCGCGCAGCACCGGTTGGCCGACCAGGTTGTAGGCGCAGCGCGTGCAGAGTCGATCGCCAATGAGAATGGAAACGCGCTGAGCTGCATCCGTTGAGGAGGGAGATGACGGCTGATCACGTGCAGGCGTTGAGCCGGATGCTGATTGAGCGTGAGGCGTGTTGTGTTCGGTCATCCGCCGCTCCTTGTAAGTCGAAGGCGTTTGCGTCGGCGTCGCCAGTTTGAACGACGATAGTGGCTCCAGCCCCACAGCACGCCCTTACCGATCAGTCTGCCGCCGCTAGCGACTGCCATCATGACTGCGATGACGCTCAAGGCCGGCAGCACAATGTATTGCATATTCAAGCGCACGATGTCGGCCGCATTCAGCGTGTGGGCCGAGTACAACGAACGCGGTGCGAATAATTCCGGGGGTGCAAACTCCGGTCCAAGCTCGCCGATGAACGCCACGAAGCACACAATCACCCCAATCAGCAAGGCCCAGCCGATCCACACTAGCCACCAGCGCAGATGGCTGAACCCAATCGTCAACCAGGCGCCGATCGTCAACGGCAGCACGCCCACGGCGATGATGTAGAAGGTAACGACAAACGACTGGTCTTTGTGCGTGACGTTGTGACTCAATGACGCGACCACGCCCATTGCTGCGACGGTATTGAACGTGGCGAAGACGATAAGCAGGACGGATTGGACAATCAGCGTCAGCAGCGCCCGGACGATGCGGACCGTCTCTCGCCAGCGCAGGATGACAGGGTGGCGTTGCCGAATGGTGATGCGCCCGCAGCGCGGACAGGACACCAGCGGCAAGCCGTAATGCGGATCCCGCACCGGCCTGGTTCGGGCCAGATCACAACCGCATTCGGAACAAACATGCGCAATGGACATATGCTGGGACGGTATTGAACCCGAACAGACAGTTCATGGGAACTGCCCGGTTAGCGTCGCCTGGTAATTCCAGGCAGCGTTGAGCTGACTGAAAAGTGGGGTGGGGCGATATTCGCCTGGCCGGGAGCACGCAGGCATTCGCATTTGGCATGGACATAGATGGCCTATGAGGCAGGCAAATAGGATGGAGGAATCGTGAAAAAACAGCTGCCGCCTCATGGTCCGAAAAAACTTTGAAAAAATTCAAGATTTCGGCAAGATGCGACTTGCCCTTTGAGGGTCTGAATCGGAAGGTTGGCATGCGCCGTGTGCGCATCAGCCCCCGAGGAGGCAGGCATGCCAGCACGTTTGATCAATTTGGCTCGAGTCCGCCGCTGTGCGGGCAATGCCTTCAAACCGGACTCAGCCGTCGGCGCTGTCATGGAGCCGGATCAGCGATTGATCATTGCAGCCATGGCGCTTGGTCTGGCCTTGGGCGCACTGTGGACCGGGCCCGAGAAATCATCCGAGCCGCGCGCAATCGTCGATGCCGCAGGGCAACAGCACGTCGCGTCGATGGAGTAGCAGCCGGGGCAGGCAACTTGACCCACACCGTTCAAGCCGGGGCCAAGCGGGAGCAGGGCGGAAACAAGGCAGTCGCCAAGCGTCCTTAGGCCGTCTTCGGCTTGCCCGTTTGACGCACCCTTCATAAGGTGACGGCTCGATGAAGCTGCGCCTTTACAACACACTGACCAAGGATGAAGAGCTGTTCGTTCCGCTTGACCCGGAAGGGCGAACGGTCACCTTTTATACCTGCGGACCGACTGTCTACGACTACGCGCACATCGGCAACTTCCGCTCGTTCCTCAACGCCGATGTGCTCCGCCGCACGCTGGAGCTGCTTGGCTATCAGGTCAAGCACGTGATGAACATCACCGACGTCGGCCACATGACCGACGACGCAGTTGCTGACGGCCTGGGCGAAGACAAAATGCAGGTGGCGGCCCGGCGGCTGCGCGAGGCGAAGAAGGCCGGCACGCTCCCGCCGCACGTCGATGTGGACCCCAGCGATCCATACGCCATCGCCGACTATTACGCCGATGCCTTTCTCGATGATGCGCGCGCGCTGGGGCTGAAAATCGCCTTCGAGGTGCGCGACCGTCCTGAACTCATGCCTCGGGCGACGCGATACATCCCCCAGATGATCGCCATGGTCGAGACGCTCATTCAAAAAGGCCACGCCTACGTGGCTTCCGACGGCGTGGTGTATTTCGACGTGCAGTCGTTTGCGGAATACGGCCGACTCTCGGGCAACACGCCCGATGCAATCCGTTCGGGCGAAGGCGGACGGGTGGATGAAGCCACGCAGGCGCTCAAGCGGCATCCTGCTGACTTCATGCTGTGGAAGCCCGATCCGTCGCACGTCATGAAGTGGCCCAGCCCGTGGGGCGAGGGATATCCCGGCTGGCATCTTGAATGCTCGGTGATGGCACAGGCGCTGCTTGGCACAAACAGCCCGGTGCCGGGCGTGATCGACCTGCACTCAGGCGGCGAAGACAACATCTTTCCGCATCACGAATGTGAGATCGCTCAATCGTGCTGCGCCACCGGCCGCGATCAGTTCGCCCGCTACTGGTTCCATACTCGCTTTCTTCTTGTGGAAGGCGAGAAAATGTCCAAGAGCAAGGGCAATTTCTTCACCCTGCGCGATCTCCTAAGCCGCGGCGCTTCGCCCGCAGCCATTCGCCTGGAACTGATCAAAACGCACTACCGCTCCAACGCCAACTTCACATTCCAGGGATTGCAGGATTCCCAGCGCATGGTCGATCGCTGGGCGAAACTGCGCGACTGGCTGCAGGCCAACCGTGATCGTCCATTGCCCGCGCCCGGCGAAGGCCCGCTCGCGCTTGCGCTGCCTGCCTTTACCGCTGCGCTATGCGCCGATCTGAATGTGGCTGGCGCAATTGGCGTACTGAACGAAGCAGCCGGCAAATACAACACCGCTGCTGCTGCTCCTGAAGGCGACGGTGAGAAAACCTACGCCAGCGAACTGGAAGCGCTTGAGAAAATGAACTCAGTGCTCGGCGTGCTCGATCTGCTGCGCGAAGGCAAAGCTGCGATCGATAAAGACGAAGCAGCCCGGATCAACGCACTGATCGAAGAGCGCAACGCAGCGCGCGCATCCAGAGATTTCAAACGCGCCGACGCCATTCGCGATGAGCTCCTGGCCATGGGCATTGAAATCAAAGATTCGCCGCAGGGCACGACCTGGACGCGCGTGTTGAAGTAAACGCTGAAGTTCGCAAATATGCCGCGAACCGTGAAGTGTGCAACACGTTTGTACGGTTCAGGCTTCGCATCTCGATCTCGCAGCCGCTTGAAGTATGCCGTCATTACCGCGCATTGCTCAGCGTATCGCTTCTCCCAGTTCCGCACGTGAGCAGGCGGCAGCGGCCGTCTCGTTGCGATTCTGCGCTGTAAACTGCGTGCTTTGCCAAGTGCTCAGTGGCATTGTCAGGCACATTGCTCTCAGTACCATGAGAGCACGGTTGGAGTCATCCGGGTTTTCCTTACACGGAGACGGCCGACATTACCTGCCTGCATCTGGTCTGATGTCAGATTGAACTTTGTCTTATCTTCTTTGATGTACGAATTGCGATCGTGGACCAGAAGCGCAAACCCATCATCGGCCTGGCGGGGGGCATTGGATCGGGCAAAAGCACCGTGGCGCAGATGCTCGCAGAGCTGGGATGTCTGGTGTCAAACTCCGATGACCTTGCGCGGGCAGCGCTGCGCGATCCTGCGATCAAATCGCAAATCGTGCAGTGGTGGGGCGAAGGCGTACAGGATAAGCAGGGGGAGATCGATCGCGCGAAAGTTGCTTCAATCGTGTTTGATGATCCGGCTGAGCGCAAGCGGCTCGAAGCGCTGGTGCATCCCTGGATTGAAGCCCGCCGGCGCGAACAGTTCGCCAGCGCTCCACCCGAGGCGCCTGCGCTGGTGATTGATGCACCGCTACTTTTTGAAGCCAATCTGGACAAGCACGTTGATGTCGTGATTTATGTTGATGCGGATCGGCCGGTACGGCTCAGTCGGGTTATGGCTACGCGTGGCTGGACTGAAGCCGAACTGGCCAAACGCGAACAATCTCAACTTCCACTTGACGAAAAGCGTTCTCGCGCCGATTATATCGTGGTGAATAACGGCGATTTGAGCGAGCTCAGATCGCAGATTCGCCAGATCCTGAGCACAATTGTTGATTCCTGCCGGACGTGATTGTGTGTTGTCCGGCAGTCTGATGATATTGAAGAAGTCGCTCATGCGGCTTCGGGCGGATCCGCCAACCGTAGCCTGATGACACACAGGGGGGAGGGCAGGCGGTTGCGGTTCGCGAAGCACACCAGCTTTTCCCCCACACCACAAGATTGAGTCTTTTCCATATCTGAAGAAGGATGCTCATTTTGATGCCGCGTCGCACAGGTTCTCTGGCGACTTTTGCGGCAAGACAGAGGAGTTCCACAACGCATGTCTTCCAAGAAATCACGCCGTCGGCGCGCCAAGCAGTCTGCAGCCAGCCGAGCTGGTTACGCAACCGTCACGCTGCAGCCGGGCGAAGTGCCCACTGACGAACAGCTCGAGGCCGAAGCACAGGCGCTCGACGCCGAGGCCCAGGGGAAGTACGACCTGGCCAAGAAAGATGATCTTGATCTCACCGCACTGCAGCACATGTCTGCTGAGCAGCTCGCAAAGTTGGCCAAGAAAGAGCGGCTTGAAGACTTTGCGACAATGCCCAAGCAGAAGCTGGTCTTTGAGATTCTCAAGGCTCGCGCCCGCAAGCAGGGGCTGATGGTGGGCGAAGGCACGCTGGAACTGTTGCCTGACGGCTTCGGGTTCCTGCGCAGCCCGGAATATTCCTACCTTCCTTCGCCCGATGATGTGTATGTCAGCCCGTCGCAGGTGCGCCGCTTCGGGCTACGAAAAGGACAGGTCATTCGCGGCCTGATCCGTCCGCCGAAAGAAGCTGAAACCTACTTTGCGCTCCTGCGGGTGGATTCGGTCAACGGTCGCGATCCGCAGACGCTGCACGATCTGCCGACGTTTGAAAACCTCACGCCGCTGCATCCCAATCGTCGCATCCATCTGGAGACGACGCCGGATATCTTGGAGACGCGCATCATCGATCTGGTCACGCCGCTTGGTTTCGGTCAGCGAGCGCTGATCGTCGCGCCGCCCCGCACCGGCAAGACCGTCATTCTGCAGCAGATCACCAACGCCAT
Source organism: uncultured Isosphaeraceae bacterium (assembly GCA_964575335.1). Lineage (GTDB taxonomy): Bacteria > Planctomycetota > Phycisphaerae > Phycisphaerales > SM1A02 > CAZNPU01. The sequence goes on along the minus strand of CAZNPU010000035.1, from coordinate 22,645 downwards.
CGCCAAGAATTACGGCCCGGACAGCGATCTGCATGCGCATGTGATCGTGTTGCTGGTGGATGAGCGGCCGGAGGAAGTCACCGACTTCCGTCGCAACACCCCCGACCACGTTGAAGTGGTGGCAAGCACGTTCGATGAAGAGGCCACGCGGCATATTCAGGTCGCCGAGATGGTGATGGAAAAGGCCCGCCGCATGGTCGAGTACGGCGATCATGTGGTCATTCTGCTTGACTCCATCACACGTCTGGCGCGCGGTTACAACAACGCCATGCCGACCACAGGCAAGATCGGCACCGGCGGCGTGGACACGCAGGCGCTCATCAAGCCCAAGAAGTTCTTCGGCTCGGCGCGCAATATCGAAAACGGCGGCAGCTTGACCATCATCGCCACCGCGCTGGTCGATACCGGCTCAAAGGCTGATGAAGTGATCTTCGAAGAGTTCAAAGGCACCGGAAATGCCGAGCTTCACCTGACCCGCAAGCTGGTCGAGAAGCGCATCTGGCCGGCCATCGATATCGCTGCCTCCGGCACCCGCCGCGAAGAACTGCTGCTTGATCCGCGCGAGCTGGATCTGGTGGTGCGTTTGCGCAAGGTGGTCAGCGACATGAGCGTCGTCGAAGCGATGGAACTGCTCCGCAGCCGCCTGGCCAAGACCAAGAGCAACGCTGAGTTCCTGCTGACGATGAATCTGGGCTGATCGGCGACGGACCTGATGGGTATTCACCGCCGCCGCGGCGGTGTGAGCTGTCTTTGCCATCTCTCTCGCCCTGCTCTCTGATTGAGCCGGAGCTTGCTGATGCAAGCTGTGGATGGTTGCGCTGCTATGGCTGGGGCTGAATTAGGGCTTGCATTGTCGAGAGCGCAGGCTGCCCCTTGCTTTGGCGGCGCTTTGCAGGCTCAGCGGTGGAGCAGGGGGTACTCTGCGGCTGCGGGTTTCAAACCTTTGATACACCGGCTGTTGAATTCATCTCAACCGCCCGTGAGGTCGTTGCGTATCGGATTTTGGGCTACCCGCGTCTGGAAAGCTGGGTATGCTGTTCACTTGGATGCGATCCCGGCTGAAAATCGGGATTCGCGATTATTACTGGGCAAGGAGCCAAGCCATGTCGTCATGTTCCCGGCCGGTTCAACCTCAACATGCTCGTTGCTTCGGCTTCACCTTGCCGGAGGTTCTGGTGGTGGTGGGGGTGATCGCCATTCTGATTGCCGTTGTTCTGCCCGCGCTGCGGGGCGGCCTGGATACTGCCCAGGTGGCGAAATCGCGAAGTCGCCTGAGGCAGATTCATCACTGGATGACCAATTATTCATCCGAGCACCGCGATTACATTGTGCCAAGCCGGTTCAATTATCAAACGGCGGCGACGACGTATCCGGTGAAGGTGCGGTCATCCGACTGCCTTCCGAATGAATGGCGTTATCGCGGCACGTGGACCGACATTCTGTGGACGTACGCGGATCTTGGCGCGACGCAGGCACTGGTGGATCCCAACGATTCGACTTGCATAGACAAGTACCGGTTCGATTCGCCCGACCATGCGGTGTATGAAGCTGAGGCCTCATACGACGGGAACCCATTTCGGTCCGCAGCGCTCAATCAAAAGAACATGGTTGTCGGCAACAACCTGGGCAGTGGCGCAAAACCATTCGGCACCGGGGCAGCTGAGTCCGGCATGCCCGGCTACTTCGCAGCCAACAACTTCTTCAACGCCGATCCTGATATGCCCGGGTATCAGACGTCATGGACCACCGCCAAGTGGTGGGTGAACGGCCAGATTCGATTTCCCGAACGTTCGATGTACCTGGTTGATTCATTTGCCGGCGAGACGATTGATCCGATCGAAGAGGCCTACTTCAACTTCGACCCCGCTAATCCGAATCCGGCTCAGCAAACCTGCGAGGTTGATTTCCGCTATCACCAGTCATGCCTGATGATGTTCATGGATGGTCACAGCGAGATACAGAACCTCTTTTATGACCTGGACGATCTGGAGAAAAATCGGCGGGTTCGGGTTCGAAAACTGGATGAGAGAAATCCATAACCGCGAGCGCAGTGGCCGGGCTGGCGACGTCTGATTCCGGCAGTTTGGCTGCGCTGGTGTGAGGGAGTGGGAGGTCGGTGAAGCCGTGTGGTCGACCGGCGGCGGATATGAGCGGATGGCCCTACAAATCTCGCTTTGCCCCCTTGTCAGGTTGACAGAAAAGGCTACACTTTGACGGCCCGTCCCATTGTGGACGGGGTTTTTATCTGGTGGAACGGGCTTGCTTGCGGATCGGGTTCCGATCGGAGGAAATTTCGCTCCGTAGAGCATTGCCTGGACGCCTTGCCACCGTAGCTCAGGGGTAGAGCACACCCTTGGTAAGGGTGAGGTCACGGGTTCAAATCCCGTTGGTGGCTTTCTGCGGCACGCCTCGGCACAGTTGTGGCCAAAGCATGTCCGCGTATTGTTGTGTGACCGATGATCGTGGGAGGTCTACGGCCATCGGTTTATACGGAGCATTCGTTTGTCAGTGCCGGCACCGACTGGCTGCACCGGCGAAGCAAGTTGTTGGAGATTACCCAATGGCCAAGGCTGTCTTTGAACGAACCAAGCCACACGTGAACGTCGGCACCATCGGCCACGTTGACCACGGCAAAACCACGCTTACCGCCGCCATCACCGCTGTGCAGGCGGCCAAGGGTCTGGCGACGTACAAGCCCTACGACGAAGTCGCCAAGGCGTCTGAAGCTGATGGACGTCGCGACCCCACCAAGATTCTCACCATCGCCACCAGTCACGTGGAGTACGAGTCCGACAATCGTCACTACGCTCACGTCGACTGCCCTGGCCACGCCGACTACGTGAAGAACATGATCACCGGCGCAGCTCAGATGGACGGCGCGATTCTGGTGGTGTCCGCCGCCGACGGCCCGATGCCGCAGACCCGCGAGCACATTCTGCTTGCCCGTCAGGTCGGCGTGCCGCGCATCGTCGTGTTCCTCAACAAGGTCGATCTGGTCGATGATCCTGAGTTGCTGGACCTGATCGAGCTTGAGGTGCGCGAGCTGTTGAACAAGTATGAGTTCCCCGGGGATGAAACGCCCATCATCCGCGGTGCTGCATACCCCGCGCTGCAGAACCCCACCGATCCTGAAAAGACCAAGTGCATTCAGGAGCTGATGGACGCTCTGGACCAGTTCGTTCCGCTGCCGAAGCGCGAGGAAGACAAGCCGTTCCTGATGTCGGTCGAAGACGTCTTCTCGATCAAGGGCCGCGGTACCGTCGTCACCGGCCGTATTGAGCGCGGCAAGATCAAGGTCGGCGATGAAGTTGAAATCGTCGGCATGACCAAGGAAGTCAAGAAGACCGTCGTCACCGGCGTTGAGATGTTCAACAAGACGCTCGATGAAGGTATCGCTGGCGACAACGTCGGTTGTCTGCTCCGCGGTATTGAAAAGAACGATGTCGAGCGCGGCCAGGTGTTGTGCAAGCCCGGCTCGATCAATCCGCACACCAAGTTCGAAGCCGAGGTGTACGTGCTCACCAAGGAAGAAGGTGGCCGTCACACGCCGTTCTTCTCCGGCTACAAGCCGCAGTTCTACTTCCGCACAACCGACGTGACGGGCAAGCTGGAACTGCTCGGCGGCGCGGAGATGTGCATGCCCGGCGACAACATCACCATGCGGATCGACCTGGAAGGCAAGCCGGTCGCTCTGGAAGAGGGTCTGCGCTTTGCCGTCCGCGAAGGCGGCCGCACCGTCGGCTCCGGCGTCGTTACCAAGATCATTGAATAGCACCTGAACACGATCGTTCGTTGAGCCCCCGGTCAAGGCCGGGGGCTCAATGACATCGGAGCAAGCCATGGCCAAGAAAGCACTCGATCGCGAATACGTGTGGCTTCAGTGCACCGAGACCGGTGACTTGAACTATCGAACCAATGTTCGTGTCAAAGGCGGCATCGCGGAGAAGCTGAAGGACGGTCTCAAAAAGTACTGCCCGCGGCTGCGCAAGCACACACTGCATAAAATCAAGAGAAAATGACCGACCACGTCGGTTTTGTGGCAAAATGAGCCGAAACGTGCCAATTTTGCTGATGAGTTGAACGCCAGTAGCTCAATTGGCAGAGCAGCGGATTCCAAATCCGCAGGTTGAGTGTTCGAGTCACTCCTGGCGTGTTGATCTGTTGTTTCGTTTTGGATGCACGAGACGCCGCATACTGGCGGCGCGGTGAGGAGCATACATGGCAGGTGGAATCTACAAGCCCGGTCAAGGCTACTGGACGCGGCTCATGTCCGCCATCGGATTTGGGCTGATCGTCCTGATGGGCGTCGCTTGGCTCATGCGAATCCTCCGGACCGTTCAGATAGGCGACATCCCCACCATCTTCATCCAGGCCGGCGTGGCGCTGGTGGTGCTGGGGGTCTTCGGCGTCATCGGGTACCGTCTGCTCGGCACCAATCCCCGCGTGGTTGAGTTCATGATCGCCACCGAGGGCGAAATGAAAAAGGTCAACTGGTCCAACCGACGTGAAATCCTCGGTTCAACCTGGCTTGTCATCGGCCTCACCGTCATCATCGCCATTCTGTGCCTGACGTTTGATCTCGCATTCCAGTTCATCTTCCAGAAAATCGGTGTGCTTGAGATCTGAAAAACTCGCGATCGCGCTGCTTACATCATCAACCTTCACTCGAGGCGGCCATGACCGCAAATCAGATGGCTCACGACAAAGCAGATACCACCGGCGAAGAGAAGCCTTTTGATCCCGCCGTCGATCTGCCCATGTACCGCGAGGGCATGGACTGGTTCGTCCTGCGCGTGGCTTCCAACAAGGAAAACTACGTTCGCGACACCCTCATGCGCAAGGTCCAGATCGAGGGGCTGCAGGATTGGGTCGGCCGCATCATGGTCCCGACCGAAAAAACCAAGACCCTCAAGGGCGGCAAGCAAAAGATCACCGAAACCAAGCTTTATCCGGGTTACGTCTTCGTCGAGATGAAGCTCGAACCCGATGGACGCATCCAGCAGGATGTGTTCTTCCTCATCAAGGAAACCACCGGCGTGGGTGATTTCGTCGGCACTGCCGGCCGGCCGACGCCGATGGCTCCGCACGAAGTCGAGAAGATGCTTTTCGACTCGCGCCGACCCGAGGAAACGCCCACGGTCAAGATGGAGTTCCAGCCGGGCGATCACGTCACCATCAAGGAAGGCCCGTTCGAAAATTACGAAGGCACCGTCGACGAAGTCCTGCCCGAGAAGGGCTTGGTGCGTGTGTTGGTGACGATCTTCGGCCGCCAGGCGCCGATCGAACTGGAATACTGGCAGATCGCTCGCGCCGGAGAGTGAGCGAGCGGAACGAACGAGCGAGCAAGCAATAAGCGAGTACGCTTGCGCTTGCGGAACACTGTTCTGTTCTGGAAGGACCGCGGGTTACCACCCGCGGTTGAAGCAGAACGGAACAGACGTGACGCGATGCGCTCAGCGTTTTTGCCTGATTGCGCAGTTGCTGCGTGGTGCGGGTTGCTATGCACGGCTGCGGGGGCGATGATGTTTTGATGCCCGTTTATCTGATTACGCTCCATGCGTATCGCTCATGGAATGCGGATCACCCCCGAGGCTATGTGCGTTGCGGCGAGGGCGTCCTGCCGCCTGATCCGGAAATGGCGCGCCGTTATGACCAGCGTGCGAAACATCAGCGCGTCCGGTTTGACGATGCGATGCAGCGCGTGATCGTTGACGGTACGCGCGACATCTGCAGCCGGCGCAACTGGCGTCTGCATCACGCAGTTTGCGTGTTCTCGCACATGCATGCTTTAGTGAGCTGGTGCGACGATGTGGATGCGGCTGTGGATGTTGCTGATTGGCAGTTCGTGCGCGACACGCTCAAGCGTCTTCTGGGCTGGATGCTGGCGAAGCACACGCAGCAGGCCGGTCGCACGTGGTTTGTGCGCAAGGGAAGTCGGCGGCGTGTGCGGGATCGGGCGCACTTTGATTATCTGATGAAAAGCTACTTGCCCGATCATGCGCAAGGCCGGCGCGGCGGGCACGGGTGGAGCGAAGATTTCGGGCACTACCCCGCAGACAAATGGAAGCGATGGCGGGGGATTGCAAGAGAGATAAGTAAGAACAAAGACGGATGATGCGGCGGTGAGTTGGTGTTTATTGATTTGCTGATGTGATGGGTACCGCGGGTTGGCACCCCCGGCTATGGGCGTTGCGTTATCTGCGAATAGCCGCGGGTGGCAACCCGCGGAAACAGCCGTATGACAGCAACCCCTGCTGCATACAGATGCGGCGCACACTCGACAACTGCGCCAGCCTCTGCTTTCTTGCGGGCAAAGCAAACGCGGCAGTAGCAGCAGGATTGAGCTGCGCTCGTCATCTATCATCACACGGTTTATGCGGCTGTCGCGCAGGAAAATATGCTGTGCGATGATCGCCTAGAATGCGCCGTGGAACTTCCACTCAGCAATGAAGAGATCGCTCAGCGGCTGGATGAAGCGGCAGCGCTGCTTGAGAGTCAGGAAGCCAACCCGTTTCGAGTGCGCGCATATCAGTCAGCGGCGGAGACGGTGCGACGATTGCCGCAGCCGGTGTATGAGATTGTCGATGCCAAAGGTCCAGCCGGCTTGCGCGAGTTGCCCGGCATCGGCGCTTCGCTGGCGGAAACAATTAGTCGCCTGACATTTACGGGACGATTCGATCTGTTGGATCGCATACGAGGTGAGGCCGGGCCGGAGAGCATTTTCACCACGCTGCCCGGCATTGGCGATGAGTTGGCGCGTCGCATTCATGATGAGCTTGGCATCGACACGCTGGTTGAGCTTGAGATGGCGGCTTATGACGGCCGTCTGCGCCGCGTGCCGGGCATGGGCCGGCGGCGCATCCAGGCGATTCGCGATTCACTGGCGGGTCGATTTCGGCGTCGGCCACGCCTTCCTGTGGAAGCGAGTGATCGCATGTTGCCATTTCGCGCAACAGCAACAACATCATCATCATCGCAGCAGGAGCGACAGCAGCAGCGTGCTGATACAGATGAGCCGCCGGTTTCGGAACTGCTGGATGTTGATGCTGAATATCGCCGCCGCGCTGAGGCAGGCACATTGCGCATGATTGCGCCGCGCCGGTTCAATCCCAAAGGCGTTGCGTGGCTGCCGGTGCTGCACACACGGCGAGGCGATCGCGAATATACAGCACTGTTTTCCAATACCGCATTGGCGCATCAACTTGGCATGACGCACGACTGGGTAGTGATTTACCGTGATGACGCCGGCGGCCGCGGACAATGGACGGCGGTGACGGCACGCGTCCGACCATTGCGCGGTCGGCGCGTGATCCGCGGCAGAGAAGCAGAATGCCTGGCGCATTACGAACGCAGTGGTAAGCAGGCGCAGGCATCGGAGTGACATCGCTCATTCATTTCATCCATTTTCATTGCGCAAATAACAACGAGCGGTGAACTGCCTGTTCACCGCTCGCTGTATGGGATGTGCATTGTTGACTATGAACCGTTCCTGTGATCAGAACGAGAAAACCACCGAGAACGTCCAGCGATAGCCAAAGAGATCATCGGCATCGGTGAGCGGCGTTTCATAGGCGACGCGAGCTGCGATGGATTCGCTGAAGCGCCATTCGCCGCCTAAGCCGATGGTAATGACATCTTCACCTTTGCCGCCGCCGAGATTGGTGACGTCAACACCGCTGAAGGGCAGGGGGGCATAGCCTTCATCCAGGGTGTGATAGCCGTTGATTTCGATGACGGGGCTGAACTGGTCGGTGAGTCGATAGTCAGCGTGGAGGTTCCAGATGATGCGATCGGAGCCGCCCATGCCATCGTCTTCATCGCCCGCCAGGAGCAGGTTGAACGTGCCGCCCAGGTGCAGGCGGTCGAAGCCTTTGTTGGCAGAGAGCCAGAAGCGCCATTCGTCGTTGTTCTGCAGCACCTTGCCGTTGCCGGTGCGTGCTTCATATCCAACGCCGACCGCCATGTGGAATTGGTTGTCCCAGTCCTGCAGGAAGTTCCATTTCAATCCCGCAGCCAGATCATTCCAGCCGGATTCGTCGAGGATTCCGGAATTGATGTTGACGTAGCCGTCTTTGTAAGCGACCAATTGCAGCGAGTCAGTGAGCGCGAGGCGCAGTTGCACGGCTGCGACCTGCGCATCGCCGCCGCCGATGAGACTTGCCTGAGGAAAGTCGTGGTACACAAACCACGCGCGAATGTCGGTGGTGATGAAGCTGTCTTCGTGGTAGTACGGTGCGGTCAGAGGGTGAACAAACTTGTGTTCATTGGGGGCAGCAAGGCCCGCAGGGTTGGGATCGCCAAACAAAATGGTTGACGTATGCTGCGCATCAGCATGGCTGGCGACAACATGCAAAGCGAGCACGGACATCACGATCGTGGTGTGTTTGAACATGGGTCAATCTCCAGCAAACAGGATAAATAGATCAAGTTATTGATCGACATTCAGGGTATGAAATCTGTTGTGCGATGCCGCAAGGAAATCACCCCGTTCAGACATGGAAATGGCCTGTGGTGCAGCTGAACTGCGGCGGGTTGTTACGGGCTGCTGGAGGAAGCGCCAGGGAGAATCGTTTCAAGCTGGGCGCTGCGGCCGGTTACGCAGCGGAGCTCTGGCAGGGCGTTTTATTGGCCTGGAGGGCCGATTTGCCTGTTGCGCGCATTGTGCAGGGGCTCCGGTATAATCCGCGCGGGATTGTGTGCTCAGTCCCGGAGGGTTGATCGACGGCACTGCGTACTTGTGCGTGAGGATGTGGTGTAAAGCAGTGTGTGGGCGTACCGGGAGGAAAGAAAAGAGGGGGACGCCTGCTCCGCTTTGATCGAAACAACCTTCGCATGTCATTGCTGATCGTGCCGTATGGCATCGCAGACGTCGGATGCGGCGCGAAGAAGCACACTCAATGGGATGTGTCGGCGTTGCGATGCGCGCCGGTAAAAGTGCAGGAATTCTTTACCTATGTCAGTTTTCAAAGTTCAGCAAAGCCTGGCCCTTCTTATGGCTTCGGGTACGTTGATCGTGTCTGCTGCAGCGCACGCGGAGGCGATTCGCCTTGCTTCCGGCGAGGTGCTGCACGTTGAGGTTCTTCGAGTCACCGAAGACGCAATGCACTTCATTCACCCTGTACTGGGGGAGATGACGCTTTCGCGCGAGCAGGCGGTGGTGCTGGATTGGGATGACAGCGCCGACACAAACAGCGCAGCATCGCATGTATCGATTGCGCACAGCAATGCAGCTGAGCTGCGCGGTCCGGCAGCTCCGGAGCCAGCGCCTGCACCTGCGCCGCAACAAGCGACGGGGGCTTCTGCTGCACCGCCTCCGGTTGACGAGGATGAATCGCCGTGGAAGTTCAAGATTGTCATCGGTGCGGGACTTGCAACAGGCAACAGCGAAAACGCCAACTTCAATGGGATGTTCACTGCCATACGAGAGCTACCTGAAACCAAGCTCGCATTCGACACCGGTTATTTCTACGCAGAAAGCGATGGTGACCGCAGTGAGAACCGATTCACCGCCGGCGTCCGACACGACTGGCTGAACCCCGGCAAGAAGGTGCTGTACTTTGCCGACATGCGATACGACTACGACGAATTTCAGTCGTGGGATTCGCGTATCACCGGCCATGTTGGATTGGGCTACAAACTCATCGAGCCGCCCAAGCTCAAGCTCGATGTCCTGGCCGGTCTTGGTGCGGTCAAGGAATTTGGGTCGGAAAACGACGATATACGGCCGGAAGGATTGCTCGGCATCGAAGGAAAGTGGGACATCAGCGAAAAGCAGTCGCTCACGTTCAGCTCAACGCTGTTTCCCGATCTGTCGGACTTCGGTGATTTCCGGTGGGTCAACAATGCAGCCTGGGAGGCCATACTGGATGAAAGCCTGAACCTGAGCCTGACTGCTGGCGTGCAGCATGAATATCAGAGTCGGGTTGATCCCGGTCGGGACCGAAACGATCTGCGCCTCTTTGCAGGCTTGCAGGTTGATTTCTGATCATCAACCCGGCTGGGCGCTGATGCGCTTCGCACGTTCTGCATATTGATCGCTGCATCATCAAATAAGCAAGCGACCGTTAGAAGCGACGGTCGCTTGCTGCATTTATTGATGGATTGTGTTTCTTTGCTGAAGCCTGATGTTGTTGCGCGTTTCAATGAACGTGCTGGGAGCTGACTAACGAGCTGCGCCCTGGCGCGTGTACTGGATTTCCATGGTGCGGCTGACGCGGCCGTCGGGCGTGGTGTGGAAGTATTCGACCACGTGCTGATCGTCGCTGATGATGCGCACAACAACGCGGGCGCGATCCTCCTGCTGATTGGCCTGCTGCTGCGGTTGCTGCTGTTGATTCATTCCCGGGCGCGCAGGCGTCTGCGTGCTGGATGGTTCCGGTTCGATGGTATAGAACGTGAATGTGCGGGTTGATTCATCGTACTCACCGGCGCTGAAGGCCAGGCGTGTATTTTGGTTGTCAGCCCAGACATGGGTGAACTGGCCGGTGTTGCGGTCGTAGCCGAACAGGCCGTATCCCTCGAACGTGCTTGGCTGCTGTTGCTGCTGCTGTCGCTGTTGCGGCTGCGGTTGCGGTTGTTGCTGCGGTCGCGGCTGGGGCTGGCCGGTCTGCGGCGTTGGTTGCTGCTGGCCGAGTTGCTGCTGTTCAAGTGCAGCTTCTTCAAGAAGGTCTTCATCCATCGTGCGGATCATCTGCGGCCGCATGCGCGCGGGATCTTCACGGGCAACGTCTTCGATCATGCCGGTGCGGGCTTCTTCCTGCAGGATGTGGCGATTGAGCATCCACGTGCGTATCGAAGTGCCGCGTGTTTCGCTGGACGGCTGCCCGCTCTGTTGTTGCTGCGGCTGCTGTTGCTGCGCGCCACCCTCAGCAGGTGCAAACACACGCACCGTGACGTTCCAGCGGCCTTCCAGCGCCTGAAGAGGTTGAAGCTCGCGAGGTATCTGGCCCGGCTGCATGCCTTGCGGCTGGCTCGGTCGCTGTCCCGGCTGCTGACCGGGTTGCTGGCCTGGTTGTTGGCCCGGTTGCGGTTGACCGGGTTGCGGCTGGCCGGGACGGGCGGGTTGCTGTCCCTGGGCGTGCGAGGCGATGGGCATCGAGGAGAGCAATGCGGCCCCCGCACACACACCGGCACAGAATAAAAGACGAAGCGTCATAAGCGGTTCCTTTCACTTCTCACTGGTCAGGTACTGGTTCCGAATCACATGCACACCAACGAACGCTGAACGCTGGCCCGATGACATCCCCTCAAACTCGCTGTCGAGACACATCGCGGTGGGAATTGACAGCGGTGCAGTCATGACGATCGGCCGGTCAATCGATCGCTTGCTTGCTTGATTGATTCATGCGCAAACACGCTTGCGCCCGGCTCCTGAATCCTTGCTCCTGGCGATCAGAACGCTGGCGCTATGTCATGTCACGCCAGCAACGCATCCAACGCAGCATCCATTTGTCCGCTCGCGTGTTGCGCAAACCATGAGAATCGCGACCGCACCCGCAGCCTCGGCAGCAGCGAGGCCGCCCTGCGTCACTCTCCACCGGGGATTACTGTTGATTTCCTATATCGCGGTGATCAATCCCTAGGGATTATGAGCACGCGCATGCCAGCCCCAGCAAGCGCCATCGTGTCGTACGAGCGCCGGCTCAAATTGTGCATGCGGAAGCGATACATGTGTCAGGCCAGGTCATCTGAAAAAATGCGACGCCCAGATTGAGGCTGCAGTTGTGTTACCTACGCCAGTTGACTCAACCACCAACCTGCGAACTGTAAGCAACAGTGCAGATCGCCCTGCCTGGCAATCCCAGGCTGCTCTTGCAACGTGGGTCGGGGGCATCGCTGCCAGCTTCACCGCATTCATCGGCGCCTTTGCGCTTATCGGCTGGCATTTCCAGATCGAGGCTCTATCACTGCTCTTTACGCTCTCCGGCCAGCAGCCGATCGCCTACGAAACTGCGGCAGGGCTGCTTTTTGCCGGCGTGGGCATGCTGTTGATTCTGCTTGAGCGCTATTGGGCTGGCATCATCTGCGGTGTTTTGGTGGCCGTTCTGATCGGGCTGGTGATGGTGCGAACAGTCGCGGCTGAACCGATTGGATTCTTTTCATGGATTGGTCAGTGGGGCGGCATGAATCGCCCAGAGGCCTGGGCGATGTCGCCACTGATTGCGGCGGCATTGTTGGCGCTGATTCTTGCAACCGTCAGCATTCTGATGTGGTGGCAGATGCGTTCCAAAACGCTGCTGCGGCTGTCGATTGTTCTCGGCTCTGCTGTGATGGGTGCAGGGATTGCAGTAATTGCGAATGTACTGTTCGGGCGGCCGTTCCCGATTGAGCAGCAAGTCAGCATGTCGATTGCCGCTGCAATCGGCATGATGCTGCTGGGCGGCTCGGCGCTGTGTCTGGTGTTGCAGCGCGATAATGGAAGCCGCACGGCGATGATCCCGCGATGGATGCCGTTGGCCCTGACGACCGTGGTGTTGGCTGGTTCGATGGAACTGGCGCTGAGCGCGTGGACGGCGCGGCGGTGGGCGGAACATCGCGAGTTCACGCTCCAGGATGCAGGTCGCGCCACCCTGCTTGTGGGCATTGTGCTGGCTGGCTTGCTCGGCGCATCGTCACATGTTCTGATGCGGGCCTCCAGCCGCACCAAACGGCAACTGACGGAATTTGACACGATGTGCGACGCCGTGCCCGTCGGCCTGTGCGTCGTCGATACAAACCTGCGCATTGTGCGCATGAACGCGCGCATGGCGGCGCTAAACCGTGAGCACGATTCAGGTCAATATTCCAAGCCGCTTCAGCATGGGCGAAAAACGGCGTCGCACGGGCAGCCTGCACGCTTCAGCGTGCGCGAGCTGCTTGCTGAGCAACAAAGCAGCACCGTGCGCGAAGCGTTTCCCGCACTGGCTGACGAATTGGAACCGAGGTTGCGGCAGGTGTTGCATACCGGTCAGCCGCTGCGCGATCAGAAGATTCGTCTTGCAGCTGCCAGCGGATCTGATTCTGACATAGGCGACTGGCTGATCAGTTTCACGCCGCTGCATGATGAGCAGGGCGAGATCTTCGGCGTGAGCATCGTGGCGCAGGATATCACCGTGCGCACGCGTCATGAGCAGGCTATGCGACTGCTTTCCAATGCCAGCAATCTGGTGGCCAACTCATTGGATTACGAGGCCACGCTGGCGGCTGTGGCGCAGCTGGCCGTTCCGGGCTTTGCTGACTGGTCGTCGGTGGAAATCCTGGAGCCTGGCGGCACGATGCGGCAGGTGGCCGTTGCGCACAGCGATCCGGCGCGGGCCGCGCTTGGGCGCGAGCTGCGACGGCGGTATCCGCTGAACATGGAACTGACGTTCGGTGTTCCCAATGTCGTGCGCACAAGTCAATCGGAACTGTATGAGGACATTCCCGATTCGCTTCTGCAGAACATTGCGCAAGATCCGCAGGAATTGCAGGCGCTGCGCAAACTGGGGTTGCGGTCGGCGATGATCGTGCCGCTGATTGCCCGCGGACGAACGATCGGCGCGATGATATTCGTCAGCGAGCGCGCGGAGCGTCGGTTCACTAAAGCCGATCTTTTGCTGGCTGAGGAACTGGCTCGCCGCTGCGCGATGGCGGTGGATAATGCCCGGCTGTATGCTGACTTGAACCGGCGCGTCAGCGAACTGCAAACGCTGCTGTCGGTCATGCCGGTGGGCGTATGCATGACCAACGATCTCTCGTGCAGGCAAATGACCATGAATCCGACCTGTGCGGAAATTCTGGGGCTGCCGCCTGACGTTAATCCTTCCATGGGCGGTGAGAACGCAGACTTGCTGCCGTTCAAGATATATCGCGACGGCCGGGAACTGTCGGTAGAAGAACTGCCCATGCAGTATGCGATGACGCATGGCAGGGAAGTGCGGGATTTTGAAGCGGAAATTGTGCGCGATGATGATGGTGAGCGTCGCGTGATTTCGATTTACGCCTCGCCGATTGTCGATTCCGCATCGTTGCAAGTGCAAGGCTGCGTGGGCGTGTTCGTGGACATTACCGATCGCAAAAACGCAGAGGCTGCGCTGCGTGAGAGTCAGGATCGGTTGTCGATCGCGCTGGAAGCAGGCAGCATGGGTGTGTGGTCGTGGGATACGTGCAGTGGACGGCTGAATTGGTCCGCCACGCTGGAAGACATTCACGGCATTCCGCGCGGGTCGTTTGAGGGCACCTTTGAAGCGTTCCAGCGTGATGTGCATCCTGATGATCGCGAGGCGGTGCTGAATGCCATTCAACGCGCGCTGCACGAAGACGATGAGTATGAGATGACCTATCGGATCATCCTGCCGGATCAACGGGTGCGGTGGGTGGGAGGGCGAGGCCGGGTCTATCGCAATGAGCAGGGGGAGCCGATTCGCATGGCGGGGGTGTGCATGGACGTAACCGAACGGCGCACAGCGCAGGAAGCGCTGCAGGAAAGCGAAGAACGCTTCCGTATGTTGGCCGATGCGGCTCCGGTGATGATCTGGATGACCGACCAGACCATGCGCGCCGAGTATCTGAATCACCAATGGAAGAAGTTTGCCGGCTGGGAAAGTAACGAAACAACACAGGCGCAGTGGATTGAAGCAATTCACGTTGAAGATCGCGAGCGCACGCAGCAGGCGTACATCAGTGCGGTTGATTCGCGCCAGCAGTTTCAGATGGAGTACCGCCTGCGCCGGCATGATGGAGAATACCGCTGGCTGCTTGACATCGGCCTGCCTCGTTTTTCATGCGACGGCACGTTTCTGGGGTACATCGGCAGTTGCACGGATATCTCCGAACTCAAGCAGGCGGAGATATCGCTTCGCACGCGAGCCAGACAGCAACGCGCGATTGCTCGCATCAGTCAGCGCGCGCTGACAGTGCTTGATATGAATGATTTTCTGCAGGAAGCACTGGTCTTCATCGGCCGAACGCTGCGCTGTTCGCGCGTGGCGTTTTTCGAATTCACCGATCGCGAAGATGAGCTTTGCCTGAAAGCTGGCGTTGGCTTTCATCACAGCGAAATCGGCCAGACGTCGATCGACCGCGATGATGATCCGGCGCTGTTTGCGATGCTTTTGAGCGACGAGCCTCGCGTTGTGGACGATTGGCGATCGACCGATCAGGGAACTGAGTCGTCATTTCGAGAAAAGCACGGCATTGCCAGCGGGGTGGGCGTGAGCATACAGGGCAGCGATCGCGCGGTTGGCGCTTTGGCTGTGTTTGCAAATAAGCCGCATGCATTCTCACACAGCGATGTGCATTTTGTGCAGACCGCAGCAAGCGTTCTGGCCACGGCGATTGCGCGGCATCGCGCCGGTGAGGAACTGCAGCGCTACCGTGAGCACCTGGAAACGCTGGTGGTTGAGCGCACTGCAGCGCTTGAGCACTCGCACGAGCAGTTGCGCTTTGCGGAGCGGCTGGCTTCAATCGGCACGCTTGCGACCGGGCTTGGCCATGACATCGGCAACCTGGTACTGCCGATTCTCTGCCGGCTGGATTATCTGCTTGCTCAGTCATTGCCCGATGAGGCGCTCAATGAGCTGCGTGCGGTGCGGCAGGCGGCAGTCAATCTGCGGAGACTGGGCAGCGGCCTGCGGCTATTTGCGCTTGATCCGCATGATGCGACCGCTTCAGTCGGCAGCACTGATCTTCATCTGTGGTGGGCGGAGGCCGGTTCTCTGCTGAGCAAGTCGCTGCCGCGCACTGCAGAGTTGTCGGTCGAATTGCCTGAGAATTTGCCTCGGCTTGCAATCGCCCCGCACCAGTTGACGCAGGCGGTTTTCAATCTGGTGATGAACGCAGGCGAGGCGATCACCAGAGATGGCTGGGTGCGTGTGTGGGCGCAGTTGGCGCCGAGCGGTCGCGAGGTGAAAGTCGGCGTGACCGACAACGGCCGGGGCATGACCGAAAAAGTTCGCCGCCATGCAATGGATCCGTTTTTCACCACCAAGAAACGCACGCTTTCCACGGGGCTTGGGCTTTCGATGGTGCGGGGGATTGTGGAATCGGTCGGCGGTTCGCTGGAGTTGGAATCGACTCCGAATCGGGGTGCGACCGCGACAATGACGCTGCCGATTGTTGATCAGGGCGATGTGCTGGACGACGCGTCGGCAGCAGCCCGTGTGGCCCGCGTGGAAATCAAGGATCAGCGCATTGCGTCATACGCCACGGCATTGCTGCAGTCATCGGGATTTGACATTGCCAGCAACAGCGATCGGCCTGGGGAGGAGACGCTGTGGATCACTGAATCGACGGCCATACCGCATGAGCACGCTGAGCAATTTTTGCGAAAGCGACCTGAGCGTCGGATTATTCTGGTGGGGGCGGTGCCGGAACAGTGGGTTCAGCAACCAGGAATCATCGCGGCCGACGGATCGTACCGCGAATTGCGACAGGCTCTTCATCGAGCCGCAAGCACCTTTAATGGAGGACCTTCCAGATGTTGACCAAGACGCCCATTCGAGTTCTGTGCGTGGACGATCATGCGTTTTTAGTCGAAGGGCTTCAGGCACGGCTGAGCCTGGCGCGCGACATGGAATTTGTCGGCCGTCTCCCCACCGCTGAAGATCTTGTCGCCGAGGCCAAGCGCACCAACGCTAACGTTGTGCTGCTTGATATTGAAATGCCCGGTCCGGATCCGTTTGAGGCGCTGGAGGATCTGGTGCGGCAGTTGCCGAACACGCGCGTGATCATTCTCAGCGCGTTCGTGCGCGATCATTACATTGATGCAGCGGTGAACGCCGGCGCGTGGGGATATCTGTCGAAGACCGATGATCCGGAGATGATCATCGACTCCATTCGCAAGATGATGCAGGGCGAATTTGCCTTTGGCCCGGCGGTGATGGGGCGATGCAGCAGCGATCGCATGACCAACGGCAACGGCGTCAAGAAACCGGCTTCCAAGCTTCAGGCCCTGACCCCGCGCGAACAGCAGATTCTGCGGATGATCGGCAAGGGGCTTTCGCGGGCGGAAATCGCCAAGACCATTTGCCGCAGTCCCAAAACCGTCGATGCGCATCGTGCTTCGATCATGCAGAAGATGAACATGCACGATCGAGTGGAACTGGCGCGGTACGCCATTCGTGAGGGACTGGTGGAGGCGTAGGAATCAAACTGCAACTGATTTGATTGGACCAGCACGACTCGCTGCCTGAGCGAACAGACGCTTCAGGCGCAGCCGGATGGGACCCGCGATGCATGATGTGTTGCGGAACGAAGATATGACATGATCAGCATGCCGGTGCGGCGTGAAACCGCTGGACGCGATGCCATGCGCACGGTTTCTTGCCAGCAGGAGAACTGCATGGGTGAACATGCGCGTGCGGGCTGTCAGTGCACGCCGGCAGTTGCGTGGCGGGATACATAACAGGCGGAAGTAAGAATCAAAGTAGTGATTACACGCTGTGGCGGATCAATCCAACTGGATGAATCAGGTTCTCAGGTGGTGTCTGAAGTCTGAGCCGTTATCAAGCATGTTTGTCGCTGTGGTCGGCTGGACTGTACAGATCGATGACCACGGGGAACTGGGAGTTAACCCTACAGCCATGACGATCCGGGCAGTCGTATCCTCGGTTATGACGGTCGCTGAGGGGTGAAGGTGAAATTTGGGTTTTTCCGGCCATGTGGCGCGGTTGCGGAACGATGAATACGCCCCCGCAGCCGGATTTGCCAGGAGGCCAAGAGAACACAGGTGACGTGGTAAAGGAACTCAGCGATGGCAGACAACAACGCCCGCGGATCAAATCTGACCCAGGAGGATCGGGCAAGAGGCGGACGGGAATCGGCCAGACGGCAGGTTCGCGATGAGCGAGGCCAGTTTGCAGGCATCCGCGGTAAGAAGCCCGAAGAAAAAGAAAAGAAACATGCCGGTGAAAGCCGTGCTGAACAAGGTGAACAAAAGCAGCAAGGGAATAACCAGGGGCGCGAACAGGGCGGACAGTAAGAAAAACAGTTCACAACACGCAAAGAATCAAATCAACGGTCAGCATTCAACAGTCACTGCCCGCAGTTGGCGCTCAGTCAGCACGAAAACCGTTCGTATGCGGTGCGCCGCCAAGGCCAGCAACTCTGTTGATGTGCTGACCTGTTGATTTTTGATGCATGAATGCATGCATGTCATGTTCTGTTCGTGCGGGTGATGTATTACCCCGATTTTTCTCTCATCGTGCTGCTTTCTTATTTGTGCTTTGGACATCTGTATATCGGCGATGCGGGTCATACCATCGCAACGGATTAACCTTTTGGAGACTTGCAATGCGACATCATGAATATGACGAATACGACTATGAAGACGAGGACGAAGGCGGCATGGATATGTCGTCGATGATGTCAGTGTTGACGCCGATGGTTACCTTTATGGCCGGAATGGCGGTCGGCGCCGGGCTGATGTACATGATGGATCCCGAAGTGGGAAGCCGTCGGCGCTTGCACGCCCGTGAGGCGGCTGGCCGCTATATGCATCGAACGCAGGATGTCATGCGCCAGCAGGCGCAGCGCCTGAGCGGGCGCGGCCGAGAAGAGAGCATGACGGGCGGCATGGAGACAAGGACCAGTCAGCAGGGCACGATGGACGACATCGAACTGCGCGAAAAGATCCGCTCACGCCTGCAGGAGCGCATCGACAATGCTGATCGGATTGAAATTGAAGTCAGCGGCGGCATGGTGACGCTGAGCGGATCGGCCCGGACGGATGAAGTTGACAGGATCATCGATGCCGCCAGCACTTTGCCAAATGTGCGCAGCGTGATCAACCGCATAAGCGTTCAGGGGCAGCCCACGGGATCATCGGGCATGTCAGGCATCTGAACATCGCTCTGACTGACGCTGAATGAATGCGAGAAATTCGCTGCGTTGCTGTGCGTTTGTTTGAGCACATTGGATGAGGCTGGCACACGCAGCTGAAGTGAAAATTCTTCCTTGCGTTGTCTCGTTGTGTCTTACATTCTCTTGCATGACTGCCGACGTCTTGCGCGCGTCTGATGCACCGCAATACGGCGGTTGGGATCTTGTCGAGCGACCCATTTGACAAACTGCGCGATTTGAGGGTGTGCCAGCAGCGACTCGCGCGTGTGGTAATCCGATTCAAGCTGCTTTTCGGTCAGTACCGCATGCACCATGTTGTGACATGCCCGGCAGAGGCCGATCGTGGTTGATGCTGCGGGGCGGTCCTGGCCTTTCACACGGTCAGTTCCCGGCTGGCTGCTCGCGCCTGCTTCAAGCTGTCTGCGGCGCTTTCGTTTGTGCGTGCGCGACTGCGGCACCAGGTGATGGCGCGTGATCGCTGACACCAGGCGATTGCACAGGCCGCATCGGTGCAGCGGTTGATCGGATTGATGGGGCATCTTGGCGGATGGTACGGATGCAGCGGCGTCAGGGCCACGCGCTGCGATGATGATCTCGCCTCGCCGTTGCGAGTATTGCGGCTGCATGCAATGCCGGGTATTTCATGGCTGCGTCCCAGCTCGGCTGTACCACGCAGGCGACGGGCAGGCTACTATCCCGCTCTTTCCATGTGGTGGGGCTTTTGGATTTGGCCGCCATGAGTTCGCGTCCTTCAGCTGCCTTTGGCATTGTGACAGTTGTGTTGACCTTGCTCGGCTGGGCAAGCGTGCCGCTGTTTCTGCGTCATTTCGCTGAGCAGATTGATCCATGGACAAGCAACGGCTGGCGATACGGCTTCAGCGCATTGGTGTGGGCGCCGGTCTTGATCTACGTTGCAGTGCGCTCGGGCCTGCCGCGCGGCTTGTGGATGGCGGCGCTGATTCCAAGCATCGTGAACGCAATGGGGCAGGTGTGCTTTACCTACGCGCACTACCGCATTGATCCGGGACTCCTGACCTTCGGCCTGCGAAGTCAGCTTCTGTTCGTGGCGATCGGCGCGTGGCTGATGTTTCCCAAAGAGCGTGCCGTCATTCGCACGCCGGGCTATCTGCTCGGCGCGCTCGTGCTGGTGATAGGCATGATCGGCGTCGTTGTTCTGGACAATAATGATGACGACGACAGCGAGGCAGATCACGTTGCGCTTGGCGCTGTCGCAGCAGCGGTTGAGCATGCTGAGCACGCAGAGGCCGGTGGCGCTTTGGATGCTGCAGGCGCTGAAAATGTCGTCAGCGCTGCGCCGATGCGGACCGCCAGCGGCGCGGAATGGGGCACGACAGCGGCGCATGTCCAGGGCATTACGCTTGCTCTTGCCAGCGGAATGCTGTTTGCCTGCTACGGGCTGGCGGTGCGCAAATACATGGAAGGCGTGCACTCGGTCCTGGCGTTTGCAGCGATCTGTCAATACACCGCGCTGGTCATGGTGGCGCTGATGTTCGTACTCGGCAAGTCGTTTGGCATGGGCGTTTTTGAAATGTCGGACACGCAGTTTTTGCTGCTGCTGTTCAGTGCGCTGATCGGCATTGCGATCGGCCATGTGTTTTATTACGTCAGCATCGCGCGGCTTGGAGTAGCGGTGTCGGCAGGCGTCCTGCAACTGCAGCCCTTCATCGTCGCCATGGGATCAATTCCCATCTTCGGCGAGCGGCTGAGCCTGGGCCAATGGGTCGGCGGGGTGGTGGCGGTCAGCGGGGCTTTGCTGATGCTCGGCACGCAGTGGTACATCAGCCGGCAACGCCGCATCAACGAACAGAAACTCGCCATTGCCGAGGGCGAAAGCGGTGCTTAGGCAGAGATGTAGGCGATGAGATGAAGCGATAAAGGCGTCGCGCTCGAATCGCGTATTGAGTGCGATGAGTGATGAGTAATAAGCGATGAGCGTTATCGGGTACGCATCACGCTCGTATGCTGATGCGCAGCAACAACGTGGGGTATTCAACTGACGTTGTGCCACGTGCGGCCGTGCTTGGCCAGCAGGGCGTCGGCGCTTGCTGGACCCCAGCTTCCCGGGGCGTAGTTGGCGTGAATGTCTTTGCGAATCGCCGCCGACTCGGGGCCAAGAAACGGCATCACCGCGTTCCATGCCGCTTCCACTTCATAGCGGTGTTTGTACAGCGTCTGGTCGCCGCGCATCGCATCAAGAATCAGCGGTCCATATGCTTCCACCGGCTGGGCGTTGAACCGTTTGGCGTAATCGAAATCCATCGTCACTGAATCAAGCCGCACCCCGTGGCCGGGCACTTTGCCTTCAAATCGAAGGCTTACGCTTTCGCGCGGCGCGATTTCGATCACGATTTGATTGGCCGGCCTCATCCCGCCGGAGACAAACGGCTCGACGTGCCGAAACAGATTGGCGGGCGGCTGTTTGAACTGAATGACGATCTCGGTGCGTTTGGCGGCCAGGCGTTTGCCGGTGCGAATATAAAACGGCGTGCCCGCCCAGCGCCAGTTCTCAAAGTGCAGTTCAATGGCTGCGAAGGTTTCCGTTGTGGTGCCTGGCTTGACCTTGGGATTTTCGTGATAGGCGACTTCCTTCTCATCGCCTGCAAACTGCCCCAGCGCAGCGAATTCAGTCAGTCGGTCCAGCGGCGTGGGTTTGATCGCATTAACCACCTTGATTTTTTCGTTACGGATGTCGTGGCTAGTGAAGCTCGTCGGAGGCTCCATCGCCACCAGCGCCAGAACCTGCAGCAGATGCGACTGGATCATGTCGCGAATCGCGCCCGCTTCATCGTAGAACTCGGCACGGTTGCCCACGCCAACGGTTTCAGCGGCGGAAATCTGCACGTGATCGATATAGCGGTGATTCCACAGCGGCTCGAAGATCGTGTTGGCGAAGCGGAACACCAGCAGGTTCTGCACCAGTTCCTTGCCCAGGTAATGGTCGATGCGGTAGATGGCCTCTTCTTCAAAAGTCCGGCCCAGCGCACGGTTGAGCGAGGCGGCGGAGGCGGCGTCCCGGCCCAAAGGCTTTTCCACAATGATGCGCTGCCACGGCAGCTTGCCGCCGTTGATGCGACACCATCGCTTGCCTTCGGTGACCAGCCCCGATTCATCAATGCGCGCGATGATGGATTCGTACAGCGACGGTGCGACGGAAAGATAAAACAGAATGTTACAGGATGATTCAGACAGGTATTGGTTGCCCAGTGCGGTGATGCGCTGCACCAATGCGGGCCAGACCGCTTGTTCAGTTGCGTTGCCGGCAAAGTAGTAAATGCGCGCGGCGAACTCGCGCCACAAGGCAGGTTCAAATCCCTTGGCGTGTTCCTTGGCCCACGGTTCGAGTTTGTCGCGCCACTGCTGATCCGACATTTCGGTGCGGCTGATGCCCAGGACGCAGGTTCCCGCAGGCAGAGCGCCCGCCCGATGCATCTCGTACAGTGCGGGGATGAGCTTGCGCGAGGTCAGGTCGCCTGAGGCGCCAAAGATCACGATGATGCACGGCTCGGGTTGCTTGGGAATCATGTCGGAGCATGATGACGGCAGAGGGGCAAGTGTCAAATAGCATAGGGGCCAGACGGCGGCGTCGACCCGAGGCGCAGCGCAGGAGATCAGCGCCGATCCGGCAGTTGTGGCTGCTGTTGTTGCAGTTGCGGCTGCGGCGGCGCTTCCCCGGTGGCCCCGGCTTGGCCAGGCGGTGAAGTCGCTATGATGCCGTGATGCGGCAATACCTTGATCTCATGCGATATGTGCTTGAACGCGGCACGCCCAAAGCCGATCGCACCGGCACCGGCACGCGGAGTATCTTCGGCTATCAGATGCGCTTTGA
>CAZNPU010000034.1:0-31256 GCA_964575335.1 uncultured Isosphaeraceae bacterium | reverse complement strand
TAGTGTAGTCGATCAACCGGCGAAAGAAAATCCCTTAGGAACTGAAGTATTGCCGAGTTGGGTATTGCACCGGCCGGTCAATCGCGTGCGAAATCCACCTGGTCTTGCTGTTTGTATGCTGCTGGCAGCGTCTGATCCACACAGCGCGAAAGATGCCGGGCGGGCGCGTGATCTGCATGTGCTGGGGAGTGTGGGAAGTGAGCCGCGGCGTTGCATGCAGCGTTGGTCCACCACCAATGCCAAGTCCCTGTCAAGCCCCAAGTAAAAGCCCTGTCTCAAGCTCCCTGCCCCCGCCCCACGCACCGGCGTTCGATTCCGAGGTCAAATCATTGCCTTGCTTGAGTCATCCGCGCTCAGGACAGCGCGCCGGGGGCTGAAAAACCCAAATATCTTTCCTGAATCCTGCAACTCCACTCACGTCCGTTTCAACGCCAGCCGATAACGCCCACGGACGCCGATGTGTGCGAGGTGAAAACTCCAGTCGGCGTGTTCAAGCACGGGTCGGCATTCGTCCGATAAGGGCCTTGAACTGGAAGGCGGTGTGAAGACTCGACGACCGGTGTCGTCGCACATCGCTTTCGGAGGCATGGACGAACGTCACCGACCCGCATGTACAAGTCGCTTCCGATCAGGCCGCGTGCTTTCGGTCGGAGCAATTGGAGATCAGTCCCGTGAAGATTCCAATGCGATCGGTAATGTATGCAGTGGCGGGTGCCGCGGCGCTGGCGATCACCGGCTGCGAAACCGTCGAAATGCATCAGGCATCCGCTGGCCACAGTCCCGCGACCCTGCAAGACGAGCGTCCTGCGCCACGGCCTTCGCCCGCGGTCATTCAGCCGACCAACAAGGATTTCGCCCTTGCGCCCGAGCCGGTGTCGTTCTCATCACCAGGCAGCGTCGGTGCGCCGAACAAGACCGCAACGTCTGAACGCAGTCGGCAGGCATTGTTGATCGGACTGTACGGCGAACTGGCCAGTGACAACAACAGTGCAGGCAGCCAGTTTGATGGCGGAACCAATCTCATTCAGGTGACCACCGCCACTGAGGGCATGTGCATTGATCCTGCGATTGACCCGACAGGCAAGTGGCTGGCGTTCTCGTCGACCATGCACCGCAGCACCTCAGACATTTATCTGAAAGCGGTCAACGGCAAGACGATCACGCAAGTGACCTCCGATCCTGCCGACGATGTCATGCCTGCATTCAGTCCCGATGGAAAGACCATTGCATTTGCATCTGATCGTTCGGGCAATTGGGACATCTATACGGTGAGTGTCGACGGCGGCAGCACGGTGCAGATCACCAACGACGCCGATCACGAATTGCATCCAACCTGGTCGCCCGACGGCAGGCACATCGCATACTGCAAGCTCAATTCGCAGACGGCGCGATGGGAGATTTGGGTAGTTGACGTCGCCAATCCGGGCATGCGGCATTTCCTCGACTACGGCGTATTTCCCGAATGGTGCCCCGATCCGGCGCAGAACAGGATTCTCTTTCAGCGCGCCAAGCAGCGTGGCAGCCGCGACTACAGCATCTGGACCATCGACTACGTTGACGGCCAGGCGAAGTATCCCACCGAGATCGTCTCAGCTGCGAACGCTGCGCTGATCAATCCGGCGTGGTCGCCCGATGGCAGCCGCATTGTGTTCGTGAGCGTGATTGATCCCAACGAATCGCCGGAAGCCCGGCCGGGGCAGTCAGATCTGTGGATTGTGAATGCAGACGGAACCGGCCGCACGAGCTTGACCAACGGCATGTTCGCCAACTTCCAGCCGGTTTGGGCCTCCGACAGCACGGTGTATTTCGTTTCCGATCGCTCAGGCGTGGACAACATCTGGGCGGTTCGGGCGACGCATCCTCATGATCGGCGGTCCACTCAGCCGATGGACATGGCCACAGTTAATCCGCAATCACAGGTTCCCGGTGTGCATCACTGATGTGATGCGCACCGAGTGACAACACGACGACTTACGCGACTGAGCACGGCATGTGCTCAGTCACCCCGGACGGGCGGAGCCCGTTCTCAGGCAGGACGCCATGACAAGTGCACACTCCATGCAATCCGAATCGGTTGCGCTGCATACTGCCTTGCGCGCCGCAGCGCTGGCGCTTTTGCTAATTGTGCTGGGCGGATGCCAGACGGGAAAGCAATTGCAGCCGCCGACGGCGTTGACCGCGCCGTACGATCGTCCCGAACTGTGGGCGGTCGTGCCGTTTGCGAATGAATCCGGGGTCTCGCATGTGCAGGGCGATCGTGTCGCCGACATATTCGCCGAGCAGATCGAGCAGGTCAGCGGCCTTCACGCGCTTCCGGTGAATCGCGTGATTCTGGCGATGCGTCAGTTGGGCATGCGATCGGTCGATTCGCCTGACGATGCAATTGCGCTTCTGCAGGTTCTTGGCGCTGATGCGCTGATTGTCGGCACGGTGACGTCGTACGACCCGTATCCGCCGCCAAAGCTCGGCGCAGCGTTGCAGTTGTTTCGCAATCCGATGGCGATGCCTTCATCGCGGTTTGATCCAGTCGCATTCACGCGCGCTTCGACGGATGAGGTCGCGCCGGGAGCGATAGCCTCGGCGAGTTCAATTTCGCAGGCTGCGGGCGTTTTTGACGCAACGAATCACCAGACCCTGCAGTGGCTCGACGAGTACGCCGCCGGCCGATCCGAACCGGACAGCGCGTATGGGCGGCGGATTTATCAGGTGAGCATGGAGTTGTACACACAGTTCGTCGCCCATCGGTTGATGCGCGATCTGCTCGAATGCGAGCGGGCGCGATTGACGCCGATGGCGATTCAAACCACGACGCGACGCTGATGATCATTGACGGTCGTCGGCGCCGCGCAGCCGAGGACCGCCGATGACTGAGCTTTCATCTGATCATCCCAATCAAGCTTCCACGTCTGCTGCGCTCACGACGGGCGCGCCCGCATTGACGACAGGGCCGTGCTTTCGCATTTCGCTGATACGAGGCGAGCACGTCTGGCAGTTTCGCTGGGAGCCAGGCGGCGAATCGGCGCTGATTGATCACATTGCGGAGCTCGCGCGCGATCCGAATTCACCGTTTGACTGGTTTGATGCTGCGGCAGTGTGCAAGCACATCGCCAGGCCGATTACACGCCGAAATGGTGCCAATGCGTCAAATCAAAGCTAATCCCGCGTCTCGATCTCTCCGATAACTCCGACATCTCCCCTCATACACAAGGCAGACACGCGATGAGCGAACCTCAACCTGAGCATCTTCCGATTGTCGAAGCCTTCCTGCATTACCTGCTGGATGAGCGACATTTCAGCCCTTACACATCGCGATGCTACGGCGTGGATTTGCGGCAGTATGTTGATTTTCTGGTTGATGAGTTCAACATCACTGCAACGCCGCAGCAGGAAGCCGAGGCCCACCAGCGCCGACGCCAGGCCGTGATGACAAACGGCAGCGCATCAGGCAACGGAACCGGCAACGTGGTGGGAGCGGTTGGCCCTGCGACTGTGACCGCAGCCATGCTGAATGCGGATGTGAATCTGATCCGCTCATTCCTCGCCAGCCTGGAAGATCATCAATACTCCGCTGCGACCATGGCGAGAAAGATCGCGACGCTGCGGTCGTTCTATCGCTGGCTGGACAAGACCGGAATGATCGCATCCAACCCGATGCTGCTCATTCGCACACCGCGCCAGGCCAAGCGATTGCCCAAGGCGATCGGCGTTGAGCAGGTGGAGAGACTGCTGGCGGCGCCTGATGACAGCGAACTGCTTGGCGCACGCGATCGCGCGATTCTGGAAACGCTGTATTCCACAGGCATTCGCGTCAGCGAACTGGTGGGCATCAATCGCGGCGACATCGACGAATCCAGCCAGGCGCTGATCGTGCGAGGCAAGGGACGCAAGGAGCGCATCGTGCCGCTTGGCTCGCACGCGCTGGCGGCGCTTCGCCACTACATGAAGATGCTCGATGCGCCGCAGGCGCACAGCGGCGCAGCGGTGGATCCCAATGCGCCCTTGTTCATCAACAAGCACGGCACGCGATTGAGCACGCGATCGGTTCGCCGCAAGGTCAGCAAGTATCTCGCTGAAGCTGGGCTTGATCCTGATATCAGCCCGCACACGCTCCGACACAGCTTCGCAACGCATTTGCTGGATAACGGCGCCGACCTGCGCAGCGTGCAGGAACTGCTCGGCCATCAGTCGCTGAGCACCACGCAGGTCTACACGCATCTGACAACGCAGCGCATGCGGACGGCCTACGACGAGGCGCATCCGCGTGCCGAAGCGTCGTGAGGCGCAAGGCCAGGCTCAGACAGCCCGGCAACAGATTGTTGCATTGCAGTTGAGAATGTCAACGTAAACACGGGACGCCCAGGTGGGAGCGTCCCGTGTTTGTTTGTTGCTGGTTGTTTGTTGTTGGTTGAGGGAGAGGGGGAAATGAATGAAGGCATGCAGGCTCAGTGGGAGCGTGCCGGTTGTATAGAGCGGGCACATCGACATGCAACATGCGTGCAGCAGTAATGTGCAGTAATGAACGGGGGCGACGTGAGGTGCTGTCGGCGATGTGCAGAAGGCGATGATGTGCGCTGAGCTGATGTGAGGCAAGCGCGGTGAGATGCGCTGCAATGTACCGACATTACAGATCAGAGAAGTGCAAAGATATGCCGTAATGCGCAGCGATGTGCGGCGAGGTGTGAGGCGGCGCAGTGCAGCGGGCAAAGGATGGTCAAAGAGGGTGACATGCGGTAATGAGCGGGGCAGGGTGGTGGAGTGAGCCGACATGCAATGGCATCGGTGATCGGCAGTGTGATGCGATGCGGTGCGCCGATGGTGTGGTGGCATGCGGTGAAGTACGCCGATGTCGGCGATGGATGCATGCTGGTGTGTGACAATGCGCGGCAGTGCAGAGTGAGCAACATGCGATGAGGCACGACTGGCTGCGGTGAAGTGCAGCAGCGTGCGGGGATATGCAGCGACGTGCCGTGGGTGAGGGGAGATGTGTGAGGCGAGATGAGATGAAATGAGATGAGGTGCGGTACGACAGGACGTGTGCTGTACAGGCAGAGCGTGCAAGACGCTTTGGACGATCTGCAGTGCGGTGCAGTGTGGTGGAGCGAGGTGCGGCAGGACGAGTGCGTGGCTCAGACCCGCGGCCCCCGCGGCCACAAAGCGTTGCACACACCTGTACCGGCTCACGATTGCTCAATCACTGCTTGACATATTTCGGATTTTCCCGAAAATCCATTTTATGGCCCGGCCCAATAACGCTCCCGATGTGTTTCGCGCTGTTGCGCACCCGGTGCGGCGGCGCATCCTCGATCTGCTTCGAAACAAGCCGCAGACCGTCGGCGAACTGCATGCACAGTTCCGCCTGGGCGGCTCCACCTTTTCAGAACATCTCCGCGCTCTTCGTGCAGCAGGCCTCGTGCGACAATCCAAACGCGGCCCCAGCCTCATCTACAGCATCGTGCCAGGACAACTCGGCCCGATCGTGCGCTGGATTCGCCAGCATGCAAATTGACTTATTTGAACGATTGCATGTGTCGCATCACTCGCTGCCGGCCGGCAGGCAGCACGCAATCGACGCTTCCTCCCACATCTGTGCCAGCGGCACCGGCGCTATTGAAGCGCTCATGCCAGCGTACAGCACCCAAAGCACTCACTGCCTGCGACACGTGCGTGTTCAATTGCAGCATCGCAGCTCACCTATTGCCCATCACCGAATTACAAAATGGCAACGCTGCCACCCGGCAGTGACCGCGATGATGGCTCCGCTGCGCATCACCGCCATCTTCATTCACGTTGTCTCCCCGGCGGCTCTACTTTCATGTCTGTCACATCTACATCATCTGCACCTGCTGCGCAGAAAAACTGCAGGCACACCGTTGATGTGCCTGCAGCGTTACGTTCACATATCGCCCTGCCGTCTGCGCAGGCGCAAACAGCGTAGGGACGGGTTTTCTAACCCGAGAATTACTCGCTCTGTTCAGTTTCAGCAGTAGCAGCGACAGCAGTGGTGGCGGAAGCTGCCTGATCCTCCATCACATGCTTCAAGCCGCGGCGCTGATCACGCAGGCGGCGGCTCTTGCCCACGCGATCACGCAGGTAGTACAGCTTGCTGCGGCGAGCGTCAGAGCGGCGAACCACCTCAATCTTGGCGATGCGAGGCGAGTGCAGCGGGAAAATACGCTCCACGCCCTCATTAGCCACAATGCGGCGCACCGTGATGGTCTTGTTGATGCCGCTGCCTTTCTCGGCAATCAGGACGCCCTGATAAATCTGAATGCGCTCTTTGTCGCCCTCGATGATTCGGACGTGAACGTTCAGCGTATCGCCGATTGAGAAGTCCGGAATCTCACTGGCGGGCTTGAGTTGCTTGGCGGTGATGTCGTTGAGAATCTGCTGCGTGTTCATGGTGGCACCGTTTCGTGCAAGATGAGGACGAGGCAATAAGCGATTCATGCTTCAGGCAAGCGCTTGGCCTTGATGCGTGTTTCTGAAGCTCGCTTGTCGTCTCGGTTCAGTCTTCCTTCAAGAGATCAGGCTTCAAAAGATCCGGACGTCGCTGTCGCGTCCGTTTGAGCATTTCCTTTCGTCGCCACTCGTCGATGGCCTGATGGTCACCTGAGAGCAGCACGCTTGGCACTTCCCGATCACGCCAGACGCGAGGTCGGGTGTAATGCGGGCAGTCGAGCAAACGCTGCTCGTCAGCGCCGCGAGCGGCGAAGGAGTCCTGCGCCGCTGAGTCCTCGTGGCCGAGCACGCCGGGCAACAGCCTCACCACCGCATCGGTGAGCACCATGGCCGGCAACTCGCCACCGCTGAGCACATAATCGCCGATGCTCAGCTCCAGAGGTTGCAGCTCGTCGATCACGCGCTCGTCAACCCCTTCATAATGACCGGCCAGCAACAGCAGCCGGGGTTTTTTCGCCAGTTCCTCAACCATGCGCTGATCCAAAGGCTTGCCTTGTGGACTGAGCAGGATTCGAGTCGCTGGCCGACTGTCTTTTTTTTCAACCGCCATGACTGCGTCATAGATCGGTTGACACATCATCACCATTCCCGGCCCGCCGCCGAAGGGTCGATCATCAACCTTCCGGTGCTTGTTGTCAGCGAACTCGCGAATGTCATGGACGTGATATTCAACGAGTTTCGCCTGGGCCGCCCTGCCCATGATGCTGGCGTTGAGTGCGCCTGGAAACATCTCGGGAAACAGGGTGAGAATGTCGATCCGCATGGAAACAACCGCCTGGCTGTCAGTCGTCAGCCAAGCCATTGGCGTTCACGATCCAAGTCAGGCTGACGACTGCGCGTTTTCGGCAGCAAGCTTCTTGCCCGGCTTCGGATCAATACCGACACGCCGCAGAAGGCTCTTGACCGTTTCCGACGGCTGGGCGCCGACGCTCAGCCAATAATCAATGCGATCAGTCTTCAGGCTCAACTGCTTGTCTTCCGGCGCAATCGGATCGTACCAGCCAAGTTCCTCGATCACGCGGCCGTCACGCGGCGAACGCTTGTCGATGGCATTGACTCGATAAAACGGCCGATGGGTGCGGCCCATACGCTTCAAACGCAAAACAACCATTCCAGCTCCTTTTCAAGCGTCGGCTTCGAGTACAGCGGCCGGCTGGCAGTTCCAAGACCGACCAAGGTCACAATGACCTGCTGCACACGGCGGTGTCGTAGGAAGCAGCCCGTCGGGCAAACGAACGATCAAACGCATCGTTCACCCAGTGTTCCGGGCGGGGGACTCCGTGCGACACCGCTTCAGTCGACGGATGCGAATCGAACAATATAGCGGGTTTCGGCAGCCGATCAAGCAGCACGCGCCAATCTTCACCGCCTGCCGGACCGCGCAGCGCTGATGTTCCAGCCGCTACTGCAGTGATCCGAAACCTCTTTTTTTCAGGTTCAGGCGGCGTGTTTTTTCTGTCCCTCTGGCCTACGGCAGCATGCTGCTGAGGCCAGCGATATACCTGCTGCTGAGCGTCGCTGCTCCTTCAAACAGGAAGCCGCCGATGCCGCTCATGAAGATGGCCAGAATCACAAACATGCCGAACATCATCGCCTGAGGGTTCTGGAAGAGCCGGTAGAAGCGAAATGACAGTCCTATAAGGATTTGCGAACCATCCAGCGGGGGAACCGGCAGCAGATTGAAGACCATGAGCACCAGGTTCAGCATGCCGCCAATCATCAGGAATTGCGACACATTGCCCCGCAGCGGCTCGACGCTCGGGCCGTAGTGAATCCACAGCGCCCCAGCGGTGAGGGCAAAAAACGCCAACAACAGGTTCATTGCAGGCCCGGCTGCAGCAACCACTGCGTTGCCCCGCCGCCCCCAGCGGAACTTACTTGGATCAACAGGCATCGCGCCCCAGGCAATGCCGATCACCACGAACATCAGCAGCGACATGCCGCCCATGTGAACCAGCGGATTCATTGTCATGCGCTGAAGGCGGATGGGTGTATCGTCGCCCTGCCAGATGGCAGCCCAGCCGTGCGCCAGTTCATGCAGCGTGATTGAAAAAATCACCCAGAACGCCCAGCTTACAACCAGCGCAAGACCGCCGATTGCGTAGTAGTCCTGAAGCCACCACCCGCTCATCGGTTACTCCAGGAAGCAGGCGCGTTATGCCATTGGCGTGCATTGGGCTGCCGCACCACGCGTTGACCGCCGCCAGCAAGCACACAGCACGCTGCGTTTAAGCGGAAGCCATTGATGATCGCACGACTCAAGCCGCCCCGCATCACCATGCTGTGGCAATCAGGTTTCGTAAACGATGGCCAGGAAAACATCGGAGGCATCATAGGCGCGGCCGCCGATTCGCTCACCGCCCAGTGTGTGCGGTGGGCGCAGATCGGGGCGAACCGTCTGGGGCGCGATGTTGCCGAATATGTTGACCACCTTGGCGCCGTTGGACTTCAACCACGTATTGATATCGCGCTCCAATTCGTCAATTTCAGACTCAATGCCCTTGAACAGCTTGACTTGATGCACGATCAGCCTCCTTCATCCTGACAGATTGAAGCTGGCATCATACAGCGAGGCGATGGGGCAGGCGAAAGCTGCACGGCAAATGCAAAGCGTCTGCTGTGGCTGTGAAAGCGTGGCGTGGCAGACTTCTCGGGTGGATTGAGGCGGGCGTTTTCGTTCGCTGCCAGCGAGCAAGCCGGACTACCCGATTCCGTTTGGCTCAAGCGCATCAGCAACGGGCAGTCGCTTTATTCGCCTCCGAGTTTCGCGAGCCGCTGCAGACGCTCCGGTTCACGCCTGGCGAGCCATGCGTCTGATGAGAGCAGGTGACAGGCGCGCTGAAAGTGGGGCCTGGCGTCCTCGTGGCGGCCAAGCGCGTGCAGGCACTCTGCGAGTTCTTCATGAAGATAGCCGTCGCACGGTTCGCCCGCCTGCTCCATGTCGCGCAGGAGCGCCTGCTGCAATGCCAGCGCTTCCTCAAGTCGACCAAGCGATCGCGTGCAACGTCCAATGCACCCGCGCGCGATGAAGATGTCTTTCGCACAGCCCTGCTGCTGGCGGCAGATCAGCGCACGCTCAAAGCAGGCCATCGCCTGGTCGTATTCGCCCCGATCATGATGCGTCCAGCCGAGGTTGTTATACAGCGAGCCAAGCCACTGTCGCGCTTCGGGATCGCCTGACCGCTCTGCCAGCGCAATGGCCCTTTTGTTCCAATGCAGCGCCTCATCGGCCGGCGCAACGATGCCCATCATGTGAGCTGCGTCGACGGCAAGCGCATCGAGCTTCATTTCGCATGCGGTTTCCCACGCGCGAAGAAAATAGCTGCGGGCGTGATCTCGATTGTCAGAGGAATTGAACACGCGGCCGCGCTCGAGCAGCAGCCGCACGTGCGCCGCAGCGAAAGCGTGATCATCGGCACACGATGTCAGAGTGCGCTCGACAGCATCAAGCGTGGCATGAGCTTTATCAAAGTGCTGCTGCAGCCCCTGTGCGCGGGCGATCTGCGTTTGCAGTTCAAGCGCATCGGGCGAAGCCGGTTGCTCAGCAACATTCTGCAGCGCTTTTCGGAAGCGAAGTTCCGAGCCAGCGGGATCATTGAAATCCCAAAGTTCTCTGATCGACATGAACGCGACCTGTTCGAGACAGTGCAGCCGACGCATGCTGCTGGGAGCAGCAATCCGGCCCGCACGCTGCCCTGCCACGATGAGAATGGCGGCGATCGTGGCGGTCGTTATCGATGACGGCCGCTATGCCGCACCCTTGTGTTTGAGGTCCTGCGCCAGGCCGAGCTGCACCAGATGCGCCAGCGGACCGTGCGGCTTGCGCTTTTCTTCTTCGAGCCGCTGTTTGGCGGCAGGGTTGGCGTAGGTGTTGAAGATCATCGCCTTGATGGTGGCCCACAGGCCGCCGAAGCTGCTGAAGGTGTGATTCACTGCCGACGGCTCGTAGCCACAGTGCACCATACAGTTGGCGCATTTGGGATTGCCCGACGCCCGGCCGTAGTTCTCCCATTCCGTGTCATTGAGCAGTTCATCAAACGTGTCGGCGTAGCCTTCCTGCAGCAGATAGCACGGCTTTTGCCAGCCGAAGATGTTGTAGCACGGGTTACCCCACGGCGTGCATTCGTACTGGCGTTTGCCCATCAGGAACTCAAGGAACAGCGGCGACTGGTTGAACTTCCATCGCCGCTTCCCGTCCTTGCGGTTCGAGAGGATCATCTCAAACAGGCGATTGGTTTCCTGCGTGCGCTTGAGAAAGCTCTTTTGGTCTGGGGCTTTCTCATACGCGTAGCCGGGACTGACCATCATGCCTTCCACGCCGACGTCCATCATCTCGTCAAAAAACGCGCGCACGGCGTTTGGGTCTGCGCCCTCGAACAGCGTGGTGTTGGTCGTCACGCGAAAGCCCATGTTGACGGCCAGACGTATGCCTTCGAGTGCTTTGCGATAGGTGCCCTCGCGGCAGACTGCGAAATCGTGATGCTCTTCCTGGCCGTCCATATGAACGGAGAAGGTCAGGTACTTGCTTGGCGTGAACCAGCCCTGTTCGAGTTTTTCCTTCAGTAGAATCGCGTTCGTGCACAAGTAGATGTACTTGCGGCGTTTGATGAGTTCGCTCACCAATTCGCGGATGTGCGGATACAGCAGCGGCTCGCCGCCGGGGATGGACACCATCGGTGCGCCGCATTCATCAACCGCAGCAAGTGCGTCTTCCAGCGGCAGGTCCTTTTTGAGAATGTGCGCGGGGTACTGAATCTTGCCGCAGCCGGCACAGGCGAGATTGCAGCGAAACAACGGCTCGAGCATCAATACGAGCGGATAGCGCGTTCGACCGCGCAGCTTCTGTCCCAGCACATAGGTCGCGACGGTCCACATTTGCGAAAGCGGTACGGCCATGGCGATGATCCGATCGTCCGAGAAAAGGAACGAGCAAGAAAAAACAAAAAGGCAAACTGGGCAATCTGTTTGCGGTTGAGACGCCCCTTGTACGCACAGCGTAACAGCAGCGGACATTTTTCAGGACGCTGAGCCTGGCAAGATGTCAGTCACGAACCGTGATTTTGTTTCCCATCCTAGAAAGCGCGATCCATCCGGCAAGTTGTTTCGTAGCAACCGGGCATGACCGCCATCCCCATTCAACTTGGTTGCGCCTGGCCCCTTGGCCGTCCACAGGGTCAGCCGAGTTCATCGAAGAACCGGTCGCGGCCGCAGCCGCGCGGGGCTATGGGGCGTATTATCCGACAGCAGGCCGGTGCGGAACAGGAGGGCCCACCCGCGACGGAGGCTGTCTGTTTGGATCAGTTGAGTGACGAATTACTGCTGGATGCCTACCTGCGAGGCGACCGGGCGGCATTTACCGCCCTGATGAATCGTTACCGGGACGAACTGCTGCATTTCCTCACGCGGTTTCTCGGCTCGCGGGCGGCTGCGGAGGACGTCTTCCAGGAAACATTCCTGCAGGTCCACCTGTCAGCCGACACTTTTGACACGGAGCGGCGTTTCAAGCCGTGGCTGTTCACCATTGCGGCAAATAAAGCCCGCGATCATCACCGCAAGCACATGCGGCGAAGCGCGGTGTCGCTTTCAGCCTCGATCGACAGCGAAGGCGACGGCGAGCGGTTTGTCGATCTGTTGCAGGCTCAGGTGCCCAATCCCGACCATCCGCTGCTGGATGCTGAGCGCAGCCGCCTTGTGAAGAGCGTGGTGGATTCCATGCCCATGCACCTTCGTGAGATTCTGCTGCTGAGCTACTTCCAGCGCATGAGCTACAACCAGATCGCTGAAACGCTGGAAATACCGCTGGGGACGGTCAAAAGCCGCCTGCATACGGCCGTGGCTGCGTTTGCACGCGCCTGGCAGGTGGCGCGGGGGCAGGATGAGATTCAGGACGGTTTGACTGACGGACGGGCGACATGATCCAACCAACTGGTTTCAACAATCCGCATCACGAACCGACACTCTCGCCGGACGACCAGCGATTGCTGGACGCTCTGGTGGAAGGGGGCTTTGATCGCCAGGCAATTGAATCGTGCTCGCCTTGTGACGCGCAGCGTCTGGATGCCATACTCGGCCTGCTTGGCCTGCTGAACGATTACCCCGTGGAGGATGGCGACGAGACGCTTCTGCACGCCACGCTGGCTCGCATTGACCGCTATGAAGATGAGCGCGAAGCGCGCCTGCGATTCGAGTCGCAAGTCGACGGCATGAGCGGCGAACGAGCTGGCTGGCGCATTCCGCTGCCCAACTTCATTACCGTGGCGGCGGTGTTGCTGATTGCGGTGAGCGTCTTCTGGCCCATGATTGACAGCGTGCGGCAGCGGTCAATGGATATGGCCTGCGCCAACAATATGCGACTGCTCGGGTACG
Organism: uncultured Isosphaeraceae bacterium; assembly: GCA_964575335.1. Classification (GTDB taxonomy): domain Bacteria; phylum Planctomycetota; class Phycisphaerae; order Phycisphaerales; family SM1A02; genus CAZNPU01. The sequence continues at coordinate 18,431 of CAZNPU010000034.1, read as the reverse complement.
CCTTTGGCCAATATGCCGGCGACAACAATGGTGCGCTGCCGCTGGCGATGGCTGGCAGCGGCGCCAGTTGGGACACGCTGCGCAATGTGGTGAATCTTAAGCCGCTGCTGGACGGCCACTATTGCAGCGCTGGTCACCTGAATTGCCCGGGACATCACGATCTGCAGGTCCAGCAGGTGGGACCAAGCTACAGCTATCGGTGGTTTACCCCTGATGCACAGGTGAACTGGAGCTCCGGACGCGTCACCATCGTGATCGGCGATCGCAATCCGCTGATTGACTCGGCTCTGGCGGGACGGGTTGCGCCTGCGTTGTCAATGTCGATGAACCACCGCGGGCGGGGCCAGAATGTTTTAGCCAGCGACGGAGCGACGTTGTGGCTGGAACAGCCGGTGGTCGGAGTGGCTGACAACATCTGGCTGCCCCACGGCACCGATACGCTTCGCAGCGGCATTGCTCCGGAAGATCCGCTGGACGTATTTCTGGCACATTGATAACGAATTGGTTTCCTGAAAGGCAGCCTGCGCGTTCGCCTTTCTCGGCGGAAAATTGCCCTGCAATTCTGAGGTGGCGGCGGCAAAAGGCAGCCTTTCACGCCCATTTGCCGGTCGGGGAAACGACCAAGGGCTTTGACAGCCTCAAGCAAGCTGCTATCCTGATCGATCCGAGTCGGTTCATTTTCCGGGCCGGCTCGGCAACGGTGTTTTGTTTTTCAAACTCAAGCCTCCAGCCTCACGACTCTTATGCCCAAGTTCAAGCCACATAAAGGATTGCTCAAGCGCGTCCGCCTCACCAAAACCGGCAAGATCAAGGGCCGGGTCGGCAACGGCAGCCATCTTCGCAGCGGCAAGAGCGGAAAGCAGCTCCGGAACCTGGCCAAGCCGGTCTACATCACCAGCAAGGGTACCGCGCGGCGCGTGGGGCAATTGCTTGGTCGCGCGGTTGTGCCTGCTGGTCGCCCAAACCCGGCGCCGGCTGGTGATGATCGCAGCAGCGTGAGCGCCTGAGTTTTGAATCACACCCACGCACCAGTTGGTCGCGGCAGCCGCCGACTGGATGTGCAGCCTTCTTTCTGGTGGGCTGCACGCGCGAAGAATGAAATGAGTGCTGCCGATTGCCGACCGGGCCAAAGCGACCGTTGAGCGGTCCCCCGTATCGGCCAGAAGGAGTTCGTCATGCCTCGCGTTCGTAAAGGTGCTGCTCGCACGCAAGCTCGTCGCCGTCTGCTCCGTGCCGCTCGCGGATACTGGGGCACCAAGCACCGTCATAAGCAGCAGGCGAAGGTCGCCCTGATGCGTGCCGGTCGCAAAGCGTTCATCGACCGCCGTTTGCGCCGCCGCGACTTCCGCAGTCTGTGGATCACGCGCATCACCGCGGCCTGCCGCATGCGAGGCACCCGTTACAGCCGCTTCATCAACGGCCTGCAGCGTGCAGGCATTCTGCTGAACCGCAAGATGCTCAGCCAGATTGCCATTGACGACCCTGCCACGTTCGACAAGCTTGTCGAAACAGCCAACGCCAACGCCGCGGCCGTGGCTGCCAAGAGCTGACGTTGCTGCTAGGATCGGTTATTGGCCAGCTTCAGGATGTTGTTCGCCTCGCCCGTCAGGGCTCTGCGAGTTGGCGCGCGTGAAATTCGCAGAAAACAAGCCGAAGAGTCGTGCATATGGCTCGCTTAAAGCCCTTGACACATGCAAGGAAACCGCTGAATGAGTTCCTGGCGTTCGCTGGGCAGTTGATTCGAGACTACCGCCACACCGGAGCAGTCGCACCATCATCTCCCATGCTGGCGCGGGCCATGACGCGCTCATTGCGGCATGCGGTCGGGCCGAAACGGATGCTCGAAGTCGGTCCCGGCACCGGGCCGTTCACGCGGTTTATGCTGCAGGCGCTGCGCGACGGCGATGAACTGCACATCGTTGAGATCAACCCCCGCTTTGCTGAGCGCCTCGAACGGGAACTGCTCCAGCCGTTTCGAGAAGCGCATCCCAACATTCTCGTCAAGCTGTATTGCGAAGACATCGAAACGGCCACGCTGCCTGGAGGCTTCGATTACATCGTCTGCGGCCTGCCGTTCAATAACTTCCCGCCCGTGCTGGTGCGGTCGATCTTCCGCCGCCTGCTGGAACTGCTGAATGAAGGCGGCGAACTGGCGTACTTTGAATATGCCGGCGTGCGCGTGATGAAAGGATCGGTCGTGGGTACGGAAGCGCGTCGCAAGCTGTGGCGCATCGGAGCGATGGGCAAGATACTTCGCCGCCGCCATCACGGACGCCGCGAACTGGTGCTTGGCAACATCCCGCCCGCTGTGGCGGTGCGCCTCACGCGGTAGCGGGCGAAAGTCGAAGAAGTTGAACATCAAACATTGATGAATTGTGCGCCTGGGCGCGTGGCGGGGACGGCGCTGACGCTCTACGCTTGAGTTGTCCGCAATCGGCTCCAACCTCAGAACTTCACATTCAACCTGCAAGACTCATGGCTTTCATCAACGAGCATTACCTGAAGCTGCAAAGCGGCTATCTGTTTCCTGAAATCGCTCGCCGCGTTGAGGCGTTTTCCAAGGCAAATCCTGAGAAAGCCAAGCGAATCATTCGCTGCGGCATCGGCGACGTCACCGAACCGCTGCCGCCTGCAGCGATCCAGGCCATGCACAAGGCGGTTGATGAATTGTCAGTGCGCGAGACGTTCCGCGGTTATCCGCCGCCAACCGGTTACCCGTTTCTGCGCGACGCCATCGCGAAGCATGATTTTCATGACTATGGCCTGAATATCGAGGCCGATGAGATCTTTGTGTCCGACGGCTCCAAGGGCGATTGCGCTGCGGTGCTTGACATTCTTGCATTCGGCAACGCCAACAAAATCGGCATCCCCGATCCGGTTTACCCGGTGTATGTCGATACGAACGTGATGGCGGGCCACACTGGTCCGATCGACGCCAACGGCTCGTATGAAGGTCTCACCTATCTGCCGTGCCTTGCTGCGAACAATTTCGTGCCGGAACTGCCGCGTGAAAAGCTGCAGGTGATTTATCTGTGCTATCCGAACAATCCCACCGGTGCGATGATCACGCGCGAGCAGCTTGCTGCGTGGGTGAACTACGCGCTGGAGCATGATGCGCTCATTCTGTACGACGTGGCATATCAGGCGTACCTGCAGGAAACGCATCTGCCGCGGTCGATTTATGAGATCGAGGGCGCCCGCCGCTGCGCGATGGAGTTCCACAGCTTTTCCAAGAATGGTGGGTTTACCGGCGTCCGTTGCGGCTACACGGTGTGCCCCAAGGACCTCACCGGTACGACGCAGAGCGGACAGCGCGTGCCGCTGCACGGCTTATGGACAAGACGCTGGAGTACCAAATCCAACGGTGTGAGTTATCCGGTGCAGCGCGCTGCAGAAGCGCTTTATTCGCCGGCCGGCCGCCAGCAGGTCAAAGCGCTCGTCGATCACTACATGGGCAACGCAAAGATTCTGCGCGAAGGCTGTGAGGCGATCGGCCTGAAGGCCTACGGCGGGGTGAATGCGCCGTATGTCTGGGTGGCATGCCCGGAAGGCGTTTCGAGCTGGCAGATGTTCGACAGAATGCTCGAGGACGCCAATGTGGTGATTACGCCCGGCAGCGGTTTTGGCAGATATGGCGAAGACTACTTCCGCATCAGCGCGTTCAACAGCCGCGAGAATGTGGAAGAGGTTGTGAATCGATTAAAGAGCATGACGCTGCAGGCAGTATGAGATGCATATTCGTTGATGCCGCGTTGCGCAAGTCCGTTCGACCCATCTATGAATCACGTGCTCGCTTCGAATGAACTGACTTACCTTGACGTACAAGATGCGGCACGCCGCATTGCGCCGCTGATTCATCGCACGCCGGTGATGACGTGTTCGATGATCGACCGCATGGCGGGGCGAAAGCTATTTTTCAAATGCGAGAACCTGCAGAAGGTCGGCGCGTTCAAGTTTCGCGGCGCGTGCAATGCGGTGTTCAAGCTGCCGGATGATATTGCCTTGCGTGGCGTGGTGACGCACAGCAGCGGCAACCATGCGCAGGCGATTGCGTTGGCGGCTCATATGCGAGGCATTGCAGCGCATGTCATCATGCCGCGCACCTCCTCAGCGGTGAAGCTCCGCGCAGTGCAGGAGTATGGCGGGACCGTGTACACGTGCGAGCCCAATCAGCGCGCGAGGGAAGAAACCGCATCGCAAGTCGCTGAGAAGACCGGCGCAACGTTCATTTCGTCATACAACCACCCTGACGTCATTGCAGGGCAGGGAACAGCGGCGCTGGAACTGATTGCGGAAATTGATGATCTTGACGCCATCATCGCGCCCATCGGCGGCGGGGGACTGATGGCGGGTACGTGCATTGCAGCGGTGGGGGGTGGGGGAGCATCCGGGTCTTCCTCCCTTCGGTCGTCAGACCCGGCGTGGGGGAGGCGCGTTCGTCTCTTTGGCGCTGAGCCGGCTGGCGCTGATGATGCGGCTCGTTCACTTCAGGCAGGCGAATTGATTCCGCAAACATCACCCAACACTATCGCTGACGGCTTGCGCACGAGCATGGGCGATTTGACCTGGCCGATCATTCGCGATCACGTCGAACGCGTTTTTACTGTCAGCGATGCGCAGATCATCACAGCGATGCGCCTGGTGTGGGAGCGCATGAAGATCATCATCGAACCCAGTTCCGCCACCGTTCTGGCGGTCGCCTTGTCCGATGAATTCAAAGCGCTCAACGATCTGCAGCGCGTCGGCCTGATCATCAGCGGCGGCAACGTTGATCTGGATCAACTGCCCTGGATACACGCCAGCGCGTGAAGCGCAGCGCTTTACTCCACGTGCGCTGATTCGTGGAAGTATCCCGCCAGCGATCCGAGGAACAGCTTGAGATACGAGTCGTCGCCGACGAGCGTGTGAGTCAGCAGCCGCACAAATGGGTTGGGCACATCGCGGCGTTGGATGAAGGTCAATTCAGTGCCGCCGTCGTGAGGCTGCAGTTCGATGTGCCACCGGCTGCGCACGACGCCGGTTTCCTCCGCCAGCTGCCAGGTCATTGCGTGCGGCGGATGCGCATCGGTTATCTCAACATCGGTCACCATACCGTTCTTGTGTGTTTCGCGCCATGCAAGTCGATCCCCGCCTGTATCAAGCCGCTGCACGCTGATCACTTCCGGGTTCCACGAAGGAAACGCCTCCGGATCGGTCAGCGCCTCCCACAACCGCTGCGGCGGGGCGTGCAGGTGCAGACGATGGCGGCGTCTGGTCGTGCGCGGCAGAAACGCGCCGATGCTCCATATCAGAGCGATCACAGCCGCAACGGCGAGAATGACAATCAGAATCTTCATCGGCTGTCTTCAATCACCCAGACGTTCGTAAGCTGCCCACATTCAACAAATCAACGAACACGATGCGACGGCAGGGACGTGTGCGGATTCAGACTCCTTCAAGAAAGTGGAAGTGACAGCGATCAATGGCTGATCGGTGTGCTGCGCGAGAGGCAGGGACACTTCGGCTCGGCAACAATGCGAAGGGCGCGCTTCAGAAGGTCGAATTCGCCATCGGTCTCGCCCAGCAGTTCGCCGTCGACGTTGATCGGCATCAGCGGCTGGCTGCGCACGCGAACGCGACTGGACTGCATGGTGATGACGCTGTCGGTTTCGTTTTGTTGGCCGAGCAGAATCTGCAGCACGGCCTGAGCGGATTCAGCCAGCGGCGCTGCAGGCACGATGGCGATGTCAAAAAGGCCATCGTCAAGTATCGCATCCGGCGCAACGGGAATGCCTCCGCCGGCATACCGGCCGTTGGCGATGACGATGTTGTACGCAGCGAGCTCCATGGACTGCTCAGCCAGGGCGAGGTGAACCTGATAGGTCTGCATGTTCGGCAGCGCCGCCACGGCCGACGCCACATAGGCCAGCGAACCCCAGCGATCCTTGTGCTGGTCCTGGACGTGCTGGTCAACAACGCCCGAGAACCCGCCAGCCGAAGCGTTCAGAAAATAACGCGTCGACGTACCTCGAAATCGAGCGACATCCATCGGCGCAGCTTGCCCCGTCAACGCCAGTTCGGTCGCTTCATGCAGGTCGCGCGGCAGGTTGAGCGAACGCGCCAGATCATTGCCGGTGCCAAGGGGAATGATCGCCAGTTCGATGCGGCCAAATTGCGGCGCAATGCCGTTGAGGATTTCATTGATTGTGCCGTCGCCTCCTGCTGCGATGAGGCGCAGGACGCCGGCGTCGATGGCGCGGCGGGCCAGATCGGCGGCATGCCCGCGCTGCTGGGTTTCCTGCACGTCGCAGTTCGGATGGTGCTGCAGTTGGCTGAGCATCTCCCGGGCAGCGTCTGCCGAGCCGGCATTTGGGTTCACAATGGCCAGGGCGTTCATGAATGTCGGCATAGGTTGGCCGGGGCGATTGGACCGGACCTGTCATGCTGACGTAAAGCCAAGTTCATCGTTGAGGCCGAATCAAGCTGCGACGCCGAGCTGGTTCCAGAGTTGGTCGAATTCCCTATCTTCACATGCGAACTGCGGGCAACTGCATGGTCCGATAAGAGCAAAATCAGTTTTTATTAGAGGGAATCTACAAATTGTGAGCTTGCACATTTGTCATCTGACAAGCTTGTGATAAAGTTGTGGTCGATGACCACCCGGTAATGCACGGGTTGGCGGAGGGAAGTAGATAGACATGGTTGCCACAAAATTTTTGGGCCGCCCTGTGCGGCGATTTGTCCAGATTGTTCCCGTGATCGCGGCTGCCGTGTTCGTCAGCGGCACTGTGGAGGCGGCAAGCATCATCAACATTGCCAGTGACAATGCCAACAGCACCGAGGGCCTTGGCAGCTTCACCGGCACAATTCAGTACACCACTGATAGCCCGTTCAGCACCACGGGCACGCTGATGATCTCGCTGACCAACACCAGCGATCCGTCCAATGGCGGGTACATCACTGGTTTTCTATTCAATATCGCCAGCCAGGACAGCAACGCGACTGCAACGTTGAGCAACGCGCCTGCGCCCACCCACCCATTCCAGAACTGCTCGGGCAACGGCCTCAACGGCCAGCCGTACGGTAACCCGTTTGACGCTGGAGCGGCCCTGGGTGGAAACTATCTCGGCGGCGGCAATCCAACCGGCGGCATCGCTGTCGGCGCAACCGGCACCTTCTACTTTACCGTCTCCGCAAGCGATGCCGGAATCCTGACCGCTGAGAGCTTCGTCACGGGCGGCGGGTACGACTTCGACTTTATTGTCCGCTTCCGCGGCTTTAAGAACGGCGACTCCGACAAGGTGCCCGTGAATTACACGGTTGTTCCGCTTCCCGCGCCCGTCGCCATGGGCCTGGCGGGGATCGCCGGTGTGAGCTTGTGCTCGCGCAGCATTCGGCGACGAATGACAGCCGGCAAAAAGTGATCATAACCCCTGAGGTCACGTGAGAATGCAATGCCGCACGTCCCGGTTTTCGCCGGGACGTGTCTGTTTTTGCAGTTACCTGTCAGTATGATGCTGGTCATTCGGCCTGCCCAGCCGCTTGGGATTGCAAGGACGATTGATTGGCCGTGACCGACGATCATCAACCGCAGAACGTGGCGATCGCGCTCAGCAGCGCGCTGGTTTTCGCTGGTGCAGTTGCGTATGGCGCCACAACGAACGCAGACAATCCTGCTGCGTCGTCGCCGCCTGTCTTCAGCCGTGATATTGCGCCAATCGTTTCCCGTCACTGCACCGGCTGCCATCACGCGCAAGGCTCTGCGCCGTTTTCGCTTACAAGCTACGACGACGTGCGGCGGCGAGCGCGGCAGATCGCAGGCGTTCTCAGCAGTCGTCTGATGCCGCCGTGGCTGCCCGAAGACAGCGAGCATGAACTGATCGGCCGTCACGGATTGACCGAGCTTGAGATTCAAACGGTTCAGGCATGGGTGGAGGCCGGTGTGCCCGAAGGCGATGCGGCCAGCCCGGCTGTCTCTGCGCCGATTTCACCGGGCTGGACGCTGGGTGAGCCGGATCTCGTTCTGACCATGCCGGAGCCGTATGTTGTGCCTGCGGAGGGGCAGGGGGTGATTCGCACATTTGTATTGCCGACCAATCTGCCGGGCAGGCGAGCGGTCAGCGCTATTGAGGTTCGGCCGAGTAACCCGCGTGTGGTGCGTCATGTCTGGTTTTCTCTCGATACCACCGGCAGCGCGCGGATGCTCGATGAAGCCGACGCCGATCCCGGCTATCCAACGATGGCTGACATCGGCTTTGTCCACGCTGGTTCGTTTGGCGGGTGGGCGCCGGGCAGCGAGGTTGCTCCGTTGCCGCCGGGCATTGTGCGCGTGATGCCTGCGGGCGCTGATCTTCTGGTGCAAATCCATTTTGCCGCCACCGGCAAGGAAGAAATTGAACAGACATCGATCGGCATTTACTTCGCGCGTGAACCGGTGAAGACAGCCGTCGTGCCGATCACGCTGGGCAGCTACTGGCTGGATATTCCCGCAGGCCGGAAGGCATATGAAGTGGTTGATTCATTCACGTTGCCGCACGATGTGCAATTGATCAGCCTTTCGCCGCACGCACATTATCTATGCCGGCATGTTGAGGTTCTTGCTGAGACGCCCGACGGGAAGGTTCACGAACTGCTGCGCATCACCGACTGGAACCCGCACTGGCAGCAACCATACCGGTTTTGCACGCCGATTGATCTGCAGGCCGGCACAGTGCTGCGCATGCGAATGATCTATGACAACAGCGAAGAGAATCCGCAGAATCCGCACCATCCGCCGCGCCGTGTGACGACTGGCCACACGATGGAGGATGAAATGTCGATGATCATGCTGCACGTCGCCCCGGCCGACCCGCACACGACGCGCAGTCTCGAAGCATCGCATCGCGCACAACAACTCGATCGCATGCAAAAAGCACAGGAAGTGCGTTCCAGGCAATCGCAATAAGAATCATCAGGCAGGCAAAGCTAAGCTGCTCAGCGTTGCGGCTTTGATTCCCGCTCCGAAGCGCGTTCGGGCCTGCTAGCGCACTGCGCCTGCTCTAAGCCTTCACCGCCGCTTTCTCGCGTTCAGCGCGGCGTCGCTTGAGTTCAGCATCGATGAAACCGTGAAGATCGCCGTCCAGCACCGCCTGCGGGTTGCCCACTTCATAGCCGGTGCGGTGGTCCTTGACGCGATTGTCGTAGAACACATACGAGCGAATCTGCGTGCCCCAGCCGCGATCGACCTTGCCGCCGGTGGCTGCATCGAGCTCAGCCGCTCGGCGTTCTTCTTCGAGCTGTTCGAGCTTGGCCTGCAGAATGTTCAGGGCCTGCTTTTTGTTCTGAGCCTGATCGCGATAGGTCGATGACACCACCATGATGCCGGTGGGGATGTGGACAACGCGAATGGCTGACGCCACCTTGTTGACGTTCTGTCCGCCCGGACCGCTGGAGCGTGCAAAAGCTGTGATCTCCAGGTCCTTGTCGGGAATCTGAACGTCGGTTTCTTCAAACTCCGGCGTCACATCAACGGTGGCGAAGCTGGTCTGCCGCTTGCCCTGGGCATTGAACGGGCTGACCCGCGCCAGGCGATGCGTGCCGCGTTCGCAGTTCATGTAACCGAAGGCCATCGGCCCCTTCACGTGGTACGACACCTCGCTGATGCCGACTTCCGTGCCCGGAATGCGTGAGATTTCCTCCACCTTCCAGCCCATGTGCTCCCAGTAGTACAGGTACATGCGCTCGAGCATGGAAGCCCAGTCGTCCGCCTCGGTGCCGCCGTCGCCAGCCTGAATGGTTACAAAGCAGTTGCGGTGATCGTGCTTGCCGTTGAGCAGCGACTGCAGCTCCACCTTCTCCATGCGGCGCGTCAGTTGGTAGAGCTGCTCATCCACTTCAGCAAGCAGATCATTGTCGCCAGCTTCTTTGGCAAGCTCGTATCCGACCTTGGCGTCTTCAAAGTCGGCAATCACCTCCTCCAGCGCATCGGTCTGCGCGCGGATGAGCTTGAACTCGTCAATGACCTGCTGAGCCGCTTTCTGGTTGTTCCAGAAATCCGCTGCGTTCATGCGCTCCTGCAGCGCATCGCGTTTGGCGATTTTGTTGTCGTAGTCAAAGAGAGTCGCGGATGGTCAAGATCCGCGCCTCAAGATCGTCAATGATGGGCTGATGTGCGTCGTAGTGCATGGGAAAAATGCGAATTACCTGTTTTGTACTTAACCAAAGATCGCCGCCTCTGACCGCAGAACGCCGGGTCTGACCGCAGGGAAGACCCGGATCACCCCGCGAAAAGCCGCGTGATGTCAACTCAAATCACTCGCCAGCGTCAAACTCAAGTATAGGCGGGATCGCCTTCTCCGTCAGGTCGCTCAGCGTTCATTTTCCCCTGATTCAACGGCCTGATTCCCAACAGTTGCATCCCTCAGCTCAGCTGGCGATATTGATGATGAAGTTGATTGATTTTATCCGCTGCGCACATGCCGCATGCACGCGGCTGGAGCCTGCGCTCGCCGGTTCATTTGCTGTGCATCACACACCAGGCACCGAAAGGAAATCCATGAATCGCATTCGATCCCACGCGATCTTCGTTTCGATCGCACTGCTTTGTGTCGCCCGATCCGTCCTGGCGCAGGGCGATCCTGAAGTCATTCAGGCCATCATCGATGAAGGCAAGAACCGCAGCCAGGTGTGGGAGCTGTTGGAGCATCTCAGTGAAAATATCGGTGTTCGCCTGACCGGCTCCACCTCGCTTGAGCGCGCCAATGCATGGACCCGCGATGCGTTTCGCTCATGGGGCCTCCATAACGCCCATCTGCACAAGTGGGGCGAGGTGCCGGTGCGGTTCGAACGCGGCCCCAGCCGGGCCCGCATGATCAAGCCGGAGGAACGCGAATTCGAGTTTACGACCCGGGCCTGGGCTGCGGGCACCAATGGGCCTGTCGTCGGCCGGGTTGTGAAAGAGCCCGCGACCATGGAGCAGCTGGAGGCCATGCGCGATCAATTGCGTGGCGCGTGGGTGTTGGGCAAGACGCGGCCTCGCACCGGTCGCCGGGGCGTGCTGTCGGAGACGGCTCAGCCGACTCAAGCCGATGAAATCCAGGCTGCGCTGTACGAGGCGGGCATTGCTGGACGCATCCTGGGATCAACCGGCGAACTGGTTGTCACCACCAGTGAACGCGGCTGGCGGGAGATGGAGTACCACAACCTGCCCACCGAGGTGACCGTTTTCGTGCGCCGCTCCGATTACGATGCGATCAACAGCCGCCTTGCCGACGGCGAGGAGGTGGAAGTCGAAATCGACCTCCAGCACAGCTTTGTTGAAGGACCGATCCCGCAATACAACACGATTGCGGAAATCCCCGGCACCGAGTTTCCCGAACAGGTGGTGATCATCTCAGCGCACCTCGATACCTGGGATGGTCCCGGTTCACAAGGCGCGCAGGACAACGGCGTGGGCAGCGCGGTGACGCTGGAGGCGGCCCGCATTCTCGCTACGGTCGGCGTCAAGCCGCGACGCACCATTCGGTTCTGTCTGTGGGGCGGCGAAGAGCAGGGGCTGCTCGGTTCACGCGGCTATCTTGAAAGTTTGAGTGAGGAAGAACGGGCCAACATTTCCGCTGTGTTCGTCGACGACGGCGGTACCAACTATCAGGGTGGGTTGCAGTGCATCGAAGCAATGGCGGAAATGCTCACCCGCGCCACCGCGCCGGTCAATGAGGCGTTTCCCGACATGCCGGTGAAGATCAACGTGCGCGAGCGCATGCCTCGGGGCGGCGGCAGCGATCATGCGACGTTCAACCGGGTGGGCATTCCCGGGTTTTTCTGGGATGAAGTCGGCATCGGCGGACGCGAAGGAAAGAATTACCGCTTCATTCACCACACGCAAAACGATACGTTGCGCTACGTGGTGCCGGAGTATCTCGTGCAGTCAGCCACGTGCTCGGCGATTACCGCATACAACCTGGCGATGGCGGACACGTTGCTGCCGCGCGAAGTTCCGTCGGCTGAGCAGGAGGAACGAACGCCCCGGCGGCGTGATCCGGTTGCCGACGCTGCTGACAATTTTGCTCCCGTTGACGGACCGCTCAATGGACGGTGGGTGGCCACGATTGTTGGAGATTCGCCGTATGCAGGCAGTCAATTCACATTGACCCTGCAGATGGGGGCCAACGGTCAGGTTCAAGGCACGAATGAATCGCGCATCGGCTCCGGTCCACTGCACAATGTCAGTTACGATGCGGAAACTGGCCTGATCACGTTCACCTGGGAATCAGATATGGTCGGCACGCTTTATTACCGCGCAACGATCAAGGGCGATGAGATGACCGGCGCATTTGGTTCCGATCAGGAATACAGAACGCAATTCAAGGCTGTGCGCCAACCCGATGCTGCGGTTACAGAAGCAGGAGCGGGGGCAGTTTCGGGCCAGTGACGTCAGAATCCTCGCTATAGGCCCAATCGATTTGTGCAGTGCGCAAGCTTAGAAAATAAGCCGCACCCTCAAGAAGGTGGTGCGGCTTTTTATTGCTGCACAGGCAGGTTGAATCACCGCGAGAATTATTCTTCTGATGTCGATGATGCTGAAGCGGAAGCCGTCGGCAGCGGCGCAGCTTCGCGAGCGTCGGCGGGTTTGGTGAAGATTGATTCGTCAAGTTCATCAATGAACTGAAGATTGGTGAGCTTGACGGTGCCGACCGGATCGCCGTCCAGACCGCCGGTCAGCGTCCAGTTGTAAATGCGCCATGTCGTGGCCAGCGGCACGCGATCGAAGGTTTCAATGTCTTCGTAAATGAGAATCTGCGGGTCTTTATTGACCTCCTCGCGCGTTCTGCCGTAGGCGACGAAATACCCCATCGCGCTGAGAGCGTGATGTTCCTTGTCGACATACACGAGATACCAGTCGTTGGACGCCTCACCCTCGCTGGATTTGGGCGTGAGGGTGAAGGTTTCGCATATGCGGCCGTTGAGCACTCGTTCGAAATACGCGGCACGTTCAGCATTCGGATCGCTGAGTTTGAACGGTGCAGCAAGGAAGTAGGGCCAGGTGTTGAGGTGATAGCGGGCCTGCGGGATTTGACTTGATGCGGGCGAAACCCATGCCCGTTGGCCGTCGAAAATCAGCGACTCGCCGCTGGCGAGGTCAATGCGTGCGCGGTCGCGATGAATGTCATAGATCATTGTGCCATCGAGAATGCGCTTGCCGTCGAAATCAACCGTGATGCCGGTCTTGACCGCAGCGCGGGCGCGCCAGAATCGCTCGCGATGCGCTCGAGCGGTCTGTCGGGCAACCAGATCACCGGGTGTGGCGAAGCCGGGTGGAACGCTGGTGTCAATCTTCGGTATGCTCCTGCGCGGCCGCTCCGGCTGCGTTACTTGCGCGCCTTCCACGCTGCTGGTCTGGATGCCGGCGGTCACGACAAGCGCCATCAACAGCAGGACAAAAGATGCATGGAAACGGAATCGACATAGGCGGGTGATCAGTCCTGACATCGCTATTCTCCTCGTGTGATTCTGCTGGTCAGCAGTGTACGCCGGATCGAACCATTCTGCTTTTCCTTGTTCCGGGCGAGATGTGGCAATCGCGGCGTCAATCCAATCTGTACGGCAGATCCTTCCATAGCGGTTGCGGTGGATGCAGTGAAAATGCGTGCATGGCCGCCATGCCGCGGTCAAATCGCCTTGCGACGCAGCAGTGCTGACCACCCCAGCGGGCGAATGGGCGACCCTTCAACCACCACGCCGTCAAAGTAAAATTCGCGAAGCTGGATAAGATCAAACAGCGGCGACAGTTCCTTGACCAGATCGTGGCCATACACCTGCGGCGGGCCGCCTTCCGGGTGAGGAGGCTCGTTGGCATTGCCCGCCAGCGTGATGTAGAGACTCTCCGGACGCGTGACGCGATGCAGCGTGCGAAGCATGCCAAAGAGGTTCACACTGCGCAGCACGTGATACACGCCACGGTCGAACACCAGGTCAAACGGCTCGCCCAGCGATTCGGCTGACTCGTGCAGCGTGAGCACGTCGCCCTGCATGAAGCGAACCTGCACGCCGGCCTGCTGGGCGCGAGCGTTGGCTTGCTGAATCGCCAACGATGAAAGATCAATTGCGGTGACGTCAAAGCCCTGCTGAGCAAGAAAGACAGCGTTGGTGCCGGTGCCGCAGCCAAGTTCAAACACCCGACACGGCGCGATGGATCGTTCTGCCAGCAGCCGCTGCAGTTCCTGCGATGGCTTCCCGCTGTCCCATGGCGTGTTCTTTGTTGCGTATCGCTCATCCCAGTTCTGATTCATTGTTGTCATAGCGCAGTCGCCTGTGTCATAAGCCGCGAGAACGAGGTGGAGAATCTGAAGCAATCGAACGGGCAGTGGCAGATAGTCTTTTGTTTCATATGTCTGCAGCTTCTTTGTTGCTGACATCAAAACAAAGAAAGCAAGCATGCAGGAGGTTAGTGAAATTTGAAATTATGATTTCAACTTTCTTATGGTCTCTGTCACTTTGGCCCCAATGCTTTTGACCTTTGCCTGCTGCGCTTCATCTTTCAGCGATCCATCTTCAGCAAAGGCCTCAGCGGCCTTGATGATGCCGATCTGATCGGGCAGCACGAGCACGCCGATATTGCTGAGAATGACGCGCAGAATGGGCAGCCCGCGAAGCCCGCCCAATGCGCCGGTTGATGCTGCCATGACGCCTGCAACCTTGCCCGTGAACGCCTCCAGCGGTTTTTCATTGGGCATCGGTCTGGAAGCCCAGTCAATTGCATTCTTCAATGCGGCGGTAATCGCGCTGTTGTATTCGGGAGATGCGATGAGAAAACCATCGCTGGCAATCATCAGATCCTTGAGCTTTCGAGCTCCAGGCGGCAGTCCGTTTTGCTGTTCAAGATCGCCGTCGTAGATCGGCAAATCCAATTCGCGCAAATCAAGATACGTCACTTCAGCGCCGGCTTCACGGGCGCCTTCCGCTGCAATGCGCACGAGCTTTTTGTTGTATGAGTCCCGTCGCAGACTGCCTGCAAATGCAAGAATCCTGGGTGAATAGCTCATATGCCTTTATTCTCCTTCTGCCTGCACGCTCATGATGCAGGCGCCGCATGATGCGCTGCGTGCATACTACTGC
This sequence comes from uncultured Isosphaeraceae bacterium, assembly GCA_964575335.1. Taxonomy (GTDB): domain Bacteria; phylum Planctomycetota; class Phycisphaerae; order Phycisphaerales; family SM1A02; genus CAZNPU01. The sequence continues at coordinate 3,359 of CAZNPU010000034.1, read as the reverse complement.
TGATCGTAGCCTACACGCTGGTGGAACGTAGTTGCAGCAGGCTGCGAATCCGCGCAGCTTCCCGTGCTGCTGCATGGCTGCATCCTGCTGCTGGAGACCAACATCGGCGCGCGCGGAAGTGTTCCCATGAGGCAACGCGAATTTGAAAATCGGCGGTGCTGCGCAGCAGGCGGCTTGATGCTGGCAGTTCCCCGCGCCGGGGCGTTCATAGGCTGCGTCGTTGCGGGGGTAGTAGGGGATGCGAAGTGGTTCGTCTGGCTTCTCCAGCAGAACCCTTCATCCAGCTTCGCTGCTGTGACTGGCTGTTCCTGTGCGTGCAGCGCGGTCCAGCAGCATCTTTGCTCTGTTGAGCATATGCTTTGGCCTATGCGACTCTCCGACCGTGTCAATTCACTGAAACCTTCCTCCACGCTTGCGGTGGACGCCCGGGTGAAAACCCTGAAGGCGCAAGACGTGGACGTCATCGGCTTTGGCGCCGGCGAACCCGATTTCGATACGCCGGCCAATATCAGGCAGGCTGCGATTGATGCGCTCAATGCCGGGAAAACCCGATACGCGCCCACGCCCGGCGAACCGGCGGCCCGAGAGGCGATTGCGGCCAAGCTCAAACGGGAAAACGGCATCGAGTGCAGCGCCGAGCACATTATCATCAGCGTCGGCGGCAAGCATTCGCTGTACCTTGCGCTGCAGTGTCTGCTTGATCCCGGCAAGGGCCAGCAGGTGCTTGTACCCACCCCGGCATGGGTCAGCTATCGCCCGATGATTGAACTTGCGGGCGGCGAAGTTGTTGAAGTGCCCGGGGCAGTGGAAAACGACTTCAAGATCACACCCCAGCAGCTTGAACAGGCCATTACGCCCGCCACCGCTGCGATCATCATCAACTCACCCAGCAATCCGTGCGGCACGATGTATTCGCCCGATGAACTGCGCGCCCTTGCCGATGTACTTGCGCCTCATGAGCAGATCACGATCATCGCTGATGAAATCTACGAGCGGCTGATCTACGGCGGCATGCAGCATCTTTCGCTCGGATCGCTGCCTGCGATCGCCCATCGCGTTGTGACGGTCAACGGCATGAGCAAGGCGTTTGCGATGACCGGTTGGCGCATCGGATACGCCTGCTGCCCGGGTCTGCAGGGCGATGGGCAGCTCATCAAGGCCATGGCCAAACTCCAGGGCCAGATGACCAGCAACATCACCAGCTTTGTGTATCCCGCCATTGTGGAGGCGCTTGAAAACAGCTCGCAGGCAGTTGAGCAGATGCGCTGCACCTTTGCCAGGCGAGCGGAGCTTATTTACAGCAAGTTGTCGCGCATGCCGGGCGTGATCTGTCCGAAACCCACGGGCGCGTTTTACGTGTTCCCCGATATCAGCGCGCACTTCGGCAAAGTATCGCCGGGCGGAATGCGCATCGATTCGGCGCTCAGCTTCGCGGAGGCGCTGCTGGAAGATGCGAAAGTGGCTGTCGTGCCCGGTGAAGACTTCGGTGAAATCGCGCGGCATCACATTCGAATGAGTTTCGCATGCAGCGAGCGCGACATTGAAGAAGGATGTGACCGCATGGAACGATGGCTGCGCGAGCTGCGGTAACCTTGGGGCAGCAGAAACTCATAATCTGCGCATAGTGAGTGATTGTGGGAGCAATGATGGATGAACCACTTCAGGCGCGATGCTGCAGCAGATGAACCGAGCGATGAACTGCTGTGCATCGGGTGCGGCTATGACCTGCGCAGCTTGCCGGTTGAAGGCGCATGCCCAGAATGCGGCGTGGTGATTATCCGATCGCTGCACGGCGACCGATTGGCAGCTGCTGATCCGGCATGGCTGCGCCGTGTGGTCATGGGACAACGGCTGTTGACATATGGTGTCATGCTGCTGACAGCCGCGGTTATTGCTTATCTGTTGGTTGCACTTGGTTGGGTTGCACTTCGTTGGACGCTCTTCAGCCCTGGGACGGCGCCGGCATCAGCCACGTGGATCTCAAGTGTGCTTGTCACGCTTCTTATGCTGCCGGGCGTTGCTGGCGTCATTGGCGTGTTGCTGCTGTTCATCGGCGCGTTTCCGCTCACTGCAGCTGAGCCGCGCGAGATGCTGCGCGAGTCGGTGCGGTCAGAACGGGCGCTTGCGCGCTGGAGCATGAGCGCGGTCATGCTGCTGGGCGTAGTTACGGTTTGTACTCAGATGATCGCGGTGTTGCTGGGGCCTATTCCAGTAAGTTCAATTCTGGCAGCCGCGGGGTTCCTGTGCATGTTTATCGCATTGTGGCTGCAGATGCGCTACGTGGGCCGGCTCGTGGCGCGCATTCCGTTCAAAGCAATGGAGCGGGAAGCTGCGCTCGTCATCAAGCGGTTCGGTTGGCTGGTGATATTGTTGACGCTGCTTTTGGTCTTTGGCCCATGGCTGGTGGTGCGTTAACGAGCAACATTCAAATGTTCGCCTCGGTGTTCTATAGCTGCAGCGTGCTTGCTTTTCCGGTGCTTCTGGTCGGCACATTGGTCAAGGCTGCCGTGTTCATGCACAAAGTGCGTCAGGCGCTTATGCAGTGCGTCGCAGAAGCTGAGCTTAGTGAGCGTTCAGTGCGCATGAAAAAACCCGCCGGGTGTGGCGGGTTTGATGAAGGTAAGTGGGCTTGACGCAAAGCCGCATGCAAGCAGCAGGGCGTGTGCGGCGGTTATGCAGGCTTCCAGTTGGCCTTGAAGTCGCGCAGAGCAGCGATGAACTGATCCTCCAGGCCCTTGAAGGATTGCTTTTCTTCCAACTGCTTGCGCAGCTCCTGCTTGGGGCCGCGGAAGAAGTCCAGCAGCGATGCCTCGAAGCTATGCACCTGATCCAGCGGCAGGTCATCGAGGAAGCCCTTGGAGCCTGCGAAGATCGAAATGCACTGATCGATCACGTCGTAAGGCTGATACTGGCCCTGCTTGAGCAGTTCGACCATACGGGCGCCGCGGTCGAGCTGGCGCTGCGATGCAGGGTCAAGTTCGGTGCCAAGCTGCGCGAACGCTTCGAGTTCGCGGTAGGCAGCAAGGTCAAGTCGCAATGAACCAGCGACTTCCTTCATGGCCTTGATCTGCGCGTTGCCGCCGACGCGGGACACCGAGATACCGACGTTGATGGCCGGCCGCACGCCTGCTGCGAAAAGCTCGGGCTGCAGATAGATCTGGCCGTCGGTAATGGAGATGACGTTGGTGGGAATGTATGCCGAGACGTCACCTTCCTGGGTTTCGATGATCGGCAGCGCGGTCAGCGAACCGCCGCCGTTTTCATCACTGAGCTTGGTGGCGCGTTCGAGCAGGCGGCTGTGGAGATAGAACACGTCGCCAGGATAGGCTTCGCGGCCGGGCGGACGACGCAGCAGCAGC
>CAZNPU010000033.1:1783-32209 GCA_964575335.1 uncultured Isosphaeraceae bacterium | reverse complement strand
ACCTCGAATTAGAAAACGAACGGTTGTAAGCCCAGCCAGGTCTTCTGCGCGAATACCCGTTGCGTACGGGCGTGACCGCAGCGATTCTCGAGGCAGACCAGCCGGGAGCGCAAATTTCGCACTATGAAGTGACGACGCCGAAGATTTTGCGTCAGGCGCACTATCGCAGCGTCATGATCGGGAAGTATCACCTTGGCGGGCCGACGAACAATCCGTATGGGTTCACTACGCCGCAGGATATGGGGTGGGATTACTTTGACGGCATTCTTTTCGGCGCATGTCCTCCCATTGATCCAACCCTCGGTGGGCAATACATGGAGGACAACAAGACCTATGGCTGGGGCTTCCCTATTGGTGAACAAAAAGGCGTCGGATACTTTCTGACGAGCGAGGGAAGCATCTATTGCGATGACAACGGCGGCAAGGGCTATACCGGTGTTGAAATTGCGTCACTGGGCGGCATTCCTGCGCTGAACCAGGCAGGAATGTTTGCAGCGACATGCGAAGAGGCCGTGAATTCAGGCCGTACCGTCAGTTTTGATGACGATGACACGCAATTCAACGGCTACTACCGTTGGCCGCGTGTGGTGAACACACCGCAGGAGGTCACACGCAGCATTGGACGGACTTATGCCACCACGGCCCAAACCGATGCTGCGATCGATTGGATCAAAAATAATTCCGGATCGCAGCGGCACCCGTGGATGATGACCGTCAGTTACAGCGCCATCCACACGCCTTACCAATTGCCGCCTGCCAATCTGTACCCTCCCAACTTCGTATGGCCGAGCGGCGTTCCGCAGGATGATTACACGAATCCGGAGACGATCAAGGTCGTCAGCGACCTCATGCTCTACGCGATGGACAAGGAAATCGGCCGGTTGCTTGTGAACATCGGCTTAGGTGAGTATGGAGCTGACGGCCAGTTCATTTATAACCCGGACGGCCGCAATGTCATGTTAGTGATCGCTGGCGACAACGGAACGTATTACCAGAGCGTGAAACTTCCACACAATCCGCTTCGCGCGAAAGGAACGCCATACCAGACGGGCGTTCTCACGCCGCTGGTGATCGGGGGTCCGATGGTCCAACAGCGCGGAAGAACAGTCGATCACCTTGTCTCCTGTACGGATCTGTTTTCATTGTTCGGCGAGGTGGCGGGTCTTGATGTGCGGCAGATGGTGCCGGATGCGCACGTGCTCGATAGCCGGCCAATGCTGGGATATCTGACAAATCCAAATCAGGCTCCGTACCGCCAAACCATATATTCTGAGATCGGGGTTGGACTTAAATCGGTGCATGACAAGACCTGGCCTACGGTACTTCCTGTCTCTGTTGGTCCAGTGTCAGCCTTTGTGTGCATCGACACCATTTTCAGTTCGCAGATGATCGCCGATCTTGAAGGCGGAATCTGGTATGGACCCGATGCTGCGGTGCAGTACGACAATTGCTGCGAGGTTCGCGCCGGCGAACCGCAGTATGAATCGCTGGTGATTACGCCGACGCGCGCATGGATGGTGCGAAACAAGGACTTCAAGCTCATTCGTTTCCAACGCGCTGAGTGCGATGCTGGACTTGGAGAGTATGAGTTTTACGACCTCCGGATGGGACCCGATAACAGCCCGCTCCAACTCCTGGACAACGGACAAGTTCCTGCCCATTGGGACTGTCCCGGTACGCTGCCGGTGCACTGCGAGTGGCTGACCAACTACAAGCTTTTGCGTGCAGAATTGAACACCATCTTTGCATCGGAAGTGTTCGTGGAAGGCGACGGCAATCTCGACAAGGTGGTTAACATCAATGACATCATCGGCGTTGTGCAGTTCTGGGGTCAGCCAAGCTGGTTCGATTTCAACAACGACGGCATCACGGACACGGACGATCTGCTCATTGTGCTGAGCAACATGCAGCTATGAGTTCTGCAACCTGATGTTGCACGATGGTTCCGTACCGTAGCACACCTGACGGAAGGTCTTTGTCGTCATGCGAATTCATCGGTTGGGCATCCTGTTGTTGATGGCTGTGGCGGCGCTGGCAGCGCTCGCCGCAGCCATTCAACTTCAACGACGCGAAGCAAGTGATGCGATGATCTTTCCAGGAACGGGCCAAGTTGCGGAAATGTGCTGCGCTGCTGGGACGAGCGCAAGCGGTGCTACCAGACCACGATCGATTGACGCTCGCATTAGCCCGATCCATTCAGCCGCACAGTGGGCCGGCGAAGATGATCCGCCCGGCATGGTCTGGATTCCGGGCGGTGAGTTCACGATGGGAGCTGTGCCGAATGATGCTCTGGCGCTGCCGCATGAATTGCCAGCGCATCGCGTTCGCGTAGACGGTTTTTGGATGGATATCACTGAAGTCACCAATCGTCAGTTTGCCGAGTTTGTACAGGCGACTGGATATGTGACTACGGCGGAGCGCAGAGTTGACTGGGATCTAATGAACCAGCAACTGCCGCCCGGCACGCCGCGACCGCCGGATGAAGCGTTGGAGCCTGGTTCACTCGTGTTCTCGCCGCCCGCGGCGCCGGTTCCTCTTCACGATGCAAAGCAGTGGTGGAGGTGGACGATCGGGGCGAGTTGGCAGCACCCGGAAGGGCCGGGCAGCAATCTGGAAGGGCGCGAAGATCATCCGGTCGTTCATGTCTCACATGAAGACGCCATGGCGTACTGCGCATGGGCCGGCAAACGACTGCCGACCGAAGCGGAATGGGAGTTTGCTGCCCGGGCTGGGCTTGATCAAAAGATTCATGTCTGAGGGGACGAGCCTGTCGATTCGTCACGAGCCAACATCTGGCAGGGTGAGTTTCCATTCAGGAACTCTGCTGAAGACGGCTTTACAGCAACAGCGCCTGTCGGCAGCTTCCCGCCAAATGGCTACGGCCTGTATGACATGGCTGGCAATGTCTGGGAATGGTGCGACGATCAGTATCATCCCGATGAATACCGTCGCCGCGTCGCAATGTCGAATCCTGGGGCGATCATTCTCAATCCTCGCAGCCTCAACGATAATGCGCCCGGCGCCCGATTCGTGATGCGCGGCGGCTCGTACCTGTGCCATGACAGTTACTGCGCGAGTTACCGCCCAAGCGCTCGCATGGCTGCGACCGGCGATACTTCGCTTGGCCATGTTGGATTTCGATGCGTCATGACAAAAGTGGCGCAGTGAGCGACCCGTGCGTGCGTGCGTGAATGAAGTGACTTAAATCTTCGCGCCGCCAGCCTTGATTGCTGGAGTAGTGGCACGCACGACGCCCAGCGGCAATCTGCATCCGAATTTTACGACGAGGGCTCCTCGTGGGGGGCTTGTACTTACTCTTCAAAAACTACTGAGGCGATAGTATCTCGTGGGTTCATTGGCCGATCTGTAGGCGGCCGATCGGAACGACCGGATTTGGCGTCAACCAAGCTCGAACTCGCGCGATTTCTGATTCCTTGTTTACAAATTTCCAAGATCAGGCTCCGATCGAAACGGGCTTTGATATCCGAGCACCCCTGAGAAGTCGGTAATGCTCCAAATGGATTGACAGCGGACGGCAACCCGATTCGCAATGCTTACGAAGGATTCGCTCGGGGCATGTCTCAATCGGTGGGGCTTCTACCAGGAACGCAACGTGAGGCCTAGAGCAGGAATTCATGAATTGAGATTCTTGTTCTTGTTCAATCAAATGCTTGAAAACATGCGTCGGGAAGGCCCGCGTTCCTGAAGTTCCGAACATTCAGCAGTGCCTCTGTAGCGTTTAGCGATGAATGACGCTTCGACCACTCGTGTTGTCGATGTTCTTCTATCAACGGCGCGCTCATCTCGCGTGTGGATTCCCATTGCGCTTCTGGTGTTAGGAAGCATTGTGTTCTGGTCGTTGCTTCTCATGAAATCGCCAACAGCGAGCTATGGCTCCCGAGTTCCCCTCTACGCGAGTTGGGCTGGATTCGCTGCGGTCCTTGCTGCGCTTGGTGGAGTCGGTTGGCTACGAACATGTTTTCCGAGGCGCCCGATTCAAATGTGTCGCACCTGTGGGTATGACATGCGCGGAGCCCCGGCACTCAAGAGCGCATGTCCGGAATGCGGCGATTCGCTCCAGCAGACAGCATCACGCGCAGTTCACGGGAAGATGCGTGCGTCTGTTATCGCACTGCCTGGGTGCTCATGCTTGTGGGCGCAGTGGCATGCGCCGCATATGCGATGGTCCTTGGACTGCTCCTCGCATACGGCGCGTTTGTTTAACGTTGAGCTCTTGCACTCGGAGCAGTCCGATCTCATGCCAAAACGCAGTGTGAGACCGAGCCAGGAAACGAAAGTGCCGCAGATTACAGCGTTGAGTCGCGCCAGTCTCAAAATCTCACAGTCTTGCGGCCTGCGAGCACATCGCTCCTGTCGTCGCAGGCGACAATCTCGGCACTGCTGCAGATAATAGACGGGTGACACCCGCCTGTTCGCAGCGGCGACACGAGGACACCTCCATGCTGGAACGCAGCGACGCCATGGCTGCGCTACAGTCAAGGACATCGCATGCCACGGATATTTCAGCGAGGCAGAAGCGCCGAGAATCGGCTGACCTGATTGCCATAGGCATTGCCCGAGCCATTGCGGCATGAAAGGAGCGAAGCGTGCAGCCAACCATCAGCGGCATTCATCATGTGACGGCAATCACGGCCGATGCCCAGAAGAATATTGATTTCTACTGCGGCGTGCTGGGACTTCGCCTGGTGAAACTCACGGTGAACTTCGATGATCCGCGCAGTTACCATTTGTATTACGGCGATGAGCTTGGCCGGCCCGGCACGATCATGACCTTTTTCGCCTGGCCAGGCTTGGTGCGAGGCAGAATCGGCCCGCCGCAGGTGACAGCCACAGCGTTTGCTATTCCTGAGTTGTCGCTTACGTATTGGAGCGATCGGCTTGCTGAAAAAGGCGTGGAGGTGCAGGGCATTGTTGAGAGATTTGGTCAGAAAGTGCTGCAGTGCGCTGATCCTGATGGCATGGATATTGAGGTGGTAGGCGTGCGCGATTCAGCAGGCCAGCCGTGGTTAAACGGAGGCGTGCCTGTTGAGCATGCGATTCGCAGCATTCACAGCGTGAGCATTTCAGAAGAAGGTTATGAGCGCACTGCGGAGCTGCTGACCGACGTCATGGGGTTTATCGAACAGGAAAGTGAAGGCAATCGCTTCAGATACCGCGCAGGCACGCCGGATTCATTCGAATTCGCATCGAACATTGATGTTGTATGTTCACCGGATGCTCGCCACGGATTGATGGGCAGCGGCATTGTGCATCATGTCGCTTTTCGCACGCCCGATGATACGCAGCAGCGCAGGTGGCGCGAGATCGCGGCGCAAAGGGGATTCAACGTGTCGCCGATCATGGACCGCAAGTATTTCCACTCGATCTACTTCCGCGAGCCTGGCGGCGTGCTGTTCGAGATCGCAACTGATGGACCCGGGTTCACCATTGATGAGCCAGCGGAGCAACTCGGTTCGGGTTTAATGCTGCCATCGCAATATGAATCGCGCCGCGATGCGATTGAGCGAGCATTGCCGCCGGTGAAGCTGCCAGGGCAACAATGATGAATCTCACTCATTGTGATCGCACATAAGACGCGGCGCAGTACACTCACATCGACCAGGAAGACACCGATCACGCGATGAGCAAGTGATCCGTCAAACAGGCGATGGTGCATCTCATCGAGCGGTGCACAATGAGCGATTTCGTGACCTGATGAATAATTGATAATCTGATGCCTCGGTGGCGTCTGCATCGTGAAAAGCTGAATCGCACGCCATTGACACCCGAAGAATGGAGCTATTGATCGTGTTTGAAGGGATTTGGAGATGACGGACAAACGGCCGCAGACAATTCAGTTCTTCTTGCCGCAGGGTGAGCCGCGGGGGATTCGCATCGCGGAGATTACGACGAGGATTGTCCAAGCCGTCTCCGTACCGCGCAGCAAACTGGCTGATGCTGGCGAGCGGCCGGAGTTGCGCAACGTTGGTGTCTATTTTCTGTTCGGTCAGCCGGAGCATGCAGCCAAGCCCATCGTCTACATCGGCGAGGCCGAGGACTGTTTCATGCGGCTCAAGCAGCACAACGTCAACAAGGACTTCTGGCAGCACGCCATTGCCATTGTGTCCCGCACGGGCAACTTCACGAAGTCGCACGTGCGGTATCTGGAGTGGTTCTGCATCCGCAGGGCGAAGGAGGTCGGCCGGTACTTGTTAGACAACGGCAACGATGGCGGCGAGCCGTTTGTGACTGAGCCAATGAAGGCTGACCTGATGGATGCTTTTGACGCCCTCAATATCCTCACGTCGTCCCTTGGGTTTCCGGTTGTTGAGGCTCGACCAGCTGAGGAAAGCGCAGAGGTCTTCTATATCAAAGGCAAGGATGCTGAGGGACGCGGGCAGATGGTCGAAGACGGCTTTACGGTGTTGTCCGATTCTCGGACTCGCAAAGAACTGATGCCCTCAGCTGGCGCGTGGATACGGAACAACCGCAAGGAACTGCTTGAGCAAGGTATCCTCAAGGAGATTGACGGTCAGCTTGTATTTACCGAGCCGTATACGTTCAAAACGCCGAGCGGAGCTGCTATGGCCGTGCTTGGCCGCCAGGCCAACGGCTGGCAGGAGTGGAAGACCAAACTCGGAGCGACGCTTGATGATATTTATCGCAAGAGCGCGAAGGAGTGAAGGCTGACGGTTCTCTTGACGTGTCAACCTTGCTTGCCGACTTCAGCCTGGAGGAAGGTTTACCAAGGCTACTGAGTCGCCCACTGTTCCGAAGAGCGTTGCTCCCGGGAAGCGTTCATAATCGTTACGGAATAGCGTGGTCGTTTGATTTACAGCTCGGTCGCTTCTGCCGCCAGTTGCCGATTGCTTGCTTCTGCGTGCGCTCTTGGTTTTGAAGCTGCATCTATCGTTACTGCATCCATCGTCGAAGAGATTGTCTTCCGCTGCTGTTCCTGCACCTGCTGCACAACGCTCTCATCCTGATTCCAGCACTCAAGATCGCTGAGCAAGCACTGCTGTTTACCGATCACAGGCCGAACCCGCCTGGGACGATTTGATGGCCGAGCAGCGAAAGGCGGTGGCTTGGTGCCGAGTCTCGACATTTATATGATTGATTCTATCAATTATTTAGTTGAGGTTGTCAATGATCCCAGCCGCCACCAGTGATCGCGTTGAGTCAGTGAGGTCGTTCAACCGCTTCTACACCGATGTGCTCGGCATACTGCGGGAAGGTCTGGTCCACACGCCATACTCGCTGACCGAAGCGCGACTGCTCTGGGAAATCGCTCAACGTGGAACCGCGGAGGTCGGCCAACTTCGCAAATCGATGAACATTGATGCAGGTTACCTCAGCCGCATTCTCAATCGATTCGAAGGGGATGGGTTGGTTACGCGTGAACGTTTGCCTGAGGACGGCCGTCGTATCGTCATCAGCCTGACCAAGGCCGGACAGGAGGCGTTCGATCTTGTCGACGGCCGTTCGGGCAGACAGATCGCTGAACTGCTCGGCACTCTCACCGACGAACAACAGCGCAAGCTGCTGCATGCGATGCAGACTATCCGCAACATACTCGAGCAGACGACGCCGCCGGAGGCCTATATCCTGCGACCGCTTCGGCCTGGCGATCTGGGCTGGGTCGTCCAGCGCCACGGTGTTGTGTATTCGCAGGAGTATGGATTCGATCAGACCTTTGAAGCTCTCGTGGCCAAGATCGCAGGCGAATTCATTCTCCAGCATGATCCGGATCGAGAACAGGCCTGGATTGCCGAGGTGGATGGCCGTCCAGCAGGGAGCATCTTCTGCGCCAGGAAGGACGACGACACAGCGCAACTTCGTCTGCTGCTGGTCGAACCGTCGGCCCGCGGTCTTGGGATCGGCAGCCGACTCGTCGAAGAGTGCGTGCGATTCGCACGTCGAGCGGGATACCACTCAATCATGCTCTGGACGAACAATTTGCTCGTTAACGCGCGTCGAATATACGAACGGGCAGGATTTCAGTTGGTACGCGAAGAGCCTCGGCGCAGCTTCGGGAGAGACGTGATTGAGCAGTATTGGTCGCAAACGCTGTAGCCGCTCTTTCAGACCGCCGCAGCGTCAGGTTAGTACATAAGAAGCGATCATGTATGACGCAGATTAGACACACGGGAGGCCGCGGTTGTTTGCCTTTCCCTCAGCAGCTTCCTCCTCGTGTGTTTGCTGGTCGGCTGGTTCGAGAGCTGCTGATTGAGGTTACCAGCCAGGCGAGAGATGCCATTCGAAGCGAATGAACTTGGCTGATGCTTTGCCATGATGATCGTCACGCAGATCGCTGATGCGCTGCTTGCGCCGCGTGCGCGCAGCACGGGCGCAAGCGAGCGCATAACCGAACGACTCTTTGCGAACAAGACAGAATTGACTGATTGTGCGCAGCGCCGGGTTGCGATCGAAACGCGCTTGAAGACTCAGATCGACAGCATTCGTTTCTGAGCAAGTGCCGGGCCAGAGCAACTCATGGCCTGACGACGTACATGTTTGATGCATCCACGATCAATGCGCCGTCTTTCGCCATCGCAACTGTGCCGATCACGACCACGTCCGAAAGCTCTTTGATTCCCATCCGACCTTTGAAATCAGTTCGGAGGGGATTGCCTTTGCTATCCGCCACTCGGATTGTGGCCGAGTTTGCAGTGATGTCTTTTCGCGTTTCGCAGCAGTAGTCCCAGGGCGTTGGGCAGTGATCATCGGGGATGGCATTGCATGGCTTGAGATCTTTGCCCATGAGGGTGAACATCGCGCGACCGTCAACGAACGGTTGCTTACTTCCGCCGATGACGCCGCGCACGACCACCTTGTCGCCTTTTTTCAATCCGCCTGCCTTCTTCACCTCGGAAAGGTCTTTGGCATCCTGCGGCATCTGTCGGACAAAAAAGCCCATGGGCATCCCGGCAGCCGGCACATGAATGCCCGTAGCATTCACCACCAGAACATTCGTGCCGTTGGCGCTTGCAACTTTGCCGACAACAAACACCTCTGCGCCGTGCTTGAGTCCGCCCTTTCCTTCAAGATCAATCGGGAGCAGCGTTCCTTGCTTGTCGACCAGTTGAATCGTTGCTTTGCTCTCAGCCGGTGCGCTGCATGTGTCCAGGATTTTGCCGTCCTTTGGGCAGCAGGTTGCTGCCGCAGCATCGTCGATCAGCGTAAAGGCTGCGCTTCCCTTCACGAACGCGTCTTTGGCCATTGCGATTCGGCCTCTCAAGACGATGGTCTCGCCTTGCTGTGCAATCTTCATCGCCTCGTCGATTTCCTTTGCATCAGCCGGAACCTTGTCGAGCGACACAGAGCCAGGCAACGGTTCCAGTGACGCCCGCTTTGAAGACTGAGCCGATGCTGCCGATGCCATTCCCAAAGCGATCGTGAGACACAACAGGGGAAGGCCAAATGCAGCAGTGCGAATTGAGAACGCCATCTTGAAAGCTCCTTTCAGGTCAATTGAATGGCGGCAGTTAGACCGCTTTGAGTGCAACAGGTATCGAGAGCCGCAGACACCGGGCGGCCGGCGGCAGGGCGCCGACAAGGCCAAGGGTGAGGCCGGCACAAAGTCCAACTCCGATGACGATCGGGTCAACGAGCAGACCAAAGGCTCCCATCGAGAACCGAACAGCAAGCCCATCGAGAACAAACACGCCCACTACACACGCGATCAGTGTGCCGGCAACTGTCGCCAGCAAAGACTCCTGGACAAGGCTGATGACGATGGCAGTTCGGCGAAACCCAAACGACTGCAGCGTCCCCAGCTCGCGCACCCGCGAGGCGAACGCTGCGTACATCGTCGTGAGTCCTCCGAAAAGCCCGCCGAGCGCAATGAGACCTGCTGTCACCCATGCGACGATTTTGATGGGCTGAAAAAAGCCGGCAAGCGAGCTGTAGTATTCCTGTTCCGGCATCGCGGCAAGCTCAAGGTCCGGGCGCATTTTCGTGAATACAGCAATGTCGGCGAATTCAGCCTCATCCGGATTGATGGTCAACACAACGCACGAGATCGTCGTGCGCTTGGTTGCGGTCATGAGGTCTGTCAGTGACGTCCAGATCTCGCCTTCCAGTACCGTGCCGGGAGCAGCGAAGCGCCCAACGATTGTCCAGTGACGGCCGTCAATAAGTAATGTGTTGCCAAGCACGATATCGGTGTCGGGAACGCCAAGTGTCGTTCCCACCATTCGACCCACCATGATCTCGTCCGCTCCGGATCGCGGCAGGCGGCCGTCGAGAATGCGTACGTGTTCATGCACAAGCAGCGCTTCCGGCGTGATACCCCTTATCATCACCTGCGGCTTTTTCTCTGATTGGGGATCGACCTGCACCGGCAGCATGACATGCACCTGTGGCGATATGTACGAAACGCCAGACCGCGCACGAATGCCCGGAACACTGGCTTCAAGCACGCTCGGAACAGATGCTTCGATCTCACTTCGCTCGACGCTTTCTTCACTGCCGGCGCCGATGATGAGAATGTTGTCCGGAGAGCCGGACACATTCAGGGATGCATTCATCCCGCGCACGAAAGCTGCTGCAGCAATCACCAGGATGATCACCAAAGCGCTGCCGAACAGCGAAAGAACCAGCCGTGTTGGAGAGCGGCCAAGGTTTCGAACCGCATAGTCAAAAGGCAACAGCTTCATGTCATCCATCCTCAAACGGCTCTGAAGCAATGGGCGATTTCCCGTCGGCTGGCCTGCCATGCGGGCACCAGGCCTGCCAGAATGCCGACACCTGCTGCAATCGCGAGGCCGGTCAGAACGACTGGCAGATCCGCCGTCACATGAACACTCAGACCTTCGGTGGAGATGCTGAATTTTCCGTACCTGATGATCGCCACGGCCAGCGCTGTGCCGATCGCGCCGCCCAGGAGTCCGATGACGATGCCTTCGCTGATGATCAATCGGGCGATAAGCCCGCTTCGAAATCCAAGCGTCTGCAGCACCGCATGCTCTTTGATGCGATCCTGAACGCTCAGCACGATCGCATTCGCAACCAGCGCGAGCACGGCAAACAAACAGCCCCATCCGAGGTACCTGGTGAACGTGACGATCTCAACGATGTCCTGGCCCGCCTGGGCGACGAATGCTTTTTCGGGCTTTGTTGAAGTTGGCTCGGCTTCGGTGCGAAACTCGTCGTCGATCGCCTTTGCAATCTGCTCCATCTTCAAAGGATCATCAACCTTGACGGTGAACTGGGTCACTTCACCCAAGCCGGCGCCCGTGGCCTGCTGCAAAAAGGCAAGCTTCACATAGGCGACATTCTGGTCCTGCGGTTCAGGCGAACGGATGATTGCAGCCACATTGACAGTAACGCCCGAGGAGTCGAATGAATCGCCGACCTGAAAGCCTCGTCGGCTCGCCAAAATCTCGCCGACTATCGCAGCGTCGGACCGCTTGGCCCAGTCGTCCAACGAACCGGCCACAACTTCCCACTTTTTGCTCAGCACAGAGAGATCATCGTTCGGTATGCCTCTATAGGTGATAACGTTGAGTGACGTGCGGCAGTTGTTCACCACGATCTTCATCGGAATGACGTCAACCACGCCGGGGATTCTTGCAATCCGATCCTGATAGAACTCAGGCAGTCGGCTCGTGGCGGGGCAGAAGCGGTTTTCACGATAAACGACAAGCGTCTGATCAGCAGCGGTAACGCTTGTGGCTTCGTGCACTCCCCGCTGAAGCGCCTGAACCGCAATGAACAGGAACATCGCAATCGACACACCGCCGACGGTCAGCATCGTGCGGGTACGGTGCCGCCACACTTGCTTCAGAACGATCGGAATGAACCTTGTGCCGATCATGCGCGAACCTCCTGCGCGTTGTGAACATGTTCGTGGTCTTCAACCGCTGGGCTTTCTGCACGCGACTCGGTTTCGACCAGTCGGCCTTTTTCCAGATGCAGCACCCGCTTGGCGTAGTCTGCACACTTCGCATCATGTGTGACCATGATGAGCGTCTTGCCAAGCTCACGGTTCAGACGCGTCAACAAAGCCATGATCGCCTTGGCCGATTCAGCATCGAGATCGCCTGTGGGTTCGTCAGCTACGATGATCTTCGGATCGGTGACGATTGCGCGAGCAATGGCAACGCGCTGTTCCTGGCCACCCGAGAGCTGGCGCGGATAATGGTCGTGACGATCAGCAATGCCGACCAACTGCAATGCAGTCTGAACACGATCATGACGTTCGCGCCTGGAGAGTTTGTGCAGCAGCAGCGGCAACTCCACATTCTCGTAGGCTGTCAGTACGGGAACGAGGTTATAGAGCTGAAAGATGTAACCGACCGTTTCGCTGCGCCAATCCGCGAGCTTGGATCGTGAGAGCGTTGCGATATTCGTGCCGCCAATGGTGAGCGTTCCGCTCGTTGGGCGATCGATGCCGGAAAGCAGATTCAGCAATGTTGTCTTGCCGCTGCCTGACGGTCCCATCAGCGCCAGGAAATCACCCGCCTCAACATCAAGGTCGAGTTCATGCAGCGGCGTGATGGTGTTATCGCCTTTCTTATACACCTTTGTCAGCCGACGACATTGAATCAGTGTCATGGAGAATTCCTCACTCCGAATGCGCGGGTGCGACAGCTTCGCCCACGATTCGTACTCTGGTTCCGTTTTTCAGATTGCTCGGCGGGTTTACGATGACGCGATCGCCGGGCTTGACGCCGCTCAGAATCACTGTGTCCTTACCATCCTGTCCGCCAAGAACAACTTCACGAAGGACGGCTGCGGCGCCTAACATGCTGGATTGATTTTCAGCGACCCAGACCTGTGCGCTGTTTTCCTGTCGATTGATCAGCGCATCTGAGGGCAAGAACAACTGCAGGCCCGATGCATCTGAACCATTCACAGCATTCGCCTGCCCATCGCCCTGCGTGCGCGTCGATCGAACATGAAACCTCACGCGGCACAGCATCTCCGGCTTGAGCAGCGGTGATGGATCGTTGATCGATACTTTGTATTGGACGGAGTTGCGCTGAATGTTGGCTTCATGCACGATTCGCGACACGGTGCCCCAGAATGTGTCGTTCGGGAGCGTCTCGGTCGTGATTTCTGCCACAGTGCCGATGCCTACTTTCGCAGCATCAGCCAACGGTACATCAACACGCACCTGCAGCTTGGTGGGGTCATAGAGTCGGACAACCGCTCCAGCCATTCCGGATGTCTCTCCGGGTTTGGGCATCGCAACGTGTGATCCGGGTTCGACAAATCGAGTCAATACAGTGCCGTTGCAGGGTGATCGAATCTCCGTCCGGCTCAACTGAAGTTCTGCGTCCGCCAGGGAAATGCGGGCAGTTACCAGCACGGCCTCAGCCTGTGAAGCTGCGGCCTTCGCTTCGATGACATTGCTCCGCGCCTGCGCGACGCGAGCTTCAAGCCCTTGGAGCTGCAGTTCCAGTCGGCGAACTTCAGCAGAGCCGACGCTCCCGGCGGTTATAAGCTCGCGCTTGCGTATCACCTCATCCCGCAGTGCAGCTGCATATGCCTCCTCAACAAGCACGCCTGCTTCGGCTGCCTCGACCGCTGCCTGGGCTCGTGACAGATCGGCTTCGCGTTGCTGGACGATGGCACGCGCAGAGCGAACCGCAATTTGGAAATCCTCATCAATGAGCCGCGCGACTATCTGCCCGGCTTCAACTTGATCGCCCTCCAGCACGAGCACTTCTTTGACGATGCCGTTCACCAATGCTGGCACAATGATGGAATATGGATCCGGCTCAATCCATCCCGGCGCCTGCACGAGGACCAGAGGCGTGCTTGCAGCAGGTGCGTCCTCCAACACTTCACTGGAAGCGGTTTCACTCACGCCAGCCTTCGCGATCACGGGAACGACATACACATCCACCGTTGGAATGAGCAAGTCGCGCGCTGCATACGCCATGAGCATGCCAAACGCCAGGAACACAACAGTCGGGAGGAGAACCCGAGTTTTCCAATGCGATCGCGGGCGCGGAATTTCGTGCGATGCAGAACCAGCAGCGGTTCGCGACAGCGTTGTCAGGCTCGCTGAAGAGCGAGCATCATTCACAGCAGTTTTCACAGGGGCGTAGCTCCAGATGCTGAATCATCGTGCGCCGCCTCACTGAGCAAACACAATGAGCGCAGCACAACCAACAACAGCTGCTGTCAGAGCAGCGAATGCCATGCATCTGGTTTGACTACAATCGCAAAATGGTGCGCCGCGCGTTCGGACTCAGCGCCGGAACGAACGGTGGTGCGGCACGAGCGGGGAAATGCAGCTCCACCGAAGGTACGTCAACGGAAGCGGTGAGGAGTGGCGCTGCAATCAGCGCTGCGGAGCCGAAATCATCCAGAGAAGTGTTTGTCGTGGACCGAGGATGTATGGTGGGACTTGGCGTGAGCTTCACGTCAAGACAGTCACACGTGCCTTCTGAATCGCAGGAATCGTGAGACTGATGCGGCTCGGTTTCATCGGTATCCCTGGCGCAGCATGTGCTGGTATCGTTCGGAGCATACCTGGTGCAACATGTGCCGGAATCGTACGAGGCGTCTACGACGCCTATTCTGCTGAGGATATTGCCGCATCCCAGGCACAAGCATCCACAATGCGTCGAACCCAAACTTTGTCCGACCACGCACAGGGCGATCAAGCCGATGAAGGCGCGATGGAGATATTGGGTCAGTCGACGAGGCATGAAGACGGCTTCGACTCTGGTCAACAAGGCGATCCAGCGATGCTCTCTGCCTGGTCAGAAGGCATCCTGATCCCGCACTATATCCGCAGTCCGAGTTTCGATCTCGGCTCTGAGTGTCAACGAGCCAGGCCGCCGAATTATTGCCGAATCCTGCATTTTCCGTGCGCAGCACGATATCTGCCCGCCCATGCCTGCAGCGTCGCCGTTTTCGACAAGGCGTACGAAGCCGCCGATTCATCTGCCTGACCACTCATGCAGTTCATCCCGCGGATCAAAATGTCGGAGAAGGAAACCGGCTGGTGTGGCAGGGATCGATAAGCCCCGGCCGCCCCAATAAACTCGATAAATCAGCAGCATTAGAGGACGTGCAACAGGAGCTGATAATCGGATTGGTTGCTTATCGGTGCGACTGTTCGAAATCTTCCGGCATGCAATTGAGCACCCGGACTGTCTCATTACAAGCGAGGATCGACAGGCTTGCTTTCCAGGGCCAGGATGCCGAAGACGCGCGAGATTGCGACACTGAGCAGCGATAATGCAGCGTACGGCCGATCGTTGACGTAGTGGTCGAGCGTGCGCTGCGCGCCCGGCGGCGTATGGCGATTTCGCACCAGCCCGACCGAATCCACTTCAACAAGCAGCGCAGCCGTGCATCGCTCATGATCCGCCTGCGGATAGAACACCCGCGCCTCGCCGAACGAGAGCGAAAACGACTGTGCCCGCTGCGGATGCTTGTGCAGCAGGTAGCCGAGGTCCGTTGCTGGCTGATGTGAAGTCGAGATCGTAAGAAACATCGAACGCTCCGCTGCGCAGAACGGGCATTATAGAAAAGAAAAGGGGGGCGACGGGCTGCATTCCTCGTTCCATGAGGCGCTGTTTTTCGATGTGCGCCATCTTCATTCGGCTGCACTTTTTGTGAGTCCGATGCTGAGAGTGGGGGAGGTAAAGCGTGGGCCACACGCCCCATCGCGAGGTTGTTGTCATATGCGTCTGAGGTCTGCACCGCTGGCTCTCTTCCTGATTACGCTCGGATTTGTTGTCCCGAGCGCGGAAGGCGGGCTTGCGGAGCAGGCCAGTCGAAGAAGGGCAAGCTTGCGGCGGAATGCAAAATACCGCCTGATAAATATAATCCGGCCTGAAGAATTCCGAAGCTGACAAGATGCGCGGCGGCGAAACACTTCGAGATGCTCATGCCATTTGAAGTGGCGGTGTTGCCAGTGAATGTGGCGAGACAGAACAGATTGAGTAAGGTGCGAGTGAACTCATGATTGTGAAGGAGGCTGACGCTGTTGTTGGGGATTCGATCCGGGCGCAAGCCGGTGCACGGGCTGAGAAAGACATGGCCTTCTACCTGCGACGCGCTTTCGGCAACCACCGGTCAGACGTGCTGGTGTTCAACGACCTGCGCCTTCAGCATGAAGGTGAAGTTGCGCAGATCGATCATCTTGTGGTTCACCCGCATGGGATGTTCATAATCGAGTCGAAGAGCGTGAGCGGCGAAATCCACATTTTGCCCGACGGTCAGTTCGTCCGATATTTCGGACGAAACAAAAAAGTCGGCATGCCCTCGCCGGTGCTGCAGGCGCAGCGTCAAGCTGAGTTGTTGCGGCGATTGCTGCAGGCACATAAGACGGAGTTGCGCGATCGCAAACTGCTGGGCCTGCTTCAGGGCGGATTTGCACATTGCCCGATCGAGATACGGGTAGCAATTTCAGACCAGGGGATCATCAAGGGTGACAGGCACGCGCCTGAAGTGCGCAAGGCGGATCAGATTACCAAAGACATTGAGGAGAGGATTGCAGCGCATCGTCGAGGCGGGAGTCTGCTCAATCTCGATCTCAAGTGCGAGGATGGTCTTTATCGATTTACACCTGACGAGATGCGCCGGTTGCAGCAATTTCTGCTCGATCAGCATGTGCCGCGCCCAGTCGAACAGATGACTGCCCAAACAACAGCCGCGGTAGATACGCGAAAGAAGCAGTCGCCTTCACCAGTTGATTTGAAATCCCAGCCGGCGTCAATGAAGCAGGCGACCGGAAAAAGCGCAAGCACGCCGACTCCGCAATTCCTGTGCAGCAAATGCCATTCCCTCAATCTTTGCATTCTGTATGGCAAGTACGGCTACTACTTCAAATGCCAGGATTGCGGCGGTAATACATGGATCGATACGCGCATCGACGGCTCGGGCAAAAAAGGCCGTATTCGCAAATCCGGCTCCGACTTCTTTCTGGTATGTCCGGACTCAGGCACTGAACGACTGTTCTTTACCAACCCGGATGCAACAGGATAGAGCGGCGTTGCAGTCAACGTTTTCGAGCGCAACGGGCGCTCTTCAATCCCGATGGGTTGGGGCATCTTCAATCTTTTTGGATGCTGGGTTTTCCATTGCACTGCCCGCGCGGAGTGAGCTTGATATTCATTTGCTGCCCACAGTTTCTGCAGGCTTTATAATGGTTTTCATGAAGATGAAGAAGCTTATCGGCCGCGTTGTTCTTTTCATTCCCGTGTTTGTGGCTGTGGTCATGCTGTGGGCGTGTTCATCGCGCTCGGGACCTGCTGCGGGCGTCGATTCATCTTCACATGCTGGGGCTTCGCTTCTGGCCAGGCCGACGATGCACGATGATTCGCCGCGCGATTACGCCGGCCTGCACAATGTGGTGGCCTTCAGCGACAGCGTGTTCAGCGGCTCTATGCCTGAAGGGGAGGCGGGCTTCAAGACGCTGCGCGATCTGGGCGTGCGCACCGTGATCAGCGTCGATGGCGCTATGCCGGAGGTCGAACTGGCCCAGGCGTACGGTTTGCGTTACGTGCATCTGCCGATTTCCTACAACGGCATCGATGAGTCGCGCAAGCTGGAGATAACGCGCGCTCTTCGCGACCTCCCGCATCCCGTCTATATCCATTGTCATCACGGTAAGCACCGCAGCGCCGCAGCTGCAAGCGTGGGCGTCGTGTCGCTCGGCATCATCGACAGCGGCCAGGCGCAAGCTCGTATGAAGATTGCGGGCACCTCGCCGAAGTACACGGGGCTGTACGGCTGCGTTGCGGTGGCGGAGCCTGTCGATCAGGCTGCGATCGATGCTGCCAGCAACGAGTTTCCGCAGGTGCACCAGACTACGGGTCTGGTTCAGAGCATGGTCGAGATCGATCACATTTTCGTCCATCTTCGGGAAATCGAAAAGGCCGGCTGGACCGTGCCTGCAAATCACCCTGACCTTGTGCCCGTAGCGGAAGCGGGCCGCATGGCGGATCTCTTTCGCAACCTCATGGAGGATGAAGAGGTCGAGTCGCAGCCTGCGGATTACCTTCAGTGGATGAAGCAGAGCGGCGAGGATGCGAGCGAGCTGGAAGAGGCGCTGCTGGAAAATGCGCCGCGGGAAAGACTCAGCGCAATACTGGCGCAGATCGATACCACTTGCAACGCCTGCCACGCGAAGTATCGCAACCAGTAGTTCATTGGTGACGGGCCGCAGCCTGTCGTGTGCGTGCCGCTCTGGGGGAAGGGGTGGCAAGCAGACAAGAAAAGGAGAAGGGGAGACAGGGAGACAAGGAGAAAACCAGATGCTCCTCAGCCCCTTGTCTTTTTGTCTCCTTGTCTGAATGCGCAGCGATCGACTTGCCAGCAGCCATCAGCACATGGGCGATTCGCTTCCAGGACTGCCTGAGCTTCCGGGGCTGTGCGGGAGCTTCGAAATTGAAATCAAAATCGAAGCTGAGAGCGATTATTTCTGTTTTCAGCACGTTGTCGAGCAGCGAGGCTACCTATAAGTTACCCGTTGATGCAGAGCGTCGCCCCTTACCTGACATTTGCTGCGGACATCACCAGTCTGCCGCTGCTTACCACCCTTGCTGGGGGGTTCGCGGCCGCATGGGTACTCGGGCTTATCACGCAGCGGCTGGGGCTTTCGCCGATCGTCGGCTATCTGTTTGCGGGAGTCGTCATCGGGCCGTACACGCCGGGCTTTGTTGGGGATGAAGAAATCGCCCAGCAGCTCTCTGAAATCGGCGTGATCCTGATGATGTTCGGCGTGGGGCTGCACTTCCATCTCAAGGATCTGGTTGCGGTAAGAGCTGTGGCGCTGCCCGGCGCGATCGTACAGACCCTCGTGGCCACCATCCTGGCGATGGTTGCGTTTCATTTGTTCGGCTGGTCGTGGAAAGCCGGGCTGGTGATCGGAATGGCGATGGCGGTGGCCAGCACGGTGGTGCTGCTGCGCGGGCTGATGGACAGAGACATGCTCAGCACCTCGCATGGGCATGTGGCGGTCGGCTGGCTGATTGTCGAAGACATTTTCACGGTCCTGGCTCTGGTTTTTGTCCCGATGTTGGCGATGGACGTGGGGGCCCCCGCGCAGGAGGCGACGTTCATCGCCGGTGAGACAGTTGCTGCAAGCGGCGGTGGTGAAGCGGGAACTGCTGCTGCTGTGAGTGCGAGCAGCGGGCTTGTGACGATCGGATGGGCGGTGGCCAAGCTGCTTGCGCTGGTTGCACTTGTGCTTCTGGCGGGGTCGCGGGTCTTGCCGTGGATTCTGGTGCGGGTTGCGCGATTGCGGTCGCGTGAGCTTTTCACGCTGACGGTTCTGGTCTTTTCGATCGCTATTGCGGTTGGCTCAGCGGTCTTTTTCGGAGCATCGGTGGCGCTGGGCGCGTTCCTGGCGGGCATGGTGGTTTCTCAGTCGCCCACGAGCCATCAGGCGGCTGCGGACGCTCTGCCGATGCGTGATGCGTTCGCGGTGCTGTTTTTCGTTGCTGTCGGAATGCTGTTCAACCCTCTTTTTCTCGTTGAACAGCCATGGATGGTCGGCTGCGCCCTGGCGATTGTCCTGATCGCCAAGCCGCTGACCGCGCTGCTCGTTGTAGCGCTGCTTGGCTATCCCGCAAGAACCGGACTGACCGTTGCGATCGGGCTGGCGCAGATCGGTGAGTTCTCGTTTATTCTTGGGCAGGTGGCGTTCGAGCATAATCTCATCCCCGAAGAGGGGCGGCAGATACTTGTTGGCGCAGCGATCATCTCTATTACGCTCAATCCATTTCTCTTTGCGTCGTTGGATCGCATCGAGCAATGGCTGTTTCGTCGAACGACGCTGTGGAAACTGCTCAACGCACGCTCCGAGCGCCGTCGGCGCATCATCAACGCCGACGCTCAGCCGAAGATCGCTGCGAACTCAATGCCTCTGGCTGTGGTCGTCGGTTACGGACCTGTGGGCCGCGCCGTCGATGCCATGCTGCGCGATGCCGGCATGCAAACGGTCATCGTCGAGACCAACATAAAATCGGTGGAGGCGCTGGCCAAAAAAGGATGGCCGGCAATCTATGGCGATGCGACGCATCCGGAGATTCTCGATCAGGCCGGGCTCCGTCACGCATCCTATCTTGTGGTAACGCTGCCGCACTCTGCAAGACGTGTGGACCTTGTGCTGGCGGCTCGAGAACTCAACCCCGATATCAAGATCATCATGCGGGCGCGATATCTCGCGGAGGGAGAAGCCCTGCGCGCCGCGGGATGCACGCGAATCGTCTTTGAGGAAGGTGAGACCGGCGTGGGCATGACCCGCGCGGTCATGGAGTTGCGCGATCTCGATTCCGCTACGATCGATCAGATGCAGGCGGCGATCCGCAAGATATGGAAGATGAACGACTGATCCCCTATAAGGTGCATCATGAAGATTCTCCTCGCCATCGACGGTTCTGCATGCAGCGATAATGCTGTATGCGAAGTCGGTCGGCATCCCTGGCCACCTGGAACCGAAGTACGCATCATTACCGTCGACGCGCCGCTGGACACGTTGCCATGGCGTTTGTCCCATGCGGCCGGCTCCGTGGCGCGCATCGGTTCGCCGTCGGTGTATGACCAGCTTGTTCAGGAGGAACGAGCGCAGATGAACAACGCTCTTCTTCGGGCGGCTGAATCACTGCGCAACCTTGCGCCGCAACTTTCCATATCGGTGGCTTTGATCGAGGGATCGCCCAAAGAGAAGATCATCGAAGAAGCGCAGCGGTGGGCAGCGGACATGATTGTGGTCGGTTCACAGGGCCGCGGCGCGATCCGCTCGCTGTTTCTCGGTTCGGTTTCGCTGGCGGTTGTGCTCAATGCGCCGTGCTCGGTGCTGGTGGTGCGGCCGCCTGCTGACAACGCAACTGGCGAAGCGAAGTTATGAAGAAGCTGGGGGCATAGTGCGGTGCATTCCTTCGCGGATGTGCCATGTAACCGCGCGCAACGAAAATTCGGTATGCCTCATGTACCTTGCGCATGTCAACAGTTCAGTCGACAACCTCCTGGCACGTTCTCGATTCCACTGCGGCGCTGGCGGCGCTTGAGGCAAGCTCGACCGGCCTGAGCGAGGATGAAGCGCGGCGTCGGCTGGCTCGCTTCGGTGAGAACCGTCTGCCTGCGCGCAAGCCGCCTTCGGTGTTGGTTGTGTTCGCGCGGCAGTTCGCCAACCCGCTCATGTACATCCTGCTTATTGCTGCGGGCGTGGCGCTGGCGATCGGCGCCACAAAAGATGCGATATTCATTGCCGTTGCTTCAGCGATCAACGCGGTGATCGGCGCATATCAGGAATGGAACGCGGAACGCAACTCCGCTGCGCTGCGAAAACTGCTGCGCATCCGCGCGACGGTGCAGCGTGACGGCGAGATTCTGGACATTGCCGCCGAGCGCGTTGTGCCGGGCGACATCGTGTGGCTGGAATCGGGCAATCGCGTGCCGGCCGATGTGCGGCTGCTGGAGTGCGTGGGACTGGAGATCGACGAGTCACTGCTGACCGGCGAATCGCTGGCGGTGCGGAAGGATCCAACGTGGATTGGCGAGGAAGAGTCGCCGCTGGGCGATCGCGCCAATATGGCATTTGCGGGAACGATCGCGACGCGAGGACGTGGCAAAGGCGTCGTTGTTGCAACAGGTTCCTCGACGCAGGCTGGACAGCTCGCGCTTGATGTCGTGAGAACTGCTGGCGGACGCTCGCCGCTGATGACGCGCATGACGACGTTCTCGAAGGTCGTGGCGGTGGGCACGTTCATCATTGCGGGAATAATCGGAGCGCTTGGAATCGCAACGGGGCATTCAGCTTTTGACATGCTCATGTTTGCGGTGGCGCTGGCGGTCGCAGCAATTCCGTCGGGGTTGCCTGCAGCGATGACGATCGCGCTGGCGGTGGCGATGACCCGCATGGCGAGGCGAAATGTGATCGTGCGGCGCCTTGCGGCTGTCGAAGGACTCGGCAGTTGCACGCTCATTGCCACCGATAAAACGGGCACGCTCACCGTCAACGAATTGACCGTGCGCGAGATTCTGCTGGCGACCGCAGAAACGCTGACCGTAACGGGTGAGGGGTTCGTGCCCGAAGGGGAGGTGATCCAGCCGGAGACAGGCAAGGCGGTTCCGCCGGGTAGCAATGCTGCCCTTGATGCGCTGATACGGGCCGGCGTACTCTGCAACGAAGCGCACCTGCATGCGCGCAACGCGGGGTGGAAATGGCGTGGCGACGCGGTGGACATCGCGCTGCTTGCGCTGGGTCACAAACATGGTCTGCGCCGCGAGTTTGTCAGTGAACAGTTCCCACAGGTCGGGGCAATCCCATTTGAATCCGAGCGTCAATATGCCGCGACGTTCCATCGTGTGAACGGCGAATCACGCGTGTTTGTGAAAGGTTCGCCCGAGCGTGTGCTGGCGATGTGCAGCGAAGAAAATGGGATGATCGCTGGCCGCACGATTCCTGAGTGGAAAGTTGCAGTTGCCGACATGGCGTCGCGCGGCTATCGCGTGCTTGCGCTTGCTGAAGGCGTGGATGGCGTTCAACCCGGTCACACACCGCCTGAGCCGTCCAACCTGACGTTCCTCGGTTTTGTCGGCATGATCGACCCGCTGCGCGCGGGCGTGCGGGAGGCGGTTGCGGCGTGCCGCGATGCAGGCGTGCGCGTTGCGATGATCACTGGTGATCATCGCGTCACCGCCATGGCGATCGCACGCGATCTTGGTCTGATTGAAGAAACGCACAGCGAATCGGAAGTCGTGCTGGGATCAGATCTGGCGAATATCTCGCAGGATGAGATGATCAAGATCGTCAATCGCGCGCATGTTTTTGCCCGTGTCGCGCCGCGGCAGAAACTGGAGATTGTCGAGGCGGCGCAAAACGCCGGGCACTTCGTCGCCGTGACTGGAGACGGCGCCAACGACGCGCCCGCCCTTCGCATGGCGAACATCGGCGTGGCGATGGGCAAGAGCGGCACCGATATCGCTCGTGAGACGGCTGATCTGGTCATCAGTGATGACAACTTCGCATCGATCGTCGCGGGCATCGACGAAGGGCGCATTGCCTACGACAACATCCGCAAGGTCGTGTTCCTGCTTGTCTCGACGGGAATCACCGAGCTGCTCATCATGCTGCTGGCGATTGTCTTTGGCTTTCCGCTGCCGCTTATTCCGGTACAGTTGCTTTGGCTCAATCTCGCCACCAGCGGCATTCAGGATGTCGCACTGGCCTTCGAACCGGGCGAAGGCGACACGCTCAAGCGCCGACCGCGACCGGTGAAGGAAGGCATTTTCAACCGCCTCATGATCGAACGACTGCTCGTGAGTTCCATCACCATGGCCGTGATCGGCTTCGGCGCATTTGCGTGGATGATCGAAAACGGCTGGGCGCAAGCTGAAGCACGCAACATTCTGCTGCTGCTTATGGTGCTTTTCGAGAACTTTCATCTGGGGAATTGTCGTTCGGAAACCAGGTCAGCGTTTGCGATTTCACCGCTCCGCAGCCCGGCGCTGCTTTGGGGCGCGATCGGCGCGCTTGCTGCACATGTGATTGCCATGCACGTACCGTTCATCGCAAACGTGCTGGAGATCGGCCCGGTGTCGCTGCAGACATGGATCATGCTCATTCCGATGGCGATGCTGGTCGTGCCGGCAGTTGAGCTGCAAAAGTGGATATGGGCAAAACGACAACTCCACCGCGCACAGGCTGAAGTTCAAGCATGACGCTGAAAAGCGTGCGGCACGCCGGTATTCCGCGAGGGCATGCCCGGCGGTACGATGAGCGTTGTCTCATCCGCACCTGACGTGCGGGAAACCATGCCGCACATCGCAGGGCTGCCTGTGAAAGCAGGCCGCTTCTTGCCTTTCTTTCAGCGTTTACTTCACATCCTTGCCTTCGATCACGTCAACAAGCGGCGGCGCTTCGTGCGGCGGACGCATCTCGCCGCTCTCGAGGCGACGGAAGTAGTCGTGATACGCGTTCATTGCCTGTCGGCCGAACAGAAGCATGATGGGAATATTGGCCACGAGCATGACGCCCAGCCCGAGCGTCGTCCACATGTCCAGTTCCTCATCATTGCCGATGAGCGGTTTATTCCCGTAGAACGACATGGAGGCGATCGTGGTGAGCAGAATCAGCGCACAGTAGACCAGCTTATAAACAAAGACGATGCTCTCGGTAGTGCCGGCGTTTAATCGCATGCAGAGGTAGTGCACGCCCTGCTCGCCGTAGTATGACCACGAGATCATCGTGGAAACAGCAAAGAGCCAGCAGACGATTGTCACAAGCCACATGCCCATTCCCGGTGTCACGCGATTGAAGGCGTAGGCCGTCAGCGAAGCGCCGGAATGATCAGCGTAGATGCCCAAGTCGATGTCGCTGTCGCTCTCGTTGGCGCCGATCAGGGCGGGTCGCATCTGCGACTCAAGCTTATCCCACTGGATGATCCACTGATCCTGTTCATCAAGCGCGACGCGCCCGGTTATGCGGCGCAGATCGCGGCCGGTGCTTTCGTTTCGGTCGGCGTGAACGATCATGAAGACTGTTTCGCCTTCGCGCCAGCCGCTGCTTCCTTCATCAACGCGGCCGATTCGCTTTGCCTCTGCAGTCTTCTCCGGCAGGTGCGGGGTCTGGAGCGTCCACAGCGGCGTGCCATCATTTGTCTGACCCGCCTCAACAATCGCAATCTGCGATGGGGATTCAAACACCGCTTCCGGAGGTCGGTTGTATGCGCCGCTGACGAGAATGACCAGCGCGGTCATTGTGCAGACGATGATCGTATCGATGAACGGCTCGAGTCCGCCGACAACGCCTTCGCGGACAGGCTCGTTTGTCTTGGCGGCTGAGTGTGCGATCGGCGCTGAGCCTTGACCTGCTTCTGAGGAGAACAAAGCACGCTTGATGCCCCACATGGCTGCGTAGCCGAATGTCCCGCCGAGGAACGCGCCGGAGGGCACAGCCGTTTCGCCGCCGAGGAATGCGGGCAGGCCGCTGAGAACGATCAGCTTCAGCATCGCGGGGATGTCGCTGATGTGCATCACCAGAACGTACATCGCGCCAAGCATGTACATGACGCACATGAAGGGCACGAGCCGCCCCGCAACTGAGCCGATGCGTTTGATTCCGCCGATGATGACCGCGCCCACGAAGAGTGTGAGGATGATGCCGGTGACGATGTGGGGAACGCGGAAATAGGTATAGGTCACGTCAGCCACGTTCCACGCCTGGAACATGTTTCCGCCGGTGATCGCGGAGATGATCAACGTCACAACGAAGATTCCACCGATGATCGCTCCAAGCATTGCACGGGCGACGAAGCCGAGCGCCACCAGCACCGCTCCGGCAACAATGCCGATGCTGATCGCGGTGGTATCGCCGCTGAGCGATGTCAGTCCGATGATGACAGCTGCGAACATCACGCCGGTGGCGATGCCCAGCCCACGTCCGCCTCGCTCAAGGCCGAGTTTCACGACGAACATCGGCCCGCCGTGGGGGTTCTCCGGATCGTCGGTGGTGCGGTAGAGCATCGACTGGGTCACTTCGGTCAGTTTGAGCGCCATGCCCACGATGCCGATCACCCACATCCACAATACTGCGCCGGGGCCACCCAGCGCGACGGCGACGGCGACGCCAGCCACGTTTCCAAGTCCCACCGTTGCGGAGAGCGCTGCAGAGAGCGCCTGGAAGTGATTGATCGCGCCGGGATCGTCTTTTTCATCGTACTTGCCGCGAAGAACGGCTGTGCCGTGCGTCAATGCGCGATACTGGCCAAAGAAGCTCCAGATGGTGAACAGGACGCCCGTGAAGACCAGAGCATAGATGACCCACTCACTGAAGAGATAGTCGTTGAGCGTGTTGACGATATTGTTGAGATTCTGCATGTTCTGAGTCCTCGCCGAGCATGCTGCACGATATCACCGTTGCGATGGGTCGGTTCCCTCGCGGCGATTGTGGCAGGCATCATACAAAACCCCGCCGCAGTTCGCCCACATGGTGTCCAGCGTACACTCGGCGCCGAGATCCACTCAGCGTCGGGCGGCCCTTACTCCTTATTCCTTACTGTTGTAAGCGCCGCGCCACATGCCAGTAAAGATTATGTTATCCGCCGGTGGCGCTGCATCTGTACCGCCCAGGCAACAGGAGAGCAGCCCCCAATGGACGAGCCTGATGCCGCCATCTCTGGCTTCCCCCTCCCGCATGCTCACATGAGCATGAGTGAATCGAATCACGCCAGCTGCAGCGTGTGTCTGCAGCGAGCTTACGAACCGGCGTTCATGTCGGCGGAATTGATCTTGCGCACCATGTGCGGACGGAAGCGGCGCAGCCAGGATGCCCGCGAGCGGGGGGCACGCTCGTTTGACCTGCGGTGCTGCAAAATCCACGTGACGACAAACCCGCCGACGATGATGGCCACGACCACGCCGAGGACTGTAAAGACCTTGCCTGCCGTGCCCATGGTGCCGATGCCGTGCGAGATGAGATAGCCCGCGCCGAGCTGCATGGGGACCGTCGCCAGCAGACACAGGCCTTCCGCAATCGCGAACTTCCAGAAGGGCATGTGCATCAGGCCGGAGACGATCATCGCGGTGGTGCGGCTACCGGGCACGAACCGCGCCGTGACGATCAGCCACGCGCCGCGCTTTTCGATCTGATGTTTCGCCTGAAGCATCCGCCGCGGGTGCGCCATGCGCTTGAACCACTTTTTATGCAGCAGCGGAGTGCCGTAGTAATAGCACAGAAAATACCACATCGCATCGGAGATGAACGCCCCGATGTATGCGCACACGAACGTCGGCCAGAATGGAAGATGCCCCTGCCCGATCAGAAATCCTGCGGGAATGATGATGATGTCCTCGCCCATCAGCGGCATCACCAGCAGGACAAGCACGGCTAGCGGGCCGTAAGCATTGATCAATGCGTTGACGGCTTCAGAATCGTTGAGAAAGCTCAAATCCATTGGAAAAAATCTGCCTGCGGTTCGTCAGTGCGGATGATGCATCGTATCACCTTCATCGGCTCGGTGCTGCTTGATTAGTGCGTACACTTGGCGGCGCAGGCGATACCCCAGGGCGCTGAGACGCAGCCTGGCTGCGCAGCCGTCTGCATCGGTTCAGCCGGAACACCGTGTGGAACGACAGCCAAGAATCTGGGAAACGGTTGAAATGGTACGATGCGGCGGCTGATCCGGTTCGTCAGGCTCTCTCATGGATGTCACCCCCGCTCCAACAACTGCTGTATCCCCTGTATCTCCCGCTGTTGCCGCAACCCGCCGATGGCGCGCCGGAGGGGCGCTGGTTATTGCAGCATCGATCGCGATCGCGCTGCTGACGTATTTCCTGCTCCCAGATGGACTTGGCGAGCTGGGGCGGCGTGCGGTGGCGATCGGGGTGTTCGCAGCCCTGCTGTGGGCGACCGAAGCGCTGCCACTGTTCGTCACCTCGCTCAGCGTCGTGGGGCTGGAAGTGCTGCTGCTGGCCAGCCGCGACGGGGGCGGGGGCTTGGCGCGGACGGGCCAGCTCAGTTACGTGCAGTTCTTTGAGCCGTTCGCCTCCAGCACGATCATCCTCTTTCTGGGCGGATTCCTGCTTGCTGCCGCCGCCACGAAACATGGCCTTGACCGCGCGATCGCAGGGCGGCTGCTGCGACCGTTTATGACCGATTCACGCCGGCTCGTCATGGCGGTGATTTTCACCACCGGCTTCCTGTCGATCTGGATCAGCAACACCGCCGTCGCTGCCATGATGCTGGCGATCATGGCGCCGGTGATCCGCAGCGAGCGCATCCCGCCGACACTTGCCACTGCGGTGGTGCTCGCTGTGGCATTCGGCGCGAGCATCGGCGGCATCAGTACGCCCGTCAGCACGCCGCCCAACGCAATTACCATCTCACAGCTTCGCACCCTCGGCGTTTCCATCAGTTTCGTCGAGTGGATGCTGATGGCCATGCCGCTGGCAGCGGGAATGCTCGTGATCACCGGCACGCTGCTGCTGGTGATCCTCAAACCTCCTCGAGCAATTGAACTCGATCCGATCCCCACATCACAGCACATCTCAAAGCGCGCCTGGGCCACAGTGATCGTGCTGCTTGCCGCCGTTGCTGCGTGGATCACCGGCCCGTGGCACAACATCAACGATGCAGTCGTTGCGCTGATCGCCGCCACGGTGCTTGCAGCCCTCGGCGTGCTCGATCGGCGTGACGTCAAGAGCATCGACTGGGACATCCTGTTGCTGATGTGGGGCGGCCTGGCGCTGGGCAACGCGCTGCACCTGACCGGCGTGCTCGAATACGTCGGCTCACTGCCGCTGCTGCAAAACGCAACCGGCTGGGTGCTTGCGCTGTTCATCATCGCAGGCGGCATGACCTTCGCCACCTTCATGAGCAACACCGCCGCGGCAAACATCCTCGTGCCGCTGGCTCTGGCGATTTCAATGGGCGGAATGCGCACCGCAGCAGGGGGAATGGAAGCGATGAATGCAGATGCAGGAGGCGACATCACAGGCGTCGTGCGGCTGAGCGTGTTGGCGGGCCTGACCGTCAGCTTCTCCGTCTCGATGCCGATCTCCACGCCTCCCAACGCACTGGCGTATGCAACGGGGAAAGTATCATCGCGCGACATGATCCGGGTGGGATTGCTGGTGTCGCTGATCGCCGTGTGCGTTTTGATGATCGGCTATCTGTGGGTGCTGCCGTTGGTGATACGAGCAGCAGGCTGAAACATGCAGCAGCACAAATCTCAGGCGTCTGCAGTTGCAGTGATCGCGCGGGGTGATGACGCTTGTGTGACGCATGTTCCGATGATCTGGTCGTAGATTGTGCGCCCGTGTAGGATGATGCATGAAACCAGATACGCTGCTGCAAGAAGCATTCCCGCGAATGAAAGCGCAATACCCAGCCATGAGTGGGAATGCGATGCAACGTAAGCCTGATGCACGCCCATGTGCGCGATTTCCCACGGCAGAAACTTCAGCACGTTCCGGCCAAGCGATCGAGGAAACGAAGTCCGATCGCCGTTTATTTGCCGCACCGTCAGACCAAGCAGCCATTTCCCCAGCGTTGCTCCCGAACGTCTTGATTCGAGCCATGCAAACACCAGCACGACAGGCCCGGTCAGCGTGACAATTCCAACAAGCTGCATCTGCAGCGCATCAGCGACATCGCGCTCCACAACTGGCGCTAGAGGAAAAAACAGAATCGTGACCGCAAAGAGCATCGCTGCGTAAGCCATGATGCACGCGACATCGATGCTGTACGCAATGATGCGACGAAGAAACAGTGTCACCCACGAGCGCTGAGGGATCGCCATAGACGTACTGTATCTGCAACGAATAGCAGTTGTGTTCTGTTGTGCGACATGATTCGAATGGGATTGTGAGCAAGCAGCGACTGTCTTGTTTGTCACGCATGAGTTGGGGGCCATTTTCCGGTCGGTGTGATGCAAGCCGGGTATAGAATGCATTTGCCGCACAACTTGCAACACAAGCTGCAACATCAACATCAACAACAAGGAGGCGCATCATGGCACGTTCCCGTTTTTCGATCTTCACTCATCGTTTTGCGGTTGTGCTCCTTGCGTCGCTCGCGCTCACCGCAGCAGTCACCAACCTGGTCATGGCTCACTGCGACAGTATGGACGGGCCGGTCGTCAAGGATGCGCAGCGTGCGATCGCCGAAGGAAACGTCGAGCCGGTTCTCAAATGGGTGCGTGCTGAGGATGAAGACGAAATTCGCACGGCTTTCGACCTGACCATGGCGGTTCGTGGTGAAAGCGAAAACGCGCAGAAGGTCGCCGATCAGTACTTCTTCGATACGCTGGTGAGAATTCACCGCGCCAGCGAAGGCGAAGGCTTCACCGGCATCAAGCCCGCAGGCAACACCGACCCCGCCATCGTCGCCACCGATCGCGCGCTGGTTGAAGGCAACATCGATGAACTTGCTGACAAGTACGCCGATGCGGTGCGCGATGCGATCAGACGCCGCTTTGCTGATGCGCATCAGAAACGGCAGGTGGCTGAGAACAGCGTCGCGCAGGGAAGAGAATACGTGGAGGCATACGTCGAGCTGACGCATTTCGTCGAGCACATCGATCACCTGCTCTCCCACGGCGCCAGCCATCAGCATCGCGACACGATGGCCGCGGCTGCGGAAGAACACGAAGAAAGAATGAACCAGCCAGGCAAGGAATAAGCACAAGTAAGGTAGCGGGTTGAGTTCCGCCCCGGTTTCCGGCCCCGGCCTCGGCCCCCGGAAAAGGGGCGGAGCGAAACCCGCCGTTTTCATGTGGTGCGGGTGCGCAGATGGTGGAGAAGGGCAGAGGTAAGAACACGCGCAAGCAGCTTCACTGCACTTGCGAAACGGCCCCATAACAATTTCTCATTTATTCGCCGCGCCAGGGCGGTTATCACTGTTGATAGGCCGGCAGCGGCTGCTTCGTTGAGCTTGCAAAAGACTTCGTTGAGCTCGCAGAAAGTTTCGTCGAGCTTAACGAACGCTTCGTTAAGCTCAACCACGTC
>CAZNPU010000033.1:0-1683 GCA_964575335.1 uncultured Isosphaeraceae bacterium | reverse complement strand
GAGCTCAACAAAATGCTGCGCGAGCTCAACGATGTTTTCCGCGAGCTCAACGAAACGACGGTCGAACACCCAAAACCGATCGTCAACGTCCGGAAAGTCGCCGTTTTTCCAGATCCTCGCCCCCTGGAATTCACCACGGTCGCCGCTTTCTCAGAAGCTCCGCTAAACGTGTAACGCTCAATCATTGGGCGCACGTGCGGGGGTTTGACACAATTGAAGATCACCCGGAGAATTTTCTTTATTGTGACTCAGACAGCATTAACGACTTTTCAATCGCCATTCGTCGGGCGGGAACGTGAACTCAAGGCCATCAATGAGTGGGTGCAGAGTGACCTGCGTGCAAAGCCGCGCGCCGGACTTATCATCGGTCCGCCCGGTATGGGCAAGTCCCGGCTTCTCGAAGAATTCCAGCGCCGGTGTGATGCGAGACGCAAGGATGATCCGCTATGGCTTGTCGAGCGCCTTACCATTACATCCGAGCAAGCAGCGGCTCAGGCCATGGAGCACATGCTCGGCCTCCTGCTCAAAGAATTCAAAGGATTCGTCAGGAACGGCCCGCGCGACACCGAACAGCATCGCGCAATCCTCGAGTCGATTCCCAGCATTGGGAATCTCCTCGCAAGCCTCATGGCCGATCAGACCGCACCCGGCTGGCAAAGGTTCTTGATCTTTGCACGGTCTCTCAGTGACGCCTTAGCCAGGAAGAGCCCCGACGCCCGCATCGTCTTCCTCATCGATCCGCGCCACGAGCTCTGCCTTGATACTCCGGGCGACTGGATTCCCCTTGCTGAAGACCTCCCTCATAACGTGCGGCTGATTGTCAGCCAGCGTCCTGATGACACGCTCGCCACCCATCCCGATGCGCGCCGCGCCTTCACCAGCCTGCTCGCTTCTCCCCTCGGCGATCTCACCGAAATAGACATTGAAGACTGGTATGAGAGCGAATTCAAAGCCGGGCATCTTCCACAGCTCGATGGCCAGGCACGAGGCCAAGTACGGCAAGCTGCATATGCCCGGTATAAGGGTTACCCCCTCGCGCATCGTGCGCTGATAACAGCGCTGATGTTTGACAACGTGCGGCCTGAAATGCTTGCCGATGCCATTGCAGAAATGCCGCGAGAAGTGGAAGGTCTGCTTGATCTTCTCTACGAGAAACTTTGCTCACTCGGCAATGATCATCACATTGCCGCTCTCACGCTCCAACTGTTCAACATGCCCACACCGCAAGACGTTTGGGCAAAGGCGGCAGGGCTGAGCGCTGCTGCGCTTGGCAACATGCTCGAGGACCCGAAATTCGCGTACCTATTTCAGACCGTCGCAACGCAGTACGGTAAGTCTTTTGGTCCCTTCCACAGTCTCTTCGCGGAGCGGCTCGAAAAAGCGCTCACAAAGGACGATGCCCGGCGCAAGGAATTGGCGAATATGGCCTGGCAGGCGATTGAACCTGCATTAACTGAAGAAGCGCTTGCAAAACGCAATGCACCGTTCTTCGAGCTTTCCGCAGGTGTTCCGGTCGCCGTCCGCTGTGACGACAATCTTCGCATTCTCCTGACCATCAACCGACTTACTCCGATCAAGATCCGCTTTGGAGTCCTTGATGAAGCTGCTGCGGACATGGAATTTCTGGCACATGCCTTTGGGGAATTTCCTGCGATACGTGCTGCCGCCTACGGCAACCTCGGC
>CAZNPU010000032.1:22402-33848 GCA_964575335.1 uncultured Isosphaeraceae bacterium | reverse complement strand
CGTTCTCGCTGGCCATGAAGTTAACTCCAGAACTGAGAGGTTGTGGAAGGCAATGCTAGCACCGATCCGAGTGGTTGGCCATGCATGGCATGTCGGAGCGGCACCTCCTTGATACCCCCTTCATGCCGAATGCCAGCCAGGCCAGCAGCAGCTATGCCCTTTACTGCTGCGTCACAACGCCGCCTGTCGCATGACGCTGGCGGGCGATCATCAGCGCCACCGCAAGCGCCTGACGATGCGGCTCGACATCATGCACGCGGAACAGCCGCACACCGGCCAGCGCATGCGCCACGCTGACCGCCAGCGTGCCGGCAAGGCGCATCGCCGGCTCCTGCACGTTGCTGACTGAGCCGACAAAGCTCTTGCGACTGGCTGCGCTCAACAGCGGATATCCCAGCGAGAGCAACTCATCTGACCGGGCAATCAATTCGTAGTTCTGCGCGACGCTTTTCCCGAAGCCCAACCCCGGATCAATCACGATCGAATCCGGCGCAACGCCCGCTGCAATCGCAACCTGACACCGCGCAAGCAGAAACTGCCCCACCGCATCAACCACGTCGCCACCGTAGTCGGGGCTTGTGCGGTAATCGGTGCTGTAGGAATCCTCCCTCGGCGGTGCGAGTCGATGCATGAGTATCAGCCCACACTGACGCGATGCTGCAAGCGCAAGAATCTCCGGATCGTCCCGGCCGGCTGACACGTCGTTGATGACATCGGCGCCACTGTCCAAAGCGGCGCGGGCAACGGCGCTTTGGGTTGTGTCGATCGATATCAGCAGTTCATCCGCGCTCACTCGCTGACGCAGCAGTTCAATCACCGGAGCAGTGCGGCGGATTTGTTCTTCAGCAGAAATCGCTGCCGCACCGGGTCGGGTTGACTCCCCGCCGATGTCGATCATGCACGCGCCTTCATCGCGCATGCGCAGCGCCGCGTCGGCCGCTTCCTGTGCTGAGCTGTACCTGCCGCCGTCGGAAAAACTGTCGGTTGTCACGTTCAAAATGCCAAGGATGCGCGGCTGATCGAGATGAAGCATCCGGTTCACACCGACGCGCCATGCTGCGGGGGCATGCTCAACGTTCTGCTGCATCATGGTCATTGCGACACGATACCGTCTGCTCAGTCAGCGTGCATCAAGTCAGATTCGCTCATGTCAGTATTGATTGAGCGTCTGTTCGTCGAAGGTCATTTACTTTTCATCATCTCATCGTTGGCTGCATGACAGCAGGCTGTTGGTGCTCCTGCCACTGCTGCATCTGCATCAGTTGATCGAGAATCCCCGCCAGAACGCCGCTGGGCACAATCGTGGCGGTCTGTATGCCATGAGCGACGGCATCGGCGCCAAAGCCGATCGGCGGCAGGCTGGGATCAAACTGAAACACCTGCGCCTGGTCAGCCATGCCCATCGATTCAGCAAACTGCTGCATCAGCAAACTGAATTGACCAATGTCCAGATAAAACTCCGCATCGCGCCCGGGCGGCATCCAGTTGCGCATGGTTCGAATGGCGGGCATTGACGCAAGATTGTTCTGTTCCGCCGCTGCGGCTTCGTCGCCTGCGGTTGCTGCCTGCACCGCTGCCTGCAGTACCGCCGGCTGCTGGCTGAACGTCATGACCAATGCGTCTTCAGCCTGGTAGACAAACCCACGCAGTCCCGTTCGGCCGAACAGCAACTGCGAGACCATTTGCGCTTCGAACATCTCCGGCGGGAAATCAGTCACGCGCACCTCAAATGCATCAACTGCTCCAATACCCGCAACATTGCGATTCTCATCCCACCGCACCAGTCGCTTGACCGGCCCTTCCTCCTGACCCGCCGCCAACACCTGCTCGCGGAAAAACGCCTTGGCCTGATCAGGCTGATGCGTTTGCAGCACCAGCACAGCATCGTTGAGCAATCCCGCAGCAAGACCCGCCTGGCTTGGATATGCCGCAAATTGCACGCTGCGCGACTGCAATGCCCACTCAGGCAATTGACCCACGCCCAGAGCCTCGCCCAAGGCGCGCAGCGTGTCAGCGCCGCCCATGCCAGCGATGTCCAGCGAACCGGCAACATAAAACGGTTTATTCGGCAGCCGCGTCAGACCACCCGTTGCGTTTGCGCCATCGGTGAGCATCCGCCCAAGCTGACTGTCGGGCTTGAACGTGGAATGCGATCGCAGTACAACAGCCAGCGGATCAAAATCGATGACTGCGATCCCCGCCTGAAACTGCTCAATGAGCGAGCCGGCCACGCCCTGTATGTCCTGAACATCAACGTCAAGCGGCACTGCCGGCGCCATGAACTGCAGAAACTCCTGTGCTGCGCCAGCCCGGGCGAACACGATGATCTCGCCGCTGGTCAGCAGCGCCTGACCGCGATCGCCCAGTTCGCCTCGTAACGCCTGGCTGATTCCATCACCAGGCTGATAGCGGGTAACCGCTTCCTGGTTTGGCGAAATGGCGACATGCTCCTGAAGCGTCTTGGCGTAGACAACCGTGCCAGCAGGCGCGATGTATGAGCCGTTTTCGCCAGCAGTGAAGTTGCCCTGCAGAAAGTCTTCAGCATTGGTGACCGGCACCAGAAACACCGGCTCCGGTTGCTCGCGGCCGAAGTACACGACCGCTGCGCCGCCCAGATCGTTGATGCCGACATTCAAACCCGTTGCCGATTTGAGCTGATCCAGCGGCCGCGCCCCCATCAGCAAATCGGCACGATCCATGCCTTCGAGCATGTGCGTGATGTCATCGCTCATCGCATTCAGACTGGGGATGACAACAGCCGCCTGAGCATCGGGCGGTATTATTCGCAAAACCGCGTCCAGAGATTGCTGGTTCTGCGCCTGCACAGCGTTGGCTACACACGCTCCCGCAACAAGAAACATGACGATGACGGCAAGCCTTCTGCGCATGGTGTGCTCCTTCCTGCGTGGCTGAAGCTGAGGCCGAGACTGAAGTTCAAGCTTCAGTTTCCAAGAATCGATGGGTGCCGATTGATCCCGTTGCGCCAGGGGCGTGCTGCAGCAATGGATCAAATGGCAGCGTTTGAATAATGATGCAGCAAGTGTATCGCTCCCGTATTTCTGGCGGCTTCCGTATTCTGTGGGCATGAATGACGCGATGATGCTGTGGCTGCTGATGATTGCCCTGCTCACCCTGCCTGCT
This sequence comes from uncultured Isosphaeraceae bacterium, assembly GCA_964575335.1. Classification (GTDB taxonomy): domain Bacteria; phylum Planctomycetota; class Phycisphaerae; order Phycisphaerales; family SM1A02; genus CAZNPU01. Next base: position 30,707 of record CAZNPU010000032.1, on the reverse strand, counting down.
GGCTGTGCGCTTGCGCTGCGCAGCGTGCGTTGCCCGGGCTGGCCGGTGGTGGGCGGCATTGTGGCGGGCATATTGCTTGGGCCAAGTTTGTTTGGGCGAATCGCGCCGAATTCGTACGAACGATGGTTTATTGGCGGCGTGGAGCAGCGTGAACAGCGCGATGCGCTTCGCAGCCGCCACGTCGCTGAACAGTTGATCGCTGAGCAGCGCATGTTTGATGCAGCTGAGCAATTCACCCTGCGCGAACGCCAGAACCGGGAGCTCCAACAGGCTCAGCAATTGCTCGATGAGGCCCGCTGGCAACACCAGACGCCGCTTCGCAGTTTCGCACTTTTGGTAATCGCTTTGACGCTGGTTGGAACTGGTCTGCTGTCTCTTCCAGCAAGCCGCCAACAGCAATCCTTGCTGGGTGCGATCTGCATCGGCGCGTGGGCTGCATTACTGCCTGGGTCGCTGGCATTTCTTGCCCTGACGCGCTGGTGGGGTTTTCCTCCTGCCGAGGCAGCCCTGGCAGCGGCTGCCGTTGCAATCGGACCGTGGGTTCTGCCTTCAACCGACAAGGCTGCTGCGGATCAGGCTGAGTTCGGCGGCGCATGGCTGATACAAAACGCAGGGCGCATTGCTTCACTTCTTGCTTTGGGAGCAGCGATGTGGGGAATGTATCAGCAGCGAGGATCATCCAGCCTCATGCTCGCTGCCCCCCTGCTGGCATTGCCGCTGGGCTGGCTGCTGAATTCTTCTCATCTGCCGAAACGTGCAGTCGTGGAATCAATCATCAACTGTGTGCTGCTGCCAAGTCTCGCTGCTCTTGCGATTGTCAAAATCGAACTTTTTCACGCTGCGTCCTGGGCTGTGTTCTGGCTGATCATTGTTTTCCTGCTGCTCAGCGGCGATGCTCGATGGTTTGGCGCATTCTGCGGAGCGATGCTGCCCGGCGGGCGATCGAGTTTGCGAACGATGCGGCTGGTCATGGGCTCGATGGCTGCTGGCCCAACGCAACTGGCGGTCACCGCTCATATCGCGCACACCATGACCGTGCGAGATGAACTTGTGCTTGCGCTTGTATTGGGAGCAGCATTGATTGAGCTGACAACTCCGATGCGTCGAAGTCTGGCTCAGCAATTGGCAGATGCCGAGCAGGAGCTTGATCAGCTCAACCGACTGGACTGACCTCCTGACTGCCGGCAGATCGTACATGCGGCTTGTCGCTGTTGATTAGGAATTCCCACCTAAGTTTGCGATCGGAGCGATGGAAGGGCTTTCAATCATCGCCGCTTCTCTTATTATTCATCAAGATACTCATATCCATTACCTTGAGAGTTTCTGATCACCTCGCGGCAATCTTGTGCTGCGTCATGGCACGGCTGCATATGTATCACGCCTTGCTGCATTGATTGATTGATTGTTTGTCAGCTGCCACGCCTCATCATCTCACCGCCTGGCTTGAGCATGTTTCGCGTTTACACCCAAAGACAATCGCCCCGGAAACACATGCTTTCACATAACCATCGTCACTGCGCAGCATTTCAGATCAAGTGCGTTCAGATTCGGCTTGCCGAGTCTTGTTCGCAAACAACCACAGGCATGAATTTGAGAATTCAATTCGAGACTGATTGCCTCAGCGGGTAACACAACACCTGCCACGGACAGGGGCACGGAGCATCAAGGATGAGCATGGTGGGACTCGCGAGAACAACGCAGGCGCTGGCCAACGCGCAGCAACTGGCCGAGTGTCTTGTGGCAACATCGGCTGATCTGGATGAAACTGCTCGGCGGCAGCCGGACGTAACGCTTGAACTCAGAGCTGTTGCCAATGAAGTGTCAACAGCGCTTCAGACACTGCGCGAGGAGAGCCAGCAGCTTGCATCGCGCCTTGAAGCAGCCTGGCGCACGAGCGATTACTACCAGAACATCTTCGAACGTTTCCCCCAGCCGTGCATACTGCTAAGCCCGGACGGCGCTTTGTGCAACGCCAATCGCGAGGCGATGAAGATTCTTCATGCCATATCGGCTGACCGCCCGGTTTCAACGCTGGCGAATCTGACTTCGCCAGCCTGCGCAGCACGTGATGCGCGGCATCTGCAGCGCGTCATACAGACAGGCGAAACACTTTCCTGGCAAAGCGAATTGGCGTTGCCATCGGAGCAGCGCATGCCTGTAGAGATCATCGCCACGCCGCTGAAAGACAGCCCGACCGGGCCGCAGGAGCAGGAAATACTGTGCGTGTGGCTGACTTCGCCCCAGCAAAGCGATGCTGAAGAGCGTGCAGACATACTGGAACACGCGCATCGCATCCTGCTGGACAAGGTTCATTCCCTGGTCATAGCGGTGCAATCGGATTTCACGATCACCCAGTGGAATGCTGAAGCGGAGCGAATTCTTGGATTTTCCCGCGAGCGTGTTCTCGGCTGCTCGTTTCATGATATCGGACTGGATCCCGATACGCACGCGCTGCTGACTAAAGAAATCAGCAGCATTCTGGAAAATGAGAATCCTCAGCAACTGGAATCAAAATTTTCCACACAACTTCGCACGCAGCAAGGCAAGCTGCGCGAGATCCAATGGTGCATCTGCAGCATGGCAGCGCCGGGAACGTGCCCGAACGAGATCTATGTATTTGGGCGAGACATCACCGAGCAGGCTGAACTTGAACATCAGCGCATGCTGGTATCGGAGATTGAACATCGCATCAAAAACAGCATGGCCACCGTTCTGGCGATCGCTGATCAGACCCTGACGTCCACTGCGTCCACCGAAGCGTTCATCACCGGCTTTCGCGGGCGCATTCTGGCATTGGCGCGCATGCACGCGCTACTTGCGCAAAGTAAGAAACAGGCAGCGCCGCTGCGCACGCTGGTTGAGCAGTCGGTAACGCCTTACCTCAGCGAATGTGGGCCTCACGCGACGATCCAAGGCGATCCATCGGTCATGTTGACGCCCAACGCAGCGCAGACTGTTGCGATGACGCTGCACGAACTGGCCACCAACGCTGCTAAATACGGCGCGCTGTCTCGACCGTCGGGATGGCTGGAAGTGAAATGGAATATTCAGGATGAACCTGAGCATCCGTGCCTGCATTTCACGTGGCGCGAATTCAGCGGACCGCCGGTGCAACCGCCGACGCGGCGCGGCTTCGGCATGGAGTTGATCGAACACGGGATCGCGCACGATCTGCAAGGCGAATCGAAACTCAACTTCGATCCGCAGGGTCTGCAATGCTCGATTCGCATTCCCTGGACGCCGACGGTCGGACACCGTGATGATCGCATTGCTGATCAGGAAACGCAGCGGGATCGTCCTCCAGACGTCAGCAGCCTGTCCGGCCGGCACGTGCTGATTGTGGAAGATTCACAACTGGTCGCACGCGAACTGGAGCGCATGCTTGGCAGTCTTGGCTGCCACATCGTGGGATCTGTCGCCACGCTTGATGAAGCGTTTGAGTGTTCGCATCGCCAGCCGCTTGATGCGGTGTTGCTGGATATCAATCTCAACGGCGTCGACGCCTGGCCGCTGGCGGATGACCTGCTTCTCCGCAACGTGCCGTTTATTCTTATCACCGGCTATGCGTGCCCCGGCAATCTGCCGCCAGCATTTCGATCGTGCCTGTACCTCGAGAAGCCCTTCGATCAGAAGGCGCTCAAACAGAAGCTGCTTGAGGCCATTGCACAACGCACCTCCGCCTGACAGCCGCGTTGCGCAGCACAACCAGCAGACGCTGCGGGGGGCTTTCGCAAGGTTGCCGATCCGTATCGCAGTTCGGCTGGCGGCACTGTTGCGGCAACTGCAACTGCCGCTGCGATCCTCCTGCGCGCACATGCTGTCGATCAATGTCATAATGATGCTCCTGCACGTATGGCATCGCCCATGAACCAACTTTCTGGAGCAGCCTTTATGGCTTTTACACGCGTTTTTGCTCAAATCCCATGCAGGGCATGGTGCATTGCTCTTGTCATCATCCAGGTGGCGTGTCTTTCGCCGGCCGTAATCGCGCAGGATGCCGCTCCGCTTCAATGCACGGTGACGTATGACCCTGCCATTTGCGATTCATTCACCGGCCGGGTGTATTTGATGTTTGGGGGCGCTCCCGGCGAGCCGCGGTTTGGTCCAAGCTGGTTTCAACCGCAGCCATTTTTCTCGCTGGACGTGACGGACTGGAAGCCCGACACGCCACTGGTATTTGATGATTTCACATTGAGCTTTCCGCATGCGCTCAGCCAGATGGAGCACAAGACGTATACCGTGCAGGCGGTGATGCGCCGCAACCTGGATTCGCCCACCATCGGCACCGGTTCAGGCACCGCGTACAGCCAGGCGCTGCGCATGAAAATTGACGGCGCTTCCACCGGCAATATCGATCTGCACATCAACACCGTGGTGCAGCATCGTCCTTTCATCGAAACCGACACCATTCGCCTGGTGGAGCTGCGCAGCGATGTGCTGAGCGAATTTCACGGCCGAGACATTGTGATGCGCGCCGCTGTGGTGCTGCCTGACCGCTATCACGATGAACCGCATCGGCAGTACCCTGCGCTGTATTGGATCGGCGGGTTCGGCAGCAATCATCGCGCAGCGCGGTTCCTGGCTGATCAGTGGGAACGAACCGGCTTGCATCATCACATTGTGCGCATCGTGCTCGATCCGCTCTGCTATGGCGGCCACCATGTCTTTGCTGATTCCGACAACAACGGACCACGCGGCAAGGCGCTGGTCGAGGAGTTCATTCCGCATCTTGAAAAAACATTCCGGCTTGTGCCCTCGCCTTTTGCGCGGTTCCTCAGCGGGCACTCCTCCGGCGGATGGTCGAGCCTCTGGCTGCAGGTGAACTACCCCGATTACTTCGGTGGCGTGTGGTCGATCGCGCCCGATCCGGTGGACTTTCGCAACTTTCAACGAATCAACCTCTACGAGCCGGACGCCAACATGTACGTGGACAGCAGCGGCAATCGCCGCCCGCTCGCGCGCGATCAGGACGGCACAACCGTCATCTGGTACGACGATTTTGCGAAAATGGAGGTCGTCTACGGCGAAGGCGGTCAGCTTCGCTCATTCGAATGGGTGTTCAGCGAACGAGGCGAAAACGGCCTGCCCAAGCCACTGTTTGACCGCACGACCGGCGCGGTCGACCCGCAGGTGGCGGCAAGCTGGAAACGCTATGACATACGCCACATTCTTGAAACAAACTGGTCGACGCTTGAGCCGAAGCTGAAAGGCAAGCTGCACGTTTTCATGGGCGAGCAGGACAACTTTTTTCTCGAAGGCGCAACCATATTGCTGCAGCAGTCGCTTGAAAAGCTTGGCAGCGATGCACTGGTGCAGATCGAGCCAGGCAAGGATCATGGCACGATCGCTTCACCTGCACTGCGCAAGCGAATCGACCGCGAACTGCTCAACATTTTCATAAAGCACCATCCCGAGCACGCCCCGCCAGGCGTGACGATGTTCGACTGATCGCCACGACCTACCGACGCATGATATGAAGCGCAGCATATCCCATCGCAACCGCGAGACGCAGAGCGCGCTTGCGTGCTGGCTGCGTCAAGCTGTTGGGCTTGTTCTTCTTTCAGGCATGCTTGCTTCCGGCTGCAGCCGCACTCCGCAGCAGGCGCAACCAGTTGATGGGCAGGCTGCTCCGCTGCGCCAACTGCGCATTGCTGCAGCAGCAAGCATTCGACCAGCTCTGGATGAGATCATTCGCAGCTTTCAGAAACATCATGACAATGTGCGGGTTGAAGTAAGTTACGGGTCTTCCGGTTCGCACGTTGCGCAACTGAACAATGGCGCGCCGTTTGATATGTTTCTTGCGGCTGACATGTCGTATCCGCAGCAACTGGTTGATGATGGTCTTGCTGCGGAAGCGGCAGTCTTTCAATATGCCGTCGGCCGGCTTGTTTTATGGCTTTCAACGCGCTCAGCGCCTAATGACGAAGCGCATCAATTGAATGCTCTGTTGGATCCGCGCGTTCGCCGCATCGCCATCGCCAACCCGCAGCATGCGCCCTACGGCCGCGCTGCTGTGGCGGCAATGCAACACTGCGGCATCTATGAACAGGTGCGCAATCGCCTTGTGCTGGGTGAGAGCATCGCGCACACAGCGCAGCTTGTTGAATCGGGCGCGGCAGACGCTGGCATCATCGCCCTGTCACTGATCTTCGTATCTCCGCTGCGCGCAACGGGCTGGCATCAGGAGATTGCTCCGGAAGCTTACCCGCCGATCGAACACGGCGGCGTGATCCTGTCAAAAGCGCGTAATGCGGAGCTGGCCATTGCGTTCCGTGATTTTCTGCTGAGCGATGAAGGCCAGAACATCCTGCGGGCCTATCGCCTGGCAATGCGCAACAGCGAAGCAGTTGATTGATTGATTGATTGATTGATCACTGGGCTGACTGATCGCGATTCATATTCATATTGGATGATGCGCAGCGGCTGGATCGCCGGTGTAAATTTCGCTGCGCCGCTACACTGTCTGTCGCATGGACTGGACTGCGCTTGTGCTGACGCTGCAGCTTGCTGTGTGGACCACCGCCATTCTGCTGGCGCTTGGTCTGCCGCTGGCGTATTGGCTGGCCACCACGCGCTGGCGCGGGCGCTTTTTCATCGAGGCCATTGTCACCCTGCCGCTGGTGCTTCCGCCCACGGTATTGGGGTTTTACGTGCTCGTAGCCACCGGGCCGCATAGTCCGATCGGCCGGGCGTATGAATCGGTTTTCGATCACACCATACCGTTTTCCTTTACGGGCATTCTGATCGGATCGGTATTGTTCAACTTGCCGTTTGCGGTTCGACCGTTCACTGCCGCACTGGCGTCGGTCAATCCGCGGCTGATGGAAGCTTCATGGTGTCTGGGCGCAGGCCGATTGAAAACGTTTTTTCGCGTCATGCTGCCGCTGGCCTGGCCGGGCGTCGTCGCTGGAACGGCGCTCACCTTCGCGCACACGATCGGCGAGTTCGGCGTGGTATTGATGGTGGGCGGCAACATTCCCGGCGTCACGCGTACGATCTCCATCGCCATCTATGACGACGTGCAGGCGCTTGATTACGCGGCAGCAGGTCAGACGTCGCTGGCGCTGGTCATCTTCGCGCTGCTTGTGTTGTCAATTGTTCATGCGCTGCAGCGCCGGCCGCTTTCCATGTAACTTCATTCAGCGATTGACTGCATCATGAACGCGCCGCACCTCAACGCCAGCTTCGTCAAGCGATACAGCAGCGATGTTGCGGTTCATGGCACGATCACTCAGCGCATCGATCGCTTTGGCGTCACCGCATTGTTCGGCCCATCCGGCTGCGGCAAGACCACCATCCTGCGCTGCCTTGCTGGGCTGGAGCGTCCGGAACAGGGCCGCATTGATTTCGCTGAAACAGTCTGGTTTGATGCGTCATCGCGCCGCTTTCTGCCGCCGCAGCGCCGCGGGGTGGGAATGCTGTTTCAGGATTACGCGCTGTTTCCGCACATGCGCGTGCTGGAAAACGTGGCGTACGGACTTGGAGGGGCTTCAAAATCCAGACGCCGGCAACGCGCCGCTGAATTGCTGGAGCGTCTTGGACTGGGCGGACTGGAAGATCGCCTGCCGCATCAGCTTTCAGGCGGCCAGCAGCAGCGCGTGGCGCTTGCGCGTGCGGTAGCGACGCAACCGCGCCTGCTGCTGCTTGACGAACCGCTCTCTGCGCTTGATGCCGGCACGCGCAGCGCCGTTCGCCGCGAGTTGCGCAGCGTGCTGGAGCAGCTTGGCATTCCGGTGATTCTGGTTACGCATGACATGCTTGAAGCTGCTGCGCTTGCTGATGAGGTGATCGTGCTCGATGAGGGTAGGGTGCTGCAACACGGCCCAATCGACACGGTATTCACGCAGCCGCGCGATCGGCGGGTTGCGGAGATCGTGGGCGTGGAATCGCTGCTGGCCGGCAGGGTTGTTGCGATCAACGACGGCGTGGCTGACGTTGAGATCAACGGCGTGCGCCTGCACGCCAGCGCGGGCGAAGCGCAAATTGGGCCGGTGTACGCCTGCATTCGCGCTGAACAGGTGGTGCTGGAGACGACACAGGATGCACAGACCAGCGCGCGAAACCAGTTTCGTGCTGCGATTCGCGCAATCTCACCCGAAGGGCCGCTGCTTCGCGTGGAGCTGGATGCCGGCTTTCCGCTTGTGGCGCTGGTCACGTACCCGGCACGCGAACAGTTGAACCTGCGCGAAGGTCAGATTGTATACGCGCTGGTGAAAGCTGCTGCCATTCACCTGCTGCCGCGACGAGAACACAGCAGCTCATGAAAGCATGTCCCATGCGCATAGAAACTGCTGCGCGGAAAAAC
>CAZNPU010000032.1:0-22302 GCA_964575335.1 uncultured Isosphaeraceae bacterium | reverse complement strand
CCGAACGCTCGGACGCGTCACTGAACAAGCGCGACATCATCGGTTTGCTGCGACTGCGTTTGCCACACCACTTCATCTTCCGGATACAGCGCATGCCAGGCGAACCAGTAGGCATGCAGCGTAGCAATATCCTCTGATTGATCTGCATCAGCAGCCTGCACGCGCACGGTTTGACTTTTTACATCTGCGCTGTCGAAAGTGAATTCGACGCCTCCCACAGTGTCGCTCCACGTGCCGGCCTGCTCAATCTGTGTTATCAAAAACGGCAGTGCATACACGCGCCGCTTCGCGTTGGCGATCACAACAAGCACGGGCGTTTTGGCGCTCGGCCCTTCAGCAGGCGGCATGGGATCAACCGGATATATCAACTCATTGGAGTTCATGTACGGCTTGGGCGCAGCATGCTTGTACCGCCTGGCGAAGGCCTTATTGCGATTCACCACCGTGGTTTCAGGATGCGTTTCCAGCCACGTCGCCCACGTCGTTCGCTGTGATGGAATGATGGTCAGCTGCGTGCCTGCATTCGGCCCGGTGATGCTACGCCCCAGCAGTTGGCACCACAGCGCCTCGCCGCCAACGGTATCGCTCGCATCTGCATCCGAAGCGGAAGCGGAATCCGCACCATCCGCAGCATCCGTCGAATCGGCAGCAGCCGCGGTGCGATGCTCGTTGCGGTCGTAGAGCAACTGCGTTGAGTTGTACACCAATCCGCTCATGCCGAATTCGAGCACCCGATCACCCAAGCGGCGATCGAACACCGCCAGTCCGTCCGACGGCCAGTGATATGTCACCGCGATGGGTACGCCGCCGAGCGTGTCGTTAATGATCTCATGCACATACATCACGCTCAGCGGATACGCCCGCGCCTCGCCGTTGATCTCCACGCCGATCACCGCATCGCCGGGCACCAGATACTTGCCGCGCGGATCGTTGAGCGTCTGCGCGGTTTCCGGGTCGCTGGCTGTGGGGTCTGTCATCACGGGAACCATGTCGCGGTACAGCGTGGCAGGCACGATCAGTTCTCGCGGCACCTGCAGGTTCGAGAGGTCAAAGGCATAGCTTTCGATGTTCTTGCCGTCGCCGGGCGGACGATTGGCGGTGCGCAGCAGCGCCGGCCAGACCGCCCAGACAAACAGCGCAAGCGAGACCAGACCGGCCAGCAGAAGCACCCACCCACCGCTTGTGAAGGTGAGCAGTCGATGGTTGGAAACCTGGTTTGAAGTCATGATGCAGATGATCGCAAAGCGCGGGCGCAGATTCGTGAAGATCAGGGTCGCGAACTTCTCTGCCGCCCATGCAACTGCTGCAATGTGCGGCAGCGATCAATCTTCCGCCCGCTCGACGGTCAAGTCGACCTGCAGCGGCATAGTTTCCGCTGCATAAGCCGAAGCTGATGACGTCAGCGCCCATTGATTGCCGTGCCCCACCGGGCCGCGATCAATCACCAGCAGGCACAACAGCGCAGCCAGATACGCAATGCTGGCCAGGAAGACCCGCCGGGCATTGGCGTCGGTTCGTTCGAAATACAGCCGCACGCACAACGCAAACATCCACAGCCCCAGCAGCAGCGATCCCATGGCGTAGACGTATCCCGCCACATCCAGCAGCGTGGCGAGCAGGCCAAGCGGCAGCAGCATCAGGCAGGTGATGATGATGACCTGACAGGTAATGTGCCCGTCGCGATCAATCACCGGCAGCATCGCATAACCGCCTCGCTCATAATCCTTGCGGTACAGCCACGCTAAAGCGAAAAAGTGCGGCAGTTGCCAGATGAACAAGATCGCTCCCAGCACCCATGCGCCTTCATCCAGCCGATTAGTCGCTGCCACCCAGCCGATCATCGGCGGCAGCGCGCCGCACACTGCGCCAACCAGCGTGTTCAAGGTGCTGCGAACCTTCAGAGGCGTGTACAGCAGCACGTACAGCACGATCGTCGTCAGCGCCAGACCGGCAGCGGCGTTGTTGACGAACAGCGCCAGCATCGCCACGCCGCCCGCGCCCATGATCGTCGCGGCAAGAATGCTGTGCGTCACGCTCATTGTGCCGGACGGCAGCGGACGATTGCGCGTGCGCAGCATCAATCGATCGCGATTGATTTCCCAGACCTGATTGAACGCGCTGGCGCTGCCGGCTGCGAGCGCGGTGCCCAGCACTGTCCAGGTAAAGCGCAGCCAGTCCATGCCATCCAGACTTGCCAGCACATACCCCACCGCAGTCGTCAGAAGCACCAGTGCGCTGAGCCGCGCCTTGGTGAGTTCCATGTACTGACCCACAAGCCCCCGCCGACGACGATCAACCGAATGATCTTCGACCACAATCACCTTGCTGGCAGATGAGTGAATTGAACTCATGGAAACGGCTGCGGCAAAAAGGCAAAAGCGAAAACAACACACAACAGGCCAGAATCCACCCCTTCCTGATGCACGTTCATGCACAATGACAATGTGAGAACAGCGGCAAGAGGAGCGCGATACTGGCCTTTGTGAATTTTGTCACATATTATGCGATTCCCACCTCGACGTCCATTGCCATCTCCCAGCCGGTTCTCTGTTTCAAGGAGCCACCGCATGCGCGAACCGCATATTTACCAGCACCGCGGACGGACGCTTGCCATTGGTTTCGCCACCACCGTGGCCATGTGGGCGGTGGCATACGTGTCGATGATGAAGCCCGGCCTGGTGATGGGCGAAGTGCTTTTCGGCGTCACGCTGGCATGTCTTTTGGCAGGCGGATTTATCGCCGGCCGCAATACATCGCCTCATGAGCGGCCGTGGCTGGCGGGCCTGAAAGTCGGCATCGTGTCTGCTTCGCTGAACCTGCTGCTGATCGGCAGTCTGCTTGGCGGCGAAACGCAGGAGGAAAAGCTCATTCAGGGCATCTGGTGGGCGCTTGGCGCTTATGGCGTTTCAATCGCGCTGGCAACCATCGGAGCGGCTGCAGGCGGCGCGCTGGCGTCATCTGAAGTTCGATCCGCCTCCGCCTCACGCAACTGGTTTGGACTGTTCACCGCTGTCGCTGCCGTCACCGTGTTTCTGCTGCTGATCACCGGCGGACTGGTGACCGGACTCGAAGCCGGCCTGGCGGTGCCCGACTGGCCCAACAGCTTCGGCCACAACATGCTGCTGTATCCGCTTTCCGAAATGGTCGGCGGCATCTACTACGAACACGCCCACCGGCTCTACGGCATGCTCGTGGGCGTCACCTGCATCACCCTGACTGTCAGCATGTTCATTTTCGAGAAGCGCGCCTGGCTGCGCGTGCTAGCCATCGGCGTGCTGCTGGCGGTGTGCCTGCAGGGATACATGGGCGGCCATCGCGTGGTGAAAGAGAGCATCGCACTGGCGATCGCACATGGCGTCTTCGGCCAGATCGTCTTCGCCACGTTCATCGCCATCGCAGCATTCACCAGCGCCACATGGAAATCCGATCGCGCCATGCTGGCTGCGCCCAGCGCTGCGACCGACCGCAAATTCAGCCTCATACTCGTGGTGCTGCTGATTCTGCAACTGGTGCTGGGCGCGCTGTACCGGCATCTGCGGCGTGATTACAACAATCCGCCCGAGCCGCTGCACCCCCTGTACACACATATCTTCATGGCGATGTTCGTCACCATGGCGGCAGTCTTCATAGGCGGAAGATCATGGAGCAAATACCGCGATCTGCCTGTGCTGCCCACAGTCGGCAAGTGGCTCATGCTCACGGTGGGCACCCAGCTTCTGCTGGGAACCATCGCCATGTTCGTCGCCTGGGCCAGAACGCCTGACTCGGACATTCCCGTCGTGGAAGTGGTTTTCACGACCATGCACCAGGCCACCGGCGCACTGCTGCTGGCGATGGCGACGCTGCTGATGGTGTGGACGCGGCGGCTGCTTAAACCCGTTGCCATCACCGCAAACCTGCCTACCGGCGAACACGCCCCCGCCTGATCGCACCAGCAGCATCGATGAAGCAGTCAGTCGGCCCATAAAGCAGAGCGAACGTTCCACGCAAAAAACGCACGTCCCGGCACGTGGGACGAATGTCCCGCGCCAAAGAACACACATCCCAGCACAGAGGACGAACGTTCCGGGCCGAAAGATGCGCGTCCCATAGCCAGCGCATGGGACGAGCGAAGCTGCCTTTCTTCTCATCAATGAGTGTGCGACAGCGTCGCGTCAGGACACGCTACTACCAGCGGGGGGACGGCCATCTGTTTTCAAATCCCCAGCAGCAGCGCGAAAAACAGCACGACCCACACCACGCCAAGAAAGTGCCAGTACATCGCGCAGTAGTACACGCCCGCGTGCTGCTGTGCGGTGTAGCGGTCCTGCCATGCCCGTCTGGTGATAATCGACATGGGAATCAGCCCGCCCACCACGTGCAGCGCGTGCAGGCCGGTGAGCACATAAAACCCGGTCAGTGCGAGACGGTATTCGCCGGATTCCGCCCATCGCTCGATCACCGGACGCAGCCAGGTGAGCCACGCGCCGGTCTGCAGCAGGAGAAACGCTGCCCCAAGCCCGAGCGTGCTTGCCATGCCCCGGCGAAGCTGCGCAAGCTGGTTCATGCGGATGCCGTTGAGCGACCACTGCATGGTGAAGGAACTGACGATCAGCAATGCCGTGCTGAACCACAAAACCCCGGGCAGACTGGGCAGATCGGTCGGCCAGGCTTTCGTCTGAAAGCGAATGATGAAATAGCCAAGTAGGCTCGCGCCAAACAGCATGGCCAGCGAGATGAGAAACAGCGCCATGCCGAACCTGCCGGCATCGAACCGAGATTGGTGATCACTGAACGGGGTGACGCGCATGATGATGAACGTTCAATCCACGAAGACCCGACCATCAGTTGCACCACGCAACTAATGCTCCGTCTTCTACTTCACAAAGCAACCATAGCGCGCATGCTGAGCATGCGTCCTGCGCTGCTGACGTTTGCCTTGCGAATAACGAACGAACAGAAACAAGGGGCAAGACAGCAAAAAGCCCGCTGCTGGCGGTGAACTGTCCTGCTGCGGATCAATCAATCGATCGATTAATGGCCTTCAGCTTCTTCTGCAGGCAACGGCGTTCCGGGCGGCGGCAACTCGGCCAGCCGCTGCTGAATCAGCGTGGATTCTTCATCAATGATTGACCGCCTGTACTCTCGCGTGTCAGTGAGAGCAAACGTAATGAACAGCGCAACGAACGCGAGTGAAGTCACAAGCACAAAGCCGTTGAACGGCCGATCCCACCGAAGGTGCATGAAAAACAGGCCCACCAGCGAGGCTTTGATCACTGCGATGGCCATGGCGACGATGACATCCATTTCTGGCAGGCCGACCCTGCTGAAATCAACCTGGGCTGACCATACCGTAATCGCAGTCAGAATCAGCAGCGCCACCGCGGTGGCGATGAGAATCTTTGGCGACACGATGTGGCCGACCTGATGCTCGCCGTGGCCGTGTGAATTGGTGCTATTGGTCTGGTGTGCCATGGTTTGCAAGCTATTGATTGATTGATGAAAGTTGCACGCGACGATCGAAGCGGTCTGTCAGTGGCCGCTGCGGGCGTCAGCAGAAGAATCAGATCAGATAAAACAGCGGGAACAGGAAGATCCAGATCAGGTCAACGATGTGCCAGTACAGGCCGACCAGGTCGATCGGCGTGAAGTAGGCGCTGCTGAAATGGCCAAGCTGCGTTCGAATAAGCAGCCAGGTGATCAGGCCGATGCCGATGGTCACGTGGATGCCGTGCAGGCCGGTCATCATGAAGTAAATGTTGAAGAACATGTGTGCGTTCGGCGGGCGCTCGGGATCGCGCAGCGGATGCACGATGTTTTCCGGCGCTTCGCGTATCAGCGTTCGCGGCTGCTGGACCAATGGCGCATCAGGCCGCAGACCGCTTGGCCCCTGTGACGCGGGCGCAACGGCCGGCGCATCAGTAGGTGGCGTGGCGGCCAACGCAGGCGGCGTGACAAGCAGTTGCTGCGCGTCGCTGGGCGTATCCGACGGGGCGGCTGCAGCAGTTGCAGCGGCTGCAGCGTGGGTTGTCTGAGTATCGACGTGCCAGAACTCGTGCGCCAACGGGCCGGGGGTTTCGTAGAAGCGGATGCCCGGATACCACCCTTCATGGAATTTATGGGTGTACTCAAAGTACTTGATGACCATGAAGGTGAATGCGCCGGCGAGCGTGAGGACGAGCAGCAACTTCACCAGGCCGATCTGATTCTTCTGCGCCGCGGTCACTGCCCACGCCATCGTGAGGCTGCTGAGAATCAGCACCACGGTGTTGATCGCGCCCATGGTGGTGTCGAGGAACTGGCTTCCATACTCGAACAGTTCGGGATGGTTGGCGCGCCACACTGCGTATCCGCAGAACAATCCGCCGAACAACAGTATTTCCGTCGCCAGGAACAGCCACATGCCAAGCTTGCCTGCCTCGAACTGCTGCTTGGGCGTTTCCCAGTGATGCGCGAGGAAGTCGGGATGCTCGTGACCGGGATGGTGGCCCGGCTCAAAGGTCTTATGACCCTGCGGCTGCGGCAACTCGGAAAGAGGATGTGGAGGGGCTTGCGACATGACTGATTTAATGACCTCCCTTGGCGCCTGCGGCAGTTCCGCTCAGCGACGGATCCAAATCCTGGCGAACCACGTATCCCTGCTCCTTCTCATCCCACTGGACCACACTGAAGTCGTAGCAGTCGCCCACCCGTGGCGTGACGGCAAAGTTGTCGTGCGGCGGCGGCGAAGAGCACTGCCATTCCAGGCTGCGACCGCCCCACGGGTTGGCCGGCGCCTTTCTGCCGCGGAACAGCGAGTGCAGCAGGTAGCCGGCTATCAGGAAGAAGCCGATCGCCATGAGATACGACCCAAGCGTCGAGAGCAGGTGATAGGTGTGGAACATATCGGTTGTCGCCTGATCCCATCCCTGACCGGCGTAATCCCAGTAGCGGCGAGGCATGCCCTTGCTGCCCAGAATGAACTGCGGGAAGAAGGTCAGGTTGAAACCGGCGAACACGATGATCGCGCCGAGCCGGCCGAGGAACTCGTTGTACATCTTGCCGGTGATCTTCGGCCACCAGTGGTGCAGGCCGCCGATCATCGCGATCAGCGCCGAACCCATCATCACGTAGTGGAAGTGCGCGACCACGAAGTATGTGTCGTGCAGGTGAACGTTGGTCGCCAGCGTGCCCAGGTGCAGACCGGTAAGTCCGCCGATGGAGAAAATGACCAGGAACGCCAGGGCGTACATCATCGGCGTGGTGAGGCTGATGGAGCCTTTGTACATCGTCGCCAGCCAGTTGAAGACCTTGATGGCTGACGGGATCGACACGCTGAAGGTGATCGCGGAGAACATCACGCTCATCAGCTCGCTCTGGCCGGAAACGAACATGTGGTGGCCCCACACGAGGAAGCCGAAGATCGCAATGGCCACCGAGCTGAACGCAATGAAGCGATACCCGAAAATGTGCCTGTGGCTGTGGATGGCAACAAGTTCAGAGACGATCCCCATGCCCGGAAGAATCATGATGTAGACCGCCGGGTGGCTGTAGAACCAGAAGAAGTGCTGATACAGCACTGGATCGCCGCCCAGTTGCGGATCGAAGATGCCGATGCCGAACACGCGTTCCACCGCCACCAGCGCCACGGTGATGCCCAGCACCGGCGTGGCGAGAATCTGAATGATCGCAGTGGCGTACAGCGCCCAGAGAAACAGCGGCATGCGGAACCACGTCATGCCCGGCGGGCGCAGCCGGTGAATGGTGACAATGAAGTTCAGCCCCGTGAAGATCGATGAGAAGCCCAGGATGAAAACGCCGATCAGCGCCGCCACCGCGCCGCCCATTGCGCCATCGGCTCGCGTGCTGTAGGGCGTGTAGAACGTCCATCCCGCATCAAGCCCGCTGCCCAGGCCGGGAATGCCGATGACAGCAAGGACAAAAAACACAGCACCGATCATCCACAGCCAGAAGCTGGCGAGGTTCAGCCGCGGAAACGCCACGTCCTTTGCTCCCAGCATGATGGGCAACACAAAGTTGCCCAGCGCTGCGGGGATTGACGGAATGATGACCAGAAACACCATGATCGCCCCGTGCAGGGTGAACATCTGGTTGTAGGCGTCCTGATCCATAATCGTGCGGCCGGGCGCGATCAGTTCGGTTCGCACCGCCAAAGCAGCCATGCCGCCGAAGAAAAACGATACCAACACCGCCACCAGATACATCACCCCGATACGCTTGTGATCAAGCGTAAACAACCACGAGAGGATGCCCGTGGAGTGGGTCAGATAGTTGTCGCCCTGAGCGGCGTGGGGGCCTGATTTGGTTAAATCGAGCGTGGTCATGGTGCTGCCTACTTTCGCATATGCATGGATGGGCTGTCGAAACTTACTCGGCTGGAATGAACTGGCCGTCAGGCCCGACAAACTCATCCAAGCGTTTGATCAACTCCACCAGCGCAGTGACCTCACGTGGCCGAAGCTGGCCCTGGAATGCCGGCATGGCGTTGGTATAGGGGGCCACAATGTGCCGTCCGGGGTTGAGGATGGAATCAATGATGTAATTCTCCGGCTCCTCGTACTCTCGACCCGGGCCGATGAGCTGTGAAAGCTGCGTGCCGTCCCTGAACACCGTTTCGCCCTTCGTGGTGCGCTCCCAAAGCCCTTGCCACGTCGGACCAGTGCTGGGCCGACCATCAACCGTATGGCACGAGGAGCAGCGAGGCCAGAGCCGATCGATGGCATAGCGGGGCAAATCCGTTTCAGCCAGTTCGTCGATGATGTTGGCGCAATCTTCAAGCTGTTCAGCAAACTCTTCTTCGCTGAGCACAATCACCCTGCCGACCATCTGCGAGTGGTCTTTGCCGCAGTACTCGGCACAGAACAGGTCAAACTGCCCAACCTGCGTGGCTTCGAACCACAGCGACGTCACGCGCCCGGGCACCACGTCCTGCTTGACGCGAAATGCCGGAATGTACATCGAGTGCAGCACGTCGGTGGAGTTCATTACCAGACGCACCGGGCGATTGACCGGCACGCGAAGAATGTTCGTTTCGGTGCAGCCGTTGCGATGCTGAAACGTCCACGACCAGCGTGCAGCGGTGACGTTCACCTCATACGCCCCCACCGGCGGGCGACGAAGGTTCAAAAAGCCCTGCATGCCGACGTAGAAAATCGAAATCACCAGAATCAGCGGTACGATCGTCCACGTCAGCTCAAGAGCCGTGTTGTGCGTAATGGTGCTGACGGCCTTTCCGTGCTGCTCGCGGCGACGGTATTTCACAACAAACACCACCATCAGGACCACGATCAGAATGAAAAAGAAGATCGACAGCCCTGTGATGAAGTTGAAAACGAAGTCAACGTCCGGCGCGGCGGTGGACGCCTGTTCCGGCATCCACAGCGACGGCGGTGCATCGGGCACTCGAGCGCCTGCCGGGCTTGTCGGCGGCGTAGCCGTCGTGGCAAGCAAGCTCGAAGTCAGAACTGATGAAATGATGCTTTGAAAAATCATGATCGGTCCCAACGGTCGCCGCGGCGACTCACCAAAGCGCATGCTTACTCAGCAGCCGCCTGATCCTCCGACCCCGAGTTGTCTGCACCGACGGCGGTATACGAGCCGCGCCACCACAGCGCGCCCAGGCCGGCTGCCAGCACTATCAACGTCAACGCACCGCCAAGCTTCATAATCTTTATTGCGCTGGCAGCGTAGCTGTTGGAGTCGGGGTCCCATTGAAAGCACGTCAGCAGCAGAAACTGCTCCATGGCCGTGCCGATTGTGCCTTGCGACGCTTCCACCAGCGCCAGACGCAGATCGCGCGACTTGAACATCACATCGTTCATGTACCGCGAAATCGTGCCGTCCGGCGTGAGAAAAATAATCGTCGAGGTGTGTGCGAATTCGCCCGACTTGGCGTCATAGCGGTAGCCAAAGCCGACGGCATTGGCCAGCTTCGTAATGTTTTCCTGCTCACCGACGAGGAAATGCCAGCCGTCCTTGACGGACTCACGCTTGTACATGGTGAGGTAGGCTCGCTTTTTCACCTCCGCCAGCTCGTGCCCTTCTTCGGGATCGATGCTCACGGTGACGATTTCGAACTCCTCACCCGCTGACCACTCGACATCCTTCAGCCCGTCCACCAGGCCGTTGAGCGTGAGGGTGCACAGTTGCGGGCAGTTGTAATAGTTCAGCGTGAGAATGACCGGCTTACCGGGCTTGAAATAGTCAGCCAACTGAATGGTGTTGCCGGACTCATCCGTAAAGGTGAGATCCAGCGGCACCTTTTCACCCAGGCGTTCAACCACGCCAACTCCCTGCATCTCCGGCGGCACGTAGTCGTACGGCCGCTGCGCCTGGGCAGAAGCCGTCACCATGCCGCAGCACAATGCGGCTGCGACGGCGGCGACACGGATATGGGTTGAAGCAAAGTTGAACATGGCAAACTCTGGAGTGTTGAATATGTTTGTGGCGTTTTTTTGAGGAAACTGGTGCTTTTCTGACTCTTTTTGATGCCTGTGCAGCAGGCAGGTTGAATGAACGGTTGAACAGCGGAACTCTAGGAGCCTGACGAGCGATTGTTTACTGTCTGCCGCCAAGTCCTTCGCGAACGATGATTTCCTTGGCCGTATCGATGGGTATGCGGATCACCTGCATAACCTCGTTGCCTTCGGTGACTTCAACGATGCGAGGCGGCGCCGTCAGACGGGCCTGCTGCTCGAGACGATGATTGATCAGCGCATCGGGATCACGAGCAATGACCTTGGCGGCTTCTTCCTCACGGTCGGCGTTGTAAAACAGCGCCGTCAACCCCAACGTGATGACCGCCAGCAGCACGGCGCCGAGAAAGCCGATGATCCACGTTGGCCCGGCAAGCGGATCTTCGTGATCGCCTGGGTTGTGTTCGTACTTTTCCTCAGTCATGGTCGAAGGTCAGTCGTCAGGGGTGAACAGTCAAATAGTCAGTCGTCAGAGATCAAATCCAAAGAACATTGCGGCACGCGCACATCACACATTTTCAAACGCCAGCGCCTCGTGCAGACGAGGATCGCGTTCGGGGATGAGCGAGACGCCGCCGAGCTTCTTGATGGTGCCGGCCGTCAGCAGACCAGCCATGCCCACCAGCAAGGTCAGGTCGAGCAGATGCCAGCCGTAGTTGATGTTCAGATCGCCGGGCTTGTACTCATCGAGGCTCATCACAAGCTGCGCGATCGGACCGTTCGGATCGTCGACGGCCTTCGAGAGCACCGCGTAGGGGCCCATCTGCACATCATTCACAATGAACGTATGGTCAGCAATGTACTGAATGGCATGCGGGACCTGCGGCATGACAAGCCAGTACATATCCACTGCATGCATCAGCAGCATCCAGCCTGCCGCGACAGCCAGCACGCCCAGCACGCGCTTGGGATGGCGGCTGATGAGCGCCAGGAACGGCCCGACGAAGTGGCCGACCAGCAGCAGCAACGACATGCCAAGCCAGCCGCCCAATTGCCTTGCCAGGTACCACGGCGTTTCTTCGGGAATGTTGGCGTACCAGATCAGCATGTACTGACTGAACGCGATATACGCCCAGAACACGATGCCGAACGCAAACAGCAGCTTACCCATATCCTGGTAGTGCTCACGGGTAATTTCGTTTTGCAGCCGCCCGCTGCGCTGGACGAAGTAGATGAGGATCACCATCGCAGCGAAGAAGCCGCAGGTGCTTGCCGCAAAGAAGTACACCGGGAACATGGTGCTGAACCAGTGCGCTTCGAGCGACATCATCCAGTCCATCGCCGCATACGATTGCGTCAGGCCGTACAGCAGCAGTCCAAGCGGCGCCCACTTTTCCATCAGGCGACTGTGCTGCAGATCGCCCGTGGCGTCCTGCGCGATTGAATGCTTGATGAAGAACCGCGCCAGCACTGCCCAGATGGCGAAGAACGCAACTGCGCGAATCACCCAGAATGCTGGAAAATTCGACTCGTATGACAGCGGCCAGAAGAAATACGGCGCTTTGTGTTCAAGCACCGGATCGCCTTCCGGATGCATCCAGTGATACATGTGCGTCCAGCCCAGCAGCGTCGCCAGCAGCAGCGGGATGAACAGCACCCACATCCACATCAGGTTGCTCGCCACACCTTCAGCGAGTCGGCGCACGGTCACGCTCCAGCCAGCTTTCACTGCATGATGCAGCATGACGAAGAACAGCGCGCCCAGCGCGATGCTGAGAATGAACATGAACGCGAACAGATACGAGCGGAAAAATCGCTCCCATCCGCCCTCGGACATCGCTGCGACCAGCAGGGAGACGACAATGCCGCCGATGCCGATTGCACCGGCCAGACCCATGATGCGTGGGGCGATGTCGCCGAGACGGCGCTCCGTAATTGAGGCGTGCTGCATCACTGTTGCGTTACCTCCAGGCTGTCGCGCAGTTCCGCGGGCACATCTTCGATCCGTGCGTGCTGACTGCGTTGCAGCGCCTTGACATAAGCCACGATGGCCCAGCGATCGTCGACGGGAATCTGTGATTCGTAACCGGCCATCTGACGAATGCCGTGCGTGACTGTGTTGAACAACTGGCCGACCGGCTGATCGCGCACTTCGGGATCATGCAGGCTGCGGGGCTGCACCCAGGTTGTGCCGCCGCCGAGCGAACCAGCGCTGACCAGTTCCATGGCTCGAACGTGGATCATGCCATCGCCGTAGCCGGATTCACCGTGACACGGCGTGCAGAAAATGTTGTATCGCTCCTGACCGCGATCCAGCAGCGCCATCGTGAGCGGCATCTGTGCTGGAAGCGTGTCGGCCCACTGCACTTCACCAGTCTCGCTGGTCACCACGCCGCGGATGTAATGGCTGTCATCGTTCAGCTCACCCCGCGCGACCGTGCCGGGCACAGGCGGACGCATGGCGCGATTGTCGGCAAAAAGCGGGTTGACGCTCTGCGCGGTGAACTTCGCCTGAACATCCATATCCTGAATGATGTGGATGCGCGTCTTCTCACTCGGCACCGCACGGCTTCGGGCGATGAGCGCGGGCGGAATCATCGCAATGATGATCAACACCAGGCCGATATAAATGATTGCCTTGGGCATGATTCAAACGTTCCATTCATCCGGTCGTGCAGCAGCTTTTTTGCGGCAGCAGCGGCCGGGGAGCCTCCGGAGCGCTTCCGGAGGCTTGCGGTTCATGATTCCAATGCCTCGATGGAGGCGGGGTTGAGCGATTTCAGAAACTCCTCGGTTTTGCTTCGCGCGAATCGGGGATCGCGCGCTTCAATCACGATGAAAAATCGATCGTCGGTCGCACGGGCAAACCGCGTGCTCTTGAACACCGGGTGATACAGCCGGGGCAGACCGTTGAGCAGCAGCAGCCAGCCCACCGTGCCCAACGCTGAAAGCAGAATCGTCAACTCAAACGCCACCGGCACGAACGCCGGACCGGAAATCAACGGCTTGCCGCTGACGACGAATTCATACCCGCGCACCGGCACGAGCGCCCAAAAGTCGAATCCCGTTGCGTTCGTGAATATCTGCAGCGCGGTGGCCAGCAGCGTTCCGGTCAACCCGCCGAAGAACACCAGTACCGGTAGGATGGTGGCCTTGACGCCCATGGCTTTGTCGAGGCCGTGAATGGGGAATGGCGTGTGGCAATCCCACCATTTGTAACCAGCTTCGCGCACGCGCACCGCAGCGTTGTAAATCGCTTCGGGCGTCTCAAACTCCGCCATCAGGCCATAAAGCTTGCCCTGGGCGGGTTGTCCGGTTCCGCGACGCACCTCCTCGGCGGCATGCTCGGACGGCAAGGTGGCGCCGGAGTGACTCATGAGGAAGCCTCCTTCTCTTGAGGCGTAATGCTTGGCTGGAAATCGCCGTGACCGTGATCGCGATGCTCACCGTGACCGTTGTGATGCGGATGCGGAGAAGCCTGCGGCATGATCGCCTTCACTTCCGCGATCGCGATGACCGGCAGGTAACGAATGAACAGCAGGAACAGCGTCATGAACAGCCCGAAGCTGCCGATGAGCATGCCCATGTCAACCCAGGTCGGCGTGAAGTACGCCCACGAGCTTGGCAGGAAGTCCTGCGCGAGCGACGTGACGATGATCACGAATCGCTCAAACCACATGCCCACGTTCACCAGCAGGCTCGCCACGAACATGATCGGAATGCTCGTGCGGGCCTTCTTGAACCAGAAAATCTGCGGCGTGAGCACGTTGCAGCTCACCATGATCCAGTACGCCCACGCATACTGGCCAAACGCACGGTTGATGAACACAAAGCCTTCATACGGTGCGCCGGAGTACCACGCGATGAAAAACTCCATCGAGTAGGCGAAACCGACCATCGTGCCGGTGAGCAGAATCACCTTGTTCATGTTCTCAAGGTGACGAATGGTGATGAAATCCTGCAATCCCCAGATCGCCCGTGCCGGAATCGCCAGCGTCACCACCATGGCGAAGCCGGAGAAAATCGCACCGGCGACGAAGTACGGCGGGAAGATCGTGGTATGCCAGCCGGGCAACTGCGACACTGCAAAGTCGAACGACACCACCGAGTGCACCGAGAGCACCAGCGGCGTGCTAAGTGCTGCCAGCAGCAGGTATGCACGCTCATAACGGTGCCAGTGCCGCATGCTGCCGCGCCATCCCAGCGAGAAGATGCCGTAGATGATCGCCTTGGCCTTTGTGTTGGCGCGATCGCGCAGCGTCGCCAGGTCGGGCACCATGCCCATGTACCAAAACAGCAATGAGACGGTGAAATATGTGCCGACGGCAAACACGTCCCACAGCAGCGGACTGCGGAACTGCGGCCACATGTCCATCTGGTTGGGAATCGGGAACAGCCAGTACGCCACCCACACGCGGCCGATGTGAATGCCCGGGAATGTGCCCGCGCAGATGACCGCGAAGATCGTCATGGCTTCGGCGAAACGGTTGATCGCTGTACGCCACTTCTGCCTGAACAGGAACAAAATGGCTGAAATCAGCGTGCCGGCGTGACCAATACCAACCCAGAACACGAAGTTGGTGATGTCAAACGCCCACATCACCGGGTTCATGTTGCCCCACACGCCGACGCCGGTGAAGATCAGATACCCGATCAGCATCACGAACACCGTGGCCCAGAACGCCGAGATGACAAAGGCCACGGTCCAGGCCATCGGCGGGCGCGGCGTTTCGTTCACGCGGCAGATGTCAGCGGTGACGCTGGTGAAATTGTCGTGATTCAGCACCAGCGGTGCCCGCTGTCCGGGGATCTCGACGGTGTTGTCAATGGTGAGCGTGCTCATCCGTGACTCCTAGCCTCCGAATTCGAGTGTCCGCCGGACGTCGTGCCGTTTCCGCTGTTCGACTGACCGAACGCCGGGTTGCGCAGCTTGGCCATGTATCGCGTGCGCGGCTTGGTGTTGAGTTCTTCAAGCATCTGGTACGTGCGCTCATGCTTGTGGAGTTGACGAACGCGGCTGTTGGGATCTTCCAGATCGCCGAACACAATCGCCTGAGCCGGACACACCTGCGCACAGGCCGTAGTGAGCGTTCCGTCGGGAATGGGCGCGACACGCTCGGAGCGTTGATCGACGGGCGTTTGCACCCACTTGTTCTTGGCTTGGATTCTCGCAGCGGCGATGCGCTGAACGCAGAAGGTGCACTTCTCCATGATGCCGCGCATTCGCACCGTCACTTCAGGATTGAACTGCATCTGCCGTAGCGGGTCTGCTCCTCCCTGCCGCTTGCCGTAGTACTCAGGCTCAACCTGCAGGAGCGTTCCGGGCTGCTCGCGATGCGGCAGGCGGCGGTGGTAATCGAAGTAGTTGAACCGCCTCACCTTGTACGGGCAGTTGTTCGCACAGTACCGCGTGCCGACGCAACGGTTGTACACCATCACGTTCAGCCCGTCTTCATCATGCACTGTCGCCGCAACAGGACACACCTGCTCGCACGGCGCGTTTTCGCAGTGCATGCAGAGAATCGGAGCGAACATGTAGGCGGTGGGATTGACTTCGTTCAAGCCCTTGAAGTACCGGTCCACACGCAGCCAGTGCATCTCGCGGCTGCGCTTGACCTGATCCTTGCCAACGATCGGAATGTTGTTCTCCGCCTGGCAGGCGATCACACAGGCGTTGCAGCCCGTGCAGGCGTTGAGGTCAATCGACATCGCCCACGCATACCGTGCGCCAGGACGGCCGGCGTTGGACTGGAATGGGAAATCCTCTTCCCACAGCGACAGGCGATGCACCACATGCGTGCGATGCCTGGCGAAGTCGGGATGCTCCTGATACTCCTCAAGCGTTGCTTCGCGGAACAGCGTGGGAAGACGATCTTGCACGCCGCCGGGCGCACGCTGCGCAATTGAGTCAATCGGGAAGTGATCCTGCGTGGTGGCCAGCACATAGGTGCCTTTGGCCTTGGCCATTGTTGCCTTGGCCGACCACATCGCATCGCTGCTGCGCAGGCGGTAGAAGTTGAATCCGGCGCCTTGCGAAATGCGGCCATTGAACTGCCGACCATACCCCAGGGCAAGCGTGATCGATCCGACATGCTGGCCCGGCAGCACCATCACCGCTGCATCCACGCTGCGGCCGTTGCACTGCACGGTCACCATGTCGCCGGTGTTGAGCTTCCGCTGCGCTGCGGTCGCGGGGCTAATCAGTACCGCATTGTCCCAGGTCAGCTTGGTGATCGGATCAGGCAGTTCCTGCAGCCAGCCGTTGTTGGCGAATCGGCCGTCCAGCACTGAATAATCCTGCACGAACACCGCTTCAAGCTCATCGCCCTGCGGGGCGGCCCATCGCTGTTCAAGCGCCTGTGCAGCCTGCGGGAGGTTCTGCGCGACGACCCGTTGCGGCGTGACGACCTGAGCCTGGCTGTCAGGCACCATTCCATCGTGCAGCGCCTTGCGCCAGGTGACTTCATCATCGCCAAAGCCCATTTCGCGGAACGTGCGGCGAACGATGTCGTAACCGGCGGTCATCTCATCGCCAGCGATCACCGCAAGCAGCTCGATTGCGGTCTTGCCATCAAACAGCGGCTCGATGAGCGGCTGAGCGATGCTCACCGTGCCGTCATACGCCCGACCATCACCCCATGCTTCAAGGAAGTGAGCGCGGTTGATGTGCCAGGTGATTGATGAGCGTCCGCCGCTCTCGCCGTTGGCTGAAAATCCGGACGTCTCATCGACGTAGTAGCTCAAATGCAGCGTTGTGGGCACGTTGCGAAGCAGCGATGGGAAGTCCAGATCGGCAGGTGCGTTATACACCGGGTTGCCGCCGATCATCACCAGCGTCTGCACGTTGCCGCTTTGCATGTCCGACGCCAGCGCGCGAATCGATTCAAGATGCGGCGTGGCCTCGTCGAGCCGGGTATAGAACACCGTCTTGCCGACGTTGCCCAGCGCTTCATTGATCATGTGGACCAGCAGATGCACCTCAGCGGGCTGGCGCGGGCCAGCGATGACGATGCTCTGTCCACGATACTGGCTGAGGTCGCGAATGATCGCCTGCAGCGTCTTGTCAACGTCTTCGGCTGACACAGTGGCAGTGATGCTCTTCGAAGCCAGCCGCTGCATCACTTCCGCTGACGTGGGCACCAGCGCTGCTGCCAGACGAGCTGCGATCACCGCAACATCGGCGCTGCGCATCGGCACGCGATGATCCGCGTTGGCGCCGGTCAGGCTCACTGCAGCCTCGAACGCATACAGGCGATTCATCGTCTTGCGGTCTTCCGCCCTGCGAGCCTGCGCAAAATCGCGCGTCCACTTGACCGCTGCCGGCTCACAGTGCAGGAAATCCGACTCCAGCGAGACGACCACCCGCGCCTGATCGAACGCATAGTGGGTGCGGTGCGGCTGACCGAAAGCTAACCGCGAACCGTTGATGACGTTGTCATTGGCGATCGGCTCGTATTCGTACCACTTGGCGTTGGGGAACGCCTGCATGAGCCGCCGCCGCATCGCCTGCACGCTGGGCGAATCGGTGGCTTCGGACAGAATCGCCAGACCGTTGCCGCGGGCGTTTTTCAAACCCGAGAAATGCGATGACGCCCATTGCGTAAACGCCTGCCACGTCGATCGCTCACCCTGATGCAGGGGGAACTGACTGCGATCGGGATCATACAGATCGAGGATCGCAGCCTGTGAATGCAGGTCGGTTGCGCCCCGATTGATGGGGTGCTCGGGGTTGCCTTCGATTTTGGTGGGCCGGTAGTCGTAGCTTGTGACGAGCAACCCGCTGGCTACGCCGCCCAGCTCCATGCAGGTGGCGAACTGATCGGTCGATCCCGGCGCGTGACCGGCCGGCCGATGGGCATACGGCGCGAGATAGCGCTCAGGCCAGCGGCGGCAACCCGTCAGGCCAATGCCCGCCAGCGCCATGGACGCGCCCATGATCTTCAGAAACTGCCGCCGGTCGGCAGAGTTGAGCATCTCCGTCGCACTGGCGGGGAATTCGCGGAAGACCGCTTCGCGGAACTCGGGCGTGTCGGCCAATTCATCAAGACTGCGCCAATATGCCCTGCCCGTTTTTGCTGCACTGCCGTTGCCGTTGACATTGGCTGCAACTGTTGCTGTATTTGCACTTGTATTGACACACGAGGCATCAGCGCCGCTTTGGCCGTGAGCGCTGCCATGATCGCAGCACGGCGATCGGTGATTGTCGGCCGCGGCGCGCTGCTGATCGCTTTCAGGCTGATTCATCGATGGCATACCGAGCAGTCCTGCGAAGGATTGAGATGATTGGCGTCGCGCCAGAACTGACCGTCCGTAATGCGCTGTTCCATGGTCCGGTCAACGCCCCAGCCAAGCTGGGTGACCAGGCTCGGATCGCGCAGGTTTGGTTCAGGATTTCGGTGACACTCCAGGCACCAGCTCATGCTCAACGGTTTCTGCTGCGTCACCACTTCCATCTTGTCAACGCGACCGTGACATTCAACGCAGCTGACACCTCGGGCGACGTGCGCAGCATGGCTGAAGTAGGCATAGTCGGGAAGATCGTGCACACGCCGCCACATCACCGGCTCGCCCGTTTCGTAGCTGTGCCAGAGCGGCACAAGCTGAGGGCTGTCGCGGCGAATCTGCGTATGGCAGTTCATGCACGTCTGGGTGGGCGGAATCGAGGCCTGATCGCTGTACTCCACGGTGTTGTGGCAGTAGCGGCAATCAAGACCTAGTTGTCCTACATGCAACTCGTGACTGTATGGCACAGGCTGCGGAGGCGCGTAGCCCACGTCGGTCGTCCAGGGACTAAAACCGAACGCCACGACGTATATGACATACAGCGGCACGATCGGCCCTGCGATCAATGCCACCGGAAGGAGCATGTTGCTCCATTTTGGGAACACATAATGGTAGCGGCCCATGGGTCTGTGCCTTTTTTCACAATGTGCTGCGTCGGGATGCTAACCGAACCGCCGCAACAGGTCAACTCAACCGTGGCGTGCTGAATCCATCTCCACAATTCTGTCATCCCCGGCCGACATGTACCGAGCGGGCCGCTGCAACCGCCAGCTCAGACAATGCAGCGCACCTGCCGCACACGCGATACCTGCCCTCCGAGCCATCAGGTCGGGCCGGTTCGCCAAGGCGTTTTCCGCTCTTGGGGCGGATCATACCCTTGCCAGCCCCAACCGCAACCCGCATCCCGCGGATCGAAACCGGGAATCCGCCCTATTTGGGCCTAGGGACGCTGCAGCAGCCGCCTCTGGCCATTCGCACAGCCTAGGAGCCACGCTCAATTCATCCCCAACTTATCCCCAACACCAAAGCCGAGACGCTCGCAATCGCTTTGCCGCCTTTTTAGAAATCACCAAATAAAGGCAGTCACAGCGCGGCGCAATTCGGCAATCATGCCACGGCAATCGCTCGATCACCCCCTGCTGCTCGCCTGCCTGAGACCAATTGCTGATAGCCTTTGCATCTTCTTTTCGGTATTTGCCCCCTGCTGCTCGCACTGAGAGCGGATCGCGCCATGATCGACACGCACTGCCATCTCACGTTCAAGGAGTTCGCCGGCCGCACAGCTCAGATACTCAATGACGCTCGCCAGGCCGGCGTCCGCGGCGCGATCACCGTGTCCACCACGTCCGCAGATTGCCTCCAGGCCGCTGCACTTGCTGCTGCGCACGAAAACCTCTGGTGTACCGCCGGCATACATCCGCTGTATGCCGACGAACCGCGCGACTGGGCCAACGTCAAACAAGTCGCCAGCGAACCGAAGTGCGTTGCGTGGGGCGAACTTGGATTGGACAACCATTACGATCATCCGCCGCGCGCCGTGCAGGATGCGATTCTGGAAGAGCAGCTTGCGTTCATTGAATCATGCCGGGCCGAAGACCCATCGTGCTTTGACATGCCGATTGTGGTTCATTGCCGCAAAGCATTTGATGATTTGCTTGCGGTGTTTCGCGCTGCGCCATTTGATCCATCACGTTATGTGTTTCATTGCTTTACCGGCTCGCCGGACGATGCGCGAAGGGTGCTGGACTTCGGCGCGTGGATCAGTTTCACCGGCGTGGTGACGTTCGCTAACGCACCGGAAGTCGCGCAGGCCGCAAAGCTTGTGCCGAGCGATCGCATCATGGTTGAAACTGACGCTCCATTTCTTACGCCTGAGCCGATGCGCAAAATAAGGCCGAACGAACCCAAGTTCGTCGTTCATGTCGCCCGCAGGCTGGCGGAACTGCGTGGCGTCGATCCGGTTGAATTCGAACAGCAACTCGACGCCAACGCAGAGCGGTTTTTTGGAATACGGTTGCCTGAGTGAGAATTGCTGCAGCAGTTGCAGAACAGACATCACACTGATCACGCATCGCGCACCATATCCTCGGAACGTGGTTCGCAACTGTCGTCGCATACCGCGCACGCTCACCATGCGCTGTTATCTGTCAATCAATTTGAATCGTCGTCAGATTCAGAGGCGAAAGGCAGCCGCACCAGCGTGAGCGGAAAGCCATCAAAGAAGTGCTGCTCGAACGAATTGTCAGCAGTTGGAATGTAACTGATCGTCCAGTTGATTTCGCAGGTGTCGGCGTGGGGTGAAGGCGGCGTAATCCGCCATACCCGCGTGCTGATTCGACTCATGCTGCGGTCGAACTTTTCATGCCACGCTCTGTGCCGATGAATCGCTCACCCTCGGCGCTTGGCGCAGAAACGAAGGTCATGTGCATGACCTCCGGGAGCGCGCAGCAACTGCGCACAGCGTTTTCGCGATTGCCAAAGGTCGCATCGATCGCGCTGAAGAACTGTTCCTTTGTCAGCGTTGCGCCGGTGGCGCGTTGAATGATGGCCGATGCTTCCTCGTTGAATTGCCCGTTGTACCAGTCGATCTGCGCGGCTTCCATGCCCTGACGCGTGTGCGCAAAGCTCACGCGCGATTGCCAGGGACAACCCGGCGGCACATCGCCCTCCAATCGGCGGTTGCGGAAACGGCTGGTGACAATCGCGACCATCGGCGATGCCGCTGTAGATGGCTCGGGTGAGTTGCTGTTTGATTCCCGTGCCAGTTCCTTGCCTTGGCCTGACTGCAACGTAATGACCCGGAAGTCAAGTATGTCGTCGCTCAGGTCTCGCATTGCGCCGATCCACGTGAGGCAAACGGCGGCGGCGTCAGTCGGCGCTTGCTCGATCAGCACTGCTGGCTTTGCCTGCTCTAATTTCAAACGCGCAGCATGGTTCTCGCTGAGGCATAGGTCGATCTGCAGTCCATCCGGCGACTTCAGGCGCAGCACGCGCTGCGCGGCGGTGTCCATGCCGCCTTCGAGATTCAGTTGCTTCACGCATTCGACGAACTCCCGCCATGGCTTGCGCATGCAGTCCGGCTCGATGATGAGCGCGGTATCGACAAGCTGAATATGCGAGTGACCGCGCCGCTTGCCCAGGAGCGGGATTGAATGCTCCGGCAACAGCAGCACGGCTGCAAACTCGCCCTGATCGGCGAGTTTGCTTCGTGACAGCTCAACGTCGTAGTCCGAGTAGTTGGCTTCGATCCAATGCAGTTCAAACGGCCCGGAATCGTCCGAGATCGCCAGCGCTCCGGCCCAACGCGCAATCGTCACCGGACCGAAGTAGTCGCTCGCCTCAGCGACGGGCGCAAATTTCGGCGCATCGGGCGCTGCGGCGAGTCCGGTGCAGCAGATGCGCCCGCTGCCACTACAACCAGTGCGAGCAGCCACGAGTTGAACGCCACAATGCGATGACCCACCATCTTCATGTTGTCCTCCGCGCATCACATGATGCAACAAGTTGTATCTGACGCATCGGTTCATCGACTGCATGTATTGCCGCTTCGCTCTTTACCGGGAATAACCTTGCCGGAACCGTCCCAATATTGGTTCGTGTCAAAGAAAATGGGAACGTCAGCGAG
>CAZNPU010000031.1:0-37921 GCA_964575335.1 uncultured Isosphaeraceae bacterium | reverse complement strand
GCCGCGATGGCCGAATTTGAGCTTGAACGTCTTTGCGCCAAGCGCCAGAGCCAGAAGCTGATGGCCGAGACAGATGCCGAAGGTTGGGATTTCACCGGCGATTTCGCGCAGCGTCACCACGGTTTCTTCCACGGCCGCCGGATCGCCGGGACCGTTGGAGATAAACAGCCCGTCGGGTTTCATTTCGCGAATGGCCGCTGCGGTGGTTGTATACGGCACCACTCGCACAGCGCATCGCCGCTCCGCCAGGTGGCGGTAGATATTCCATTTACCGCCGCAATCCAGCGCGACGACTCGAAAAACCCGGTCAGGCTCATTGTTTTTGTTTGATGATGATTCTGCCTGGTGGGGCAGACGCCACTGGCCCATGTCCTGGGTCCAGTCGGTTGCATCGCGCGGGCTGACGTGAGCAGCAAGATTGCAGTTGGTTGTCGTCGGGCTTGTGCGGGCGATTTCGACGAGTTGGGCGTCAGTTTTTTCTGTATCAGAGCTGATCACCCCCCGCATGACGCCGCAGGTACGCAGCTTTCGCACCAGCGCGCGGGTATCGATGCCTTCAATGCCCAATACGCCGGCCTTGGCGAGCCAGGTGGAAAGATCGCCAACCGCTCGATAGTTCGACTGCAGCCTCGCCAGTTCGCGAATGACAAATCCTGCGACCTGCGGCTTAGCCGATTCGATATCCTCTTCCGCCACCCCATAGTTGCCGATCATCGGGGCGGTCATCGTCAGAATCTGGCCCGCATAGCTCGGATCGGTCAGCGCTTCCTGGTAGCCGGTCATGGCGGTGTTGAACACCACTTCGCCCGCAGATGTCACAGGCGGATCGCATGCACCGAATGCCAGACCCGTGAAAACGGTTCCATCTTCAAGTGCGAGACGAGCGACGCGACGATCAGGCTGGTGGGGTGTCATCAGCGTTCATTGTACGCAATGTGCGTGAAGCTTCCCGCCAGAACGCACGAGTTCATGCATCTCGGCCGGCTTGCACAAACGCTGAGAACAGCCCCGGCAAGGGCCAGCGTTCTTGCAATCGGTCATGGAGATACACTGTCGTTATGCGTTTCGCTCTCGTGCAATTCGACATCGTCTGGGAAGACAAGCCCGCCAATCACGCGATCATCGAACGCATGCTCGATGAGGCTGGCATCCAGCCCGGCACGTTTGTGCTGCTGCCTGAACTCGGCGACACCGGCTTCAGCATGAACCTCGACCGCATCGTGGATGACCGCTCGCTTCTCTGGGCGCAGAACCTCGCTCAGCGGTTCGGAATCTACGTGCAGGCGGGCTATGCCCGACGTGAGAGCACGCATCAGTCTGAAGAAAATCAGCGTCAGCAGCACGATCGCGGCGATCGCGACCACCGTCAGGGCCGCAACTGCGCTGCCATTATCGCGCCCGATGGAGCCGTTCTGGGCGAGTATCAGAAGGTCCATCCCTTCAGCTATGGGAAGGAAGCTGAACATTATGGCGGGGGCGACCATCTGCTTCTCGTTCACTGCGGCGATGCGATCATCGCGCCGCTGATCTGCTATGACCTTCGCTTTCCCGAACTTTGGCGATTGGCAATGCTCAATGGAGCAGAGATATTCACCATCGGTGCGAGTTGGCCTGCAGCGCGGCAGCACCACTGGCGCACTCTGGCGATTGCGCGGGCGATCGAGAATCAGGCCTACGTGGTCGCGGCCAATCGCACCGGCAGCGATCCGCTGCTGCGATATGCTGGCGGGTCGATCATCGTCTCACCCAAAGGCGAAGTGCTGGCTGAAGGCGGCGACGAACCGGCAGTGCTGACCGCTGAACTGGATCTTGCAGCCCTGCGCGACTGGCGCACGCACTTTCCTGCGCTGCGCGACGTCAAGCGGAATCTCCTGGGCGATTTCAAGATACACACAAGCGGCAGACAGGAAGCATCAGGCAGCAAACACACGCGCTCAATACCCGGCGCCTGACGCTGAGCATCCGATGCCTCGCGCTTCACGCCCTGCATCTCACACCTTTCCACCCTCTGTTTTTTCATGTGCATGGTCCTCATCGTGATGGGCGTGAGCGGCAGCGGGAAGTCGACCGTTGGGCGTCTGCTGGCATCCGAACTCGGCTGGCGATTTCATGATGCCGATGACGATCATCCAGCAACGCACATTGAACAGATGCGCCGCGGGGAACCTTTGACCGAGCAGCAGCGCCAGCCGTGGCTGGATACGCTGGCCCGATATATCCAGCAGTGGCTGCACCAGGGCGAGCATGTGGTGCTGGCATGTTCAGCGCTTACGCGTGCGGCCAGACAGCGACTGGCGGGCGGCGATCCGCGTGTGCGGTTCATCTATCTTGAGGGTGAGTTCGATCGCATCGAAGCGCGGCTGCGAGAACGGTCGGGGCACTTCATGCCGCCTGAGTTGCTGGCCAGTCAGTTTGAAACGCTTGAGCCGCCCAGGCGCGCCGTCGTGGTCAATGCGCACGATTCGCCGCAGCGCATCGTAGAAAACATTCGCGAGCAGCTTGCGCTGTAGACAGACAAGCAGCGGCGAGTTGTTTGTGAAGCGCTGCGTGTGGATAAGGCACTGCGCAGCGCGTCCTTGCAGCCTTGACCATGCAGTGTTGATCGCGCGGCGGTATCCTGATTGGTGCGCGTAGAAATTCGCGCTGCAGTTTTGTGCGGGCATTGTACAGCGTTGACCGCTGCAGCCATTTCAGAATGATTGACGCTGATACATGTGCTATCGGAACTTGATCATGATTTGTCAAACGACGCGCCTTGATGCGCAGCATGATCGACTGACAGTATTGCACGCACAAGGCGCATCGCGCACGCATCAGCGCAGAGTTCGTTGCATTTCCTGCCTTGATGCTGCACAAGTTCCGATTACACTCCACAGCCTGATCGGATCGCAACGGTAGGGAGACCCATGGCGAGTCAATATCCACATCGGGAGAAACTGCTGTTGACGCGACGCGCCGCAGGCGCAACACGCACGCGTTCACTGGCGAAGCTGCGCTGCGCGTACTTCGCCCATGCAGCGGAGTCGGCTGCACGCTATGGCGTGACATTCGAACGGCTGCTGCTGCATCTGTGGCAGGCTCGGCAGGTCAATCGGCGGCTGCTGATGCGGTCGGTTGTATACATTGATGACCTTGTGCATGCGGTAGCGTGTGTGGATCAGGTTGGCCTGGCATGGGCTGACTTGGTTGAGCGGTACGAGCGAGCGCTGATCCGTCGATGCCGCGGCACACAGGATGAGATCGAGGCGACGCTGTTTGTTCGCCGCCTGTTTGCAGATTTGAAGCGGCGCAACGAACAGCCGTGCTCGCCAGCGCTGCCGTCGTTTCGCAATTACATCGGCAACCGCCCGCTGCGCAACTGGTTGGCGGACCGACTGAATGCAGCAAGATCGCGCGACAATGCCGTCCCGCGTGCGATCTGGCGTCCGGCTGGGGCTGCCATCAATTATGCCCAGTCCGAGAGCGTCATCGCCAATGCACAAGGCTGCGAAACGGACACGTTGCAGTTTCCTTTTGCCATTACCGGGCTGGGCGAGTGAATGCGGCCTGGGCCTGCTGAGGTGGGTGGCATGGCTGGCTCGGTGAGTTTGGACTTGGGCATGGGGCTTACCGGGGCCGGGGCTATGTGGCGGGGGTGGAGACGCCGCGTGGAGGGGCAGACCGGGCGACGGCAAGATTTTCATCAAGGCGTCACCAGCTGGACTCGCCAAATCGGGCAATCGTGCTATCATGCTGGACGCTGGGGCGAGATAGCTCAGTTGGTAGAGCACCGCACTGAAAATGCGGGTGTCGCCGGTTCAAGTCCGGCTCTCGCCATTACCACCATGCATTCAAAGCGACCCCTCTGCGGGGTCGCTTCGCGTTTTGGGGACCTGTCGCGGCTTATGTGCCGGTCTGGCGGCGGTACGCCCGGTTGCCGTTCTGCTGCCAGATGGGGTCGCCAAGCACCATATCCATTGCGTCGTCATCCACCGCTTGAACGGTCATTCCCGGCAACGGGTAATAGCGGCATAACGCCTCGCCAAGCTTTTCGGCTGAGGTAAGCACGAGATAGACAGGCACGCCGATGACGTTGGTGGCGAAGCGCAAGGCGCGACGAAGGTGGCGTGAAGTGGTGGCCATCATCAACTCGCCGTCGTCG
The DNA here is from genome assembly GCA_964575335.1 of uncultured Isosphaeraceae bacterium. Classification (GTDB taxonomy): domain Bacteria; phylum Planctomycetota; class Phycisphaerae; order Phycisphaerales; family SM1A02; genus CAZNPU01. The sequence continues at coordinate 33,780 of CAZNPU010000031.1, read as the reverse complement.
AAACGAATCGGCAAGACGCGAAACTGCCACGCCTGACGCCGCGTCACCAGTTCCAGCGCATGCGGGTCGATCGCTTCCTGCGCGGGGTCGATCCGGCGGGTCAATTCGGCATACTGCACCGCCCAGGCCTGTTCTATCTGCTCTGGATCAATTCCAAAAATCTGCTCGCAGAGCAGGCCGAATGGTTTGCCGGTGTGCTGCTGTTTGCGCAGGATCGTGTCAACCTGCGCCTCAGTCAGTACGCCTTTGGCCACCAGCACTTGTCCAAGCCTCATCGTCATCCTCGCCTCCTCGAATTGTCCGCCGTCCCCACGTCTGATGAAGCTGGTATCGGCTGATGGAATGGCCCTGGTGCGGCCAAGCGAGGGAATCACAGCAGTCAGGCGGTCATTGGCAGTGATTGTGCCAATTGGTGTGCTGCGGCAATTTGTGCGATGTCGCCTGCAATGATCGCCCCATCGCTGCAAACGGCATAATTCACTGCAGATAGAGAGTAGAGTTTGGAAAGCGATTTCATTCAGCGTTTTCCAGACGCCGGCTTTGTGGATTACAGGACCTGTATACGCTGCACGGGGCATGGAGGCGGCGACTGCAAATTTCTGATAATTCATTCTGGCAACCTGATGCACTTCATGCTACATTGAACAGCGTGGGGCATGTGCCACAAGGCGCAAGGGGAGGAGGAGATGCTCATCGTCGGTCTATTTTTATTCCCTGTGGGGCAGCATTGAGCCGGTTGGTTCAGCAACGGGACCGATCACCTGCCAGAACGTGGACTTTTCCAGTGTGGTTGCCGCGTCATATGTGCAGCATGCGGGGCTGACCTTGGTCTGGTTGATGATGCGTCGCTTCCTTTGAATGAGGCCATTCCTTACTTCCAGCCTCTCTCGAACGGTTCGAGAGGGGCTTTTTCTTTGGCAGCCGATCGCTGCCATGCGGCACTGCTGCTGCACACGATCTTCTGAAACCGGATAGAAGCCGACGGCACGTGTTACACTATGCGCAGCAGCCCCGCTGTATCAGAACCGACGCCATGACGCTCCTGGTGCGAAGCCAGTCGATCAGCACCACGAACATGCGAGAGTGACCGCGAATCAATCGATGGCTCAAAGTGCAACGCCCGGTCCGTCTGCTGCCGTGCAATGCCCGCTGATCGCGCTGATGATGAAATGAAGGCGTGGCCGCCATACGGCTCAACAGCATTGACTTCGACGCTGAGAAGATCAAGATGACTGCGTGATGGCGTACCTGGAGATCAAAACCACCGGCGTGGTGTCGCGGGCGAAATTGGATGACTTCGCCACAGCGATTGGTCGGCACCCCGACAGCGCCATCGTGATCAACGATCCGGACATCAGCCGCAGGCACTGCGTTATTGAAAAATCCGGCGAGGGTTTTTGCATACACGATCTGGGATCCCGCAACGGCACGAAGGTAAACGGGCGGCGCGTGCAGCGACAAACGCTCAGCGATGGCGATGTGATCCAGATCGGTTCAACGAAGCTGCGTTTTCATGTTGGTGAAGTTGCACATGCGCGGCGGAGCGCATCGGTTGCCCGCAACAAGACGCTGCTGTGGGGTGGTGTCGGCGTCGGTTTTGCTGCAGGCGTGATTCTCACCGCATGGCTCAGCGGCATGTTCGGCCAGGAGATTTCCAGTAAGACAATCGACGCCAGCCGCGCAGATGGCGCAACCATTGCAGCGGCGGTCGAGCCGACTGCTGCGTCTGCTGACGCCCCAGCATCGCCAGCGGCTGTTGCGAGTGAAGAAACCGGCGACGATGACATCAGCGCATCGAACAGAATTGAGCAGACTGCAGCGCCGCAGACTTATGAGCTCATCACTGGCGAGACGTTGCATACGGTGGCCGGTCGCGCAAATCATCCGATTCGCGCCCGATTTTTCGGCAGTGCGATGCGCGATGCGGCGGGCAACCTGCAATGGGAATTGCCTCCGGCCGGCGATTTGATCGCAGTGCTTGCGCCAGGCAGCCTCGTCTACGACGCGTTGCTTGCTGAGCCGGAACCGCTGGAGCTTGAACTTTTCGGCATTGTGCAGCGCAGCAGCAACGGGCAATTGTGCCTGCGGGTGGGCGAAGTGCAGATCATTCGCGCCTGGTTCGCAGCAACTGACCAGTTGCAGCCCGCCACACGCGCGTTGCTCGGCCGGACGGTGGTGGCGGATGAGCGATTTACCGTCGGCGCACTGAAATCGAACAAGGCTCCTGACGATTCGCCTTCGGCGCGTTAGGATTGATCAGCCAGCCATCTCGAAGGAGGTCGCATCATGACTCAACAGTCTGTTACAGAAAGCGTCAACAGCGCCGGAACCGCGCCTGCGCCGACCGCACGATGCATGCCGCCGATCAACCTGATGAAGTGGGTCGAGCAGCATCGTCACGAGCTGAAGCCGCCGGTGAGCAACAAGTATCTCTACGACGGCGAGGATTTCTTTGTGATGGTGATCGTCGGGCCGAATGCGCGCAACGACTTTCACGTGACCAACTCCGAGGAGTATTTCTATCAGCTCAAAGGCGACATCGTGGTTCGCATCATCGAAGATGGGGCGATCAAGGATGTCGTGGTGCGCGAAGGCGAAACGTTCTTCATCCCCGGCAACGTGCCGCATTCCCCAACGCGTCCGCCGAATACGATCGGTGTTGTCGTTGAGCGTCGCCGCCCGCCGGGCGAAACCGAGCACCTGCAGTTTTATTGCGAGAACTGCCACGCGCTGGTGCACGATCTTGAGTTTGATTGCGCCGACATCGTCGATCACTTCAGCCGCGCGATGGAGGAGTTCTGGGCCGATCCTGAACTGAGCGTCTGCAAGAACTGCGGCACGCGTGTGACGAAGGCGAAACCGATCAAGAAGATCACATTCGAGCCGACGGTGAAGATTGAGCGCGAAGCGTGACGAACAGCACAAGCGTGATTGCGGCGAAGGCTGCCTCGCAAAACGGCGAGGTTTTGGTCTGATGCGGCTTTATCGCAGATCGTCGATCAGGCATCCCACAGCCGGGGCTGTGGCGACAGGGACGGGTCGCCCTTCGACAATCGCCTGCAGCGCATCGTGCAGCTCGCGCGATGAGGGCGCTACGCGCGCTTTGCCGTAATCGACAAAGCGGTCGTCGATTCGCCCGCGATACACCATCGTGCCGTCAGCGATGAACACCGCTGCTTCGGGTGTGATCGTCGCGCCGGTTTTTTTGACCAGTTCATGCCTCGGATCGCGCAGTGCGCCGAAGGGATAGCCGAATTCCTCGATGTGCGTTGCGATGATTTCGGGCGTAATTTCCGGATCGGGATACACAAGCCAGAACCGCACGCCTTGGGGGGCGAACTGTTCGTACAGTCGCCGCACTTCCGGTGCGTATCGGTTGGAGATCGGGCAGTCCTCGCGCGTGAAGAGGAATACGACTGCCTTGGCATCATCATCAAATCGAAGCGGCTCGACAACGGCGCTGCGGTTGTCGAGCAGGTGCAGTGACTCACTGCTTTGTTGCGAAGCGCCTGAGCGGCAACCAGTGAGCGCTGCAACGCTCAGAGCAACTGCAATGACGACGATAAGGCGACGGTGCTTCATGCTCACGACTCCTCATGCCCATTGGCTGCAGTTGATGCAGCCGTCAGTTGTTGTTGGTTGCGAAGCGGCTGAAAGCTGCTGCCCAATTGCGCAAGATCGCTCCCCGCCGGCTCCTGATAGACGCGCAGACCGAACTCGGGAATGATGGCGAGGATGTGATCGAAAATATCCGCCTGAATCGATTCGTAGTTTGCCCACTTGGTGTCGTTGGTGAAGACGTAAATCTCCAGCGGCAGTCCGTGCGGCGTGGGCTGCAGCTGTCGAACCAGAAACGTCAGTTCCTGGTGAATCTTCGGATGCCGCCTGAGGTAACCGGCGATATACGCGCGCAGCGTGCCGATGTTGGAAAGGTGCCGGCCGTTGGCGAGAATGTCAGCCATTTCCGCAGGCACTTGTGTGCGGTTGTATTCGTCCAGTTCCTGAACTTTCTGCTGCATGTACTGCTTGAGCACGAGAAAGCGGCAGAACTTGCGGATTTCATCGGGCGTGAGAAAGCGGATGGTGTTCATGTCAATGTAAATTGAACGCTTGATCCGCCGCCCGCCGGTTTCAAACATGGCGCGCCAGTTCTTGAACGAGTGCTCCAGGAACTTGTGCGCGGGAATCACCGTGACGGTTTTGTCCCAGTTCTGCACTTTCACCACGTTCAGCGAGATGTCCACCACGTCGCCATCGGCGTTGAACTGCGGCATTTCGATCCAGTCACCAACGCGGATCAGATCGTTGGTGGTGAGCTGAATGCCCGCCACCAGCGACAGCAGCGTGTCGCGGAAAATCAGCAGAATCACCGCCGTCATCGCGCCCAAGCCGCTGAGGAAAAACAGCGGCGACTGATCCATGAGCGTGGCGATCGCGATAATGCCGGCTGCGATGAAGGCGATGATCTTCACCACCTGCAGGTAACCCTTGATGGGCCGGCCGCGCGAGACGGGATAGCGGCAGTAAATGTCGTTGATGGCGGTCAGCAGCGCGCTCAAACTGCCCACTGCCACGATCACCATCGTCGCCATCGTGATGCGCTGGAAGAAACTGATCAGTTCCGGGCTGAATCCCGGCACCAGCGCAACGCCGCGATAGAACACCAGCAGCGGTGCGATCGGCGCGATTCGATGCAGCGTCTTGTGCTGAACCAGCACGTCGTCCCACCACGTCGGGCTGCGCTTGATGACCGAAGTCACCATCCGCAGTGCGACATGCCGCACAAGAAAATGAATCACCAGCGCAACAGCGATCACAATCGCCAGCGAGGTTCCCGCAGCTGCAAGCGGATGTTCGGGCAAATACTGCGCAACCCAGTTGGCCAATGAGAGTTCAAATTCGCTTGGCGGCGGGGGCGCTCCATTCGCGCCAGTAGCCTGGCCGGCATCAATTGACGATTGGACGTCCTGCATCAGTCATCCTCACTTCACACAAGGCGTCGAGCGCCGCGACTGTTTCGAGAATTGTTTCGAAAGCGGCATACAATATGGTCACCACCATAAGTCACCACGTGTCGCCTGTGAAGCACGTTGTGGGTGATTGCGACAAACAGTGGAGCATTCTCCGCCCGGTTCGGGTACGATGAACAGCGGCGATACGTTCACTGCTGTTGCCGAATCGGATTGTGTCGGCCGAGTCGTATTGAAAGCCATGACCCCTTCGCCGCTCAAAATCGACCTGCATACGCACATCCTGCCGGAGCGATGGCCGGACTTGCGCGAGCGTTACGGCTATGGCGGGTGGGTGCGGCTGGAGCACTACAAGCCCTGCTGCGCGCGCATGATGATCGACGATCACAGTTTCCGCGAAATCGCCTCCAACTGCTGGGATCCGCACAAGCGAATCGAAGAATGCGATGCAGCCGGCGTGCACGTGCAGGTGCTTTCGACCGTGCCGGTGATGTTCAGCTATTGGGCCAGACCCGGTGATGCGCTTGATCTGTCGATGCTGCTCAATGACCACATTGCCGGCGTGTGCGCTGCGTTTCCGCATCGTTTCGTCGGGCTGGGCACGATTCCCATGCAGTTGCCGCGGCTGGCCATCCAGGAACTGGAGCGATGTGTGAATCACCTGGGGTTGGTGGGCGTGCAGATCGGCACGAACGTCAACGGCATGAATCTGGATGATCCGACGTTCTTTCCGATCTTTGAAGCTGCTGCGGAACTTGGCGCAGCGGTCTTTGTGCATCCGTGGGAAATGTTCGGCCAGGACCGCATGAAAAAATACTGGATGCCGTGGCTGGTGGGCATGCCTGCGGAAACCGCGCTGGCGATCTGCTCGCTCATCTTCAGCGGCGTGCTCGAGAAACTTCCCAAGCTGCGCATCTGCTTTGCCCACGGCGGCGGTTCGTTTCCACATACCATCGGCCGCATCGCGCATGGTTTTGAAGCGAGGCCCGATCTCTGCGCAGCTGACAACGATGTGAACCCGCGCGAGTATCTCGGCCGGTTCTACGTTGATTCGCTTGTGCATGACGCGGATGCGCTGCGGTATCTCATCAAGCTCATGGGCGAGAACCGCGTTGCCTTGGGCAGCGATTATCCGTTCCCGCTGGGCGAGCTGACGCCGGGCAGCTTGATTGAATCAATGCCCGATCTTTCGCCAAGCTGCAAGCAGAAACTGCTCGCTGACAATGCGCTGGAGTTTCTGGGGCTCAGCCGCGAACAGTTCTGTGCACCATCGGCGCAGAAGGAACAGGCAGCCAAATCCGCAGCGCAAACGTAAAGGTGCGCCATGTCGTTGGCGCATTGCCCACGCTGAGATTGCGCTGTGCGATGAAAGAGCTTGATGCGTCTTCAAGCCGGGGTTTGAAGCGATAAACCGCTTCTTCCCGGGTCTGCGCCATCTGTGATCGATGGCGGCAGACCCGGGTGTGGCGGCTTGGAATTACTCCAGTGTTGAGAGAATGCCTGCTTCGTCGAGCAGTTCGACAATGCGCTGGCGGTTGGGGAGGTCTGACGCCTGGACTTCTTCCACCAGCTTCGCGCGCTCGAGTTCCAGTCGCAGGTAGCGCACCGCGAGGTCAGCGATAGCGGCCATCGGCATGGATTCGAGGTATTCGAAACCTTCGCGATAGATGATGTGGCCGGAGAGCGACTTGGCCATGAGCCACTTGAGATATGGCTTGGGCATGTCGGTCCATAAGCGATCGCCGACGGCTTCAATTAGTGATGCAGGCAGATGCTCGAGGACCAACTCGCGCATGATCTCGGGGTTGTCGGCTTCGAGACGATCCATCGCTGCCTCGATGGCATCAGAAGTGCGAATCATGGCGCGGCTGAGGCGAACACTGATCTCGGGCAGCGGAATCTGCGGCCGATGGTGATGCACACGGGCCAGCAGTTCAGCTTCGCGCCGAGCGAAATCACGCAGCTTCACGATCACTTCCTGGACGAAGCGATTCTTGATCTTCAGGAATTCATCATCGCTGAGAAGCATGCTCGCACTGATTTCGTAGCTGGAGCAGATCACGCCGCATTTGTTGGCGGAACTGTCCTTGAAAATCAGCACGCCGCAATCAGAAAGCTGGGTGCGTGCTTCGGGCGTGAGGAACAGGTTGGCGCCTTCGACGATCACCTTGCTGCTCGGGGTGCCGTCGGGCTGGAGATAATCGCGCCAGTTCTTTTCGTTGATGGCGTTGGGACGTCCGCCGCAGGGCACGAAAGCGTCGGCAACGATGCGGTTGTGCAGCGTATTGCGGAGCTGCACGCCGTTGGGCTCCTGCAGGGTGACGATGCGGCCGCGCGGCCCAAGCTTGGTGCGGTCGAAGTTGCTGATGGGCAGCGACGCTTTGGCAAGCCGCAGCAGTTCGGCGTGATTGAGGCCATCGGGGTCTTCGCCCACGCCGCTGCCGTCGGCAATGCCGAGGATTCGTGCGTTCTCGCCGTAATCTCGGTCAAGAATCTTGAGCATGTTGCCAGCCACGTCGCCGTCCGGGCCACCGGTGATCTTGATGGTGAACGGTTGCGAAGTGGGATCGATGCCCACCGCGCGAAGCGCAACGCCAAGGTACACGTTGACGCCCTCGCTGGTGACGCCGTATTCCTTGTGGTTGATGCCTGCGCCGGGCTTGGAGCTCATCAACGAGTTCGGCAGGCCGTAGCCGCGACGCCGGGCACGGTCAACGATCCACTCGATGAGCTGTGGGGTGATGTTTTCATCTGGCCCCAGGTAGAGAATCTCCTCGTGCGGGAAGCGGTTGACGATGCGCTTGCGCGTTTCGTGATCCGGGGTAATCAGATCCAGCAGACCGTCGACGAATCCTTTGACGCTGCGCTGAAGCTGGCCCTCAGGGGTGATGAGAATGGCAGCCTTCGCACCGCCTTCAGGAATGTCTTTGTTCTTGAGCTGCTGCGCGAATGCGAGGTTGTAGGCTTCGTCGTAGAGGCGCTCGGCTTCCCTGGCGAACTGTTCCGCACCTGTGGTGCGAATCGCACGCACGCCGCCGCGGGCAATGTCGCGGAAGCGGATATGGAAGCCGTTGAACGACCGGCCATGAACATAAAACACGCCGAACGGCAGTTCCGATCGCTCTTCGGTGGCGAGGAACGCCGGATCAAGGCGCATGGCCAGGCTCCAGCGGTCTTCGAGATAGACGTTGGTGCGCAGCACGGCGCCAACGGCTTCGATCATCTTCTTCAAGACGGCACGCGCGTCTTCGCCGTCGACGCTTTGATCGATGTCCTTCAGAATCGCTTTGCAGTGAGCGTCAAAAGCGTCATCATCAAGCGGCTTGTCGGGATCGAAACGATGCAGGAACAGATCGGCGACGGTTGTCGCCAGCGGGAGGTTGCGTTCTGCGAGCTTGGCGATGCGGTCGGGAGTGAACGCATACGGATTCGTCTTCACCAGCACCTGGTGAATGAGATCGCACAGGCCAGTGATGATTTCTGCGCGAGTGAGGTTGAGATCGGGATGGCGATAAGCCAGGTCCAGCGTGCGCTGATCGATCCATTTCAGGCGCAGCAGGTCGCGGCGAACGACCTTCCACAGCTCGCTTTCGGGATCGATCGGCCCACTGCCTTCGGTTGCAGGGCGATGCACGACAAACCCCAGAAGGGTGATGGTGCCGTTTTTCCCGTCGTTGATCACATCCAGGTACGCCCGATGCATGTTGATGCCGGAGCGGCTGAGCCGCGTGGCGACGCGTTCGAGCATGGTGCGAGTGGTGACGTTGCCCGCAGCCACGACAATGCGTGAGAGCGTGGGATCGGATTCCTGCTCCAACCGCACTGCCGTGCCGTCGGTTCCCCTGACCTGTCGATACAGCTCCCAATGGCTGCACATGCGCAGCGGCGTGACGGTGAGCACATAGTCGGCGGTGCAGCGGTGGAAGTAGTCGCGCACGCTCTCGGCCGACCACTGCGGCAGGTTCATCGCCGCGTAGCCCATCGTCTGCTCCATCTTGAGCGCCTGTTCGGGATCGTTGGGGTCAAACGGATCGCCCTCGCCGAACTCAAACGTGTCGATGACCAGCTGGCCGTCATTGGCGGTATGGATTTTTGCGGCGCGCAGCGGACGATCGCGCGGCAGTTCACGGACAAGTTCAGCCAGAACGCCGGGATAGTTCAGCGGCCGCACAAAGGTCCACTGCGAGTTGTCCTCACCCTTGAGCGTCAATTCAAGCGGGCGGCCGGAGGCCTTGGCAGCGATGATTGCCCGCAGATGCGCCAGTTGTGTGGCAGGATCGGTGTCCTGGAAGTACATGGGCGGCATGTTCTGGTAAAACCAGGGGACAACCGCCTCGGCAGTTCGCCGAAAACTTTCAGCCAATTCCTCGATGACCGAATTCAGGTCGTTCTGATTGGCTGGGGTTGTCGAAATGGACTTGGCACGCATCTGTGAGCTCATGGCGATGGTCTCCACCTCCTGCATGCACGGGTGTGGTCAATTTGGCCCCGTGCGGCCATATGGTTATGGTGAGCGTTCATGTCGGACAGAACAATAGCCATAACCATAGGCAACTTCGACGGCGTGCATCGAGGTCATTTGGCCCTGATTCGCGCGGGTCGGGAAGCGGTCGGTCCGGCTGGCCGCGTGGCGGCGCTTGTATTTGAGCCGCACCCGCTGACCGTACTGCGTCCGCAGGCTGCGCCGGCTCGGCTGTCACGGTTCAGCCAGCGAAAGACGTGGCTGCTGGAGGCCGGGGCCGACGAAGTTCACCCAATCACCCCCAGTCAGGACTTTTTGCGACAGTCGCCCGAGGCGTTTGTTGCGGCTTTGGCTGAGCAGTATGCCCCGGCTGCCATCGTGGAAGGGCCGGATTTTCATTTCGGGCGCGGCCGAGCAGGCAACGTGGAAACACTGCGCCATCTGGAGACAGCCTACGGTTACCGCACCATCGTCATTGATCCGGTGGAGGTCACGCTGAGCGATTTGTCGATCGTGCGGGTCAGCAGCTCGATGACGCGCTGGCTGCTGGCGCAGGGGCGTGTTCGCGATGCAGCGATTCTGCTTGGCCGGCCGTTTGAGCTCCAGGCGCAGGTGGTCAAAGGCGATCAGCGCGGGCGCGACATCGGTTTTCCGACAATCAACCTTGATCATGGCGATTGCCTGCTGCCGGCCGATGGCATTTATGCCGGCGTTGCGGTCCGGCCCGACGGGGCAACGTACGCCGCAGCGATCAGCGTGGGCACCAAGCCGACGTTCGGCAACTCGCCGCGTGTATGCGAGGCGCATCTGATTGATTACAACGGGCCGCTGAACGACTACGGCTGGACCGTCACGCTGCAATTTCACGACTGGCTGCGTGATCAGTTGAAATACGCTTCGGTCGATGCGCTGGTGGACCAACTGCACCGCGATGTTGCGCGCTGCAGGATGTTGGCAGGCAGGTATGGCAAAGCGCAAAGCTCGGCGCACAAAACCCACAGCACAGTTTGAGTTCCGCAGCACGTATGTTCTGAACGACTGCATTTTGTCGACAGATAATCAGATAACCGATGACCGCACCCTGCATCATTTCCATGACCACATACGAATCCAACGCCACACTTGCGGAACTCGCTGATCGCATACTTGCAGCCGATCGCATTCTGATTACGACTCATGTCAAACCCGACGGCGATGCGATGGGATCAGTGCTTGCGCTGGGCAGAGCGCTGAGCAATAAAGGCAAGTCGGCGGACATTTACCTGATGGGGCCGATTGAACCGAATCTGTTGATCATTGCTGGACAGACACCAATTCATCGCGTTGAGCAGAAGCATCCGGATGATGATGCATACGACCTGGCCATTGTGGTTGACACCGGCGCGTGGGGGCAGCTTGAGCCGCTTGAGCCGTGGCTGCGTCGCCATCATGATCGCGTGATCGGAATTGATCATCACACGCGCGGCGATGATGTTGCATCAAAGCGAATCGTCTGGCCGCAGGCGGTATCCACCACAGCAATCATCGCGGCGCTGTTGGACGAAATGGGATGCGAACTCACCGGAGGCGTGGGCGGCGTTGCAGAGCCGCTATTTGTGGGGCTGGCGACTGATAGCGGATGGTTCCGTTTCGGCAATGCAGGGGCGGAAGCGTTCGAATTAGCTGCGCGTTTGCTGCGTGCGGGCGTGGATAAATCGCGTCTGTATCAGGTGGTGGAAGAAAACTTCACGCCACAGCGACTGGCGCTGCAGGCCAAAGCGCTGGCGTCACTGGAGTATGTGCGGCATGGCACGGTGGCGATCCAACTGCTGCGGCCGGAGGATTTTGCCAGCACCGGCGGCGGTGCGGAAGACATGACCGGACTCGTAAACGCGCCGATGGTCGTGGCGACAGTGCGCGTGTCGATCTTGCTCTCGCAAACCGAACCCGGCCTTACAAAAGCAAGCTTTCGGTCAAAGCCTGCGCCGCCTGATGCTGAGGCCAGTGACTTTATTGATGTGAATCAACTGGCTCAGCGATTTGGAGGTGGTGGGCATATTCACGCTGCAGGAGCGCGATTGCCCATGGATATCGACGCTGCCAAAGCTGCGATCATCGAACAGATCGAAGCGCTCAACTGACTGCTTCTGCTGCAGCGCTGGTGTTCTGGCCGTTTTCAACCAGCCGGCGTTAAACTGCGCACATCGATACTGAAGCCAAATTCTGCAAACGGTCCAATGAAAGGGGGGTTGTCAAACGACCCGCGGGTTTCACGCTGTTCGTTGATGCGGATCTTGGGAATCAATGTGCCGCGCAGCACGAGCGTTCTCAGCTTGCCGCGCGATTCGAGAACCGCCAGCCGATCAGCAAGCGGTCGAGTAAGCTGCACTTCAAAGGGCGGTCCGAGTTTGACGCCGGTCACCGGATCGACCGCGACCAGTGAGACGTAGCGTGCCCGATTGGCTGCATGGGAGTCGGTTGCCTGCACGTGCCATTCGATCAGACTGCGGAACTCGCGTTCGACTGTCTGCTTCCAGTTTTCAAGCGTGCGCATGTACGCCCGCCGGGCAGCATCGCCTGGCGTTCCCGGTTCAAGGCCGTCGGTTGCCTTCTCATATCGCTGCACCAGCGCGTTGAGCAGTGCACGCGGGCTGGCGGTTGGAATGGATTCGTCAATTGAAACCTCTTCTGGTTCCAGCGGAGGCGCGGCGGTTGATTGATCAGACGTGGACCGCGCTGCATCCAGTTGTTGCCGCAAACGCGCGTTCTGTGCTTCAAGCTCGGCGATGCGAGCGTGAGCCGCCTCAAGTTCGCGCTCCAGGTCCTGAACCTGTGTGGCCAGAGCCTGATTCTGCCGGCGCAGCTCGCTGTCGCTCTGGGCGTTCGCTGTTTGCACGGTTTGAGGCGTCAAAAGCACACAGAACAACGCGGTGGAGGCGATCAGCTTTGCAAAACGGCGGTTCATCAACGAATTCCTTATGTATTTGACCCCAGTCGGTGCGCACGCATCGGCCCGGCGATATCCGATTAAAGGTTTGGCAACGTCTGGAGCTGTGCTCTTATACTGTTCTGGGGAATCAGTTTGGCCTGTTATGCGTTTTCATTCATACTATTGTACGGTTCGGCTCTCAGACGGTTGATGCGAATCGTTTATACGCTTCGGCGCATCAAGCCGATGATGCATGGCGCAGTCGGCGGCAAGGGGAGGCCGATGCCAGTTTGCCTCCTGCCGTTCAATCAAGCCTGTTTCGTCCCCCTATGGAGGGAAACGCCGTGAACGACATTCGAGCGCTGCTCAGGATTGCCAGTCGTCGCTTGCAGGTCAGTTCATTTCTGAACCACCTCCATGGGGCTGCGGTTGTGTTTGCAGCAGTGGCGCTGGCGCTGATGATTGCTGACAGATTGCCCAGCGAGGCTTTTGTACCGTGGATGTGGGTCGGCCCCGGTCTGGCGATTCTGACGCTGGCGACGGCGGTTGTGCTGTGGCGGCGCAGCAGGCCAAGTGAAGCGCATGTTGCGATTGTGGTGGACGAGCGGCTGGATCTGCGCGAGAAGCTTTCGAATGCGCTGCACTGTCAGGGACGCGATGACGCATTCGCCCAGGCGGCAATTGAAGATGCGGTTTTGACCGCACGCAATCCTCGCACGCGGGAACTGCTCTATCGCAAATTCGCCATCGTTGCGCCGCGCGGCTGGTACATCAGTCCGCTGGTGGTGTTGGCAGCCATCATGGTGTCGCTTTTGAATCCGCTGAACCTCTTTGCCCGCGACAAAGAGCAACTGGACCCCAACGTCATTGCAGCCAAAAACGAAGCGCAGCAGAGCGTTGAGGCAGTCGTCAAGCTGGTCGAGGAAAAACCGCTGCTGGCCAAAGAGCTTGGCGATCTTGGCGACATCGCCAAGGAAGGCACCGATTTCGATGCGCCGAAGAATCCTGATGAGTTTCGACGCGAAGCGTTGAAATCGGTCACCCGGCTTGAAAAGAAGCTGGAAGAACTCATCAGCGGCGAGAAAGGTCAGGCCCTTGAGGCAATCGAAAACGCGTTCAAGAACCTCAAGTCACCCGATGCTGATGGGCCGGGTAAGGAGCTTGCCGAGGCGCTTGCCAACGGCAATTTCAGTCAGGCGCAGCAGTTGCTGCAGGACATGATGCAGCAGATGGAAAGCGGCCAGCTCAGCGAGGAGCAAAAACAGGCGCTTGCTGAGCAGTTGCAGAATGTCGCTGAGCAGCTCAAGCAGCTTGCGGAGCAGCAACTGGCGCTGGAGAACGCGTTGCGTCAGGCCGGCATGGACCCCAAACTGGCGCAGAATCCCCAGGCGCTGCAGCAGGCCATTGAGAACAGTAAAAACCTCAATGAGCAGCAGAAGCAGCAGCTTCAGCAGATGGCTCAGGCGCAGCAGATGGCCCAGCAGATGTGTCAGGGGTTGGGCGGAGCGTGCCAGAACCTGGCCCAGGCGATGCAGGGAGGACAGGCTGGCCAGCTCGGACAGGCTGGGCAGGAGATGGCGAGCCAGCTCAGCAATCTTGAGCAACTGCAACAACTGCTCCAGGAAGCCCGGGCTGCTGCCAGCGCCTGCCGAGGCCAATGCCAGGGACTTGGCATGGGACTGGGATTGCAGCAATTGGCGCAGGGGAGCGGCGCATTCGGCAATCGCGGACAAGGTGCAGGGGGGCGAGCGCCCATTGCTCCTACGCCAACCGGAACGCGCGAGGTCAAGGCGCCGGTCAATACTGTTGAAGGCGACATCATCGCCAAGCAGCTTTTTCAAGGTCAGCAGATTCGAGGTGAATCCAAGGCCAAGCTGGTGCAGGTGATTCGCGAAGCCAGCAAGGGCGTTGACGAAGCGCAGGCCGAAGAGCGGCGGCATCGCAAATATGATGAAGCCATCAAGCATTATTTCGGTGAGCTGGAGAAGCTTACCGAAGCGCTGGAAGCGGATTCGGGCGCAAAGTCCTCGCCGCAACCTCAGGCTGAAGCTCCGGCTGATGAGTAACGCTGCATGGTGGGTGAGGGGATGGGCCAGCGTGCGGGTAAACGCAGTGCGACCGCGCAGCGCAGTTATATTGTGCAAAGCTGCTTCCCGGGTGATGAGCATGCAGCATTGCCTGCGCCCGCCACTATGCAAATGCATGCGATCCGCGATATCGTGATTGCCGTATCAATCGGCAGCTGGAGGTTGACACATTTGCGCGAATTTCACGTTCAAATCATCGCGTCGCTGAAACGTATGCGGCAATGGCTGCATCATCCTTCCACGCTTCTTCAAACTCAGCACAATAATGATGGCGGCTGCGCGCGCGTCTCGCGCATGCTGTTGATCCATCGCGTTGCAATATTGATGCTTGCTGCGTGTACAAGTGTCATAACCGGCTGCCGGGGCGATGACAGGCCGAGCGTTGTGCTGTACGTTTCAGCCGATGATTATGTTGCGCGCGAAGTCGTTCAGGCGTTTGAAGCCCAAACCGGCATTCGCGTGATGATGGTGGGCGATATTGAGTCGAAAAAGACGACCGGTTTGGTGGAGCGTCTGCGGGCGGAGAAAGACGATCCGCAGGCGGATGTGTTCTGGTCGTCGGAACTGTTCATGACGATTGAACTGGCTGATGAAGGGGTGCTGGAGCCGTATGAATCCGAAGCCACGCGTGACTGGCCGGAGATGTTTCGCGATCCTGACCGCAGGTGGTACGGGTTTGCTGCGCGCGGGCGTGTGATTGTGTATTCGCCCAATCGCGTGCCGGCGGAAGAAGTGCCGCGGACATGGATGGCGTTGACCAATGACCGGTTCCGCGGGCGGCTTGTGATGGCTGATCCGCGTTTCGGCACAACAGGCGGGCATCTGGCGGCAATGAAGGCGTATTGGGATCGCAACGTCATGCCCGGCTATTACGCAGCCTTTCTTGAAGGACTGGCGGAAAACCAGACGCGACTGCTCGCCAGCGGCAATGCGGGCGTGGTGGAGGCAGTGGCGCGGGGCGAAGCGGATGTGGGCATGACCGATACTGATGACGTGTGGGCTGCCCAGGCGCGGGGATTGGAAGTTGAACTGGTATACCCATCCCACAGCGCAGAAGCTGATGAAGCCGGCGTCGGCACGCTGCTGATTCCCAACACCGTTGCTCGCGTTGCGGGCGGGCCGAATCCGGAGGCAGCAGGCCGTTTGATTGACTTTCTGCTTTCAGAACAGGTTGAGCGTCTGCTGGCTGAGTCGGTTTCACATAACGTGCCGCTGCGCCCCGGGTTGGCTGATGATTATCCTGAATATGCAATTCCAGACCCGTTGCGCGTTGATTACCGGCTCGTAGCCAAACTGCGGCAGGATGCGGTGCGGCAGGCGATGCGGACGCTGCGGCGCGATGAACCGCCGGCGATTCCTGCGGAACCTGATGACGATAATGATGATGAACCTGCTTCAGCGCCGCTGGACGCTGATGCAACAGTAGACGATGGCCATGCGCGGTAGCGGATGGGTGCTGCTGATTGCAGCGGTGGCAATCTGGCTCATTGCGGTGGCGTATCCGGCGGTTGCGTTCCTGACTACTGCCGGTTTGCGCGATGCCAGTGATGTAGAGATGCGCGCACGCAGCGAACTGCTGATGACAAGCTGCGGGTGGGGGCTGGCGGTTGCGGCCGGGGCGATTGTCGTGGGCTGGATACCCGGTCGCGTGCTGGGCGCGCAAATGCGCAGGCGGGGCTATGTGCCGCTGGCTGCGCTGATGATCGTGCCGATCTGCCTGCCCTCGTACATTGTTTTTTTCTCGTGGTGGCAAAGCTGGCCCGCTGACTCTGCGATACATCAATGGGTGGTTTCGCGCCAGTTGATGCAGCAGGCGCGGGAGCTGACATTGCTGCTGGGATTGCTGTGCTGGTCGTGGCCACTGGTGGCGTGGTGCGTGGCGGCTTCGGGAAGCGCGTCAACATCAGCGATTCGTGAGGACATGTTGCTGCTTGATGGAGCGGGAGCGGTGACGATCTGGATTGATCGTCTGCGGCGGGATCTGCCGGGCCTTCTGCTTGGCGGGTTGCTGGTGTTTCTCGCCACCATCAACAACACGACATGTTTCGATCTGGCTGAGGTTTTCACGTTTGCCAACGAATTGCGCGCGATCGAAGCTTTCGGCGCCAACCCTCGCGATATGTGGATTGCTGGAGCGCCAGCCGTCGGCATTGCGGCGCTTGGCGCAGCGGTTGTCTGGTTCCTGCTTGCTGGTGTGCGTGAGCAGCGGATTTCCTTTCAATCATGCCGCGCCTCGCGCACTGCGTGGATCGTAACCGCATGCATCTGGCTGGTGTCGGTGGTATTACCGCTGACGCTGTTTACGCTGCATCTCTGGCGGCTGGAGAACGGAGCGGCTGTGATCCACAATTTCTTTCAGCTTTACGGTCGCAGCGTGTTCAACACATTGATGTATGCAGTTATTTCCGGGACGTGCGCTGCGCTTGCGGCGATCGGTCTGGCGGCAGCGTGGCAGGATCATCGCAGAGGAGTGCGGTTGTGCGCAAACATGATCGGCGTAAGCTGGATCATTATGGGGATTGTTCCCGGTACCATGGTGGGCGTTGCGCTGCATTCGGCATACGCCGTAAGAGTCATGGGATACAAAGTGTCTGATACGCCTGCCATTCTGGTGATCGCCCATCTGGCAAGTTTCGGGTTCGCAGCAGTCTTGCTGGGGCGATGGATGGCATCAGAGCCGTCAGCGATGACCGACCTTCGCCGCGTGGACGGCGCGCAGTCGCTCATCGGGTTGATGGCGGCGTCATGGCCTCGCCTGTTGGCTGCGGGATTGGCCACTCTGGCGATTGTTACGGTGCTGGCGGTTGGTGAGATTGCCGTTACTGCCAAAGTAAGCCCGCCGCATCGTGTCGGTGAAGGGCCGCTTGCGCTGAGTCTGCTCAACGACATGCATTACCAGCGACCGCAGACGGTGACGGCAGCTGCGCTGCTGATGGTGGTCGGCTCGCTGATCGCTGCGCTGATAGTGACGTTCGTGTGGTTCAAGCTGGCCAGGTCAGGCGGCACAGCGCGATTGCTGCGATCCGCTGCAATTCCTGTTGTTATGTTGCTGATATTCGCGCTGCCGGGATGCGGGCCTGACGATCCGGACAATGTTTCACCTCTGCGCACGGTTGCGATCTTCGGCAGCCCGGGCCAGAGCCTCGGGCAACTGGCCTACCCGCGCGCGATTGATGTTGATCCGCAGCGCAATGTGCTGTACGTCATCGACAAACAGGCGCGCGTGCAGTGTTTTCGCACCGATGGCGAGCCGCTTTTTGAGTGGCGCATGCCGGAGATGGAAAACGGCAAGCCGACCGGCGTGAGCGTTGCGCCCGATGGCCGGGTCTTTGTCGCCGACACGCATTATTTTCGCGTCATCGCTTATGACCCTCAAGGCAATGAGGTCATGCGGTTCGGCAGTTACGGCCGAGGACCGGGAGAGTTCATCTACACCACCGACATAGCATTCGGCCCTGAAGGGCGGCTATATGTGGCTGAATACGGCGGCAACGATCGCGTGCAGGTGTATTCGCTCGAAGGAGAATACCTTTTTGAATTTGGCGGTTACGGCAGTGAGGTGGGGCAGTTTCGGCGCCCGCAGGCGCTGGCGTTCAACCGCGACAAAACCGAGCTCTACATTGCTGACGCCTGCAATCATCGCATTGTGGTTGTTGATCCGGAAGGCACGGTACTGCGAACGATCGGCAAAGCTGGTCGCGGAGCGGGTGAATTGATGTATCCTTACTCATTGACAGTACTGGATGACGGAAGCATTCTGGTTTGCGAGTTCGGAAACAATCGCCTGCAGCGGCTGGATGCGCAGGGGCGGTGTCTGGGTCTGTACGGACGTATTGGCCGAAGCGATGGCGAACTGCAGTTTCCCTGGGCTGTGGCCAGAACCGATCGTGAGGTGTTTGTGCTCGATTCCGGCAATCATCGTGTACAGGTCATTCGCAGCCCATGACGAAACAGCTTTGACGGAGGGTGATGTGACAATCATGAAGCTGCTGACGTTGTTCGAGGAACCCGCACGTTGTAATGGCATAGCGATGCAAGGTTGAGATCGAATCCAGGAATTGTCCATGTCCAACCTGCTTCCAATGCATTTTGAACGTCCCGGCTGGCTGCTGCTTCTGCTGCTCATTGTGCCGGTGTATTGGATGGCCCGCCGCAGCATTGGCGGGCTTTCGCGCGGCAAGGCGACATTCATTTTTGCTGCGCGCGTCATCATCATTTTTCTGTTGACCACAGCGTTGGCGCATCCGGTGTGGGAGAAACGCGGCGAGGGGCTTACAGTGACGCTCATCATCGACCGCAGCCAGTCGATTCCGCTGCCGCTGAAGAATTCATCGCTGCAGGTTTTGCAAAAAGCCGCTCAGGCCAAGGAACGCCGCGAGGATCGACTGGCGGTGATTACGATCGCCAAAGAAGCGCAGATCGTGGCAATGCCTGACACGTACTCGACTGTCTCTGCAGGCTCGGAAGATTTCGATCTCAACGCGACGAATCTGGCGGCCGGCGTGCGTCTGGCGATGGCGATCGCGCCCGACGATACAGCCAATCGAATCGTCCTGGTGTCCGACGGCAACGAAACGGAAGATTCCATCATGGCTGCTGCGGAAATCGCAGCGGCGAACAACGTGCCGATTGATGTGGTTGTGCTGGAGTACCAGCACGATCGTGAAGTTGTCTTTGAGCGGCTGATCGCACCGGCCAGAGTGCGCAAGGGGCAGACGATCAACCTGCAGATGGTGCTGCGCAGTCAGCACGACGTCACGGGCACGCTTCGTCTGTGGATGAACGATGTGCCGGTGAATCTTTCGGGTGACGGTGAAACTGAAGGTTTGCGGGTGCAGATCAACGCTGGACCAGCGGCGGTGTTTCCGGTGCCCCTGAAACTCGATTCGCCAGGCCCGCAGCGCTTTACCGCCGTATTTGAACCGGACAATCTTGCTGACGACACGATCGAGCGCAACAACACTGCGATGGCGGTGACGTTTGTAGCTGGGGAAGGCAAGATGCTGGTCATCGACGAGGGCGGCGTGAATTCGCAGTATTTTGTTCAGGCGATGCGGGAGAGCAACATCGACGTTGATGTTGTGACTCCCGATGCGCTCAGCGGCGGCCTGGTGTACCTTGCCGGTTACGATGCCGTTGTGCTGGCCAATGTGCCGCGGACGGCATTTGACGATGAAAAAGACAAGATGCTGCACGCTTACGTGCACGATCTGGGGGGCGGCTTGATCATGCTGGGCGGCGATCAATCGTTCGGCGCGGGGTATTGGACCGGTTCGGAACTGGCCAAAGCCCTGCCGGTTGAACTTGACCCGCCGCAAACGCGCCAGATGGTGCGCGGCGCGCTTGCGCTGATCATGCACTCCTGCGAGATGCCGCAGGGCAACTACTGGGGCCAGCAGGTGGCGATCTCCGCGATCAAGGCCCTCAGCAGTCTGGATTACGTCGGCATTGTCGAATACAACTGGAACCCCAACGTGCCCAACCTCAACGGTTCATCGTGGGCGCTTCCGATGTCGCTTGCCGGCGACAAATCCGCTGCCATCAACGCAGCAAAGAAAATGGTCGTCGGCGATATGCCTGATTTCGAATCGTCGATGCAGCTTGCGCTGGATGGGTTGCTTTCGGTGCGCGCCGGACAGCGACACGCGATCATTATTTCGGATGGCGATCCCTCGCCGCCGACGCAGGCGCTTTTGAACAAATACGTGCAGAACAAGGTGACGGTGACCACCGTCATGGTGGCTGGCCACGGCAGCGCAGCGGATCGCGCATCGATGGACGCCACGGCAAGCGTGACGGGCGGCAATTTCTACAACGTCGTCAATCCCAGGCAGCTTCCGGAAATCTTCATCAAGGAAGCGCAGGTTGTTTCGCGTTCGCTGATTCAGGAAGGCGATCTCTACCAGCCGCAGATCAGGAGCAGCCTGCACGGGCCGGTTGAAGGTTTTTCCAGCGTGCCGGCAATTGATGGATATGTGCTGACCGCGCCGCGCAAGGGACTGGCCCAGACGCCGATTTTTCTGCAAACCAGTGAGGGCACCGATCCCATTTATGCCTACTGGAATTATGGGTTGGGCAAATCGATCGCGTACACCTCCGATCTGAGCGGCCGCTGGGGCGCTCGCTGGGCAAGTTGGGAGCGGTTCCGTTCGTTCTGGGAGCAGTCGGCTCGCTGGGTGATGCGTCCGAGTTCGCCCGCCAATTTTCACATCAACACGCGACAGGAAGGCGATCTGGCGATTGTTGAAGTGGAAGCGCTCGACGCTGACGCCGCGTTTTTGAATTTCATGCAGACAAATGCCTCGGTCATCAATCCGCACAACGAAGCCCAGCCGCTTGTGCTGCAGCAGGTTGGACCGGGACGGTATCGCGGCCAGTTCCGCACCAGCGAAGCGGGGTCGTATCTGGTGAACGTCAGCTACGCAGCCGGCGCATCGGAAGAGACTGCCGTAAAGGGACATGTGCAGGCTGCGGTGAGCGTGCCATATTCGCGCGAGTTTCGTGATGTGCGCCATAACGCTGCAAAGCTTGGAGAGCTGGCTCGTCGCACGACGGGACGCGAGCTGACGCTTGATGATCCAACGCTGCTGGAGCTGTTCGATGCGACGGGCCTGGAGTTTCCCAAGAGCCCGCGCGAGGTGTGGGATCTGATGGCGATCATTGCTGCGGCGCTGTTCCTGCTTGACGTTGCAGCAAGGCGGGTATCGATCGATCCGACGTGGCTCGCTGCGCTGGTGGGACGCGCGGTAGGCCGGCGAACTGAGACGTCCGCGGAGACGGTTGCTGCGTGGAAGCGGGCACGCTCGCAGGTTTCGCACCGCACAATCAGCAGGGAGCAAATCAAGCCGACCGCCGCTCAGAAGAAAGTGCGATTCGAAGCCAGCGAAGAAGATGCGCAGCGAGCAATCGATGTCGGCTCGCAAACGCCAGCAGATAAGCGTGTTGCGCCACCGCCGCCGGTCAAGCCCAAATCGACCGATGCGCCGCAGCAGCAGGAAGATGGCGACTACACATCGCGTCTGCTTGCTGCCAAACGTCGCGCACGAGGCAAGGATCAGCAATCTGATGATGGCGGGAAGGAACAACCCAATGGCTGATTCCACCGGCATTGAAGCTTCAGCACCAGGCAATGCAGCTTCGGATGCCGATGCTCAAGCTGCGCCGTTGAAGTTGCCTGAACTTGACATCGCATTCAACGATATCGAATCGGCTAAGCGTGCGTGCGCGAGTTTTCGAGAAGTGTTTGATCGCTTGCAGCACGAAGTTGGCAAGGCAATGGTGGGGCAGCACGAGATCGTGCAGCAGACGCTGATCGCGCTTTTTGCGGACGGCCATGTGCTGTTGGAAGGCGTACCGGGACTGGGCAAGACGCTGCTGGTGCGCACGCTTGGCCGCGCGTTGAGGCTGCCGTTCAGCCGCATTCAGTTCACGCCCGATCTCATGCCTGCTGACATCACCGGCACGAGCATTGTACTGGAGGATCCAACCACCGGCCGACGGAGTTTTGATTTCAAGCCAGGCCCGATCTTCAAGCAACTGGTGCTCGCTGATGAAATCAACCGCGCAACGCCCAAGAGTCAGTCCTCGCTCCTGGAGGCGATGCAGGAACGTTCGGTCACCGTGGCCGGCCGCACGCACAAACTGCAGTTGCCTTTTTTCGTCATGGCCACCCAGAACCCGATCGAGCAGGAGGGAACGTACCCGCTGCCGGACGCGCAGCTCGACCGGTTTTTGTTCAAAATCACGGTGCCGTATGCCACGCATGGCGAAATGAATCAGATCATCAGCCGCACCACAGTCAACGCGGAGGCGACGGTCCAACCCGTTCTCGACGGTTCGTATATTCTCAAAGCCCAGCAACTCGCCCGCCGCATCGTTGTCGCGCCGCACGTACAGGATTATGTGATTCGACTTGTGTTGGCCACACACCCGGATAACGAAGCGCACACGGATTCAAAGATCAGCCGGTACATTCGCGTCGGCGTCAGTCCGCGCGGCGCCCAGGCGCTGATCAACGCTGCCAAGGTCAAGGCGCTTATTGACGGCCGCTACGCGGTAGCGTTCAAGGATGTCACCGATATCGCCCCGGCTGCGCTTCGACATCGCATCGTGCGCAGTTTCGAAGCCGAAGCGGATGGCGTCAGCGCGGATATGATCATTCAGCAACTGATTGAACGCCTCCCGCGGGAGGCCAACCTGCAGGCGTAAGGTCAAAAGGAATTGCAAACTCCCGGCGCCAGCGTACAAGAGCTTTTCATTCATGGCTGCATTCGGCACGACAACAACCCCCCGCCCAACACGTCTGGACGAACTGCTTGACAGCCAACTGATGGCCAAGCTCGACCAGGTGGACGTCATGTCACGCAAAATTTTTGCTGGCAAGTTGCAGGGCGAGCGACGGAGCAAGAAACGCGGCATCAGTGTTGAGTTTGCGGATTACCGCCACTATGCCCATGGCGACGATCTGCGGTTTGTCGATTGGAACATCTACGCCCGGCTGGACAAGCTCTTTCTCAAAATGTTCATCGAAGAGGAAGACCTGTCGCTGCTCGTCGCAATCGACACCAGTGCATCCATGGATTGGGGCAATCCCAACAAATTCGTCTTCTGTCAGAAGCTTGCGATGGCGCTGGGGTATATCGGGCTTGTCAATCACAATCGTGTGACGTTTTACGCCTTTGATTCAACGGGCGTGCGGCCGTTGTCGAACCTGCGCGGCAGGCGGCGCACCAAAGAAATGGGATCGTGGCTTATCAACCTGCAGCCCGGAGGCGCGAGCAATTTCACCGACGCCATGCGCACGATCGCGCTCAGCCGCCAGGGCAAGGGCGTCATGGTTGTGCTCTCGGATTTCATGTTCAAGGAAGGTTACGAAAAGGGTCTGCGCTATCTGACCGGAAGCGGCTATGACACCTTTTGCCTGCAGACACTTGCGCCGGAGGAGATCGATCCCGGCAAGCACGGGCTGGCTGGCGATCTGCGGCTGACGGATATCGAGGATGACGACACCGCTGAGATCACCGTCAGTGCTGCGCTGCTCAAGCGATACAAGGACAATCTCAACGCGTACTGCGGCAAGCTGCGCGACTTTTGCGTTCGACGGGGCATGATGCATCTGACTATCGACACCAGCACCGACCTCAATACGCTGCTGTTGGACTATCTGCGAAAGAGGGGACTTTTGAAGTGAGGCATTGGGGCGATGTGACGAATGAGCGAGCCGGCGGGAATATGCGAAGCGGCATGTGTTGCGATACTGCCGGATGCGATGATGATAATAATGGTGATTTCATCATCAACATGATGATGGTGCGAGGGGATGCCGCATGATCCCGATGCTGTCGCCGCTTGCGGGAGCGCTGCTAGCGCTGGCAGTCATTCCGCCGCTGATTTTGCTGTATTTTCTGAAGCTGCGTCGGCGGCAGCAGGCGGTTTCATCGACGCTGCTCTGGCTGCAGTCGGTGGAAGACCTTCGCGCCAACGCGCCGTTTCAGAAATTGCGCAAGAGCCTGCTGCTGTTTCTGCAGTTGCTGGTTCTCATTCTGCTGTCCCTCGCGCTGGCGCAACCGCAGCTTCATGCCGGCAGGCAGAGAGGCGGCCGCACAGTGATTCTGATTGATAATTCCGCGTCGATGAGTTCAACCGACGTCACCACGCCGGGCCTGGACGCGACGCGGCTCGATGAAGCCAAGCGGCGGGCGAAAGAGAAAATTGAAGCGATGTACGGCGGGGGATTGTTCGCCAGTTCAGGCGGGCAGACGATGATCGTGGTCTTCAATGATTCCGCTGAAATCTACTGCCGCTTCACCGATTCCAAGCAGCAACTGCTTGCCGCAATCGATCGCATTCAGCCCACCCATGGCGAGACGCGCATCGGCGAGGCGCTCCAACTCGCCCACGCGTACACCACCAATGTTGTCGATCTTGATACCGGCGAGCTGCGCCCGATCGACGATCCCCCTACGCTGGAACTGTTTAGTGACGGGCGAATCGCCGATGTGGAAGAGCACGTGCTGCGCGGCCGAGGAGACATTTACCACTACCACATCATCGGTTCTCCCGATGCAGATAACGTCGCCATCAGCAGCATTTCCGTGGAGCGGCCGTACGACCGGCCCGGCGCGGTGCAGGTATTTGCTGCGTTGATGAACTTCAATTACGAGCCGGTCACGTGCGACCTGCAACTGTCAGTCGACGGCACAGCGCTTGTGATTGAGGAATCGCGTGTGCCTGCGGCTCGAGTTGACGAAAGCACCGGGCAGTTCATCCCCGGCCGTGCCAATGTGGTGTTTTCGCCATTCAATCAGCCTCGCGGTGCGGTTATCGAAGTGGCCAATCTGCGCAAGGATGATCTGATGGCGGACAACATTGCGCAGGTCGCGGTGACGCCGCCGAGACGTTTGCGTGTGGCGCTGGTTACGCCAAATCCCAGCCAGTCGATGGTGCGCACCGCACTGGAGGGCATGCGCATCATTGAGCAGCTTGTGATGTTTTCACCGGACCGATACGAGGCCGAGGCGCCCCAGGGAGGACTAGATTCATATGACGTCATTGTGGTTGACAATCACAAGCTGACCGCCATGCCGCCGGGGCGGTATCTTACGTTCGGTCCCACGCCGCCGATCGAGGGGCTTATCGAATACGGCGAAGCGAGCAACCAGATCATTCTCACAGGCAGAGATGAGCATCCTGCGCTGCATTATGTGAACTATCAAAACATCTTTATTGCGAACTTCCGCCTGCTGCAGATCGCGCCCGACGTGATGCAACTGCTCGAGGGCAGTCGAAGCCCCGCTGTCGTGGCGATGTCGCGCGGCCGCCATCACCTCATCCATTGCGTGTTCGATCCGCTGGAAAGCACATGGCCGCTTGAACAAAGCTTTGTGCAATTCATTCAAAACAGCATTGAATACCTCGGCGACATCGGCCAGGCCATTACATCACAAGGGCTGCGGCCGGGCGAGGTGTTTACCACGCGACTGCCTGCCAATGCCACGGATATCCGCTTGTTGACGCCTGATGGGAAGACCGAGATTCTGAACGTTGACGACCCGACGCGCCTGGCATGGGGGCCTGTCCGGTTGGCAGGACCGTATCTGCTCACGTGGCGAGTGCCGGACAGCAATGAACTGCAACGGCAGGCATTTGCGGTGAATCTGCTGAGTGAAACTGAAGGCCGCCTGGAGGCCAGCCCGACGCTTGTGTTCGGCACGGATCCAGTGGCCGGCAGTAAGAGCGATGAACGCGTCTATACCCCGCTCTGGCCGTGGGCAATCGGACTATGCCTGGTTGTGCTGATGCTGGAGTGGTGGGTCTATCACAAGAAGGCGTATATCTGAGCTCGCGCCAAGATGAAGCTACACCCGCGTGCTTTTGCGCTGCGGGGTGCTGATGACGTCATTGTCGTCATCATGTGCCACGCGGATCGCCGGCGTTTCCAGATCATCGAACTGACCGTCACGCACAGCCCATACGAAGGCAAGCAGCGCGCCGCCAGCCAGAATCACCGCAGCAGGTAAGGCAATAAAGAGCACGCTCATGATTTGATGTCCCCAAAGGTGCGCGACTTGTACGAGAGCGTTACCACACTGAGCGAACTCAGCGGCATGAGGATCGCTGCAATCAGCGGCGTGATGACGCCGGTGATGGCAAGGGAGGCGGCAAAGGCGTTGTAAAACAGCGAGACGGCCAGATTGCGATGAATCACGCGCATTGTGCGCCGCGAGGCGATGGCCAGTTCCACAATCGGCGAGAGGCCCGGCCGCTTGATGAAAACATCAGCCGCCGCCAAGCTCGCTTCTGCGCCGCCATGCACAGCAATGCCAATGGTTGCTGCTGCCAGAGCGGCTGCGTCATTTACGCCATCGCCCACCATCACCACGGTTCCGCGCTGAAGCACCTGATTAACGACAGCAAGCTTGGCTTCCGGCGAAGCTCCGCCACGACAGTCTTCGGCATCAATGCCCAACTGACGTCCGACTGTCTGTACAACGCTCGGGTGATCGCCGGAGAGAATCCTGACGCGCCATCCCAGCCGGCGCAGCGCATCAATCGCCTGCTGCGCATCGGGTCGGATGGGATCGCCAAGCCCTGCCGCGGCTTTGATCGTGCCGTTTACCGCTATCAGTACAGGCGTCAGGCCAGCGTTGACCAGTTCCGATTCAGCGTCGCTGAACGCATCATCACATGCGCCGCATTGCTCGCGGACAAATGTAGGCGAGCCGATGGTCACCCATTGGCCGTCAACCTCACCTTGAATGCCTGCGCCTGTTGTCTGCATCACGTTCGATACCGGCATGTCCCAGTCGGTGTCATCACGTAGGGATTGTGATATGGCCAGGGCGATCGGATGTGAGGAGTGCGATTCGAGCGCCGCTGCGATTGGTTTAACCTGTTCGCTGCCGATCCACCTCACCAGCGTCAATCGCCCTTCAGTGATTGTGCCGGTCTTGTCCAGAAAAATCTCGCCGGGCTTGGCGAGTCGCTCGATAACCTCGCCGCCTTTGACCAGCAGGCCGCGCCGTGCCGCTCTGCCGATTGCCACCGTCACCGCCAGGGGCGTGGCGAGACCCAGTGCGCAAGGACAGGTGACAATAAGCAGAGCAACCGCATACTCCACTGCGTGCGATGGTTCGATCACCGCCCAGATTGCAGCGGTGGCGGCAGCGAGAGCCAACATGACGGTGACAAACAGGCCTGCGATCCGGTCAGCCAGCCGGACGATCGGCGCACGCCGGCGCGAGCATTCCTCGACCATGCGCATCAGTTTGCCGATGCGCGTATCTTCGCCGGTTGCTTCAACCTCAACGCGAAGCGGCGAACTGAGATTGGTCACTCCTGCGCTGATGCGATCGCCGACATCCACACGAACCGGCATGGCCTCGCCGGTGAGCAGCGACTGATCGACATTCGACGTTCCACTGATGATTGTGCCATCAACCGGCACGGAATCGCCGGCACGCACCTCGACCACCTGGCCGAGATTGACCGCTTCGATGGGAACTTCGCGCACCTGGTCATCTTCAACAACGCGTGCGGTGGTCGGGGTCAATGAGAACAGCAATTCCACCGCATCTGACGTCCAGCGCTGCTGGCGCTGTTGAAACCACCGGCCCACCAGCAGCGCAAATACCAGCACGCTCAGCGAATCGAAATAAATCTCACCAGTGCCGCGGATGGTGTTGGCAATGCCCCACAAGCCGCCTGCGCCAAGCCCGACCGCAATGGGAAGATCAAGATGCTGCGTGCGGGTGCGCAAGGCTGCCCATGCGCCGCGGAAAAAAACGCTGCCGGGCCATGCCAGTGACAGCGCCGTGATGCCCATGCTGAACCAGCGAAACAGCGCCCAGTAATGGTCTTCAAGATCACTGAACATCCCTGCATACAGCGCCAGTGACAGCAGCATGACGTTTCCTGCACACGCCCCGGCAACGCCCAGGCGAATAAGCTGCCTGCGATCTTCCTTGCGGCGAAGCTCGCTTGCGCTGACGCCTCGCGCCGGATGCGGCGGGTAGCCGAGCGAATCCAGCGAACGGGCGATCGCTGAAAGGGAAGTGACGCGCTTATCCCACACAAGGCGAACTAAAGCGCGGCGAAGATCG
This sequence comes from uncultured Isosphaeraceae bacterium, assembly GCA_964575335.1. Lineage (GTDB taxonomy): Bacteria > Planctomycetota > Phycisphaerae > Phycisphaerales > SM1A02 > CAZNPU01. The sequence continues at coordinate 5,752 of CAZNPU010000031.1, read as the reverse complement.
AGTCGTGCTTCGAGTACGCCCGACGCAATGGTGGGCAATTTTTCTACAAGCCACACGCATGCTGCGCAATGGACGCCTTCGAGATACAGCTCAACGCTCCAGATCGAATCGCCCAGAGCCTTGCAGTACAGACGCGCAAAGGTGGGGTCATCAAACTCCGAATATCGGCGACCGGTTGCGCGGGCCGGTGATTTGGCGTTGGATGCTTCCGCGCGAAGCCGGTAATAACGCTCCAGCCCACAGCCGTGGATGACGTTGTACACCGTCTGGCAGCCGCTGCAGCAAAATTGCTGCGGGGCGTCAGGGTCAATCAGGCCTGGCAGCACGGGATCACCGCAGTGAGCACATGTGACTGTTTCCTTGCTGTGCGTTTGAAAGCGACGCGAAACGTGAGGAGTGCGACTGGACCCGCTGTCAGGCGATGTCGCCGCGGTCGCGCCATTGCTCCGCTGCGCAGTCTGCTGCGATTGCGCAGCAGTTTCGAGTTGGCGGGCGTCAATGATCATGGCAGCAGGGCAGTTTTTCCGTGTCCAGGGACTTGACGTGTTCGATCGCCTCGGCAGTGGTGGTCGGAACTGTCTCATCGTCAGTCGATAACGCCATGGCCGGAAGCGTCAGGCGTCCTGCAATGGTGTACAGGCCAACCGCGACGATCAGCAGCGATGTCAACAGCGGCAGGCGCGATCGCAGCGCTCCGCTGAGTCGTTGCACGCCGATGCCAAGGCTGATCATCACCGGCAACGTTCCAAGCCAGAACGCCGCCATGGTCAATGCGCCAAGCGCCGGATGGGCCGTGCCTGCTGCGGTGATGACAAATGCATACAGCCAGCCGCAGGGCAGGAGCGTGGTGAGCAGGCCGATGATGGTGGCGCGTGCGATCGGCGGCATCTCGAATGCCAGCCGGTGACCGCGCGCCACCAGTTGCTGGAGCGCAGACGGCAGTGGCAGTTTCGGCACATGCACGCCGCGCAATCGCAAAATGGCAACAACGCCAAAGGCCACCATCAATGCGCCAGCAACGATTGCCGCGAAGCGCTGCACGCCAATCATTGATCCGCCGAGGTTCAGCATCGCCCCGACGCTGCCGCCAATCGCCCCCAGCGTCATGTACGTCACCAGTCGCCCGCCGTTGTACGCCACATGAAGCGAAGTGCGCGACGCAGCCGGCGAAGCTTCATTGCTGGCAAGCGCGAAGGTGAGAAACGCGCCGCACATTCCTGCGCAGTGCATGCTGCCAAGCAGGCTGGCGATGAATACAGCGAATATCAGCGCTGTCATTGGTGACTCCGAAATCCCACCCAGTGTTGCAGCGTGGCAGTGAACGTGTCATCACCTCGCGTGATCGTGAAGCGAAGTTCCCAGGAACCGGGCCGATCGAACGCAACGTCCAGTTCATAACAACCCGGTTCGCGTTCTTTGAGTGTTTTTTCAATGCGATCGTTCGCCCGCGCATTGTGAAACGCGATCAATTGAACATACGCTTCGGCAATGGGTTCGCCGTGAGCATCATGCAGATGAACAACGGGACCGTCAGCAGACGCGCGATCGATCTGAACAGTCCAGCCAAGCTGGCGATTGATCGCATGCTGCTGTGCAGTTTCATCCCATGCCACAGCCTTTCGGTAATAATCAGGCTCAACCGCGAACGATGGGTCGGCGTGGGCGAGATAAAGCGTGATGCCCACAATGCACATGTTCATGGCAAGAAGCGCGAAAATCATGCCGGGCCAGATCAGAAATCGTTTCATGGCTGAGCCGCCTCCTCCGCATCGTTATCACCATCATCGTGCCGTGGCGCATCGGTTGTGCCGGTCCTTTGGACAACGCCGGGACCCATGAGGCGATATGTCGTTTCTTCTGCAAACCCGCCCGGGCCGGAGACGCGAATCGTCACATCACACCGGCCGTGCTGGAATACGTGCTGCGGCGCCACCACCAGCATCGGCGTGGTGCTGCTCTGGCCGGCTTCAACAGACACCGGATTCGCCTCTGATTCAATCCGAACGCCGTCCACGCCGAGAGCGCTTACTTCAAATGTTGCTGCCTGAGGCGTTCGGTTCACAATCTTCACGCGCACCTGGTTGGCGATTTCCCCGCTGGGCAATTCAACAAACGGTTTGCCCAATCCGCGCAGCACCGTGACATCGGCTGGCCCTCTTCCAAGCAGCGTCATGACGAAAAGTCCTGCGAGAATCACCAGTATCAGCGGATACACCACAACGCGCGGCCGCAGCAGCTTCGGACGTTCGCCCGCCATCGCGCTTTGCGAGCTGTAGCGGATCAGGCCGCGCGGGCGCCCGATTTTGGTCATCACCGCATCGCATGCATCAATGCACTGGGCGCATCCGATGCATTCCATCTGCAGCCCATCGCGAATGTCGATGCCCGTGGGGCACGTCATGACGCACATGCGGCAATCAACGCAATCGCCCGTGGCATCAACGGCAGCCGCAGGCTCACTGCTGAGTGACAAACCTTCAAGACGCGGCGCGAAGTTTGCCTGTATGACAGGCAGTTCCAAACGCGCATCTTGCGCAGGCAATGCCGAGCGACGCGCATCAGCCGGTCGTTTCGGCTCCTTGCTTGCACCCTGCTTGCGTTTGCCTCGCGGTTCGCCTCGTTTGGCGTCGTAGCTCACAATCAGCGAGTGCCGATCCATCAGCACAGACTGAAAGCGTCCGTACGGGCAGGCAAGGATGCAGGTCTGCTCGCGGAAATACGTAAAGTCGAACATCATCAGCGCGGTGGTGGCCAGCATCACGAGAAACGATGCGGGATGCTCCAGCGGCGATTGCTGAACCCACTGCACCAGCTTTTCCACGCCCACGAAGTACGCCAGAAACGTATGCGCGAGATACAGCGACACAATCAGATAGGTCGCGTATTTCAATATCTTTCCCAGGCCTGTGCCGACGATCCAGCCTTTCTTTTTTACTCGGCCGGGGGTTCCATCAAAAAGCCGCTCGATCGGGCGAAACAGAAACTCCATGTACACCGTCTGCGGACATGCCCAGCCGCACCACACTCGCCCGAACAATGCGGTGAGCAGAAAGATGGCGACGAACACGCTCACCATGAACAGTGACAGCAGGATTGTGTCGGTAGGCAGGAACGTTGCGCCGAAAATTGTGAAGTGCCTGGTGGTGAGATCGAGCAGGATCAGCGGCTTGCCGTTGAGCCGTATGTACGGAATGACGGTGAAGATGAAGATAAGCGTGTACGCCACGATCCGCCGAGCGGTGAGAAAGCGACCGCGCGAAGGCCTGGGCGTGATCCAGCGTCGCGAGCCGTCCTTGTTCAGTGTCGAGAGCACACGCTCTTCGGGCACAGGCGCACCTTGAGGTTGCGGGGCGATGTTCCGTCTGCTCGCTGGAGCGCTGGGATTGGACTTGCTGGCGATCACGTATGGTTATCCAGTCAGAAAAGGGGAGTTACTCCGCTATTTCAGGCCAGGCGTCGATGCGCGAACCTTCAACCGGCCGTGGGTTGGCCGGCGTGGTGCCGCGAAGCGACGCAACGTAGGAAGCGAGGATGATGCGCTCATTGGGCAGCAGCCGCTGTTCCCAGGCAGGCATGGCGCCGTTGGCTGCGCCTTTGGTGATGACGGTGTACAGATCCTCGATCGTGCGGATGTTCTTGTAGTTGTCGTCGGTCAGGTTGGGGCCGGTGATGCCGCCGCCGTCGCGCCCGTGACATGCAGCGCAGTTGCCAACAAAAATTCCCTGCGCCACCGCCATCATCTGCGGGTTTTTCATCATGCGAAGAATGGTGGCCTGATCCGGCTGCAGCTCGCCGAGCGTGCCGAAGATGCGCTGGAATTCCGCCACCTGCTGCGCCTGCCAGTCGTCATGGATTGTGCTTGAGATCGTTCCGATGTGGTAGTACATGAAATACACCACGGAAAAGACGATCGTAAACACAAACAGCCAATGCCACCATCCGGGGATTGGATTGTCGTACTCGCGAATGCCGTCATATTCGTGCTCGAGCAGTTGATCCTGCGCGGCGCTGTGGTTGGAGGGATGTTCACGGCTGTCCATTGTGCTTGGGCTCCGTCAATTCGTGCTCATCATGAGGGGCGGGCATCGTTGGGTTGTGATCGTCGTGATGGTCTTCCAGCGGCAACATGGCTGCCCGTTCAAATTCATCGGCGCTGCTTCGAAACACGATGCGCAGCGTTACGGAGACGAACGCCATCAGAAAGAGAATCAGCGCGATCGTGGGATACGTCGCCAGATTCATGCCGCCCATCAGATCGCTCATGCTCATGGCGTTGCTCCTTCAGCTTCGGCGGCGTCCGGCGCCGGGGCGCTGATGTCGGTGCCGAGCCGCTGCAAGTAGGCGATCAGCGCGATGATCTGCTTGTTCTCAAGCCCCGAATAGCCGCCTTGCTGCACGAGTTCATCAGCAATCCGCTGCGCCTGCTCTCGCGCCATCGCCTCAGCGCGGCCTTCTTTCACAGCCTCGCCGTACGGCACGCCCAGCATCGCCATGACATTCACGCGCTGCTGAATCGAGCCGAAGTCAAGATCGTTTGTCAGCAGGTGCGGATAGGCGGGCATGATTGACTGCGGCACCAGTTGTCGTGGATCTTCCATGTGCCGCACGTGCCAGTCGTGACTCTGCTTGCCGCCTTCGCGCGCCAGATCGGGTCCGATGCGGCGGCTGCCCCACTGGAATGGATGGTCGTACACGAACTCACCGGGCTTGGAATACTCGCCGTAGCGTTTGGTTTCCGCCCAGATCGGTCGAATCATCTGCGAGTGGCAGTTGTAACAACCTTCAGCAATGTAAATGTCGCGGCCGGCCAGTTCCAGCGGCGTATACGGCTGCACGCTGGCGATGGTGGGCACGTTGGAGCGGATCAGGAATGTGGGGATGATCTCGAATAATGATGCTGCGCCCACCGCGATGATCGTCCAGACGGTGAACAGCATCGGCAGCCGCTCCCAGCGCCGGTGCCAGACGCCCTGGGCGAACACGTCCAGCTTTTCAGCAAGTTTGGTGACGCCCTTGATTCGCGGACGAGGCGTCGGCTCATCGATATAGGTGCGGCTGAGCGCGGGAGCCGTATGCACCGGCTCTTCATATGTCGCAGGACGATTGCGCCACGTCATGTAGAAGTTCACGCCGCACAGCACAACGCCCGTGACGTACATCAGCCCGCCGACAATGCGAATCCAGTACATGGGTAGCAGCGCGACCACGGTTTCGATGAAGTCGGGATACTGCAGGCTGCCGGATTCATCAAACGCACGCCACATCAGGCCCTGCGTGATGCCTGCGCCGTAGATGGCCAGCACATACAGCAGGATGCCGATGGTGCCGACCCAGAAATGCCATTCAGCCAGCTTCCTGCTCCACAGGGACGTCTGGAACAGTCGCGGCAGGAGCCAGTAGACCATGCCGAAGGTCATGAACCCGTTCCAGCCCAAAGCGCCGGCGTGAACGTGAGCGATTGTCCAGTCGGTGTAGTGAGAAAGGGCGTTGACGCTCTTGACCGAAAGCATCGGCCCTTCGAACGTGGCCATCATGTAGAAGGTGATGCCCACGACAAAGAATTTCAGCACGGGATCAACCGTGACCTTGTGCCACGCGCCGCGCAGCGTGAGCAGGCCGTTGATGCCGCCGCCCCAACTGGGCATCCACAGCATGAGCGAAAAGAGCATGCCAAGCGTGCTCGCCCAGGCCGGCAGGGCGGTGTAGTGCAGGTGGTGCGGTCCGGCCCAGATGTAGATGAACACCAGCGACC
>CAZNPU010000030.1:0-40854 GCA_964575335.1 uncultured Isosphaeraceae bacterium | reverse complement strand
CAGACTGGTGGCTGATGATGTCAGCCAGTTGTCTGGCGCAATCATCCTGCTGTCTAAAAGCGATTTTTTGCAATTCTCGGACGATCAGTAAAGGAATGCGCTATTCCGGACGAGGAAAATACTTCAGCAACCACGATGCAGAATGCAGGGAACAAACCCTTGCGGTTGAGCTTGAACTTGAAAACGCATCCTCGCTCAATGCTCTGAGCGACCATCGTGGTAAACCCAGGAACAAAACCGCCGAAACCGGGAAAGTGAGAGCAGCATGACAAAGCTTCAAGCACATCGTAGACGCCGACGTGCTCGAACCGCAACGGTTCGCCAGCGCCGCAATCTTGCGAAATTCATCCCGTCATCTGACAGCGATTTTGCGTTTACTGCCCACGGGTTTATCCGGACGATTCAAACTGATCCCCAAGCGTTCGGCTTCAATGCAGAAGAAATACTGGAACTTGTTGACGCGGTGCAGGAATTTCGCAGCGCGCTGGCCATAGCGATGCAGAAACGCACGCGATCCCAGATAACGATTGCTGCCAAGGATCAGGCTCGCAGGAACGCTGAACAGGTTGTGCGGCGTTTTGCAAACATCATTCGTGCTAACCCGAAGATAAGTGATATAAGAAAGAAACAGTTGCGCATCAAGGTGCGCAAGAAGAAGCCCGGACATCGCAGATGTCCGAGCAATCCGCCGATGCTCATGTTCGTCGGTAGCGGTGACGGCACAGTCGGCGGCATCTCACCTGGAAGCGGCAGCGGCATTCATGTGCTGAAATTTTACGATCTGGTTGATCGCGGCCCACTGTATGAACGCGGCCAGATTCGTCGTGCCAAGCCCGACGGCGCAGACCGGATTGAGTTGTTTTTCGAATTCGTGCCGCCGGGTGAAAGCATACCGAACGCACCTTGGGAACGCAGCGGATGGCCGCTGTATCTTGGCTCATTCTCGAAAAGCCCGATTGAAGTCAAGTTTCCGATTCCCAAAACTCCAATGCTGGTGGTGTACTGGGCACGATGGGCGAACAACGTCGGCGAGGTGAGCAGTTTCTCCAGAACCTGTATAGCCCGCGTTGAGGGATGGACATCGAATGCCAACGACCTCACTGCAGCGGCGCAATCAGCGCGTCTGCCGGCAGCAGCATCCGATACGACCTTCCGCATATTGCCTCATGCTGCGCTGCTGAATGCCGCAACGACAAAACTGCTTGAAACTCAGCACATGCGGACCGTGCGATGCATGATCGTGGATGATCCGCGTGCATCGTCAAATGCTATACCGGAAACAGACGACAAAGCGTACATGCCGGTACAAGCCATACTGCCGGCGGCGACGGACAAGAAAAACGCTCACGTGGCAGCAAACCACATCATTTGAACTGATCAGTTGCCGCAAAGCACCGCCGCCCATCGAGCCGGTTCATCTTCACTCCGGCGGTTCTACGAGCATGTGCAGTTCAGCCAGCGCCATGCCGCGGAGCCGATCGTCTGCTGCCTGTAGGTGCAGTCGACGCATTGCTTCGACCCAGCGCGGATAACTAGGCGTGCTCGCTGCTGCGACGGCGCGGTTCATGAAGTCCAGGATGTATTGGCGCACTTCCCGCTCCCGCCGCGTGCCTCGCCAGCGATTGGGCATGAATCGTTTCATCATCGCCACTGCTCGTGCAGGCCAGTCGCTTGTCCGCACATCCGCGCGAATGCGGCGATTGAAAGCGACAAGCTCCATGCGCGTCAGATAGCGCCGCTCAATCCGATCGCCTCGGGCCTGCTTCACATTGAGCCTATTGCGGAGGTGACGGCGCTGTTCGGGGCTGCTGGCCATGCAGGCGATATAGATCGGGTCGTGAATGAGCATGGCGTCAGCAAGCGGCAGCACTGCGTTTCGCGTCAGGGCACGCCCCGTTTCGCCTCGATCAGCGTGATACATTCTGGTGATCAGGTCAGCGTATGACTGGGCGTATTCATAGCCGCCCCAGATCTGGCAGCGATGGCATGCGATGACGAAGTCCCGCCGGGCCTGTCGTCCGGGATCGGTTTCCGCCAATCCGGGCATGCTGTCCAGGCTCTGCTGCACGAGCGACGCAAATCGCTTGGCTGCTGAGCCGCCGCCCCATGTGCGCCGACTCAGTGACAGCGCCATGCGGCGCGCCGGCCGACTGACATCATCATCAAACGTTTCGCGCGGCCGATGAAACAATCGCGCATCGATGGCGAGTCTGCGCCCGAAGTCAAAGGCTTCGCGGCAGCGTCCAAAGCCGCGCGATTCGATCCTGCTGATGGCGCCTTCGATCGCTTCCGGCGACACGGGAATCAATCCCAGTTGATATGACGCTCCGAGCAGCGCCATGTCGGTCACGCGATCGGTGTGGAACCACGTTCTGCACACAGCAGCAAAATCGTCGAGCAACATCGGCTCCGGTTGCGTCACCGCGCTCAGCGATGCGTGAATTTTCTCAGCAGAAGGCGCGTTGTGCTGATGATCCAGTTCCTCGCTGAACAGCCCGGTGTTGCCCACAACATAACTGCGCATCGCATGCGCTACGCGCAGCCCTGCATCCGGACCGATGGCGCGCAGCATCTCCTGCGCATCAAGTCCGAGCAGAAGGTCCGCTTCGCCATATGGAATTCTGGCGATGATCGGCAGCGGCAATTCATTGGCGCGCGGATGCGTGAACAACACCTGCGTCCATGCGCGCCGGCCGGCACCGATGGGCGTTGGATCATGCGTGCTGCGAACGTGATAACCCATCAACCGCCCTGCTTCGCACAAAACCCACCCGGCTACGCCCGGCGCATCGCTTCGGAAACCGGCCAGATGTGCCCGCCACTGCGGCTGGCGGCCGTGCAGCGGTTTGGGCGTGGGCGGTCTGGCGGCGATGTCGCGACGCCATGCCTGTGAGGGCGGCCTCGTGCGAATCACCTCAACCTCTTCCAACAGCGGCCTTATGCGCAGATGAATCCGCGCGCCGACGTGCTTGGAGATCGGATCAATGCTGAACTCCGTCTGCAGCGATGACGGCCCATGCTCCAGACGCCGCTCATGCGCTTCATCGTCAACCGTATGACGCATGGTGCACAGCTCGCCGGCGGATCGCACCAGCCGTTGCCGCGGCTCATATCCCAGACGATCCGTCTCAGCGAGCGATTGCTCAATCGCCTTCACGTCGTACCGTGGCGGCGGACCGTCACGGATAATGATGATCGTCAGTCGATCAACGAGCGTCGCTTCGCGGATCAGGTCGCGCAGCGCAACGCGATCAGCGAGATTGGCGGTCTCCAGAGTCACGCGGCTGGCGCACTCTGCAGGAATCGCTCCACGCGCCAATCGTTCAAGGTCCTGCACATCTTCGGAAACCGATTCACAGACCAGCATAATCCAGGGCCGGTCTTCACGAGCAGCATGCACGATGGCGGCAATGCCGTCGCGCTGAAAGCGGTTGTGATCCCACGTTTCAACATGCACCACGCGTGTTGCGCCGCCTGCCGCTTCGGCTCCGTCGATCGCCAGCGCGGTCGGCTCGACCTCCCGCTCTTCCAGCGGCGCGCGCTCGCGCAACCATTGGTCAGCATCGGCCACCAGTCGCCGCACAACCGCCAGCGCAGCGTTCACGCCGATCTGCGAACCTCGCGGCTGCACGCACACAGGCAGCGGCGGCGGGTCGGGCATGAGATGCGAAGCCACCTGCATCGTGGGGCGAATCGTGTGCAACAGATGCGTGAGCTTTCGCGCAAGAATCGATGGATGCAGATCGTCATCTGTTTCCATCGCGTGGGTGTTGCCCGCATCATCGGGTGGAATGACGCGTCCCCAGACCGATGCGGGCTGCTCGTTCCTGCGGCGCATCGCTTCGGCAATGGCAAGCACTTTCGATTCGAGAACACCAGGCCGCGGTTCAAGCACGATGACCTGCCTGCACCGCTCCAGCATGCGACTGGCTGGCGCATCATCCACCGGCTCGATCAGCCCAAGCTGCAGCACGGGAACACGGCCGACCAGACCAAGCGCGTTGGTCAGGTGATAGATCGCGCGGTCAGCCGGCCCAACGGTGATAAAGCCCACCGGCACGCGCTCGCCCGGACTGGGCATGGCGCGCAGACGGTTCAGCTCCAAACGCCGGCCCATTCGCAATGCGCCGCCAGGCTCAGACCATCGCGGCACGCGGTGACGCTTGCGGCGAGCCAGCATGCCTTCAACCGTTTCGGAATGTCGGTTCGGCCGCAGTTCAAGCGTGTCGGCTGATCGAAGAATGGAGCTGTGAACCACTAGACCGATCGGGCAGCGTCCGGCACGGCTCACCAGCAGCGCAGCTTCCATCGCATCGCGCAATTGGCCCACGTCCGCCGCTTCAATGCACGGCATGCCCAAACGCTGTGCTGCCTGTCTTGGACACGACGCCGGGTACTGACTCGGCGAATCCTCCATCACCAGGCACATCGCGCCGCCTCGATCAAGCGGCTCGGCTGTCGCCTGTACGATTTCCTCCATCGCGGCGTCGAGCGTCTGATTGGGAATCAGCGCAAAGGCTGCCCGCCCCGACCTCGCCGCATATGACGCCAGCGTGACAGCACGACCAGCGTCCGGCACCGCCGCCAGCCGCGTCCCATGTTGCCGCAGCAGATTCGCTCCATGGGGCTCAGTGCCAACCGCAAACAGCGAAGCAAATGCGCCGCTGCGCGGCCCGGCGATCACCGCGATCTCGATTTCCGATTCAAGCGCGCCTTTGAGCATCGCTTCGGCGGCACTCAGCAGACAAAGCCCATCATGACGGGCAAGGTTAACCGCAGGCGACTGGGACAGAATCGAGCTCACGACCCCGATTGTAGCGATCAGCAAAGAGAAAACGTCAACAGACGCCAAGCCATCAGCATGTTGAACGCCCGTCTTGGCAATCCGGAAGCCCTTCGGTGCAACGGCTCACTGTCGTCCGCTGACGCACCAGGTGCCGTCAAGAATCCGGTCGATGGCGTGGGCGACGCCGTCGTTATCGTGATGGCCGGTGGTGTAATCGGCCAGCGCTGCAACTTCGGGACAGGCGTTTTCCATGGCGATGGACATGCCCGCGTGACGCATGAGGTCAACGTCGTTGAGCCCATCGCCGATGGCGGCGACGCGCGTAGGACAGATGCCCCGCTCACGGCAGTAGGTCTCGACCATCGTCCACTTGTTGACGTTGGCGGTGAAGACCTCCAGCAGGTGCGTCTGGGAACCCACTGCATGCGTTTCAGTGACGGCTGACCAATGTTGAAGAAAACAGCGATCTCCAAGCGACTGCCGCAGCTTCACCGCCAGCGGCGCGAGTTTCGATTCGCATGAAATCGCCCCCGCGCGAACGCTGTCATCCGGGTGTTCGTCGTCATCCAGATGGTCCGCGTACCGCACCTGCACGTTCATGCGTTTGAACCACCACGTGGAAGCGGGATCAAGCTCGCCGTCGCCAACGGCCAGATAGTCATAACCGGTCACGTGCGCATCTTTCAGGATCAGCACTTTGTGACCTTCATCAAGCAATGGCGCAGTCACATCGCGCACGACATCGGCTGGCAACACGCGACGATCAAGCGTCCGTCCCGTCGCTGCTTCGCACAACAGTGATCCGCCCGCAGCCACAATGATGCCGTCATGCTCAATCGCCTCGAGCGCTTCGCGCGATTCCACCAGTGAGCGCCCCGTGGCGATGACGACGTCCATGCCTGCATCCCGAGCAGCGGCGACAGCATGCCGATTCGCCGCGGAAACCTTTCCATTGCGGGCCAGGAGAGTGCCGTCCAGATCGATCACGAGCACATCGTAATGCTGAGCCATATCCGGCTGAGCGTAGTCGGCATTTGCCGCAGTGTCCAAGGCCGGGGGAAAGTCTTATTCCTACACGCTGCATGACTCCAGGCCGCAGCCACCCAATCCATGCCGCGTGAAGTTGCTCGTGGCCCTTGTCCGATTGCGATATATCCCATAGGCTGCCTGTACGCGAAGTGTCTTCCAGCCACCACGGAAGCCGAGTGCCGAAGTGAGTCAGAGCGTTCCAGCCGATTCTCGATCGTTGGCGTCCAGCCTTGCCCCACTGGTCGCTGAGGCGTGTGATGGGCGTTTGAGCGAGATCAGGTGGTTCAAAACCGATTGGCAGCGCGGCGGTGCAGCAACGGGCCATGCCACCTTTCAATTGCCCGATGGCGGCGTTGCGCCGGTCATTCTCAAAATGCCCGTGGTGCGCCGGGAACTGATCTGGACCCAAAGGCTTCAAAACCCAAACGATGACGCCCCTGTCGTTCCAAAGCTGTACGCCTGCGGCGAAACCATCAACGGCTACGATCTGGCGTGGATTGTCATCGAATGCTTTGAGCACGGACCGCTCGGCCTGCAGTGGCACGATGATCACGTGACCCGCGTGGCGGAAGCGGCAGCGAGGTTTTACAAAGCAACCGCAGCTTTTCCTGTCGATCAAGGTCCAAGGGTGGAAGACTGGCACGATCTGCTCCGCCAGGCCTCGGAAAACGTGAAGACAAACAACGTGGCCTCACGCCAGCAGTGGACCGGCGCGATCAAGACGCTGCGGCAGCGACTGGACAAACTGCTTGAGGAATGGAACGCTCGTGACGTCAACCAGTGGCTGCATGGCGACTTGCACCTTGCCAACGCCATGAGTCGCGTCAGTCTGCACAGCGGTCCGGTTTGCCTGATCGATCTGGCGGAGGTGCATGCGGGCCACTGGATTGAGGATGCGGTTTATCTTGAACGCCAGTTCTGGGCGCGGCCCGATCTACTCAAAGCCACCAAACCGGTCAAGGCGATCGCCGACGCACGCAAGCAAATTGGACTGTGCGTGGAAAGCGATTACCCGCGACTGGCGATGATTCGTCGCGCGCTGCTTGCCGCCACCGCGCCGAAGTTCATCAAATCCGAAGGGCATCCCGCTTATCTCGAAGCATGCCTCAAGCGGCTTGAAATCGCGCTGAACGAACTGAAGTAAGCCATTGTCGTGTGTCGTGCCGCACTGAAGACACGCGCAGCTCGCGTGAGATTGCTGCTGCGGTTTCACATGCCAATAGTCCGTTCGCAGGCAGCGGGTTCAGCACATTCAAAGAACCGGATCGGCAGTTCGCGCCTCGGATGGATGAATGAATGACTGCTGCTCATTCCATTCAATCATCGAGCGGATTTGCCCTTTCAGGTTCAATGCGCTCTGGTCGCTGTCGCCGAGTTCAATCGCCCGGTCGATTGCGAAATATGCCGGCGTGTATTCACCGATGACGTACCGAAGCGCTGCGGTCATGTACCACGCATTGGGATCGCCCGGCGTCAATCGCGTCTGCTGCTCGTAGTACGCCAGCAATTCTTCAACCATATAGAACACGTCATCGTGCTGCGGCACTTCGCTCAATGCTTCAGGATCGATGCCCATCGCGTCTCGCATGACCGCTACTGCTTCGGCATAGCGATCGAGCAGTCCTGCTGAAATCGCGTAGCCGATCAAAGGCAGGCCGTCGGCCGGGCGGATCTGCGTTTCGCGATAAAACGCGCGGCGAGCTTCGCGGGCCTGCCCCGTTGCCAGCAGCAACCATCCGCCCGTTAGTGACGGATCATCGCCAACCGGGTAATCAATCACATCGTCGCTGCCGAGCACGCTGGGCGTGTACGCCGGCACGCTATCGAAAGAACTGAACGGCTGCGATGTTGTTGTATATGCGGCGCTGTAGTAATTGGTCACATACACCGGTTGATAGTAACCGTAGACAGGGCGGTAATACTTCACAACATAAATGTCGGGACATGGAGTCCAGAAGTACCGCCAATAAAACGGCGTGTAGCGACTGTACCAGCGCCATCCCGGATAGTAACAGTCGTGGTAAACGTACGGCTGATAGTTGGTGAAGGTGATGTGAAACGAGAATCCCGTTCGTCCATAATAAAACCGCGAGCGATGGAAGTCATACCAGTAGCTTGACCACAGCCAGGGGCGATGCGTGTGAAAATGATGATGGTGGTGGCGCGAACTTGTCCAGTGATGATGGTGTGTCGTCACGTACACGCAGCGGCCATGTCCATGGCAGGCTGTGTGGCCGCATGGGGCTGCGTGGGAGGTATGGTGATGTCGTGTCGTGCGATTTGAGCTCGCGCCATGCAGCGGGCGCGTGCGAGGAGCGCGATCCTGTCTTTCAGCCCTGGGCGTATGGGGTGAGATATGAGTGTGCGGTTGTCGATTGGATAGGCCGGGGCGCGAATCGTGCAGGGGCGTGGACTGCTTCGCGTCCGGCGAATTTCCGCGGGGACGATTGCTGGGCGTAATGAGGACGCTTGATGGTCTTTGCCGTATGCGATCTGCTGCATCGCGAGGACGCGTGCCGGGGGCGTTTGCGCCAGGCCGCAGTTGCGCAGGATCGCCTGAATCGCGATCTCGAAGCCGGGGACTGCGCAGATCGGTGCTGGAAGAACTTTGCGGCGATCGCAAGCGCGACGGCCGATCATTCTGTGAAGGTCGCATGCTTGGTGAAGTGCTGCGCGTTGAACGATCACGGTCTGTTATCTGCTGATCGCCGCTGCGAGGCGCGGGACGAACGGTCGGCTGACTGGGGCGCGGCGTCGCCTGGGTTTGCGGCCGGGTCACCGGTCGATCATTGCCCCGGGCAGTGTTGTCGCGTGCCGCCGGGCGTGATGGTTGCGGCTTGGCTGCAGGCGACTGCTTTGCACCACTGCTGGAATTGGGCGTGCGGCCGGTTGAAGGAGCCCCGGCTTTTGGACCGCTGGGCTGAGGCGCAGATGCGCGCGGCCGGTTGCTGCTGGACGAAGATGCGGATGGTGCGGGCTTTGGCCTATTCGCGCGCGGCTGCGATGACGCAGCAGGCTGCGGCGCGTTCGAACGCGAGGATGATGCTGCGGGCTTAGGACTACTCGCACGAGGCTGCGACGCAGCAGGCTGCGGCGCGTTCGAACGCGATGATGATGTTGCAGGTTTTGGAGCGTTCGCACGCGGCTGGGTAGCTGCAGGCTTCTTGTTATCAGCAGCGTTTGAACGCGGCGGCGATGCGGCGGGTTTCTGCGGCGGCGCAGCAGTTGATTGTTTCGCGTTGCCCGAAGAAGGAGCAGGTTTAGGCCGCGCTGGGGCAGTGCCGCGATTGCCAGAGGCCTTGGTGCTGCTGGAAGGCTTGGACGCATTTGGTGAACTCTTCGCTGCCGAGGGTCGCGAAGTCGGCGCAGCTTTTTGGGTTGCGGGCTGACTGCGACCGCTTCCATTGCCTGCCTTGGCGGCTGGCGCTCCTTTCGCATTGCCTGATGCAGCCTTGCCGTCAGCAGCCATGACATCAAATGATGCTGCAAAGGTCATCACGAACGCTGCAGCAATCGCCCCCAGCAACCAACGCCGACGAATCTTTGATCTGGACATGCAAAGCCTCCTAGCATCCATCGCGTGACGCCGCGGCATCACGGCGTCCTCGAAGCGCATAGCCTTTTCTTCACTGTGCTGTGCCGAAAACGTCAATGCGCCATCGCGCTTCCACAAGGTAGATACGCCAACTGGTCATTTGATTCCCCTTTTTCCAGAGTTTTTGAGCTTTACCCCCTCCTCTGTCCCCGCGAGACACCATGCCCGGCAGCGGCCATGCCCGAGAGGCAGGCTGAGCATGTTGAAATGGCGAAACTTTTCGCCACCATCTTCCCCGCAACCCTCTTGAACCTACACTTTGACTACTTATGAGCACGGGCAACATTCTCATCGCCATCAACATCGGCAACACTCGCACGCAGGTCGGTCTGTTCGACAACGATCAGCTCGAGCGATCTGAACGCTTTTCAAATGCCGACCTCGCACCCACGATCCAGCTTGTCACACAATGCTGGCAGCAGGCGGCAAACGCGGCTCGCCGCGCCATCCTGATCGCCTCCGTCAACGACCAGCACGCCGATCGCCTGCAATCGGCCTTGGAAGACCAGCTTTCCACCGATGTTTACCGCATTGGCGATGATGTCCCCATTCCGATCGGCATTCAGCTTGATCCGGAAACAATCACCGGCGTGGACCGCCTGCTCAATGCCGCCGCTGCATATGACCGTCTCAAGCAGGCGTGCGTCGTCATCGATGCGGGCACGGCGGTGACCGTCGATTTCGTTGACGGTGCAGGCACATTTCACGGCGGCGCAATTGCCCCGGGTGCATCAATGCAGCTTCGCGCATTGCACGAACATACCGCTGCGCTGCCTGAACTCACGTTCCGCGCCCCGGACAGCGAAGTCTTTGGCCGCAACACCGCCCAGGCGATGTATCAGGGGGTTTTTCATGGCATCCGCGGCATGGTGCAGCGGCTGGTCGAGCAATATGCCGAACACTTCGGCGCCTTTCCCACGGTTATCGCCACCGGCGGCGATGCGCCGGTACTCTTTGAAAATGAAGAACTGATCGACCGCATTGTTCCCGATCTGACGCTCATGGGGATTGCCACCGCCGCCAAACACGCGCTGGCCGACGATGATGGTGATGACGAGGACAAAGCGAGCAGGCCGCAGGTCAAACGCCGCAGCAACGATGCGGACTGATCTGGTGCAGATGCACAACAGACCGCTGCCATCATTGTCATCATCATGTCCGGCTCATCGCCCTGGCGCAGACGTTACGCCATGATGAGTGTGAGATGAGATGATGAACGGATCGCATCAATAATTCTTCTTGATCGCCGCCATCATCACCATTACTGCAACGCGCTTCGAGAACGACACCGCTGCCTGCAACGCTTACGCCTGCTTCATCGCTCATGACTGCATCATGCTGGCTCATCCACACCACCGCCAACCAGCCAGGTGCGATCGCCATTCTGCAACTGGTGGGCAATTGCATGCCGGTGCTTCAAGCGATCACCGGCGTTGACGACTGGCCGCTGCGACAGGCCAGGCTCGTGCGCATGGAAAACATCGATGACGGCCTGGCGGTGCGGCTGGATGAACATGTCGCACAGCTCATGCCCCACGGCGGGCCGCGCGTCGTGCAACGTCTGACTGCGCGATTGCTTGAACTCGGTGCGGTATTGCCCGGCGATGTATTTGATGGTGACGATGCTCCTGATCCGCAGCAGCTTTACCCTGAAGCAGCCGACCGGTTCGAAGCGCTGATGATGCTCGCGCTGGCCCGGTCGCCAAGCCCGATGGCGATTGATCTGCTGCTCGATCAGCCCCGCCGCTGGCGGACCTTTGTTGAAGCAGGCGAACACCTGACGCCCGAAGACCGCAAACGTTCAAAGCGTTTGAATCGACTGCTCACTCCGCCCACGGTTGTGCTGGCCGGCCGGCCCAATGTTGGCAAAAGCACGCTCAGCAACGCGCTTCTGGGACGGGCCATGTCGATCGCGCTGGATATGCCCGGCACCACGCGCGACTACACTGCAGGACGAATTGATCTGGCTGGTCTCGTGGTTGACTGGCACGATACGCCGGGCCTGCGGGAAAGCGATGATCCGATCGAGGCGCGCGCCATTGCGATCGCGCAGCGTCTGATCAAAGATGCTGATTACCTCATCGCCATGACCGATCACGAGCACGACTGGCCCGATCTGCAGCGCGTGTCCGACCTTCGCATTCTCAACAAAGCGGATTTGCTTCCGGAGAAACTGCATCACGGCGATGCGCTGCCGCCCGACGTGCTGCGCGTCAGCGCCACCACCGGCGAAGGCATCACATCATTGGTCGCCACTATTCGCGATGACCTCGTGCCCCCCGCCGATCGTAAAAACCCAAGGCCCTGGCTCTTCGACCCGCGGCTGATCAAGACATAAGCAATACGCAGACATGCAGCAGCGGTCGGCAGCTCTGCAATTGCATTGACCAGTCAACGGCACTTGCATTCAGAATTGCTGAAATATTCACGTCTTTGCGGGCTGTGAGCGCAATTGCTGTCGGCTTGCCCACAGCGCGCGGGTCAATCGCGCATTGCCTGCTTCCTGCTGCGGTTTGAGCTGCCTTTGATTGCTGCCTTCATGGGACATGCGGGCACATGCGCGCAGCTTTGTTCCTGTCATTGCACTTGCATGCATTGGTGGGTAGTGAGCCAGTTTGACTTTCCCGTTACTGGTTGCGCGTTTTTGAGCCGAGTTGTTCGACTCACGGATCTGGAGAGTCTTGGCGCAGCATCGGCACAGGTTCAGGTTCAAACTGACCCACTACCCGCATCGTTCCTGGAATCAATACCGGCGCATGACGCCGATCACCACACCCTGAATTTTGCAGTCGTTGACGATGATGGGCTGGAAGGCGCTGTTGGCGGGCTGGAGACGGATGCGGCCGTCCGGCTCGCGGTAGAACGTCTTCAGCGTTGTTTCACCGTTGGCCAGCAGCGCGACGACGCGTTCGCCGTTGCGGGCGGTTTCGCGGCGTTCAACGAGCACGTAATCACCATCGAGGATGCCTTCATCTTTCATGGAATCGCCATCGACGCGCAGCGCGAAGGTGCCGCCTCGCTGCCCCACGCGCGGACCGAAAAGCTCTTCGAGGTTCAGGCGGTCGTCGGTGGGGTATTTTTCGATGGGATACCCAGCAGCGATCTTGCCGACCAGCGGGAAGGTCAGCGGCTGGGCCTCATCGGGCATCACTACGTCTTCACAGATGGACAAAGAGCGTGCCTTGTTGGGATCGCGCCTGAGCGCGCCTTTCTTGATCAGCGCTTCGACGTGCTCGAATACCGTAACCTTGCTGACGCCGAGTTCGTCGGCGAGTTCCTGCATGGTTGGCGAATAACCCCGAACGATTCGTGACTCTCGAATCAACTGAAGGATCTTGAGCTGCTTGGGTGTGAGATTCATGACGGTCTTCCTCTGCTGATGGGGGTTGGCTGGGTGAAGGATGCGCGAGGCCGCATCCACGCTGCGAATGACGCCAGTCAATATCCTTGACAACGACAACAGGCACGCAGGATGCGTCGGCCACGAGGGCGACGCGTGCGTTCTGACCGGATGCAATCGCCGCCAGCGGCGCTGCGAGCTGTTCTGCAGCAGATCGCCATTGCTGCAGGACTACGCCTTGGTTGCTAAGCCAGGCGGATGCAGCCCCAGCAAGCGTTGACGCTGCAACGGCAGGCGGCGGCGAGGCTTGATCTTGCTGATGACGCTGCGGGTGCGAGTGCGCAGATGCCGCAGCAGCGCAGCTTGCCCTGGAGTTCTGTCCCTGCAGTTGTCGAATTGCTGCCCGGCTTAGTTCGACACGGTCGATGCCGAGCAATCGCGCAAGCAACGTCGGCTTGGTCCGACGGGTGCAATCAGATGACTCATCTGCAGCCTGCTCATGCGCGTGGCGATGGTTTTGTGCGGTAAATCCGGGGGTAAAACCGCCGGCAGATTCGCCATCGGGCTGGTTATTGGCCGCGGCAAGCTGACCGGCCAAGCCGGTGTAGGCGACGATGCGGCGACCGTGCGGCAGATAGCTCGTGATGTATTGTCCACCGGGGCCGGTTTGCACAAGTGGAATGGTCATATATCTCTCCGTTGTGGCGCGAGGCGGTGGCCTCACCATATCTTGGGGTGTTGCTGAACTCTTCAGGCCAGCATCTCGGCCAGAACGACAAACGCCCTGCAGAATACATCGGCAAATCTGTTCGGAATACGTTACCCAAACATGGTCCATATTGCAACCCGGTGTTGGCGCGATTTTCGGGGCCTTTTATCGGCCGTGGGACGCACAACCCCCGTCTAAGTTCTCGGACTTTCCTCAGCTTATAGGACTATTTTCGCCCAATGTGACCGCCACATGGTTCCACGCTACCCTTTTGGCCATGAGCAATGCTGATGCCGCCACCGTCATTTCCCCGCCCCAACCGCTTGGCTCTCACCTGATTGCTGAGTGGGCGCTTGATCCTGAAATCGCGTTTTTGAACCACGGCTGTTTCGGAGCAAGGCCGAAGCGGGTGATGCAGGCTCAGGCGAAGCTGCGCGAAACCTACGAATCGCGGCCGATCGAGTGGCTTGACCGGAAACGCACCACGCTGATAGGCGAAGCGGCTCGGCGCGTGGGCGAATTCATCGGGGCGGATCCGAACAATCTGAGATTCGTGACCAACGCCACCGGCGGGGTCAACGCTGTGTTGCGTTCGCTCACGTTCAAACCCGGCGAGGAACTGCTCACAACCAACCACGTGTACAACGCGGTGCGGCAAGCCATGCGCCATCTTGCTCAGCGAGCCGGCGCGACGTATCGCGAAATCGCGCTGCCGCTTCCGCTACGTTCGCCAGATGAAATTGTCAGTGCGATTGCAAACGCTGTTTCTGATCGCACGCGTCTGCTGGTCATCGATCACATCACCTCGCCCACTGCGGTGCTGTTTCCGATCGAGTCGATCGTGCAGCTATGCCGGGATCGAAATGTTGATGTGCTTATCGACGGCGCACATGCCCCGGGCATGGTGCCGCTTGATCTCGAATCGCTCGGCGCAGCGTATTACACGGGCAACCTGCACAAGTGGGTGTGCGCACCGTCAGGCGCAGCGTTTTTGTGGGTTCGCCCTGACCGTCAGCAGCACATCCACCCCACCACCATCAGTCACTTCTACGAACAGGGATTCGCCAAAGAATTCGAGTGGCAGGGCACGCGCGACATCACACCGTGGCTTTCAACCGCAGCTGCGCTTGAGTACATGGCAGGCTTCGGATGGGAGCGCGTCATGCAGCACAACCACGAACTGGCAGTCTGGGTGCAGGCGATGTTGTGCGATCGCTGGCAGGTTGAGCCGAGCACGCCGCTGGACGGCAGCATGATCGGCTCGATGACGACAGTTCTGCTGCCCCGGCAGGAAACGCTGCGCGCGAAGTTTACTGAGCCGGCAAAGCTGCATGCTGCTCTGTACGATCAATACCGCATTGAAGCGCCGATCGTGGATTGGGATGGCCGCTGGTGGATCAGGCCGTGCTGCCAGATTTACAACACACCAGATCAATATGAACATCTGGCTCAGGCGGTGCTTGAACTGGCAACCTGATCAGGGGTGGACGCTTCACTCGCTCGGCGTTCATACATAGCTCATCTCTCTGACAAAGCGCATCCCCTGCTGCTCCAGGCGACACATGGGTTCTGCAGCAGGGACTTCCGGGCTGTCCGGCTGCCCATGCGGAGAATTGGCAGCGGGTGAAACCTCCTCTTGGTTCTTCGAAAAAAAAAGATATCGGGCGGTCTTTCCGGAGCCATACCGGCAAAGCCAAAAGAACATACAAACCATTGCCAATAAAACAGTTACGAATCCAATCCCGCACTCATCCCCCCTTGCCCAGCCTGCCTCGACGACGAACAATCAGAACATGCCGCCAGTAGTGAAGTCTGGTGCAATGCGGGGTTGCCAATTTCAGCGAACACATGGGACAGGAAGGAATTGAACACGCCATGAACACCGATTCGATAACCTTCAAGCGAACAAGCAAGTTGTTTGCCGCGGTCGCACTGGCGTTTGCCACCGGCCTGGGCAGTTCATCCATTGTCGAGAACCTTCATGCGCAGCCGCAGGATGGGCAGGCGACACGTCAAAGCCCAGCGGCCCCGGAGCATCTCAAGCACGCCCTGGCATTGTCAGAGGCTTTCAAAGAGGTGGCCCGGTCGGTTTCGCCTTCGGTCGTGCATATCCGATCCACGCAGCAGATTGCCACCACCAGCGGCTCACTGCAGTTGCAGCCCGGACCTATCAACCCGTTTGATGACGAGTTTTTCCGGCGATTTTTCGGCGATGACATTCCCGGGTTCCGGTCAATCCCCAACCTGCCCCAAATACCGCAGGAGCGCGTTGGCCAAGGCACGGGTGTGATCGCCAGCGCTGATGGCTACATCATCACCAATAACCATGTGGTTGATGGCGCAACCGAAATCAAGGTGCGCCTGGCTGACGATTCCGAATACGATGCGGAGGTGGTCGGCACCGACGTCGATACCGATCTCGCGCTGATCAAGATTGATGCGAGCGGACTTACTCCTGCAACCTTCGGCGATTCTGATGCGCTTGAGGTCGGCGAGTGGGTCGTGGCCATTGGCAGTCCGTTTGGTCTGCAAAAGACCGTGACTGCGGGCATCGTCAGCGCCAAGGGACGCACCGGCATGAACCTGGCGACCTTTGAAGACTTCATCCAAACCGATGCAGCGATCAACCCCGGCAACTCCGGCGGGCCATTGGTGAATCTCTATGGCGAGGTGGTCGGCATCAACACCGCCATCAGCACGCGCTCCGGCGGTTACCAGGGCGTCGGCTTTGCCATTCCCAGCAACATGGTCAAGCGCGTCTTTGACAGCCTGTCGGAGAACGGCATGGTGCGCCGCGGCGCGCTGGGGGTGCAGATCGCCCCGCTCACGGAGCAGGCTTCCGAGTATTACGGCTTTGAGGGCACCAGCGGCGTGCTGATTGCCGACGTCTATCCCGACAGCGGCGCAGCCAAAGCCGGCATCCGTGTTGGCGACATTGTGACGCACATCGACGGCCGTCCCACGCCGGACAATCGTACGCTGCTGAACATGGTGGCCGAGCGCGCACCGGGCGAGACCGTAACGCTTACGGTTTTCCGCGACGGCCGTGCGCAGGATATTCAAGTTACGCTCGGCGACCGCGCAACGCAGTTTGCGCAGCTCACCGGACGCAACGCGCCTGGCGCATCTGCGCGTCAGCCCGGCGCTGCGAACCTTGGCCTCACCGTGCAGGAGTTGACGCCGGAATTGGCCCAGCAGCTCAATGCGCAGGATCGATCGGGCGTAGTTGTGAGTCGCGTTGCCCCCAACAGCCTTGCCGCCAAGGCAGATATTGCCCGAGGCGATATCATCGCGCAAGTTGACGGTGTTGCCGTCAGCAACATTGAAGAGTTCAATCAGGCCATGCAGAAGGCTGACCTTTCACGAGGCGTCAGCCTGCAGGTCATTCGCAACGGCCTGGCCCGCATCGTGATTCTGCGCAATGCCGATAAATAACCAGAACAATGAGATGCGCCGCTGATCGTACGGTCGGTTGTTCCCTGCAACTTAATTGAACTTGACTTGATATACCTTTCCCTGCCCGCCGCCGCAGCCCCAATCGGCAGCGGGCTTTTTTATTGACCTGACGCTGCGGTTACGCGCTATGGCGCATCAAGTACGCCGAGTTCCTGCGCAATGAGTTCTATCGGATGCTGTGCTTTTCGTCCAAGAGCGTCGTGCAGTTGCTGGCGACAGCTCGTGCCTGGCGCAAGCACGATTGCCTCGGGCGCTTCACGCACCGGCCCGAACAGCGATTGCTCACCGATTCGCATGGAGACATCGTAATGATCGTTCATATATCCGAACGATCCAGCCATGCCGCAGCATCCCGAATCAAGCACCCGCAGACGCTGGCCCACCACTCTGGCGAGCGCCTGTGACGATGATTCCGCGCCCCAGAGCGCTTTTTGATGGCAATGCGCGTGCAGCAGCACCGGCGGCTGATCTGAATCAATTCGAGCCAAGTGCTGCGTGTTGATTTCAGCCGCTCGCGGATGCCGCTCCCATGCCGCTTCGATGAACTGCTCCACCATGGCGGTGATTGCTGCCAGTTCGCGCAGCGCATCGGGATCGACTCCCATATCGAGATCAAGCCATTCATCCTTGATTGCCGACACGCAGCTTGGCTCGCAGCCGACCACAGCCACAGCCTGCTCTTGCTTGACGCATTCAAGCAGTTGCTGAGCAGTGCGGCGGCAAGTTGAAATCGCCTGCGCCAGCAAACCGGTTGAGATAAGCGATCTTCCGCAGCAGCCGAGCCTGGGCAGCACCACGCGATAACCCAGCGCTTCGAGCGTCAGCACCGCAGCGCGGCCAATGTGCGGTTCGTTATACACGGTGAAGCAATCAGGAAACAGTACAACCGCGGGCGCACTTTGATCCGGTTGCGCACGCGATGCCATCCATCGGTACAGCGACCGGTCAAAATGCGGCAGTGCTCGTTTGGGATGCAGGCCGAGCAGACGATCGGCAATCATCTTCACAGGCGCGAATTTTCCGATCGCATTGGCAATCGGATACATTGCAGACCCGAGCCGATTGAGCAGGCGAATGTGTCCGAACACGCGCGCCGTCAGCGGTATGCGTCTGCTTGCTGCATAGCTCTGCGCGAGGTACTCAGCCTTGAGTTTCGCTATGTCAACGTTGCTGGGACATTCGCTTTTGCATGCCTTGCACGAAAGACACAAGCTGAGCGTTTCCAGCGTGTCTGGATCGTTCCATGCAGGTGTTCGGCCATCGGGTGAAAATTGTCCAGTGATCGCCAGCCGCAACGCATTGCCGCGCCCTCGCGTGGCGTGACGTTCATCCAACGTCGCGCGGTACGAGGGGCACATCGTGCCGTTTTTCATGCGGCGACACACGCCAGCGCCATTGCACAGTTCCACCGCCTCGGCAAATCCATGCTCCTTCTCGTACCGGAAGTACGTTTTCACCGGCGGCACTTCCACAAATTGGTCGCCAGGCTTGACGCGAAGGTTTTCGAGCATCTCGCCCGGCGTCGGCGAAACGATATTGCCGGGATTCAAGCGATTGTGAGGATCGAAAATCGCTTTGATTGCGCGAAACGCATCACAGATTTCCTTGCCGTAGTATCGCTCCAGCAAATGCGATCGCACCCGGCCGTCGCCGTGCTCGCCCGACAGCGCCCCGCCGTAGCGCATCACAAGATCGGCCGACTCCTCCGCAATGCGCTGCATCATGATTCGATCACGTTCATCTCGAATGTTGACCAGCGGACGAATGTGCAAACATCCCACCGAGGCATGGGCGTAGTAGGCCGCGCGCGTGCCGTAACGCTTCACAAGCTCGCGAAAGTCGCGCACGAAATCGGCCAATCGGTGAGGATCGACAGCCAGATCTTCAACAAACGTCAGCGGCTTGCGCGGTCCATGCAAACCATGCAACAATGGCTCGCCGGCTTTGCGAAGCTTCCATGCCTGCAGCATCGCAGCGGGATCGGTGTAGCAGTTGATTCGCTGCTGTGCAAAGCGCGACTGCAGCTCATCGAATCGTTGCTGCAACTGCAAATCGTCATCTGCGAAGTACGCTACGTACAACACCGCGCCGGCCGTTCCAGTCGGCGGCTTGGGCAACAGCTCAACATACCGCTGATACTCTGTATTCTTCAGCGCCAGATCGATCACCACGTCATCGATCAGTTCAACGGCCGCAGGCTTGGTCTCGAGTATTGCGATCAATGAGTGCAGCGCTTGCTCAACGTCAGCAAAGCCCACAATCGCCAGTCCCCGCCGCTTAGGCAGCAGCACGAGATTGAGCGTCGCTTCCAGCGTGACCGCCAGCGTGCCTTCCGAACCGCAGATGAGCTTGGCAAGGTTCACGCGATCAAAGGTGCCTGGTGTGGAGTCACGAAGCTGCTGCAGAATCAGATCAAGGTTGTAGCCGTCAACATGGCGGATGATCTTTGGAAATCGCTTTTCGATCTCGCGCTCTCGCGGCAGTACGACATTGGCGATGCGCTGCGTGAGATCGCGAACGCGCTCATCACGCTCCGAAGCGCCTTCATCCAGACGCAGTTTCGTGCCGTCAGCCAACATCACATCGAGCGCCAGCAGGTGCTCCACGGTGCGGCCGTACACAATCGAGTACGCCCCCGCCGAGTTGTTGCCGATCATCCCGCCAATGTTGGCATGGCTGCTGGTGGCGACGTCCGGGCCGAACTGCAGGCCGTACTGTGCCAATTGAGCGTTCAGGTGGTCCAGCACGATGCCCGGTTCGACGCGCGCGAAACGTTGCGCAGCGTTGACCTCCAGTAAGTTGCGGCAGTACGCGCTGAAGTCAATCACCACCGCCGTGTTGACCGTTTGCCCCGCCAGCGATGTGCCCCCGCCTCGCGGCAGCACCGGCAGATCGTGCGCCGCACAATATTCCAGCACCCTTTCTGCCTCGGCAATATTTCGCGGGCACACCACGCCGATCGGCTCAACCTGATACAGGCTGGCGTCGGTTGCGTAGAGCATGCGATAGTGGCGGTCAAAACGCACATCGCCTTCGATCAGCGCAGCAAGATCGCGGGCAATCTGCGAGCGTTTCGCTTCGGACGGCGAGGCAACGGATGAAGGCAGGACCGGCAGGCGAATGTCAGAAGCAACAGTGGTCACGATGTGTCAATCTATCGGTCAGCGCCGAGCGCCGTTGGTTGAAATCATCACACGCCCGACTCAACCGCTTCCAGCGCACTGCGAATGTCATTTTTAAGTGTTTCAACATCCGCCGCCCCTACATGAACGTTATGCACAATGCCGTCTGATCGAATAATGACCGTGGTGGGAATGCCGCGCAGACCATAGGCGATAGTCGTGTCGTCGGTATAGTCCATGAGGATCGGCAGCGTGAAGCCGCGCTTTTTCCACGTGTTGCGCGCCGACTCCAGTCGCGCTTCCGGCGTGTTGTCGCTGCCCTGAATCTCCCACACGTTCACGGTCAGCACCGTCACGGGCAACTGCTCCTGCGAGGCCCACGAGGCTGCCTGATGCAGCAGCGGCAACCCGTGCATGCACGGCCCGCACCAACTGGCCCAGAAATCCAGCACCACCACGCGGCCCTGAAGATCGGCCAGATCAATCGCCCTGCCGTCTGCAGTTGTCAGCACAAAGTTCGGCGCCGGCTTACCGATCAGCCCTGCCTGCGCGGCAGGCATGCCGTCATCATCAGCGTCAGCAGGTTCCGGCAAAAGCATGGCCATCAGATCAACGCGCCGCCGCTCGCCGGGATCGAACGTGAAGATCGCCTCATCCAGCGGCTTGTCCGCAACCTCATACTCATAACTGTTGCGGTAGATGAGCGTCACGCCGTCCTGCACCAGATCGCCGCCGGTGATCACCAATTCCATCGAGTTAATCAGCTTGCTTTGCGGATCAATCAGCAACTCGAGTCGATCATGTTCGCTGGCAAGCGTGAGTTTCTGCATCGATTTGCCGTCGTTTTCGATCATCTCAACGGCCGTTGGCTGAATCCACGGCGCTTTGGGGTGGAACTGCATGACCACGTCTTCAACGCTCTCTTCGCCCAGCATCAACGCCAACTCAGGAAACGGCAGATCCATAAACGTCAGCAGCAATGCGTAGTACGGTGAGCCGTCATCAGGCGTGGTAAAGTAGCTGTCTTCATTTTCATCATGCACCGCGGTCATCTCACCATTGGCGAGATAACAGGTAAAGCCGCGCAGCTTGACAACCGCCCGTCGCTCCTGGTCCTTCCCGCTGAAGATAAACTCGCCGCTCACCTCTGAGCTGCTGGATTTGACATCGCCATCCATCATTTCGACCTGCACGGTCGATTTGATCTTCAGACCGGGCTTGGCGCGATAAGAGCTGACCAATTCGCCAAAGGCTTTCATCGCAGCGGGATCTGGTTCAAGCATCTGCCCCCGCGCTGCAGAAACGTTCGCCAGCATGCACGCGACAATTGCACAAACAGGTACGAGTCGATTGATGATCAACATGTGAACGCCTCCCCAAATGGGTCAACGGTCTGCTACTGCCTGCGCCTGATGATATGGCCGCCACTCGGCCTTGCGAAGACCTGCGCGATGCGGCCTGAGCAAAAACGTCTGAGTGAAGAAGTTGTTCTGGCCGCTGTCAATGAAAAAACGCGGGCTCAGCCATCAGCCAAGCCCGCGAGGAGACATCTGGATTATTCGATCATCAATAAGTCAATGAAGCGGCGCAAACCCGCTTATCCAGTGGTCTTGGTCGCTTCCGCCACATCGCTCTTGAGCATGTCGACCATGTTCGGCGAGAAGCCAACGTGAATCTTGACAACCTTGCCGTCGGGTCCAATGACGACGGTTGTGGGGATGCTCGAAAAACCGTACTTCTGAATCGCCTTGCCTTCGAAATCCAGCAGCGTGGGCATGGTGTACTTGTTCTCGGTCCAGAACTCGCGCACCTTCTCTTCGATCGCCTCAGCGCTCTCGCCTCGTTCCCACACGTCCACGGCATATACCTTGACAGGCTGGTTGTTCTCCTTCACCCAATTGGCGAACTCCTGCAGCTTCGGCAGGGCAATCTTGCACGGGCCGCACCAGGTCGCCCAGAAGTCCAGCACCACAACCTGTCCCTTGAGATCGCTCAAGGTCACCTGCTCGCCATCCAGCGTGGGCAGTGTAAAGTCGGGCGCCATCTCGCCGACCGCAATCGGCGTGGGCTCCATCTGCTCAAGGGAGTTGACCTCCTTGCGGCCGTTGGCAGCAAAGGCGATCGGTTCGGGCAGCGAATCGGCAACCTGCGGCGCCATGGTCATCGTCGCGGAAATCTTGAAATCCTCAGGCGCACCGGGGGGCTGCAGGGTCAGACTCACCTTCTGAATCAGCTTCGTGTCAGGACTGACCAGCGTCACAGCTGAGCCGTTCATGCCCTTGACGGTCAGCTCCTGCATCGTCTTGCCGTCGTCTGTAGTTACCTGACGCGAACCGGTCACCTCCGGGTTGGCCACCATGCCCATGGTCAGGCCGTGAATCTGCTGTTCAACAGTTTCGCCCTCGCGCATGGTCAACTGCGGCGGCACGGGGAACATCTCGCCGAAGACCGATTGAATCGTCTGGGTTACGTTGCCCTGAAGTTCCGTAGCAAAGTACTTGTCAGGCACATCTTCGGTGCTGAGATACAGCTTGCCGTCAACCGCTATCAGCTCCATGCCGCCCAGGTCGATGTGTGCGTCGTTGTTGGAACCAAGCGCGATGTTGAAGGTCTGCGTGTCGGTCATGCCCGGCCCGCTGATTTCAAATCGAACCGTATCGCGCAGCGTCTTGGCGTTCTTGTACGCCTTGGCAATTTCACCCGCGAGCTTACGGGCTTCCTCAGGGTTTGCAGGTGCAGCGTCCTGCACCGCGGCGTCTTGATGTCCAAATGCCAGTTGAAGTCCGCCTGCAGTCAGGATCAGTGCGCCACAAGCGATCAGAATGGTACGTTTCATAAGAGGGGCTCCATCAGCAAAAAAGGGCCGTGTCATTCACGCACGGCTTCAAAAATGTTCTGGTACGACCAATGCTCGGATCGGAGCGCACCCGACACAACCTAAACACCGCAAGCTGCGAGACTATTTCGAATCACATTCGGTGCGTGCACAACAGATTTGCGCAGCGAGACATTGTATCGACATTTTCAAGACTGGATGCACAAGCTGCGGCGCAATCTCAGCCAACGGCCCTAATACGAACGCCCGCTGGGCCATATGGGGGTGCGGCACGCGTAAGCCGGGCAGATCAATGATCTGTTCCCCATACAAAAGCAGATCGATATCCAGAGTTCTTGGCCCCCACCGCGTTTCCCGACTGCGTTGTCGGCCATGGGCCGCTTCAATGGCCATGCATCGCTCCAACAGCTCAGCAGCTGACAATGTGGTGTGAACTTCCATTGCAGCGTTCAGATACGAACCTTGCCCAGCAGGTCCAACCGGCTCAGTTTCAATAATCCGACTGATCGCGCCCACCTGCACACACGGCGTAGCGCGCAACGACTGTATGGCGCTGCGAATGTTCGCCTCGCGATCGCCAAGATTCGCCCCCAGCGCGAGATATGCCGTCACCCATTGACTCATGTGCGGCTCGCTCCCACTGATGTCTGCTCAACTCTCGGGACTTCCCAAAGCAGCGGATGATGCTCAGCAATATTCAAGAGCGAAAACCGCAGCATCTGCAGCGCTGATTTCACTGAACGGTCACGCACAGCAGTGCGATCACCACTGAACTGAAAATGACGCGTTGATATTTCAATGACGCCGCGCACGCGATGTCCAAGACTGATGAACACCGTGCCGACGGGTTTCTCTGGTGTGCCGCCGTCTGGGCCAGCGATGCCGGTGATGGCCAGCGCATATGAAGCGCCGCTTTGGTGCAATGCGCCGCGCGCCATCGCATCAGCTACGACTGCGGAAACAGCGCCATGCTCTTCAATCAGCTCAGCCGGCACGCCAAGCTCGCGTGTTTTCATTTCGTTGGAATATGTCACCCAGCCGCCGCTGTAATACGCGCTGGAGCCTGCGCGATCGACGATCACTTTGCCAAGCCATCCGCCCGTACACGATTCAGCGGTAACAAGCGTCTCGCCGCTGCGCGCAAGCAAATCGCCCACTGCGTCAGCGAGCGTTGTTTCGCCTGTGCCGTATGCGTACGGATGCCACGCCTGCTCAACCTGCGCCACCGCCTGTGCACACTGCTGCTGTGCCCATTCGCGTTGCCCACGAACACGAATGCGGGCTGAAACGATTGACTCGCTGGCGGTAGTTCCAATCAGCGGATTGCAGTTTCGCTCCATCAATTCGTCAATGCGTCCCGCAGCCACTGATTCGCCCATGCCGTACTCATGCACCACGGCTGTCAGCAGCACATCGCCGGATGCGATCGATCGCAGTTCCGGGGCAACGTGATTCAGAAACATGGGCTGCATTTCACGAGGCGGGCCGGGCATGCAGAAGATGAGGCACCGGCCGACCTGACCAGCCAATCCCGGAGCTGTGCCGTGCGGATTGGCGAGCACGCGCATCGGCGCAGGCCGCATCGCCTGCTTGCGGTTCAATTCCGGCATCGCGCGGCCGTGCTTGCCGAACCATTGTTCCAGGTGACGAAGCGCATCTTCATCAATAACCAGTTCTTCGCCGGGCGTCAACACATCGCACATTGCTTCACGCGTAAGGTCGTCGGCTGTCGGGCCAAGCCCGCCCGTCATCAGCACTGCATCACATCGGCTGGCAAGCTCGCGCACCGCAGCAGCAATCGCAGCCTGATCATCCGGCAGTGTGCGGTGCTCGATGGTGATGATTGACAGTTCCGCCAGCTTCGACGCCAACCATTTCGAATTGGTATCGAGATTCTGGCCCAGCGCAAGTTCATCGCCGATGGAAACAATGGCCGCGTGCATGGATCAGCGCAATATCGTGGAGTATCCGATCATCTTAGGCAATAAGCACATGCGAGCCTTGCGCATGTATGACTGCCCCCGGCTCTGTGAGCGGTCAATCTCACTGCGCAGCGAACCCCGTTTCAGGATTGCCGATCAGATGAATGGCAAGACTGTTTGTCACCCCCTGTACGCCGATCGGCCCGCCTGCCACGAGAATACATGGATCGCCATGCTGAGCCCAGCCGGTGCCGAGCAGATACTCATCGACCATTTGCGTGAAATGAGCCAACCCCTTCGGTCGAGGCATCACCAGTGGCGTGACGCTTCGCAGCAACTGCATGCGCCGCGCTGCTCGCGGATCGCTGGTGACCGCCAGAATGGGAATCGTGAAATTGTTCTGGCTCAGATAGCGGGCTCCACCGCCCTGCTGCGACCACACGACGATGAACTTCGCAGCAATGTCCTGCGCGATCGTCCATACGCCATGCGCCAAGGCGGCAGTGCGATAGCGCGATTCAATGAGTTTCTCCGGCGGCGAGGATTGGGGCGGCAGACTTGCGATGTACGCTTCGGTATGTTCTGCGATGCGCCGCATCGTCTCCACAACCACCACCGGATATCTGCCCACCGCCGTCTCACCCGAAAGCATCACCGCATCGGCGCCGTCGAGAATCGCATTGGCGACGTCACTGGCCTCGGCCCGCGTCGGACTGGACGCGTTGATCATCGTCTCGAGCATCTGTGTCGCCACGATGCACGGCTTGCCGTAGCGATTGGCAATGGTGAGCAGTCGCTTTTGAATTACCGGCACGCGCGCGATGTCCATTTCCACACCAAGATCGCCGCGCGCCACCATGATGCCATCCGCCGCATCCACAATTGATTCAAAGTTGTTCACTGCAGCGGGCAATTCGATTTTCGCAATGATCGAAATTCGTGAGCCGTCTACCTCCGGCATGTGCGGCGTGCCGGGCGCATGTTCTTCAGCAATGCGAGCCGCGATCTCCTGCACCCCCTGCCGCAGCAGCATCACGTCATCAGCCCGGCGCACAAAGCTCAACGCCAAGAAATCCAGGTTGTTCCGCACCGCCCATTCAACATGTTCCCAATCGCGCTGACCGATTGACTCCAGCCGCAAATCCGAATCGGGCAGATTGATGCCCTTGCTGCTGGTGATGATCCCCCCGCCGGCGGTCGTAACAGTGCATTCGATTTCGTTTTCGCGCTTGGCAACCACGAGCATGCGCACCGCCCCGTCGTTCACCAGCAGGCGCTGGCCGGGTTCAACATCGTCGATCAGCCCCGGGTATGTCGCGCTGAACCGCTGCGGCTCTCCCGGCGGCGCAGGTTCAGCAATGAAGTCGCCTCGCTGGAATAGAACGGTCGCTCCCGGCTCGACGAATATGCCCTCCGCAACCACCCTGCCGACACGAATCTTCGGCCCCTGCAAATCGCCCAAAATGGCGGTCGGACGGCCCAGCCGGGCAGCCACGTCGCGAATCACCTGGGCATGTGCCGCGTGCTGCTGGATCGATCCATGGCTGAAGTTGAGTCGAAAGATCGAAACGCCGGCCTCAATCAGCTTGGCGATGGTGTCGGGATCCGACGATGCCGGCCCGACGGTGGCGATGATCTTCGTCAGTGGTGGCTTGGGCGTTTCAATGTGCGTTGAGATGACATCCGCTTTCATGGTACTTTCGGCCTTCAACTTTCGGCTCCTGGCTAAGAGCCAACTGCTGCAAGCCGAGAGCGCTCAGATTCTTCGGCCAACTGGACGATCCGCCCGTAATTGCTGCGAAAGAAATCACCAAATCGTTTACGCATGGTCTCCGCCGGCGATGATTCCGCATGCCAGAGGCCATGTCCTGCCCACTCGCCGCGAATCCACCCGCGACGGATTTCACCCAGCACCGATTCATCCTCCAGCGAGTACTTTTCGCCGTCGGGACCATCGACGCTCGGCAGCGCATCAAACAGCACCAGCATCTCGTGCAATACAGCGTCATCGGTATGCGCCGCCGTGGGGAATCGCCCGCCGGCAGCCTGTACGGCCGCGTCATATGCCGGATGCGACACAATGGCCCGCCATGCCGCTTTCAGATCATGATGCGTGTCCATCGCCATTGCTGCGAATATCGGCACAATCAGATCGCGCGCATGCGGATTGGCGTTTTCCACCGCTGTGGCGAACACATAGGGGTTCACCTGATCAATGAAGCGATCAAAGTGCCTGTCGTACATCGAACGCACAATCGGCAATCGGCGAAGCTCGTATCGTTCAGGCCCAAGATGTACTTTGGCGTTATCCGCAGCGTCGCTTTCCGCTTTCGCTGCGGCGTCTGCTGAGCGACCTTGATCGCTTCGCCGGGGAAATTGCCATAACGCCTGCCCCTCATCGCTCAGACAAAACAGAATAAACCGCCTGGCAAGTTCGGGATTGGGCGCGCCGCGCAGCATGGAAACCGGGTCGGCGTCAATCGTGCTGCCGCCGGGCGGGTCGACGTAACCAATCCGATCCGCATCGCCAGCATCTTTCAGCGCCTGGGCTTGAAATCGGCCGTAGAAGTCAATGCACATGCCCATGGCTGCGTTGCCCTGGCTCACATCGGTGGGCGGCTTCAGCGAACTGGCGGAAAAGTACCGCGCGTTTGCCGCAGCCCGGCGGAGTATCGCCCATCCATCATGCCATCCCTGTCGATGCAAGATTGATTCGAATGTGGTTTTGATCGAACCGGATTGCCCCGGGTTCACCAGCGCAACCCATCCCTGCAAACGCGCGTGGCAAAGATCGGCCCAGTGGTTCGGCTCGGGTACGTTGAGTTGCTGCAGCACATCGCGGTTGTACACAATTCCAAAGCCCGACAACGCGGTGCCGAACCAGTAGCCTTCGGGGTGGTACAGTTGGCCGTTGCCGATCACATTGGAGCCATACCTCTCGTCCAGCCATTGCTGATCGAACTGCGTCGGCTGGGTGATGGTGGTCTGGCGCACTTCGCCGTCCACTTCAACGATAATCGGCCGGCAGAACTGACTGTGCTCATACGATCCGCCGCCGAAAACCAGATCCGCATCGCCGCCCAAAGGCAGCCCAGATTCAAGCGCTGCGCGATACTGCGCTTCAAGCATGCGGCGAATTTCACTGGTTCCACCCGGCACGTTGTAGATGACGTTGACTCGCTGGCCGAAGTTGCGCTGATGCCATTCGTCAAACGCTCTGCCGAACTCATAGCGAATCTGCTCGTTATGCGGCGTGATGATGATGAGCCGCGCAGCATCAGCAGGCGGAGGCGGCTGGGCCGGCCGGAACAAAAACGGCACGCCCAGCAGGGCCGCAAAGCAAACCAGAATGGCAACCTTCACGCTGTCCATGGCATCACGCTATCCAGAATACATGGCAACGCCAAACCCGCCTTCAAAAGAAAGACGGTCAGGAAAGTAAGCCAAGGGAATCGGCCACGAAATGCCCGGTCGATCAAACAGCCGCTGCGCATTGCGCATCTGAAAGATCGTTCATATGCCAGGGAGCTTGGAACAAAGCCGTGAATCGTCACGCTGCGCAGCAGCAGCCCGGCAATCACGGCAAACGCCCCCCAACGCCCCGGCCGACGTCGTCCGCAAAGCGCGCCGCGGCATCGGCAACGCTTGCGGACCAGTTCGGGTCGTCTGAAGCGAATGCATAGATCACCGAGCGGCTGGCGGTAATGATCGCCCCAGTGCCATCGGATTTGAAGCACGGCAACACATCATCAAGACCGCCGCCCTGCACACCGTACCCGGGCACAAGGAAAATCTGCTGCGGCATGATGTCGCGCAAGGCGGCAGCATCGGCCGGCTTGGTGGCTCCTACCACCGCGCCAAGAGTGCTGTAGCCTCGATCGCCAACAGTATGCGAGCCGATATCGGCGATGATACGGCCGACCGCTTGCGCGACGCTCCGTCCGTCCTCCAGCCGCAGGTTCTGAATCGCATCGCCGCTGGGGTTGGACGTGCGGACCAGTGCAAACGCACCGCCTGCTTTGTGCAGAAACGGCAGGATGCCGTCGGCTCCGAGATAGGCGTTGATCGTTATCCAGTCGGCGCGGTGATTCGGATCAAATGCAGCAGCCGCATAGTGCTCGGCCGAGATGCCGATATCGCCTCGCTTGGCGTCGAGGATAATCTGCAGATCGAACTTCGCAGCGAACGTAATCAGCCGCTCTAGCGCACCGACACCGCTTGATCCGTAACGCTCAAAGCACGCAGACTGGAACTTCACGCACGGCACATGCGGCGCAACGGCTTCAACCACGCCTGCGCAGAAATCGGCGATCGCGCCAACCGCATCGCTGGGTTGATTCACGTTGCGACGCAGGCTGTGCGGCAACTTCTCAAGAACCGGATCGATGCCCACACACACCGGCGCTCGCTTGCGCTCAATTGCAGCAAGAAGGCGATCGGCGGCATGAACAGGAATCGGGTCCGACAAACCAGCAGTCATAGGCGAGAATGTAGCAAAGTGCCCGAACCTGTGCGCCCGCCCCCCCCGAGCATCACGCAACGCCGGGGGAAACTCCGTGCCCGTCTGTGCACTCGCTGCGTTGCAGGATCGTGTAGCGTCCCTGCTGCTGGCGGTCATACACTTTTCTGTCTCACCAGACATCTGTGTTCTGTTTGACCGTTGTGTTCCGACTGCAATCTGATCAAGAGAACTGCCATCGACGCTCCTCCCGTACATCTCGATCTCAAAAAAGACCAGGGTCTGACGATACAGTGGGCTGACGGCACATCGAGCCATTATCCGATCGCGTACCTGCGTAAGATGTCGCCCTCAGCCGACGCCAAGGCGCTGCGTGAGGAAATGGCGCGCAATCCGCTGACGGTGCTGCCCTCGAGCATGGCGCAACACACCGGCCCGCTGGTCGCCGTTGATGCTGAACTTGTAGGCAATTACGCCATCCGCATTCGCTTTTCAGATGGACACAACACCGGCATTTACTCCTGGCGTTATCTTCGGGAAATTGACCCGGGCCAGACCGCGCCGTCACCGCCGTCGGAACCGCCCATTGAGGAGTCGCCGCAGTGAGTAGGAATCCTCCTGTGCTGACGCCCTGCGACCGCGCAGCTGATCTTCGCGACTTTGATCTGCCGCATTCCTGTCCATTCGTGTGCAGCGTGCGGGTTACGCCGGATCAACTCAGCGGCGTCATTGAGCATGTATCGAACATTGAATACGTGCGCTGGCTTGACCGTGCCGCTGAATTGCACGCTGACAGCCTGGGATTCACAAGGCAGCTGCTGCTGGAACAGGGCGTCATGTGGTTTGTCGCTCGACATGAAATCGACTATCTGGCCGAAACGTGGCTGGGCGATGAACTGCTCATTGCAACCTGGGTGCGCGATATGAAGAAGGTCAAGTCGTGGCGTGAGTATGTCATCGTCCGACCCGCCGATCGCGCGGTTGTCTGTCGCGCTGCAACGTTGTGGGTGCTGGTTGATCTTGCATCGCGTCGTCCCTGCCGAATCAGCGACGAGATGATTCGAAGTTTTCAGCCGCTTGCTGCGTCAGCGCCGGCTGAGCAGCGATAGATTGTCCGGCGGCATCACCGCGGGCTAAAGTTGATATGCATGTAGCGATCGTCATTGATGAAGATCGGTTGCGGCAGGAGCAGTTGATGCTCAACCGCTTTTGCGTCGGCCTGATGGCTGAGGGCATGCAACTGACTCGCATCGTGCCCGAGTCGCTCGCAGACGACACGCTTGATGAAGGGGAAAAACGCATCGCGCTGGCGACGCGCATCGAAACGCCGATGGATGTGCTGCCGTGGATGCGGCGGACCCGAGCAGCGCGACTGGCTGAAATCATGGATCGAAACCTGCCGAACGTGATCTATGCAGTTGGCGAAACTGCGTGGCAGGTGGCGATGGATTTGGGCAAATGCATCGATCGTCCGGTACTTCTTGATCTGCATTCGATTGAGCAGGTGCGCCTTGTGCCGACACCGCGCGACGATTCGCCGGTTGCCGGCTATATCGTGCCGACCAGGCCGATAGCGGAAGCCCTGCAGCGGCGCGTTCCTGCTGAACTGATCAGCGTTGTGCACATTGGCGTTGCGCTGCCTGCGGAACTCCATCAGCCACAGCGCTGCCCGGATCAGATCCCCGTCGCCGCAATCATTGGCAATTGCCGGGAGAAGCAGGCATATCGAACCTTGCTTGAAGGCATCAAACTGGTTGTGCCGCACATCCCCGACTTGCAGGTTCTACTTGAATTACGCGGCCCGCTGGAACATGACGTGTGGCGCGAGTGCGATCGCCTGGAGCTGTTGAATCGCATCTCCAGCATTGCCGATGCGTCGCATTACCGCACGCTGCTCACCGGCTGCGACCTGCTGCTCATGCCGGAACGAACCGGCCAGGTCCGGTCCATCGTGCTGGAGGCGATGGCGTTTGGCCTGCCGATCGTCACCAACGCCCACCCTGCGCTTGATTTTCTGATCGATGGCCAAACAGCACAATTCGTGCAGCAACTGACGCCTCACGCGTGGGCCTCAGCCATACAGGAACTGTTGCTGAATCCTGATGCTGCCCGCAAGCTCGGGCTGCAGGCCAGAAAGCTCATCGCAACCAGCTACCGATCCAGCGATCAGGTTACTCGATTGATGGAAACATTCGAGCGCACCGTGAGCGGCGGCGCATTGCCGTTTGCCGCCTCCTGAATGTAGCTTCTGCATTGACAAACACTTGGATCATTTGATCTCAGCGGCAAATATCGAAAAAACTGCAAAAATTGGCGATCAAGCCGGCTGTACGCCGACTATGAACACTCAATGGACATCTTTCTCCCCTCCGCCCCGTTGCTGATCACGTTGCGGCAACGGGGTTTTTGATTGCAAAACTCACACGCCGTTTTTCAGGATGCGGCCTGCGCAAACCGGCAGCGACAGAGGGGCGTATGGTTTAATGGAGGCACTTCACGCTGACAATGCTGTGCACTGTCTCTCATGCGTTATGCTGAAGCATGACACAATGGTGTTCCATGACACTCCCAGGCCTCACCGCCAATACTTGCGATGCACAGTGCAGATTGGCTATATTATCGCAAAGCGTGTCCGCACTTCTCCATCCTTGGACACATCGACACATCAGTTGCGCGCAGGACTGAATTTGAAAGGATAATGATCATGATCCGTAACACTTTTGCTGTTGCTGCTTTGATCGCGTTCTGCCTTCTTCTGACGGGATGCGGTGGCGATTCATCTGGCAGCGGCTCCACCGGACCACGTCCACCCGAGAGCATCCCCGCTCCAGTGCCAGCGCCAGGCAGCACAGCCCCAGCCCCCACCTCTCAGGCGGACGGCAACTAAAGACCAGATGCCTTGGCGAAGATCGCGTGCTTTCACGTGCGCGATCTTCGCCATTTCTTGTGAAGCTGGGCCAAGAATATCCGTGCATGCAGCACACTTGCGTTATTCCTGCTCTCTCATCGCATCACTGACTGCTGGAGAGCCGGGGACCACGTGTGATCCGCAACATCTGCTGCTTTAGCCTTACGCACTTTGAGCAGGCGTTCTGACACCTGCTCATTTTTGCGTATTCACGGATGTTCAAAAACCATCCGGTGATCCGCGCATACACCACAGCAATTAGAGAATTGAAAAACCGCCGATCGGAACAGGTCCAAATCGGCGGCGGGTGGATGGCTCGTGAAACGGCTCCCCCAGTTTTCTCATTTGCAAGGGCATTCTGGGCCGTTTCTACTATGGCGAACTCCGCAGCCGGAAGCAACCACTTTCCATGCGATTCATAAAGAATTGTGTTGCAGCAGGCTGCGCAACAGGAGTTTTCGCCGATTCTGACACAAGCCGCACGTTGCCAGCAGCACAAACCCAGCGGCTGAACAATCGACATCCCACACTCGACGACATCCCGCGTCAGTCAACGCCGGCGCATCAGACCCGCCAGAATCTCCAGCCCTTCGCCTAAAACCTTATCGGCCACTGCAAAGCTCAACCGGAAATGCGTGTCGCGGCGGCTGAACACCTTGCCGGGGATAATCAGCACGTTGCGTTCAATAGCCTGCTCGACAAATGCTGACGCGGTCATGCCCAGCTCTGGCGGCACTTCAACAAAGGCGTAAAACGCGCCGCCGGGCTGCTCGACTCGCGCCACATCGCGAAACGCCTCCATCACCATGTCGCGCTTGCGCTGGTACGCAGCGACAGCATCGCTCATATCCACATCAAACGCAGCAATTGCTCCGAACTGGGCCATGGAAGGTGCGCACACGAACGTATATTGCTGAAGTTTCTGCATCTGCTGCACGATTGCTTTGGGACCAGCGACATATCCCAAACGCCATCCGGTGCAGCCATAGGTCTTGCCGAACCCTCGGATCAGCAGTACATGCTCGCTCATTCGGGCCGGGCTTGGGCACTTGCCGTCTTCAAGGGCATCGCTGAACGTGAACTGATCGTAAATCTCGTCAGAAATCAGCAAAACGCCCCGTCGCTCGCACAAATCGACCAAGTCCCGAAGCTCAGCCGCACTCAGCACCGCCCCCGACGGATTGCCCGGTGAATTCACCAGCAGCAGCTTGGTGCGTTTGGTTATCAGCGGCTCGACACGCTCAGCAGTGAGGCGAAAATCCGGATATGTGTCGCAGTACACAATGGACCCGCCAGTCATCTGCCCCAACGCCGGATACAGCACAAAATACGGGTCACCGATGATCGCTTCATCGCCCGGGTTGAGCAGCGCCAGGAACGCCAGCAGCAATGCGCCGCTGGTGCCAGAGGTCACGATAAGCCCCAGGTCATCCGAAGGCGTCTTCCATCCCACATCCGCTTCAAGATGTGCTGAGATTGCCTGCAGCAGCTCCGGCACGCCCTGGGTCAGCGTGTAACCGTTGCGATCATTTCGAATCGCGTCGATTGCTGCCTGCTTCAGCGGCTCGGGTACGGGAAAGTCCGGCTGGCCGATCGAAAGGTTGATCGGGTTGGCGAGTTTGGCGCCGAGTTCAAAGACTCGTCGAATGCCCGAAACGTCCACGGCTCGGGCGCGATCACTGATCAAGGCGTCAAAATCAATCATGGCGTGCATGGAAACCCTCCAGCGTGGCTGCCATGGCGATGTGCAAACCACGCTTCATGACTGCGCAGATATCCAAGGCCAGAGTGTATCGGATCGAATGCAATCCGCGCAGCAAACAGGCCGATCCTTCGATCGGCCTGCGGCGCAGCATATGCAATACAGCCGCCGACAAGCGAACAATCCGCATCAGCGGCCGACGGAAGTCACTTCTTCTTCGCCGCGGCAGCGTCACCCTCAGACGGGGCTTCCTTCTTGGTCTTCTTGCCCGCCACGACTTGGCGATTCGCCACCTTCACCAGGCCCAACGGCGAATTCTCACCCTTGGTGAACTGCTCCAACTCGGTCAATCGGGCGATTCGCTCAGCTCGGGTCAGCACGTTTCGGTGCTGGTTCAAGGCGGCAGGCTTGGTTTTCAAACTACGGTGCAGGCTCATACGATCCACTCGCTTTCCGAATTCACAACTATTTGCGCCCCGATACGGGCAAAGATCAGCCATTATAGCGGGCAGGATAATATCCGCGAAGGTCGGTGGCGTTCCGCTCGGTTTCTTTCCATTTGTCACCAATTCTGCGGATCAGCTCCTCCGTGGCCTGCACCTCGCGGCTGTTGCGATTCGACGCCTCAAACCCGGGAAACGCCACCACCTGCCAGAGGCGGCCCTTGCTCTTGAGGGCGTACGTCTCCAGGCCATGCTGGCGGCAGAATTCCGCCAGCTTCACCGCCCCCGGCTCCAGCGTGGTCATCAGGATGAAGTAATTTTTCCCAGGTTCCCGCGGATCCTTTGCCGGCTGTACCGGCCCCCATCCACGCGGCTGTACGTGCCGGGCCGCGCCTCCGCCGCCCCCTTTGTCAGACGCCAGCGTACCGGTGACCGACAGTACGCTGCTGCGATCGCCCCCCTGCAGCGGTATCGGCTCGCCTGCTCTGTTCAGCGACACCAGCGGGTCGTTCACCTCCGGGGCTGTGTTCTTGACATATTCCACCAGTTCGTTGCGTGCTTCAGCCTGCCCCCGGCGATGGCCCAAGCCATAGGCAAACGCCAGCGTCACGATCAGTACCGCGGCAGCCAGCAGCATATAGCCGACGGGGATTCGAATCACGCGCCCGGGCGTCAGCCAAGTCGGGCGGCCGCCATCCAGCGAGTCATCATCGCCCACCCTCGATGAACGAGATGAACGCACTGTCAACGGCAACCCGCTCTGTTCGCGAGCCCGAATCATCTCATACAGTGCCGGCTGGGACGCTTTCTTGGCCATATCGCCTTCGCAGTTTGCCTGCTGAATTTTAAGATGCTACCCGCAGATCGGCCTCTCGCAAGCCCCGACTGCAACATCAGCCGCATGCGATCACGCTCGCCAGAGCCAAATCGGCGGTGTGACTGAGACTGATATGCCACTGGGTGATCTGAAGTTCGGATGCAAGCTCCGCGCACCGGCCGGTCAATACAAGCCCCGGCTGACCATTAGGCGTCCGAATGACGCCGATGTCCCGCCAACTGGTTCCCTGGCTCCACCCCGTCCCCAGCGCCTTCAGCACCGCTTCCTTGGCAGCAAAGCGCGCAGCATACCGCTCTACCCGCAGCTTGTTGCCCGCCTCAGCATAGGCTTGCTCATCGCTGGTGAAACATCGCTGAATGAACCGCTCGCCATGCTCCGCAAGCATCGCCTCGATACGGGTGATCTGAACCACATCGACGCCATGACCGATGATCCGCATGCGCAGTATGGTAAACCAAAGCCGCGCCATGGTGCATCGCCAGCCGTGCTGTTCAACGCAATAAATAAAATATATTCACACTCAATATGGCTTCGAACGTGCGCGATGACGCGTGATGACACGTGCGATTTCGCCCTCGGCGCTCGCGAGTATAGTACAGCCATGCGCTCCGACCCTTCGCACCATCATCAAACCTGCGCTGCAGCGCACGTGAAGGCCCAACCCATACAGTGTGCCGTGCTGACGATCTCAGACACGCGCACAGCCACAACCGATACCGGAGGACTGCTGATTGAAAAACTGCTTGATCAGGCAGGTCACCATGTAGCCGTGCGCACAATCGTGCCTGATGATCCTCATCGCATTGAACATCAACTGCTTGCATGGCTGAGCGATCCAGCCATCCACGTCATCCTCACCACCGGCGGCACGGGCGTCTCACGGCGTGATACGACCATCGAAGTGGTTCAACGACTGCTCACGGTCAGACTCGATGGCTTCGGCGAACTATTTCGCATGCTGAGCTTTCAGCAGGTCAAGGCAGCAGCCATGCTGAGCCGCGCAGTCGGCGGGCTTGTCGTGCGCGATCCCGATGCAGGCGGCGGCACGTTCATCT
Organism: uncultured Isosphaeraceae bacterium; assembly: GCA_964575335.1. Classification (GTDB taxonomy): domain Bacteria; phylum Planctomycetota; class Phycisphaerae; order Phycisphaerales; family SM1A02; genus CAZNPU01. The sequence continues at coordinate 4,654 of CAZNPU010000030.1, read as the reverse complement.
TCGCCATGCCCGGCTCGCCCAACGCCGTTGAACTGGCGATGACCCAGCTCATCGTGCCGCAACTGCCGCATTTGGTGTGGGAGCGGCAACGCTGAACGCCAAACGCTCCCTCGCGCTACCTTCAAAGTGCATCCGCAACCCCGTGTCGCTCAATCAATTCTCCAGAGACGCCAGGCGATTGCGTATATCAGAAGCCATCTCATGGCTGGGGAAGCGCGTCAAAAATCGCTCATAAAGCTCTGCCGCTGCTGCCGCGTTGCCTTCGCGTTCGTGCGCTTCTGCCAGCAAAAGCAACTGTGTCGATAGATCATCCCCAGTGGAGGGGAACCGTTGTGCTGCTGAAATGCCAATTCACCAGCAGCATCCAATCGATCAACGATCCACTGCGCCACTTCCATGAACCGGACGCGGTCCTGAATCGCGCTGTAGCGCAGGGTGAGATGGTTCGCGACGTTGTAGATTTGCGGATACTGCTGATAGTCAGGCGTTCGCCACAGCCGCTCAATCATCGCCAGGCGATCCGGATGATTGGGAGGCAGTCCCAGGCTGTTGATCATTTCAAACTCAAGATCGACGATCTGACCATTGTCCCTGCCGTAATCGGGGAATTCATCCATCAATCGCTTGTAATACGCCTGCGCCTCTTCGTACATGCCCAGCTTTGAATAGGCTCGAGCGTTTTCATGATAAAACACACGTCGATCGCGGTCGGTGACGAACGCCATTGCTGCATCGTCCTCAAGCAGCCGCTCGCGCAGCGCAACGGCCTGACCATAATCTCCAGCCATCTGATGCGCCATCGCAAGCTTGCCCAGCGCTTCTCGACGAAGTCTGCTGCGCGTCGCTTCAACTTCAATCGAAGTTGACGAATCCAGCGCATCGAGCATCTGGTGGTACGCTTCAATCGCCATTTGAAGGTTGTGATCTGAATGAAGATCGTACAGGTGAATCTGGCCGATCATTCGCATCGCATCGATGCCGTCGATCTTGTCGGGCGAATCCATTGCGATTGACTGGAAGATCGCCAGCGCCTCGTCAAGGTTGCCTTCACGATACAGTTCATGCGCTACGGAGAGCAGCACCGGCTCGCCCTGCACAATCAGCGATGAGCTGCCGTTGTGCTGGCCTGCGTCTGTGTTGTGATCGTCAGGGCCATGGTCATTCGACACGAGCGTGATGCGACGATCCTCAGAAACAGCAGCATCTTCCTTAGCCATGTCATCGGCCATGACAGAACCGTGCTGATTTTCCAGAATTGTCGCAGCACACTGAATGCGATTGTGCAATGGCGCAACGGTCCTTGCGCTTTCAACAGCTTCTTTGTTTGCGCCACCCGCAGCATTCTGTTCCTGCTTCTCCATCAGCGCTGCTGAATCGCGGCTGTGCCGAAGCACATACGCCCCTGCCGCAAGAAACAGGCAAAGTACAAGACTCGCAAGGCCATAGAACAAACGTCTGCGGCTCAACGTTTCAGAACCAGACATCCGGTACCTCCCGAAATAAAGCCATGCGAGTGTTATTTCGATTCAGCGAAGGGATCGCTGGGAAATCCTAAGCGCATCATCGTTTCAGCCTGCCATTCTTGCCTAATGGTGCGGCTGCTGCAATACGTGCAGCATCCTTTCAAGTACCAATTTGAAATTACACCAAGAAGCTGGCAGCCTGCGATGACCGAGTGAAGTCCGTTTCATTCCAGCTTCCAAAGCACATAATGCACGATCCTGCAACGCCTTGGCGCGTTACTCCCGGTTCGCACTCACCCGGCGGCACGTGCTCAGTATGGCGCACGAATCGATAAAAGCCGATCAGCCTCAGGCATCAGCTGATTCCGCAAAACGGCACGCCTCATGCGTTTCAACCGATCACTCATCAACTGATCAGCCAGCCCCTCCCCCGTTCCCTGGCCCAACATGGGCCGGCTGCTTTCACGTTGCCTGCCAGTACGCGGCTGTGCGCTCCAGACCCGACCACGGCTCGGGCCATTGCCGCGCATCAGCCACCACTGCCCGGCGGTATCCGCTTACCGACAGCGCGACTTTATACTCCAGCACGTTCAGCCGCCCTTCGCTTGCTTCGCCAATCGGTCCGCGCATGCCGGTATGCAACAGGTCGCATACTCGTGCTGAGACCAGACGCGTTCCAGCCGACATAACGCCCGCAGCAGGATCAAGGTTGTGGCTCAGCCACGCTGCGGGATCGATGCCCACACCCATGCCGGGATGGATTTGCTCCGGCAACGGCACAGTGTGATCGGCCAGTTGAACGCCGAATCGTTCCGCATCACCGGCAAGCGTTTCGATGATCTCCTTCAATTCATCAGATGCCTCCGCCTGCGACCAGGGCAGCGTCAGACTGACCGGACATCGCTCCAGATCGGCTGCAAGCTCGATTGCCTGTTGCAAGGCTGTCATCGCGCGATCGACATGCGCAGGATCGAGCAGATGTCGCGCCGGAATCCACGCATCAAGGCCAGCGATTGACAGCTCATTACGGCGCAGCGTCGCCAGCAGATCGCGCCGTGCGGAGCGATCCAGTTCGCGCGGCCGCATGCCCGGTTGCGTCGCGCTGAGCTGCACATATCGAAACCCCATCGATGACAATCGGCTCAGCGCAGCGCGTGGCGAACCCTCGCCCTGTGACACCAGCGGCGCAAGCGTCGGCGCGAGCGACAGCGAGTCAGGTTGATCAGAATCGATCATCATGCCAGACCGTAGAGCATAAGCAATTCAAGCCGATCGTGCTGCCTCTTGCCATCGGCTTCATGCATCCCGCCAATGGCTGCTGCGTGCGTTTGTGCTTTCTGCCGTGCTACCATGTGAGCATGAGCGATCGCCTGCCGCTGATTGAGGTCAAGCTGCTCGACCATCCGGTTGATATCGAGCCGATTGTTCCCTTTCCCCAACCGGCCGGCGCAGAGTGCATATTCCTCGGCCGAACGCGCGATGAGACACATCCGCAGCACGGCAGGCTGGTGCGCCTGAGCTACGAAGCCTACCGCCCCATGGCTGAGACGGTGCTGCGCGATCTCGCCCATCAGGCGGTGCAGCGGTTCGGCTGCCTGGCGGTGCGAATTCATCATGCCGTCGGCGAGGTTCCGCTCGGGCAGGCCAGCGTGTTCGTGCAGGTGGTGTGCGGCCATCGAGCACAGGCGTTTGACGCATGCCGCTTTCTCATCGATGAATTGAAGGCTGCGGCTCCGATCTGGAAAAAAGAACAGTGGGTCAGCGGCGCAACATGGTCGGCCGGCGCTATGGTGAACGTGAAAGGCACACCGACATGAGCGGCTACTTCAAACTTTGCAATGCGCTGTACTGGATCGCGCTGACGCTTTGGATTTCATCCCTGATCACCGCAGGCATCGCAGCGATGAACGTCTTTGGCCAGTTGATCGGCATGCCCATGCAGCTCGACCAGTTTGCTGCGGTACCGCGCGAAGAACATGGCCGGCTTGCTGCGGGCATTGTGATGGAGCGGGTCTTTTTTACGATTGATCTGGTGCAGTTTCTCGCAGTGCCGCTTACGGTCATCACCCTGCTGCTGCAACTGTTTGTGTTCCGCATGCGCTGGACCGCTGCGTCAAACATTCTCCGCACGCTTTGCATCCTGCTGGCTGCGGGCATCTTTGCGTATCATGCCACGTCGCTTGCGCCCGTTATGAACCGCGATCTGCGCCAATACTGGAGCGCGGCAGAAGCAGGCGATCTTGCGCAGGCTGATGCGCACCGCAGCGCGTTCAACCAGAAGCACGTGATTGCGGACAGCCTGCTGCGAACCAATATATTGCTCTTGCTGCTCGGCATCGGCGCATCGGCTTTTGCGTTTACGCCGAGCAATCAGGCCACAACCAGCCGTCTTGAACAACCGCACCTGCTCAATCGCCAATGACGAAAACCGCTGCACCGAAACTTCCGCGTAAAACTGCCGCCGAGAAAGCCCGCGCCAAACGCATTCTGGATGAACTGTACAAATGGTATCCCGATGCGCACTGCGAACTGGACTATTCCAATCCGCACGAGTTGCTGGTGGCGACCATTCTTTCCGCACAGGCTACCGACGTCGGCGTGAACAAAGTCACGCCCGCATTGTTCAAAGCGTTTCCCACGCCGCGCGACTATGCCAACGCCACACCCGAGCAGATCGAACCCTACATCAAATCGCTGGGCTTTTTTCGTCAGAAGGCCAAATCGATCCATGCTGCGATGACCACCATCGTCAATGAATACGGCGGCAAGGTGCCCAACACCATGAAGGACCTGCTCACGCTGCGCGGCGTGGCGCGCAAAACCGCCAACGTCGTGCTGGGCAATGCCTTCGGCATCAACGAAGGCGTGGTCGTTGATACCCACGTCATGCGCGTCGCTCATCGGCTCGGCCTCACCAAACACACCGACCCCAAGAAAATCGAACTCGACCTCATGGCCCTGTTCCCGCGCGAACACTGGACCATGCTCAGCCACCTGCTCATCTGGCACGGCCGCCGCGTCTGCAAGGCGCGCGGCGCACTATGCAGCGAACATCCGCTGTGCCAGCAATACTGCTCCAACGCCAAGTCAGCCAAGAAACGCACGACCACAAAAGCAAGCGCACCACAAAAAAGACGCCGGGAACGCAGCACGAAAGCTGACAAGCTGCGCAAATGAACACAGGACGCGGC
>CAZNPU010000029.1:0-44691 GCA_964575335.1 uncultured Isosphaeraceae bacterium | reverse complement strand
ACGGCGCGATGGACGGCGCCAGCAAGTTCGTGCGCGGCGACGCCATTGCGGGCATCATCATCACGCTGGTGAACGTGGCGGGCGGTTTCACCATCGGATGGCTGCAAAAAGGCTGGACGATGCGCGAATCGATGGAAGTCTTCACGCGACTGACCATCGGTGACGGATTGGTCAGCCAGGTGCCAGCGTTCATCATCGCCATCGCGGCGGGTCTGATCGTGGCACGTACCGGCGGGCAGGAAAATCTGGGCGACGAGATGCCGCGCCAACTCATATCGCAGCCGACGGCGCTGTACCTGATCAGCGGGTTTCTGGCGTTGCTCTCATTCACCGGCCTGCCTTTCGTGCCGCTGCTGACCGCCAGTGCGATGCTTGGCGTCATTGCCTGGGCGACCAGGTATGTAGCCAAACGCGAACACGCTGCGGAGGAAGCCCAGGCTCGTGCGGATTCGGCCGCTGCGCCGCCGCAGCCTCCGCCGGTGGAAGAATTGCTCAATGTTGACACGATGGAGTTTGAAATCGGCTACGGCCTTGTGCAGCTTGTGGATTCATCACGCGGCGGCGATCTTCTGGATCGCATTGCGATGATCCGCAGGCAGTTGGCTGTGGAACTGGGCATCGTCATGCCGCCGGTGCGCATTCGTGACAACATGCAGCTTGATTCCAATACCTACCGCGTCAAGCTGCGCGGCGCAGTCATCGGCGAGGGGCAGGTCTATCCGCATCTGCTCATGGCGATGGATTCGGGACTGGCCAGTGGACGCATTGATGGGCTGCCCGGACGTGAGCCGGCATTCGGACTGGAAGCGATCTGGATCGAGCCGGGGCAGAAGCAGCGCGCTGAAACGATGAACTACACCGTGGTCGATCCGACCAGTGTCCTCGCGACGCACCTGACGGAACTGGTGAAGGAACATGCTGACGAACTGCTGTCGCGGCAGGAAGTCATGCATCTGCTTGATCAGCTCAAGACCACATCGCCCAAGCTGGTGGAAGACATCATTCCCAATACCGTCAAGATCGGCGAATTGCAGAAGGTGTTGCAGAACCTGTTGCGCGAACGGGTTCCCATTCGCGATCTGGCGACGATTCTCGAAACGCTTGGCGATTGGGCGCCGCATACGCGTGACGTGGCGGTGCTGACCGAATACGCACGCAATGCGCTGCGGCGAACGATCTCCAGCATGTACGCTGAGACTGATGAAAGCGGCAGGCCGCGACTGTACTGCGTGACGATGGATCCAGCCGTGGAAGATCTCATCAACGGCTATATTGATCGCGGTCCCGGCGGCACCACGATGTCGATGCCGCCGCAGTTGGCCAACCGCATCGCAGCGGCGGTCAGCAAGACAGCCGAGCCGCTCCTGGCGGCGGGACATCAGCTCATTGTGCTCACGTCGCCGAGCGTTCGGGCGCAGGTCAAGCAGATTCTCGATGCGCAACTGCAAGGCGCGGTGGTGTTGGCCTACAACGAGATCGTGAAAGGTCTGGACGTTGAATCGATGGGTCTGGTACAATTGCCGACGACGGAGTCGACGGTGTCGGCGGCGTGAAGTAAGTGATGACCAACGTGCGAACCGCAGGACGCACAACACACAAGCGGGCGCACGACTTCACATCGCCGCTTGCAATTCACCTTCGCCATGGAGGGCACAACGGTGAAGCTCAAGACCTATCACGCGTACACAATGGCTGAAGCTCTTGCTGCAGTGAAGCGCGATCTTGGCGCTGATGCAGTCATACTCAGTACGCGAACATTCCGGCGCGGCGGCGTGCTTGGCGTAGGCAGCAAAACCATCATTGAAGTTACTGCATCGGCGGCGCCGAACGCTTCGGCCGGCATCGGCGGAACGCCTCGGCCTCGCAATGCCACAGCCGCCCAGCGCGCGTATGCCAAGCCGGCCGGCAATCAAAAACTTCCGTCTCGGTCAGCGGCACATGATTCCAGCCGCGCGATGACGCCCACGATTGACGACCAGCAGCGCACCAAGCGGCTGGCAATGGCGCTGGCGGAGCAGCATCGGCGAGCGGGCGCGGCGGGCGCCGGCGAAACCTCGCGTGCTACCGGTTCGCCCAGCAGTGCATCCAGTGTCCCGACGATGCCGCTGATCGATCCATCGCCGCAGACATCAGGCTCCGGTTTGGCCAGTTCCAGTCCGGCTGCGACGCCGCCATCGCGTTTCATCGTCACCGCTCCGTCGCCTGCCGATGGAGTCACGCCGTCACGCAGTAAAGCGTCGATCAGCCGCGACGATATTGCCCCGGCTGCAAGGCGTTTTCTTCTTGTTCCGCCGGAGAAAGAGAAAAAGCACAAGGCTCAGGAGTCGAAAGTTCCGGTTGTCACCCAGCGGCCGCCGGCGCGAAAGCCGGGCTTGAGCGTGGCGCCGTCGCGTACAGATTTGAGCCAGGCCGATGAAGCGGAGGCGAAGCCGGCTCCGCAGCCGCTGCCCAAGTCAACATCGCCAACTCACGCGGCTGCCGATTTGCTGCCGCAGTCGGTGCAGGATGAGCTGCAGGCGATCAAGGCCATGGTGGGGCAAGTCCTGCAGCGGCAGGTCACCGCCAGGGGCAATACACCCACGCCCACCATGCCCCAGCAGCTTTTTGACATGTACCTGAAGCTGCTCGGCCAGGATATCTCTGAAGAGCTGGCCGATCAGATCGTCAACGACGTTCGCAATGAACTGGACCCGATCGAGCTTGAAGACCCTGCCTGTGTGCGCGAGGCGGTGCTTCGGCAGTTGGCAGCGTTTATTCCGGTAGCGTCCAATCCAATGCCGGAAGCGAGTCCGGACCATCGGCCGCTGACCATTGCGCTGATTGGTCCGACGGGCGTGGGCAAAACCACCACGCTCGCCAAGCTGGCTGCGACGTTCAAGCTTCGCCACGGTAAGAAAGTGGGGCTGATCACCTCCGACACCTACCGGATCGCTGCGGTCGATCAACTGCGAACCTACGCCAACATCATCGGTTTGCCGCTTCAGGTTGTGCTGACGCCGACCGAGATGAAGCAGGCGGTCCATTCGCTGTCGAACTGTGACGTGATTTTGATTGACACGGCCGGCCGCAGTCAGAACGATATGAGTCGTTTGGATGAACTTCGTCAATTCATCACCGCAGCGGCCCCACATGAGGTACACTTAGTGCTTTCGGGAACCGCCAGCGAGAAGGTGCTGCTGCGCGAGGCCGAGGCATTCTCGGAGGTTGGCGTGCACAAGATCGTGTTGACCAAACTGGATGAAGCGGTGAGCTTTGGCGTGCTGGTGAACGTGATTCGACAGATCGGCATGCAGTTGAGCTACGTGACCACTGGTCAGGAAGTGCCGGATCATCTTGAAGTTGGTCGGGCTGAGCGACTGGCCGAACTGGTGCTGGGGGGGCCGCTCAACGCGTGACCGATCAAGCCGCCCAATTGCGGGGATTGATGGAACGCGTGCGAAGCGTCGGCGCAGGCAGCGACGTTGGCATGAAGTCTGCCGTTGCGGTGCTGCCGCCCAGCACGCCCACCGGCGTTGTCAGCTACGGTCCGGCCAATGGCAGCGGCCTTTCCGTTGCAGCGCCCACGCATGGACGGGTGATTCGTCCTCCGGCTCCGCGTCGGGTGAAGCTGGCTCGTGCGATTGCGGTTTCATCAGGCAAAGGCGGTGTGGGCAAGAGCAACCTGGCGGTCAATCTGGCGGTGGCGATGAGCGGCATGGGGCTGAAGGTTTGCCTGCTCGACGCCGATCTGGGCATGGCCAACGCCGACGTTCTGTGCAATCTTTCGCCGCGGCTGACGCTCGAGCATGTCGTCAGCGGCAAGTGTCGGCTGATCGACGCCATGCTGCTTGCGCCGGGCGGCTTTCGGTTGATTCCCGGCGCGTCAGGGGTGACGCGGCTGGCGGATCTGAACTCGCTGCATCGCCAGGCGCTGCTGGATCAACTGGCTGCGCTTGAGCGCGTGGCGGATGTGATTCTGATTGACACCGGCGCGGGCATCAGCGCGAATGTGGTTGGCTTTGCCGCAGCGGCGCACACGATTGTGGTGACGACCACGCCGGAGCCGACAGCGATCACCGACGGTTACGGCATGATCAAGTCGCTCTGGTCGCAGGTGTCTGAAGCGCACGTGCAGGTGGTTGTGAACATGGTTGGCGACGAGGCTGAGGGCGAGGCGGTATTTGCCCGGATTGATCGCGTCAGTCGGACATTTCTCAAGAAGCCGCTGATGTATGGCGGTTCGATTCCGACCGACCCGTCGGTTGCTGCTGCGGTGCGTCAACGTTTGCCGTTTGTATTACATGCGCCGGACAGCGCAGCTACGCGGGCAGTGCGGCGGCTGGCGGGGAAGCTGGCGGGCGTGGACGACCCATCTCTGGATATGGATGACGGCGATCACGAGCCGCCGTGCGGGTTTTTCACCCGCTTGGCGCTGTGGCTGGGCATTCTTGAGACGGTCGAATAATTCTCGCCGCTCAACTCATGTCGATCGGTGTGCGCGCCGATATCAGAGAATTGAAACTGTTGGAGATCAGGAGCGATAAGGCGGCATGACGCCGGAACGATGACATGACGATTGTATCGAGCAAGATCATCGCAGGATGTTTTGCCCTGTGCGCGTTTGCGGTGGCGATTGTCGCAGGCCTGGCCAGCGGCAACTCGGCTGCGCAAATATTGCTTCGTGCGATTCTTGCCATGCTTGTGTGCTACCCCGTCGGGTTCATTGCGGGGCTGGTGTGCGAATACGTTGTGCGATCGCACATCAAATGGCTGGACGAGACAGCCTCCCCGACGGTGGATAAGTCGTTGACAACTGAAACGGGTGAAGCAGTTGACGAAGAAGAGCCGATCGTCGTGTGATTATTTTCTTTTGGCGAAAGGCTTGTGCATTCTTGTAATGTCGTGTTATAGTGACCTTGGGTTCCGCCACGGATAGGCGGAACGGCATACACGCCAAGGTCAAGGAGACGACCGATGCCAAGAATCAAGGCCAAGACCGATCGCGGGTCGCGCGCCAGCGCAACATCGACATGTCTGAAGGACATGCCGATTGAGGAAGTATGGGCCGAGTACAAGGCCACCGGCTCTGAAGAGCTTCGCAATTTCCTGATCGAACGTTATCTCGACATTGTCCGGTACACTGCCGAGCGCATGCACATGCGGCTTCCGTCGGAAGTTGATGTTGAAGACCTCATGTCGGCGGGACTGTTCGGCTTGATGGACGCCATCGATGCCTTCGATCTCGAGCGGGGAGTGAAGTTCGAGACCTATTGCGCGCAGCGCATTCGCGGCGCCATTTTCGATGAGCTTCGCGCCATGGACTGGGTGCCGCGACTGGTGCGTTCGCGCACCGCAAAAGTCGAGCGCGCCCGCAAAGCATTGGAAATGGAGCTTGGACGCACGCCCACCGAAAAGGAAATCCGTGATCGCCTTGCGGTGAATAAATCGGAGTTCCAGAAGCTGGCCAAGGATTCCAAGCCCGTGGGCATTGTTTCGCTGAACCGCAAGTGGTTCGAAACCGATTCCAGCAAGGACGTGCGCGAGATCGACGTCATCCGCGATCATCGCCAGGAAAATCCGCTTTCGGAAGTGCAGCGCAAAGACCTGAAGGTGCTGTTGACCAAGGGCCTGACCCGCGCCGAGCGGCTGATCGTGATTCTCTATTACTATGAGGAAATGACGATGAAGGAGATCGGCATGACGCTTGATCTTTCAGAATCGCGCGTCAGCCAGATGCACAGTTCGATTCTCGCCCGCCTTAAGGCGCAGATGCAGCATCGATCGAAAGAACTCTGATTTTGACTTTGCGCCGCTGGCAGCGGCGCAGCAGCTCATTTCCGGTATTGATCCAGAACGCAGAAGATAGGCAGCGTGTCACGACGCAGCACTCTTCTGCGTTTTTCGTTGGCAACATCCGCTCAGGCGGCTGATTCTGCCGCGCCGGACCGATAACGACTGGATTCGTTGTCCGATCACCGTTTGTTTGCATTGTGCCGTCGGGGGGACGGAAAGTTCGTCTGCTACGCATGCAATGCTTGAGCGGGTCACGCCGTCAGCCGATGCAGAGTGGCGCGTATGGGAAAACCATGCGTGGTGGAGTTCAGCGTGCAGGCGATATTCGCGACCGGCATTCGCAATCAGTGTGCGCGGCCAGGGCGCAGCGATTTGGCCTGACGCAGCAGGAATGCGGGGAAAGCAGCGTGGCGCAGATCAGTGGATTGACAGTACGACAGCATGAACGCGAGGGCATCAGGGTGCCGGTGGCGCTGGAGGTATGCGCCGATCATGCAACCCAGGTGCAGTTCAGCGCTGCATCGGGCGCGCTTGGACAGCGCATCGTGCGGGCGACCGCAACGGACATCAGTCCCGGGGGCATGGGGCTGGAGTCGCGCCACTTTCTGCCGCGCATGTGTGAGGGCGTGCTGCGCATCTTTGATCCTTCAAGCGCTGATCCGACGAGCGAAGCGGGCGAACCGCCGGTTCTGTTCGAACATCGCGTGAAGGTGCGGCGGGTGCATCAGATCAGCTCCGAGCCAAGCTATGCGCTTGGCGTGGCGTTTGTGGATGTGGATGCTGATTTTGACCGGCGCGTCGACGCGCTGCTCAACCAGTTGCGTGCACGCGGCGCAAACGCCGACACAAACGCCTTCGACGCACTCAAGCAGGGGGGCGGCCATGCGTGATCAGGATGTATTTCTCGAACGGGCGTTGGTGGAAGACGGTCTTCTGGATGAAGCGCGACTGATCGAGGTCAAGCAGTACGCTGCGGAACACGATCTTGATCTTGTCGATGCGCTGGTGAACACGCAGACGCTGACCGGACGCGAAATCGCCATATGCAGGGCCAATCTCTGCGAAGTGCCGTTTGTCTGCCTGGCCGACTTTGAGCCGTATTTCGCCAACACGCAGCTTCTGCCCCGCGCGGTCGCTGAGCGATATCACATGTTCCCGCTGTTTATGGTGGACGGCGTGCTGACGCTGGCGATGGAGAACCCGCTCAATCTCGACGCGACCGATCAGGCGCGCCAGATCGTCAAGTGCGAAGTGGATGCGGTGCTGTGCGAGCGAGAGGAACTGCGTTCGCTGATCGCCCGCGCGTACAGTCTGACAAGCGCGCAGCACGACAAGGAGCAATCCAACGATCATGCCGGTGAAGCGGAATCTGCTGAAGCCAGTCAGCCGATCGTCGCTGCGGTGAATCAACTGCTTGCCGACGCCGTCAGTCAGCGCGCCAGCGATATTCACATCAATCCCGACGAACATCAACTGCATTTGCGCTATCGCATCGACGGCGTGCTGCAGGTCAAGCAAGGCCCGCCACTGTCCATGCACGCGGGGATCGTGCAGCGCCTGAAGGTCATGGCGAATCTCGATCTGACGCAGACGCGCCGGCCGCAGGACGGCAAGTTCCGTTTTCGACATGACGGACAGCTTGTCGATGTGCGTTTATCTACGATTCCGACCGTCTGTGGTGAGAACGTCGTCATGCGTTTGCTCACCAACACCCAGGCGATTCACAGTTTTCACGAACTGGGCATGCCGGGGCCGCTGGTTGCGGAACTTGAGCGTTTGCTTGCGCAGCCGTACGGCATGATTCTTGTCACCGGGCCGACCGGCTCAGGCAAGACCACCACGCTCTACACAGCGCTGAGCAAACTCAACGATCCGTCCCGCAACATCATGACCATCGAAGATCCGGTGGAGATCCGCCTGCCTTACGTGCGGCAAATTCAGGTGCACAGCGAGATCGGTCTGACGTTCGCAGCGGCGCTGCGCTCGATTCTGCGACAAGACCCGGATGTGGTGCTGGTGGGCGAGATTCGCGACAGCGAAACAGCCACCATTGCACTCCAGGCTGCGCTGACGGGCCACATGGTGCTTTCAACCGTTCACACCAACGACGCAGTGGGGGCCGTTGCGCGATTGCGCGATTTCGGCCTGCCGTCGTTTGTCATCACCTCAGCCGTGCTCGGCGTCATGGCGCAGCGGCTGGTGCGGCGCGTCTGCCCGCACTGCGCCGCGCCGTGTGAGGTTGATCCTCTGATGCGCTCGCGATTCAACCTCGATGCAACGGCAAAAGGATTTGTGAAAGGACGCGGCTGCGGGCGATGCGCACAGCTTGGCTATCGCGGCCGCATCGGCCTGTATGAACTGCTTTCGTTCACGCCGGCGGTACAGGCGCTTGTCGAGCAGGGCGGATCGGTTGAGCGGATCCGCGATCTGGCTGTGCGGAACGGCATGCGGCAGATGTGGCAGGACGGACTGGAGAAAGCCCAGCTTGGTCAGACCACGCTCGATGAGGTGGCCAATGTGGCATCGATCATTCAGATCGAAAACAACGTTCAGGACGCGAGGCTGGTGGCATGAGTCAGTTGTCGTTTCGTTATCAGGCGATTGATCGTCGCGGCACGCGACGCCGCGGCGTGTTGCGCGCCGAGAATCAGAACGAGGCGTTTCGCCAGATGCGCGCAGCCGGCTTGCAGCCCGTGCGGCTTCGAGCTGTGCGTGCTCGGGAGAGTCGGCGGAAGAAAGTCACCATCAAGGACTTGGCGCAGTTCACGTATCAGTTTGCGGTGCTGATGGAAGCCCGCATTCCGATTGTTGAAGGCTTGCGCTCGATTGCTGAGCAGGAGCAGAACCCCGCGCTGCGCGTGCTGATCGCCGATGTGGCGGATCGCATCGCCGGCGGCAGCAACGTCACCAGCGCGCTCTCGGCGCATCGCGAAATACTGGGCGAGGTGTACGTTGAATCGGTGCGTGCTGCTGAGCGCAGCGGCAACATGATCGAAGTGCTGACCAATCTCGCTGAGATGCTCGATCGCCAGCACGACATGCAAAAGGGTGTGAAGGCGGCATTGATGTATCCAGCGTGCGTCATCGGCGCGCTGGGACTGGCGGTGGTGTTCCTGATGCTTTTCGTGGTGCCCCGCTTTGCAACGATGTTCGCCAGCCGCGGCCTGGAATTGCCGATGCCCACGCAGGTGCTTATCGGCATCAGCGGGTTTATCACCTCATACTGGTACGTGCTGCTGAGCGGGCTTGTCGTGGCGGTGCTATTGGCACGGCGGGCGTGGCGGCGTCCGAGTTCGCGGCGGCAACTGGATACGCTGCTGCACCGGATACCGTTTATTCGCGACATGCTGCGCGGCCTGGCGATCAGCCGATTCGCGCAGGTTCTCGGAATCTCACTGCGCAGCGGATTGAGTTTGCTTGATGCTCTGGAAATGGCTGGACGCGCATCGGCCCGGCCGCTGCTGCTCGAGGACGCTGAGAAAATGCGTGAGCAGGTAAACCACGGCGGACGGTTGGCCGATGTGCTGTTGACATGCAGTTACGTCCCGCCGTTCACGCGCCGGATGCTCAGCGCAGGTGAAGAGGCGGCGGAACTGCCGCGTATGTGTACGGTCGTATCCCGGCATTACGACCGAGAAGTCACCCACCTCACGAAAAACGTGACGACGGTGATCGAGCCCATCATGATTGTGGGTCTGGCCGGCATCGTGCTTCTGGTCGCGCTCGCCATCTTTCTTCCCATGTGGAATATGGCGGCGCTGGTCGGATAGTAGGCCCGGTGGGCACAGGTGAGAACGTTCAAGTGCGCTCGCACATCGCAATCACGCAATCACGCAATCACATTCGTTCGCTTTTTTCAATGTAAGGATCCAGGATATGCATCCAACTGCACGAAATCGCAAGGGCTTCACGCTTATCGAACTGATCGCTGTCATCGTGGTGTTGGCCATTCTGGCCGGCGTCGCACTGCCGAAGTACTTCAATTACGCGTCGCAGGCGAAAGAGTCAGCATGCAAGGGCACGCTCGGCGGCGTGCGCGCAGGCATCGCCAACTTCTACGCCAACAGCGCTGTGTCGGGCGCGCCGGCGTATCCGACGCTTGAGCAGCTTGAGACGCTCGGCACGGTCATGCAGGAGCCGATCCCGGCCAATCCTTACAACCACTCAAAAACGATTGCCACGGCCAACTGGGATCCGGATAACCCGCCGGTGAACGGGAACGCGGGATGGAATTATGACCCCGCCACCGGCCGCTTCTGGGCCAACAGCAATGTGGCTGGAGAAAACAAATTCTGAATCGGTTTCTCGGAGCGGAGCGCAATGCTGAAGCTCACGGCGATAGCCCATGCCCGCCGTCCCATTCGGGGCGGCGGGTTTACGCTTGTGGAAATGGTGGCTGTGCTTGTTCTGGTGGCCATCATTGCAGTTGTTGCTGTACCAAGCGTGAACAGCTTCGGCGACACGCGCGCCGCCATGGCGGCGCGGCAATTGCAGCGCGATCTCACCTTTGCCCGCCAGCGCGCCATCGCCACGGGTACGAAAACCTGGGTGTCGTTCAACCTTGCTGAGAACGCATGGACTCTGCTCACGGAAGATCCGGAAAACCCCGGCCGTAACTCCGCCACGGTCTTGACCGATTTCGCTACGGGCCGGCCCATTAAGCAAACCTTGGGCGAAGGTTCGTATGTCGGCGTTGAACTTGCTGCAGTGGCAATCGATGGCGGCTCAGAAATCGGGTTCAACTGGCGAGGCGAGCCGATCAACGCTGCAGAGACGCCGCTCAACAGCAGCGGCACCGTGACGCTTACGGGCAACCACGTTGTGACCATCCAGCCTGGAACCGGCCTGGCCATCTACGCCGCGCCATAGAGAGATCGCGCACCTTCATTGGTCGGCTGCTGACAATTGCAGGAGCACCCATGCGGAAGCGAAAACAGAGCGGATTCACGTTGATCGAAACAATTGCAGCCATTGTGCTGCTTACGCTCAGCGTGCCGCCGATGCTTTGGGCATTACGCCATGCACATGATCAGCGCGTTAGTCCGATTCAGGCGTCGCAGGCGCGCTGGCTGGCTGCGGAGAAACTCGAAACAATCATCGCCGACCGCCACAGCGCAACGCGCGGCTACGACTACATCATCGCAGCAAACTATCCGTTTGAGCCGTCGGTCAGCGGGTTTGAGAGCTTTGCCCGCGCCGTGACAATCAATGAAACCGGCCCGGATCTGAGCACCGCCGGTTCCGGATATAAGAAGGTAACCGTGACGGTGTCGTGGACCGATGTGAGGGGCGCTGCTCGAACGCTTTCGGTTTCAACTGTCGTAACGGACTACCCAGCATCATGAATCGCTTAAGCGCTCCAACTTCAAGGCGGGCCTTCACGCTCGTTGAACTGATTGCAGCGATTGTTGTGATTGCGGTGATCGGATCGCTGGCGTCGGTGCTGCTTGCTTCAGCGGTAGACGGCTACAGCCGCGCTTCCATCGAGGCGCAGCTGCACAGCGAACTGTCAATCGCGCTTGAGCGGATTGAACGAGAGTGGCGCTACATTCCGTGCAAGGCTGGTCAGGTCGCTCCGCAGATCAATTCCATCAGCGCAACGTCAATGGTGTGGTCGGACGATTGCAGCCTTTCGCTGGTGGGGGATCGGCTGATGTTCGCAGTCAACGGCGGCGCAGCAGGCGTGCTGCTTGATGATGTCGCTGCTGTTTCGATACAGGGGATGGACGATGCAGGATCACCGCTGTCGCTTCCGCGCAATGGCGATGCATGCGATGCCATCCGGCGCTTGCAGGTGTCCATTACGCTTGAGCGCAACGGCGTGAGTCAAACCCTGCGCACCATCGTCTTTATCCGTTCAATGATGCAGGGAGCATCGGGCTGATGAGCGCATTGTGCAGACAATCCGACAAACGACGTCGCCGCGGAGTGGCGGCGGTTGCGATGATTGCGGTGCTGGTGGTGCTGTCGCTGATCATCGTTGGCATGGCGCTGGGCAGCGCGCGTGATTTGGACCTTACCGTGCGGCGGGCTGAGGCTCTGCAGGCGCAATATGCCTGCGAGGCCGGTGTGCAAATGGCGATCCGTGAGCTCATGCTTGGCGTTGATGAAGACGGCGACGGCGGCGTGGGATCGATCTCCGCAGACGGCGATGCAGGCAACAATCCTGTGCTGATGGGTGCGGCGTTCTCGGTGGTGCTGGATCAAAACGACGGGCAGTCAATCCTCACAAGCCAGGGCAAATCGGGCATCGCGCGTCGCCTTACTGCAATCACGCTGCAAAGCGCTGGAAGTTCCGGCAATGGCTTGAACTTGCCCGGCGTGGCGTTCACCAGCACGATCGGCATGTGGAACAGCTCCCTGATTGACAGTTACGACTCCAGCATTGGTCCGTATGGCGGCTCCAACATTGGGTCAAACGCCGTGCTGGCGTCGAATGTTTCAAGCATGAACGGCATTGCAATGGACAGTGGCGTAACCGTCAGAGGCGCGGTATACAGCGGCGTCGGGTCCAACCCCGACACGGTCATTGCGCCGTGGTCCAGCCCGACCATTACCGGTGGCAAGCATGCGCTGACCGCTGCGCTGACGCCGCCGGATGTGACCGAACCAACCGGAATGCCTTCCAGTTCCGGTTCGTTCCACCTCAATCAAAACAAAGTTCAAGTCATTTCAGGCGATCATGTTTACAGCTCGTTCAGTTTGAGCAACAACAGCACGGTGCAGATCAGCGGGCCGGTGCGCATTCGCGTCACAGGCTCGTTTACGATGTCCAATCACACCAGAATCGAGCTGCTGCCGGGCGCTTCGCTTGAGCTGTATGTTGACAACAGCTTCTCGATGAACAACAACACGGCGCTGAATGCTGGCGGCGATCCGTCGAAGGTCACCATTTACGTTCTTGGAAACAACCGGTCGCTTTCGCTGAACAATTCCGCCGAGGCGTATGCGAAAATCCTGAATCCAAAGGGCGGCATCTATCTGAACAATTCAGCCCAGGTTTTTGGCAGCGTAGTTGGGTCAACACTGCACATGAGCAATTCCGCTGCCATTCATGTGGACACCCAACTCACAGGGGGAGGACTCGTGGGCGGCCGCGGGGGCGGCGGCGGAGGCGCAGGCAGCACGAAAATTGTCGCTGCGATGGAAGTCGAGCCTTGATGATGCTGGGCAGTTCACCGCAGACACAGGGATGATGGAGATGCCTGAAGCATCGCGCATGCAGCAACACAGTGAGATGCGCCTGCCTGCTTGAACTCAGCGTGCCGGCTGCTGTCTGCCGTTGCGCATTTCGCTTATTTGCTGCGAGTGCGAGCGTTTCATTCCACCCCGATCATCTTTCAATCGCCGGCCTTATCCGCATCAGCTGCAGCTTAGTGACCTGTTGAAATCGCCATTCGCAGGTTTTTCGCCAGGAAGGCATACATGTCTGCGATTTCTTCGATGATCTTCTCCGTCGGTTTGCCTGCGCCGTGACCTGCGCGGGTTTCGATGCGAATCAGCACCGGGTTGTCGCCGACGTGCGCATGTTGCAGGGCAGCGGCAAACTTGAAGCTGTGACCAGGCACCACGCGATCGTCGGTGTCAGCGGTTGTGATCAATGTGGCGGGATACTGCACGCCCGGCTTGAGGTTGTGATAAGGCGAATAGGCAAGAAGCGCCTTGAATTCTTCGGGATCGTCCGAGCAGCCGTAGTCGTCAATCCACGCCCAGCCGATGGTGAACTTGTGGAACCGGAGCATGTCCAGCACACCGACGGCTGGCAGGGCTGCGCCGAAGAGATCGGGACGCTGCGTGATGCACGCGCCGACCAGCAACCCGCCGTTGCTGCCGCCTTGAATGGCGAGCTTTTCGGGATTGGTGTAGTTGTTGTCGATGAGCCACTGAGCCGCGGCGATGAAATCGTCAAAGACGTTCTGCTTGTTGAGGCGCGTGCCGGCTTTGTGCCACTTCTCGCCATATTCACCGCCGCCTCGCAGATTCGCCACGGCGTACACGCCGCCCATTTCCATCCATGCGATGCGTGAAATGGAAAACGTAGGCGTCAATGGAATGTTGAATCCGCCGTAGCCATACAGCAGCGTGGGATTGTTGCCGTCCAGGCGAAGGCCCTTCTTGTGCGTGATGAACATCGGCACGCGTGTGCCGTCTTTGCTGGTGTAGAAGATTTGCGTGGTTTCATACGCTTGCGGATCGATATCCACCGCCGCTTGCCGCAGCAGCGTGCTTTCGCCGGTGAGCATGTCGTAGCGATAGATGCTGGGAGGCACGGCAAAGCTGGAGAACGTGTAGAACGTTTCGGTGTCGGTGCGCTTGCCGCCGAACCCGCCTGCCGATCCGATACCGGGAAACGCCACACTGCGCACAAATTCGCCGTTGATATTGAACATGCGCACGGCGGTGACCGCATCCTGCAGATACCGGGCCACAAACATGTTTGCCAGCATGTTGACGCCCTGCAGCGTGTCATCCGATTCCGGGATGATCTCTCGCCAGTTCTCGCGCTGCGGTTTGCGAATATCGATGGCGATCACGCGGCCGAGCGGTGCGTCGAGATCCGTCTTGAAAAAGAAGGTTGTGCCTTCATTGCCGATGAAGCTGTATTCGGCCTCGAAGTTGTCGATCAACTCCACCGGCATGCCGTACGGCTCGGTGAGGTCTTTGTAGAGAATTCTGTATTTATCATCGGTGCCTTTGCTGACGGTGATGATGAGATACCGTCCGTCCTCGGTTACGCTCGGGCTGAAGCCCCAGTCCGGCTCGTCGGGGCGGTGATACACCAGCACATCCTCAGACTGCGGCGTGTTGATGCGGTGGTAGTAGAGTTTCTGGAACTTGTTGACCGAATGGAACGCAGCTTCCGAAGGCGCATCGTATCGCCCGTAGAAAAAGCCCTTGTTGTCCTTCGTCCAGGCGGGGCTGGTGAACTTGACCCACTCCAGCGTTTCGGGCAGATCCTCGCCGGTTTCGATATCGCGAATGCGGTACTTACGCCAGTCGGAGCCGGCTTCGGCGATGGCGTAGGCGACATAGCGGCCATCATCGCTAACTGACATGCCGCCCAGCGCAACGGTGCCGTCCTCCGACCACGTGTTGGGATCAAACAGGATCTGCGGCTCATCATCGAGCGAGGTCATGGTGTAGATGATGTTCTGATTTTGCAGGCCGCTGTTGTAGGAGTAGAAGTAGCGCCCGCCGACTTTGAACGGTGCGGAGAACTTTTCGTAATTCCACAGTTCGCGCAGGCGATCCTTGATGTGTTCACGCTCGGGAATATCGCGGAGGTAGGCGAAGGTGACTTCGTTTTGCGCAGCAATCCAGTCAGCGACGTCCTGGCTGGTGCGGGCGTCGTCTTCCAGCCAGCGATAGGGGTCGGGCACTTCCACGCCGTGATAGATATCCACGTGATCCACGCGCTTGCTGTCGGGATAGGTAAGTTGTGCCGCACCAATGGTGGGCATCATCAGAACGCTCGCCGTCATCGCCATTGCAGGCACGCTCATTCGCCTTGATTTGATCATGGATATTCCTTCGCTTGAGAAGAATCGAGTTCCTGAACGCTTCCTGTCTGCTGCATCGCCCGTGAGCGCAACAACGGGAAAACATCATAGATACTGCTGACGTTCCCTGGCGTTGCGTTGAATGGAAACGTAAAACGCGCGGCGCAGTTGCAGCCGCCATCGAAGCATGGGCATCATCATATAGATACGGGGCGGCAACCGGTCATCCGACAATATCGGGCAGCGCCTGCATGCCGTCGGTCAGATCTCGCACGCCGTCTTCGGTTACCAGCACGTCGGCTTCGTAATGCACGCTCAGCGAGCCGTCGTAGGTGTAAATGGGCCACTTCTTCGGCTCGCTTTTGATGTGCTCACTGCCGATGGCGAGCATCGGCTCGACCGCCAGCAGCATGCCAGGCTTGAACAGCGTCCACGCGTCGGGCCACTCAGCGTGATAGGTCGGCAGCACGTTTGAGATAAATGGCGAGCCGTGAAGCTTCTTGCCGTAGCCATGGCCGCCCAGTCCGCGGATCAGCCGATAGCCGCATTCCTTTTCGGCACAGGTCTGCACTGCGCGGGCCCAGTCGACCAGCGGCCGCCCAGGCTTGATGGCCGCAATGCCGCGCCGCAGCGACTCTCGACCGCAGCGCATCAGCGCCAGCGCCTCATCGCTTGCGCCTTCAATGGCGTAGGTCCACGCGGCATCACCGATCCATTTATGGTGCACCACGCCAATGTCAACCGATAGCACATCACCCGGCTGAATCGGCGTGGTTGACATGTCATGCGTGCCGTGAACGATGCAGTCGTTCAGCGAAAGGCAGGAATGGCTGGGAAACGGTGGCAGCCCCTGCATGGAATAGCCCAGAAACGCGCTGCGGCAGTCAAGGTCTTCCAGCGTCCGGGCGACAAACGCATCGATTTCCGCCAGCGTCTGCCCGGCGCGCAAAAACTCGACCAGCCGTTCATGTGTGCGAACCACACATTGAGCGGCAGCCAGAGCGGCTTCAACATCTTGCGAGGCTGTGACAACCATGAGAACGGGGGATGGTAGACGCTTGGCGGCGTCCGTCAAATGCACCAGGACGCTGGCGGGCAATTATGCAGGCCCGGCGGCTAGCACTTATTCCTCTCTCGCCACCGCGCGCAAATGGATCAGCTCGCCATTGACGATCACCACCAGCGGGCCGGGCGTGGCAAGCTCAAAGCCAAGATCGCGTTCGTCAAACGTGTCAAGCAACTGCAGATTGGCGCGCTTGCCCACCTCGATCGACCCCAGCGAATCCTGCAGCCCCAGCACGCACGCTGCGTTGTAGGTGGTCGCGGTGATTGCCTCAGCCACGGTCAGTCCCAGCTTGCGGCAGGCCAGCGCGATAACAAAAGGTATCGACGGCGTAGGGGCCGAACCGGGGTTGTAATTCGTCGCCAAAGCGATCGCAGCCCCAGCATCAACAAGCGCGCGGCCCGGCGCATATCGGCCATCAAGGTGAAAACCCGAGCATGGCAGCATGACCGCAATCGTCTCGCTCTCGCCCAGCAATTTGATGTCTTCGGGCGTGATCGCTTCCAGGTGGTCAACGCTCACCGCGCCCATTTCCACCGCTAAACGCGTCATGCCAAGACTGTTGAACTGATCGGTGTGAACGCGCAGGCGGCATCCAAGTTCCCGGGCCGCTTCAAACAGGCGGCGAACATCATCAAGCGACCACGCGCCCTGTTCGCAATAAGCGTCGCAGACAATCTCCGGAAATTCCGTCGCCACCGCAGGCAGCGTTTCAGAAATGGTCTGCTCAATGAAATGGGGATTGTCACGATCAATCGCATGCGCGCCGAGAAATGTGCCCACGATCGTCTGGCCAGTCTGTTGCGTGGCAGCATGAATCGTGCGAAGCATCTTGAGTTCGGTTTCGGTATTGAGCCCATAACCGGATTTCACTTCCACCGCGCCGGTGCCGAGCGCCGCCATGGCCAGCAGGCGACGCAGCAACAGTTGCAGCAATTCGTCCTCACTGGCCTGCCGCACCGCGCGCACGGTTGACATGATGCCGCCGCCGGCGTTGAGGATGTCGAGATACGACGCCCCGGCCAGGCTCATTTCAAATTCATCAAGCCGACTGCCGGCCCAGCACGCATGGGTGTGGCAATCAACGAATGCCGGCATCAGCACGCTGCCGCCTGCGTCGATCACTTCGCCTTCCACCGGCCGATTCAAATCGCCTGAGCCAACCTCAGCGATGCGGCCGTCGCTGATTCGCACATAGCCGCGCTCAATGATGCCTAGGTCGCGCAATGCTGCGCCGCGGCGCGGAACAAACTTCTCGCCCGAGGCGAGGGTGACGATTCGACAGTTGATGAGCGTCAGCGGAGACATGCGAAATACATCGATCGGTTGATGAACTGGTGCTGGAACTGATGAGTGAATATCGGCCGTTTTGCTGCTCCGATTCCGATATTGAAGCTGGCGGGGAAGATGCCGTCTTCTGAGGCAGACCTCGCCAAACGCGGCTCACGCAGCGGGGTACGATAGCCGATTATGAAAGTAAGCATCCGACATGCGGCCGGCGGGGCGATCGCGCGTCCGCAACTTCAGGCCATATCCGCACGTCGAACGCATGCTGCCTGACCCAGTTCCAGAGCTTGCCGACCATGCCGAATCAAACCACCCGATCGATGTTTGCAGAGGTAAGCGCCAAGCCCGGCGTATTGCAGATCAAGTTCATCGGCCCCAGCGTTGGGCAGCGCGAAGTGCCCATCATTTCGGACCTTGTTATGCCCGAACTTGAGCGCCGGCTGGCGTCGATCAAGCGCGTGGTGTTCGACTTCTCGGAAATCAGCTTCATGAACAGCATGGGCCTGGGCCTGTGCATTGATCTGCGCAATCGCATCGTTGAAGCAGGCGGCAAGGCCATTTTGTTCGGCCTCAATCAGGAGCTTGCGGAGCTGTTCAAGATGGTCAAAGTCGATCGTCTCTTTACGATTGCAAAGGATAAGGCTGAGCTTGCCAAGAAACTGGCGGCGTGAGCGGCGCTCCGTGTGGCGTGGATTGATTGTCAGACGTCCGCAGTGCGTCGGCGGATTGCATCAGGACGGCACGCTGTAAGCAGCACACAAACAGCCGATTGGCTGTTGTGCGAAATCAGGCGTGCACTGTGATAGCCATTGCTCTCGCCGGCTTGGCGCATGCCCGCCGAACGCAGCAGGCTCAATCTGATTCAATCTGACTGATTACGGATTCAAAAAAACGGCTGATCGACCGGTTCAGCGCTGACCGGCTGTGGCGTATCCCGGCTTGGAAATCTCCTGCACGACTTCAGCGGTTTCGTGTTCAGGTGCGCTGCGTGCCACGTCGGCCTGCGAGACAATGCCGACGCATGAGCCGTCGCGTTCCACCACCGGGACGCGGCGAACCTGACGCTCTTCCATCAAGCGGCAGCATTCATCAATGTCGGCATCGACGGGTATCGTGGCCACCGGCTGGCTCATCACGTCACGGGCGGTGAGCTGCGCGGGGTTCTGTCCCTGAGCCACGGCGCGAATCACAATGTCGCGGTCGGTGACGATTCCGATGACATGGCGGTTCTGGTCGTTGTCAAAGACCGGAATGGCCCCGCAGTCGTGTTCGCGCATCATCCGGGCGATTTCCTGCAGGGAAGTGTCTGGCGAG
Organism: uncultured Isosphaeraceae bacterium; assembly: GCA_964575335.1. Classification (GTDB taxonomy): domain Bacteria; phylum Planctomycetota; class Phycisphaerae; order Phycisphaerales; family SM1A02; genus CAZNPU01. Next base: position 25,755 of record CAZNPU010000029.1, on the reverse strand, counting down.
CAGTACGCCACGTCACGCGTCATGATTTCCTTCACTTGCATGATGTCCGCCTCGCTTTCTTCATGGCGCACCATTGCGCCACTGCACTCTATCGATGCGGCGGGACAGCAATCATGCCATTTGGCCAATTGCGAGCGCAGATGTAGGAAGTTCAGCCGCAGCTGTCTGAAGCGGCCAGCGATTCACCGGGCGCGATAGCTCAGAACGAAATAGACCACGATGACAACGAACACAGCCGCCAGGAGCGCAGGCGTCGCCAGCATCGTGAACCCTGTATGGCCGTGGGCAAGGCGGACCATGTCCAGGGTGATGAACGTGAAAAGCCATGCACAGATCAGCTTCACGGAGCGCATCAGTCGTCGCGCCAACTGATATTGCCGCGGCGCATTTTCCTCGGTGATCTTCCACGGATAGTTGTACAGCCAGGGGGGCAGCATCCCGCCAAGCGTCAGCAGGCCGTACACCAGTGCACCGATCGCAGGCAGCAAAAACAGCGTGTTTCTGTCGCCCCACGCAACGGGCTGACCGGCCAGGTTGACGCGAACCGGCACTTGCTGCGGAAGTGACGGCCATGCCGCCAGCACCACTGCAAGTCCCGCCAGAACGCCGACGATGGCAATCAGCTCCATCACATGGTCGGCTGTTGTCGATTCAACTTTGATGTGCGGGCGATTGGCAAACATGGTCTAAGCGCGATCGAAAAAACGTACGGTGTCGATCACATACCCATATATTGCCCTGCAGCAGCAAAAGATTTCAGGCGATTCAAAGCGCCCTTACGACGAGGCGATTGCCGGATGATCACGACATCTGCGAGACGAGGCTTTTGCTTTCCATGGTGAGCAGGAAGCGGCCGATCTGTGCATCGAACTCCTCACCGTTTTCGGCGCGCATCTGGAAGGATCCTTCCATCGATCCCCATGTTGTGGTCAACGGACAGAAGCTGCTGTATTCGAACTCGTCGCCGGGTTCAAGAATCGGCGCCCGTCCGACCACGCCCGGCCCGCGCACATCCTGCCGCTGCCCGTCGCCGTCAATGATGATCCAGTGCCGGCGCATCAACTGCACTGTCGTGCTGCCTTCATTGCGAATCGTCACGCGATAGCCGAATACGAATCGCCCCTCGGTCTCGCTGGATTCATGCGGCAGATAAAACGGCGCCACGCGGACGCGAATGCCCCGGGTGAGCGTATCTGAGCCGTAGTCTTTGGCCATTGAAATCCTCGACGGTAGTGGGGCGCTTGAATCAGACGCAGGAATTATACGATGATCGGGCCAGCCGTTGTGATTGTTGCGGCCATCACGCGCCAGGTCATAGAGCAGCATGCAGCGATCATCAAGGTCGCATGATCATCATCGAGGTGAATGAATCGGTTCCGTTTGGGCGCGGCGCTGCCTTGCTGCGGCTGAGCTGCTACAGTTACAGTCCTGTCTTATGGCTGTGCTGCTTCATGCCCGTCACATCACCAAATCGTACAGCGCTGGTCCGCTGTTCCGGGATATTTCGCTGACGATCGAGGAAAACGAGCGAATCGGTCTGATCGGGCCGAATGGTTCGGGCAAATCCACGCTGCTGAAGATTCTGGCAGCTTTGGAAGAGCCGGATGCAGATACGCCGGCTGAACTCACCACACGGCGTCATCTGCGCGTGGCGTATGTGGCGCAGCGGGATGAGTTTCCCCAGCAGGCGACTGTGCTGCAGGCGGTTGTGCATGCGTTGCGTGAACCGGGACACGCGCCGCCGGGCGTGCATGAGGAGCATGAGCGAGAGACGCACGCTTTGATGGCGCTGGGGCGAGCGGGGTTTGTCGACATGGATGCGCGTGTGGATTCGCTTTCCGGCGGGTGGCGCAAACGCCTGGCGATCGTACGCGCCCTGGCGGCTGAACCTGACCTGCTGCTGATGGATGAGCCGACCAATCACCTTGATCTGCACGGCATTCTCTGGCTGGAATCGATGCTCCAGGAAGCGGCTCTGGCGACGGTGATCGTTACGCATGATCGCTGCTTTCTGGAGTCGTTTGCCACGCGCGTTATCGAGCTCAGCCGCACCTATCCGCAGGGCTTGATCAGCGTGAACGGCCCGTACAGCGAGTTTCTTCGCCGGCGTGAGGAATTGCTGAACGCCCAACGCCGCGAACAGCAGGCGCTGGCGAGCAAGGTGCGGCAGGATCTGATCTGGCTCAGCCGCGGTGCGCAGGCAAGGCGGACCAAAGCCAAAGGCCGCATTGAAGACGCCAGCCAGCGCAAGGCGCAGCTTGACGATCTCAAATCGCGCAATGCTGCAGCGCCGATCGCGGACATCGATTTCAATGCGTCAGGACGACAGTCGCGCAAGCTGCTGGTCGCCAAAGGCATCAGCAAATCGCTGGGCGGACAGCAACTGTTTGCAGACCTTGATCTCACGCTTTCGCCGGGCATGAAACTGGGCCTGCTTGGGCCGAACGGCAGCGGCAAGACAACGCTGATCCGCGTGCTGACCGGCGAACTGGAGCCGGATGCAGGAACAATCACGCAGGCTGATGCGCTGCGCATCGTCGTATTCAAACAGCGGCGTGAGGACCTTGACCTGAGCCAGACATTGCGTGAGGCGCTGTGTCCGATCGGCGACACGCTGTACTACCGCGACCGCGCAATTCACGTAACAACATGGGCGAGAAAGTTTCTGTTTCGCACAGAGCAGTTGCACGTTCCCGTGGGTGATCTGTCCGGCGGGGAACAGGCGCGCATCCTCATCGCGCGCATGATGCTGGAACCGGCGGACGTTCTGGTGCTTGATGAACCGACCAATGATCTGGACATCTCCACGCTGGAAGTGCTGGAAGAAAGCCTCGAAAGTTTTCCCGGAGCGCTGGTGCTGGTGACGCATGATCGATTCATGCTCAGCCGGCTTGCGACGGAAATACTGAGTCTGGATAGCTGTGGCAACGCGAAGTCGTTTGCGGATTACCTGCAATGGGAGCGCGCCCAGCAGCATGTTGAAGCGCAACCGGCGGCAGCAGCGGCCAGGCCGCGCGAAGCACGCATGTCAGCTGCTACTGCGCAAACGTCATCATCGCCGCATGCGCGCAAGCGGCTCACCTACAACGAGCAGCGTGAGTGGGATCACATCGAGCAGAATATTCTCGAAGCGGAGCAGCGCGTTGAGCAGTTGCAGCATATGGTGAACGATCCAGCGATTGCGAGCGATCATCGCAAGCTGCAGGAGGTCTGCAACCAGCTTGCGGAAGCCGAGGCGCGCGTCGCGCAGCTTTATGACAGGTGGGCGGAGCTGGAAGCCAAACAGCGGTAATGGGGGCGTGAGCAGTTCGTCAGGTGAGCCATTTAGCTCATTCTTGACGCTCGATGGGCGGCGTCGTGCGAATCCGCGCTCATCCGTGTTTGTCGGGGTTTGTCGGGAGCTTCTTGTTCTTGCTTTGGCTTGGCGGGGGCAGCGTTTGAACAGCAGTGAACTGCAACGCTGAATCGAGCAACTCGCGTCGCCAGCCATGCATGATGCGAAACCGATCAATGGGTTGGCTGGTTGCGTGATGATGAACGAGTCGGGCAAGCTCTTTCTTGCTGGTCACGATGCCGGGATGAATTGACCGTGCTGCTGCTCGGGATTCCACTTCAGCCCAGATGCGATCGACCTGTTCGCGATAGGCGTCGCGGTCAAATCGCGGCTCGCGTTTCATCGGCGGCAGCGGCGCGCTGCGGGCAGCGTGAATGAGTTTGACAAGCGTATCGCCGTATGCGTCTTCGACCGGCCGCGGCAGGCCACGGATGCCATCCAGGTCCGCCACAGTGTTGATTTTGGTCCGAGCCATGTCGTGCAGCACGCTGTCGCGCAGAAGCGAGCGAGGTGGAACATTGTGCTGCCTTGCGGTCTCATTGCGCCAGGCAACCAGAGCATGCAGCACAGCGGTCTGGCGACGACTGAGCCGCTCGACGCCGCGCACCCGAACGCGCTGGGATTGTGCATCAAACTGATACAGCGATGGATTTTCCAGCGACGCCATTTCCTGCTGAACCCATGCTGCATTGCTGTTGGCTTCCAACTGTTCGCGCAGGAGCAATCGAACAAGCGGCAAGTATCGCACGTCATCAGCCGCGTAGCGCAGTTGCACGCGCGACAACGGCCGGTGATCCCACTGACTGAACTTCAGCCCCGCGCCAAGATCAACGCCGATGAGCGCCTGGGCCAGCTTGCCCATGGCGATCGGAAAATACTGCCCAGCAAACGCCGCAGCGATCTGCGTGTCGAAGATGTTGCGAGGCGGCTGGCCGGTATGCCGAAACACCGGTTCCAAATCCTGCTGGCCGGCGTGAACGACCTTCTCCACTGCAGGGTCGGCCAGCAATTCCCAGAACGGTGTCAGATCGATGTCATCCACCAATGGATCGATCAGCGCAACCTGCTGGGTGGTTGCCACCTGAATGACGCACAGCTTCGGGTAGTAGCTGTTTTCGCCGATGAACTCGCTGTCGTAGGCGAAGCTGCCCGCAGCCCGAAGTGCGGTGATCAGATCGTCCAGGGCTGGTGAGTCGCTGATGACAAGCGGATCGCCGGGTGCGACTTGCGGATGCTCAAACACCGGCTGCAACTGGTCGGCCGCTGCATTCAGATGAGCCTGCTGATGACTGCGCTGGCGATGCGGACTGCGATATTGCGTCCACTTGAACGCCTTGCGCTGTGGTGTTGAGTCGCGACGATTGGACATGAATCGATCTGATATTTATCGGCTCGGCCGAGGCCAGCCTTTGGACGAAGCAGAAGGATAGCCGTTGCACATCGAGTAAGTCATGTGATCCGCTCCAAACCGGCAGTCAAGGCGGGCGATATTGCTGAAATAGCTGCAAGATCGACTGAATGGGAAGGATTGCTGTCGAGCTCTCTCCTGGATTGGAGCAAAGCTGCGGCTGACTGTGCGCTGCGGATACGGCCCAGCCTGCATGCCGAGTGGTCAGATGGAATCAGCAGCAGTTAGGCTGCTTTGGCTGGCGAGCAGATAGCTGTTGCACAGTTTTTCATCGACACTGCCGTGCCCGCATCCGCGCCAACAACTGCCCACAGAGAACTCGCGGCGGCGCTCACCTCCGGACTACTCCCGGCTCATCCCCCGGATTACTCCGCAATTTGTATGGGGCTGGCGGAGCTGTGAAATGCCTGCGCTTGAAGCGTGTTGCGAGGGCGCTACGGGTTGCCCCGCCAGCAATTCTCACAACCGAACGCGCAGCACGCTCCGACAAGTGGTCCGCTCTTGTTATACTCCCGCCCCATGGCACTTCTTGTTACCGGCACTATCGGCATTGATACAGTTCACACGCCAACCGGCAGCGCGGAACGCGTGCTGGGCGGATCATGCGCGTACTTTGCTGCGGCGGCTTCGTTTCACGCGCCGGTGCGCGTCGTGGCGGCAGTAGGGGGCGACTGGCCCGCAGAGCATCGCGCGACGCTGGCACGCTTCAAGAACGTTGATCTGCAGGGGCTGGAGATTCGTCCGCAATCCAAGACCTTTGCATGGGGCGGCCGCTATCACGAGAACATGAATGATCGCGAAACGCTGTTTACGGAACTGGGCGTGGTGGAGGAGAACCCGCCGCGCGTGCCGGAGCAGTACGCTGACAGTCAATTCATTTTTCTCGCCAACACACATCCAGCGGTGCAGATGGAGTTGTTGAGCCACTTCCCCAATCGCAAGCTGGCGGTGGCCGACACCATGGATCTCTGGATCAATATCGCCCGGCCTGAGCTGAAGCAGTTGCTCAAGCAGGTCGATGGCATCGTGCTGAATTATTCCGAGGCTGAGCAGTTGACCGGCTGCAGCAACGCGATCACTGCCTGTCGCAAGATTCTTGAGATGGGGCCGACTTTCGCAGTCAACAAGAAAGGCGAACACGGCGCAGTGCTGGTGCATCGCGATGGCGTGGCGGCGTTGCCGGCTTTCCCTGCCGAAGCGCACCAGGTCGTCGATCCCACCGGCGCAGGCGACAGCTTCGCAGGCGGAATGCTCGGCCACATCGCATCGCTCGGCCTCACCGATTTCGCTTCGCTGCAGACGGCGATGGCTTGGGGAACGGTCACAGCCAGTTTCACGATTGAATCCTTCGGCCTCGACCGGCTTGCTCAATTGACCCGTGTCGACATCGACGCGCGCATGCGCGACTTTCAGGCAGCAGCGCGGGTGGGGTGATTCGGCAGTCGCGTGCGGCAATTCCTGCTGAGGCGCGAAGCGGCAAGTAAGCTATGTGGCGGCCGGGCAATTGGCGGATTCTTTGGCGTGCGCTGGTTTGTTGAGGTGCGCTTCTCAAGGCGAAAACAGGAGTGAAACAATGCATCGAAACGCCTGGTGCTGGCTGATCGGACTCACCATGCTGTTGTCGCTGCAGGCATGTGCCGCAAAGTCGCAGCGAGCGTCGATTCAACCGCCGATAGCGCCTTCTTCTTCGCAACAAAGCAAATCTGTGAACTGGCTCGCCCTGGCGGCGGAGGGGCGCGTTTCGCATATTCAGTGGAGCGATGACGGCACGAGCGTTCGTTTTGTTTCCAACAACAAACCGATGCGCTTCGGTCTGGAGCGGCGCACGCTGGAAGAAATCAAAGTTGAGGATGGCGACGATGATGGTGCATCATCGAGATCAGCGTCTTCGTCATCGTCACCGCATGGGCGTTTCCGGTTGGCGCGCGGGCAACAACACGACCGCGCAACTTCGCCTGACGGCAAGTGGGTGGCGATCTGCCGCGACTGGAACGTCATTCTCGAACCGCTGGGCGACGATGAGCAAGACGTGGATTGGGAGCCTGAGGAAGGCAGCGAATCGAATCACAGCCCGCGAAAACCGATCAATGTGACCACTGGCGGCCACCGGAAGTTCCGTTACGGCAAGGCAAGCTGGGTGTATGGCGAAGAATTGCGTCAGACCGAAGCCATGTGGTGGTCGCCCGATTCCACCAAGCTGGTGTTTTATGAATTTGATGAACGCAATGTGCCCGACCACTATCTCGTTGCCGGCCTCACCGATCGGCACACGCGTGTGTTGACCGAAGGCTATCCCAAAGCAGGGGAGCCGAACCCGGTCGTAGGTCTGCTTATTTACGATCTCATCTCACGCACCACCATTCGAGTCGATACCGGCGATGACCCGGATTGGTATGTCTACAACGTGCGGTTTTCACCGACAGGCTCAGACCTGCTGCTGAATCGAACGAACCGCCGTCAGAACGTGCTGCAGGTGGTGGCGGTCGATCCGACCAACGGCACAAGCCGCGTGGTGCTGACGGAGACGCAGGAAACATGGCAGGAGAATTCGCCGGAGATGCATTTTCTCCGTGATGGGCGGCGGTTCATCTGGGCAACCGAGCGCAGCGGTTGGCGGCATTACGAGCTGCGCGATCTCGATGGCACGCTGCATCACAGCCTGACTCAGGGCGACTATCCCGTCGCATCGATCGAGCGTGTGGATGAAGATACCAATCTTCTGTACTACACCGCCTACAGCGATCCAGCCAATCCGCTTCACGTGCACCTGCATCGCGTGAACCTGGACGGCAGCAATCCGGTGCGACTGACGAGCGGACCGTTGAGCCATCGGGTGGATATTTCGCCGTGCGGCGGATGGTTCATCGCCGAGTGCGAATCGCTTGATGCGCCTCCCGAGACGGTGCTGTATGACAGCCGGGGCGAACGCATCGCGACGCTGGCAGCGTGCCGTTCAGCGCAGTGGGATGCGTTTGCAGCCGTCAAGCCGGAACTGTTCACGTTCAAGGCAGATGACGGCGTGACGGATATCTATGGCGTGTTGTATAAGCCAGCGGATTTTGATCCATCTCGAAAATACCCGCTGGTGATTGATGTCTACGGCGGGCCGTTTTCGCAAGGCGTTCGCGCGCGGTTCTCGCCTACCCATCCCGGTTGTGCGCACGGTTTTCTTGTTGCGAAGATTGACAATCGCGGCACCCGTCACCGCGGCAAGGCGTTTGAAGCAGCGGCTTACATGAAACTGGGCGAGGTCGATCTGAAAGATCAGGTGGACGGCGTGCGTTACCTTGCGCAGCGGCCGTATGTCGATGCCGATCGCGTGGGGATTTATGGCCATTCGTATGGCGGGTACATGGCAGCCCTGGCGATCCTGAAATATCCCGATGTGTTTCACGTGGCCGTGGCGGGCGCACCGGTCACCGACTGGCGCAATTACGATTCGATTTACACCGAGCGCTTTATGCGCATGCCCGAGGAAAACCCCGAAGGCTACGACGCCGGCTCATGCCTGACGTATGCCGGCCAACTCAAAGGCAAGCTGCTGCTGTTGCATGGCATGCTTGATGACAATGTGCATCCCAGCAATACGTTTCAGCTCATGGACGCCTTGCAGAAAGCAGGCAAGCCGTTTGACGTGATGCTGTACCCCAACGCGGGGCACGGCCTGGGGGTCGGGGCGACAACCCTGCGATGGCAGTATCTGAAGCAGCATCTGCTGCCGGAAAGGCAGGCCGCGGTCAATTGATCGGGCGTATGGCAGGAAAGAACTGTTCCTCGCCGCTGCGCATCTGGCTTTCTTCAGCGTAGGATGATGGCGTCAGAATACCCCCGATGAACCGCCGGTGACGGTCACCGGCCGGCTCGCGCATGCGCGCCTTCAGAGCTTCGCTTCAACGCACCACTCCATGTCATCCACGCCAATCTGGTTCGATCGCATTCAAGGCGCCCCGGCTGTGCAGCGGCTTGCCGGCTTGATCGCCAACGCTGCGCCCGCTTCAGGCCAGGCGATCTCCGCGCGAGGTGCGATCGGCTCCAGCACGACGCTTATCGCTGCTGCGCTGCAGCGGCAGCTCAACCAGCCTGTCCTGCTGGTCACCGCCCACCTTGATGATGCGGATGAAGTGCTGGATGAACTGGAAAACCTCGGCATTGATGCGGTGCGATTTCCGGCGGTTGAGCTTTCGCCGGGCGAGACTTCGGTGAGCCTTGACCTGCTGGCTGAACGGTTGATGCTGGTGCGGCGATTGATCGAATCGGATCATCAAGAAGGCGGCGGACTGCCGCGGATGATCGTCGCGCCGATTCCCGCGTTGATGCAGGCGGTGCCGAAAAGCGACCGGCTTGACACCATGCTGCGGGTCATTCGCCCGGGCGATCATGTTGATCCCACCAAGCTGGCGCGCTGGCTCAGCGAGGCGGGCTATCAGCGGGTTGAAACCATCGATGCAACTGGCGAGTTTGCCATTCGCGGCGGCATCATCGATATCTTTCCGCCCGCTGCGCCCGGCAGCGTGCCGGCCCGGCTTGATCTGTTTGGCGACGAAGTCGAGGCCATTCACGAGATCGATCTGGGCACGATGGGCTCGGATCGTCGCCTGGATCAAATTGAACTTGTCGGCGCATCGCTTGAGAAGCTGCAAACCGATGAAGGCATGGTTCCGTTCGCACAGTTTCTGCCGCGCAACACCGTAGTGGTGCTGGCGGAAATGGTGGAGATTACCGAGCAGGGGCGCAGTTACTTTGATCGTGCTGCCGATGCACGCGGCATCATGGGCTTGCCCGCAGTGCTCAAATCGCTGGGCGAACGATGCCACGCGCTTGTTGACATCAATCAATACACAATCGGTCAGGCGGGCGATGAAACGATCGAACTGCCCGTGCAGACTCTGCCAGCGTTTGCGGAGGATGCGTCGGAAGCCTGCAAAGAACTGGCTCAACTGGCTGAGACATGCGACACGATTGTGCTGTGCCAGAATGACGGCGAAGCGCAGCGCATGGGCGAACTGTTGAGGGAATTTGCCCCTGAAGCGCACATCGATGTGCAGGTGCAGTATCTGCATCGCGGCTTTATCTGGATCTGGACCGACACGCCGTCTTCTGCTTCTTGCGTCGGGAACGGGGCCAGCGGCGGGGACGGCGAGATCGCGTCAGCATCACCTGCTGATGTCAATGCTCACCGGTCGCTTGCTTTTGTGCCGCATCACGAACTGCTGCATCGTTACCACCTGAGGCGGCGCATTCGAAAGATCGCCAGCGGCGGTGCTGCGGCCAGCGCGATTGGCGGTCGCGCAATGGATACGTTCGTTGATCTGCAGCCGGGCGATCTTGTTGTGCATCGCGATCACGGCATCGCACGCTTTCAGGGCCTGCGCATGATGCCTACGGGGCGCGACGGCGTTGAGGAAGAGTTCCTCACGCTCGAATTCGCATCCAAGGCGAAACTGCACGTTCCGGCAAGCAAGATCGAGCTGGTGCAGAAATACATTGGCGCGTTTCATGGCGAGCCGAAGCTTTCAACTCTCGGCGGCAAGCTGTGGAAGCGCCAGAAGGAACAGGTCAGCGATGCGGTGCGCGATCTGGCGGCTGAGATGCTGCGCATTCAGGCGGCCCGCGCATCCATGCCCGGCATTCGCTACCCCGCCGACACCGCATGGCAGAAAGAATTTGAAGCGGCGTTCCCGTACCAGGAAACCGAAGATCAGCTTGCCGCCATCAACGCCGTCAAGCGTGATATGAGTGATTCGCGGCCGATGGACCGACTGATTTGCGGCGACGTCGGCTTCGGCAAAACCGAAATCGCCATCCGCGCGGCATTCAAAGCGGCGGAATTCGGCAAGCAGGTGGCGGTGCTGGTGCCCACAACGGTTTTAGCTGAGCAGCACGAACGCACCTTCCGCGAGCGGTTTGCGGAGTACCCGTTTCGCATCGAATCCATCAGCCGTTTCAAGACCGCTGCTGAGCAGAAACGGGTGCTGGATGAACTTCGCCGGGGTCAGATCGACATCATCATCGGCACGCACCGATTGTTCAGCAAGGATGTGAAATTCGCCGATCTGGGCCTGGTCATCATTGATGAGGAGCAGCGTTTCGGCGTGGAGCACAAGCAAAAGCTGCTGTCGCTTCGCGCAACGGTGGACGTCATCGCCATGAGCGCAACGCCCATTCCGCGCACGCTGCATATGTCGCTGCTGGGATTGCGCGACATCAGTTCGCTCACGACTCCGCCGCTGGATCGGCGGGCGATCGTCACCGAGGTCATCAGCGCAAATAAGCAGCGCATCAAACAGGCGATCGAACGTGAGCTGGCGCGGCAGGGCCAGGTTTTCTTCGTGCATAACCGCGTTCATAACATTGAAAAAATCGCACAGGAAGTGCAGGCGCTCGCTCCTGATGCGCGAGTCGTCATCGGTCACGGTCAAATGCCTTCCCGGCAGCTTGAAGCGGTCATGCTCAAGTTCATGCGCCGAGAAGCGGACATCCTGGTCTGCACGACGATCATTGAATCGGGCATCGACATTCCGACCGCCAACACCATGTTCGTCAACAACGCGCATATGTTCGGCCTCTCGGAACTGCACCAGCTTCGCGGGCGTGTCGGTCGATACAAGCATCGTGCGTATTGCTATCTCATCCTGCCGCGCGATCGCGTGCTTACTGACATCGCGATGAAGCGTCTGCAGGCGCTGGAGAATTTCTCGATGCTCGGCGCAGGGTTCAAAATCGCCCTGCGCGACCTGGAAATCCGCGGCGCAGGCAATCTGCTTGGGCCGGAACAGTCAGGCCACATTGCGGCGGTCGGCTACGAAATGTATTGCCAGTTGCTCGAACAGGCGGTGAACGACCTGAAGGGCAATCGACAGGTGGCGGCGCTCGAAACGACCATCGACATCGGCATCACCGGCAGTTTGTCCAAGGGATATATTCCGTCTGATGCGCGGCGGATCGACGCTTATCGTCGAATCAGCCGTGCGAATGATTTGTCCACGCTCAGGCAGATCGAGCAGGACCTCGTCAGCGCCTATGGCGAGTTGCCGCGCAGCGCCAAGACGTACATTCATCTGGCGGAGCTGCAGATTTGCGCCGCGATGCTCGGCATTCATTCCATCACGCGGCATGAGAATGACATTATCTTCCGCACGTCTCGGCCGGGCGATCTGGAAACGCACATGACCGGCGCCAAGGGGACATTGCGCGTTGTGGGCCAACCCGATGCAGCAAAGTTCACCGAGGTGTATTACCGTCCGCCCAAGGCGTATCTCAAGGACAACACGATTCTGAACGTCTTGCGCAGCAGGCTGCGGCCGCGCGATGACGAATCGGCGCAAGCGCAACCCCGGCAGCCCGCATCCATGTCGCACGCACGTCCTGCAATGTGAATGTTGCGCAGATAATTCAGATTTGACTGCGGCGTCATCAGCATCCAACGTGCTGCACTTCGTTAGACTGTCGCTCATGCCCGAGTGGATGGCTGGCAATCTTTGGCTGTTTGTGCAAGCGGCGCTGGCGATTGTGATGGTCGAGCAGTTGCGCCGGCGGGTATTTCCTGCTGTGCTGCGAGCGCCGCAACCGGAACTGGTGCTGGATGTGTGGGGGCCGCTGGCGCTGGTGATGCCGATGCTGTTTTTCGTCAGCCGCGTTGAGACCACGGTTCGCGGCGAGGGGTGGGTGACGGCAGGCGGGCCGGTGGTGGTGGGGCTGCTGGGGCTGGCAATGGGGCTGGCGGTTTATCGGCACCGGGCAATTCCGATGTCAATCGGCGAGGAAGAAAATCGCATCACCCTGCGGATGCGCGATGTTGTTGCATGGACCGGCGTTGGTGCGCTGCTGGTGCTGCTTGCTGCAGCACATGATCTGACCATCTGGATCGGACAGTGCGCCTTTGCGGTTGGCGCGGTGCTGCTGTGGATCAATACGCCCGATGAACCGCCCGCTGCAATGCTGCGAGGCGGCGGCCATGATGATGCGGCTGCGGCTCAAGTCGGATTCGGCATGATGCTTGCACTGCTCTGCGCAGCAGGGCAGGGCGGGGCGTCGCTTATGATGTCGGGATCGGCGGTCGGTATCAGCGCAGGGATGATGATCATGGCGGCGGCCATGTCGCTAGCGGCTGCAGCGCAACTTGTCGGCCCGGTGGCGGCGATTCGCCTCGGCGGATGGGCTGCTGCCTATGGGGTGCTGCTGGGGTTGGGGCTTTTGGCGGCTGTTCGACTGCTGCCCACCGTGATCCAGGCAATTCAGATTCACCGCGTGGGGCCTATTGGGCGCATCGCGAGCGGATTCGGCGCGTACGCGCTGGAAGGCTGTTTGATGCTGGTCTTTGGCGCAGCGGCCCTCATGCTGCAGCGAATGACTCATGACGCAGCGCGAGCCGCCCTTGGGTGGAGTGTACTTGCCCTTGCAGCTCTGCTGGCGGCGTGGCGGCTTGCCTCAATGTGATGCGGGATGAAGATGCTGATGCTGGCAAGGCGTCGCATCCACGATCCGGGTGAGAGCCTTGTGCGTCTGCATGGTGCAGGAAGCGTCGCAGTGGCAGCGCAGCCGATTCCGGTGGAGTGCTCAGCTATGCCATTGCAGCCGGTGTGGTAGAATGCCTGGAATGTGTGAGGCAGACAAAACGATGATCGCCCCCAACAAGCGCAGGGTCCTGCCGACGACGCGACACTCGCGGACGCACAAGTTCTCGATCGCCGGCCATGAGGGCTATCTCACCATCGGCCTGTTCGAGAACGGCCAGCCGGGCGAGATCTTCATCAAGATGTCGAAGGAAGGATCGACGCTTTCGGGTCTGATTCAGGGCTTTTGCCGGGCGTTTTCGATCGCGCTGCAGTACGGTTTGTCGGTTCGAGATGCGGTGGATCGCTTCCGCGGTATGCGCTTCGATCCCATGGGGCCAACCAGCAACCCCGATATCCCCGAAGCGCTCAGCATCCTCGATTACGTGGCGCGTTATCTGGAGCTGCATTTCACTGATGACAACCGGACCGGCAGCAGCGCGGCTCGACACGCTGAATCAGTTGAGCGAAAAACGCAGCCCAATGAGGCATGACTGATACAGGCGGGGCAGCCGCCTCGGCTCACCCCCAAACCTCCCCAGGCCTTCAACAAGCCCTTCGGATTCATTTCGGCGGCTCACGAGAAGCGCATCAGCATGACTGAATTGCGCTTCCGCAAATGCTTCAATCTATGGTACGTGCATCGGTCGGCGCATCGCACATGACAAGCCATTGCCTTACACAGGGCAAGGCCAGCGCTTACGGCTTTTACAGATGGATGCAGAGAGGCAACCAGCGGATCGGCCGTTACTCTGGAACAGGCGATGCCGCAGCGTCAGGCAAGGCCGATTTGACTATCCCACACGGCAACTCCTGCGAAAGCGGGTGACCGGGCTCGAACCGGCGACATTCAGCTTGGGAAGCTGACGCTCTACCAACTGAGCTACACCCGCGATTACCCCATTTTGTCGCGGTAAGTGATCTTTGTCCAGCGGCTTTCAATGACAATTGTCAAGCTGCGGCACGCTCCTGAGAGGGCAGTTGAGCAATTGCTGGGCAGCAGCAACTGCAGGGCGTTCCTATCCGGCCAGCGCAAGCGTTTTGCGGAACCGCATCAATGCGATCACAAAGAACACCGCGCCGATGGCCAGCAGCGTCACGAACTGCGGCCAGACGATATCAAGCCCCGCTCCGCGATACAGGATCGCCTGGCTTGCGGAAACAAAGTGGGTGGTTGGCGCAGCCAGCATCACGTGCTGAACCAATTCGGGCATGCTTTCGCGAGGCGTCATGCCGCCTGACAAAAGCTGAAGCGGCATCAGAGTCATCACCAGCAGCAGGCCGAACTGCGGCATCGAACGGGCAAGCGTGGCCAGAAAAATCCCCATAGACGTCGTGGCGGCAAGGTGCAGCGCGGTGCAGCAGAGCCACAGGCCAACCGAGCCCTGCACCGTCACCTGCAGTACCCGCTCAATGACAAGCGTCAGGGCAAGCCCCGCGCCGATGAGCACCACCAGCGCCATTGACCAGATTTTGGCGATCATGATCTCCGCCGGCGTGACCGGCATGACGAGAAGATGTTCGATCGTGCCGTGTTCGCGCTCGCGGATCAGCGCTGCGCCGGTCAGGACGATCGACAGTATGGTCACCACGTTGATAATCTCCATGAGCGATGCAAACCACTCCTCTTCCAGGTTGGGATTGAATCGCATGCGCATCACAAGCTCAACGGGCGTTTGACTCGTGCCGCGCGTTTGCGTGAGAAAAGTCTGCACTTCGTCAGTGATGATCTGCTGAATGTAGCCGCTGCCGGTAAACGCCTGGGTCATGCGCGTCGCATCGACGTTGAGTTGTATTGCCGGACTCCGCCCTGCCAGCACATCGCGCTGGAAATTGGGCGGAACATTCGGGACAAACGTGTAGATGCCGGCATCCAGCCCCGCATCGGCTTCATCGATCCAGACATATCGCGGCGGCGCGAATTGCGGTGGTTGAAATGCAGCGACAATGCGGCTGGACAGCGCGGATTGATCCTCATCTACAACTGCGATCGGCGCGTTGTACACAGGCTCGGGAACCGCTGTTCCGGCAATGTAGATTGCAGCGGTAAAGACATAGAGGATCAGGATCAGCATGATCGGATCCCGCAACAGGCCGCGCAGTTCCTTGACGCCCAGATGAAAAATGTTGGCAATCGAGCTGGACCTCATCTAGCGCTCCTGGTTTCGCAGCAGCAAGACAGCGAGGACGAAGATGGCCGGGATGGAACTTGCCATTGCGAGAAAGGAATTTTGAAGATCCGAAAAATCCAGCGCCTTGCTGAAGATGCCGCGGCTGATTGTGATCATGTGCGCAGCGGGATAAATCTCACCGATCCATGCTCCAATACCTTCCAGTGACGATACCGGATTGATCAGGCCGGCGTACTGCACTGCGGGAAGCAGCGTGCCGATGAGCGTCGCAAACAGCGCAGCGAGCTGGCTGCGCACGAACGTCGAAACAAACAGGCCGAATCCCGTGGAAAACGTGACGAAGATCGCCGATGCCAGAAGCAGTGCGGTGAAGCTGCCCGTGATCGGCACGCCGAAAACCGTTATGGAAAGAAAAGCCAGAAGTAGAAAGTTCAGAACGCCCAGGAAGACGTAGGGAAGCTGTTTGCCCAGCAGAAACTCAGTGCGGGTGACCGGCGTGACATAGAAGTTCACGATCGAGCCAAGTTCTTTTTCCCGCACCACGGAGAGCGCCGTGAGTATCGCCGGAATCATCAGCAAAAGCAGCGGGATAACCGCTGGCACAATGGCCGGAAGGCTTCGAATATCGGGGTTGTAACGGAATCGCGTTTCAATGATTACGTTGGGAACAACATCAATGCCTCGATGGCGCAACTGTGTTGCGATCCAATGCTGATGCATGCCCTGCACGTATGCGCGGATGGTTGCGGCCCGTCTGGGCATTGCCCCGTCAACCCACGCTCCGATTTCCACCGGATCGCCGCGTTCGAGGTCGCGTCCAAAACCCGGCGGTATTTCGATGGCAAGCGACAACTCGCCCGTGCGCATGCGATGATCGAGTTCCGCATAGTTGGCAATCGGCGGACGTTCAACAAAGTAGCGAGAGCCTGCAAGGTTCAGCGTGTAATCCCGACTGAGCGCCGATTGATCACGATCGAGCACCGCGTATGACAGATCTTCGACATCCATGCTGATACCGTAGCCAATCACGAACATAAGCAGGATGCTGCCCACGAACGCAAGCGATGCGCGAACGGGGTCACGGCGAAGTTCAAGCGCTTCGCGAAGCGTATAGCTCAACGCGCGTCGGATGCTGAAGATTCGATGACGGCGCTGATGTGACTGCCTCGGGTCGTGCGCATTCGACGTTGTGGTTTGCGGCATTTCCGGCAGGGTTGTCTCTGCGCCGGCATCCACAAGGTAGGCAATGAACGCTTCTTCCAGATTGCGCACGTTGCGTTTGCGCACCAGTTCAGCCGGTGAATCGCTCACGAGCACCTTGCCGGCGTGCATCAGGGAAATGCGATCGCACCGCTCGGCTTCATTCATGAAATGGGTCGAGATGAAGATGGTGATCCTGTCGCGCCGCGCGAGTTCGATCATCAGCCGCCAGAACGAATCCCGCGCGATCGGGTCCACGCCTGATGTCGGTTCGTCGAGAATGAGCAGTTCCGGCCGATGCACCATCGCCACAGCGAGCGACAAACGTTGGCGCACGCCCAGCGGCAGGTTGTCGGGCAGTTCGTCCAGTTCGTCGAGCAGACCAAAGCGCTCCGCCATTTCCTGCACGCGTGCAGGTATCTCATCGGACGGCACCGCAAATAATCGAGCGTGCAGTACGAGGTTCTGTCGAACCGTCAACTCTCTGTAGAGCGAAAACGATTGCGACATGTACCCGACGCGTCGCCGTGTAGCGATGTCGTGTGCATCGACATTGTGGCCGAGAAGCTCAGCTTCGCCTTCGGTGGGCGGCAGCAGGCCGGTGAGCATCTTCATGGTTGTCGTTTTGCCGCAGCCGTTGGAGCCGAGAAAACCGAAGATCTCGCCGCGCATAATGCGCATCGTCACGTGATCGACAGCCACGAAATTGCCAAACCGTTTGGTCAGATTGCGCGATTCGATGGCGATTTCCCGGTTTTTCTCTGCCTCAAGCGGCACAATCTCGACCGGCTTGTGGCTGCGGCGTTTTTCTTCCGGGAGCAGCGCGATGAACGCGGCTTCGAACGTCGTTTTTCCGGTGCGCGAACGCAATTCTGCCGGACTGCCGGTCGCAAGCACGCGGCCGGCGTCCATGGCGATAAGCCAATCGAATCGCTCAGCTTCCTCCATGTACGCCGTTGCAATGACAACACTCATGCCGGGGCGGCTGTGCTGAAGTCGGCTGATCAAATCCCAGAACTGTCGCCGCGCCAGCGGATCAATGCCGGTGGTCGGTTCATCAAGGATGAGCAGGTCCGGATCGTGAATAAGCGCGCAGCACAGGCCGAGCTTCTGCTTCATGCCGCCGGAGAGTTTCCCCGCAGGTCGATCAAGAAATGGATAAAGACCGGTGCTTTGCGTCAGTTCATCAATGCGCCGCCGCCGCTCTGCACGGTCGTGGCCGAACAGTTGCGCAAAGAATTGCAGGTTCTCTTCAATGGAGAGCGTGGGGTAGAGGTTTCGCCTAAGGCCCTGCGGCATGTAGGCGATGCGCGAGCACACTTCATTTCGATGCCGCGCGTTGGCGATGTCTCCACCCAGCACGCACACGGTTCCCTCCTGGATGGCTCGTGCGCCGGCAAGCAGCGCGAGCAAGCTGGATTTGCCCACACCGTCCGGACCGATCAGGCCAACCATCCAGCCGGAGGGAATCTCCAGATCAATGCCGTCAAGTGCGAATGTCCGACCGTACCTCAGCCGCACATCAGCAAGCTGGGCGACCGGTTGGGAATGGACTGAATCGCTCACGTTCACTCCGGAAGGCGGATTGTCAACGATTCCGGCCACGGTATGTTTTCATCCAGCCGAACCCATGCAATTCCGGGAAGACCCGTCTTTACCTGTTCAAGATGCTTTCTGAGAAGATCCGGCGAAATACGCGCCCGTACGCGAAACATGAGCTTCTCCCGCTCTTCTGTCGTTTCGACTGCCTTTGGCGTGAACTGCGCGGTGCTGGAAACGAACGACACCTCAGCGGGAATGACATCCTGCGGCGCAGCGTCAAGGATGATTCGGACCTCGGTTCCGATTGCCAAACGCCCGGCTGCACGCGTGGGCAGAAAGAACGTCATGTACACATCGCTCAAATCGATGACGTTCAGCACGCGGCCGCCGGCGGCCAAAACCTCGCCCGGCTGGGCAATGCGATACTGCACGCGTCCATCGCGAGGCGATGTGAGCACGCTGTCGCGAATGTCAGCTTCAACTCGCGCAACCGTCGCTTCCCGGGCGTTCACCATCCATTGGGCTGATGTAATGCCTGCATGTGCAGCTTCAATGGCTGCCTCCATTGCGGTTGCCTGAGCCTGGGCGGAAGTCAGCGCCGCTTCTGCAACAAGGGTTCTCGTCCGCTGCTGATCGAGTTCCTGTGTTGTAACGGCATCACGTTCGCTGGCGGTAATCAGGCGGTCGAGATTCCGGCGTGCGAAATTCAGCTCGCTTTCACGCTGGGCGATGACAGCTCTGGCAGCGGCAAGATCACTTTCGCGCATGGCCAGTTGAGACCAGGCTGTTGCGACGGCCTGCTGCGCTTCCTGCAGAAGCGCGACAGCTTCAGCCAACTGCGCTTCAAGAACGTCGGTCTGCATGCGGACCAGCGGCATCCCCGCTTTAACGAAGTCGCCTTCATCGACAAGAATCTCTTCAATCCGGCCGGCGATTTTGGTTGACACATTGATCTCTGTCGCCTCGATGCGGCCGTTGCCCGTGATGAAGCCTTCGGGTACCTCGGCAGGACTGGTGAACCACAAGACCAGCACGATGCCCACAATGACAGCAAGCCCGAGGGCGATAAGCAGCACTGTCCTGATCCGGTGGGGCATCATGATCGTCCAGAATACTGAATATCGACTGTCCGGGCTGCGATTCTTGACTGCGGCCTGATGAACTCAGTGAAGCGTAACGCTCAGCAGTTCAGAGCTGAGTTGTGCAAGCAGAGCGCCTTCCGGCAACAACCGGATCAAAGGCCCGCAGCGACATCCATTGGAATAAAAAACGCAGAGGATTTGCTCAAGCGATGCACGTTGCCTTCATTTGTCTACTTTCGATGCTTCAGTTCATGCTCTGGATGCAAAGTGGCTATGAAAGGAATTGTACCTCGGTGATCTGTTGCATGAGGAAACTGAGTTGCACCATCTCGCCGGCGCGGGGTTCGCGCTCGCACGCATGCTGGGGAATGCGAACGCGCGCGACGGTTGCCGGCTCGCCGGATTGTTGATGGGCGTATTCGATTGTTGCATCGAAATACAGATCGCCATGAATCGACACCGGCGACACTGCGATGACTTTCGCCCTGATCGTGCCGAACATTGGAAGCGAGGCAGCCACGGTTCAATTTCCCTTACCCGCGCCAGCCAGAGCGGGTGAATTGTTGTGATGCCCCAGCGCGTTTCGATACATCTGCACTGCCTGCTGCGCGATGACCGGCCAGGTAAATCGCGAAAGCACCAGTTCACGCCCCGCGCGGCCCATCTGCTGTCGCTGCGATTCATCGCTCAGAACGCGCACCAGCGCCGCAGCAACCGCCTGCGCATCCAGCGGCACAACCTCACCGGCGCCGGCAGCAGCGACTTCCGGAAAGTGGCAGCCCTCCGACACCACGGCCGGCGTACCGGTGGCCAGCGCTTCGGTAATCGCCACGCTGAATCCTTCCTGACGACTGGGCAGGCAGAAGCAGGCAGCATCCACCATTGCAGCGTATTTATCCTGAGCCCACAGCGGCCCGACCAGATGCACGCGTGACGCAATGCCCAGCCGATCGATCTGCGCTTCAAAGTCCGCCTGTGCGCCGCCGTCCGGACCTGCCACGACCAGTCGCAGATGCGGAAGCGATTTGAGCGCGATTGCAAAGGCGTCCGCCAGATAGTCCAGTCCCTTTTTGTAATGCAGGCGGCTCAGGAACAGCACAAATGGATCACCCTCGAGTTCGGGGTGTTTGGCGTAGAAGCTGCCTGCAGGCGGGTGCGGCTCAATTTCCTCCAGAAATACGCCGTTGGGAATCACCTGTGCAGGCGGCGTGAGCTTGAGCGGCTTGATGAGCCGAGCTTCGTCTTCATTGAGCACATGCAGGCAACGTGCGCGCTGCAGCATCTTTCGATAGGCAAGCATCAGCGCGACTTTTTTCTTCAGCCATCGTTGCTGCAGACTCCACGGATCCAGCATGCCGTGCGGCGTCAGCACGTACGGCTTGCGCAAGCGCATAGCCTCGATGGCAGCCCTGTGCAGCAGGCGATCCCACACACCGTGCAAGTGCACGATGTCGGCTTGGGCGATGCTCTCACGCAACTGGCGACTGGTGGCAGGCGGCACGAATATGCCGAATGTCAGATCAGGCGGAAGCGAAACGAGCGACACCTGGTCCATGTGGGGAATGGGATCGAGCGAGGCTTGCACCTGCGCTTCCCGTCCGGGTGAAGCCCGGCTTACCAGCGTCACGCGATGCGGCTTGCCGGTCATCTCGTCCGTCAATACAGCCTGTGCAGCGGCCAGCCGCTCTGCGACTGCTGGGGGGCCTCCATCGGCCGGGTCCAGTGAGTTCACAACATGCAGAATGTTCATGCAGCATACCCGTTTCGAATGGTCATCACGCCACCATCGTATCCGACCTGCACGCAGTTGATGCGTTTTTGGTCTGGAGAATCAACCGTTGTACGGTCATACATGCGCCGGAACGCTCATGTTCTGCCAAGAACCTTGTGGCGCTGCTGATATATGGCGGAATTATGCGGCGACAATCATGGCGTGAACAGTTCCTGGCATATTCCGATGTGAGGATCCGTTGAGCAACGGCTCGCACTTCTATGACCGCTGATGTGTTGAGCGCGATTGCCAGGTCGCGGCGGCAGCATCAGATCATTGATTTCCAAACATCTGGGCATGTTGCGCGGGGGGGGGAGTTGTTCAGGCGAGACCAGGCGCGGGCGATCATGCGGCAGTGAAGAAGCAGTACAATGACTGCTCGCATGTGATGTTCATGCGCAATGGTGAACGTTCTGAATTCCCCAGCAACAGGTGATGACATGCGAACTTTGATTGTTGGCATCGGTGCACTGGGAGGAACCATCGCAGCAAGGCTGCGAGCGGCTGGCTGCCCTGTCTGGCTGGCCACTCGCAATGCTGATGCAGCAGCCGCATTGAAAGCCTCCGGTCTGCAGGTCACAGGTATTGGCGGCGACGTATCGGTTGATGTGCAGAATGTTGCTGCGGTTACTGAGTACGGTCAGGATGACCGTTTTGACCTGATTGTTCTGGCCACCAAGGCGCGCGATGCGATTGACATTGCGCCGCGGCTTGTGTCTTTGCTTGCGCCAGCCGGCATATTGCTGCCGATTCAAAACGGCGGCGTCTCGCAGATGCTTGTTGAACAGCTTGGCAATGAGCACGTGCTTGGCGGACTTTCCAATCTGGGTGCCACGATGGTTGAGCCGGGCGTTTACGAGCAGCGCAACGCAGGGCATCTGCTCATCGGCGAGATGCCTGACAAGCACGGGCGCTCCGAAGAGTTGAACGGACGGGCCGAACGGGTGCAGCAATGGCTCGGTCAGGCGGTTGAGGTGCGGGTAACGACCAACCTTCACGGCGCGATCTGGTCGAAGTTGCTGGTGAACTGTTCGGTAACGACGATCGGCGCGATCGCCGGGAGGACCATGCGCGGGTATATCGAACTGCCTGACGGCCGCGAACTCTTTGATCGAACCTACGACGAAGCGCTCTCGGTCGGCCTGGCGAGCGGCGCAAGACCGGAGCGGATGCTTGTGGAGCCTGTGCCGCCGAACTGGGATGCTCAGAGCAGGCGAAGCGTCGCCAGTGAAGCGCATGACGCTTGGCTGGGTGAGATTCTGCAGGCCTATGGCGATTTGAAGCCGTCCATGCTTCAGGATTTTGAGCGCGGCCGCGTGACTGAGATTGATTTCATCAACGGTTACGTCGCCAGGCTCGGAGAACAGCTTGGCGTTTCAACGCCGCTCAATGCTGCTATTGTGGAGACAGTTCATGCGATAACCCGCAACGAACTTACGCCAAGCCCGGACCTCCTGGCGCACGTGCTGCGAACTGCCTGCAGTTGCTGCTGATCGGTGTGCGTGAAACTTTGTTTGTCTGACAAGTCAGCGGCGGCTAGCGCTGGCGGCGTTGCCCGATCACCTCACCTCTTCATGTACCACCAGATAAGGAGAAAGTCGTGAAGAACAAGTTTGCAATCTTCAGCATCATCGCTGCTGCGATGTTTATTAGCGGTGCGCGTGTGCATGCGCATGAACATGAACATGAACATGAACATGAGCATGAGCCTGCCGCTGCGTTCCCCAGAGATCAGGAATGGCTCAAGCAACTTGTGGGTGAGTGGGACATTCAGTTCAAAGCGCATATGCCGGTGATGGAAGCTGTCGGCACCGATACCGTTCGCGCGATCGGCGACCACTGGGTCGTTGCTGAAATTCAAACCACAATGATGGGCGCCCCATACATCGGCACGCTCTCACTGGGGTACGACCCGTTGAAGGAGTGCTTCCATGGCACATGGATCGATTCCATGAGCGGGCAATTGTGGACCTACAAGGGCACGCTCAACGACGTCGGCGATACACTAACGCTCGAGACCGAAGGCCCGAGCATTCAAGGCCCTGACAAGACCGCACGGTACAGGGAAGCCATCCAGATCACGGGCAAAGACAGCCGCACGTTCACTTCATCCATCGAAACCGATGAGGGCACGTGGATGAAGCTTCTTACGATCGAGTACCGCAGGAAGACGGATCCTCAGCCGGGCGCAGCAGGTTCAGAGCAGTCTCAGGCTGCATCGAAAAAAACCGATCAGAAGCAGCAGCAACAAGAGGAGAAAACCGTGAATGTGCATTACCTTGAAATCGTGACCCCTTTGGTCAATGAGACGTGCCACGCGTTGGCGAGAACGCACGGCGTGACGTTCAGCGAACCGATTGCTGAACTTGGCAACGCCCGCACGGCTGAGTTGAGAGGCGGCGGACGGATTGGTGTGCGTGCGCCGATGCGCGATACGGAAGCGCCCGTCATTCGGCCTTATGTCCTGGTGGATGACATTGAAGCTGCGGTCAAAGCTGCTGAGGCGGCCGGTGCGCAAGTCGCGATGCATCCCACGATGATTCCCGGCCACGGCACATTTGCCATTTATGTTCTTGGCGGAATCGATCACGGTCTCTGGCAGCTTTGAGTGCAGCCGACGAACAGCCATCAGATATCGCCGCTGAAGTCGAGCCTGTTCTGACAGATGCTGATGGACAAACCAAAATGCCCTGCAGGTCTTCACCCTGCGGGGCATTGTGTTAAGTCAGGGTGACAGTACGGCAAGAGAACTTTTCGCTGAAGCAAGCCGCTCTTGGGAGTTGGAAATGCGACTTCTGCTGGCGGAACAGTTTCACGATGATCTGGCCTACCTGTAGGTAGGGGATCTGCCGCTTCTCGATGACTTGACGTCGATCGGGGCCGCTCTATAGTTTCCTAGGCAACTATTTCATCGATGCGGAAAGGGGCACTGAATGACTGCTGTCACGAAATCAATCGCACTGGCCTGCTCAGCCGAGGTTGCATGGAGATTCCTTGCTGATGGGAGCCGGTGGCCGCAGTGGGCAATCCGCAACGTGCTGGAGTCCAGGCCGGCGGGTGAGAAAAGCTGGGAGATTCGGACGCCGCGCGGGACCGGCATCCTCCGCATCCGCGGCATCGAGGCCCACGGCATCCTCGATCACGACTTCATCGACCCCAAAGAAGGCACATGGACGGTGCCAGCCCGGGTCGTGCCTCTCTCGAGCGGTTCCGCGTTCATGATGACGCTCGAAAAGCCTGCAGGCATGCCGGCCGAAGCGTTCGAGCAAGGGCTTCAGGAACTCGATGTTGAACTGGCTCAGCTCGCCCGGCTGTCCTCGACCCTTTCGTAAACGAGTGGTCGCCATGGCATTAGTACGGAACGCCGGCGTCAGCCCACTGGAGCAGCACATCGGGTACTGGCTCCGGTTTGTCTCCAATCATGTCTCGCATGCATTCAAGTTGAAGGTGGAAGCGCAAGGCGTCACCGTCGCTGAGTGGGCGCTCATGCGGCAGATGTTCCAGGCCGGCCGCGTCAGCCCGAGCCTCCTGGCTGAACAGCTCGGCATGACGCGCGGGACGATCTCAAAACTCGTGGATCGGCTGCTTGAGAAGGGGCTGGTCAAAAAAACGCCCGACCGCAAGGACCGCCGCGCGCAGCGCGTGTCGCTCACCGCCCGGGGCAGGCGGCTTGTTCCGATCCTGGCGCAGCTCGCCGATGAGAACGACGCGGAGATGTTCGGACACTTGTCCGAGCAGACGCGGGCAGACCTCATCGAACTGCTCAAAGGCATCGTCCAGCGACACGGCTGGAAGGATGTTCCTGTGGATTGAATTGGACTGCAGGCGGGCTGAACGCTTGAATCATGTCTTCCCCGGATCGACTCCGTATGTTTCGGACATCCCCACAATGAGAAAGCCCTTCGATGTGTGCATCGAAGGGCTTCGCTCTTAAAAGCAAGTCGGGGTGATAGGATTTGAACCTACGGCCTCTTCGTCCCGAACGAAGCGCTCTACCAAGCTGAGCTACACCCCGCGCAAGTGGCCGAGGAAGGATTCGAACCTTCGAAGGCTATGCCACCTGATTTACAGTCAGGCCCCGTTGTCCACTTGGGTACTCGGCCAGTCTGCGAACAAGGCAGGTACTGTAGCCGCAAATGCCTGCTGCATCAAGCAGCCACCAGTCCAGCTTCAGGAACGATTTGGGTAGCAAAATCCCAACGGCCAGGCCCGGCCTTGGCTCCAGCGATGATGATGGCCTAGGCAAGCAAGGGCGATAACTGGTTCTGCTTCTTTCCTCGGCCGATCTGCGCAGCTCCGCCTGCCTGAGATGGGAAGTGGCCTGCCCGCGGTGAGTGCCGCCGCCCGTCATTGCCCGCCATGTTTCGCGGATGGTGACGGCTCGGCAGTCAGATTTTTCTCGCCAGTACGATGTCGTCGCGAAGTGATGCCCGATGGACACTGGAAAGCCCCGGATTGGGCTTACCGGCGTTGAGCGGTCAGGACGAGCAGGCGCCGCGCAGCTGCCGGTTGCCGGGCTGCAGGAATTTCGAGAACCTCGCCGTGCTGATTTCCCGCAAACGCGATGGAGGTGGCGATGCGGCGTTTGTCATCCGGCGCATTGGTTGATGCCTCAACTGTGATGCGAATCAGACCCGCAGTTTGATCAAACTCCGGTTGCAGCGACAGGGCAATCTCAACTAAACCACTGACCGAAGTGATCTGCAGGCTGTTGCCGAGCGCAACCGGGTTGCT
>CAZNPU010000028.1:0-46919 GCA_964575335.1 uncultured Isosphaeraceae bacterium | reverse complement strand
TGAGGAAGCGTCCCGGAATCATGAAAAAGCGTTCAGGAATTATGATGAAGCGTTCATAAAGCATGACGAAGCGTTCACGAAAATTGATAAGTTGTTCGTAAATCATCCAGAGGCGTTTGCAAGAGGTGTGCAGCGCGTCGGATGGGGCAGCAGAGATTTGGGATGAGGCTCTAGGCATCGCTCGAAAGCATTCACTGTGCTGCGGCGTTGTGTTTGTGATGTTCGTGCCGCAGTTGGCCGCAGGCAGCGGCGATGTCGCGGCCGCGGCTGGCGCGCAGGTGTGCGTTGATGCGCTTCTCGCGCAGCAGCTTCTGGAACGCATGCACATCATCGGTCGTGGGACGGTCAAACGGCAGGCCCTTGACTTCGTTGTAACGAATGAGGTTGACGTTGGCTCGTAGGCGTTTGGCAAGGCTTGCCAGTTCGCGCGCATGTTCGAGCTGATCGTTCACGCCGCGCAGCAGCAGATATTCCAGTGTGATCTCCCGGCCGGTTTTCTGGAAGTACTCATCACACGCATCAAGCAGCTCATCAATCGTCGCGTAGTTCGCCCAGGGAATGAGCTGGCGGCGAAGTTCATCGTTCGGTGCATGAAGACTCAGCGCAAGCGTGACCGGCAATTCGAAATCAACAAGTTTGCGAATGGCTGCAGGAAGGCCGACGGTTGAAACGGTGATTTTCCGCGCGCTGATGCCCATGCCCCAGGGGGCATTCAATATGCGGATCGCGCCGGTGACGGCATTGAAGTTGGCCAGCGGCTCGCCCATGCCCATGAAGACCACGTTGGTGATTCGGCCGGCGGCAGTTCGATGCTCCGAATTCGCAGTGCGCTGCGGCTCGTTGTGGAGCATCGAAGCGTCGAAGCTCAAGCGATGCACCTGCTCAACAATCTGCCCGGTCCGGAGATTGCCATCGAGTCCGCTCAGACCCGAAGCGCAGAAGCGACAGCCCACCGGACAGCCGATCTGACTCGAGACGCACGCAGTTTTGCGTGCATTAGGAGGCGGCGTGGGAATCATCACGCACTCGGTCTGGCGCTTGGGATCGTGCATCAGTACCGGCAGACTGGTCGCAGGCTGTGCATGGCGGGGCCATTGCAGAAGCAGCTTCTGCGTGCCGTCGGTGGCCAGCTGGTGGCGGATCAGTTGGCCGGTGTGGATTGCCAGCATTTCAGCAAGCGCCTGGCGATTGCGCATCGCGATATTGGTCATCGCTTCAAACTGCACCACGCCCTTGCGATAAACCCAATCCAGAATCTGCGAAGCGACAAACCGCGGCATGCCGCGCTGGGTGCACACTGTCTCCAGCTGCTCTGGCGTCAGTTCAAAGATATGTTCCACGAGGCGATTATAACCGGGCGACATCAACGAAGACCTGCAGCAACAAAGTGTGTCCATGTGCGCATGCGGCAAAAAGCATGCTGCACGGTTGTGGCACGGGGTGCAGGCGCATAAAAACATCGCCGACGTTTGTACCGTCGGCGATGTGTGGAAGAAAAGGGGGCGATGCGTTCGTGCAGTTATGCGCGACGACGTCGCCGGGAGCCAATGACTCCCATCGCCAGGAGCGTCACGGCTCCGGGCGATGGGATCGAGTGAAGGGTAATGGTCACATCGCTCCAGGAAGCGGTGGCGAAACCAGCGGTGCGCACGAAGGTGAACTGCCAGGTTCCGCCGGGCAGAAGATCGGGGAGATTGAAATCAGGCCCGTGCTGGTAGGTAGCGTGGTTGGCGTCGACGGCGCTTTGGAAGTCCCAGGGATTGTCAAAGCCGGTCGTGCCGCCGACGATGTAGGTGCTGGAGTCGGGAAGAGTGATTTGAAGCTGTGTGTGTGAAGGCAGGCCGGGGAATCCTGTTGGATTGATGAAGATGGTGCCTTCGAAGCTGAAGCCGACAATGGGATTGTCAGAAGGATCGAGCGTGACGGAGAAGGTAATCGGCGCGCCGGTGACATCGAACGAATCGCCGTCGTTGATGCTGATGACCTGATCGAGCGCTGGATCGTACACCCCGGCTGATGCGCTGCTGCACGCAAGGCCGAGCGCGCAGACGCCAATGAGAGCGGACAATCGAAGTGTGTTCATGATGTTTCTCCTCCTAGGGGGGTTGAGTTGAATTGCACGCAGCGGCTTGGTTTGGTTGTCATGATCCCCAGTCGCCGATGAGATCAAGCAGGTCATTGACGTCGACGACACTGTCGCCATTGACGTCGGCAATGGCGCACGCGCCGGAGCCCCACTGACCGATCAGCAGCAGCAGATCGTTGACATCGACGACACTGTCGCCATTGAGGTCAGTCGGGCGAAGCTGCCGCACGTAGACATTGACCCAATTGGGGTTGGTGGTGCCGCCGGGAATCATGTTGTACGCCGCGCTCGTAAAGGCGACAGTATTGCCATCAGCCGTAATCACGCCGACCTCGCTGGAGTTGTCAGCCAGCTCGTCGGCCCAGTTCCGCGAGATGATGAGGTTCTCGCCGGTTGTCAGGTCGCGTCGCCAGATGTGGGTTGCACCATTATGGCCGCCCTCGATGAGGTCTTGCGCTGCGCTGTGGAAGGTGAGATATCGTCCATCAGCTGAGAAGCTGAAGGGGAAATACGCGCTGGCGGCAGACTGTTCGCCGTTGGGGCGGACGTTGGCACGCGTGGTCGTGCCGGTTTCAAGATTGCGAACAAACACGTCCGTGGCGTTGTTGGTATCGCCGGGCACGAGGTTGGTCGCGGTATTGGAGCCTGAAAATGCCACGAGTCGGCCGTCAGGTGAGATCACACCCCAGGATGCAAAGCCGTTGGATGGTTCGCCACTGTTGTTCACGCTCGCAAGCGTCAGCGATGTCTTCCCAGGCTCGTCGTAGATTCCGTTGCCATCGCTGTCACGATCGAGCACAAAGACCTGAGGAACGTTGTTGGTGGGAATCGAGGTGAGGTTCTGCGCTGTTGAATCGAAAACGATGTATCGACCGTCGGGCGACATGGACGGCCGGCGCGACGCGCCGTTGGCCTGCTGGCCAAGAGGCGTGAGATTGACGCGCTTGAGCGTCGAGGTATGGCGGTCGTAGAGGAAGATGTCGGGCTGATTGTTGGTATCGCCGGGTACGAGGTTCGGAGCATCGCTCTGGAAGACGATCCATCGGCCATCATCGGAAATCGTCGGAACTGCGGAGGCCTGCGTGCCCGGCACGCCGGCAGCAGACTTGCTGATCAGCTCGATCGTGTTCGTCGCAGCGTCCCAGAGATAGATCTGATTAATGAGATTCGGCACGCCCGGCCAGAGATTGCTTGCGCCGCTGGTGAATACGACGAATTGCCCGTCAGCGGAGATCGACGGATCGTTGCAGGGCTTGTCAGCCGGTTGACCTGTTGCGGTCTCGGAGATGCGTGTGGTGGTGCAGGTCAGCCGATCGTGAATCAGAATCTGCAGTATGGGGGTCGGAGTATGGGGCGGGTCGGTAATGTTCTGCGCCACGCTGGAGAACACGACATAACGCCCATCAGGCGTGATGTCAGGCTGAACGCTGTAGCAATGCGTTTCGACCGCGCCGCAGTTCGGCGGTGTGCCGCCCGTGCCCACACTGACCAGGGTCGTTCGCCCAGCGAAGGCGGCGCCTGCGAGGATCATTGGACCGACGAACCCCACAATTCGACTGATATTGGAATGGTGACTGGAATTGCAGGTCATATCTTCTCCCTTAATTGAAGAAACACAACGTGGCATTGGCTGGCGCCTACTGCCTTCGAATTCGAATGTTGATGCTGCTCGCTCCATACGGATGAACTGCTCAAGCCGTGACAGTACAGAGCGTGGTGGCGGCGCAGCACTGATACTCGTCGCTCGAAACGGCAAGAAGCCTCGCTGCTGAGCAGACAGGCAGCGAGGTCTTTGCCGGATGAAAACAGGTATGAGTTGACGACGTCGCAGAACGCAGCGTCGCTGACGGCAGCCCAGGGAGGCCTGCCGCCAAGAGCGTCACGGCATTCGGAAACCACTGTCGTAGCGCAGCTATAGATGCTGCAGCAGAAAAACTCCGGATTGCTGCAGGATGCCTGATTGCCTTCTGTACTCACGCTCACATGCCACGTTGTTCCTGCAGCCGCAGCAAGCGACATGCTGAATGCGACTGCTGCAGCAATGACTGCTTGCGGCAGGTAGCTGTGCGTATCGTGGCATAGCTCCGCATTGAACATGGCAATCTTCCAAATTCTTGTGCCTGGGCACCTTGTTCCATCATGGTCTCAGATAGGCTGTTGTCAACATGTTTTCATAGAATTTTTTTCAAGAAAAAAATTGCGTGAAATTAATCCAGCGGTTATGGTGGATAAACAGGCATGGCCCTCGGCTGCGATTTCATGAGCTGCTCTTACACGGGTGAATTTGGGCAATTGATAAAGTCGAAGCTGGCCGATAGATAGTTTCTGCTATGAGTGATGTGTCCGTTCCAGAGCCAACCCCAGTGAAGGCCGAAAACGGCTTTGAGCATCATGCTGTTGATGCCCTGGGGCGACTGGCTGCGTCAATGCGGGAACTCATTCAGGCAGCTCCGGGACGAACCCGCCGGCCGACGGATTTGGAAAAGACGCTGGGCATTCGGCCAAAGTTGGCATGGCAAGTGCATCGTGTCGCTCATGCCGACGAACCGATTACTGAAGTAGGAAACGTGCCCGGGCGTGCCGCGATTGCCCGGTTTCTGGAAGCCGCAGCCAAACGCGGCATACCCTCTCAGTACATCACCGCAGTACAGCGGGCACACCAGGAATTTCAAAAGGTCGTCAAATTTCACGCCAGCAGCCGCGATGCGTTTGACTCGATGGCCAGCGCCATTGCTGCCAACGGCAGCGAGCAGCTTGATCTGCAGTACAAGCGTCTGGCGTTTAAGTCGGCGACCTATCTTTGGGGCATCCAGGCCAAGGCGCAGCTGTCCTGCTACATCCATTGGCCGTCAGCAGATGTTCCGGACATGATGGATGTGATCTCGCTGCGCGGGCTGATTGGTCTGCGGCGATTTCGACGCAATGTGTCATGGGTGGTTTCTCGCTCGCGCATCGCTGACGACGATGGTGTGGTGCGTCATAAATCCGTGCGCCAGCCGATTGATTATGATCCGGACGATCCGCATCAGATCGGGCTGCTTCGAAAGTTCTGCACGCACCCGCTGCCGAAGTTTCGCATCACGCCGGGCGAGCGAGGTTTCATCAACATCAGCGTTGAAGGCGAGACGGTTGGCAATCAGTCAGCGATGACGTGTCTGTTTGCCGATTCGTGGCGCGCAGCATGGCCGATGTATCGGTGCGAAGGCAACCAGTATCACGTGCATGGATCGATCATCCGCACGCCGGCCGAGGTTCTCGTGCGCGACGTCATTTTCCATGAAGCGGCCAATGTTGATCCGGCGACGCGGGTGGTGCAGATTTACGGCGATCATCGTGCAACGACGCTGGAAATCGGCGGTCGCGAACATGACTGCCTGCCGTTGCGCGAGGAAATCGTGTACCTGGGCAAAGGCGCCGACGCACTGGCAACGCCGCACGTGCCCAATTACCCGGAGATGTTCCAGTACGTGCTGGACCGCATGGGCTGGGACGCTTCGAAGCTGCACATTTTCCGCTTGATAATGGATTACCCCATCATGCCCTCAACGGTGGTGACGCAGTTCGACGCTGCCGAACCGCCGTCGCGTTGAAGACGATAGCTTCGGGTGAAGTTGGCGCAGCGCCGTGCCCATGCCGCGTGCGCAACCTGAGCGCAGCATGATCACGACGCACCGACGGTCAGGTTGATCGTGCGATGGGGGATGCGCTGCTCAGCAAGCCACGATTCAATTTCCGCAGCATTGTCCATCGTGATGCGCCGGCCGGTCGGGTCTACGCCCTGTGAGCGCATGAACCGCTTGAGTGTGCCGGGCAGACCGAACTCGACGTTTTCGTGATAGATGTCGTGCTGCTCCACCTCGCCGCCATATCGCTGAATGAGTTCGAGGATGAGGTCTTTGACCAGATCCTCCGGCGCACTGGCGCCAGCGGTGATGAGCACCGTTTCAACGTCTTTGAACCACACGTCCTGCAGTTCTGATTTATCGTCGATCAGATACGCCTTTGTGCCGGAGGCTTCTGCAATTTCCCGCAGTCGCTGCGAGTTCGAGCTGTTCTTGCTGCCCACCACCAGCACGCAATCGCAGTCGGGCGCGATGGCCCGAACCGCATGCTGCCGATTCGTCGTGGCGTAGCAGATGTCCTCGCTCGGCGGGTCTTTGATGTTTGGAAACGCCTTGCGCAACGCTGTGATGATCGTGTTAGCGTCATCCATGCTCAGCGTGGTTTGCGTCAGGTACACCAGCTTGTCCGGATCGTCGATTTTGAGCTTGGGAATATCATCCGGCGATTCCACCACCTGAATGGCGTGCGGAGCTTCGCCCCGGGTGCCGATCACTTCCTGATGATCCTGGTGGCCGACGAGCAGAATCTGATATCCCTTTTGCGCGTATCGGATCGCCTCGGCGTGCACCTTGGTGACCAGCGGACATGTGGCGTCGATAGCGGTGAGGCGGCGCTGTCGGGCCTGCTCGCGAATCGCCGGGCTGACGCCGTGAGCGCTGAACACCACGATCGATTCTTCCGGCACATCGTTCAGGTCGTCCACAAACGTCACGCCCCGCTCGCGAAAGCGGTTGACCACATGCTTGTTGTGTACGATCTCGTGATACACGTAGATCGGCGTGCCGGGGCAGATGTCAAGCAACTGATCGACGACGTCAACAGCCATGTAGACGCCCGCACAGAAGCCTCGAGGATTGGCCAGGATGAGTTTCATATCGGTTCGGTTCGATTGCCTGTAAGCTTGATTGACCACGGATGCACTTGGATGATAGCGTCTTGCCGCCGGTGGCGATTGGGTTTTCGACAGTCCATTTGCGCAGCAGCCTCTTTGCGGGCTGCTAGCCGCACGTGCAGTCGGCCGGTACAGTGTGCAGGCTTTGGTGCAATCAAGCAAGCAAACGAAGGCTTGAAAGGATGACTGCCATCACCGCGCTCCAACTTGATGTCTTCGGCCCGGATCGGTGCGAGATGCTCACTCTGGAGCAGGCTCGGGCGTGGTGTCGGCGACTGGCCCGCGGTCACTACGAGAACTTCAGCGTGCTGAGCCGACTGGTCCCGGCAGACTTGCGCGACGATTTTGCTTCGGTGTACGCCTTTTGCCGCTGGGCGGATGACCTTGGCGATGAGATCGGCAATGCTGATCGCGCGCTGGAGCTGCTGAGCTGGTGGCGGCAGGAACTGCAACAATGCTTTGCGGGTTCGCCCCGGCATCCGGTGTACGTGGCGCTTGCTCCGACGATCGCAAAGCACAACCTGCCCATCGAACCATTTGACAATCTGATCCGCGCATTTGAGCAGGATCAAACTGTCACGCGCTATGACACGTGGGATCAACTCATCGCCTACTGCCGCTTGAGTGCCGACCCGGTGGGGCGACTGGTGCTGATGATCTGCGGCGAGAAGCGCGACGATACGACATTTTCGCTCAGCGACCGCATCTGTACGGCGCTGCAGTTGACCAACCACTGGCAGGACGTTCGCCGCGACATTCTGGATCGTGATCGCATCTATATCCCGCGTGAGATGATTGATGTGGAGAACTTTGAAGCAAGGCTGATAGCCAGCGCGCGTCAGGGATACGCGGTCGATCGTGAATTTCTGGGGCAATCGCGCGAGATCATCAAGCGATGTGTGGAACGAACATGGCCGCTGTTTGAGGAAGGCGGGCGATTGCTTGAGCTGGTTGGTCCGAAGACGCGGCCGGTGATCTGGCTGTTTGCATCCGGCGGGCAGCACGTGCTGCGCCAGATTGAAATGTGGAATTACGAGACGGCGCTGCATCGGCCGAAGCTTGGCAAGTTCACCAAGCTGATGCTCGTGGCTCGAGCGTGGCTGGGCGCCGTGCGTGAACACCGCAGCGAGGTGGCAAAGACATGATCGCGGCAGAGACGCTGGCCAACAGCGAGCGGTTGCGTGCGGCACACCGTTACTGTCGCGAGCTGACACGCACCCGGGCAAGAAATTTCTACTACGGTTTGAAGCTGTCGCCGGAACCGCAGCGTTCAGCGCTTTATGCGGTGTATGCGTGGATGCGCTGCGCCGATGATCTTGTCGATGACGCGGACAATCAGACCCCTGCAGAAATTCAGGCGCGTATTGACGCCTTCCGCGCCGCCACTGACGCAGCACTGGCTGGCAATCCGATCAATGACGATCCACTATGGGTGGCGCTGGCGGCGACCGCACTGCGTTTCTCTCTGCCTGCAGAGCACTTCCACGCCATGCTCGATGGGCAAACCGACGATTTGAAACGCACAAGCTACACCACCTACGACCAGTTGCTGCGATACTGTCACCGCGTGGCGTCGACGGTTGGCCTGGTATGCATCGAAGTGTGGGGTTATGACGATCCAGCAGCGCTGGAACTGGCGGTGGACCGCGGCATCGCTTTTCAACTCACCAACATTCTGCGCGACTATCGCCAGGATTATGACGCAGGCCGCGTTTATTTGCCTCAGCAGGATTTCAATCATTATGGAATCACCCCCGAAATCCTGCGGCAATGGTCAAAGCCGCAGGCGTGTACAGCGATGCTGATGCAGCAGATTGATCGGGCCGCAGCGCTGTATGACCGCTCGGCGCCGCTTGACGCGATGATCACGCCTTGCTGTCGCCCGACGCTCTGGGCCATGACCGCCATCTATCGCGGATTGCTTGAAAAAATGCAGCGCAACCCTTCGCAGCTTGTGCTCGGCAGGCGCCTGCGGCTCAGCGCATGGCACAAGGGATTGATTGCATTTCGCGCCAAATGGCAGGGGCGATCGGCCAGCACCGCAGGGGGACGTCACAGTACTGCGAACGTGCCGGGGAACGCGCAGGCATGAGCATGAAAAAGCGCATCGTCATCATCGGCGGAGGCCTGGCGGGCATCGCAGCAGCGGTTCTCCTGGCCGAACACGATGCATATCAGCCCATCCTGATCGAGACGCGCAAGCGTCTGGGCGGACGGGCCACCAGTCTGGTTGACCCTCGCAGCGGCGCGGTCATTGATAACTGTCAGCACGTGCTCATGGGCTGCTGCACGAACCTGATCGATCTTTACGATCGGCTTGGCGTGCTCGATCGCATCGAGTGGCATAAGAAGCTCTACTGGACGCGAGGCCGGGGTGAAGTTGACGTCATGTGCGCGGGGTGGCTGCCTGCGCCGCTTCATTTTTCCGGTTCATTTCAGCGAATGCGCATCTTTACCGCGCAGGAAAAACGCTGTATTGCGCGGGCGATGTGGCGAATGATCCGCATGGGCAGCAAGGGGCGATATCGCTGGACCAGTCGAACCTTTGCGGAGTTTCTTCGCGAATGCAATCAGCCGCCGGAACTGGTGCGATCATTCTGGAACGCGATCATCGTCAGCGCATGCAATCTGGATGTCGAGCGCGTCAGTGCAGCGTACGCGCTTCAGGTATTTCAGGAAGGATTCCTGGCCAACCGCTGGTCGTACACCATGGGGCTTGCCACCGTGCCGCTGGCGGAACTGTACGACCCTGCAGTTGATGCGATCGAAGCTGTCGGCGGTGAGATTCATCTGGGCGTTTCCGCCAAAGCGATCGCTTACAACGGCACTCGCGTCACCGGCGTTGTGACCGAGCATGGTTTTATCGAAAGCGCCGCGGTGATTTCCGCAGTGCCGTTTGATCGTCTGGCGAAACTTATCTCCGAACCGCTGCGCCGTGCCGATCGCCGGCTGCAATCACTTGATCAATTCGAGGTAAGTCCGATCCTGGGCGTGCATCTGCGCTTCGATCAGACCATCATGGACCTGCCGCATCTTGTGCTGGTTGATCGCGACGTGCAGTGGCTGTTCAACAAAGGCATCGACGAGCAGGGCCGCCAGCACATTCATGCGGTGATCAGCTGCGCGGATGAATGGCTGCCTCTGGGCGAAGATGAAATTGTCAAGCGAGTGATGGCGGATGTGCATCATGCGCTGCCTCGATCGGTGGGATTGCAGCCGGTTGAGGCGAGGTCGATCAAGGAAAAACGCGCGACGTTCGCGCCGGTGCCGGGCATTGATTCAATTCGACCTTCCGCTGCGCCCGAATATGCCAGCAGCAGCGGGGGAGGCGTGGAGAACCTGTTTCTAGCGGGCGATTGGTGCGACACAGGCTGGCCAGCCACAATGGAGGGTGCGGTTCGAAGTGGCTATGCAGCAGCCCAGGCCATCACCCAAACCGGTGGCGTTGTTGCTGATGTGCCACCAGGCACGCTGGCTCGAATGCTGGGGCTTCGTTGAGCGGCGGTGCAATGCATTACAGTGCAATTGCAATGCTCTGGCTATGAGAAGCACATCGGCCGGATCAATTCACGCCACAACAAGCTCCTGTGTCACGCGATTGGCAGGATTGATTGAGCCTTGCTCAAAATCCGTCACGTTCTGCAGCGTGGTCTGCGCGATGCTGGTCAACGCTTCCTGCGTGAAAAACGCCTGATGCGCGGTGATGACGACATTGGGAAACGTCAACAGCCGCGCAAAAACGTCATCCTGCATGACCGTATCGGAAAGATCGCGGAAAAACAGATCGCCTTCTTCTTCATACACATCCAGCCCGAGATAGCCGATCTGTCCTGATTTGAGCGCTTCGAGCACCGCCCGGGTGTCAATCACCGCGCCACGACTGGTGTTGATGAGCATCACGCCATGCTTCATCTTGCTGATGTTCTGGGCGTGAATGAGATGGTGCGTCTCAGGCGTGAGCGGGCAATGCAGCGTGATGATGTCTGCATTCTTCAGCAGTTCATCCAGCGACACATACTCCGCGCCCGCGGCTTCGCACTGCGGATTGCGATGCAGGTCATAGGCAAGGATGCGGCAGCCAAACCCCGCCATGATGTTGACAACCGCTGCTCCGATCTTGCCCGTACCGATGACGCCCACCGTTCGCCCGTAAAAGTCAAAGCCCAGCAGGCCATCCAGCGAGAAATTGTGATCTCGAACGCGAGGAATCGCGCGGTGGAGTTTGCGGTTCAGCGTGAGCATCAGCCCGACGGTATGCTCGGCGACGGCGTGCGGGGAGTAGGCGGGAACGCGCAACACGGTCATGCCCAGTTCATCAGCAGCCGCCACGTCAACATTGTTGAACCCTGCGGAGCGCAGCGCGACAAGGCGTGTTCCCTGCTCGAAAAGGATGCGAAGCGCTTTGGCGTCTGCGATATCGTTGACGAAAACGCACACCGCCGGCGAACCGGAAGCAAGCATGGCGGTGCGTTCTGACAGCGCCGCTTCCAGAAACACCAATTCATGATGATGCTGCCGATTGGCCGCATCGAGAAACTGCCTGTCAAAAGACTTCGTGCTGAAGACGGTTATGCGCATGGCAGCAGGTATCCGAAAAAACGGCAGTCACTGGCCGCGACCATAGTCCCTTGCTGCATGATCGTAGCGCGTTATTCGATCTGACAAACAGACGCGTTACTTCGATTAGGCAAATCGTCCAATCACGCTGCGTCGTGCCGTCGCTGTTGCCGTTGCTGCTGAGGGCACTGCGCAGCGTCAAGCGGTCTTTCACTCATCGCCTGCAGCGCATCGTATGCTGCGCTTTTGTAAAGTTCGGAAAGCGATGGATAGTTGAAGCACGCATCGATAAAATCGTCGATGCCGCCATGGAAGTTCATGATGCACTGGGCAATGTGGATCAGTTCCGTCGCATCTTCACCCACAATGGTTGCGCCCAGCAGCGCACGGCTGTGACGATCGAAAACGCATTTGAGCAGGCCCTGCTCATCGCCCAGCATGCGGCCTCGCACGTTGTCGCGATAAAGCGCCCGGCCGACGACAACCTCATGCCCGGCCTGCTCGGCCTGCTCAACATTCATGCCCACCATGGAGATGGCCGGAATTGTGTAAAGGCCGATCGGCATCAGTTCTGTCAGCCGCGATCTGACATCGATATTGAACATGTGATGTGCAGCGATGCGGCCCTGCTCCATTGAGGTGGCAGCAAGAGCCGGAAAGCCTACGACATCGCCGGCTGCGTAGATCGTCGGGACACTGGTTTGATAATGGCGATTCACGCGAATCAAGCCGCCCTGATCGACTTCAACACCAGCAGCCTCCAATCCAATACCCTGGGTATTGCTGCTGCGCCCTGCGGCCCAGAGCAGGGTTTCTGCTGTGACTGCTTCGCCGGTTTCGAAGTGCACTCGCACGAGTTGTTCGTGAATCGGTTCGATTTTGGAGACAGTCTTGCTGAACTCAAAAGCGACGTTCTGCACGGTCAGCGATTGCAGCAGGCGCTGGCGGCATTCAGGATCGACAAACGGCAGCACGTTGGGTTGAGAGTGAACGAGCGTAACCTTCACGCCCATTTCCGCGAAAATGGAGGCGTATTCGCACCCGATCACACCGCCGCCGACGATGATCAGCGATGCGGGAATGCGCTCCAGATCGAGGATGCCGTCAGCGTCCACGACATTGGGACAATCAAACGGTACATGCGACGGTCGCAACGGCGATGAGCCGGTTGCAATGAGAATGAACCGACTGCGAAGCGTGGTCAGTGTATTATCGGCGCCTCGCACTTCAACCGTGTGAGGATCGATCAGTCGACCGTGGCCGCGAAACACGGCGATGCAGTGTCGATCGATTGAACGTTCGATGCGGTCGTGCTCGGTCTGCTCGATGAAGTGGCGCTGAGCCATGAATTTGGCCACCGAGACGCTCCGGTCGATCCGGAAATCGGTTCCGGGCAGAGGGCGGCGCGTGAACGCCGAGCACAGCAAGGCAGTCTCGCGCAATGCCTTGGATGGAATGGTGCCGGTATTGAC
Source organism: uncultured Isosphaeraceae bacterium (assembly GCA_964575335.1). Lineage (GTDB taxonomy): Bacteria > Planctomycetota > Phycisphaerae > Phycisphaerales > SM1A02 > CAZNPU01. The sequence continues at coordinate 34,069 of CAZNPU010000028.1, read as the reverse complement.
CATTGCTCCGCCGGGGCGGGCGCGGCGTTCGACAATTGCCACGCGGCGGCCGAAAATGCTGGCCTGTAACGCCGCCTTTTCGCCTGCCGGTCCGCACCCCAGGCAGATGAGGTCAAATTCGTACATGAGGCCACTATCGACCAGACCAAAAAGCCGATTGAGGCCAACTGAAGGGAAAAAACAGAACAAAAGCCGAATGAATGAACAGTGGTGATGATGGAAGGTCCGCAATATAAAAACAGCCGGGCCTGCATGGCAGCCGGCTGTGCATCCATCACACACAATCAATAATGCAGACAAATCATCTAGAAGTGCCGAAGGTGGGAGTCGAACCCACACTCCCTCAACGGGAACCGGATTTTGAATCCGGCGCGTCTGCCAATTCCGCCACTTCGGCAAGAGACAGGCCAGTCATCATTGCATGTTGACCGGGTTTGGTCAATGCCGCCGGCTGCTCGTACCTGAGCTTTGGTGCAGCCACGGGTTTCCACCCGTGGCTAGATTCCTTCACCCTTTGGGGTAAGAGATGAGAGAACATTGATTTCCATAGCCACGGGTGGAAACCCGTGGTTACTGCTTTGAGTTTCATGACGCTTCATGGTTTTGCTGCTTCGCTTTATCTTTGTCGATGAAATGATCCTCCAGCGCTTCGCGCAGCTTTTGTCGCAGCACGCCGGGATGTCTGAGATCGCCCACAGCCTTGACGCCGCATTGATCGAACTTCGGCGTGGTTGGCCCGAACGCAATGACGCGACGGGTGCCTCGTTGACTCAAAAACTGCTGCACCTGTTCAGGCGCGGTGTGCCGCGTATCGACAATCCACAGGTTGGCCTCGGATGGCGGCGTTCCGTTGGATTCTCCAAGCAGCCGCCAGCCGAACATTTCAACCATCGTGCCCACCAGCGCCCTTTGACGCGGATCGGGCAGACTGATGACGACATTCGGCAAGGCCGATTCGCTCTGCGGAGCTGCTGTCGCAACTGGCAGCGTCATATAGACCGTGGTGCCTTCGCCGGGCGTGGAATAAATTTCGGCTGTTCCGCCAGCTGATGTGGCGATGCCATGCACCAGCGACAAGCCAAGGCCGGTGGAAATGCCGCGTTTCTTCGTGGTGAAAAACGGGTCCATGGCGCGGGCCTGGACATCCGGCGGCATCCCGGGGCCGTCGTCGGTTACGCCGATGCGCACCATTGGTCGATCAGTTGTTGTGGTGTCTTCCGCCATGGTGGCCCACACGATGACGCGCCCCGATCCGCGCGGGCGCAGCGCATCGCCGGAGTTGGTGACCAGATTCAGCATCGCCTGCGTCAGGCGGTGCGGCGCAACAGCCAGCGGCGGAAGGTCCGGGTCGATCTCAGAGATAAGCACAATGCCGCGCGGCAGGGCATGCTTGAACAGTGACGCGACAGCAGGCCACCAGCGCTTCAGATCGGTGGCTTCGCCAGCGGCGCCGAGATCTTCGGGATCAAGCGCCAGCAGCCGCAAACCGTTGGTCATAGCCTGCAGGTAGTCGGTGGATTGCTGAATGGCGTCGAGATGCTCCTGGAACCCTTCAGGCAAAGGACCGGCGCGCATCACGTCCAGTCTCGCGCGGATCGGAAACAGCAGGTTGCCCATATCGTGCCCAAGGCCAGCGGACAGCGTGCCGATTGACGCCATTCGCTCAGCCAGGCGCAATCGCTGATGCGATTGTTCTAGTTCGCGTGTGCGCTGCTGAATCAGTTCTTCAAGGTGATCGCGGTGCTGGGCCAGTTCGTTTTCCGCTTCCTTGCGACTTGTGATATCCATGCACACACCGACGACGCGCTGAACGTTGCCTTGCGCATCGAGAAACGGCCGCCCTCGTGACTCCACCCATATGATTGCTTTGGTGTCGCGTCGCTGAATGCGATATTCCGCAAAATAATCGGCCCGCGTTTCAACGGTTCGCGTGACTGCATCCATAAATGCCTGGCGGTCTTCCGGATGCACAATCGTGTGAACATATTGGTCCAGCGTGATGTCAAATTCATCAGCCACGTTGTTGTCCAGCACGTTGGTTGCATTTGACCAGTGCAGAGAATTGGTTGCCACGTTCCATTCCCACACGCCCATATGTCCGGCGCTCAGTGCGATCTGCAGGCGCTCCTGGCTTTCGCGCAGCGCCGCTTCCGCCGCCCGTGTACTGGTGACGTCTTCTGTCATGATCACGACTTCGCGCACTGCGCCCTGATCCGTTTTGATCGGATACAGAAATGATTCCGTCCATCGTGCGCGGCCCGGAAAGCCATCCTCAGCGGGATCGTACCGCGTCACCGGAATCGTGACCGGTTCACCCTCAAAGGCCCGTTTGATGTGCGGCATGACGCCAAGCCGCGTGAGCTGCTGGTCGTGCAGAATGTTGTAACCGATCGCACGTTCGCTGGGCACCTGCCACAAGTCCTGCCACGCCTTGTTGGCGGACAGAATCGTCCCGTCCACAGCAGCAATCACGATGGCCAGTGGTGACTGCTCCACCATCGAGCGGAATCTCGCTTCGGAGAGCCGCAATGATTCGTCAGCTCGGCGATGATCGGTCAGATCACGCATGACCTTGGTGAATCCAAGGAGCTTCCCGCTGTCGTCCCGCAATGCTGTGGTTGTGCCCGAAGCCCAGAAACGCGTGCCGTCCTTGCGCTGAAGCCAGCGATCGTTGGACGATTCGCCGGTTTCCGCCGCCTCGGCAAGCTCCAGCGCGGGCACGCCGGCGGTGATGTCTTCCGGCGTATAAATGCGAGACAGCGGCTGGCCGACGAACTCATCCATGGTAAAGCCGAGCACGCGCTGCACGCCTTCATTCCAACTGGCGATGCGGCCGCGGGGATCAACCATGAAGATGGCATGGTCCTTCACCTGCGCAACAAGCGTGCGGTACTGCGCCTCACTTTGCTGCAGTTGGCCGTAAAGATTAGCGCTTTCAATCGCCACAGCCGCTTGTGCCGCAACGCCACGCGCCAGGCGTTCATGCTGCCTGGTAAACATCTGCGGTTGCGAATGCCCAAGCAGCAGCACGCCAGCGGTTTGGCCCGAGCGCGGCAGGACGGGAACCGCCAGAATGCTGCGCAATGGCGAGTCTGCAGCAGCGAGCCGGGCTGATGAAGGTTGAGCATTGTGATCAGCATCAGCTTCGCTGTGAGCTTCAAAGCTCGAGTCCCCATCGAGCGTTTCAGACCAGGCGGTTTTGCTTTGCACAACGGCGTGCTCATGCAATGCCTGCTGCACAATCTTTTGTATCTCCGGGTGCTCCGCGACTGAGGCAAGTTCCGGTTTGGTGATCTCAGCAACAGCAGCAACCTGAAGCGTTGCAGCGACGTTGCCTTCGTGAGCGGTCGGTTCGGCCGTGAGATACACGCCCGCTTCCGCGCCGATCAGTTCAGCAGTCAGGTCGGTGACCGATTGCAGCAGTCTGTCGAGTTGAAGCTCTGCTGCAATGGTCAATCCCGCACGGTTGAGCACGCTGAGCGTTCGAGAATGCCGCCGGAGCATTTCATCCGACAGTCGCAGCATTGCTGCGCTTTCCTGTGCGCGCGCCTGGGCTGCAGCCAATGACCGCGTGACCAGAAACAGCACAAAGCTCAGGAGAACGCCGCCGGTCGCCACATATATCACCAGCCAGCGATTGGAGGCGAATTCAAATTCAGGTCGCGTGGCAAATTCGATCGTCCATAACTTGTCGTTCACTTCGATCTGCCGCGTTGCTGTAAATCGCGGCACATAATCACCATCACCATCGTTCTCGAACGCAGCGGTTCCGGGATCAGTGGCTGAGGAATTGTGCAGTACGTTGTGAGGATCAACCTGAGGGCCGTCGTACACCGTGAAATGCACGGGCAGCATGTAGGGCCACGCAAACAGCTGCGCGAACATGTCATCGGCGCGGAACGGGCTGTAGACGAAGCCGGCCAGAAACTTTCGACGCCATTCCACCGTGGGCGGGATGTCTTCGGTGTGATAGACCGGCACGTAAATCAGAAAGCCGGTTTGCGCACTTTCGTCATTCTCCTGCATCGGCAGTATCAGCGTGACCGTTGAGGTCATGGCCGGCTGGCCGGTGTCACAGGCGCGCAGCATCGCTTCGCGGCGGGTAGGGTCGGTGAACATGTCGTAGCCGAGCACCGCGCGATTTCGTTCATCCAGCGGCTCCTGCAGTACGATTGGGTAATAATCCTCACGCGGATAATCGGGCCAAATGTCAAAATCCTCAAACCCGGAGCGTCGAACCGACTGGATCAGTTCCTGCACCTTTGACGCACTGGCGCGCTCAGCGAACCCCACGCTTTGAATGCTCGGATACTGTGTATCCAACTGAAGCCGATTGACATAATGCCGAAAGGAAGACGGGTGCAGGCTGTCGGCAGTCGCGACGAACCCCGCCACACCTTGCAGCATCGCAATGTACGTATTCAACCGTGAAACAATCCGGTCCTGCGTCTGATCTACGTAGTTCTGAAACCGCTCGCGATCCTTGGCTTCGATGGCATTGCGAAGCTGTCCTGTCATCACTGCGGTGCTGAGCAGGCCGATGATCAAAACAAAACCGGGAGCCAAAGCCCGCATTGAAACCGCGTGACCGTGCCCAGGAGCAATGAAAAGCCGTATCAGTCGGCGAGCCACGACAACTCCAACTCCTCGTGTGAGGCGCACTATCGCTGACCAGCGGGCGGCAATGCTCCCGCTCGCATACAGAGCCATGCGATGTATCTCAATCGTATGGGGGCCGGGGCTGTATTTTTCGGTAATGAGAATAGGTATTCCAACGCAATCGGCGTCTGCCGTAGCTCTGACGGCGCTGCACGGCGGTACCGAAAGCTGCGTCCAAAAAGGGGCGTGATCCTAGACCAAAATGCTGATGCGGTGCATCAGCCTGGCTGCTCATCCGTTAGATCAACCCAGTGCCGCGTTGATGCGAATAGTTCAGGCTGCTGGAGGTATAGTGTTCTGCATTGAATGTGAACCACGATGGATGAAGGAGTAGATCAGATGGTCCGATGTGTAGCTGGAACCGTGTTGATTGCCGTTGTGTCGGGCGCAATGGCGCTCAGCGTAATGGCTTTCACCGACGATCGACCGCTGCAGAACGACACATCGGCCCAGCAGGTCGTTGCAGGCGAACCGCCTCGCCCCGCATCCGGCGCACCCGATACAGGCAATCTCCCTCCAATTGAACTTCGTCCCGGCACAATTGATTTGGGCACCATTGGACCGAATGAAACGGTAATCGGCCGCACCGTCATTCAGAATGTCAGCGACAAGCCGTTGAGAATCGTCGCCAGTCGCGCCAGTTGCAGTTGCACCAGCGTCAATCTGCCGAATGTGACGCTGGCGCCGGGCGAAAGCGTTCCGCTGGAAGCGCAGTACAAAAGCACCGCCGGCCTGGGGGTCAAGAATGCAGCGGTTCGTGTGCTGTTTGAAGGCTACGACTTGATTGAGATTCCAATTCACGTACTGATCGCGCTGCCGGTGCGTGCTGAGCCGGCGTTTATTTCTGCGTTGCCTGATCAGGATGGCCGCCCGCACCTGCTGGGCGAGTATGAGGTTTACTCAGCTGATGAAAAGCCGTTCCGTATTCTCGCTGTTGACGGCGGTCCTGTGCCGTACCTTGATTTTGATCCGCAGAAAGACGAGCCGCGCAACCGGTATCGACTGCGCTGGGATTTCACCGGCTACGATGCCCACACGTGCAGGAACGCTAATGGCAGGCAGTTGCAGCCGGTGATCGTCGTCGAGACCGATCATCCGGAATGCCCGGTTTTTGATCTGGAAGTTCGTCATGAATGTGTGCGGCGGCGCATTGCCCAAACTGATACGTGGGCGCTGCAGGAGCGGCGAATTCTGATGGAGGGTGTTGCACCGGGCGAAACGCGGGAATATGAGGTCACAGCCAAGTGGCTTCCGCGCCAAAGGCCCGGCGATATTGTACAGGCCGCGGTGAGCGAATCGGATCAGTTTTCCGTGGAATTGGCCGAGGTGAAACGCGTCGCTGACGGTTTTATCTGCACGCTGCGCATCACGCCCTCACCCGGGCATCAGGGGCTGATCTACGGCACTGTGCGCCTGCACTCATCACGTCAAAGCGCGCCGCTGCTGATCATCGGCAAAGCCGTGTGATGCAGTTGCGGTCACGCGATTTGGCCCGGGCGCTAATGAGAAGCGAAACAACCTGCCTGTGTGCCGGTTGGTTGATGGATACGCTTTGCCATCTCCGATACACAACGCTTCCTAGCCGCGGTACTATGCACCTTTGGGACATCTTTCGCGTGGACGTGGTTCGCCGGGGCAGGAGCGTGGTGTATGAATGTGTGTGTGATTCTTCCCGCTGCCGGGCGCAGCACCCGTTACGGGGTCGGCGATAAGTTGGCACAGGATCTGGGCGGCCGATCGGTGCTTTTGCGCACCGTTGAGGCATTCACCAGGCGAGAAGAGGTGCGAAGTATCATCGTGGCAGGCCCCCCTGATGACTTCGACGCCTTCCGCGAGCGGTACGGCCCGACGCTGAGCTTTCACGGCGCAAAGATCGTCGCAGGCGGCCGCACGCACCGCTGGGAGACGGTGCGCAACGTGCTCAATGCGCCGGATGCGATTCCCGCTGACACCACCCACGTTGCCATTCATGACGCAGCCCGGCCGGGCGTCAGCAAAGAGGTGCTCGACCGTGTTTTTCAGGCTGCCGCTTCACTGCCTGCGGTGATTCCGGTTGTGCCCATCAACGCAACCGTCAAGCGTCTTGGCGATGAAGTCACCACCGTCGGCAGCGGCGAGGATGATGCCATCGCCGATCTGATTCTGGGCGATGAGGGCCGCGTGCGAATCGAAACCCGCAAGGTTCTTGAAACCGTTGAGCGGTCAAATCTGGTGGAAGTGCAGACGCCGCAGGTATTTGAGATCGAGCTGCTTCGCCGCGCGTACGCCCAGCCGAACCTTGAGGGCGTAACCGACGATGCGCAGCTGGTGGAGCGCCTTGGCGAAACGGTGCATACTGTGGAAGGCGATGTGCGAAACATCAAGATCACCAGGCCGGCTGATCTCGCGCTCATGCGGGCAATTCTCGGCGTGCAGCCGCCGGTAGAGCGTCCTGTCCACAAGCGTTTTTGACATGCTGCCGGCCATGTGCAGCAGATGAGCGTTTTATTGCGATTTCCAGCTCAGCACCCGGCTTGACCGCTTGCTGTGATTGGATACACTCTTTCGCCTTACAAGCCCTGTTAGCTCAGTTGGTAGAGCAGCTGACTCTTAATCAGCGGGTCCAAGGTTCGAGTCCTTGACAGGGCATTTATTTGCAGATCACACAGGTGGTTGTGGGGGGCCACTGTTGATGCTTCGCCAGCCTGACGCTTGCGATCTGCGGTCATGACTATCCACGCAAGTTGCTGTCTGTCGGGGGCGGTCAATAGCGATGCGCCAACGCCATCATCCAGCATGGGCAGGCGCTCTCGCTCTGCGATCAGCGGCGTTCATCTGCGCACATTCATTGTGATGCGTCAGCCGTGATGAGCGGTGATCATCATTGCGCTGCGCTTCTCTATGGGGTTCCCATCGCTGCTCAGTGCCTGAAGTGTCGCGTGCCGGTGAGCAGGCAGGTGACGCCGTGCTGCTGGCAGAGATCGATGGTTTCCTGATCGCGCTTGGAGCCGCCGGGATGCACGATGCACTTGATGCCGGCATCAATCAGCAGTTTCGGGCCGTCGGGAAATGGGAAAAACGCATCGGAAGCTGCAATGGCGGGACGTGCATTGCTGGCGTTTTCCAGATGCTGGCGGGCCTTTTCAATGGCGATGCGGCAGGCGGTCACACGATCGACCTGTCCGGGGCCGCCGCCGAGCATGTGGCCATCGCGCCCGATCGCCACTGCATTGGATTTGAGGTGCTTGACCACTGTCCAGATGAACGCTGCATCGGCAAGCATCTGGTCATCGGGCGCCGGTCCGGCCGCATGCGCCCATTCGCGCACGTTGGCCAGCTTCATGTCGCGTTCCTGCACGAGCATGCCGCCGGGGATTGATTTGTAGTTGATCTTGCGATGGCCGGTGTGGCGTATGCCGTTGACAGCAAGCAGCCGCACGTTGGCCCAGCGCTGCTTCAGCAGTTCCATGGCGTGCTCGTCGAACGCAGGAGCGCCGTCGATGAGCGGAGCGATGATGACTTCCAGAAACTTCTGGCCCTCGCAGATGCGTTGAGCGGTTTCCAGGTCAATCGGCCGATTCACCGCAAGTATGCCGCCGTACGCTGCCAGCGGATCGCCTGCGTAGGCCAGTTCGAATGCACGGGCGAGCGAGTCCGCCACTGCAGCGCCGCAGGGGTTGGCGTGTTTGATGATGGCGGCACCAGCCTTGTGGGGGAACAGGTCGTTGAATTCCTGAACCAGTTCAAGCGCCGCAGCTCCATCGTGCAGGTTGTTGTAACTCAACTCCTTGCCGTGCAGCACTTGCGCCGCCACAACGCTTGGCTCAGCCGATGCGGGATTTTTGTAAACCGCTGCGTGTTGATGCGGGTTCTCGCCATAGCGAAGTTCATCCTCCATGGCGTAACTGAGCCGCAGCATTGCGGGAAAGGCATCCTCGCGTCGGGTGCCCATCCAGGCGCTGATGGCCGTGTCATACTCAGCAGTGCGCGTGAATGCAGCAGCAGCCAGATCGCGCCGAAGTTCGTAGCTCGTCGCGCCGCCGTTGGCCCGCATGTCGATGATCACCCGGTCGTACTGATCCGCTGCGGTGACAACCGTTACAAACTGAAAGTTCTTGGCAGCCGACCGCAGCATCGACGGTCCGCCGATGTCGATCTGTTCGATGGCCTGCTCAGGCGATATGCCCGGCGTGAGAATGGTCCGCTCAAAGGGATACAGGTTCACGCACACCAGATCGATCGGCGTTATGCCGTGATCGCGCATCGCCTGGACATGGCTGGGATCATCGCGTCGAGCAAGCAGCGCACCGTGAATAACGGGGTGCAGCGTCTTGACGCGGCCGTCCATCATTTCGGGAAAACCGGTGATCTGCTCGACATTGATCACCTTGATGCCCGCCTGCTGCAGCGCAGCTGCGGTTCCGCCTGTGGAGATGATCTCCACGCCCATGCCGGCCAGCGCCTGGGCGAAGGGCACCAGATCGGTCTTATCGCTTACGGAGATCAAGGCTCGACGAATCGGCACCAGGTTACGGTTTGTGTGGTCAGTTGAAGGAGATGGATTCGATGTCGGCGTGGATTGCATGGCGCATCGGGTGGGCGTGAGAACCAGTGAGTTGATGTATCGTGCGATTATCGCAGCAATGGAAAAAGCAAATGCGCAAGATCGTACCGCAAGCGCAGTTTGCCGTCTTGGGGGCGCTGCTTACCCCCAGATCGCACCCCAGATCGCAGCGAGGCGATCACCGTGGGGAGGCGTACAGGCATCGCCGGGGAGGGCCAGCCTCCGCAGGCAATGATTGGTGACGTTCGGCAGCAATTGCGCCGCCATCAGGTGCGAGGCGAGAGGCGGATCACCCGGCCGTCTTTGCTGATGGCGAAGAACTCATTGCCGCCTTCACCGCCGATGAGCAGTTGATGCACCTGCGGTACGGTCACGTCGGTGACAATGCTGCCGCGCGTCGGCTCGATGATGGAAATGGCCTTGCGCTTGGCATCCCACGTGACGAGATTGCCGCGACGCTCCATCACCACCGGGCCGGTAACGTCGGGGGATGTCCAGAGAACCCGCCCGCCGGGGGAGTCAAACGCATAGGCATCAAGGCACATCAAGCCCGTGCCGGGGACGTACTGGTAGACTCGATCGCCGACCAGCACCGGGGATGAATCAAGCGGGCTGTCGGTCATCACGCGCCAGATGTTGCGGCCGGTAGCAAGGTCGTAAGCCCAGATGTGGTAATCCTGACCGGCCACGTACACGATGCCGTCGCCGATGGTCGGCTTGGCGACAACCGGATCAAGCAGTTTGCGGCTCCACAAACGGGTGGCGTCGGCGGCGTTGAGCACCATCAGCGTGCCATCGTTGCCAACCGCAGCGAGTATGCCGTCGACATGAACCGGCGGCACGTGCATTGAATGCGCCACCTTGTAGCTGCGCCACAGGTGACCAACGTCGTATGCGTGCCAGACCACCTGCCCGTCACGCGATCCATAAATCAGGAAAGTGTCAGAACGAATCGCCGGCGTATTGGCGATTTTGGTGAAATTGTGCTTGGCCACCATGGCGCCGTTGTTGGCGTCTAACACCATCATTGCCCCGCCTGCGGTGACATACACCCGCTCGCCCACCATGTTCACGCCCATGATCTCTTCGATCGGCGCCGCCACATTGGCGCGCCAGACGCGCTGGCCGTCTTCGATGCGCAGTCGGGTGAGCACATTTCGGTCGTCCAGCACGAAAATCGAATCGCCATCGATCGTGAACACCTTGGGGTTCAACCCGCCTTCACTGCTTTGCCAGGCGATGCGGTAGTTCAGTTCGTTGGCCACCGTCGGGCCGATGACATACTGCTGGTCGAGCTGGGCAATGATGTTGCGTTCAGCCATGGCGCCGGCGGCGACATGGCCGCTCTTTTCTCCCCGGCTGGACGCATCGGCTGATGACGTGCGTGAGGTGTTCGTGCAGCCCGCTGCGAAAATCGCAAGGCTCACTGTCCAACAGGCCGTCAGGCCAAACCATGAGCGGCCAAGTGAGCGGCTGGTCGTCGTGCGGCGGTCAACTGCGTTGCCAGACATACAGGTCATGCAGAAACTCCGGAGATTCCGGGGGCGGGGGGTCATACGCACTTCTCCTCAACGGCGCCTGCCTGTGGCGGGATACCGCAGGCGACACGAATCGGCCAGTATCCAGCCGCTGCCGACCTGCGTCAAGCCAGCTTCGGCGCGGAGGCGTTTGCTGGTCTGTACGCTGTGAATGCGAAACTGATGCATAGCAGCGGCAATATGACGGCGGAATTCGATCCCCAAGCCGCAACTTGCAGCCGCGATCACGTTCTAATACCGGTTCGCATACGCCTCAAACGCGGTATGCTGCGTCCTATGTTTACAGGTCTTGTGCAACACCTCGGCCGCATCGCTGCGGTTGAGCCGCGTGATTTCGGGCTGCGACTTGTGGTTGATATCGCCCAGTGGAGCCATCGCCCGGTCCACGGCGATTCAATCGCTGTCAACGGCTGTTGCCTGACGGTTGTGGCTGAAGAGCAAGGCAAGTCTGAGGGGGAATTTTTACAGTTCGATGTCATTCAGCAAACGCTCGACGTCACGACGCTGGGGGGCTTGCGCACGGGCGATCACGTGAATCTTGAACACGCCGTCACGCCGTCAACGATGCTTGGTGGGCACATCGTGCAGGGGCATATCGACGGCATTGGCATGGTGACGGAGGTCATCAACGAGCCGGCACAATATCGCCTGCGCATCGAGCCGCCTGAGTCGCTGATGGAGTGCATCGTGGAAAAAGGTTCGATCGCGGTCAACGGCGTGTCGCTTACTGTTGCAGTCTGCAGCGAGACGCAGTTTGAGGTCGCGTTGATTCCCACCACGCTGCAACTGACCAACCTGGGGCAGCTTCGCCCAGGCATGCGCGTCAATCTCGAAGCCGACTATATCGCCAAAGTGGTTGTGAACTGGCTCAGACGCACCGGGCGGTGACGCATTGACTGCAGACAGGCTGATTGAACGATTGCGCCTTCGTACATCACTTGAAGCCAATGAATATGAAGCCTGCTTCAGCTGAAGCAGGCTTCTTGTGGTGGGGTGATTGAATATAGGCAACAGCAGCCTGTGCGCAACAACAATAATGCACGCAGCACAGAATCGCTAATCGCTGCCAAGTTGTACCGCCATCGTGGCGAGGTCTTCCGCGATAGCCTTGACAATGCTGTCCTGCAGTTGCTTGGCGTTGTTCAGGGCGTCGGGAGCAAGATTGTTGACCAGTATGCTGAAGGATCGGCGGCGGCCGTCGGGCATGGTCACGTAACCGCTGAGGCAACTGACGCCGTTGATGTATCCGGTTTTGGCCTGCACCGCAGCGTCGTAAAGGTTTTCCCTGCGACAGCGTTTGGCGAGCGTGCCGCTTTCCCCGCCCACCGCCAGGCTGTCGATGAACATCGGTCCAAGATGCGGGTCGTTGCTGAAGCTGTTGAGCCAGGCGGTCATGACTGCAGCGGTGATGCGGTTGTCGCGGCTGAGTCCCGAGCCGTCAGCCACGACAATGCTGCCGGTGAGTTTGGGATCGTTCAAACGCTCATGCACAATGTGGCGCACAATCGCTCCGCCGTTGAGCCACGAGCCTGGTTCGCCGGTGACCTGATGCCCAACGCGCTTGAGCAGACATTCCGCATACAGGTTGTTGCTGTCGCGATTGCAGCGCGTGATGGCGGTGCTGAGCGGTGTGGTGATCAGCGGCCCGACAACCGTGCCGGCGCTGACTGGCTCCTGCGGGTCGCACACCCGGTGACTGCCCACGCGAACGCCTGCTGCTCTCAGCCGATCCGCCAGCATCTGGGCGAAAAAGTCAGGCGCATCGTGAATTGTCACCGGCACCGGCGTGCGGTAGGCAAATCGCACATTGCCCCGAAACGTCAGTTCGTTTGTGCCCAACCGCCGGGCGATCCAGGCGTCGTTCCTGTCGCGCTGGCCATTGCGGCTGGTGGCGGCATTGGTGATTTTCAGCCATGATGCTGCCGGCCGGCTCTCGCCAAGAACCGGCGTCTGTCCGGCGCGGGGCTTGGGGAAAAAGTGAAGCACATTGGCATGAAAGTTCAAACCCGCCACCTGCGCACAGTATCGGCGATTCAACTGATCAGCCGGCCAGGTTGGATGCACGAACTGGCGATCAAATATCCGGTCATCAACTGCTATTTCGCTCACCTGCGTGATTCCAGCCTCAGTGACCGCTCGCACCCAGATATTGATAAATGCCTCAACGTCCACGCCCTGTGAGCCGCCGATCGACATTTCTGAGAGCAGTTCCGGATCGCCCAGCCCGGGATCGCCATCACCGATGACGATCAGGCGATCGCCGTCGCGCAGCAGCCTGGTGGTGAACTCAAAATCAGGCCCCAGCACATGCAGCGCAGCTCCGGTGGTGAACAGCTTCATGTTGCTGGCCGGAATCATGGGTTGATCAGCGTTGATCGAAACCAGCGCTGCGCCGCCATCGGCATCGCGAATGCTCACCGCCACTGTCGCGCCCTTGAGATTGGCGTTCCGCACCAGGCGTTGCACATCGTCGCGCAGGCTGGCGACCGAAACTGCAGCGCAGACGTGCAGCGTAACCAAAATGGCAGCAACCACGCGGGTAAGTCGAATCATGCCGTCCTCCAGTGGGTGGACGTCAATCGTCATGGATGAGCCGCTTGCATCCCTCCAACATGGATGAAGCGACCCTATCGTATCGGACGGGCAATGCAAGCTGCTCCAACGGGAGTCGCAGGTTTCCACATCATTGCCTCCGGAACCGCTGGATCACTTGCTCTTCGACCAGCCTCGTCTGACCCACTACACTGCCTGTATGCTGGACCGCGAGGCGTGTGAACGGCGCGTGTATCGATTGGCCACGCTGCTGACGGGCAACCCGGTAGCAGCCACGAAGGTCATTCACTACGTCATCGAGGCGCAGCCTGATCTCAGCCAGCTCGACAGCGCGCATATGGATCGGCTGACCGTCCTGCGCAGCCGCGAACTGCCTGTGTCGATACTTGCCTTTGACAAAGTGCCGCATCGGCTTGCTGAGGCTCTGGCGAATCTCAGCCCGCAGCAACGGGAAGCGTGGGTGTTCGCCAGGGTGTATGGCGCTCCGGAGCGCGAAATTGCCAAGGCGATGGACTGCTCGTTGACCGCCACGCTGCGGCATCTTGAGCAGGCCGACACCACGCTTCGAGCCCGCCTGGGGGAAAGCGGGGCAGCCGATGCGCCGCGGATAATACTTGAATACTCAATGCAGCTTGATGTGCCCGAGTTCTACCGCGCGCAGCGCCGCCGCCAGCGACAATTGAAGCTGGGGCTTCTCATTGCAGCGCTGGTTGCCGCATCCTTCTTTATCGCAATGCTCCTGATCTGGTGGAGCCGGCCGTTGAGCGGCAACTGAATCCGGGGCTGTGCCACACAGCCGATGCAATGGTGGTATGGTACCGAGTGAAGCTCCCTGCCAGAGCATCGCTTGTGCACATCGTTGCGGGCCAGGACGCCTCAATCACATTTTCACAACTATCCTTGTGACATAACCAATGACCCACCCGCATTCTGGTCAATCGCAGTCAGTCGGCCTCTGGTTCTTTATGGGAGGCGCTGTCTTTGCAGCGCTGGCGATGGCAGTGCTGCTGGTTCGCGGCATGCCAAACAACAAAAAAGCAGCGCCGGTACAGCACGCCACAGCCAATCAAAGCCTTCAGCAGACTGCGCCGACACCCGGCGTTCACGCCAGAATCACCGTTGGCGATGTGACCGTCGAACGTACGCTGCCTTCGATGTCCTTTGCGCTCACACCCGATCAGTCGCTTGATGCGCGTTTGCCGGCTGGCGCATTTGAAGGTGAATTCACCGTGACCTTCCATCCGGGCAATGTGCGTGAAGGATGGCTGGGAGCGGAGATTCAAGGCGGATCGGTCATCATCATGCAGAAAGATCGTCCGCCGCTTGGAGAGGGCGTTGCGGGTGCCGAGCCGCAAGTTGTCATGAGCCGCGATGTTATTCGGTTCAGCAGGCGGGGTGAGCAGGTGACGTACCTGTTCCGCAGCGATGGCACCAACACGGCGCGTCTGCGTGCGGTGTGGCGGCCGATTGAATCACAGGTGCCCCTGCCGCTGCCTTCCGCCGGCGCGCCGCTGCTGGCGAGTCAGGAACTGCAGGGCATGGCGCTTGTGCAGCAGCTCAACTGCACCGCGTGCCACCAAAGCAGCGATGCAGAGTTGCAGGCTCAGCTCAACAATAATTCCGCGCCGTTGCTGGGTGGATTTGCCCAGTTCGTTCGCGCGCAATGGATACAGGAGTGGATCACTGATCCGCATGCGCTCAATCCGCAGACCACAATGCCGCGCATGTTCCACGGCAAGCCCGGTGATGAGCAGCAGATTCAGGATCTGACGCACTTTCTTGTCTCGATGGGCGGACCGATGGAAGAAATCGATGTGCCGCTCGATTCGGACATGATCACCACCGGCCTGGTGAACTATCACACCATTGGCTGCTTTGCCTGTCATGGACCGCTGGCTGCGCCGAATGAAATCCCCGGCGGGCACGGCACAACAAACACCCTGCCGCTGCGCGAGTATGCGCCGCTTGGGCGTCTTGCCTTCAAAACCAACACGCAGAACCTGGCGGAATTCCTCCGCCATTCGGTGCTTGTTCGTCCAAATGGCCGCATGCCTTCGATGAACCTGTCAGAGCTGGAAGCGCAGTCGATCGCAACGTATCTCATTGCGCATGATCAACAGCAGCATCCTCGCACGCTTGAGCCATTTGAGTTGGACCACGAACGGGCAGCGCGCGGCCGCGACATCTTTGTCGCCAACGGCTGCGCAAACTGTCATGCCATGGGGCCGTTTTTCCCAGCCGTTGAATCAACGCTGACCGCACCATCACTCGAATCGCTCAGCGCGATCGCAGAACCGCATGGTTGCATCGCCCCCAATGCGGTCGATGGACTGCCGCATTTCCCGCTCACATCAGCGCAGCGAGCGTTGATCGCGGCCTTCCTGCACAGTCTGCCGCATCGCAAGACCAACCGTGTTCCGCACGATCAGCTTGCATTGGACATAGCGCGACTGAACTGCACCGCCTGCCATCAATATCACAGCGAGCGCGGACCGGAACTGGCGCTGCTGCCTTATTTCTCCACGATTGCAGAAGCCGATCTCGGCGATGAAGGGCGCATCCCGCCGAAGCTGGGCGATGTTGGCGCCAGACTGAACCCGCACTGGATACATGAAGTGCTGACCGAAGCAGGCACGGCGCGGCCGTACATGGGCGTGCGCATGCCGCAGTTTGGCGAAGCGAATGTGGGGCATCTGCCCGAGCTTTTTGCTGCTGCTGCAGGCGTTGCTGCTGAGCCGGATCACGGTCCGACTTTTCCCTCCGAATACGCTTCGATCGGCCGTGAACTTGTCGGCTCAAAAGGATTGAACTGCATCCAGTGCCACAACGTTGCCGGTCGGGAATCCACCGGAACGCCCGGCCCCGATCTGGCGCATATGGCTGAGCGACTGCGCTACGACAACTTCGCGCAGTGGCTGCACAATCCGACGCTGGTTCGACCCGGCACGCGCATGCCGTCGTTTTTCGTGAATGGTCAGTCGGGCATCACCGATCTGCTGGATGGCGCAGCAGACAAGCAGATCGATGCGATCTGGGCGTACCTTTCGCAAGGCGAACATCTTCCGCTGCCGGAGGGATTGGTTGATCCGTCCGGACTTTCGCTGCAGGTGATCGATGAGCCGATCGTGTTCCGTTCATTCCTGAAGCAGGCCGGCGTGCGGGCAATCGCATGCGGCTATCCCGAGCAGATTCACTGCGCTTTTGACGCTGAAAACTGCAGGCTGGCTGCGATCTGGGAAGGTGAGTTTCTCAACGCCAAAGGCGCATGGGCAGCGCGCGGCGGCACGGAAACCAATCCTGCTCACGTGCAGTGGACTGCGCCAAACGAACCGACGGTTCGGATCGCTGCCGAGAGCCATTCTTCAACCAATGACCAGAACATGCGCTTCCGCGGCTATCGCTTTGACGATCAGCGTCGGCCGATTTTCATGTACGACGTGGAGCAGGACGGCACAGTCGTCAGCGTGAACGAACAGCCGATTCCGTCTCGTGAGCGCGGCAAAGCGAAACTGATTCGACGTTTCACGTTGCAGGGGCCGGCCGGCCTGATGTTGGAAGTGCTCGGACAATCGGTCACGCTCGATGCATCGGGCGCAGCGCAGTTTGATGTGGAGACAACCTGGCAATGATGCGAGCAACGATGATGATGCCAGCAGCCCTTGCGTTTGCATGCTGCGTTGTATGCGGCGCTGCGTTTTCGCAACAACAGCAACCACCGGCGTTCAAATACATCAAAAAGGAAACCCGCGAAGCCAGCCGCGCTGCGACGCTTGCGCAGTACATACCGCAGTTGCAGTGGGGGCCGTGGCACATCATCGGCCCATTTGATAACGACAACGCTGCCAAACACGACGTTGTGTATCCGCCTGAACGCGGCGTGAAGCTTGACGAAACCTACACCGGCAAAAACGGCGTTCTCGCCGCATGGCGGCAGCTTGATCACGAAGACTGGGGAATCGTCAATCTCCAGCAGTTCAACGAGAAAAAACTGCACGTCAATGCCATTGCCTATCTCTACCGCGAGGTTCACGCAGAGGCCAATGTTGATTTTGATGTGGAGATGGGCAGCGACGACGGCTTGAAGCTCTGGGTCAATGGACGTCTGCTCATCGACGCCGACGTGCCGCGCGGCCTGAATGTGCAGGATCATCAGCTTACCCTGCCGCTGAAAAAAGGCCGCAATGAGATTCTGGTGAAGGTGACCCAGGGCGTCGGCGCATGGGAGTTCCAGATGCGGCCGCGCCTGAGCCCGTACATCGCGGGCATGCTCGAATATCACCTCAACCGCGATTTTCCTCTATCACCCGAAGCGAACCATTACCAGATTCTGAGCCTGATCGAACCGCCCGACATTGTGCTGGAAGTGGGCGGGCTGGACGTGATGCCAGACGGTCGGCCGGTCGTGGCCACACGGCGCGGCGATATCTGGATTGTCGAAAATGCCTACGACGATCCGCCGTTCAACCTGCACTTCAAGCGCTTCGCCTCGGGTCTGCATGAACCGCTGGGACTGTGCTGGCATGACGGTGCTCTGCTGGCCGTGCAGCGAGGCGAACTGACGCGGCTGACGGATATCGACGGCGATGATCGCGCTGACATCTACGAAACCGTTTCCGACGGCTGGGGCGTCAGCGGCAACTATCACGAGTTCGCCTTCGGGCCGAAGTTCGACGGTCAGGGGCGCGCATGGGTGACGCTCAACGTCGGGTTCTGCGGATCGCTTGGCAAATCAACCGTGCCGTGGCGCGGCTGGGCAGTGATCGTCAATGAAGACGGCTCGCTGACGCCGGTGTGCGGCGGGTTGCGTTCGCCCAACGGTCTTGGCGCCAATGCCGAGGGCGACATGTTCTTCACCGACAACCAGGGCGACTGGGTCGGCACGAACAAGCTGGCACATCTGGATTTCGGCGATTGGCATGGCCATCCCGCAGGCGATCGCTGGTATGAGTTGGCCGGCATGATGCCGCCGCGCGGTGAAGAGGATTTCAAGCAGCCTGCAGTGTGGTTCCCGTACGATCGCATGGGGCGCAGTGCAAGTGACATCGTTCTTGACGACACCGGCGGCAAGTTCGGACCGTTTACCGGCCAACTGTTTGTCGGCGATCAATACAGCGCAGAAATTTTCCGCGTGTTTCTGGAAAAGATCGATGGCGTTTATCAGGGCGCATGCTTTCCGTTCCGCAGCGGATTCGACTGCGGCGTGAATCGCCTGGCGTTCGGGCCTGATGGCAGCCTGTTTGTGGGCATGACCAATCGCGGGTGGTGGAGCATCGGAAGTCGGCCGTGGGGACTGCAGCGTGTCGTGTACACCGGCGAGACGCCTTTTGAAGTGCATGAGATGCGGGCCAATCCTGACGGCTTTACTCTCACGTTCACCAGGCCCGTTGACGCTCAAACCGCCGGCAGCGTGAGCAGTTACGCAATGAGCAGCTTCACGTATGAGCGGTTTGAGAAATACGGCTCGCCGGAGATCAACCAGCGCGATCTGACCATCAGCAGCGCAGATGTGTCGCCCGACGGCCTGTCGGTTCGGTTGCGCGTTGCAGGCCTGCGGCCGAGCTACGTTCACGAACTGCACCTCAGCGGCGTGCGCAGCGCTGAAGGCGAAGAACTCCTGCACCCAGTTGCGTACTACACGTTGAACGTCATACCAAAACGCGATGCGCCCTGAAGCAGCTTGTCGCCGCTGCTGCTGCCGTCGCTGACGTTGATGCGAAAGAAAGATGCCAAAGATGAGCCCAGCCGCACGCGCTGCCAGCAGCAACCCCAGCGTCTGATATTCATTAGCTCTATCTCATGCCTTGCAGCTTATTCGTAGGGTAGGTAGGTAGAGCGACGCCCCCGGAAGGGGCGGAGCGAAACCCACCAGTTGAGCGTTCAGTGCGCGGGAGGGGCGAGTTTCGCTGCGCTCTACCTATGCCGGCTTGCCGGTTTGCAGTGCAGCGGTTTCGACTACTTTCGGGTTGTGTGTGTCTTGTGCACGCACAGATGCATCAGCCGTGATTTCAACTCACAATCAATCACAGGTCGTGATGTTGTTATGAATCCGGCGGCAGAGAATCGAGCCAGCCCTGCACCATGTCCACCATGCGCTTTGCGCTAAGTTTCGCATAGAAATCGCGCGACTTCGTCCACAATTCCCGCGCCTCCGGAATGTTGCCGCGCTGCTCCGCGATGATGCCGAGGTTGCCGTACTGATTGGCCATTCCTTCGAGCCGGCCGAGTTTCTCGTTGATCTCAAGCGACTTGCGGTACAAGCGTTCAGCCTCATCGAGGTTGCCGCGGGTTTTGTAGATGATGCCGAGGTTGTTGTAGGCAATCGCCTTCCACGTTTCATCATCCCCCGCGAGGTTAAGAACACGGTGATATGCCATCTCAGCTTCGTGCAGATGTCCGCGAAGATGGTGGATGTGGCCAAGTCTGTTGATCGCACCAAGATCATCCGGGGCGATCGCCAGAATCGCGTTCAGCGATGTCTCTGCAGCATCTATATTGCCGGTTGTATAGGCAACCGCTGCACGCTCGCGATGTAATTCAATCAGATTAGCCGAATCACGTTCGATTTGCCGATCAAGAAAAGCAAGCAACTTCGCAGCATCGCCTTCTTCCTGAAGCGCCTGCAGCGCAGCTCGAGCATCTGCTTCGCCACGCGCTTCAGCCGCCTCAGCTCGCTGGAGTGCAGCCTCGAGCTGCTTGCGCAGCGACTCCCTCTCCTCAGCATGCAGCTTTTGATCGAGCAGTTGTTCACCCATCTTCAGCATCTTTTCAAGGTCAGCCGCAATCCTCTCCTGACCGGCAAGCAGTTGATCAAGCTTTGCAATGAGCGGCGCGAATGCATCACCCAGTGCTGCTTCTGCCTGCGCATTGCACCGAGCCCGATCCGCTTCGCTCGCGGCAAGATTGCCAGCCACGCCGATGCAAAATCCTGCCACACTTCCCAGGAACACTCTGCCGTACGTCTTCGCCCCACACCATTGCCGACCCGCGTAGGCACACGCGCCGGCGATCGGCAGGAATGCTCCGGCCAGCCACCAGCCGCCACCCGGAGCCGCACGGAGCGAAAACGCCAGAAGCAGTGCTGCCGCCAGCATCAGCATCGCCGGAACGCTGATACGTGCCCACATCGGATGCGAAGGCTCAGCATCCTCCGACGGCACCGGCGCACCTGCTACGCGCTGAATCGGTTGCACCACCGCCCGCCACCGCAGCGAAGCCGCCGGCAATGCTGCGCCAATGAACGGCAAAATCATCCAGCCAGACCGCATCCCCAGCGCGAGCGCACATGCCAGCCCCATGAAGCCCAGCGATAATGAAAATAACAGGATCGGTATGACAATGCTGCGAGACTTTGGCCGCTGATGCTTCGCACTGCGAGGATTCATTGTCGGCATACGCATTGGTACCCCCTTTTTGCAGCCATTGTACGTGAAACCCGCAGCACTCGTGATGTCCCGTCACACTCGTTCTCAGGCATTCAACGTAACTCACCGCCCATTGCGTGCCAGTACGCTGGCGGCGTTTCACGGAGTCCCCGAAAGCATTCGTCCGCAGCGGCGGCGCGATGGTATCTTCTTCTCCCTTCTCCCACTGCTTCTACGTGTCATCTTCCAGCACGGAGGTCTTCATCGTCAGCAGCATGAGCATGTGCGGACCCATCGATGATCTGCAGGTCAGCATCGTCAGCCCTTCACGATGCTTCAATAATGGGTATTGATCAGCAGCCTGCACGGGCCTTTGCTTTTTCTTCGTCCGTCTCATACCCCAGCCCCTAGCCTTCAACCCTCACCCCAGCCACAGCGCATGAGCACAGCCAAGGTCAACGTGAAGAAGCGAATCGACGAACTGCGCGATCTGCTGGAGCGCGCGAACTATGCGTACTACGTCGAGGCCGAGCCGATCATGTCCGACCTCGACTACGACAAGCTCATGCGCGAGCTGATCGATCTGGAGCAGGCGCATCCGGAGTATTTCGACCCGAACAGTCCATCGCAGCGCATCGGCGATCAGCCGATACCGGGCTTCAAGACGGTGCGTCATGCGGTTCCCATGACCTCGATCGACAACACCTACAGCATCGCGGAACTGCGGACGTGGTATCGCCGGGTGCTCAAGGGGCTTGGGTTTGATGATGCAGATGACATCAGCCAAAGCAGCGATGACGACGATGGGGGACTGTTTTCAAGTGCGATGCGGGAAAAGCGGAACGCGCCTCCCGTCGCATTCGTGTGCGACCCCAAAATCGACGGCGTGGCGGTGAACCTTCGGTATGAGAACGGCTTGCTTGTGCTTGCAGCTACCCGTGGCGACGGTGAAAAGGGCGATGACATTACCGCACAGGTGCGAACCATCCGCGCAATCCCCTTGCGGTTGAAAGCCCAGCGATCGGGCAAGGCGGGCAGTGAATCGCTGCCGCATGTTCTGGAAGTTCGCGGCGAGATTTTCATGCCCAACACCGAGTTCGAGCGCATCAATGCCGAGCGCGAAGCGAACGGTGAGACTCTGTTCGCCAACGCGCGGAATGCGACTGCAGGCACGCTGAAGAATCTTGATCCGCGCATCACTGCCAAACGGCGACTGAGCTTCTACGCGCACGGTAGAGGCGAAGTGCGCGGCGGCGACATCGAACGCATTGATTCGTTTTATGAATTTCTCCAGGCGATCAAGCGATTGGGCATTCCCGTCAATCCGCTTACTGCGCACTGCAATTCGATTGACGCCATCATCGAGCGCGTCGAGCAGTTCGCCCAGCAGCGTCCAACGCTTCCCTATGGCGTGGACGGCATGGTCATCCGCGTTGACAGCATGCGCCAGCAGCGCGAGCTTGGCGCAACGAGCAAAGCGCCGCGCTGGTGCATTGCGTACAAATATCCCGCAGAGCAGGGCGTCACGGTGCTCAAGCAGGTGGACTGGCAGGTAGGCAAAGGCGGCACGCTGACGCCGCGCGCCACGATGGAGCCGATCTTTCTGGCAGGCACCACCGTGCAGCACGCCACCTTGCACAACATCGAAGAAATCCGTCGCAAGGACATTCGCCTCGGCGATACGGTTGTGATCGAGAAAGCCGGCGAGATCATTCCGCAGGTTGTGCGCGTTGTGACGGAAAAACGCACAGGCAAGGAAAAGAAGATCAACCCGCCGGCGCGTTGCCCGGCCTGCGGCGGGACCGTCGAGCAGGAAGGCCCCAAGCTCTTTTGCGTCAACTCCGAATGCCCCACGCAGTTCCGCGAAAAGCTTAAGTGGTTCGTCGGCCGGGGGCAGATGGATATCGACGGTCTTGGCGAAAAGCTGGTCGATCAGCTCATCGATGCAGGATTGGTCACGCACTTCGCTGATGTGTTCACGCTCAAGCGCGATGACCTGCTGAAGCTTGAACGCATGGGCGAGAAGTCGGCGGACAACCTGCTCAAGGCGATTGAGGAAAGCAAAACGCGCGGCCTGGCGCGTGTGCTGGCCGGGCTTGGCATTCGACACATCGGCGCATCGGCAGCCAAAACTATCGCCAGCGCATTCCCGGATGCTGATGCACTGCTGAATGCATCGATCGACGATTTAAAAGCGCTGCCTGATTTCGGTGAAGTCACTGCGCCAACCCTGCATGCCTATCTGCAGTCCAAACAGGGCAGAGAAACCTTTGAGCGACTGGCGAAAGTGGGCGTTGATCTGACCAGCCCGCTTTACAAGCTCCGAAAGCATGCTGCGTCCGATTCGCCGTTTGCGGGCAAGACGGTCGTGCTCACTGGCACGCTGGAACGCTTTACGCGGCCGGAGCTGACCGAAATGCTCGAATCCCTCGGCGCCAAGGTGGCAGGCTCGGTTTCCAAAAATACCGATCTTGTGATTGCAGGCGAAAACGCCGGTTCAAAGCTGGCGAAGGCTCAGCAGTTGAATATCGAGGTGTGGGATGAGGCCAGGCTGCTCAAAGCGCTTCATCTGTGAGCTTGAGTGGAGAAGAAGCGGCTGTAGTGGTGCCAACAGCAAAGGCGGCAGGCAACGGCTGTGTCTGCTTTGGGTGATGCGTCACATTGGGTAATGTCGCTGCGCTTCTCGAGGCGAGAGGTCCACGACAAAGAATCAGCAAGTTGATTGAACTTTGCCTCCCAGCGGGCAACAGCAGGGGGATCATCGACTACAATTTCCCGCCTCATGGGTCAGGTTGCACTTGGTGTTCGCAGTTTATTGATCAAGCTGGTCGTGTTCGTTGCGCTGTCGGCAGCGCTGGCATGGGCCTTGGGCGGTACGCTGTTTCCACGGCCGGAAGTCGCCACCACTCAACCGGTTTTCTTTGCAGGCGATCAATGGTACTGGAAGCTTTCCGTCGGCGGCCGCAATGCCGGCGAAGTGAAGTGGGAGCTTATCCGCGAAAGCGAACGCAATGCGGCCGTTGTATTCGTTAACCGCACGTGGATGGATGTTGCCGGCCCGGTGGTCGCGGGCGATGCCCTCTATATTGCTGGCCAGACATCAGACGGCTCGGCACCATCCTGGAAAATCCAGCGGATCGACGCGGCCGGGAATACCACGGCATTTCCCATGCCCGACCGGCTTGCGGTGGAGCAGCAGCTTGCGCGG
This sequence comes from uncultured Isosphaeraceae bacterium, assembly GCA_964575335.1. Taxonomy (GTDB): domain Bacteria; phylum Planctomycetota; class Phycisphaerae; order Phycisphaerales; family SM1A02; genus CAZNPU01. The sequence continues at coordinate 10,207 of CAZNPU010000028.1, read as the reverse complement.
GTTGCCAACGGCCTGCCGCTGCAGGATGTTCAGACGATTGAGCAACAACGCTCGATCGTGCTCGATCCGGCGTCGAATTCAGCCGATACAACTCAATAAGCCGCCCGCGGCGATGAGATGATGCGGACAGGCTTGCGCTGTATCTCCAACCCGTCGGTCCCATGCAGAATATCGAGTTCAAGGCAGAAATTCGGAATCTCGAAGCCGCCCGCCGCCAGTGCCAGCTCATCGGCGCTGAACGGATCGGTCATCTGCGGCAGATTGACACCTACTTCAAGCTGCACGACGGCCGGCTGAAAAAGCGCGAAGCGCCCGGCGAACCGGTGGAGTGGATTTTCTACCATCGCCCGAATCGCGTCTCGCCGAAATTGTGCAACTACACGATTCTGACCGACGAACAGGCCCGCCGGCGCTGGGGTGTCCAGAGCCTTCGCGCCTGGCTTGCGGTGGCCAAGACCCGCGAACTGTGGATGATCAGCGACGTGCGCATTCATCTTGATGAGGTGGACGATCTCGGCACGTTCATTGAGTTTGAAGCGATGGTCTCGCGGCGGTTTGACGTCAAACAATGCCACGTTGCGATTGCGGGATTGCGCGAAACCTTTCAGCCGCTGCTGGGTGAACCGATCAGCGTCAGCTACAGCGATCTGATGGAACAGGTGCTGGCGGAAAAAGCCTAGCGCATCGCGGGGGAATTGGACGCTGCGTTACCAACGGCATCGCAGCGCTGTTGTATCGCTTCACTCATCCGCTTCGCTCATCAGCGCCGCATCGACCGCAATGGTTGGCTCCTCCGGCGAGATATTCACCACACCTTGCCAGACAAGTATGCCGAGCACAGCGCACAGCGCAAGTCGATACCAGCCGAAGACCGCCAAGCCGTGACGGGTCAGAAAACGCACCAGCCATTTCACAGCGATCGCTGCGGAAATCGTCGCTACGATCAGCCCCACGACAATCGCAGGAATGCCGAGCGACAGCATGTTTGGTCCGCTGCCGGAAAAGTTTTTGATCGCACTGTAGACGCACGCTCCGCCCAGCGTGGGCAGGCCGAGCAGGAAGCTGAACTCTGCTGCGTGTTTGGGGCGCATGCCCGCAAACATCCCGCCAACGATCGTCATCATCGAGCGGCTGGTGCCGGGCCACATTGCAATGCACTGCAGCAGCCCGATGAGCAGCGCCCGTCGCCAGGTGAGATGCTCAATGTCAACGTAGCTTCGCGCATCGCCCGGCACGTCGTGTTTCTCGGCATCAAAGAACCTGCGCTGCCAGCGGCCGATGCCGATCATCAGCACGCCGCCCACCGCCAGAGCGACCATCACCGGTATCGGATAAAACAGGTGCTGTTCGATCACGTCGTTCAGCAGCACCCCCAGCACCGCTGCCGGCACAAAGGCGATCAACAGATTGACCGCCAAACGGCGTCCCGCTTCGTCTTTGCCCATTAGCCCCTGAATCATCTGCCATACGCGCTGCCGGTACAGCCCCAGCACGGCAAGGATCGCGCCGCCTTGAATCACGATGGTGAATGCATCCACATTGCGCTTTTGGTCGCCCGGTTCATCAAGGCCCAGCAGTGCGGCTGCAATGATCAGATGGCCCGTTGAACTGACCGGAAGATATTCGGTAATGCCTTCAACAAGTCCCAATATGGCAGCTTGAATTATGTTCAAGTGAAGACATCCTTGACCGCAAGGCGGGAAGTGAATTTGAACAACTTCGTTCGGCTCTCCTCATTGAGATCGAACCAATCGGCATGACGCATCATTCAGAATGAGGGTTTGCAGTTGATTCAGGCGCACCAAGGTTCTCGTGAAGCCAGGGCATGAGCGCGCGAATGGTTTCACCTGCGGGTTCAATCGGATGCGATCGAAGCGCTGTACGCTGGCGGTTGAACCAGGCAAAATCATTTTCGTGATCCTTGCGCATCGCCTTGGCAAATGATCCGTCCTGTATCTGCATGAGCAGTTCGCGCATGCGACGCCGAACACCGTGATCGATCAGGAGCGGCCCGGCCCGATAAGCGCCGAATTCTGCGGTGTTGCTGATGGCTTTCATCATGCCAACCAGTCCCCGTTCATAGACTAGATCGGCCACCTGCTTGACTTCGTGACAACATTCCAGATACGCCAGCTCGGGCGGGTAGCCCGCTTCAACGAGCGTTTCAAAGGCGGTGAGGACCAGTTGCGTCATCCCGCCGCACAACACCGTCTGCTCGCCAAAGAGATCAGTATCGGTTTCATCGCGGAAGCTGGTGTAAATCACGCCGGCTCTGGCGCAGCCGATGCCATTGGCCCATGCCAGGCCGAGAGCTTCCGCATCGCCCGCGGGGGAGTTCTGATGCATCGCAAAGAGGCAGGGAATGCCCTGCCCCTGCTGATAACGGTCGCGCAATGTTTTGCCCGGCCCTTTGGGGGCGACCATGATCACGCCGATGTCCTGAGCCGGCTGAACCATCCCGTAGCGGATATTGAAGCCGTGGATAAAGCCCACCGTCGTGCCAGGCCGAAGGTGCGGCGCGATCGCTTTTTCATACACCGCCGCCTGCACTTCGTCCGGCAGGGCGATGATGACAAGATCCGCCTGCGCCGTGGCAGCTTCGATGGATAAAGGAGAAAAACCGTGCTCAATCGCCAGTTGGCCGTTGGGCGAATCAGCCCGGTTCGCGACGATCACCTTGACGCCTGAGTCGCGAAGGTTGAGGGCATGGGCGTGGCCCTGGTTGCCGTAGCCGAGCACTGCAACGGTTTTGTCCAGGAGCGGCTCCAGCGGGGCGTGGTCGGAACCGCGAAGAATCTTCAGCGAAGGCGGTGTTGATGATGATGCGTCGTCCATTATGGTGTTGGTCATGTCGGCAGCGGGGTGGTGCGATGGGTTTCAGGCAGGCTGACAGAACGGGGTGAGATTCCCGTTCAGGCGGTCGAGGTGCAAATTTGGTGGCGAAACTGTGATGAATAGGGAATAATCGAACGATCCTCCTGTGACGGGATCATGTGTTTTATGGACGCTGAGTCAACGTCGACATCCTGTATTCGCGAACTGTTTACCCGGCACAATCTACGCTGCACGAAACAGCGGCTGGCATTGTACGAGGCCTTGCGCAAGAGCATCAGCCACCCGACTGCGGATCAGCTATTTCAAATGGTTAAGCCGCACGTCAGCGGCATGAGTCGGGCGACTGTATACAACACGCTAGAAGCTCTGTGCCGCGCAGGTCTGGCGCGAAAGCTGCCGTCCACCTCCGGCTGCTGCCGCTATGACGCTGACACCAGTGACCATTTGCACGTCAAACTTCGCGACACCACCGAGATTCGCGACGTGCCGCCTGCACTGGGCGATCGGCTGCTGCAGAATCTCCCCAAGGACGTATTGGCGGAGATCGAACAGCACATGGGCATCAAGATCGAAGGCATCACTATTCAGCTCACGGGGCGATCGAGGTCGTAGCGCAAGAACGCAACGCCAGATCGGATGCTCAAGCTTGCCGCCGCGATGACCGATAGTACTCATCGCTGCCCGGTGCGTGCTGGGTGAATATCGGTCAACCTGAGAGCTGAGCCATGAGCGTGAAGCGTCACTTCAATCGTCGTCGCCATGAGCGATTCCGACTGTGCCCAATGTATACCAGCGTGACTGTGCGGCGGCCGGGTGAAGACCAGGAACGCTGCGGCCACGCGTATGACATCAGCGAGTCGGGCGTGCGCATCGAACTGGATGAGCCGCTTGAGGTTGGCGAGTCGGTGCAGCTTGATCTGAAACTACCCGGTTCAACAACAACAGATCTGACTGTTCCTGCCGAGGTGGTATGGGTGCATGATGCCAATGATGATCCCGGCCCTCGCCGCATGGCGCTGCGCTTCAAGGCGTTTGCATCATTGACCGACCGCGATCGCCTGCTGGAGTATCTTGGCTGCGGCCTGTACAGCATGGCGGCATAATAAAAAACAGATGCACGGCGAGGCTCGGCTCGCAGCGTAACTTGCGGTGAAAGCGTTGTTTACGATTCAACTTGCTGGGGGGCGGAGCCAAGCCATGCCCAGGCGTTGTCGATCGGATCGCCCAGACGCCAGATCAGGCTGGCCTTGCGTCCATCAAGAATCGCATTGAACCGCACGCGGCCGAGTGGAATGTCAAGCAGATCGGCGCCGACAGCGTTGCATTCGTCAATTGCGCGGTTGAGTCGATGCAATGCAGCGTCGCGACGATCGCACAATTCGGCCCGTTGCTGCGCGGTGATGGATGATGTTGCAAGCATCTGCCGGCATTCCTGCACTTCGCGATATGCCTGGGCGGCGTCGCGGAGAATACGCGCTACGTACGGCAGAGCCCGCTGGGCTTCGCGAACGCTGAAGACGACTTCACGCCAGCCGACTTCCGTATCGCTTGTTCTGGCCGTGATGCGTCCCAACGTGAACTCCGTGCAGCATGCAGTACGATTGAATAACTTGCATCGCATCATCGCGTTGCGATCTGAGCTTGCCAATGGTCAAATGCATCGATTCGGCGCGATTTTCAGTCATTTTCTCACTCGCCAGGCGATGCAGCATAAAACTGGAAAACAGCGAGAATCTGGGTGATGGCGATGCAGGGTGACAATCGGCGCACGATGAGGCTCACGCCAACGATGAACACACTGCTCATCGGCGCGCGGGGGAGCGGTAAATCCACCGTCGGTCGATTGCTTGCTGACCAGTTGCAGCAACCATTTGTTGATCTTGATGAGATCACGCTGGCGAGGCTGAATCTGCCCACAGTGACTGCCGTGTGGCAAGAGCTGGGCGAACAGGCATGGCGCGAAGCGGAAATCGAATCGCTGCGCGATGTGCTGGCTGGCCAGGGGCAAGTCATTGCACTCGGCGGGGGAACACCGATAATCCCGCTCGGCCGCGAGTTGATTCAGCAGGCCGTCGCCGCTGAGCGCTCATGCGTCATCTATTTGCGATACCCGCCTGCGGTGCTCCAGGCGCGGCTGCAGCGAACGCCGGGCGATCGGCCGAGCCTGACCGGTGACACCCCGGCTGACGAGATCTCGAAGATTCTCGCGGCGCGCGAACCGGTCTACCTGCAGCTTGCGCAGATCACCATCGATTGCGGTGATGATGACGCAACTCCAGCAACCATCGCCCTGCACCTGGCGGAACTGCTTCGGTCCGGCTACGTGATCGGCTCACATCTCACAATCCAGCAACTGCAGCAGGAAAAGCGCTGAAGCTCGCCCTGGTGAAGGCTGGTGACAATGGTGCTCAAACACGCAACTGCGGTTTGTTTATTGGTTTACCGAGCGCCAACAGTGCGGCCGACACGACGCTGACGGTTGATGATCCGTCGGCCGCGCTTTGTGGCCATGCGAGCGCGGAAGCCGACCTTGCGGATGCGCTTGATCTTGCTGACTTTGCGTGGGTAATGCATGGTCGTCGCCTTGCTTGGTGGTTCGTTTCCGAATTGACTGGCCGCAATCCTGCGAACAGCCGGGTGAATCTGGATAAAAAAGGCAGCAGCCTGGGCCGTGCCAGGGGAAACGAGGCAGTATAGCCGCCAATCAGTTCCGGCAAAAGCCGCCGAACCGAAGGATTGAGCAGGAAAAGTCGATACAACGACTGTATATTGACCTATACGGGGCTGCGTACGCCCCTCTGATCGAGTTTTGCAGCCGCTCGGCCCTTTTCGGGGCGCCGGCTGGCGTCTGCAAAGCCCGCTCAGTGTCAATTCGCAGCTGTCAGCTTGGGCCTGTCAGGAGTCGTTTGCTTCAACCGGCCTGCTGCGCTCCTCGCTGACCGCTTCACGCCTTTTTGGATTGGCGAGCCTGCATGGACACGGCGGACATTCAACAAATCGAAGAAATACTCGGCCACAAGTTCAGCGATCAGGAACTCCTGACCCGCGCGCTCACTCATGCGTCGCTGGTTGACAGCCGCCTGCAAAGCAACGAGCGTCTGGAGTTTCTCGGCGATGCTGTGCTGGGGCTGGTGGTGTGCAGTTATCTGTTTGACCAGTTTCCCGACCTGCTGGAAGGGGAGTTGACCAAAATCAAATCCACGGTCGTGAGCCGGCGCGTCTGCGCAGAGATCGCTGCCTCGCTGAAGCTGGATGAGGTGTTGCGTCTGGGCAAGGGGATGAGTCGCCACGCTGCACTGCCCGCCTCAGTGCTTGCTGCAGTCTTTGAATCGCTGGTCGGCGCACTTTACCTTGACGGCGGACTGGAAGCGGCACAGCGGTTCATCCTGCGCATGATGAAAGACCGCATTGAAAAGGCAGCACGTTCCGGCCATCAGTTCAACTTCAAATCGGTCCTGCAACAATTGGCCCAGCAGACGTTCAGCCAGACGCCGCAATACGTCATTCTCGATGAAAAAGGGCCGGATCACGCCAAGTGCTTTGAAGTGGCGGTCGAAGTGGGGGCCCGGCGATTTACCCCGTGCTGGGGGCCCTCGAAAAAACAAGCCGAACAGGAAGCCGCTCTGCAGGCGCTCAAGGAACTCGGCCACGCCACATGCGATGAGCATGGCGAGATTTACATCCACCGCCCGACACATAACGGGACAAACACATCCGGTAATGCCCCAGCGGGTGATGCGTCCGGTGATGAGTCTCACGAAACTTTGGCAGAGCCGTCCTAAGCGGCACATGCGAACGATGCTGGCTTGATCTGGCATGCATCACGCAGCTTCGGATCTGCCTTTGAGCCGCCGTTCTGCCTCCAGCCAGTTGGACAAGTGATCGCCGCCGCGCTCAAGCCACAGGTAATAAGCCGCCTCAGCAATTGCCGCCTGGCTGATTTCCACCGGGGTCGGTTTGGCCTCCATGGTCGTTCGTGCAACACTGGCTGATGTTGCAGCGCGAGATGACTTCTTCTTTGGTGCGGGAGCAGCGGTTGTTCTGCGCGCCTTTGCCGAAGCGTTTTTTCGTGTTTGGGCCATGCTGATCCTCCTTGATCGCGCACGTGGTCTCACAACAAAGGAAAAAGTGCTGCTGTCAGACGCAGCGATCAAACCATTGACTCAACGGCCAGATGACTGGCGCAGGTTGAAAATTCCCCTGCCCGAAAGAAGCTGGATCTGCAGCTTGCAGTCTTGTGATGATGAATGCTCACTGCCGGCCATGGTGAAATTGACCGCAGCGTAAACGTGGGGGAAGCGTCAGCGATTACGAACCAAGCAGCCACCGGATAATCATGTAGGCGATCGCACCGGCAGCGAGCAGGGCAGCAATCCAGTAATGCAGGATCGATGACGAAGCTGTCTGCGTCTTTGGCGACACGCTTGGCCGCAGCATCGCGATGGTGGGGGCCGCCTCTTCAACGCGCTGGCCCGCCCGGGCACGGTCCTGCACGATGGCGATAACCAGATTGGCCTCAAACGGCCGAAGCCCGAGCTTTGTGGCTGAGCGCATCAGCTGATCCCGCCGCTCGGGCGTCAGCATGGCCCCCTGTAATCGGGCCTGGGTTTGCATGGCGAGAATCCACCGCGGATCGCCCGGGTCAAGCCCCGGCACGTGAGCTGCGATGCGGTTTTCCTTGATCACCGCAAGCCTGGCCCGTTCCTGATCGGCCCATGCGGTGTCGTTTGAGCCGCTGTCAAGCCCAACCAGCCGCAGATTCGGTTGTGATGCCGCTGAACTCATGACTGCATCTTCACATTCACACTCATATTCACACTGACGCACAAGGCGAATCGTGAGCCGCCGCAGTTTCCTGCCGCCTTATGCAGTCTAGACCATGCCCGGGCCGGTGCGAACGAATTGTCAGTTTTCCCACAAAGCCGAACCGGATTGTGCCCGGTCAGGCAATTGAGGCAAGCGTGCTTGCCGCTGCCCGAAATCAGTTCCGGTATTCTGCGGCGGGGGCGCAATGCTTCTATACAGCCCAGCCCCAGCCCTAACCCCAGCCAGGGGCTGATCCCGCCCCCGCCAGCCAGCAGCCGAATTGACGCTCCAACGAAGCGTAGCCGGGGCTGACCGAGACCTTCGAGAGGCTGTTGCGGGATGGCTTTGGGCTGGATGCCCCGACTCCGAGCAACGCGTCTTCAATTCCGCCTTTGGGAAATGTTTGGGGACCGGTCCTCTCTCTGGCGATCCTGATCCGACCCGCCAGGCTGATCGGCGGTAGTGGTGAAGTCACTCGTGTTCTTCGAACACGGCATAGTAAACTTTCGCGTCGTGCAGATGCCGTGTTGCACGGAATGATGCGCCACATCTGCGCGCAAATCGACCGGCATGCCCGATGCCTTCGCAGTTGTCGCATGAAGATTCGCTCTCCAATGTACGGTTCAGAGGTGCGCCTGACGTTTGGCTTCTGAGATAGGACCGTTCAGTTCAAAGCCGGCACATTTTTTCAGAAATTACGCGCTTCTTGAGTGAGGCGGAGCGAATTTTCGGAATTACCATGTGGTAACGGGATGCGTGCAGTTTGGTCACGCGAATATTAACAGTGAGTTTCAGTCAGAGGGGACCGCGACAGATGATGGACCCGAAGCTTACGCGAAGGCTTGTCGTTGGCGGTATTGTCGGCGCGATCGTGCTGATGGCGTTTTTCGTTGGGGCCAATCGCGAGTGGATTGCGGACATGCGCCTGTTCATGTTTCTGACTGCGGGCGCGTATGTGGGCATCTACAACGGCGGAATGTTTGTATGGGAGCATTGGGGCTGGCCTCGTGTGCACCCACATGCGTACATCGGCGGCTACTGGGAGATGGTCAACACCTATCCAGACCATTCCTGCACGGTGGGCATCTTTCGCATTCGTCAGGTTGCTGAACGTGCAGAGCTTGTCGACGGTTACAACACTGAGTTTCGGCCAGATGACAAGTACATTTGCGAATGGCACTCCACTTCGGCGAACCTGCAGATCAACTCGCAGGCCCATGGCGGAAAGACCGTATTTGAATACGGCTATAAGAAAATGAAATGGCGCAAGCCCGGCGAAGATCCGGAAGCAACAAGGGCCAATGAAACCCTGATCGCCGATTCATCAACAGGCGACGGTGGCGTGCCGGATCGACTGATCGGGGGTTTTCAGAGTCATCCAGGCCGCGTGCCGCAAGGCATAAATCGATGTGACGGCACATCCATCAACCGCCGCATCACGAAAGAGAAATATAACAATCTGAAGCAGAAGCACATTCAGTTGCGGGAGCAAATCCTGGGCACGACGGCCGGAGGTGAAAACATTTCATCAAAGTCAAAAGCGGCAGCAACGGAATCGGATATGTCCGGGCTGGAGAAGGCATGAAGTTCACGATTCCCGTCAACACTCGCGATCTGGCACCTGGTAGGTATATATGCAAGCATGCACGGAATACGACACGCATCTTCCGGGGGCGGCGAGTCGATGATTCATCTGAAGCTTGGCAATTGCTGGAACGTCTGCATCACTCACTGTGCCGGTGCATTCGCTTGCGGCAGCGGAATGCGTTCGATGATATCCTCATCGTTATAAAACCATGACCAGATCACAAGCGGCCACATCGCGCACATGAATGCGATGCCGATAAACAGAGCCGGAAAGTGTGGAAGGGTGCGATGTATCTTCGTTATAAATGAAACGCTGTGTCGTGCCCGGTCATATGGCGGGACACCCGCAGCGTCAGCGAGGTGTATCACCGAATCACGATCCTGCGTGGATGCAAATGGATTTGGATCACGATCGTTTGGATCTTCACCCCACAGCAACTTGATCATAAAGATCGGGCCAACAACCAGGCCGATCAAGGCCCAGGCAATGATCAATACTCCATCAAAAAGCAGGCCGGCTGCGATCATGGCGCCGATCGTCAGTGGCACCACCGATGCCTGCTGCCATCCGAATTTCGGCAGCGACTTCTCGACGTTCCAGTCTACATCGGTCTGCAGGATGGCAATCCATCGCCGCAGATGTTCGTACTCAGTCTGTGAAACTTCCAAGCGCTTCAGTTCCGCCAAGTCATACGGCAATGGGCCGCGCCGAGTAATCCAGAAACTCTCAATAAGAAAATCATTGGGCGGCGGCGGCTGATCGCACAAAGCCTGCGTATTCTTGATGAACTGCGAAGGGGTGATCTCGCCCCGCATCAACGCTGCGAGATCGCGGATGACGGCATCACGCATTGCACGATCTACGGCCATGATGTAATTCTACGATATCAGCGAATGAAGTGGCCCGACTCCTTTCGCATTCCAATGGCGCAGCCTCGCCTCATCTCGTATGATGCCTTGAAATGAAACCCGCCGACCT
>CAZNPU010000027.1:0-52947 GCA_964575335.1 uncultured Isosphaeraceae bacterium | reverse complement strand
GAAGCGCGTCGCCGAGCGCGAGCCGCATCTTTCGCCCGAGCAGGTGCGCGATGAAGTTGCTGCCGGCCGCATGATCATTCCAGCCAACATCAACCACCTGCAGTACAAGCTCGATCCGATGTGCATCGGTCGTGCAAGCGTCACGAAAATCAACGCGAACATGGGCGCGTCGCCGGTGTCGTCGTCAACCGATGAAGAAGTTGAGAAGCTCAAATGGGCTGAACGATGGGGAGCGGACACGGTGATGGACCTCTCCACCGGCGGCGACCTGGACAAAACGCGCGAAGCGATCATCCGGAACGCAACCGTGCCCATCGGCACCGTGCCGATTTACTCGATGATCATCGGCCGAAAAATTGAAGACCTCAACGCCGCTGTGGTGCTGGAGACGATCGAGCATCAGGCCAAACAAGGCGTGGACTACATGACCATTCACGCTGGCGTGCGGCGAGCACATTTGAAGTACGTCAAGAATCGGCTCATCGGCATCGTGTCGCGTGGCGGATCGCTGCTGGCCAAATGGATGCTTGTCCATAATCAGGAAAACCTGATGTACCAGTTGTGGGATGACATCTGTCAAATCATGCGGCGATACGATGTCAGTTTCTCCATCGGCGACGGTCTGCGGCCCGGCGGCCTCGCTGACGCCACCGACCGCGCGCAGCTTGCGGAACTGGAAACCATCGGCGAACTCACCGAACGCGCCTGGGCACATGGCGTGCAAGTGATGGTGGAAGGTCCCGGCCATGTGCCGCTGGATCAGATCGAATTCAACATGAAGCTGCAGCGGCGGCTGTGTCACGGCGCGCCGTTTTATGTGCTTGGACCGCTGGTAACGGACATCTTCCCGGGGTATGACCACATCACCTCGTGCATCGGCGCAACGAACGCTGCGTATCACGGCGCTGCGATGCTGTGTTACGTCACGCCGAAGGAGCACCTGGGCCTGCCCAAGAAGGATGACGTCAAGCAGGGATGCATCGCCTATAAGATCGCGGCGCACGCTGCAGATATCGCGCTGGGCATTCCCGGCTCACGCGATCGGGATGATGAACTGACCAAGGCCCGCGCTGCATTGAACTGGGAGAAGCATTTTCAACTGAGCTTCGATCCCGATGTGGCCCGCGCGTATCACGATGAAGATCTCGATGTGGACACCGACTTCTGCGCCATGTGCGGCCACGACTGGTGCAGCGTTCGCATCAGCAAGGAGATTCAGGAATTCGCGTCGGGCAAGGCGGAAGGGTTCGAGCGCGGCAAGCCGGTGCGGTCGGCTGCGCTTACGCCGGAGCAGCGCGAAATTCTGGAAAAACGTGGCGTGCTCTCGCCGGAAGAAATTCACAGACTGGCGAGCAAGACGAAAAAGGCCATGAGCCAGACCAGCGGCGCTGAGAAAAAGCCCTCGTGTCACAGCGACTATGTCGATGCGGATAAGGCAAAATCGCTGCAGGACAAGAAACTCGTGCAGCTCAATACCGCACCTGCGCACAACATCCCGTCACACGATTCGGTGATTTGACGCTGTCATCACGCACTTTCCAATTGAGCAGGAACTCATGTCTCAGCTTATCGTCATCGCTCGCATCAAAGCCAAACCCGGCAAGGAACATACCGTGCGAGAGGCATTGCGCGCATTGATCGAGCCCACGCACAAGGAGCATGGCTGCATTATGTACGACCTACATGTAGCCAATGATGATCCTTCGCTGTTTTACTTTTATGAGAAATGGACCAGCGAGAAGGAGCTGGATGCGCATCTGGAATCGCCGCATTTACAGCAATTCAAGAAGCAGGCGGCGGACCTGGTGGAGGAAATGCACGTACACCGGCTGACGCAGATCGGGTAGGAAGAACGCACCATTGACGTGCCAGCCTCAACAGGAAACGCAATACATCGTCCATTGCGCATCGTAATATTGGCAATGCCACGCGATGAACAACGAAATGAAACAGGCCGTGCGATAACCGCGTCCACGTCTTCGCATGCCGAGCGGACTCAACCGCCAACGCAGCGCTTTCACACGATGCATGACGAGGTGACCGAATGCGATGATCCGGTCTGCTGCTGTGAAGCGGAGCCGCGCTGGCGGGCTGTGGGGGATGAACTGGAAGAACAGGCGCGGCAGAAAAGCGCTGCGCACCAGCCGGCAGCTTCAGCATCATCAACAGCGCGATAGACAGCGCAGTGATGATCTTTCATCAGGTTGGTTTCTGCAGGAATCCGCCCCAGTCGACATTGATGTGCGGCTGGCGTCGCTGATGATTCCTACCATTTGTCTGTTCGTTGGACTGCGGGAACTTTCCCGCTTGAAATCGCTGTTGCCGCACCTGGATGTCGCCGCCGCATGCCACACCGACGCAACGGACGACCTCTTGCCACAGAACGAGCCTTCTACACCAGTTTGCTCAAGGCTCTTGAACGAACGCGGATTCCTTACCGGCTTGGCGGAACCTTCGCGGTGAATGTTTACGTCGGTCACGAACGTATCACCAAGGATCTCGACATCTTCTGCCGCCCGAGCGATTACCCGCGTCTGCTGCAGGCGTGTGCCGATGCCGGCTTCAAAACCGAAGTTGAAGACGAGCGCTGGCTGGCGAAGGTGATCAAAGGCCGATACTTCTGCGATGTGGTGTTCGGCTCAGCAAACATGATCGCCATAGTCACCGACGAGTGGTTCAAGGAGCTTCATATCTACAAGGTGATGGGGTTGAAGATCAAGCTGCTGCCGCCAACGGAATTGATCTGGTCCAAGGCGTTCATCAAGGATCGCGCCAAATACGACGGCAACGATGTGGTTCACCTGATACTCAAGCAACACCACGCGATCGACTGGCGGCGGCTGCTTCGCCACATGGATCAGCACTGGGAAGTGCTGCTGATGCATCTGTTGAATTTCCGGTACGTGTATCCGTCGGAGCGCGGGTTGATTCCCGACTGGCTGATGGACGAGCTGCTCAAACGGCTCAGCATCCAGCGCACGCTGCCCCTGCCTCGCAAGAAAGTGTGCCGCGGACGCATCTTCTCGCGCGATGATTTTCAGATTGACATCGATGAATGGGGCTTCGCCGACCTGGTCGGCGATGACAAATACGGATGACCGCACAAAGCAAAAAAATTCGTGTCGCAGCGGTGGGCGACCTGCATACGCACAAGACGCGCCCGGGCGAACATCGTCAATTGTTCGCTGATGTGTCGAAGAAAGCCGATGTGCTTGCGCTGTGCGGCGATCTGACGCATCTGGGCGCGCCGGAAGAGGCTGAGACACTTGCAGCCGACTTGAGCGTTCTGAAGATTCCCATCGTCGCGGTGCTGGGCAATCACGATCACCACAGCGGGAAGATCGAAGAGGTCAAGCGCATTCTCAGCAAGGCCAACGTCACGTTTTTGGAAGACGAGGCCTTTCAGTTTGGCGGCGTGGGATTTGCGGGCGTGAAAGGATTTGGCGGCGGCTTCGGCAATCACATGCTGGGATCGTTTGGCGAAGAAGCCACCAAGAACTTTGTTGCAGCAGCTGTACAGGAAGCGCTCGCGCTGGAGCACTCGCTGGTCGCCCTGAACAACTCACGCATTGTCGTTGTGCTCCATTACTCGCCGATTTTTGAAACAGTCAAGGGCGAGCCGGCGGAGATCGTTCCGTTTCTGGGGTGTTCGCGTCTGGCTGAGACGATCGATCGTTTTCAAGTCACGGCCGTATTTCACGGCCACGCCCATCACGGCGTTCATAAGGGCCAGACGATGCGCGGCGTGCCGGTTTACAACTGCTCCAGCCATGTGCTGCGGCGCGTGCTCAAACAGCCGTTTCTGGTTGTGGAAGTGTGAGCAAGACGCTGCATTGCGATATGCTGAGCGCGGTGAAAGCGAGAATAACGGCAGCGATCTTTCCCGCCAGGGCATATCCATGGACACTCCCCCAATTGATCTTGTTGTTCGCCCGTGGCAATCAACTGATAACGTCACCCAACTCACCGCAATGCTGCACCGCGCCTATCGACCGCTGGCAGAAGCGGGAATGCGGTTTCTGGCTTCGCATCAGGACGATGCTGTGACGCGCGAACGGTTGGAGGGAGGATTGAGCTTTGTTGCTGAAGTCACAGATCGCATCGTCGGCGTGATCGTCTATCACCCACCATTGAACAATACCCGCAACAGCCTTCAGGGCGTGCGAAACACCACCGGCGTGGCGATTTACGATCGACCCGATGTCGGCTGGTTTGAGCAGTTCGCAGTTGATCCGCAGTGGCAGGGCCGGGGGATTGCATCACGATTGCTGAACCATGTTGAGCAAATGGCATGTGATGACGGCGCCGCAGCGATCGCGCTTGACACCTCGGAACAGGCGACGCATCTGATCAACCTTTACAGCCGCCGCGGCTATCGCATCGTCGATTTCATTTCGTGGACCGGCGTAACCAATTACCGCAGCGTCGTTATGAGCAAGCCAACCAGCAATGGTTCTCCCGCTGCAGTAATCACAATGTGACATGGAAAACATGCAGCAGCACACACCGCATGCGACAGGGTGATGGATGTGTACACACGCCTGACGCGCAGGTGAAACGCCCGCAGCAATGTTTCCTCATCATCACTTGCCCCCAGCGGTCAGCAAGGCATGTGTTATTTATGCCTTCTCTTTGAACAGGTTGAACGGGCCCGATCAATTCAACGGTCGTAAACATCGAGCAAAAACGGCGCGGGGGCCTCACGCCGGTTGATTCGCTAATAGTCGAATCGGTTGGCAGCGTGAAAGCCCCCGCGGGCGGGGATCACAAACGCAAACGTGCACGCAAAGGAGTTATGGCCGATCGGGGGTTCCTGTTCCAGGTGTGCTGCCGCCGCCTGTTCCGGGCTGCGTGCCGCCGGGACGACCGGGCTGGCTGGGCTGGCCGGGCCGCTGCCCGCCAGGCTGTTGACCGGGTCGCTGACCGCCGGGTTGCATGCCTGGTTGTTGCTGGTCGGTCTGCCACATCGGGCGGCCAGTTTGATCGCGCAACTGAATGGTCTGGCCGTTCACGCGCACTTGGCTGGCCATGATGACTTCCTGGCCCTGATGCATCACGCGGCTGCCGGTGATCTCAACCTGATCGCCAGCTTCGATCTGCACTGACTGACGCTGCATGTAGCTGTACGGGCCAAGATGAACCTGTATGGTCTCGCCGTCTTCCATGATGTTCAGCAGCACGCCTTGAGCCTGAGCGCCCGGAGGCGTGAAGTTCTGCTTGCTGACGACTTGCCCGCTGATCGTGGTAATGGACTGCGGATTGAACAGGCGGCCGTACTGATCGTTTGGACCCCATCCGCGCAGATTGTCGCGTTCGTCCGACGATTCAATGCCGTACACCCAGTCCACATCGGTGCCATAGAACGCATGCACCTGACGGGCCCACTGTTGATCAGCAAGGTTGGGCCAATCCTGGCGGCTGAACGACGGAGCCTGTTCGAGCCGATCCTTATCGATGTTCAGCACCATGCGCGGCTCCTGCTCGAGGCTGGCCTGCGGAACATTCAAAGCCTGCCAGGGCACAGCACGAAGGTCTTCGCCCATACCCAAAACGCCGCCCGTGGTGAGAATCGCATACGCCACTCGACCGCGGTCAGTGGTGATCACCAGATCATCGACCTCGCCAAGCTCCTGATTGCGCATGTCTTCGATGTTGGCGCCAAGCACATCACTGGCGCGGACGAGTTTCAACTGGCCATAAGCGCCAGCCTGTGCTCCGGGCTGACGTGTCTGGGCGCCTTGGCCGGGGGGTTGTTGCATACCACCGGGACGACTGGGCGAGGCAGGATCCTGAGCCCCGGAGTTGTCGGGAGAGGTTCCGGGGGTTCCGGGGCGTGAGGGATCGCCTGAGCCGGGTGGAGGGGTGGGGCTGCCTGCTCCGGGCTGGGTCGTACCGGCGCCTGGTCGAGTCGGCGGTGTATCGCCGGGGCGTTGTCCGGGCGGCTGTGTGCCGGCTTGATCGCGCCAATACGGATCAGCTCCATAGAACTGATACACCTGGTTGGCGAATTGCTGATTGGCCAACTGGTTCCAGTTGTCTTTCTGAATATGGGGAGCCTGCTGAAGCCGGTTCTTGTCGATTGTCAGCACAGCGCGCTCGACGCCGTACTCCTGTCCCTGGGTGATGCGGAATGTTTCAAAGGGAATCGCCAGGAGCTGATCGCCTTCC
Source organism: uncultured Isosphaeraceae bacterium (assembly GCA_964575335.1). Lineage (GTDB taxonomy): Bacteria > Planctomycetota > Phycisphaerae > Phycisphaerales > SM1A02 > CAZNPU01. Next base: position 46,779 of record CAZNPU010000027.1, on the reverse strand, counting down.
AGATTCAGCTCGCCGCCGGGCGACACAATGACATACGCCACCTGGCCTTCCTGCGTGTCGATGGCGAGGTTGTTGATCTCCCCAAGATTCTGGCCCTGCATGCTTGAAACGTCTGTACCGATAAGGCGACTGGCGCGTACAAACTGCACGCGCTGAGCGTCCATTCCTTGCTGCTGTCCCATGCCGGGACGCTGCCCCGGCTGCGGCTGCTGTGGACGATCGCGAGTGGGCGTGTCACGGCCGGGCACATCCTGTGCGATCGTCGACAACGTGATGGCCGCGGCGACCGACATGGTCGTCACGCCATAAATCATTCGTCTCTTCATGGTCTGATTCCTTCCTTATGTCTGTCTGTTGTTTGGGTGGCACCGAATATCCGTTCTGCTGATCGGGCGGCTTCAATCGCCCATCACATACCACGTTGGGGCGTCGGCGTGCGCCATGATTCATGCGCGAGCATGGGCATCTGCCTGTCGTTCAATCACAACATACATACAAGTTGCAGAAGCGCGCTGCCCGATTGATCTTCGAACGATGCTGCCGGCTGGACCATAGGAACCATACCGGATTGAACCGTGCGCGCTATGACATTAAGAACAACGCACAACACCATGAACATGAAAGAGCAAACGCATACATGTGACTGCGCGTACTGCTTTCAATAAATAAATGAATGTCCGATCTCCGGGATGCTCGAACAATTTTCGTAGAGCGTCACAACACAACACCTGATCATCACGGTCAATGCTGGGCGGCTTTCTGGTTCACCTCCGACTCAGCAATGTCAGTCAGCTTCTGGTCGGTGGCTTCCTCTTCATCAAGCGTGGTCTGCAGCAATCGGGCTGCCTCAGACATGCCGAGCATGTTCGCATAGGTGCGTGCAGTGCCATACGCAGCAATCTCGTAATGTTCAACGCGCTGCGCCGCAGCGATCAATGCTGCATCATGGACTGCAGCATCACCATCCATTTCCATGATTTCCTTGCCCTCCTCGATCAGGCCCTCCATGCCGGCACATTTGCGTCCGCGCGGGCTCGCATCAAGATCCGAAAGAATCCGCTCGAGTCGATTGCGATGTTCTTCCGTCGCTTTGGTGTGTTCCTCGAATGCCTGTTTCAGGCTCGGCGATTTGGCGGATTTCGCCATGCGCGGCAACGCCTTCAGCAGCTGCGTTTCAGCGCTGTAGAGGTCTTTCAGTTCTGATACCAGAAGATCGTTGAGTGTGTTGAGCTTCATCATGTAACTCCACGAATACAAATCGCGTGTGGCGTTGATCTCAAATCGTTTTTGCACAATGAATGAAGAAGGAGACAGGCCGCTGACAGCGCTTGTGCATGCGCATGTATGCAGATGCAATCATCTGCGATCATCATGATGCAACGGGCAAACGTGACAATAATCCTCACGGCGCAACTCGCCTACCGGAGTCATCGCGATTGTTCCGCGAATACTTTGGGCTTCTTAATTTCACTCATCAGCGCATCACGAATCGCAGCACTGCGCATATGTCCACCTGGATTATTGCCGTGGCCGCATTGCGCAATAAACAAGTGAAAGTTAGTAACTTAGCTCTATGGGGCTGCTGATCGGGGCACGTCTAACCTAACCCGTGTGGAAGTATGCACTTTGCTTCAAGTCAGATTGTGTGTGATTGCATGCGACTTCGACATGCATGATGGACAGCAATACCGACCGCGCATCGTATCGCGTCGCGCCGATGCAGCAGGCGTCATCGACAACAGCCATTTGGAGGTTTCTGATGATTCAGCAATCCAGAATTCAAGAGCCGCCTCGCGCGGAAATCGTGCCCGAGGCCATCGTGGCGGCGCGAGTTGAAGAATACCGCGCGCCCGCCGGGGTCATCGGTCGCGCCTCATGGGGGGCCATCCTCGCCGGTACGGTTACGGCAATAGCCAGCCAGATTGTCCTTACCGTGCTTGGATTGGCGATTGGTCTCACTGTCGTCGACCCCAGCGCCAATCAACAGGGCTTTGGCTTAGGCGCAGGCATCTGGTGGCTTATCACCGGCCTGGTCTCGCTGTTTCTTGGCGGCCTTGTGACCGGGTGGCTGTGCGGGTATGTGCGCCCGGGCAATGCGGCCCTGCACGGCTTTGTCACATGGTGCACTGTAACGGCCATCAGCGCATTCCTGGTGACATCAGCAGGCGGGGCAATCCTCGGCGGCGCACTGGGCGCAATGGGAAACATGTTCCAAGGCATGGGAACGGAAGTTGCGCAGCAACTGGGTGCCGCCGGAGATCAGCAGGTTGATACCCAGGCCGTTCAGCAGGAGATTCGACTTCTTGTGCAGCAGCGGCAGGACATCGACCCAAACCAGGCCCAGCAGGCTGAGCAGGAAATGCTCAACGCGGTGCTTCCCGTACTGCAAAGCCAGCAGCCGCAGCAGGCTGATCGCGAGAACGCAATTATCGTGATGCTCACTCACAGCAATCTCAGTCGCAACGAAGCGCAGCAGATTCTGCAGGAGTGGGAAAGCAGCTACGGTGGCAGCAGCGGAAGCGCAGGCGGCGCAATGGCCCAGCAGCCACAGCAGCAGCAATCACCAGCCCAGCAGTCTCAACAGCAACAGGATATGCAGCAGGCTGCAGACACCGCTGCCGGCGCATCCTGGTGGACACTGGTTGCGCTGCTCTTGGGCGCTGCGGTGGCGGCCATTGGCGGGTGGGTTGGCGTGCCGAGTCGAGAGCGGCACCACTATCGCGAGGGGGAGCATTATCGCCGCGAGCACGAACGTGAACGCGAGCGCGAAACCCACACCAGTTCCACCGAAAGCACTCCACCGCCGCCTGCCCGCAGTTGAGTGTGTGAGCGGCAGCTGGCTGAGCGCCGGCTGCCGCCGTCGTGCCCGATTTGCCTGTGACGAACATTCATTCATCGCGCTCACTCTGTCTGTGCGCCATGCATGAATGAATGTTCCATCACGCACCACATCGTCTCTGAAACGAAGCAGCATCGCTTACGCATACAGACAGAACAGAACCGTCAATCAGTTCACATGCAGAGGCGACGGCGGCCTTTGCTGTTTTCTGCCTTCTCGCTGACCCGCTGCACACTTGCACACTCATGGCCAAAAAGAAGAAGAAAACAGCGAAAAATCCGGCGCGTCCGCCGCAACGACAGAAGCGCCAGCCGGGGCGGCAAGCCACGATGCAGCCCCGGCCTGTGGTTGATGATCCCAACTATCGAGGCAGCGGGAAACTGCAGGACAAGGTGGCCATCATCACCGGAGGCGACAGCGGCATCGGACAAGCCGTCGCCATTGCATTCGCCAAGGAAGGCGCTGATGTGATGGTGGTCTATCTCGAAGAGCACGAGGATGCGCTGCGCACCAAAGAAGCAGTACAGCGATACGGGCGTCAATGCATCGTGCTGGCAGGCGATGTCGGTCTGGCTGAATTCTGTCAGGAAGTTGTCGATTACACAATTGATGAGTTCGGCAGCCTGCACATTCTGGTAAACAACGCTGCTGAGCAGCATCTTGCTGAACATCTCACCGACATCACTGATGAGCAGCTTGAGCGAACGTTTCGCACCAATATTTTCAGTCAGTTTTATCTCACTCGCGCTGCATTGCCGCATCTGGAAAAAGGCAGTGCAATCATCAACACCACCTCGGTGACCGCATATCGAGGCAGCAGTCATCTGGTGGATTACTCTGCAACAAAAGGCGCGATCGTGAGCTTTACGCGGTCGCTGTCGCTGTCACTGGCCAGCCGGGGAATTCGCGTCAACGCCGTGGCGCCCGGGCCCGTGTGGACGCTGCTGATTCCCGCCTCGTATCCCGCTGATGCGGTGTCGAAGTTCGGATCCGACGTTCCGCTTGGGCGGGCCGGCGAGCCGTATGAGATCGCGCCGTCGTACGTCTTTCTCGCTTCAAGCGACGCATCGTACATGAGCGGCCAGGTGCTGCATCCTAACGGCGGCGAAGTGATCAACGGTTGAGGCGCTGGCGCTGCAGACACAACTGTTTCCAGAATTTTGCATCGAAACCTGTAAAGAGCAGCCATCACCTGCATGTCTAATCTTTCATAAACATGTGCGACACTTTCATTCGCTATGTTCGCTTCCGCGCTCGTCCATTGTCGTGGAACTCATGTGCGTATGCAGCCTGCGCATCGTTGTGACAAGGTTGCGCAGCGATCGCCAACATGCCCAGCAGTACACCCGCCAACACCGCACATGGAAAGGATGCTGTGATGGTCCGCTCGATCTGGAATGGCTCGATCTCCTTTGGACTTGTCAACATTCCTGTGCGTCTGACCGGTGCGGTGCGTGAGCATCGCATCGTTCTGCATCTGCTCAGCGAGGACGGCCGGTGCCGCCTGCGGCGAAAACTCTATTGCCCCGAGACAGGCCGCGAGTACGAATACGCCCAGACCACGCGCGGCTACGAATTCGCTCCCGGTCAGTATGTGGTGCTGCACACCGATGAAATTGAACGCATCAAGCCGGCCTCGGCGCGATCAATCGAGATCGCTGAGTTTGTGAACTTAGACGACATCGACCCGATGTATTTCTCCCGGCCGTATTTTCTTCTGCCTGATGGAAACGCTGGCGCATACCGGTTGCTGGTTGAGGCGATGCGCAATCGGCGAAAGATCGGCGTGGGGAAGCTGAGCATGCGGGAAAAAGAGTATCTGGTTGCGCTGCGCCCGCTTGAAGAGCTGCTGCTGCTTGAAACGATGCATTTTGATGATGAGGTGATCCGCGAAGACGACATGCTGGACGCTGTGCAGCTTGATGCGATTGTGAACGATGAGGAGCTGTCGCTGGCTGAGCGGCTCGTCGATGCAATGTCCTCGCCACTGTTCGAACCGGCGCAATACCAGGACAGCTTTCGCGAGCGGCTTCGAAGCCTCATCGAGCGCAAAGTGCGCGGCGAAGAGATTCTGGTTGAACCGCAACCCGGGTTGCCTCGGGCTGAATCCGTAGACGTCATGCGCGCATTGGAAGAAAGCCTGCGCCAAGCTGCAGCGGCATCGCGCCGACGGGCGGATGAACGGGAACGTCGCCAACGCGAAACTGGATGAGCCGGATAGTCGATCGGCGCATCGGATTCATAACTGCTGCAATCTGACTCGTCGGGTGATGCTGGCGAAACGCGTAATGCATAGCGGTGGCGGTAGGCGGCGGGAACGTGCTCAAGGTGACGATGCTGGTGATGTTTCACCGACGTGAGAAGCAATCATTGTGCGACTGCGATTTACTGTTGTTTACTAATGGTGCTGTGCGCAGGATTGCTTTACCTTCTGATTCGCTTTTCCGCACAAATGTGTGATGTGATAAACAACCGCCCACAGTGCGGCAAATGAAAAAGAGGTAAAGAGGCGGCGAAAGGAGATTCGGGCAACGGCAATGGATCGCGGCACTATGGCAGCGGGGCGGTGAAGTGAAGAATCCCCTTGCACATAGGTTTTTCATTCGTTGAACACATGCGTCTCTCAGATAACTGACGCTGTCAGCATGAAACAACTCTGCACGCGACATCGTCCCGATCAATGTCATAAGGCGCGTTTGATCACTCACTCCTACTCCTACTGTGGCATCCCCGTTGCGAAGCGTCTCGTCGGATCTGTTCGGCGAGGCGCTTTTTTGCTTTCTGATCTGAACAAAGAGCAAGAGGGCTGGCGCGGCATTGATCCAATGCAACCGTCGCCGCGCTGTTGCGAAGCGCAGGATGTGTGGCGCGAATATGCCGACACATCAATCGCGCAGCGCACAGCAACAACAAAAGCCAGAAGCCAGCAGGCGATGATGCAGGACGCTCACGGAAAGCGATGGCCTGTCATGCTGTTGGCCTGGCTTGTTATGCATCGACCTGCTTGACTGTTGATCTTCTGTTGCACAACAGGCGTGCGTATCGATCAACGCCGATCCAGATCGTCGCGAATCGTATCGCCAGCATCCTCTACAGCTTTGCCGGCGTCTTCGATTGCACGATCAGTTCGTTCGCCAGCGCGTTCCATCGGCCCTTCCTGTTCGCAGGCGGTCAGGGCGGCTCCTGCAAGAATCAAACCGCATGTGAATATCAACGTTCGCAGTAACTGCTTCATGAAAGCATTCCTTCAATAAAATGGTTCATCCGCACAGGCATTCAGTACAGCACACGTGTTTGATCCCGCATCATCATCATCATTATTGCAGGGCAAGCCGGTCGTGCGAATAAAACGCGTGAGACTATGCTTGAATACTGCCAATGCTGCTGTTGTTGATTGACGGATGATGCGGGTCATTGTGTCGGCGCATCGCTACGCGCTGGGCGATCGCCGCATCAGCCCGGCAACCAGGCTGACGATGAACAGGATCAGGAAGATATAAAACAATACCTGCGCGATCGTGGCGGCGCCGGAGGCGATTCCTCCAAATCCGAAAATAGCCGCGATAATCGCAATCACCAGGAATGCAAGCGCCCAACCGAGCATATGGAACTCCTTTCAACACTGTGAACATGAAATCACCGCGGGCAACTCATCAGGCGATGCGGCGGCATCAGGAACTCGCCAGAAGCGCCATGATCAGCAGCACAATGAAGATGACCAGGAAAATGCCAAACAGAACCTTAGCAAGACTCGCCGCGCCCGCTGCTGCCTTGGTGAACCCGAACAGCGCTGCGACCAGGGCCACGACCAGAAAAATAAATGCCCATGCAAGCAGTCCCATGGCGGCGCTCCTCTATCCATCAGGCGCATCGGCAACGATCAACAACAAGCAGAAGCGAATGCCGCACATCAGGCCCATGTGCGGCTGAGGGCGGCTTACTCTCAGACGGTATCGGCGGGCGCCAGGGCTGGTTATGCGAATTGTCCACTAATTGATTTCATTCTTGCTGCCGGACAGCAGGCTCATCTGTCAGTGCGCATTGCGCTGCTCTGGGTGAATGCAGCAACTGCGCAGCGCCGGTAATGCACATTGTGCGCGGTGCAGCGCGATTGCATCATCACATCCAATCGCATTATCTCGTCCGCCTTGGCGCGGGCGACCGTGGATGTGCCGGTGTGTCACCCACAGCCGCCCGCCATGAAAGTGAAGGCGAACGCCATCTCACGGACTTATATTCATGTTGTCCATCATGTCGTCCCGCTCCCGCTGCCGAATTGTGCTGTCGCGCTGATCGAAATGGGTTTCAGGCATGAGCGGGCGAACATTAACAGTCACCGAATCGGTGCGGATGATCGAATCATCTTCAGCCCGGAGCCTCGCCATGATGGTATAGGTTCCCGGCTGTTCGAACCGCACTCGTGCGACGCGGCCGTTCTGCTCGGTTTCCACGATGCCGCCGTTGGCGCTCCATTCAATATCCGCCGCTCGGCCGAACAAATTTCGGGTTTCGGTGGTGACGGTCACCACTTCACCCACAACCACCTCCCGATGACTGGAAACAAGGCCGAACTCGACAGGGTTTTCAAATGCAGTCAGCGGCTCGACCCGCCGCTCTCGCTCGCAGCCGCCCACCCCGCCGAGCAGCGCCGCGCTGGCGGCGAGGGCGATCAGCATATTGGCATTGACATAACGCATGGAAGAATCCTCCAAAAGTGTGTTGACGGTCGGGGCGGGATCAGTACCAGTATCAGTGAGTGTGAAGCACGCATGGCAACGAAAAACCCGCCATATCGCAGCGCGTCGGCTTCGTTGCGAAAAATGAATCTGTCCATTGCGTCATAAACGCACGCTGACACAGCACGGGTAACGTTCCTCTTTGATTGATGCAGCATCGAATGAACAAGGCTCGTGCACCATCGCTGGGAATACTGGCAAATCAACGAGCAACGCAACAGAATGAACGCGCAACGAGCGGCACGACGCGGCACGGTTTGCCCGCATGCCCTGCTGCGATGCTGAACAACGAAACGGTACGCGCGTGCGGATGCGTCTGTTGATAGGAATCAAGACCGATTGCGCAGCCGCGATTACAATCAACCAATCATCGCTCTTGCTGCGTTCCCTCGACCGCACACATGTTTGTTGTCTGCATTATTCATTCATTGTTGCTTTATAAGGATGACCCTGCATGTCCTTTCCGTTCGATCGCGGCTCTTCTGCGCACATGAGCACAGAAGCGTTTCGCCAGCATGGTCATGAACTGATCGAATGGATCGCCTCGTACATGGAACGCGTCGACTCGCTTCCGGTTCTTTCCACACTTAATCCCGGAGAGCTGCGTCGCCAGCTCCCGCCCAGCCCGCCTCAGCAGGGTGAACCGTTTGCTCAGATCATGGCTGATGTCGATCGCATCATCATGCCCGGCATCACGCATTGGCAATCGCCGAACTTCTACGCCTTTTTCCCAGCAAACAATTCCGGCCCGTCGATTCTGGGCGAATTGCTTGCCGCCGCGCTGGGCGTCAACGGCATGCTGTGGACCACCAGCCCCGCATGCACCGAACTTGAAACACATGTGCTCGACTGGGTGGTTGATCTGCTGGGCCTGCCTGAGCAGTTCAAATCATCAACCGCTGGCGGGGGCGTCATCCAGGACACCGCCTCCAGCGCTTCGCTGTGCGCGCTGCTGGTCGGCCGCGAACGTGCAACAGCATACCGCAGCAATCAGCACGGCCTCACGCAGCAGCAGTTGACCGCGTACGCCTCAGCGCAGGCGCACTCGTCAATCGAAAAAGCAATGATGATCGCCGGTTTAGGCCGCGAAAACCTGCGCGTGATCGATGCGCCGGCCCGCACCGGATATGCAATGGATCCCGCAGCTCTGGAGCAGGCGATCACGCGCGACATTGCCGCCGGATTCACGCCGTGCTTTGTATGCGCTACGGTGGGTACGACGTCTTCAAACGCCATCGACCCGGTCGACGCCATCGGCCAGGTTGTCCGTCGGCATGCGCCGCACGCTTGGCTGCACGTTGACGCCGCGATGAGCGGCACTGCTGCGGTGTGTCCGGAGTTCCGGTGGATCCACAGCGGACTGGAACTGGTTGACAGCTACTGCTTTAACCCGCACAAATGGATGTTCACCAACTTTGATTGCGACTGTTTCTTCGTCGCAGACCGGGCGGCCCTGATCAAAACGCTCAGCGTGCTGCCGGAGTATCTGAAGAACAAAGCCACCGAATCCGGTGCGGTGTTCGATTATCGCGACTGGCAGATTCCGCTCGGCCGACGCTTTCGGGCGCTGAAGCTCTGGTTTGTCATTCGCCACTACGGCATAGAAGGCCTGCAGCATCACGTGCGCGAGCATGTCTCTTTGGCGCAGGAATTTGCCCAATGGGTAGGGGACGATGCGCGATTTGAACTCGTGACAGAACCGCCGCTCAACCTGGTCTGCTTTCGCTTGCGCGGTCGTGATGAGACAAACCAGCAGCTCCTTGATGCGCTCAACGCCACGGGCAGGATCTACCTCACACACACGCGGCTGGATGGGCGATTTGTCCTGCGACTGTGTGTAGGCCAGACAAATACCCAGCGCCAGCACGTCCAGCAGGCATGGGCGCTGATCCGCGAGACGGCCGCAGCAATCACCAGCGGGCACAACGGCATCTGAAATTCCTCAAGGCTATTGCCCACATGCCATGCGTGGAATTGTCTTCAGGCAGCAGGAGCGATGACGTACAGAGTAAAGATGCGCAAAGTATTGCGGGCTTGTGGCGAGCAGTCGCATCGCACATCTGTCCATGCATAACTGGTTATCCGGACGATAGTTGGAACCATGCAAGCCGGTCCGACTTGCGGGGATTCTCACAAGTTATCCACAGCGATGATTTTGCTGCTCTGTTGTGCTGCGGTACCGTCTGAAGGAACGAATCTGTTGAAGAAGCGTGCAGCAAGAGATGACAACATGAAAGAATCTTCTTCATCCTCTTCGTAGTACGCCCTGACGGTCTGTGTATGACTGAAGATTATTGGTGTAAGTTGTTGAAATCCATAAATTTACGGTCAACGGTCGATGTGGATAACATGCCGAAAGCGTTCCGGTGACGCCCGGCTGGCGCCGGCCTCTTTGCTCCCTGGGACCAAATTCCGGCTGCGGGTGATTTCACCGGCCCTCCAATGCCCTGATCCGACCGGCGCAGGCCGACGGTAGTTGCAAAGTTATCCACAGACACGGGTAGCCCGATTGTCGCAAGATATTCTCTGGTGTACGGCCAGCTTGTTTGCGTTTTGACAGGGTTATTGCCTGACTCAGAAACAACCGCGCAATCGTCCGATGGACGTGCAGTTGCAAGGGTGGTTCCCCGCGGCAGTTCCGCCAGATATTGCACGCAGCGTTGCTGCTGTCATTGGAAGGCTTTGCAGTCTGCGTCAGCTGACTTCAGTGGTCATCGACGAGCTTTCCGGCACAAGCTGCTGCTCCAGCCGCGCTACCTCGCGGTCAAGCGATTCATCGGAGCCGCGTCGGGCGTCGATGGTGCGAATGGCGTGCATGACGGTGGTGTGGTCCCGGCCGCCGAAGTAGCTGCCGATTTCTTCCAGGCTGTAGCGGGTGTGCTTTCGCGCCAGCCACATGCCGATTTGCCGCGGGCGGGCGATGGATTTGTGCCGGCGTTTGGAGAGCAGGTCGGTCAGCCGCACATCGTAAAACGCGCTGACGGTGTCGAGAATGGTCTGGATGGTCGGTCCGGGGGCGCCGTTGCCGCCGGTGGGCTCGCCCACAGCCTGCTTGGCCAGCTCAAGGTCGATCGGGCAGCGGTTAAGCATGGCCAGGCTCTGCAACTTGGTGATCGCGCCTTCCAGTTCGCGAATGTTGGAATCGATCCGGGCAGCAATGTAGCTGGCCACATCGTCAGGCATGGGCAGGTTGCGCAGGCTGGCTTTGCTCTTGACGATGGCGACACGGGTTTCGTAGCAGGGTTTTTCGATTCGCGCAACCAGGCCGCTGTTGAATCGGCTCACCAGGCGCTCTTCCAGCGCGGGGATCTCCGCGGGAGAGGCGTCGGAACTGAGCACAATCTGCTTGCCCGCCTGGTACAGGCTGTTGAAGGTGTGGAAGAACTCTTCCTGCGTGCGGTCTCGCTTGGAGAGATCGTGAATGTCATCGATGATGAGCAGATCGACATTGCGGAATCGGTGGCGGAACTCAGCCATCTGACCCGCCTGCACCGCGTCGAGGAACTGCGTCATAAACCCGTTGCAGGAAATGTAATAGATGCGCATGTGCGGGTTGCTGCGCATCGAAGCCTGGCAGATCGCCTGCAGGAGGTGCGTCTTGCCCAGGCCTACGCCGCCGTGGATGAAATACGGGTTGTACGCCTTGCCCGGCTTTTGCGCAACGGCGATCGCTGCGGCATGGGCCAGACGATTGCCCGGACCGATCACAAAGTTGGCGAAGGAGTAGTCCGGGCTGAGGATCATGTCATCGTCAGCCGCAAGCGGGCCGAATTCACGAGCGCTTTTTCCGGTTGCGGGCGTTGCGCCGCGCTCGTCATGGTCCGGGCTGTTGAGATCCTCTTCGCCCACAAACCGCACCGCCAGCAGTCTTCCGGTAGCGACCTGCGCAGCCTCGGTGAACTGCGCCACGCAGCACCGCTGCAGGTAGCGCAGCTGAACCAGCTCGCGCACAAGCAGCTTGAGCGTGCCTCCAGACATGTCCAGGGGTTCGATGTCGTCGAACCAGTGCCTGCACATACTGGGATAGTTCTGCCTCAGGTGCGCAAGCATCGCGTCCCTGATTTGCGGATCGGGTCGCCCCATCAGTCTGGCCTCACTGCTGCGAGCGTTGAGGTGTCATGTTCTTTCGCACGGCGCCCGGCAGTCCCACCCGCCGGTGTCGATCATTCTCACGTGTGCGCCGATGCGACGGCTGCACGCAATGTACGGCGCGATTTGCCAAGCGTCAACCGATTGCCGCGATGATTACGGGACACGTCAGCGCGACTTGGCTGCGCAGGTCGCTTCGGCCAGTTGACGCTCATACCGCTGGCGATTCGTGCGATAGTCCATCAGAAAATGCACCCGCGATGCCGCTTCCTCGCCTACGAGCTTCAACAGATGCTCGCGCGAGGTCCCCATGTTCGTCCGCCGGGACAGGTGAATCAAAATGACCGCCTCGGCTTGCCAGACCGGCAGCAGACGCCCGATGTCGTCAATGTGCAGGTGCTTGCCGATGCTTGCCCGCGAGCGGTGTTCATCTTCAAGGAACGTGCATTCGCTGATGACGATTTTCGCATTGGCGAATTCATCGCGGAACAGATACGGCCCAAGCTCGCAGTCGCCCGTATACGCCACGAGCGGAATCTCCATCGTGCGCGTGATCTCCACGCCCGAGGCCTTCAGCTCGCGCAGTTTTTCCTGCGGCAGATCGGCAAACTCGGGCTTGAGCTTGCTGCGCTTTTCAATCACCGCGTAGCCCATCGCCGGCACGGTGTGGCGCACTTCGATCGCGCGCAGAAAGATGTTGTTCTTGATCTCGATCTGCTCGTCAGGCTCCAGGCCGATGACCTCGTGCGGCGTGCGCTGCTGCTCCAGCGCGACCCAGCCCGCCATCATGTTTTCAATCGCCCGCGCAATGGCTGCGTGACACACGCATTTGCCCACGCCGATTTTCTGAAACATGCGCTGGCTGAAGTAGTAGGGCAGGCCGGCAATGTGATCCATGTGCCCGTGGCTGATTGCGACATACGGCGACGCCAGCGCAATGCGCGGGCATAATCCGATGTCGAACACGACATCAAGCTCCGGCACCTGCACGCAGGTCTGCTCTCCAGCGATGCTGATGCCCTGCACCCGGTAGGGGGGGATGTACAGAAAACCCATCTGCCCCACTTTGGGGGGCTCTTTCGGTAACATTCAGTAAACCTCCTTCAGCCGCGCTCTCGCGCGACTGGGCCGTAATCAGATATGGGCATCCTACGGCCGACATCGTCTACGTCAACAGCCAAAACACACGATCTTCAACAAGCCAGGCATCGCAAGTGGCGTCAGTCTGGCTGGCGCGATGAGCCGCTGCTGTGCTGCCCGCTGCGATTCGCAGCCCGTGGGCTTTGTAATGACCGCGGATCGCATAGCCTTTTTGTCGCGTTCGACTGAAACTGGCTCGCAAATCCCATGCTTCCCATTCTGGAAATCAAGCAGCAGATCGCAGAGCACATGGCAGTATCCAATCGCCTTGTGCTTACCGCGCCGACCGGTTCGGGCAAGACCACGCAGGTGCCACAGATTCTGTATCACGCCATGCCCAAAACCTCCGGGCAGATCATCGTGCTGCAGCCCCGGCGGCTGGCCACGCGCATGGTCGCTCATCGAGTGGCCAGCGAAATGAACTGCGCGATCGGTTCAGTCGTCGGCTACCAGACGCGGCACGAGCGGCAAGTGTCGCCGCAGACACGCATTCGTTTCATGACCGAAGGCCTTCTGCTGCGGCTGCTGCAGAGTGATCCGATTCTCTCCGGCGTTGATGCGGTGATTCTTGATGAATTTCACGAGCGCAATCTCGCTGCCGACATGGCCCTGGGGCTGCTCAGGCGATTGCAGCAGTCAACGCGCCCCGATCTGAAGCTGATTGTCATGTCAGCAACGCTTGATGCGCAACGCATCGCTGAATATCTGCAATGCGAATCGCTGCAGGCAGGCGGGCGGCTGTTTCCCGTTGAAATTCGTTACTTGCCAAAACCATCTCAGAAACCCTGCTGGGATTTGGCAGCCGATGCACTTGCAACACTGCTTGCAGCAGAAGAATCGCAACAAGACTCAGGCGATGTGCTGATCTTCATGCCGGGGGTTTATGAGATCAACCGCACGATCGCAGCGTGCCAGCGACAGCTTGCAGGTTCGCCGGCGTGTCAGGCCGTTCAGTTTTTTCCCCTGCACGGCGCGCTGCCGCTGCGCGAGCAGGACGCCGCCATGCAGCCATGCGCGAAGCGCAAGGTGGTGGTGGCGACCAACGTGGCGGAAACATCCATCACCATTGAGGGGATACGGTATGTGATCGACAGCGGTCTGGCGAAGATTCATCGCTACCAGCCGCAGCGGGCGCTCAACGTGCTGCGCGTGGAGCCGATCAGCAAAGCGTCCGCCGATCAGCGTGCCGGCCGTGCCGGGCGGCTTGGTCCCGGCGTGTGCATGCGGTTGTGGACGCAGCGCGAACATATAGCTCGCGCCGATCACGAAAGCCCCGAAGTGCAGCGGCTTGATCTGGCGGAAGCGGTTTTGCAGCTCAAATCGATGGGCGTTGATCATGTGATGGACTTTCCCTGGCTTGAGCCGCCCGGAGAAGAAGCGGTCGAGCGCGCGGAAAAGTTGTTGGCACTTCTCGGCGCGACGAACGAACATGGCCGCATTACCGCGCTGGGAAAAAAAATGGCGCGCGTTCCCATTCATCCGCGTTTGTCGCGCACGCTGATGGAAGCGGCAGATCGCGGTTGTCTGCCGCGGGCGATTCTTGCTGTCGCGCTGGTGAGCGAGCGCGATGTCTTTGAAAAACCTCAAGCGCATCTCCTGCAACGCTATCTGCGCGATGATGAACCTGAATCGGATCTTCTCACACGCGCGCATGTGTTTGAAGAGCTTGCAGCGGCGCGCTTTGATCGTCATCAAAGCAAGTTGTTGAATGTCAATGTGATTGCCTGCCGCGAAGTGCAGCAGTCGCGCCGATTGCTGGAAGGCGTGTGTCAGCGACTGAAGCTGTCGATGGATGGCGACAACTGCGCCGATGACCTTCTCAAGTCGCTGCTTGTAGGTTTTCCCGATCATATTGCGGTTCGGCTCGACGCTCAGCGGCTGCACTGCGCCATGGCCAGCCGGCGGCGGGTTGTGCTCGATCGTGAAAGCGTGGTGCGCGATCCGGGGCTGCTTCTGGCGCTTGATGTGCGCGAGGTCGGCCGGGGCGACAGCGCGCAAACGGAGCTTTCACTGGCCAGCCGCATCGATCCTGCGTGGCTGGAGGAAGTGCATCCGCACAGTTTGAGCCAGCGCATCGAAACACGCTGGAATCCTGAAAGCCAGGCTGTTGAGCAGGTGCAGGAGCAGATCTACGACGGACTGATCATCGCGCGCACCGTGCGCTCGCAGGTCAATCCGGCTGATGCTGCGGAACTGCTCGTGCAGCAAATCATGCAAGGCCAGCTCGCACTGACGCACTGGAATGAAGAGGTTGAGCAATGGATCGCCCGCACGCGCTGTGTTGCAAAGTGGTTTCCCGAGCGCGGCTTGATTGAGTACAGCGATGACGACATCGCGGTAATCCTGCACGAGATAGTAAGCGGCGCGACGCGGTACAGTCAGATCAGAGATCGGCCGTGTCTGCAGGCAGTGCGCGATGCGCTGTCATGGGACGATCAGCAGTTTGTGGAACGTATGGCGCCACGGACGCTGCAGTTGCCGCGCGGTTATCGAATGCGCTTGTCGTATTCAATTGACGCTCCGCCGCGTGCTCGGGCCAAGATTCAGGATTTGTACGATCTGCATGAGACGCCGCGCGTCGCAGGCGGTCGTCAGGAAGTGCTGCTGGAGATTCTCGCACCGAACTTTCGGCCGATTCAGGTAACCAGCGATTTGCGCGGCTTCTGGCAGACGTTGTATCCGGAAGTCAAAAAGGAGCTTCGCCGCCGCTATCCGAGACACGAATGGCGATGATCAGCCGGAGCATTTCAGGATTTCTCACTTAGTGATGTGGGTCGGGCAAATGCGAACCGCAATCGCAGCGATTGAATGCAGATCCCGCATACGTTACGGCAACAACATTACGATACCGGCTCAAGGCCCAGAACCGCAGCGCATGTGCTGAACCGGTAGCGCTCCAACAGCATCTGCAGCTTGCCCTTAGTGCTCGCTAGGCCGACATAACTTTGAAAGCGGCGCTTCAACGGCATGGGCACGCGTGGACAGTCCGGGGCAAAATCGCGCGGGTGCAGATACACCACAGTGGGGATGCCCTGAGCGTTTAGCTGATCAAAGCCGCGGCGAATCAGCCACTTTGGGAACAATCGCATGTAGCCGCCACCGGAAAAAGGCAGCTTTCGACCGGCGAATCGCATTACGCTCATCGGAAGTTCCAGCATCGGCCGACCGGACGGCGCGCCTTCAAACTGATGCGCATGGACCGGACACGGATAACCGCCGTGGCCACGCTGGGCCGGAAACAAGCTCGCATCGTAGCGAAGCCCCAGATCGTGCAGCACGTCAAATGCCCATTCGGTTCCGGGAATGATGGAAAAAGACGGCGCACGGAACCCCATCACGTTCACGTTTTCGCAGGCGGACTGGATAGCCTCGATCGACCGGCGCAGGTCTTCTTCAAATTCGTCCCGGCTCAGTCCATCCACGCGCCGATGCCAATATGAATGCGTTCCTATTTCATGGCCGTCGGCGGCAATTTCGCGCACCAGATGCGGATACCGTTCCGCCACCCACCCAAGAATGAAAAATGTTGCTCTGACCTTCGCAGCTCGGAGCGTAGTGAGAATCCACCGTGTCTGTTCTTCCACAAGCGATGGCAGGTTTGGCCATTGCGCGGGATCGCGAACGGCGTCAATTTCAACCATGTGAAACCAGTCTTCGATGTCGAACGACAAGGCGTTCACAATGTCTTTTGAATTTGAGCCGGTGCGGTTCATCACTTGCTGTTCTTTCGTTCAGCCATGACGAAAAAGTCGCGTCCGATCCTGTCGATCCTGACATCAAACTCCGTTTGATGCGCAAACAGATCGCGGACCTGCTGTTCCGTATACATATAAAGTTCGCAGCGCTTGCGATAACGCCGCTTGCGCTGCCACGCCAGCAAGCCGCCATCAACGGGGAAACTGAACATGGCGCGGCGGTTGGTGAGCGAGAGCACTTTGTCGATCACCTCGCGGGGCTTTTCAATGTAATCCATAAAGCCCATCACAATGCAGTAATCGAAGGTTTCATCTGTCTGAAACGTGGTGAAATCGCCGAACGTCCACGTGCAGCGATCAGCAACGCCGGCCTGCTCGGCATTGCGACGTGCAACTTCGATCATGCCCTGGGCAAAGTCCAGCCCCAGCACCCGCCCCGCGCCCCGCTGCGCAAGCGTGATTGCGTAGTGGCCCGGGCCGGTGCCGATGTCAAGCACGCTTCGTCCAGCGACCGGATCGCACGCTGTCAGGGTCATCTCGAACCGCTTGCGCATGCTCTGACGAAACAGCTTGTTGATCAGATTGGACCACGGCGTGTTTCGCGTTCCATAGATCGCGTTGAAGTCGCGGGCATAAACGTCGAAGAATCCAGAAACACTCTGTTTGGTCATGTTCCATCTCCTGCGGCGTGGGTGGTGTGGCAGGGAGCATCATTGGTTTCCGGCGCGGCGGCTGCGCCGGTCGGCTGGGTATTTGCGGCTGGAGTCGGATCGATGATCCGGTCAAAGGCAGCCAGCGAACGTTCATCGCAGTAGGCGCTTTCAAATGCAGCCCGTGCTGCGACACGATACTGCTCTCGCAGCTGCGGATCATTGAGAAGCGTCCGAATCGCTCGCACCAGCCCGTCGCGGTCACCGTGGCGGAGACTGAATCCGCAGCGATACTTTTGAATCGCTGCATCCACATTGCTCGTTTCCGGACCGACGTACAGAATCGGCAACCCCATTGCCAGGTTCGCGTGCAGTTTGCTTGGACTGTTGATGCCCAGAGCGTCATCGCGAAGCGTAATCAGCGCGCAAGCGGCGGTCGACATCACGCTTGCGGTTTGCTCCTTGGGCACATATTCGTGAAACACTACATTGTCCAGCCCAAGGCTTTGACGCTGCTTTTCGATCTCCGGCCAGCGCTTCCCGCCGCCGACAAAAAGAAACGTCACAGGCTCGTTCCTCAGCACGTCGGCTGCAGCGAGAACGGTATCGAACTGATGGCCGTAACCGGCGTTTCCTGAATAAAGAACGACAAACTCCTTCAGTCCAAGCTGCTTGGCTGCGGGCCAGGGCGCGACTGTTTGATTGGCTGGATACGTGCTGAGTTTTTCCCAATTGGGGATGACAACTGCAGGGAGCGGGCGATCCGCCGATTCATACTTGCGGCACAGCGTGACCATTGCTTCATCCAGGCAGACCAGTCGATCCAGTCGCCGAAACATGAATCGATTGATCCTGCCCATGATGCGGCTGGGAAGCGAATTGGGGCGCAGCGCGCCGGTGTATTCGATCCCTTCGGGAAACGAATCCATGTTCCACTGGATGATTCGAGTCCTGGGGTGCAGCAGCCGGTGAAGAAACGCCGCCAGTGTGATGTATGGCGGGGTTGTGAGCGAAATGATCACATCCTGCCGCGGCAGTCGCAGCATGCGCCAGGTTGCGAGCACATAAAACGTCGCATAGTCGATGGCGCGTCTGATCGCGCTGCCTTTTCCCAGTTGTGGCGTCCACACGCGATAAACACGCGGGTTGGCCTGCTTATCCCGAATCGCCTGGCTCCGCGAGGCTGGAACGTAGCCTCCGCGACTGGCCACCACCGTCACCTCATCGCCGCGTGCTGCGCGATGTTCAGCCAGCGAGGCCGCAAGATTGGCCGTCGGGCTGAGATCGGGGACATAAAACTGATTGATGATCGTCAGACGCATGCGCGTTTCCAGTCTTGACCGTCCATTCTCAGGCGTTGATCGGATTTGAGATCCGTCTCAGCAACCGTTCCTCCACATTGTGCGGCAATGACAAAGCCAATCGCCGGTTGCATGTCCAGTTGGCGTTGCGGAAAGCGGGCATCGGCGGCTTACGACTGATGCATGCTGCAGTCATTCCGTCACCGGCAAGAGCATCGGCCGGGAAGCCCATGGTGCCGAAACAGCAAACGGTTTCTGGGCCGATCAACCCGCTGCTCCCTGTGACGAGAACGCGCATGTTCGTGATAATCCTTCATATTTGGTGCGATAACGCCAGCGGATGTCGGCGCAACTCTTTCTTTTAACGGTTCAATCAGCCGGGTGCTTCAACTGGAGTTCTGGCGACGCCGCTGTACGGGCGGTGGAGTGTAGCGAAAGCCGATTGTGATGTCCCTGCAACTGCGATAAATGCTGTTTCCTGCCCGATAAACGGCAACTGCGCCGCCATGGCCGGCATGCTGCCCGCAGCAAGCCTCTACGCACAAACTGCCGGTCTCGTTCAGCTTCGCTTGCGTCATTCTCAGGCACGTCGTAAGCAGGACAGGGCACGCAATGCATTCTGGCGGCTCAACGTCATTGTGCTGCCTGGCGAGTCTGTGGGGGGAAATTCAGCACAATGTATTGGTGCAGCGCTCAAGCGCAGCACAACAAGGCGTCGGGTATGGTGCTGCTGCGCGAACCGACGAGGGGGCCACAATCACAGAGCGCACCTGCTGCAGAGGTTATTGGATGCTCCAATTCTTCTGCTCTTCCCAGCCGAACCGACCGATTGGACGATAAGTACCACAACCGGCAGCGAAGCCGCCACTTAGATGCACGCATGAAACACTCTGGCCGATCCAATATCGAGATCATCATCCCCACGTTCAATGAGGAGCTGAACCTGCCGCATGCGCTGGCCAGCGTGATGGACTGGGCCGATGCTGTCCACGTGGTGGATTCCGAATCGACCGACCGCACGCGCGAGATCGCCCAGCAGGCCGGTGCGAACGCGGTCATTCGGCCGTGGCTCGGCTACGCCAAACAGAAAAACTGGGCATTGGACAATCTGCCCCTGCAGGCGGACTGGATTTTCATTCTCGATGCCGACGAAGCCATTTTGCCCGAGCTGCGCGATGAACTGCTGGCCATCGCGGCCCGGCCGGTTGATGAGGTGCCTGAAGCGGGGTTTTACATCAACCGCTATTTCATCTTTCTCGGCAAACGCATCAAGCACTGCGGCTACTACCCAAGCTGGAACCTGCGCTTCTTTAAGCGCGGCCGTGCCCGGTACGAAGAACGCGAGGTGCACGAACACATGATTGTGGATGGCCCAACTGCGTTCCTCAAGGGACACATGGAGCACAACGACCGCCGCGGGCTGGAAGCGTACATGGCCAAGCACAATCGCTATTCCACGCTGGAAGCGAAGGAAATCGTGCGGCAGATGCACGCAGCCGACACCGGCACCATCGACGCCAAACTCTTCGGCGATCCGCTGCAGCGCCGGCGATGGATCAAGCACTACATTTATCCAAAGCTGCCCGCCAAGTGGCTGTTTCGATTCCTTTTCATGTACGTGCTGCGCCTGGGAGTTCTTGATGGCCTGACCGGCCTGCGCTTCTGCCTGTTCATCTCCGCGTACGAGCTGCTTATCTCACTCAAGATCATCGAGCTGCAGCAGCAGATGCGCGAGCAATCCACGCCGGGAGATTCGACATGACACAGGCAATGCAGGTGCGTGCAGAAGATCGACACAAAAGCGCGTATTCACGCCGTGAGAAGGTGCTGCGGATGCTGTGGGCGATCGTGCAGGCCACGCTGTTTCGCTGCTCGTTTCACACATGGAATCGCTGGCGTGTGATGCTGCTCAATGCTTTTGGCGCAAAGGTGCATCCCACATGCATCATTCGCCGCACCGTACGCGTGGAATGCCCGTGGAATCTCACGATGGGGCGCAACAGCTGTCTGGGCGACCGCGCGATTGCCTACTGCCTTGGGCCGGTGACGCTCGGCGACCGTGCAACGGTGAGCCAGCATGCCCACCTGTGCGCGGGAACGCACGACTACAATCGCCCCGATCTGCCGCTGATCCGCCCGCCGATCACCATCGGCAATGACGCCTGGGTGGCAGCCGATGCTTTTGTCGGTCCGGGAGTGACCGTGGGCGAAGGCGCTATCCTCGGCGCACGCGGCTGTGCATTCGGCGATCTGCAGCCGTGGACGATCTACGGCGGCAACCCCGCCAAACCTATCAAACCGCGCCAGCGCTTCACAGAGCAGCAGAGCAGCGGCGACAACCAGACAAATCAAGCCTGACAGCCGATAGGTAAGGCAAGGCAACATGTCGCCGAAGCGGCGCATGCCGATGAACGCACTAAGCTGGAGATCAATCGTTGTATCGCAGCAGGCGTTCGATACCGGTGGCAAAATCGACGATCGGTTCGTAGCCAAGCAGTTCCTTGGCTTTGGAAATGTCAGCGACTGAATCGCGCACATCGCCAGCCCGAGGCGGGCTGTATTTGAACTGTGCATCAACCTTCAGCACGCGGGCCATCTGATTGATCGCTTCAAGGAGATTGATGCGTTGACCGGTGCCGATGTTGATGACCTCGCCCTTGAACTGGCGCGGGCTTGCTGCAGCCAGGAGATTGGCGTGAACGACGTTGTCAACGTAGGTGAAATCACGTGTCTGCAGGCCGTCGCCGAAGATCGTCGGCTGAGCGTCGGGCGAAGTCAGCGCTTTGGCGAAGGCAGAGATCGCTGCTGCGTACGCTGAATTAGGGTTCTGCCGCGGGCCGAAGATGTTGAAGTAGCGCAGGCTCACGGTGGAGATGGGGTAGCAATGCGCGAACGCTTTGAGCAGCAGTTCGCCCGCCACCTTGCTGGCGGCATAAGGCGACCAGCAATCCGGTAGGTCGGTTTCGCGGCTGGGCAGGTTCGGAGTGCCCCCGTAGGCCGCCGCTGACGCTGCGAACATCACCCGCGCCACGCCAGCATCACGTGCTGCTTCCAGCACCTTTTCGGTGCCAAGGATATTCACCATCGCACACCGGTCAGGATGCTCCACGCTTTCGGGCACGCTGACCATTGCCGCCTGATGAAACACAAATCGGCAGCCGGCTATCGCTTCGCGCAGCGGGCCGTCCTCGAGGATCGAAGCCTGCAGAAATGCCACATCAGCGGGCAGGTTCTCCACCGCGCCGCTGGAAAGATCATCAATCACCCGCACCGCAGCGCCAAGCTCAAGCAGCCGATGCGCCAGATGCGAGCCGATGAACCCTGCGCCGCCGGTGACAAGCACGCGCTGACCGCGAAAGGCGTTGGCATATGGCAAGGAGGGCAGGGGGTCAGACATCTCACTGAATTATTCAGATTCACCGCAGAGATCGCGGAGAACGCGGAGATAGAGGAGATAGAAATGGATGGTGAATTGCTGCACAAAGCGTAACCGAGCGGATCATCCACGCTGCAAGCGACGGCATAAGCATCGAACACTGTCGCAACCTTAATCCTCCTCCGCGATCTCCGCGGTGAATCACCCTCGACAGATCATTTTTGTCTGCCTGTCTGATCCGCTCACTCTGATCACGTCACGCAGCTTACAGTTCCACCAGTTCCATATCCGGCTCGACTTCAAGTTCGCCTGGCGGCATGTGTACCTGCGTGGTGAACTCGGTCATGCCGTGCGCTTCTGCCATGGTGCGCCGCACCGCAACCGGGTTGTAAACAGCAGGTTGCTCGCCTGTGCGAAGGGCTGCCAGATCCAGTGCGATCTGCGCTTCGCTCTTGGTGTAGTCGATCGGCTGAATGGCGCGTTCGAATGCCTGCAGGCGGTTGTTGGCGTTTTCAAATACGCCCGACTTTTCCGCCCACGTCGCGCCGGGGATGATCACATCGGCGCGATCGCACAGCTTTGTCCTGAGCGTGTCAATCAAACCGACGAATCGGCCGCTCACAGCGTCGATTGCCTGCAGCAGATCGCCGGTGACCCAGTCGCTGGGGTAGTTGCCGGTCATCAGCACCGCATCGATGCCTGCATCGCCCTGTTTCTGCAGCAGCGACACAAACGCGTCGAACTCCAGCACGCTTCTGCCTGCAGCCAGTTTCGCCAGCACTCGTCGCACGCCTCGGGCATTGGGCGCTTTTTCCGCATAAAGCTTGAATCCGCCCGGGAAGGTCTTGTCTTCGCCCATGAATGGCACCGGGCCGACAGCCAAGATCGCGTTCGGATTGACCGTCAGCACATAGCTCGCCAGCAGATACGCATCCTCGCAGCTGAGCATGGGGCTGATGACAACCGCCGGCTGCTTGGCCTTGCTGAGCTTCTGGTCCAGCGCTGCATACGCTGCGTCATATGCCAACGGCGCTTCGGATGGTTCGAAAGGCTCTTCACCCCTGACCAGAGGCATGGTCAGGCGGTCATCGCTGTGCACGAACTTCCAGCCGTAGCGCACTTCGTCGGTGATCCACCACTTGTTGACTTCCAGATTCGTGCGCGGCTTGACGCGATAGATCACGCCTTTGCTGTGCTCGATCGAAATGTTGTCGCCCGATGCGGTCAGGCCGTCGATCGACGGCGTCTTGGTGAGGAACCACACGCGCTGCTGGAAAAGGAAATCCTTATCGAGCAGCGCTCCCACCGGACAAATGTCCACTACGTTGGCGGAAAGCTCGTTATCCAGCGGTATGCCCGGGAATACGTCGATCTGCTCCATTGCGCCGCGGCCGTCCACCATCAGTTCCGCGGTGCCGGTCACCTCGCGGGTAAAGCGCACGCACCGCGTGCACATGATGCAGCGGTCGGAATACAGCAGCACATGCGGCCCGACATCCTTCTTGGGCTGCTTGATCTTCTGTTCCTGAAAGCGGGCCTGTCCCCGGCCGTACTGGTATGAGTAATCCTGCAGGTGGCACTCGCCAGCCTGATCGCACACAGGGCAGTCAACCGGGTGATTGATCAGCAGGTATTCCATCACCGCTTTCTGGTTGGCGATGGCCTTGGGGCTGTCGGTGTACACCACCTGGCCTTCGCCGCACGGCGTCTGGCAGGCAGGCAGCAGTTTGGGGATCGGTTCGAGCTTGTTGTCGTTCTTGGGATTCGGCGCCCACACTTCCGCTAGGCAGATGCGACAACTGGCGACAACCGACAACCCCGGGTGATAGCAGTAGTGGGGAATCTCGATTTCGTTGTCCAGAGCCACCTGAAGAATGGTCTGGCCCTTCTGAAACTCAAGCTCGCGGCCGTTGATGGTGATTTTGGGCATGGCGAAAGTGCGATAAATAAAGCGGCTGATCGTCGAGGAACACTTCCCGCCCCCTGAAACTCTGAAACATCACCCCGGTTACTCGGGAAACGGGAATAGGCGAAATGGTAGCAGGTTGGGAATCGGGTTTCAGCTTTCGGACGTCAGCTATTGGCTTTGAGCTGTTTGCTGGCGGTCCAGACGGAACACAAAAAGGCCCACGGATCGGGATCCGTGGGCCTTGCCGTGATGGGAGATAGATCGATCGAGACGACACGCTGACAGGCTGGCTGTGCGGTGTGTGCGTCACTCGATCACGATTGGCTCGGCGAATGCGAGACTTTTTGGATCGCGGCTGTTGCGAGGCTGTGCGCCGGGTGTCTGGCCGTCGATCGCAGGAGCGTTCGGATCGATTTCCAAGTTCTCGAACGGGTTGGTATTCACGTCCTGGGTGTCGAGCTCGTACTTGGCCTTGTTCTCGTAATCCATGTTGATGCCGCGCTTGCTCAGGTAATCGAGCTGGGCTTCCTGTTTGGCGCGAAGCTCTGCGAGCTTGCCTTCGAGCTGTTTGAGGTTGCCGACTTTGCCGAACTTCTCGTAGCTGGCCAGCGTGGCCTGCTGCTGTTCGGTGAGGGTGATCAGCCGCTCATTTCGCTCGATGGCGTCGATCTGGCGATCAAGCTGCCAGAGCTGTGCCTGAAACGTGTTGTATTCCGTTTCCAGCTTGTTGAGGATTTCCGCCAGTCGTTCCTTTTGCTGGGTGAGGAAGGCGATCTGTTGCTGGTCGTGGGCCAGGCGGTCCTGGTAGGTGCCTCTGACGTTATTGATGCGGCGAGCCTCGTTGTAGGCTTCCTCGATATCAAATCGCACGCCGCCGAAGCGGATCGACACCGGCCGTGCTGTGCTTTGGGCCTGTTCCTCAGCCCGGGCCACCAGGGTCTTGAGTTCGCCAAGATCGCGGGTGGTCATCGCCACAACGCGCTGGGCGATTTCGACATCGCGGTTGAATTGTGCGAGTTGATGATCCACTTCAGCGATCTCGCCGCGCACTTCCGCAATTCGATCGGGGTATTGATTGGCCAATTCCTGAAGCTGACGCCGAAGCACGACCGGATCGTCCACCAGTCTGTCAACAGCGCTTTGGGCCTTTCCGCGGAGCGAAGCCAGACCCGCAGCCACTCGGTCGCCGCCAATCAGCCAGGTTGCTGCACCAAGCGCTACAGCGCCCACGAGGCCCCATCTTAAGACGCATCGGGTAATGAACATGGTTGTTCCTTTCAACTCATCATCAACGATTGCCAGCCTCTCGGCTGCTGGTTGTTCAACGAAGCCGGCCTCAGTCATCCGGAGAAGCCCACCATGCTTCCAAAGAAAGTCATTAGGAGCCGGCCGATGGGGCTTTCACAAACTTTGCACTTTTTGCGCCTTACTTCTTAGTGCAGCAACACAGCATTCCAACTCAACAGGCCGTACGAGGCCTGCATGGCGGCTTCAGGCAGGCGGGCTGCACTCCATCCTCGAAAATAAATGCTGCTCCCGTCATTTCTCCCATCATTTCTTGCGGGATTCTCGGACGGTTGGATGTCTGCAAACCGTTGATTTTGGACGGGCATCGCCGCTGGCGATGTCGTACACTTGCACGCAGAGGGCGCGGTCGTGTGCGCGTGGCATTCTGTCCGTTTAGGCCAACAGGCGGACTCGGGTGTGAAAATCCGCTGCATCAGGTCAGGACAGGACACGACAAGACAGAAGAAACACAAGAAATTAAGCAGGTTGCCGTGATGAACACACTCACCACAAGTTTTGTGAAGCGCTTGCGTGACCGCGATGAGGCAGCGTGGTTTGAGTTGTGGGAAACCTTCGGCCCGGTATTGCGGGCGCAATTGACCAAGTGGGGAAGAGGCCGCGTGGGCATTGAAACCGTGCGTGATCTCACCCAGGAAACGCTCGCAGCATTGTCGGATTCCATCGACCGTTACGACCCCAATCGCGGCGCTCGCTTTTCCACATGGCTGCTTTCCATCGCCAAGCACGCTCTGGGTGATGAGATCGATCGCAGGCAAGCTCTGAAGCGCGGCGGGGGCAGGAAGCCTGCTGAGCTTGATGAACGCTTCATGAGCCAGGCAGCGACCGTCGAAGCGGATGACATCTATCAGCGGAACGTCTTTCACGCCAAGGTCTACGCTGCGATCCGCAAAGCTGAATCCGAAGCTGACTTCATGCAGTTTCAGGTGTACCGGATGCGTGTTTTTGACAACATGCCGGGCAAGGATGTTGCTGAACAGCTTGGCATCAGCGAGCCGACAGTCAGCCGGCATCTGCAGCGGGTCCGGGAGCTGCTCCGCCGCCGCCTGGTGGAAATCATCACCCTCTACAGCTTTACGCCCGAGGAAGCGAGCGAGTTGACCAAAGCCGGCCTTGGCTCCGACGACGCTATGTTCGACGAAGCGCTCTGCGAGATTTACCACCAGCAGTCGCAGTTGCTGCTGGACGATGAAGCTGCGATGTCGCGGCAATTCTGAAACTTCCGCTGGCAAACGCGGAACAACGCCAATGCGGATGCACATGGACGCCTACAGCCCGGTTCGGTGCCTGCTGCGTCACATTGCTGATTTGACGCCGTTTTTGTGCATCACTGATGTCTATCGTTGTCAGCGGATGCGGATTTACGGAAGTTTCGTGCCGTTGCCGCTCCTGCTGCTGAGGCGCGGTCTCGGAGGTCGGCCATGAGTTCAGGCATAGGGTTGCTGGGCGGATTCCTGATATTCAGCGTCGCCGTCACAATCTTTGTATTACTGGTGGTATTCGTCGCTGTGCCGCTTTTTCAGGGAATCGGAGCCGTCATCGGCGCGACATTCCGCGGCATCGGGTGGCTCATCAACCACATTTTTGAATTTGTCGGCGGTGTTTTCAGCGATGCGGTTCGGTTTATCGGCTCATTGATCGCCATGGCGGTGCTGCTGCCCTTGGTGCCGCTGAACATCATGTTTGGCCGATGGTCGGCAGCGGGGCATTTTGCCGAGCGCGTCAAGGCTGAGTGCCAGATCGGCGCTGCATGCGTGTATCGCGTCGTGTTGCGGCGGCCGCTGAAGTTCCTGCTGCTGCACGGCCTGCTTGAAGGGCTGGAACAGCGCGTGCCCGAGGCCATGCACGCAGCGCCCGGCAGCGACAAGCCCAGCCGTCGCACCGGTCAATTTGAGGGGTACACCATCGTCGGCTCGTTACGCAGCGGTGGATCGGGCGCCAAGCTTTATGTTGCCGAGCCCACGCCGGAAAAACGCCGGGCGTATCGCGGCTCGGTCGGCATGCCCGATCAGGTCGTCATCAAGTCGTTTGCGATCACCGAAGGTTCAAGCCTGCCTCAGATCGTTCGCGAAAGCCGCGCCCTCGAGTGCGCCAAGCAGCTTGGTCATGTGCTTGACCACGGCATGGATGAGCATCGGTTCTACTACGTGATGCCCTATCACCCCGGCGATCACCTTGGCATCCTCACGCGCCAGATGCACGGCGAATGCGGCGGGCGGGGGCTTGATCGTCGCCGCCTGCAGCACGTGATGTCCTACACGCACGACCTGCTCACTACGCTTGCGGCATATCACAAGGGCGGGCTGTGGCACAAGGACATCAAACCCGAAAACATCATTGTTCACGACGGCCGGGCTCACGTGGTCGATCTCGGCCTTGTGACGCCGCTGAAAAGCGCGATGACGCTGACCACGCACGGCACGGAGTATTTCCGCGATCCGGAAATGGTCCGCCAGGCATTGCGAGGCGTGAAGGTGCATCAGGTCGATGGCGCGAAGTTCGACATCTACGCTGCCGGCGCGGTGTTGTATTTCATGATCGAAAACACCTTCCCCGCTCATGGCGGGCTGAGCCGCTTTACGCTGCCCAGTCCCGAGGCGCTGCGGTGGATCGTGCGACGGGCGATGACCGAATACCACCAGCGGTATCAGAACGTTGACGCCATGCTGGCGGACCTGAACTTCGTGATGCACGCCAGCGATCCGTTTGCGGTCAAACCGGCCGACCTGCCCTCGATGTGCAGCGAGCATGAAGCCGCCGATGCGCCGTCGGTGGAAGAACCGGCGTTCGTAGTTGGCGCAGCCTCAGCAACGCCGCCTCTGCCGCCGCAGCATGCGTCATGGCGTGCATCCGCTGCTGATGCTGATGGTGCTGCGGATAAGTCCTCTCATAATCGGGCGGGCATCGATGGAAATGCGCCCCGCCATGGCGGCTGGAGCGATGCATTGCGCCGGCCGCGCCTGACGGTGACCAACTGGTGGACAGGCGCGTATCGCGTTGACGATCCCGCCGCGGATGATGATGTTGAAGCGGCAGCCCGGGCCGATATGCATGCCCAGGCGCGGATGTTCCGTGAGCATGCGTATGCGTTTCGCGATCATGCAGAGCAGATCAGCCGCCAGGTGCGCGCCGGCGCGATCAGCGCGCGTCGCGCTGCCCGTGAGCAGGTCAAGGCCGCCCGCGCTCGAGCGCGTGAAATTCGCAATCGGGCTGCGGCGCATCGTCATCGCGTGACCGGACGCCGCCATGGGAATACGTCAGCGTCCACCATTATCATCGGCTTGCTGTCGATTCTGTTTCTCGGCTCCATCATCGTCATGGGCATTTTCTCGCCCCGCAACAGCGAAAGACGCGCGGCGGCTTTCATCACGACTGCGACTGATCCCGGCCGGCCTGTGCTGCTGCTGCTGGATGGCGCCGACCCCAATCGGCCTGAGGTGCGCTCACGCGTGGAGCGCGTTGTTGCAGAGTACACGCAACAGGGTTTCGATGTGGTGGTGCATGACTGGGGCGTTCAGCCCGAATTGGTCCAACTCGTCAACGCCTGGTGGAAAGATCAGAACGGGCTGGCTGATGAGCTGATTGAAGATGTGCTGGAAGCCCACAATCTCTACGGCATTTTGCACGTGCAGGTAGACGGCCGCGATCGCCGATCGCTTCGCGAAGCCAAGGTGCAGCTCATTTCCTCAACGCGCAAGGATGCTGCGGCCCGGCGGCGGACGATCGTGACCGGCCCGACCGTCACCATCTCAGCCGCTCCGCCCGCACTGCCGTATCTGCTCATCAACGACCATCCCGCCAAGGCCGATCCGAAGGTGCAGCAGCAGGTCAGGCAAATCGTCAGCGCGTATCGCGATACAGGCTGGAACATTGCAGATGACAATCTCGATGCGGAAGTCGAACTGCGCAAGTATCTACCCACCGGCCCGATCGACCCCAAACTGCCGCTTTCTCCCATGCTGGAAGCAGCGCTGGCGGAATTTGAATTGGGCGGCATATTGCGCATTGATCTCGGCCCGGGCGACGGCGCGCCGGCCGACCGCATCGTTGTGACGCGCATCGACCGTGACACGCTGACAGCAGCTCCGATTGCGCCTGTTCCATCCAATGCAAGCGGTTCGGGCGCTGCCCGCTGATTTGCTTTGCACAGCAGCGCGAAAGAGATATCGCCTGGACAGTTGAGCGAACACGCAAAGGCAGTGTCTCGCGTAAGATGCGGCTATGAACACCACGACGCATCCCGGACGCAGACTTCGTGATCTCATGGCCCGCGGCACCGTCATGTGCCCCGGCGCGTTCAACGCCCTGGTCGCCAGAGCGGTGGCGCAAATAGGGTTTGAGGCGTGCTACATCTCCGGCGGCGCAACAGCGAATGTGGCGGGCTATCCCGATATTGGCCTGATTACGCTCACCGAAATGACCCGCACCATTCGCGAGATCGCTGACGCTTCAAGGCTGCCGGTCATCGTTGACGCTGACACGGGCTATGGCGAAGTGGAATGCGTTATCCGCACCGTGGTGGAGTACGAGCGAGCCGGCGCAGCGGGGCTGCATATCGAAGACCAGGTCTTCCCCAAGCGCTGCGGTCATCTTGAAGGCAAGTCGCTTATTCCCGCCAGCGACATGGTGGAGAAAGTCGCAGCCGCTGCGCAGCATCGCATAAGCAACGATTTCATCATCATCGCCCGCACCGACGCACGATCAGTGACAGGCATGAGCGATGCCATCGACCGCGCCAATCAATATCGCGAAGCCGGCGCGGACATGATTTTTCCCGAGGGCCTGCACAGCGAAGAAGAGTTTGCGGAGTTTGCAAAGCACTCGCCGGGACTTCTGCTAGCAAATATGACTGAGTTCGGCAAAACGCCGGATATCCCCGCGCAACGCTTCCAGGAGCTTGGCTACCAGTTGGTGATTTATCCGTTGAGCATGATGCGCCTGGCGATGGGTCACGTGATGCGCGGCCTGGCGTCGCTCAAGCAGCACGGCAGCGTGCGTGAGGTTCTGCCCGAAATGCAGACGCGAAAAGCGCTGTATGAACTGCTCAACTACACGCCGGGCAAGCAGTGGAATTATCCGAACAACAGCAACGCGTGATCATCAGGCAAGAGGCATAAAGCATCAATAAATTTGGACAGCAGGCATCAAGCGACAATTGCTGAAACAGTCGCCTGATGCCTGCATGGGGAAGACAAGACAAGATTTGATGCTCAGCTACTGAAGCTGACTGACGTTCAACACGCAGCGATTACCCATTCCACTTCTGCAGCGCGGGGCCGGTGTAGTTGGCCAGCGGGCGAATGATGCGATTGTCGCGGTGCTGTTCCATGATGTGAGCGCACCAGCCGGTGATGCGTGAAGCGACGAAGATCGGCGTGTACTGCGGCACGGGGATGCCCATCACGAAATACGTCATGCCGCAGGGGAAGTCCACATTCGGGTGAATGTTCTTCTGTTCGAGCATGATCTTCTGCACCGTATCGCCAAGCTCGAACCACTTGGTTGATTGGGGTCCCTGTTCCTGAGCGATTTTCAGGCCCCACTCGCGCAGAATGCCTGCGCGATGATCGCCGTTCTTATACACGCGATGCCCGAAGCCCATGAGCTTGCGTTTCTCCGCAAATGCGCGCTGCATCCACTGCTCAACGGTCATCTTGCCGTCTGCGGTGTCGCGGTCGATTTCCTTAAGCATTTCCATGGCCATTTCGTTCGCGCCGCCGTGCAGCGGGCCTTTGAGCGCGCCGATGCCGCCGCAGACTGCTGAATGCATGTCCGATTCTGTTGAAGCGATGCAGCGGCAGGTGAAGGTTGAGGCGTTGAAATCGTGCTCGGCATAGAGAATCAGCGAAACGTCCATCACCTTCGCGTACAGCTCCGAAGGCTTCTGGCCGGTCATGCACCACAACAGGTTGGCAGCATGGTTGAGCGACGGATCGGGCTTCACCGGCGTCTTGCCGTCGCGGCTCATCTGGCCGTAGCCGATGATCGTGGGAATCTTCGCCAAGAGTCTCTTGGCTTTGCGCAGTTCAGCTTCGGGCGAGTTGTCTTCCACTTCCGGATCGACGTGCGCCAGCAGCGACACGCCGGTGCGCAGAATCGCCATGGGATGCACCGTAGCCCGCTGTGCGATTCTGCCGATGATGTCGAGAATCTCCTGATCGACTTCGCGCAACGAAATCAGTTCATCATTGAACGCTTTGAGCTCCGTTTCGCTGGGCTTGTGGCCGACCAGCAACAGGAACGCGACTTCTTCAAATGTGGCGTTGGCGGCAAGGTCGGCGATCTCATAGCCGCGATAAATGAGCTGCGTCTGGTTGACCGAGCAGATCTGCGTATCGCCAACGGTCTGGCCGGCGAGACCACGGGTATCGGAAGCTTTGGCGGCGGGGGTGGAAGCAGCAGTGGTTGTCGTCATGGCATGCAATCCGAGCAGTGGTTGCGAGAAGCAAATCGTCTTCAAGACAACAAGATGTTTTGATCCCGACAGCCTGCCTCAGGCCAGACTGCCCCGGCCGCGGCAAGCGGCAACATACCTGTCGAGATTCTGGGGTTTGGTATGGTAGCGGCTCAGTTGGTTTTCGGGCGAGAGTTGCGGGAATTGATCCGTGAACTGGCTCAATTTGAATATTTCCCCGCACAAATAATCAGCCAACCAGCCACGATCACCGCGCAGCTTCATGCGGCTGGCGAGCAAACAAACCGCCCATGCGCGGTACATCGCGGCGACTGCAGATTACAAGCGTCGCCAGCCCCACCAGCACCATCAACACGCTCAGCACCTGTCCGCGCGACAGCCCCATCAGCAGCGCCACCCCCTGATCAGGCTCGCGGAACATCTCCGTCGCAATGCGCATCACGCCATAGGCAATCAAAAACCACGATCCGACGACGCCCGGCTTGCGCGGCTTGAGCCAAATAAGAATCAGTATCGCCAGCAGCAGAGGGCCGTCGGTTATCGCCTGGAAAATCTGCGATGGATAAAACGCCGTCAACAGCGGCCGAAGACCTTCAATCACCACCTCGTTGCCCTGCTGCGTCGCTGCGATCAGCTTTTTGATGCCCCAGTTCACCAGTTGCATCGCTTCAGCCGGCGGGTGCGTTGTGGCGCTTATGCTCTGCACCGCCATCGTCCATTCGGTGGGGCTGATGCCCACGTGATCGACCACATCGCGCAAATCCGCCAGGCGGTCCGGCCCCCATTCGTGCAGTTCCTGCGGCACTTTCATGCTCCACCAGGGCGGATCGATCTGATTGGGCACAGGGCGGCCGTGCAGTTCGCCGTTGATGAAGTTGGCGATGCGTCCGATGCCAAGGCCCGGCGCTGCTCCAACTGCGCCGACATCCAGCAGATGAAGCGACGGGATAGCGTGGCGGCGGGCAAAGACAATGCATGCGATGATCACGCCGATCATCCCGCCGTGGCTTGCCATGCCGCCTTTGTTAATCGCAAGCAAATCCCAAAAGGGCACGCTGTTGCTAAACGTAATGAACAGTTCGGGCTGGTAAAACAACGCATAGCCCAGCCGCCCGCCCAGCACCACGCCGATGATCACCGCGAAAATCAGATCGCCGACTGCAGCAGGCGCGATCGGGCTCCAGCCGCGCCGGCTGACCCAGCGCACAAACCACCACGCAATGACAAAACCGATGAGATACGCAAGGCCGTACCACCGAATGCCGAAATCTTCGGTGAACTGGATCGCAAACGGATCCATCGTGTGAAAGTAGGCTTCAGCAAAAAGAACCGGCATAGTTCAGACGGATTGGAGCTTGCAGGCGGTTTGGGAAAATTGGCAACGCGAGTATAGGTTTATTGCTTGCTTGACCGCAGCAGGACACGCCTTTGACAACCACCGCGACGATTCGTTTGTCCAGCCTCGCACGGTCTGTTGTGTGCGAGTTGTGCTCATAAGCTGCAGCGTTTTCTGCGGATTGTTCACAATGTATTTCATGCACGCGTCTTTTCCCCTCGATTTCGAGGTTTTTGCTCGCGAACCGGCGCTTTTTGGCTGATGTGGAGCGTATCGCATGCAAAAGCGGCTGTTGCAGCGCACCCAGACGGCTGGGAATTGCAGCTGCGACTTGATGAAAAGTGAATTTGCCCGAGGCTATGAGGGCCATGACTTTTTCTGATCACACTGACCGTTTATCGCCGGCCAATCCGCATGCTGAACCGACTGCGCCGCCGGAGTTTCCCCGTCCGGCCCAGCCGGGCGATCTCACGCCCACGCTCAAGATGCTGCTTGCCGGGCAGACACTCTCAGCGGATCAGGCCGCAGCGGCGTTTGAGGCGATGATGAGCGGCCAAAGCCATCATGGCGAGATGGGCGCGCTGCTGGCGCTGCTCGCCACGCGCACGCCTACTGCGGATGAGATTCTCGGCGCTGCGCGCGTGATGCGACGCCACGTTGATCGTGTGCCGACGGTGTGTCCACCTGAATCGCTGCTCGATACCGCAGGAACGGGCGGTGCGCCAAAGACCTTCAACGTTTCCACCGCCGCAGCCATCATTGCTGCTGCTGTCATGCGTGCGCATAAGCCGGTTCATGCGGTGTCAACTGCTCCCGGCGCGGTGGCAAAGCACGGCAATCGCTCGCGCACCGGGCGCGGCTCTGCGGAAGTGCTGCGGCAGCTTGGCGTCAATATCGATGCTGACCGCGCTGTGCAGGCGAAGTGTCTGGATGAAGTGGGCGTATGCTTTTGCTTTGCGATTCACCATCATCCAGCGACGCGGCATGTGATGCCGGTGCGGCTTGCGCTGGGCTTTCCCACGATCTTCAACCTGCTTGGGCCGCTGACCAATCCGGCAGGGGCCCGCCGGCAACTCATGGGCGTGTACGACAAACGTTTTCTGCGGCCGATCGCTGAGGCCCTGCGCGATCTGGGCGCGATCCGTGCGATGGTGGTGCACAGCCGGGACGGTCTGGATGAACTGTCAATCGCAGCGCCCACGTATGCGGTGAGCGTGGAGCGCGATCAGGTGCGCGAGATGATGATCGATCCGCGCGAGCTTGGGCTGGCGAATGCTCCGCTTGAGGCAGTCACAGCAAAGGATCTGGAACACGCTGGCAGAATGATTCTGGATGTGCTGACCGGCGCCGATCGTGGACCAGCCCGCGACATGGCGCTGCTGAACGCTGCCGCGGCGATTCTGGTAGCCGGCTGGGCCGATTCGCTTGTTGACGGCCTGGCGCGTGCTGCTGAGGCGGTCGACAGCGGCGCAGCGCATCACACGCTCCAGCAGCTTGCCCGGGTTTCACAAGGGTAAGCTGGGGGATAAGTTGGGCCGATAATCGGTCATGGATCATGGAAACCTCAGGCATGAGCCGCCGGGCGTGAGCATGAGCAGTCAGATCCGGAGCTGATGCCTTATCTCCAATGCGGCGTTTTGTCAGTTCAGACGCGGCAGAGGCCTGACATGTCCAATTGAGGCCTGGCTTGGGTGCATCCGCGGTACAGGCCGGATCGGATTATGATGCAGGTTCATGCGCAGATCTTCGCCCGATCATGGACTGACGCTTCTTGAAACGGTGATCTCGGCTGTGCTGATTGCCGTGCTGCTGTCAATCCTGCTGCCCATGCTGACCTCAGCCCGCATGGCCAGCTACCGCGAACAGTGCGCAAGCAATCAGCAGCAGATCGGCGAGGCGTGGGCGGCGTATCTGGATGAAAACAATCGGCAGTTTCCATTCATCCACCATCAGCCGGGATGGATGTACGGCGGCGTGCGCTTCGCATCAACCTCGCAGGAGGCGTATCCCGATACGGATCGGTCGCTGACGCCATATCTGAATCTGTTTCGAACCAGTTCATACGAAGAGCTGTGCGTGTGCTGCCCTGGCGACCGGGGCATTGTCGATCCGCAGCTTGGCGTTGTGGGCGGCCACCGGACAACATTCCGCTCCTATGGCACCAGCTACCGCGCCAATGCGGTGCTGATGGACGTTCGATTGGCTAGGGGCCTGGACGTGACCGAACCGCGCGGCATGCGGCGTGATGAAATCATCACGTTCCCCTCTCGCATGGTGTTGCTGGGCGATCCCGTGTGGTATGAGGTTGCTGAATCCACCGGACGCAATGCCGACTGGCACGGCGTGGCGAACGCGGGCAACGTGCTGTTTCTGGACGGCTCGGTGCGCTTTGCCACCAACCTTGCCCCACGAGAGAAAGGCGGACCGGTAGCGTACGATCCGCTGCCGGTCGGCATCACGCTGGAATCGCCGTAACGCAAAGGCGCAAGCCACAAGAAAGGCATGAGCCATACCCGATAATTAATTGTTATGTGTGCCGGAATGGTGGGTTTCGCTTTGCTCTACTCATCCGACGCGCCGCCGTGAGCGCTTCGTGTACTCTTAGAATATTTCATCGAGTTTCGGGGCAGATTCTTCCCGCCGGATTCATGCATGCATTTGGCATTGTGAAACAATCTGATATCAAGCTCGCATCAGTGTCTGGCGAGCGTGTGCCTGATGTTTCATTCCCTGTTCATGCTCCTATCTTCACTGCGACGATGGTCTGATCGTCCGCCGGCCGCACGCCGTCTTCATGTTCGCGCAATGCGGTGGTGAGGGAGTTGACCACGCATGCCGGCTCGCCGCTGCACTGTTCCAGGGCACGTTCGATGCCTTCGACGCCGAACATCTCGCCTCGGGGGTTCATGGCTTCGGTGATGCCGTCGGTGTACATGACGAGTGTCTGCCCGGGTTGG
This sequence comes from uncultured Isosphaeraceae bacterium, assembly GCA_964575335.1. Classification (GTDB taxonomy): domain Bacteria; phylum Planctomycetota; class Phycisphaerae; order Phycisphaerales; family SM1A02; genus CAZNPU01. Next base: position 11,031 of record CAZNPU010000027.1, on the reverse strand, counting down.
AGCGTGATGGTGGCGTTTTCGAAGATTGTGTTGTCCAGAATGCCCAGAGGGATGCCGCCGACAGCATCCAGCCGTGTGACGGAGCCGCCCGAGGAAGCGGGATTTTTCAGCAGCGGCGGGGTGTGGCCTGCTCGGGCATAGGTCAGTTCGCGTGTTGCGGGGTTGTACTGAGCCAGAAATGCGGTCACGAACGTGCCCTCGAGGCGTTTGGCGTAGAGGTGTTCGTTGGCATACGCCAATACTGAGGCTGGCCCGTCGCCCTCGCGATAGGGGTAGGCGTACAGGATGGCGTTGAGCATGGCCGTGACAACCGCTGCCGCCGGGCCGTGGCCGGCTGCATCAGCGATGAGCATCGCCAACGGGCCGGTAGGATCGGGCTGGCCGTTGGCGTTGCGCCTGAGGAGTCTGAAGTCGTACAGATCGCCGCCGGCGGTGTCGAACGTCTCGTAGCTTGTCGCGATGCTCAAGCCGGGGATATGCGGCAGGCTCTGGGGCAACAGCGATCGCTGAATGCGAGCGATCTGCCGCATCTCGCCGCGAATGCGCTCGTTGGCGTCGCGCAGCTGCTTGGCCAGAAGCGTGTATTTCACCTTGCCGCCTACGAGGTTGGACCGAAGGATCGATTCTTCCAGATCCTCCATCGTGAACGCTTCCGGATCGCGTTTGAGCAGGATGGCCCAGTTCAGCGGCTCGCCGTCGTCAAACAGCGGCACGGCCATTATGGAACCGAAGTGAGCCAGCTTGTCGCCCAGAACCGGATCATTGGACAGCTTGAGGTGCTGAATGAGCTGCGGATAGGCGGTGCGGATCAAATGCCCGAGAAAGCCGCCGGTATGCACCGGCAAGTCGGCGTGGCTGCGCCAGGGATCGGCTGAGGCCATGACCGGCATGTCGCTGGCGTCCAGCAGCATGCGCGTGATGCGATATTCGCCCGGCCGCAGGTTGCGCGTGGACAGCGAGATATAGCCTTCGGATCCACCCAGCTGCGCGACGCCCTCTGAATACACCCGCAGCACTTCCGCCGGATCGGTCGCGCGGCTCAGCGCGCCCACCATTTCCATCAGAACGCCGATACGCTTGTTGCCGGTCGTGTCAACGCATCGCATGCCCGCAGAGAACATGTGAGGATCGTGACACGGGGACGACAAAGCGGCAGTGTTGACCAGTTCAGTAGAAGACATGCACTGTAATTGAGAACATTTGCGGTGGATCGCCTTGAATCAGGCCGTACGATGCTGAGCAGCCGTCTGATCATGATGCGAGTAAGCAGCACGTGCGTGCGGCGCATCTCAAAACGGAGGAAGAAACAGATGGATCATAGGCCGCATCCTGAACACTTCCGCGCCTGGCTTGATGCAGCCATTGAACAGGCTGAAAAATCATGGCGTGAAGGCGGCATTCCCATCGGCTCGGTGCTGGTTGATCCGGAAGGAAATGATGGGCGCGGGCTGGTGGTTTCCGCAGGGCACAACATGCGCGTTCAATCCGGCGATCCCACTGCGCATGCCGAGGTGGTGTGCATCCGCAACGCCGGCCGACGACGAGATTGGAATCGCCTGACGCTGGTGTCGACGCTCAGCCCGTGTCCCATGTGCTCGGGCACGAGCATTCTGTTCAAGATTCCGCGCGTGATCGTCGGCGAGCATCGCACGTTTCTGGGCGCAGAAGAGTGGATGCGGCACAACGGCATCGAGGTGATCGTGCTGGATGACCCGCGATGCGTTGCGCTGATGGAACGATTGCAGCGTGAAAAACCCGATTTATGGGCTGAAGACATCGGTGAATAGAAAAACAGCACGGCTGCAGAGCGGCCAAGACCGGCTGTTTGGTTCGATCAGCTCGCGTATTTGATCCAATGCGCCCGAAGAAGTGGCCCGGGACTGCTGTGCCCGCCATAAGATTCGAAAGCATGTCACGCCCGCTTTATTGTCGCCCCTGCGCATTTGATTTCTTTGCGGCGCAGCTTCCGCTGCTCGACAGCGATGACGCTGCAGCGCTGGTCAATGCAGCAATTGCGATTTCCATGCACGAGTTGGAGCATGTCGATCCGAGGGCGGCAAGCTGCACGCTGCAGCGGCTGGCTGATGAAGTGTGCCGCCGAGTTCCGCACCAGGTGCAGCAGTTGAACGGGCCGCTGCCGCCGGGCTCCTCTCCGATGCAGTTGGCCTGCGCCGCCGAGGCGGTCATGGCGCATCTGCATCACGTGCTGTTTGAGGAATTCGGCCTGCGGGGCAATGCTGAAGATTATTACAACCCGATGAACAGCTACATTCCCGCGGTATTGGCCACCCGCCGCGGCGTGCCGATCACGCTGTCATTGATCTACAAAGTCGTTGCGCAGCGGCTTGGCCTGCGCGTGCATGGCGTGAACGCGCCGGGACACTTTCTTGCGGCTGTGGAACTGCCAGCCGCTTCCGGCGGGATTTCGCTGATGTACGTTGACGCGTTTACCTGCGGGAACGTGCTGACGCGCGAGGAAGCCTTTGCACGAATCGAGCAGGCCATCGGCCGATCGCTGCGGCGCGATGTGTCGCTTCTGGCGTTTGCTTCGCCTCGGCAATGGCTCGGCCGCATGTTGCAGAACCTGCAGAACATCTTTGCGTTCAAAGGCCGGGAAACAGACCTCGCTGCCATGCGCGAGATGCAGTCATTGCTGAGCCTGCCGTGCTGAATCCTTTGCGTGTCAAAATTCAGTGACATGTGAGCATGCTGGAAGAACGAAAATGGCGCACGGATGATAGTGTCACGTTTCCGGCACAAACGCTGCGCAAGAAACATTGCTGTGATTCCTGAAGGCCCTCACGATCACTCGCAGCCCTATGGTCAACTGGAGAATGGTCATGCCTGAGCGAACGCTGTCAATGAAACTGCGCATCTGTGTTGCAGTTGCATTGTCGTTGTCGCTTTCGTTTTCTTACGCACTGGCGGCCGATGAAAACGCATCGCACATCATCCCGGGTGATGAGGAACTGATCGCAGCGATCGACCGCATCGCAGAGCGAACGCTGGCACAGCCCGGCGGCGTGGGATTGTCTGTTGCTGTAGCGCGTGGCGATGACATTCTTCTCGAAAAAGGGTACGGCATCGCTGAAGCTGAACACGATGTGCCCGTCAGCGAGAAGACCATGTTCCGCATCGGATCGGTCACCAAGCAGTACACCGCTGCAGCCATTATGCGTCTGAGTGAGCAGGGCAAGCTTGCGCTTGATGATGAACTGTCCAAATACCTGCCGGAGTTTCCCACGCAAGGCCATGTCGTCACCATCCGCCATTTGCTGAACCACACCTCAGGCATTGTGAGTTACACGAATCTTGGCCTGGAATGGATGAAGGTGTGGCCGCTGGAACTGACGCATGAACAGATGCTCGACCTGTTCAAGGACAAGCCTTTTGAGTTTTCACCGGGTGAGAAGTGGGCGTACAACAATTCCGGTTACTACCTGCTGGGCATGATTATCGAGCGCGTTTTGGGGAAGTCGTACGCTGAATATCTGGATGAAGCTTTTTTCAAGCCGCTCGGACTTGAGCGAACGCGCTACGACTCCAATGCGGAGTTGATACGCCATCGCGCGCAGGGATACCGCTTTGAAAATGGAAAGCTCGCCAACGATCGATTGATCGGCATGAGCCAGCCGGGCGCAGCTGGCGGTCTGATTGCCACCGCTGGCGACATGGTGCGCTGGCAGCAGGCGCTCACGACCGGCAGGGTGGTTTCAGAAGAATCCTTCGCGCACATGACCACGCCGTGCACGCTTGCCAATGGAGAAAAAACCAGCTACGGCTTCGGGCTGGTCATGGACACATTTGAAGGACATCAACGGGTTCATCACAGCGGCGGCATCTTCGGCTTCAATTCGACACTGGTGTGGTTTCCCCAGCAGCAGCTCCACATTGCTGTGATATCCAACAGTGAAATGATTTCGACCGGCAAAGTGGTTGAAGCGATTGCCCGCGTCGCTCTGGGAGTGCCCGTTGCTGAGATTCAAGACATCACGCCCTCAGCAGCGGAGATCAAACGCTTTGTCGGCGAATATATGCTGGAAAAGCTCAACCTGCACGTGCGAATCTTTGAGCACGACGGCAGGCTGAAGGCCCAGGCGACCGGTCAGCCGATCATCACCATGCTTTATCAGGGTAATGGCGAGTTCCGCGCCGATTTTGACACCGATGTGAAAATCATCTTCCCACCGGCAGATAAGAATGCAGCTGATGACGCTGATCAAGCGCCGGCGGCATCGTTTGTGCTTCATCAAAATGGCGCAGTGGTGACGGCAAGGCGTGTGCAGTAAAGCGTGCAATAAGAAGCTGGAAACCGCTTGCTTGCTGCGTGTGCTGCGCATCAATCACCCATGCGATGCGCCATGCTGCGCACGATCTTGAAATGCTCCGAGCTGACCGGCATGATGCTTAAGCGCTGGCCGCGTTGCAGCACCGCCATGCTGGCAAGTTTGGGATTGGCTTTCAATTCCTTCAGCGTCACCACGCGCGGGAACGCCTCAACGAACTTGAAGTCCACCATCATCCAGATCGGCTCTTCCTCAGTGGCTTTGGGATCGTAGTGATCATCGTCCGGATCAAGCGCGGTGTGATCGGGATAAGGCGCACTGCACACTTCAGCGACGCCCGCTACGCCGGGGCCGCCTGGCGCAGTGCTGCCGGAGTGATAAAACAGCGCAAGATCGCCGCACTTCATCTGATCGCGCATGAAGTTACGGGCCTGGTAATTTCTCACGCCGCTCCAGCACGTTCTGCCGTCGCGTTTGAGGTCATCAATGGAGTAACAATCCGGTTCGCTCTTGATCAGCCAGAATTGCTTTGTGCTCATGATTCGATTTGTGCTGTGAAAACTGCGTTATTGAGATGTCGCCGTATTGCGCAGTGTATCGCTTCAGTAATCTGCGGCATTGGCGACACCGGAAGACTGGCGTTTATCGAGGAACCGCTTCCGTCAGTGGCTCCAGGCGCATCTCGCGCTGATTGAATCGCGCCACGCTGCTGTAGCCTGCATCAGCCAATCGCCGCGCTGCGCGATCGAAGTCGCGCAGCAGGTGCTCGGGCTGGTGCGCATCGGCGCTGATCGTAACCGGAATATCCCGCTGCCTGCATGCCTTGAGAATATCCAGCGTCGGATAGCCGTCGTTGCACGGTTTGTGCCAGCCGGCGGTGTTCAATTCCACAACAAGATGATCTGCAGCGGCGATGGCGTCCAGCGCATCGCTGATTTCGCGTTTCAGGTCGATCGTGGGGTAGTACGCGAATTTTTTCGGCAGATCGATGTGTGCGACGATGTCGAACACGCCGCTTTGCGCAAGCGTTGCGATGTTGAGCCAATATTGCCGATGCACCTCGTCGCGCTGCTGGGGCGTGATCTTTTCCCAGGCAGCGGGCGAACCGTCGATCGTGAATCGGCCGACGCCTGCAATATTCACCTCATGTACCGAACCGATGATGTAATCAAAGGGGTAGCGTCCAAGCGCTTCGCGCAGCGGCTGGCTGTGACCGGGAAACCAGTCCACCTCAACACCGAGCCGAACTGCTGGCCCCTTGCGCTGCTTTGATACTTCGCGCACCGCAAGCAGCGCATCGACATAATCGCCCAGCGCATCGGTAGGCATCGCCCATTTCTGCTGGATCGCCTGCGGATGCAGCACCCAGTGATCGGATATGCCAAGCTCATGAATCTGCATGACGCTCGCAGCGTGAAACAGGTCTTCAGGCGGCGTTTGGCCATCGCTCCAGTTGGAATGGTTGTGATAGGTGGCGAGCATGCGGAAAGCATAGCCGACAGCGGCGCATTCGACAGTGAAACTCGCTTCAGTCGCGTGATGCAGGCTTTACGCTCTTGGCATTCCGCGCCGGTTTACTTCAATCCCGCTGCCGCTGCGACTTCGTCGATCAGTTCCCATGCTCGCGAATCGGTTTCGGCTTCGGCGATCAGACGAACGATCGGTTCGGTGTTGCTCGGCCGCAGGTGGACCCAGCCGTCGGCAACGTCCACGCGCACGCCATCAACGGTCGAGACGTTTTCATCCGCAAATCGCTTCACAACGCGCTCCAGCATCGGCGTTATCGCTGCAGCTCCGCCGATGGATGAAAGATCAAACTTGTGCTTGATCATCGTGTAGCGCGGCAGCGTATTCACAATGTCGCGCAGCGGTGCGCGGCGTTCGGTGATCAGGCTGAGCACGAGCGCCATTGCGCTCAGTGAATCGCGCACCCAGCACACCGGCGGGTAAATCACGCCGCCGTTGCCCTCGCCGCCGATGATTGCTGCGGCTCCATGAGGCTTCATTGCCGCAACCACGTTCGCTTCGCCGACTGCGGTGCGCAGCACGCGTGTGTGGGGGTATCGACCCGCCAGATCGTCAATCATGCGGCTGGTGGAGAGATTCGCAGCAATGATGCGCTGCGATGCGTCTGCTGCATGGCCGGTCATTTCCAGCACGCGCATGGCAGCCAGCACCAGCGTGTATTCTTCGCCGATGTACGATCCGGTCTCGTCAATGATGGCCAGCCGATCAGCGTCGGGATCCTGCGCAAAGCCGCACGCAGCATGCTCGGCTTTGGTGATCGCAGCAAGCTCGCGCAGGTTTTCCTTCGTCGGTTCAGGAGTGTGCGCAAAATGACCGGTCGGTTCGCCGTTGATGTGCACCACTTCGCAGCCAAGCTGCTCCAGCAGCATGCGACCGGCAATGCAGCCTGCGCCATTGACCGAATCAAGCACGACCTTCAGGTGCGCTGCGCGAATCGGCTCAGGATCGATGTTCGCCAGCACGCGCGCCACGTGGGTTTCGTGTGTGGTGTCGTCGCGCTCGATCGGGGGGATGTCTGCAACTGCAGCGTACTGAATGTCGCGCTTTTTGAAGCGATCAATGATCTGGGCAGCGTCATGAGGAGGCGGCGCGACGCCGTCCGCGTTCAGGCATTTCAGGCCGTTCCATTGAATCGGGTTATGCGAAGCGGTGATCGCCATGCCGCCTGAGGCCTTGTGCTTGCCGATCATCACCGCCACCGATGGCGTGGTGACCACGCCTAGATCGATCACCCGGCATCCCACCGAGGCCAGTCCCGCCATGGCGGCGGCGGCAAGCATCTGGCCCGACGGTCGGCTGTCCCGTCCCACGCACAGCAGCGGTTGCTGCAAACCTGTCGATGCCTTCACAAACGAGCCGAATGCCGCGGCAAAGTCGGCAGCCACGCCGGGCGTCATCGTCAAACCCACGATGCCTCGCGCGCCGGAAACCGATAACATCAGCGGCGCCTCGCTGACGGTGCCTGAAGTGATGGTTGCGGTTGTACTCATAGGGCAATAAGGATAGCCGCCGCATCACCTCACTTGGAGCGCAGCAGCGCTGATCGTTCCATGTTTTGCTGAAACGGCGATTTTTGCTGCCGACGGCGACAGCGTGGCAAGTTCATGCGACAATGCTCCTGATAGCCGGGGCGAGATGGCCGGTGCGAAACACGTCTGCGCTGCGGCAGTGTTGAACAAAGTTCCGATGATCGGCGTTGTTGTATTGTTTGTGTAGACGGGGGAAGCGAAAGCGAGGAAGATCAATGTTTACACGGCAAATCGGAAAACTGCTGCGCGGCCGATCCACGCCGGTGCAGATCATGATGGCGGCAATCCTCGGTTCGATGATCGGGTTCGTCCCCGGGTTCCGGGAAGGACCCGGACTGCTCATCGCGCTGACGCTTTTGCTGATCGTGCTCAACGCCAATCTGGCGCTTGCTGCTCTTGTCGCAGCAGCAGCCAAGTTGCTTTCGCTGCTCCTGCTGCCGGTGTCGTTTGCGATCGGCCGGGCGCTTCTTGATGGCCCTGCCCAGGGCGTATTCAAATGGATGATCAACGCGCCGGTGCTGGCGCTGTTTGGCCTGGAACACTACGTCACTACGGGCGGCCTTGTACCAGGCATGCTGTTTGGCATTGCAAGCGGAGTGCTGGCGGTGAAGCTGCTGACGCGCTTCCGGCTGAAAATGGCAACGCTTGAGGAGGGTTCCGATCGTTACAAAAACTTCACCAGCAAGCGATGGGTGAAGGTAGTGACGTTTATCTTTATAGGCGGCAACAAGGGCAAGCGCACCTATGCGGAATTGGCGTCGAAGAAGGTGGGCAACCCGATTCGCATATTGGGTGTTGTATTTGCAGGACTTGTTATAAGCCTGCTGTTTATTCTGCAGTCATTCTTCAGCGGGCCAATTCTTACCGCATATCTTCGTTCCGGTCTGGAACGCGCCAACGGGGCGACCGTCGACATCGACAATGCTGAGGTTGATCTGAAAGCCGGCCGCATGGTGGTGACGAATCTGGCGATGGCCGATCCCAACGCGCTGGAGACGGATCTCTTTCGCGCTGCACTCATAGAGGCGGACATCAGCGCCGCGGACCTGCTGCGCAAGCGCGTGCGATTTGATCGCATTGTGATTACTGACGCTGTCAGCGGCGAGCGTCGCGTGGTGCGCGGTCGTCTTGTCGGCCGCACGCCTGAGCCGTTGCCGCCGCCGCCTGCTGATCCCACGCTGAACGACAAGACCATTGAGGAGTACATCGCCGAGGCCAAACTCTGGAAACAGCGCCTCGCGCAAGTGCGCAGCTGGTTGGAGAAGCTTGGCGGCTCGGAACAGTCCACCCAGCCGCAGCACAAGCGGGAAACCCTTGATCAGCGCATCCGCCGGCAGATTCGCGAGTCCGGGTACGCCAGCGTGAAGGCGTCGCATCTGATCGACGGCGCGCCGTCACTGGCGGTGACGCAGTTGATTGCTGAAGGCGTGCGGACCACCCAACTCAGCGGCGAAGTGCTCGATATCACAGGCGAGCATCTTTCAACGCATCCGCATCTGCTTTCTGAAGCGCCGGAGATTACGGTGAAATCACGCAGCGGCAACATTACCGCGGTGATGCGGCTGAACGGCGCATCGATGAACGAAAGCGATAATTATGTGCAGTTGACATATCTGAACTTGCCGGTTGAGGCGATCAGCAAAAGCCTGACGGTGGGCGGCAACACGCCAATTACGGGGGGAACGATGGATATTGATCTGCGCGGCCAATGGAGCAGCGCAGGGACCAACGCGCAAGAGGGGAGCGGAGGCGTGGGCTATCTGGATCTGCCCATGAACGTGACGCTGCGCAACACGACGCTTTCTCTGCCGAAGCTCGGCTCTTCGCCGATTGATGCCATGACGCTGCCGCTGGGGTTACGCGGTCCGATCGACAATCCGCGAATCGCCATCGACTCCAAAGCTTTGGCCGATGCGCTGGCAAAAGCCGGCGCAGACGCAATGGCAAATAAGTTGCGCGCTGAGGCTGAGGGCAAACTCGATGAAGCGACCAGCAAGCTGAAGGGCAAACTTGACGAAAAGCTGGGCGAAAAACTGGGTGAGTCAATCAACGATGCGCTCGGTGAGAAAGCCAGTGATGTTCTGGGCAACCTATTGCCGGGCGGCAATCGAAAGAAGGACTGACGCAACAGGCAGCTCGCCATCACGAACCGTTCTTATGCTTCAGCTCGCATGCGAATATTGTCAAGAACGTTCATGAAATTGATGTACGCTTCATAAGGGCTGTCGTACGGGCTGAAATATTTATGTACATCGCCGTCGGACCAGTATTTGGTGCACATGTAATATAAGTGGTCGGACGTGGTCAGCTTGCGCCAGTCTTCAAGAATGTATTCATCGCCCGCAGCATGTCGGGCCTTGACCGCGCCTTCGAGCCGGTAGAGTTCCGTTGCGGCGTTTTCCTGCATCGCATTGCCCAGCCACGCGGAAAGATCCCGCTCGGTGTCGGCCCACGAGGTCATGTACGGCACGTTGTATTCGCCCACCGGCTGGTAGCGATCGACGGCCTGGCTGGGAGTGAGAAAGTCATTGTGTCCGGGGTTGATGTCAAAGATTTTCTCCGGCAGCACATCGAGAAACTCAAAGATTCCCGTTTCGGCCCACTGGTGCTCGCCGAGCGTTTCGTAATCCATAAAGAGATTGCACACATGACCGTCGCCGTTGATCTGGTTGACCCACTGTGCGAAGGTCTCGGCCCGCAGCGGCCACCCTGGCCAGTTACGGTCGCCGAAGCGAAAGGCGATGTCATCCGACAGGCGGTAATTCTTCAGAAGCAGTTTCACGCGCGACTTGGCGTAATCGCCGCGGGCGCCCGGCGGCGCGTACAAATAATTCGGCGAGCGATAGTCCAGCAGGCGGTCAACGCCTTCGCAGAGCACGGCTTTGTACCGCCCCAGTGCGCCGATATGGGTGGCGACATCGTTGGAATAGGTCAACTCGGTATTCCGAAAGACCGCAGGCTGCTGGCCGAACAGCCGCTGAATCTGCGCATCGTGCATCGCAAGCTGCTCGCTGAACTCCTCGCGCGAGAAAAGAAAGCTCAGCGAATGGTGCGACGTTTCAGCGAGAAACTCGCACGCGCCGGTGGCGGCAAGCTCCTGAAACATCTCGATGACGTCCGGGCACCACATCTGGAACTGTTCCAGCGCGACGCTGGTTATGGAAAAGGAAACGCGAAAGCGCCCTTCGTGGCGGCGGACCAGATCGAGAATCTTCGCAGTGGCCGGCCGGTAGCACTTGTTCGCCACCTTGATGCAGATCTCGCGGTTGGCGTCGTTGTCGAAATAGAACGGGTCTCTGTCAAAGACCGAGTACTTGCGCAGGCGAAACGGCTGATGCACCTGAAAGTAGAAGACAACGGAAGTCATGCCGCCATGGTACGGTGAAACCGCAGACAGGCACAGGGCTGGGCAAAAGGCACTGAATTGTGGGCAAGGCTTTTCCGCGCCGGCTCTGGCCGGTACGATACTCGCCCTTTATTGTCTGGCAGGAGGCGAAGCATGGCGAATGTCAAGAGCATTGCGGTGATCGGTGCAGGCACAATGGGTTCGGGCATCGCCCTCGTGGCGGCCCAGAGCGGCTTGCGTACGTTTCAGATTGATGTGTCACGCGAGCAGCTTGACCGCGCCAAGGCGTATCAGGAGAAAACTCTGGCGCGTAGCGTCGAGAAGCAGCGTCTGACGCAACAGC
>CAZNPU010000026.1:0-53715 GCA_964575335.1 uncultured Isosphaeraceae bacterium | reverse complement strand
CAGCTGCGCGGTCCCTATGGCCCCGTTTCATCTGTTCGGCAGGCGCATCTTCGAAACCACGCCCCGGAGAGCGCAATTCGAGAGAGGAGTCGACATGACAGGAAGAACGTTCCTGCAGAGGATGTGGCTTTCTGCCGCATTGCTCACCATGGCCAGTGTTTCAGCAGCGGCCGAGCCGACACCGGTCATCACCGCCCGCGCAACTCAAGGCATGGCTCCATTTACTGTTCATGTGCACGCGCTGGAGTCCGGGTTTGGCGTTGGCGATCAACTCTCAGCGTTGATTGAGTGGGACTTTGGCGATGCCAACGGCGATTACAACACGCTGGTCGGCTTCAACGCTGCGCACGTGTACGACTCGCCCGGCACGTACACCGTGACGCTTTCGATCACCAACGAGGCCGGTCAGACAGCAACAACGACCCTGCCGATTGTGGTCACCCCTGACACGCGAACCAGAATTTACGTTTCGGCTGCGGGCAACGACGCGAACGACGGGCGTTCGCCTGCGACAGCGATTCGCACGGTCAATCGCGCAAAAGAGCTTGTGCAGGACAATTGCGCGATTCTGTTTCGGCGCGGCGACACGTTTACGCTGAATTCGCAGATGACGCTGAACCATCGCAATGTTGTCATCGGAGCCTATGGCAGCGGCGCCCGCCCGACGCTTCGTTGGACTGGAAGTCACAGCGGCTATCCGGCGATCATCAGGTCCGGCGGCGACACCAATGGCCTGCATATCGAAGACCTCGTGTTCGATGACCAGTCTTCGCCGAACGCCGACAGCCCGCGCGGCATCCATCCCGCCGGTCAGAATGTAACGGTGCGGCGATGTCACTTCGGGCGATTGAGCTACGCGATGAACGGGGAAGCGCAGGTGTACGGGTGGCTGACGCTTCGGAACACCGCTGACGTGCTTGGCGGGTATTTCATATGGGGCGAGGGGGCCGATCACACGCATCTTGGCAATGTGGCGGCCGGCTCGTACAACGAGCATACGATCCGCATCGGCGGGGCGAAACGCGTGCTCATCGCGCACAACGATTTGGCGAACCTGCACAAATCTGCGGTCTGGTTCATGCTGGGAAGCGACTGTTATCTTGCGCACAACAAGATTCGCAACGCCCGCGTACTGATTGGTCCGAATTTTTCGGTTGGCGATTCTTCTGAGCGATTTCGGCGCGCCGTGGCGGAAGCCAACGAGTTCTTCGGCGATGGGTTCATTTTGTATTCCGGCGCAATGCACACGGTTCTTCGCAACAACGTGATTCACGCTGATGCCATGGAATGCATTTCCATCTGGGGGTACTACCAGCCGATGAACCGCACAGTCGAAGACGTTCGCATTTACAACAACACCGGCTATAACGACAGCACGCACTACGGCCGATTCCTGAAAATCGGCGACGGCGCTGTCGGCATCAAGGCGATGAACAATCTGTATCACGCGCCTCGATTGAATTCGGCGTATGCCGGCGCCAACGTGAAATCCGAAGGCCAGAACATCTCCACGCACAGCTTCCGACGCAATCTGTGGGCATTGCCCGCCACGGGTCATGACGTGCATTTCGTGCTCACCAACGGGTTGACCCCCGAAGAATGGGCGGCTTTGCCGCAGACCGACGCTGAGCACTACCGCGCGTTTGCGGTTGAGGATCTCGACGCCAGCCATGTGCCGCAGTTTGACGCCAGCATAGGATTGCCGATCGCCGGCGTTCATACCGATTTCCGGGGCAATCGGCGGCCGCCATCACAACCGTGGACGGTCGGCGCAGTCGAGTTGAACCCAGTCGATCCCGCAACTCCGCCACCAGGCAGCCAGGTTATTGTCTTCAACATGGAAGAGGAGGCAGGCTGGGTTGCGATCAATGTTGGCGCGCAGCCGAACTCCAACGGCTTTTGGGAGCGAGGCATCCCCATTGGCGGAGGCCGTAACGGTGCCCCGCCAACCGACTACGATGGTTCGGGGCAGTGCTGGCTGACGGGGAATCGTCCAGGCGCGGATGTGAACGGCGGGCCAATACTCTTGCTTTCACCGATCATTGACGTGACCGGAGGCGACAACAATCCCTCGATCAGTTATGCGCGCTGGTTTTACAGCCAACCCAATGATGATCGGCTTGACGTGTATATCTCCAACGATGGCGGAACACACTGGGTTCTGGTTGAAAGTGTGGGCCACATTGGCGCATGGCGTGTGCGTACATTCCGGGTGGCGGATTTTGTCGAGCCGACGTCCACCGTCCGACTGCTGTTCCTTGTGGCGGATGAGATGGGTAATTCGATAACTGAAGCCGCCATTGACGATGTGCGCATTTGTCTTTCCCAGTGTCCGAGTCCCAGTCCAGGCAGTGCTGATATCAATGGCGACGGCGTTGTCGATGTGCATGACTTCCTGCTGGTGGTACAAAGCTGGGGAGTATGTACCGCATCTTGTTCGGCCGATCTGGATGGCGATGGAGTGGTCACTATCGATGACCTGCTATTTCTGATCACCCAATGGCACTAAACGCCAATTCAATCGCTGACGATACGGTTCGCGCCGGTGCACAATGCCTTTGCCAGCCGCAATGATGCTGCTGCTGGATGAGGAATCGCCGACCCGGCGCGGACCGTATCGGAAGAAATCGTTTGGCTTTCGATGATTTCATTGTGACGAGCTTGTCGTGTTACCTGAGTCGCTACACTATGAGCGGCAGCCCCGATTGCTGCGTCGACGATATGAGGGACGTGGCGGAAACCGATCACGATGCAGATCAGTGAGGCGAGCACACCCATGGACGCATCATCGACATCGTCGCCGGCGCGATTCTTTTCCTATGTCGCGCCGCGGCATGCTGATGGGTCAGACTGGCCCTGGCTGTCGCAGATCGGCCCGATGCGCCGCCACCGGTTTCAAGCCATCTATATCGAAAACACGCTGAAGCGTTTGCCAAAAGCCACGCGGTTGTACGTTCGCTGGCAATACGTGCAGGCGATGCGCAGGATCCGCACCAGCGACGCGGCGTTTTTGTTCAGCACCAACATTGCTGTGGGCATGACCAGCTGGCCGGCCCCGTTGTTTCATCCGCCCAAACGCATTTACGTCGGTTTTACCCAGGACGGTCCCTGGCCGCAGCAGAAGATCGACCGGCTGGCTCGGGCGATGCAGCGATGCGACGGCGTGACGGTGTTTTCTGAGGACGAGCGGCAACTGTATCTGCGACGCTACAGCCTCGATCCGGCACGCGTACATCTGATTCCCATTCACACCGATGAGACGCAGGGATACCGCCAATATCCCGATGAGCGGCCGCGCCAGCAGCCGTATGTGCTTTCGCTTGGCTCTCCCAATCGCCGCTTTACGCCTATTGCCCGGGCATGCCATGCGCTGGGTGTGCCGCTGGTGATCATCACCCGGCCGTGGCATAAGAACGATTCGCTTGACGAACTGGCCAGCCTTGGCGCGACCATCATCACCGACGCCGACAAGATGAAGTCGCTGACCTATCTCAAGCATGCGCGATTTGCTGTCATGGCGTTTCAGACCCCCGATCTTCCCGGCGCATTCACCACGCTCATCCATGGCATGTTCATGCGCACCCCCAGCATCGTGACCCGTTGTCTTGGCATAAGCGATTACGTGATCGACGGCCAGACGGGTTTCGTGACGCCGCATGGCGATGATGATGCGCTGCGAGCCGCGATCGATCGGTTGTGGAACGAACCGAATCTTGCTGAACAGTTCAGCGAAGCAGCCTGTGCACGCGCCCACCAGCTCTATTCGCTGGAAGCAGCTGCAACGCGATTTGCGGCATTGGCGGAGCAGGTTGCCGCGGGGCAATCGCCTGCTCAAGACCAGCGTCAGTTGGCCTGACGCTCGTTTATCTGTGTGAGAATCGCCTCGGCAAGCGCTTCAGCCATCACGCGTTGACCGACCGCATTGAGGTGAATGTCATCGCGAAATGGAGTTTCGCCAGCGGCGATTGCAGCGGCAAAGGACGGCCCTAACTGAATAATCGGCACACCGACGTCGCTCGCCACCGATGCGATAACTTCGTGGCCGATTTCTGGTCCATCTTCAAGTTCCTGCACCGTCAGATGCTGCGCCACGAGAACCATCGCACCTGAGTTTTGCGCCAATTCCAGCAGGTTGCGAAGCGCTTCGGTGCACTCAGCAATGTCGGCGTTCAGTTCCTCATCCGTGACAGGATCGGGCGGCGTGCTCTCAGTGCGCCAGTCAGGAAGGTACCGTGGCAGGTAGCGCTGCAGGACTTCAAAAAGAGCCAGCGCCGGCCGACGTTCGGGCGCATCTGCCCCAAGCGGCTCAAATCGCATGGCGTCGGCATAATCGTGACTGGACAGCACCACCACGATCACATCGGCGTCAAACAATCCGAACTGTTTGGCATACCCATAGAGATTGGGCGGTCCCCAGCTTCCCGCGGAGATATTACCCACCGTGACGCGCTGGCCCAGCGCTTCAGCAAGCAAAACGCCGAGCCGCTCGGTTGCGATCTGCGACTGATCGACCAATACGCCGGCATTGACGACGCTGTCTCCCATTACCAGTATGCGAAATTCGCCGACCGCTTTGGTCTTCGCGAATTCCTCGCTGCGCATCGACCACTGGTTGTACTTGATGCGATTGCCGAACCGCATGTATTCCCGGCTGGGTTGGGCGATGTATTCAATGTCAGGATGGCGCATCATCAGCGGGGGATCGCCAAGCCCCAGGCCGAAACGGGCAAACATCTCCAGAGCAACGATGATCGTGAGCAGCACAGCTCCGATGATGCAAATGCGGCGGCGCCATCGTCGCGGTGTGTCGTTCGAACAATCATCGGAGACGTCCATTAGGCTCTTTCTCTGTGCGAACGATTCGTGCCCGCCGTCATCAGTAGATCAGCGAACCGTCATCTGATGTGAGCGTGTCCCACAGCGCCTCACGCCAATCTTCATTTTAAACATCAGGCGCAGCAATTGCTTCCATAGCAAGCGGCGACGCGTGGGGATTCCAACGCTCAGACGCGCTGAGCCATTAAGTATCGGGCATAGAGCAAAAGTTCGAAAGGTATCGGCGCAAAAAGTCATAAAAATCCAGCGTCGGGCTGTCGTTTTCGGCACCCGACGCTGAATTTTCCGCGCACCAACTGGTCTTGTGCTTATCCGATAATCTTCCGCCGCTGTTTCACGTAATCCCACACCACAAAGCGATCAAGATCGCGCCCGCCGGTGAAGAATACTCGCCCCTTCGTGGCTTCTACCATGCGCTGGGCGAATTGCACGTCATCGTGCGACTGGCCCCAGTTCGGCAGCAGGAAGATGTTGAGGATGATTCCCTCCTGCCGGCACAGATGCGCTTCGCGCATCGTCGCTTCCTCAGTACGCGGCTGAGGCGGATACAGCAGATACAGCATCGAGCCTTCAAAGTGCGCCGTCGGCAAACCATCGGTGATCAGAATGATCTGTCTGTTGGGCGTGTCCTGTCCGCTCAGCAATTGCCTTGCCAGCTGCAGCGCGCGCTGAATGTTGGTGAAATGAGGCGGGATCTGAAACTCGCTGACATTCGGGTCGCTCATGTCCGCCTTCCACGCCACCACCGAGCTGTACACCGTGACCGGCTTAGGCATCAGCGTGGGCAGCTCGGCGATATGCCGCGGTTTGGCGAAGGTGTACATTTCGACGAACTGCAGGTAGTCGCCGGGATACTCGCGGCGGATCAATCCGTCCAGCGCCAATCCCATGCGCTTGCAGTTGATGTATTGCCCGCCGTGCCGCATCGACCCGGACATATCAAGCACAACCACCGTGGCGCATTTGGGGCTGTTGCGCGTGTAATGGATTTCGATGTCTTCGGGCTTCATGCGGATGATCCCGCGGGTCCCTGGCCCAGGGGATGGGGAGGGATCGTCCCCGCTTGAGAGAATCTGCGCACTACCTTCCCGGATAAGCGCGTTGATCATCGACTGCGGAATATCCATGTGCGTCACGCTGTCGCCGAATTCATACGGCTTGGTGTGCGGCAACTCCACTGCGCCTTCACCCACGATCGGTCCTTCGTGACGGCCGTGACGCGCTTCGTCCAGTTCGTTGAAGATTTCTTCAAGCAGGCGACCCTGAAACAGACGCATTGCCTGCGGCGAAAGCTGATAGCCCTCGGGGGTCATCTCCAGCCCCTGACGCTCAGCCATCTCGCGCATGTAATCCTGAATCTGCTGCTGCAGCGATGACAGTTGCTCGATGTCGCCCGGCTCAGCGAACTCGGCAAGCGCTTCGATATCCACCACGCCGATCTGCGCCGTCTCGCGCGCTTCGCGCAGCTGTTCCAGCAGCCTGTCGATCATCTCAAGCTCAGCTTTGATCTCAAGCGCTTCGGGCACGGTCATGCCGATCGTGCCCGCAAAGTCGTACTCAGCAGCAAGCTGATCCACCTGATATTTCTCACCCAGCCGCTCGATCAGGTGCAGCAACTGGCGCGCAAAAGGCGATTGTTCATCGCCTGCGCGATACCACATCGCTTCAAGATCGCGCAGTTGTTCTGACGCTACTTCCCGGGCGAAGCGGCTTGCAAGTCGATCCGGCGGCGTCATGGATGCAGCCAGATCGTGATAGGCGCGCTTGGCTTTCTCCTGCACCGTCTCGGTTTCGTAGGTTTGCAGAATCTTGCGCTTGCGCTCTTCGAGCATGGCGATCAGCGAATCGATGCTCGGGCCGAGATTGGGAATCTGGCTTGGATCAAGATGCACTGCCCGGGCAAGCTCCTCCTCGGTGAGATGCCGCGTGGAGCCGAACATCAGCATGTGTTCAAATGCGCCGCTGACCATGTCCGGCGGCGGTGCTGAGGGCGGTGGGAAGTTCTTGGGATCGTACGCCTGATAGGTATGGATGATTCCGCCAAGACGACGATGAGATGAGCGGGGGCAATCAGTCACGTTTGATTGTATACATATAACAGCGGCCGAATCTTCGGACGTTTCATTCAGGCAGGCCAGATCGGGAAAACAGCCTGAGGAGCAGTGCTGCGCCAACACCGCGGTATACAGCCGCATGAGTGGCGGTGTGAAGCGGAGCGAATCTGCAACCCGCAACCACAGCGTTTCTGGCGCGTGAGCAAGCCGCTGCTTAGTTCAATGGCTCATCGCCATTGAGATTCTCATGACGCGATTCTCACGAAATAAATGGCTGCAGCTGAATATGAAAATTGTGATGGCCAGCACGCCGCGACTTAGCCAATTTCATACGTGATCTGTCCGTGATGCTGAGCGCGACTGATGCGATCGGTGACGTACAGCCCGGCAAGGACAAATTCAACGCAACTGGCGCGCACCGCAGCGTTGTTTGCAGCGTTCACCTCGAACGCCTTTTCCCAGGCGGGCGGGACGCGTTTGAGGCGTTCTGCGTATTGCTCGCTCGGCAGCATGTCGCCCACTTCGATCTTGACGCCTTTGGCGAAGATGTCAGCGATTTCACTCAAGCCGTGCTCATCAACGTATTCCTGAAATACCGTCTTGATCGCCTCAGCCAGAAGCGCATCGATCACTTGCTTCTCGTTCATCTGATGGCTGCCCATCATGTCCAGCTCGAGCTTGCCGAGGCTTGACGCGTGCAGGTGCGCTAGATCGCTGATGCGCGGCACTGCGGGTTTTTCACCTAAGCGAATCGCCCGCTGTCGCGCGCTGGCGATCATCGTGCGGTAGTTGGCGATCGAGAAGCGAGCGCTCACGCCGGACTGATGATCCACGTACTTGCTCTTGCGCGCAGCGATGCTCAACTGTTCGACGATTTCCTCCATGAACGGCGGCACCAGGACGGGCCAGTCGCCGTTGAGGCTCACGTTGGCCTCCTGACGCATGATCTGAATGCCCAGCTCGCGCTGGCGCGGATAATGCGTCTGGATCGTCGAGCCGATGCGGTCTTTCAACTGTGGGATTACTTTGCCTGAGCGGTTGTACGTGGTGGGGTTGGCGGAGAAAAGGATCAATACGTCGATGTCGAAGTTGACCGGATAGCCGCGAATCTGCACATCGCGCTCTTCGAGAATGTTGAACAGGCCGACCTGCACGAGATCGTCCAGATCGGGCAGTTCGTTCATGGCGAAGATGCCCCGGTGCATGCGCGGGATCAGACCGAAGTGCAGCGCGTCTTCGGTGGACATGCTTGCGCCGCCAGCGAGTTTGGCCGGATCGATCTCGCCGATGATGTCAGCGAACTTCGTGCCCGGCGCAAGCCGCTCGGCGTAGCGTTTTTCGCGCGGCCACCAGGCAATGGGAACATCCTCCGGCGCGGTGGTGGCGATCAGTTCCTTGCCCCACTTGGTAATGGGGTGATAGGGATCTTCATGCACCGGGCTGGCGGGAATGTCCAGATACGGCGTATAGGGATCAAGAAACCGAACGAGCATGCGCATCAGCCGGCTCTTGGCCTGTCCCTTTTCGCCCAGAAACAGCATGTCGTGCCGGGCGAGAATCGCATTGATGATCTCGGGAATGACCGTGTCTTCGTAGCCGACGATGCCGGGGAACAAATCCTCGCCAGCTGCAAGGGCCGCGGTGAAGTTGTCGTAGAGTTCCTGTTTGACAGGACGAGACCGCCAGCCGGATTCGCGAAGTTCCGCGAGTGTGGCGGGTTGAGAAGCGAGCACTTGGGCCACGTGAAACCTCCTGTGGGCCTAGTTGTCTGATCGTAGGCGCTGCAGGCGCCAACGCATTGCAACCGAACCCGATTTTCACCCAAACCATCGCTGTATTTGCATTGGTGATGCAATCTGCGATGGCGATCCCGATCCTTCAATCAACTGACCCCGCCGTGCTAATCATTCCGCTTCGTCCAGTGAAATCGATTGCGGAATTCGCATGGAAGCGCGCAGCGATCGTTGCCAGACCTGCTTTTTCAGCCTTATTGCCCCGAACAAAAGCGGCGTTTGGATGCACAATGGCTGTTTACTGCCCGATGCAGCATGAAATCGTGCGTGTTGCGCATCGCTGACAAAACGGATCGCAGCAAATCAATTCGCGAACTGCTGTTGTTTCGTAAGCATCGCTTTGAACTGTCGCTTGCCTGGTGTTGCTGCGAATCGCAGCATGATGCTGCGCGCTGGTTGCCCCAGCAAACCCAGCCGCAGAACATGTGAAGCTGCGCTCCATGTGCAAGTGCGTTGAAGCGCTCGTTGCCCATTCTCCGGTTCGAATGCTTATCCGTTTCATACGCTGCGTGAGGCCTTTACTGAAGGCTGCATCGCGCAAGCTATGAGCAGGACAACCAGAGGCGGGACTTGCTTGCCTTCGATTCAAGGCGAGTGAGCCATTTTCCGCGTTGTTGCTGCAACTGATCCGGGCTGATCTCTTTGCGAACCTGGCGATCTCTCTCACATTGGTCATGCTGGTGCAGTGGATTGCGCGGATGTGATTGATTGGCTCATTCAGCACTTGCGTTGAATGCGGAACTGCGCTGCTGAAAAGAAACAGCATTACGATGGTGAGCGCAGTGCGTGGATAGAATGACTGCCTCGCGCACTGAACTGCGGAGGGAATTGCTCGAGAGCGCCGCGCAGCAGGCGAAACCTGCCGCCGGATGGGCATCAGGGGAACCCGATTGATTCCGGCCTCCGCTTTCTTGATAAGTCGGTGCAGTCAGGTTCACGCGCAACTCAGAAAGCAACGGCCATCGCACTGTCAGCAGTTGTGGGTCAGTTTTCTTCAGCCCCTACTGCTAGTGGTGGCAAGCTGGTTTTCGAAGTCGGAGCGATGTTTTGCCCGGCTTAGTAGAGTTGGGTGAGGCGGGGGCTGTCGATGGTTGCTTGACACACAAATTGGGGATTCGTGTTACCTTACCAGATTC
This sequence comes from uncultured Isosphaeraceae bacterium, assembly GCA_964575335.1. Lineage (GTDB taxonomy): Bacteria > Planctomycetota > Phycisphaerae > Phycisphaerales > SM1A02 > CAZNPU01. The sequence goes on along the minus strand of CAZNPU010000026.1, from coordinate 43,896 downwards.
TCGTCTTCCAGGAAGGCCAGGCGTCCATGCGTCGTCGGATCGAAGCGGTTGTGGCAGCGTTGCCCGGATTGACAACGCGGCCGGGGTTTGCGTTACGGCAGGCCATCAGTGAGGGCTATACCGCCCGTCATCTGCGTTCGGATATTACAGCCGGTTTGATTGTGGGCATCGTTGCGCTGCCGCTGTCGATGGCGCTGGCGATTGCCTCGGGTGTGCCGCCACAGTACGGGCTTTACACCGCGATCGTGGCGGGCGCTCTTATTGCAGCTCTGGGCGGCTCGCGCGTGCAGGTGTCGGGCCCGACCGCAGCGTTTGTCGTCATTCTTGCGCCGATCTCGGCCAAGTTCGGCATCGCCGGTTTGCTCATCGCTTCGGTCATGGCGGGCGTGCTGCTGGTTGTGATGGGGATTCTGCGCTTCGGGGAATTGATTCAGTTCATTCCATATCCCGTGACAACGGGGTTCACCGCCGGTATTGCGGTGGTGATCGCCACGCTGCAAGTGAAGGATTTTCTGGGCCTGCACATCGAGCACATGCCCGAGCACTACATCGAGAAGGTGCAGGCGATAATCAAGGCGCTGCCGTCCTTAAACTGGGCGGACTGCGGGATCGGCGTGGGCACATTGCTGCTGTTGCTGATTTTGCCTCGCATCACGCGCCGGATTCCCGCGCCGCTGGTGGCGTTGCCTTTGGCAGCGATCGCGGGGGTCATGCTTGTGCAGAGCAATCCGGAGCTGGAGATCGCGACCATCAACAATCGATTCTCATACGTTCTTAATGGTGAAGTTCGAGCGGGCATTCCGCAGCTTCCGCCGATGTTCGTGCTGCCGTGGCAGTTGCCCGGTCCGAATGGTGAGCCCCTGACACTGGATTTCGACACCATTCGCTCGCTGATGCTCTCAGCGTTCGCCATTGCCATGCTGGGCGCGATTGAATCGCTGCTGTCGGCGGTGGTTTCCGATGGCATGACCGGCTTCAAGCACGAACCGAACGCGGAACTGGTCGCACAGGGCTTGGGCAATATTGCAGCGCCGTTTCTGGGAGGCTTTGCTGCCACGGGCGCAATCGCCCGCACCGCAACCAACGTGCGTTCAGGCGGCCGAACGCCGATCGCAGCGATCGTGCACGCTCTTTTCATCTTGGTTGCGGTCTTGCTGCTGGCGCCGGCGCTGGGCTATCTGCCCATGGCTGCGCTGGCGGCGTTGCTGCTGGTGGTGGCGAAAAACATGAGCGAGATCAAGCACTTTACATATGTGCTTCGCGTTGCTCCCCGAAGCGACGTGACGGTGCTGCTTTCGTGCTTTGCGCTCACGGTGGTGTTCGACATGGTGATTGCCGTTTCCGTCGGCGTGGTGCTGGCTGCGGTGCTGTTCATGCGTCGCATGGCGGAAGTCTCCGGCGTGACGTTGATTGGCCAGAAGCATCCGGATTTGCCGGAGCCGCTGCCGCCGGGCGTTCTGCTGTATGAAGTCAACGGGCCGCTGTTTTTCGGCGCAGCGCAGAAAGCCATGAGCGCGTTGCGGCAGGTCGCCAACGGCGTTCGAGTGGTAATTCTGGATGTGGAGAACGTGCCTGCGATCGACGCCACGGGATTGGTGAACCTGCAGTCAGCCATTCAGCGTCTGCTTCGCGACAATGTGTTTGTCATTCTCAGCAACGTGCAGCCGCAACCGTTGAGCGTATTGGAACGCGCGGAGCTCGAGGATGTTGACAGTCGCATTGGCGTCTGCCGCACGATCGAAGAGGCGGTGACGATGGCGAAGTTTCAGATCGCTCTGGGCGATGACTTGCACGAGACGCAGGTCAGCGAAGCCTGAGCATTGCGCGAAACCTCCAAAGCGCGGTTGTCACGTCGGTGCATGATGCGCTATCGTCCCATCTCGTTTCGCGCGATTGTGTGCAAACTCACAAAAAAAGGAGCATGAGCATGACGGTTCGGATCGGCGACAAGGCGCCCGGCTTCAAGTTGCCTGCCAAGCCCGGCGAGGAGGTTGACGTTGCTTCGATGATCGGCAGGGAGAAAGTTGTGCTGCTGTTTTTCCCTCTGGCGTTCAGCAGCGTCTGCACCGACGAAATGTGCCACATGCGCGATAACTGGAAGCAGTTCAGCGATCTCAACGCTCGCGTCTTCGGCATCAGTGTGGACAGCCCGTTTGTGACCGATCGATTCCGCGAGCAGGAGCGCATCCCGTTCCCGATCCTCTCAGATTTCAACAAGGATGTGGCTCGCAGCTACGGCGTACTGCATGAAGACCTCTTTGGACTCAAAGGCGTCGCCAAGCGGTCAGCGTTCGTTATTGGCGAAGACGGCACGGTGAAGTATGCGTGGGTGACGGACGACCCGGGCGTTCAGGTGAACTTTGATGAAATCGCCGCGGCGTTGCGGGCGTGAGCAGCAAGAGCAGCAGCCGTCTCTGAAACGCATTGGCGGCTGACGGGTAAGGCGGCGGGCGGATGGATGGGACGGACGAATTTGAAGCGGCCTGTCAATTTTTGTGCGATAAACCTGCGCCTGCTGCGTTGGAGATTCAGCCTGGCGATTTCACAGCCGATGTGATCGCTCAGAATCTGACGCTGGAGTATGAGCATGAACCGCAATATTGACCGCCGCATCAGGAACACAGTGTGCTGCAGATGGATCGTGGCGGCGCTGTGTTGCCTATTGGCATATCCCGCGATGTTTGTCCACGCCCAGCCGGCGGTTCGGCTGCCGATGGGCATTGAAGAAACGATGCGGCCGGAGTGGACCCGCCGGGACCTGCAGGCCTTGGCGCAGGACCTGGCGCTGCGTCAGGATCAGATGACTGTTGTTGAGCAGTTGTTTGCGGAATATGAGCAGGCGTTTGCGGCTGGCGCCGCGGCGTTGCGGGAGGCGATTGCCGACATGCGGCCGCGGAATTGGAATCTTGACCCGGAAGCTGCGCGCCGGCGTGAAGCCATTGTCGAGCGCATGGAAGAATTGATGGAGCTGATGCGCCATCTCGATGACGATGACGCTGCAAGCGAAGAGCAGCTTCAACGCGCGAGAACGGAGCTGAACGAGCTTCGCAGGGAAATGCAGTCGCTTCGTCCCGGACCGGTTGCAGAAGCTCAGATGCAGCAGATGATGGCTGAGGCGTCAGCAGCAGCCGATGCATGGCGCGAGCAACGTCAGGCGCTTGGCGATGAGTTTGTCAGGAATGTGATGGCGGTGTTGGATGATGCGCAGCAGGCGCGTTGGCCGGAAGTTGAACGCCGACAGCTTCGCCGAAAGGCATTGGGGTATGGCCGGCTTTCAGGCGAATCGGCTGACCTGATTCGCATTGTCGATGAGCTTGCGCTCGATGAAGAGATGATGCAGACGATCTCGTCGCTGCTGCGGGATTACGAGCTGCAGCTGGATGAAGCGATTCGCCGGCGGAATGAAATGCTTGAGCAGTCGCGGCGTCAGTTGCAGGCGGCATTGGAACAAGGCGATGTTCGTGCTCGACGGGCGACGCTGGAACGGGAAATGCAGGCGCGCATCGCGCTTCGGGACGTGAACGATCGATTTGCTGAATCGATTGCTGCAGCTTTGCCCGAGGTATTGGGGGAAGCGTTCACCGCGACGTATCGAGCCAGAGCGTATCCAAGAGTTTTTCGAGCCACCTCCGCGCAGCGACTGTTTGCCGCTGCGAAGGAGCTTCCCGGACTTGATGCGGATACGGCTGCGGCGATTGCGGATCTGGAGCGGGCGTATAACGCAGAATTGCAGGCGATGAACATTGAGCTTCTGCAGTTGACGCGTCTGCACGAGCCGACAGCAATGACGCGGCTGGGCATGGGCAGGGTGGCGCGTGGTCGAGCTGCGGACCAGGCTGAAGCCGATGTGCTGCAGGAGGCATTTGATCGCCGCCAGGCATTGGGCGAGCGCTATGTGCAGCAGTTGCATGCGGTACTGACGCCCGAGCAAGTAAGGCAGCTTCCGCCGACCGGTATGGAGCGACAGAGAGACTTGCGCGGCCGGGGCGATCGCGGCAGCGGTGACCGAGGGAGACCGGCCGGTGCAGGGAGGCGCGGGGGCCGCAGTGAATAACAGCTGCTGCGGATGAAGATGAAGGGGTGAAATGAGGCTGGGCAGGCGTCAGACGCCTGTTTCTCGGACCTCGCATTCAGATCGTGGTTCGGGCAATCTTGCCCAAATTGACGATTCGGATGCAAATTTGCGCGATTCGGGAATGATGCACATCGGCGGCGGCCAATCCAGCCGAGATGAATCGCGTTGCATGCAGCAACAATACACAATTTGAGTTGCAAATGGGTGAAGCGTCCTCCATAATAGCCGCATGGATGGGTACGTACCCGGATGGTCGGTGGAGCAGCGCTGAGCTGAGCGGCCATTTCCAGGAGGGTAGAAGAAGATGTCGCTTTTCATTTTATGGCATCGTCCAATGCGGGGTCGGGGTCCGCAGATGCAGTCGGTGCGGAGCGTCATCGGTACATGTGGGACATCGGATGTGGGGGCACGATTGGTTCAACGCAGGAAGAATCAAGGAATTGCGTCACGCAGGAAGCTGAAGCAGTTACGGTTTCAGTGCCTGTGCTAACAGAAACGGTTTGCTGATAGATAACTGTGAGGATCAGCAAGCCATAACGTGCTCCGCAGTTCTCCTAGCCAGAGAACTGTCCAAATCCTAACTTAGGTCAAAGGAGGCAGAGGCTGATGAATATCTGTAAGCAAGTAAACACACTTGCGTTGCCGGCGATTGCGACGGCAGCGCTCTGTACGACAGCGTTCGTACAGACATCCGCGGCGGACACACGGCAGTCTGCGCCGATTGATTCGGTGAAGGCGCCGGGCGCCATCCTTGGGTCTGGCGGCATTGCCGGCGTCAGCTACCAGGAAGACTTTGAGAGCGGCTATGTCCTGGGACCTGGCTGCGACCAGAATGGTTGGACCGGTTACTGCGGTCCGGAGCCCGATGGCTTTTACATCGTGAATGATTCCGATCCTGCCTTCGGCAACTTCTCGGCGCGTCACAGTATGGACGGGTCGACAATCACGGGTTACGAAGTTGTCAGCCCGACCTTCACACTGGAAACCGGTTTGATCGAGGCGGATATCCGCATCGCAGACACCACCGGTTTGTACCAGTTCATCACGATGAACTCGTCGACGAACTTCTTCAACACTCGCATCAACTTCGAGTCGAACGGCACGATTACCGCCCTGCAGGCGGCGGACTGCGTGACGGGCACCTTCGCTGCCACGACCGGTACGTGGACGCCCGGCGTCAGGACGCGCATCGGCGTGGAAGTCACCCCCGCTGGCGTGCTGCACATCTATCAGGATGGTGCGCTGATCTTCACCGGTCACGACATCAGTGCGCACTGCTCGCCCGGTCAGCCGGTTGGCATTGGCCAAGTCCGCATTTGGGCGGACAATGCGTCGGCCACCAACTCGCTGACTCTCGACAACATCAATGTCGGCGGCAACGAGTGTCTGCTGCCCTTGCCCTTCTGCCCGACCGATATCGCCGGCGATGATGGCGTGACGAACGTCGATGACCTGCTGGCTGTGCTCGCCAGCTGGGGCCAGAACGGCAACCCCGAAGGTCCGCGTCCGGTTGGCGACGTGGCGCCGCTGCCCAACGGCGACTGCATCGTCAACGTAGACGACCTTCTTGGCGTAATTGCCGGATGGGGTGCATGCCCCGAACCGCTCGGCGCATGCTGCTTGCCGAATGACACCTGCCAGGAAATGACCGCATCGCAGTGCGCTGCTCAGAGCGGCACCTTCCTTGGCGCATTCACCAACTGCGGTACGGCTGTCTGCCCGCCTGAAAACGACAACTGCGAAGATGCGCTGACGGCGGTTGATGGCATGAATCAGTGGAACAACGCTGGTGCCACCACTGACGGTCCCACCGCAACCGGCTGTGAGCAAAGCCTGACCCGCGATGTGTGGTTCAACTACACCGCTTCCTGCGACGGTGCGGTTATCATTGACACCATCGGCAGCACTGAAGCCACGGATACCCTGCTCGCGGTGTACGATGGCCACGGCTGCGTTGGCGCTCTCCTGGCGTGCAATGACGACATTGATCTTAACAACGGCATTCTGACCTCCCGCGTGACGGTTCCGGTCACCGCAGGCCAGCAGCTGAAGATTCGTGTCGGCACATGGGTCAGCGGCCCGACGGGCGCTGGTCTGCTCAACATCGCGTGCGTGGACAATGATGAATGCGTTGCTGCACAGCCGATGTCGATCGGCGATTGTGTCACCGCCAACCTGCGCGATACGACTGCCGATCAGGCTGAAACCTGCAACGGCGTCTCGACTGGTCAAGGCCGCTGGTACACCGTGGTTGGCGATGGCCGCACCCTGACGGCCAGCACCTGCGGTTCGCCGATTGAGCCGTGGGACCTCGCAATCAGCGTCTACTGCGGTTTCTCCTGCAATGACCTTGGCTGCATCGTGGCTGCCAACAATGACACCTGCGGCGCGTTCGCCGAAGAGGTCTCCTGGTGCGCCGCTGAAGGCAACACCTACTACATCCTGGTCCACAGCCTGTCGGGCAACCCCGATCCTGGCTTTGGCAACTATCAGCTGTGCATCACCGCTGGCGGCAGCTGCAATGACGCACTGCCCTGCGGCAACAATGCTCCCAATGATCTGTGCCAGTTCGCCATTGACGTGACGGCCAACATCGATGGCGCTCCGGTGGACGGCGACAACACCAATGCGACGCCTGAATTTGGCGGTGGCAGCGACCCCGATCTGCCGGCCAACAGCCCGAGCTGCAACTGGACTGGCAACGCCGCCAATACGCACAACACGGTGTGGTTCAAGTTCACTGCTCCGGCCACTAGCGTCACTGTTGAAACCTGCAGCAGCTTGGCTCCGTTCAATGACTCATCGTTGGCAATCTTCTCCGGCTCCTGTGGTTCGCTGGTTGAAATCGGCTGCGGTGAGGACGATTGTCCGACCCCGGGCGACCCGCCGTACTACAGCCGCGCGGTTGCTGATAACCTGGCCGTCGGTCAGACCTATTACGTCATGGTCGCCAACCCCGGTGGTTGGGCTGGCTCAGTGCCTGGTCCGTTCAAGCTGACGCTCTACACGGGTGAACTGGAAGGCGCGTGCTGCGTCTATGGTGCCTGCATCGGTGTCATGTCTCAGTCTGACTGCGAATCGCAGTACGGCTACTGGACGCAAGGTGAAACCTGCGCCACCGTCACCTGCGACGTTGACTGCTCCGGCGCAGATCACTCGATGCTTCACCAGGATCCGGATTCGCCAGCGTGGGCGTTCAACACCACCGATATCGGTGCAGGCACCGCTGGCTACACTGTCTCCGATGTCTTCCCGTGGGATGGCGGCAGCATCAGCACCATCCGCGTGTACGGCATCGGCGCTGTGAACCCCGGCTCCGGCTTCTCGCCCTGCTCGCTCCCGGCTGGCAAGACCTATCTGGTTGAAATCCGAGCCGACAACGGCGGCGTACCCGGCGCTGTGGAGTTCACCACCACCACTACCGCAACCGTCGCTGCGACCGGTGAGGTCTACGCGGATGTCTTCCCCAGCAGCACGCTGACCTTCAACGTGTCGACTGGCAACCTGAGCGCCGGCACCAAGTGGCTCACCATTCGTGGTCAGAGCAACCCCGAGTGCTGGTTCCTCTGGCTCAACGCCTACGGTGGCCCGAAGATGGCCATTCAGGTTGATGAGAGCACCAGCACCGTGACGCAGCTCGGAGACAGCCAGACCATCTGCATCAATCCGTGATATAGCGCGGACTTGAAGCAGCAGCGTAAAACGCTGCAATGGTCTGCTCAACGACCTACCCCTGACCCGAAAGGGTCAGGGGTTTTCTTTTTTGCTCCTTGCAGTGCGCACGCAACGCAGCATCACGCCACATGCCACGTGCGCATTGTCACGCTCTGGCTTTTGTTGACGTGATGCGGCTTCGCCCGTTGCGCTTGGACTGATATAACGCTTTGTCAGCCTGGCGAATCAGGTCGTCTATCTCTGATGTGGAGCGGGGATGGCCGAGCGTCAGCCCCATGCTCAGCGTCGGGCGCGGCGGCGATTCATGGCTCCAGGGCATCTGCAGGAATAAATCCTGCAAGCGTTTGGCCACCGCCATCGCGCCTTGCTCACTCTGATTTGGCATCAGCACGATGAATTCATCACCGCCAAGACGAATGGCACAATCGTCGCGGCGCAATGCCGCTTTGAGCAGGTGAGCCAGAAACACCAGGCACTGATCGCCCGCTTCATGGCCGAGCGCATCGTTGATGTCCTTGAAGCGGTCCATGTCAATTGCCAGAACGGCCATGCAGGCGTCAGATGCTGATGTTGTCGCGAGCAGTTCTTCGATCCTCGCCTGCATCGCTCGGCGGTTTCCAAGGCCGGTCAACGGATCAGTCACCGCCTGCTGCTCAAGATTTCTGATCGCACGCCTGGTTTCCCTGCGGACCGTCTCATTCATGCGCCGATTGACCAATCGAGCGTGACTGCGACTGGTCAACGCTTCGACGGCAAGGTCGTGAGCTGCGCGACTGATTCTTCCCAGTTCATGTTCGCAATCGACAATCAACTCGCGTAACGGTGTAGTCCGCGTGCCGTCAACAACCGCCTCCAACTGCTGTGCGAACCGGCGCAATTCCGCCAGATATCGGCTAAGAGCCCGCAAACGCCGCCACGGCGACATCGCGAGCATGGTCAGTACGCCGCTGCCGATCGCTATCGAGCCTTCCAGAACCATGGGCAGGGACGTCAGCGTGCCGCTGTAGGCGATCGTGGCGGAGATCGACGCTCCAGCTGCACCAGCTGCGATGAGGCGCATTGTCAGGCCCTGCAGCAGCGGATCGCGGAACCTGTCGGGCTGTAAGGGCGATTCATCCATTCATTACGCAGCAATTGCGGTTTGATGACGGCTGGTTGTGCAGCAAGCCGTATGGCAAGGCATCGGATGTTTCGCCCGGCTACTTTGCTCACGCCCTGCTGCATCCGCATACGCCCCATATGTACACAGCCGATAACACTGCGGCACGAGGCGCAGCGATACCCACCTGCCTTCTGCACGTTTCCGCGGCTGCTGGCTGCCTGTTGTTGATTATCGGTTCATCGGCTGTAATTGCCGATTGTCGGCTGCCATCAGAATGGATCGATCTCCACGTTCACGAATTTTCTGCGGCGTATGTTCGGATTGCCAAGCTGGCCGCACGCTGCCATCACGGAGCGGCCCATTGTCTGCCGCCGTTTGACGAACTGGCCGTTGTCGTGCACTCGCTGAATGAATGCCCGCACCTGTTCATCGCTCGGAGCAGGCCAGGGCGAATCGCGCCGGGGGTTGTAAGGAATGACGTTCACGGTGCAGCGCAGCGGTTTGAGGTACGCGCAGAGTTCATCAGCATGTTCGAGTCGATCGTTCACGCCGGGAATAAGCACGTACTCCACGAACACGCGCTGTCGGCCGTTGGTGGGCCACTGCAGCATGGCGTCCATCAATTTCGCCATTGGCGTTGCGCGATTGATGGGCATGATTGATGAACGAATGTCGTCGTTGGGGGCGTTGAGCGATACCGCCAGCCGCAGCTTGTGAAAGCCTTCGGTACGCGCAAGCGCTGCCAGCCGCTCGATGCCCTGCGCCCGGCCGACGGTCGAGACGCTGATTTTGGCAGGCGGAATGGACGGGCCGTTCTGATCGACGAACACCGCGATCGCCTGCATCACCGCATCGAGGTTGTCCATCGGTTCGCCCATGCCCATAAAGACGATATTGTGAATGGGCATGCCGATGACAAACCGCGCCGCGTGCCACTGCGCGATGATGTGCCCAACGGAGAGGTTTTTCATCAAACCCATCTGCGCCGTCTCGCAGAAGCAGCAGCCCATTGCGCAGCCGACCTGTGATGAAACGCAGAGCGTGTTTCGCACCCGTCCGGTAGAGCCGGCGATGGGGAGGATCACCGATTCAGTTTCCAGGCCGTCATCGTGACGCTGGATGAACTTGATGGTGCCATATTCGTGCAAAGTGTTGACGACCGGGGGAACGTCCACAGTGAAAAACGCATCGCGACACGCTGACGGTACATGACCGTTACGAAAAACCTGTCGATAGATCGCCAGCGCTTGTGAAGCTCGCGTGCCGCAGGCGGCAGCGCGTTCAATGAACTGCTGGCTCGTCAGGCTCAGAATGTCGATGGGCGCGGACATCGGATGCCGTTGATTGTAGGTGTATGCGCATCAATCTGTCTGCTGCGTTTGCGCTTGTTGGTGTTCGGGCGTTTGCAGGAAGCGGCCGATCTTCCTGTGCGGGAGCTATAGACAAACACGCGCCGTTTGCTTTCTACTGCTCGCCCATCAACCATCAACCAGCGTCATCGCGCGTTGCAGCCGGCGCGAACCTGCTTCGGGCAATCAGGTGAATGTTTCGCAGATAGATCGCCAGGCCGCATGATTGTCCCAGCACGCCGACCACATCTCGTCGCCAGAGAAAATACGCCAGCAGCATGAGCGCGCCCAGTACGCTCATCCACCAGAACATCGGCGGAACGACCGATCGCTTGTTTCTCTCGCTGGCGATCCATTGCACGAGCATGCGGCCGGTGAACATGAGCTGGCCCAGCAGCCCCAGGCTGACCCAGACAATGCCCGCAGGGCTGGAAATGTTGAACAGCTTGGCCACAAAGTTGCTGGTGATTTCCTGCTCGTAGATGGCAGCAGCAAACGCCTCCGGGCTGAGCCGCTCAACGCTGCCGTCAAATCGCCAAAGCAGGTAGCTGTAGCTGCCATCGTCATTGCGAAGAAGCTCAGCCTGTGTGCGCTGACCTTCGATCTGCAGCGTCACCTTGACGCGGTCCTGGCCATCAGCCGGAACCGCAATATCCAGCCATCGCAGGCCGAGCCATGTGCCGCCGATCAGCAAGGCAAAAACAACCAGCCACAGCACCCAGTTCCACTTCACGACCGTACGCACTCCGGTGCAGATGATTTGACGCAGCTGCTGCTGGGCGTCTGTTGTTGTTGCGGTTGCGATTGTTGCGGACAGGAAACCGCTTCGCGTTGTGTTGCCGGCTCACCTGCTACTGATGCGTGCTGGGGTGTGATGGGCACATATTGCACCGGCCGCCGCCGACGATGCATCCATCGCACCGCAAAGCAGTCAATCAGGCCGGGGATTGCGCGGTTCCAGATGCCGTATTTCGTCGTTCCCGCCACACGCGGCCGATGGTTGACCGGCATTTCCACGACTCGAAACCCCATGTGCCGGGCCATCACGGGAATAAACCGGTGCATGCCGCGGAATTCCAACGGCAACGCCAGGGCAACTTCACGCCGCATGACCCGCAGCGAGCATCCGGTATCGCGGATGGTGTCAGCGAGCAGCCAGCGGCGAAACAGGCGGCCGACAACCGAACTGACGCGTCGCACAAGAGTATCCTGACGCACGCGCGACCGGTCGCCCTGCACCAGGTCGGCTCCGCTGGACCGCATCAATTCCAGCATGGCGGGGATGTCGGCGGGATCGTTTTGCAGATCCGCATCCAGCACAGCGATGAGTTCGCCTCGGCTGGCGCGAAATGCTGCGTGAAACGCTGCCGACTGCCCATTGCCGCATCCGGGAGGGGTTCGGTCCATGCGCATAGCTCGCAGCGTCTGCGGATATTCAGCCAGCAAGCTCTGGAGCACGGCCGACGTGTTGTCGGTCGAGCCGTCATCCACAATCACCACTTCGTATTCGATGCCTAGGGGTGAAACTGCCGCCACGATCTCCCGCACCAACGGGCGGAGATTCTCCTGCTCGTTATGAGCTGGCGCCACGATCGACAACTGCGGGTGGCCGGGGGGCATATTCATGTATTCACGATATCACAATCACCAACCAACATGCGTGCTTCGCTCGCCTCCGAAGCCGGTTGCCGCTACCATTGTTTGGCTTTCACAATTGAGATTTGGAATCAGTAGAAAATAATACCCATGCATCTCAGGCATTCAGATCACGTTCACGGCCCGGCAACGGTCCCCATCAAGTACATCCTTGAAGACCCCGAAGGTCTCACCGGCACCACCCAGCGGGAATGGGAGGTCAAGGGGGCCAAGGGCGAGCACCTGCTGGAGGTGGCGATTGAGCACGGAATCAATATCGAGCACGCTTGCGGTGCGGTCTGTGCCTGCTCAACCTGCCATGTCTATATCGAGGAGGGCATGGAGCACCTGTCTGAGGCGGAGGAAGACGAGGAAGACCGGGTGGAGGAAGCGCCCGGCCTGCAGCGCAACAGCCGACTGAGCTGTCAGTGCAACATCATCGGCGATGGGCCGATTGTTGTGCGTGTGCCGTCGTGGAACCGCAACGCCGTCAAGGAAGTGCCGCATTGACGCACTGATGTCTTTTTTCGAGGGGAGCGGGGCAAGGCATGGCGGGTGCGATGTATGCGGCGTGGTGCTGCGTACAAGCCGCCTCTGCAGAACCGCCAGGTGTACAATGGCAGCGACGCGATGCTGTGTGTGATGGTGAGGAATGCGTCCTGCTGCATGGCCAAGCATCGGATGGTGGGCGGCGCAGCTCTGGAAAGTTACAGTTGCGGCAATAATGAATGGTGGCGATGAGCATGCGCCTGGCGTATGGCAGGCACAACAGTGAGTTCATGGGCTTTGGGCAGTTTGAGTGGCGATTGAATCATGAAAAAAGACGATACCTTCCATTGGCTGGACATTGAGCGCATCGCAGAAGAGCTTGAAGAGCACTATGACGATGTTGAGCCGCTCACGGTGAGTTTTCCGCGCCTGCGTGCGATGGTCGAAGCTCTTGAACGCTTCCAGGAGCAGACCGGCCATCCGGTCAATGAGAAAATCCTTGAGGCGATTCAGCAGGCGTGGATTCACGAGCGAGAGGAATACCGCCGCGACGCCTGATCAGCGTGAGGCAGTAAGCAATCGCCCGGCGGCAATGGGGATGTGAAAAAAGCTGCAGGAAAGCGGCAGCTCGCGGGTATCGTGCGTCTGTTCATACTGAATGGGTGGCGCAATGTGCCTGCATCGTTGTCACAGAACTGCAGGCAGCTTCTACAATGACGCGTCTTTGCCAGCAGGAGAGCATGCGACATGCCATCAACGAGCCATACGGGCACATCAGCCGCTTCCGGTGACATCGCATCTCCAGCGGCGAACCGTGATGTATCTTCTTCTTCATCGCAGCCGCCAGCACGAGTATCACAGCGATCCATGACGATGACGCCAGCGACTCACCATGCGCCCGACCGCAGCGAACGCCGCCATGCCGCCATTTTGATCACCGGCGCCGGCGGAGAAGTCGGGCACGGATTGATCTCCGCCCTGCACGAGGCAGGACGGCGCAACGTGGTCGCCATCGACATTCGGGAGCTGGAGCAGCCGCTGCGGGAAATGTGCCGAGAGACGTTCGTGGGCGACATCTGCGACGCCTCGCTGCTTGGCCGCCTGCAGGCGACGTATGAAATCACCGAGATATATCACCTTGCGGCGCTGCTCAGCACGCGCGGCGAGCTCACGCCCGAAACCGCGCATGAGGTGAACGTGAACGGCACATTGAGCCTGCTGCATCTGGCGGCAGAGCAGGCGCGGTTACACGGCCAGCGGGTGAAGTTTATCTTTCCAAGTTCGATTGCTGCCTATGGCCTGCCGGATCTTCAGACCAAAGCCAGAGCCGGCGCGGTTCGCGAAGACGAGTACTGCATGCCGATCACAATGTATGGCTGCAACAAGCTGTACTGCGAGCACCTCGGCCGATACTACGCGCATCATTACCGATTGCTGGCGCAGGATCGCCTGCCGCATGTTGTTGACTTTCGCTGCATTCGCTTTCCCGGTTTGATCAGCGCCGACACATTGCCGACGGGCGGCACAAGCGACTACGGCCCGGAGATGCTCCACGCAGCTGCAGCAGGCAGACCGTATGCGTGCTTTGTCCGGCCCGATGCGCGCATTCCATTCATGACCATGCCCGATGCGATCGAGGCGATTCTGAAGCTCGCTGCGGCTGAACCGTCGAGCCTCACACGTTGCGTGTACAACATCACCAGTTTCAATCCCAGCGCCGGTGAAATGGCTGAACTGGTGAAAAAGTATTTTCCAGATGCGCAGGTGACATTTGAACCCGACGTGCAGCGTCAGCAGATCGTGGACAGTTGGCCAGCGGATGTGGATGACTCAGCCGCCCGACGCGACTGGGGCTTTGCGCCGCAGCACGATCTGACCAAGGCGTTTGATGAGTACCTTGTGCCGCGCATTCGCGCTCGGTATTCCAACTGAGCTGAATGTCGGGCGGCGAATTGCGCCGCACAACAATCGCAGCAGTCGCAAAATCAGGCAGAGCAGGAACCCGTAACGGCTGCCTCATCCGCAGCGATTTTGCTGAGAACGCCAGCATGGCGGGATTTCAGCAACATACTGGCGGGCCGCTACACTATGGGCATGACCACCGCAACGAATGTCTCCAGCTTCGATCTGTTTGCTCAACGGGCCCAGGGCATCCTTCAGCATCTCACTGAGACCGGCCAGCTCAAGCATTTGCAGATGATTGAAGGCCCGATGGACGCCACCGTGCGTCTGCGCGGTTACGGCGAGGTGGCCTGCTTCTGCTCCAACAACTATCTCGGCCTGGCCAATCATCCCGAAGTGGTGCAGGCGGGAATCGACGGCCTGCAGCGCTACGGCGCAGGCACAGCATCGGTGCGGTTCATCTGCGGCACGTTTACGCCACATGAAACCCTGGAGAACACGCTGGCGGAGCTTTACGACGGCTCGAGAAACGGCTACACCGCCTACACGTTCACTTCATGCTGGAACGCCAACGAAGCGATCTTTCCGACGCTCTGCGAGCCGGGCGATATGATCATTTCGGATGAGCTCAATCACGCTTCGATCATCGATTCCATCCGCCTGACCAGCACGATCAAGAAAGGCGTGCATAAGGCGATCTACAAGCACGCTGATCTTGATGATCTTCGCGCAAAGCTCGAAGCAGCGAGAACAAACGCGGAAGTGACTGGGGCGATCTGGGTGGTGACCGACGGGGTCTTCAGCATGGAAGGCGACATTGCTGATTTGCCCGGTCTGCGGAAACTGTGCGATCAGTTCGGCGCGATGCTGGTGGTTGATGACAGTCACGGCACGGGCGTGATGGGACGGACCGGCCGGGGCACGCACGAACATTTCGGCATGCCGGCTGAAACGGTTGATTTTTACACCGGCACGCTGGGCAAATCGCTGGGCGGCGGCGCGGGCGGATACGTTGTCGGGCCGCGGCATGGCATTGATCTTCTCGTGCAGCGCGGGCGCCCGACGCTGTTTTCCAACGCTGTTCCTGTTACCGTGGCGTGCAGCGCGAATAAGGCGATTGAAATTCTCATGCGCGAGCCGCAGCGCGTCGTCAAGCTGCGCGAGAACGTGGCGTATGCGCGCAAGGGCATCAAGGAAGCGGGATTCGACGTGCTCGAATCGCCCACCGCGATCTGCCCGATCATCGTGCACGACACCGCCCGCGCGATCGCAATGAGCAAGCAACTGCTTGAGCTTGGCGTGTACGTGATCGGCTTTGGTTATCCGGTTGTGCCTGAAGGCCACGCCCGGTTGCGCGTGCAGATCTCCGCAGCTCACGAGCGCGAGCACATTGACACACTCATCAACGCTCTGCGCAAGCTCAATGCCGGGTTGTCATGACTAACCGCACCGCATTGAGCGCGGCGTAAACACACCCGGGGGAAAGTGGGAGGAGATGGCAAGTCAGCGTGAGCGAGCGTGATTTGCTGCGCTGATGAGCGCTGCGCAGCGCTGCATATCCGGCGGGTTGCTCCACAGGCCGTCTTTCTTATACCAGCTGCCCACGATCACAGCATCAGCATAGGTGAAAAGGTCCTTGACGCTTTCAGGAGTAACGCCCGAACCAACCAGAATCGGCAGCGCCGTTGCCGCACGCGCAGCTTTCAGGTCGTCCATGCAAATCGCCTGTCCCGTGGCAATGCCGGTGATGATGACGCCGTCTGCACCGAAAAATTCCGCTGCTTTTGTCGTTTCAGAAACGTCAACGTCTGCTGTGATGGCGTGCGAGCTGTGCTTTTTTTTGATGTCCGCAAAGATCGCGACATGCTCTGCGCCGATCATCTTTCGATAGCGCAGGAGCGGCCCGGCATCAGCCTCATCGAGCAGCCCCTCGTCAGCAACGGATGCGAAGACGAACCCTTCCGCTCGAATGAACTGCAAACCTGCTGCATGCGCAACAGCCAGCGCCGCTCGATTGGCGCCGGCAAGTATCTGAATACCAAGCGGGCACGCAACCGCATCACGCACCGCCGCTGCGACCGCGGTCATGGACGCAATGATCTCCGGCCCGACGTTTTGCCGCACATACGGCGCATCGTGCATGTTTTCCAGCATGACGGCGTCAAAGCCAGCGTCAGCCAGCAGCTTCGCCTGTTCCGTCGCCTGCTGAATGATGTCGCGCATCGGCAGCGTATGCCGCGGCGTGCCCGGCAGTGCAGCAACATGCACCATGCCGATCACGGCCTTGTCGCAGCCGAGGATGGAAGAAGACGGAGACATGAAACGCTCTCTACCCGATACCGCGTCTCATGCCCAGCAGCGAGAACAGCTCCATGCGCGACGCGGGGTTTTTCAGGAAGCAGCCGTGCAGCTTGCTAGTTGTGGTCCAGCTTCCGGGCTTCTTCACGCCGCGATAACACATGCAGAAATGCTGGCACTGCAAAATGACTGCGACGCCCTGCGGGTTCAGAGCGTTGTGAATGGTGTCTGCGATCTGGGCGGTGAGCTTTTCCTGCACCTGCAGTCGTTTGGAGAATGCGTCAACCACGCGGGCGATCTTGGACAACCCGACCACCTGGCCGTCCGGAATATAGCCCACATGCGCCTTGCCGACGAAGGGAACCATGTGATGCTCGCAGTGGCTGTGCAGCTCGATGTCGGTAATCAGCACCAGCTCGTTGTAGCCTTCAACTTCGGTGAAGGTCTTGGACAGGTACGCAGCAGGGTCTTCGGAATACCCGCGGAAATAATCACGCATGGCGGCGATGACACGCTTGGGAGTATCGCGCAATCCCTCGCGATCCGGGTCTTCGCCGATGAAGCGCAGCAGGCCGCGCACATGCTCTATCGCCTGAGCGTCATCGACGTAGCTGAGCTTGCCGTTGTCGCCAATGGCGGGTTCAACGTCGTGGTCAAGTCGTTCCAGTTCGTGTGCGGAGATGATTTTCGCCATGGTTGATCCTGTCAGAATGATCCATGATAGGGGGACAGGGGCGATTCGTACCACACTTGGGCGGGAAAGACTGCAGCAGAGAGACAGGGGTTTGGAGCGGCCTGGCGGGGCATTCTGGCGCTTCCGCGGGAATGGGGCCAGCAGCCTTATCGCTTACATCAGGCCCCGTTCTGAACGTCCAGAATTGCAGCCGATCAGGGCAGTTGGGGGCAAAAACGGCATTTTTCCTGATCGTGCCGCATGCAATGGCCATCTGCTGCGAGCGATCAGCTCTGCTGCATCAGGGACCTATAAAAAGCAGCCCGTCACCAATACATACAGCAATCCGCATGGCGAATCTTGCCGCAGGACTGCAGTGAGATTGGTCATGAGCAGCGTGAGCGCCAAACGCCTTGCTGCTGCCGGCAGCGAGTGCGGTTTTCTCCACGCCCTGCATCGTTACGCTCGAAAACCATTGTCATAACCTCGAGCGTTCTTACTCTCTCTTACTTTTGTCGTTGCAGATACTTCCGCCACCACTCAAGAATCTGGTGCAGACGATGCAGTCGCAAATCCGGCGGGCCGCTGCGGCTCATGCCGTGGCTGGTGCAGGATGGATACCGCACAAACCGCGTGGGCACATTGTTGAGCTTCAGCACCGTAAAGACCTGCTCAGCCTGCTCAACATTGCAGCGCAGATCGCCTTCGCTGTGGATGATCAGCGTGGGCGTTCGCGCGTTGCCCAGATACTTCAGCGGGCTCATCTCCCACATTTTCTCCGGTTTATCCCATGAGTTGCCGGGCCAGTACTGGTCGGGCGCATCGGTGTAATCGCTGGTGCCGAACATGCTCACCAGGTTCGAGACGCATCGATCGGTGATCGCGCCTGCGAACTCGCGCGTGTGACCGATGACCCAGTTGGTCATGTACCCGCCATAGCTTCCGCCCATCACGCCCATGCGTTTGGGGTTGACGAACGGTTGTTGTTTCATGAACGCGATTACCGCCTGAATGTCGCGCCAGTCTGCGCCGCCCCAACTGCCGCGAATCGCTGCGGTATGGTCGCGGCCGTACCCCTTGCTGCCGCGCGGGTTGGAGTAAAACACCGCGTAGCCCTGCGCCGCCAGCACTTGAAATTCGTGGAAAAATCCCACGCCATACTGTGCGTGCGGTCCGCCGTGAATCTCCAGCACCGCGGGATACTTGCGGGTCGTGCGATATTCCGGCGGCTTCATCGACCACACGTGCACGCGGTTGCCGTCAGCCGACTTGATCCAATGCGACTGCGGTTTGGCGATCTTGAGTTCACGCAGCAGCGGGCCGTTGAAGTCGCTTCGTGCCGTCAGCGTCAACGCGCCTTTGTCGTTGACCGTGCCCACATACACTTCGTCAAGCTGTGTGGCTGAGCCGCGCGTCAGCGCAATGGTCTTACCGTCGCTGGCGATGTTGCCCATCGTGTGCGCATATTCGCCGCGGGTGTGAAAGGTGATTGTGCCTCTGCCACTAGCGCTGATTGACGCGATATGCGTTTCGCCATGCCAGCCGATCTGCATATACAGTCGCGTGGCGTCGGGGCTCCACATGAAGTTGGGAGCGAATTTGGCTTCCGCCGTATCGCTGATCGCAACAGCCAGCAGGCAGTAATCTTCCTTGCCGGTGAGATTGCGCGTCTCGCCGGTCTTCGGATCGCACACCCACAGTTCGAGATTTTCCACGCTGTATGCGCCATCGCGGCCAACGCGGCCGACGTAAGCGATCAGCGACCCGTCAGGCGACCAGCGCACATGATCCTTCGGGCCTTCGGGAAGGTTGGGGATCGCCTTTATTTTTCCGCTGGCGATGTTGAGGCGAAGCAGCTCCGTTTTCCACGGCCGAATCATCGCCTTCGGATCGCGGTTGGTGGCGATGACCAGTTCGCGCGAATCGGGCGAAAAATCAAAGCTGAAATGGCCCAGCGTGTCTTTGCGATACACCTCGCGATGCTCGCCGGTGCGGGCGTTCACGATGTAGAGGCGGTGCCGCTGCGCATTGAAATAGCCGTCGCCGTCCAGGCGATACCACCAGTCATCCAGCACGCGGGGCGGATCGCTGAGGCCTTTTTCCTGGCGTTTCTTTTTCGCCTGTTCAGTCCATTCGGGGTCCTGTTCGCGAAAACTGACCGCCAGCATTGAACCGTCAGGCGACCAGCGGAACTCGCCGATGGAGCCTTCGGGAAAATCGGTAAGCGCAACCGCCTCGCCGCCGCCTGCTGGAATCGTGTAGATCTGGGGCTTGGGCTTGCTGCGTCCGCTGACAAAAGCAATGCGCGAGCCATCGGGCGACCAGCGGGGCTGGCTGTCTTTACCGCTGCTGGTGAATTGCCGGGGCTGCATCGCGCCGTTGTGCTTGCCGGTTGTGCCGGCGATCCACAAGTTGGTGATGTACTCGTTCTTGTCCGGATCGATGTGCTTTTTCACGAACACAATCGCCGAGCCGTCGGGTGAAATCTGCGGATCGCCCACGAACTGGAACTTGAGCAGGTCTTCGGGGGTGAGCAGGCGCTTTCTGGCAGCAGTGCGTTTGGCAGTGCGAGAGCGGGATCGGGCAGCAGAACGAGTTGAGACGGTGGGCATGGCAGTGTGTCCGGTTTGACTTGAAATGTTTCAATGCCGGGGCGCGATTTCTGTGCGATTCAACCGGTGAAACCGGAAACAGATGCTAGCGTGTGTGCCAGTATGAAGCGAATGGTGGATTATGCTGCGTGCAGCATCGTGCGTGCTGTGTGGACGTTGCGCTGGTTGACTGGTCATCTCGGGTGAAAGAAACGCGACGGTAAGCCGGAGCGGGCATGATTGAACCGCTCGCTTTGACTTGTGTATCCTTCACACGCAGGCCTGTATGGTTTCATGCCTTTGTGCTTCGGGCAAAGCGTGTTTCCTTCACCGCCTGCTTGAATTGATCGTGTCACGTGTTTCCCGCAATTGAAGAACCGTGCCCATGCCGCCGAAACAGATCGTTGAAGCTGACCTGACGTGGATCGCCCAGCCGAATCAGCCTGGGAGATTTGAGCCGGGCGTGCGCATCGCCATCGACGAAGCCGGCATGATTGCCGCTGTCGGCGCACTGAGCGAACAGCCCACACATCGCCTGAGTGGCAGGGCGATTATTCCGGGCATGGTCAACGCGCACAGCCACGCCTTTCAGCGCGGGCTGCGCGGCCTGGGCGAAACCTTTCCCGCCGGCGCGGGCAGCTTCTGGACCTGGCGCGAAGCGATGTATCAACTGGTTGAGTCGCTGGACGAGGCTGCTGTTTATGAACTTTCAAAGCAGGCGTTTGATGAGATGCTTGCAGCGGGCGTGACGACGGTGGGGGAGTTTCATTACGTGCATCACGATGCAAGCCTGGGCGGTTTTGCGTTTGATGATGTGGTGCTGCGCGCCGCCGCCGATGCGGGCATTCGCATCACGCTCATCAATACGTACTACAAGACCGGCGGCATCAACAAGCCGCTGGCGGGCGGGCAGCTACGTTTCCGCACCGATTCGCTGGATGCGTTCTGGGCGCAGATGGAACAACTGGCGCAGCGACTGAACCGCGATACGCAATCCCTGGCGGTGGCGGCGCATTCGATTCGCGCAGTGCCGCTTGACGAAATCGTCTTGCTGCGCAAAGAAGCACAGAAACGCGGCTTGCCGTTTCACATGCACGTTGAGGAGCAGCCGCTTGAAATCGAAGAATGTCTGCACGCCTACAACAAGCCGCCCATGGCGTTGATCAACGAGCGGTTGAGCGTGGATCCCACGTTTACAGCAGTGCACTGCACGCACACCGCAGCAGCTGACATGGAGCACTACCTTGCAGCAGGCGGCAACGTCTGCATCAATCCGCTGACCGAAGCCAACCTGGGCGACGGCATACCGGCGGTGCGGCGCATTTTGAATCACGACGGGCACATTGCCTTCGGCAGCGATTCCAACGCCCGCATCTGCTGGACCGAAGAGATGCGCTGGCTTGAGTACGTGCAGCGGCTGAGGACGATTTCGCGCGGCATATGTGTGGATGAACAGGGTAGCGTCGCGCGGAAGCTTTTCGAAATGGCTACCGTCAACGGAGCACGGTGCCTGGGGCAGAAAGTTGGGCGCATTCAGCCGCAGTATCACGCTGACCTTGTCGCCATTGACCTCGAAGCGCAATCGCTGCGCGGCTGGACCGCCGAAACGCTGCTCGATTCGTTTATCTTCGGCACCGGCAATGACGCGATTGCAGAACGCTGCGTTGGCGGCAGATGGCTCTAAGGCCACATGACCCCCACCAGCTGCGCCGGGAGCTTGGGTGGCCATTCGCAATACGCCGTAATCCAACTCAATTTGATTTGTCACGAAAATGCAGCAATTGCGCGGAGAAACCGCAGACGAGCAATTATCGGCGCAGCTATATTGAACTGGCCGTCGTTAATCGCAGTCAGGTTCATCTGCATGCCTCTGCAGTTTGCATTTCCCTTTGCTTTTTCTTTCTTGCCTGTGCGGTTCCGGTGCACTTGTCGTTTCAGACTCAAACGCTTGATGAATGCGAGCACCCCGCGTGATGTTCATCGCTTTCCTGCCGGCATGCGGGCCGCATGCTGTCTGAGGAACCATTACCCGTGAAAATGTCCTGTCGCGTTGCGTACTTTTCGATGGAGATCGGCATTCACCCAGCCGTGCCGACCTACAGCGGCGGCCTGGGCGTGTTGGCGGGCGACACACTGCGGTCCGCAGCCGACCTGTGTCTGCCGATGGTGGCGGTGACGCCGGTGCATCGAAAAGGATACTTCATTCAGGAACTGGATCAAAACGGCGTGCAGCGTGAGCATCCTGCGCCATGGAACGTGGAAGACATGCTCGAGCCGCTGGAGCCGCGCGTAAGCATTGAGATTGAGGGGCGCAGGGTTCTGCTGCGCGCCTGGCGTTACACGTTGAAGGGTGTGACCGGCGGAACGGTGCCGGTCTTTCTTCTTGATACCAACATGCCGGAGAACGACCCCGGTGATCGGGCGTTGACCGATCACCTTTACGGCGGCGATCTGCGCTATCGGCTGTGTCAGGAAGCAGTGCTTGGCATCGGTGGCGTACGTCTGCTGCGCGCATTGGGGTACTCAGCAATTGATCGTTTTCATATGAACGAAGGCCATGCGGCGCTCCTGACGCTTGAACTGCTGCGGGAACAGCTTGCGCTTCGCCAAAGCTGTTCGATTACTGCGGCTGATGTTGAGGCAGTACGGTCAAAGTGCGTTTTCACCACTCATACGCCGGTGCCGGCCGGGCACGACCAATTCTCCATGCACCTGGTGGAGCAGGTGCTGGGACATCAGGTGATGAACTGCATTCCCAGCGAGGCGATTCGCGATGGGCAATTGAACATGACACGTCTGGCGTTGTACTTCAGTCAGGCTGCCAACGCAGTGGCCAAGCGGCACAGCGAGGTGTCGCAGCGCATGTTTCCTGAGTACCGCATCAATGCGATCACCAACGGCGTTCATGCAGCAACGTGGACTTCCGCTGCCTTTGCTGACCTGTTTGATCGCTGGATGCCCGGCTGGCGCGAGGACAATGCGCACCTCCGCTTTGCAGCGGGCATTCCAGATAACGAAATCTGGGATGCGCATGTGCAGGCCAAGCGGCTGTTGATCGAACATGTGAACCGGATGACCAACGCCGGCTTTGATCCTGGCGTATTCACGATGGGATTCGCCCGTCGGGCTACGACATACAAGCGCGCTGATCTGCTGGTGAGCGATGTCGGGCGTTTGAAAGCGATGGCGGATCGTTTCGGCCCGATCCAGATCGTCTATGCGGACAAGGCTCATCCGCACGATGCAGGCGGCAAGGAGATGATCTATCGCGTGCATCAGGCGATCGCGCAGCTCCAGCCCACGGTGCGCGTGGTCTATCTGGCCAATTACGACATGCCGCTTGCGCGGATCATCATCCCCGGTGTTGATTTATGGGTGAATACGCCCCAGCGCCCCCTGGAAGCGTCGGGCACCAGCGGCATGAAAGCGGCGCTCAACGGCGTGCCGCAGCTCAGCATTCTTGATGGCTGGTGGGTCGAAGGCTGCGTGGAGAACGTAACCGGCTGGGCGATCGGTCCGGATCGGCACGCGATGGACGATCCGCACGACTGGCAGCGCGACGCTGCGGATTTATACGACAAGCTTGAACGCGTGGTGCTGCCCACGTTTCATGAGCAGCGCGAGCGATGGATAGAGATCATGCGCATGACGATCGCCATCAACGGCGCGTACTTCAACACCCAGCGCATGGTGCAGGATTACGCGGTCAGGGCGTACATGTGCTAGGCCCAACTGAACAACAGTTCTTTGGCATGGCGCAGCATCGCTGAGGTATTTCCGCCCACATGCTGCAAAAAGCCTGCTGATACGCCGGCTGTGTGCTGCAAATCGTTTTGACCGCAGGCGGCCCAGACGTTTAGACTTGTGCTCTTATGCCAGAGGATTCGAACACCCGTACGTTTGCCATCGAAGCTGCCCGTCTGCTTGCTGATCGCCACTGCGAGGACGTCCAACTTATGGACGTGCGCCAGGTCAGCCAGGTATGCGATTTCATCCTGATCGGCACCGGCACCAGCGAGCGGCAGATGAAATCGGTGGCGGCAGAGCTGGAAGACCTGGGCGAATCGATGGACAACCGCGTGTTTCGCAGCAATCGCGACGAAAGCACCACCTGGATCGTCATCGACTTCGTTAACGTCGTGGCTCATCTCTTCGAACCAGGCCAGCGGGCCTACTACGATCTCGAGTCACTGTGGTCCGACGCGGAGCGCATCGACTGGCAGCGCACAAACGGCCAGGCACGCTGACCTTGACGCGTTGATTTGAATTGAATGGTTCGCTGCGCGGCGTCTGCCCCCGTGCGTGTCGCTCAGGAGCCTCACTGCGACACCTGCCGCTTGCTGAAATGGGAAATAATGACCGTGCGGCTCTGCTCAGCCGACGCCGCCGCAATTTCCCGGCTGCAGCAGAAGACGATGATGATGAACGCGCTTTGGAGGCACAAGAATCATGGCCAGTGAATCGAAACCTGAACGAACCATCGATGACCTGGTGTTTGTCGGTTTCAACCGCTATGTCGTTGCGCTGGACCGCTACAGCGGGGAAGAGGTCTGGCGGTGGAAGGCGCCGCAGGGCCACTCGTATGTGGCGGTGATGCTGGATGGCGATCGGCTTATTGTGTCGGCAAACGGCTACATGTACTGTCTCGATCCGCTGTTTGGCCAGACGGTCTGGAGCAATCCGCTCAAGGGTCTGGAGGTCGGCGCACCGTGTCTGACATCGGTGCGCGGGCAGAATACGGTAAACGCATTGCTGGGAATGGCTCAATCACATCGCCATCGTCAGGCTGCAGCAGCCGGTGGAGCCAGTGCGGGGGGATGACCATATCAGGCTTTTTCGCTGCGTCCGCGATCGATACGATAGAGAAGACACCTGGTTTTCAGCACTCGTTTTCTGTTTTCTGGTTTTGGCTTCTGATGAGCTTCGGACTTTCACGCGGCAAGGAACTGGTGACGAAAGGCTTCGGCATTGAACTGGCCGATTTGCCGCCGTTGGAAGCTGGGCGCATCGATCCGCGTGAGTGGTTTGATCACCCCGAACATCGATTTGAGATCGAGATCGGCACGGGCAAGGGCACGTTTCTGCTGCAGCAGGCAAAGCTCAAGCCGCAGGTCAACTATCTTGGGTTTGAGTGGGCGGGCGAGTTTTATCGCTATGCAGCTGATCGCATGCGGCGGCACGGCATGTCGAATGTCAGAATTGTTCACGCCGACGCAACCGAGTTTCTTCGCTATCGTTGTATCCAGCAGCCGATCGCTGCGGTGATTCATTTGTATTTTTCCGATCCCTGGCCGAAGAAACGCCACCACAAGCGGCGTGTGGTGCAGGATCGCACGCTTGCAGAGTTTCACAAGATTCTCCTGCCGGGCGGCGAACTGCGGCTGGTCACCGATCACGACGATCTGTGGGCGTGGTACCAGGAGCATGCAGCTCGTCATACGCATCTGTTTGAGCAGGTTGCCTTTGAAAGGCCGGAGTCAGCAGGCGAAGGCGAAGTGGTGGGGACGAACTTCGAGCGCAAGTACCGGCGCGAAGGCCGCCCGTTTCATGCCATGACGCTGGTGAAGCGCTGAGGTGCGCTGCGTACGCCGGACCTGACAACCGAAGGGAGGAAGGTCTGGATCAGCCACACCGGGGCGTCGCGCAACAGCGTACGTTGACATATTCAACAATCAGCGATTGACTTGCTATATATGCGAAAGCCTGGCATCGATGAAAACAACGTGCAAATGAGCGATGTGCTCTGTGATTTCTGCCATCGCGAGTGGACTGAAGATCTGCCGATGGTCGAAGGCCATCAGGGCAGTTGCATCTGCGGCCGATGCCTGACCGTCGCCTATACCGAAGTGGTCCTGAATCAAACCAACAGCGCGGGGGACGAATATAAATGCACCATGTGTCTGGAGCGAGAGATCGACCGCCAGGCGCTCAACCGCAGCGGGGAACCGGGCTGGCAAAGCCCGATGTATTCCGAAGCGGTGATCTGCCGGCGGTGCATCAAGTTGGCTGCGGGCACGCTGCACAAGGACAAGGATTTTGCGTGGACGAAACCAGGCTGACGCACGCATTCAGCCGAATCATCAAGTGGCGCGGTACACTCAACGCGACACGCTGGTCGCATTTGGCTTATTTTTTCATTGAATCATCACGCACTGCTCACCCTCGTTCGCCGCCTGCGCCATGGTTTCCGGCATTAGTCTCGCCAACAAGTGTCAGTTGCTGTTCGGATTCGCGATTGTCGTGATCATCGCTGTCGCGCTGGCGGTACCCTGGACGCGCATGAGCACGCTGGTGCGCGAATCGCAGATTGAGACGGCGCGGCAGCTTGCTGATGCATGGCTGGACGGCCGGGTACAGCTTGGCCCCGGCGAGAACCTCAATCTCAATAATGCTGCAGCACTTCTTGATGATGATGCTGGTCTTGAAGCGCTGGTGGGCGATGGCGACGCTGAGACGGTCGAGTTCACCATGCGGCTGATCAATGCGGCGGGCATTCGCCCTCGTGACGGCGGGCCGGGGTTTCTGGCTAGTGCGCTGGGGCGGTTTCGTGACAATCCGGAAAGCAATGAACACACCGCCACCGTGATGGTCAACGGCCGCGCAGTTCATCGATATGCCCGGGCGATTCGACATGAGCAGCTGCAGGCGGTGCCTGATCCGATTGTCAATTCGATCATGCTGCCTGCTGCAGACGAAACCGCATCGCCTGATGCTGTGCGAGCCATTCTTCTGATTGATCGCATCGATTCAATCGCCCAGGGGCAACTGCTCACCAGCCGCGTATTCATCATCACCGCAGGCATCGTGGCCAGTCTGCTGGCGGGATTGGTGTTTTATTTCATTCTCACCAAGTTGATTCTTTCGCCCGTTCGGCGGCTGCGCGAAACCACGGAGAAAGTGCAGAGCGGCGATTTGCGAATTCGCTCGCAGATCAAAACGGGCGATGAATTTGAGCAGCTTGCCGGGGCGTTCAACTCCATGCTCGATCGTCTGGAGCAGGGGCAGGCCCAACTCAAAGCCATCAATGAAAGCCTGGACCTCAAGCTCACGGAGCTGTCGGAAGCGAACGTGGGCTTGTACGAATCCAATCGCTTCAAGAGCGAGTTTCTGGCGAATGTCAGTCACGAGCTGCGCACGCCGCTGAACTCGATCATCGGGTTTGCGGAACTGCTTGAAGAGATCGCCAAGTCCGAAGCGGAGGCCAACCCCAAGCGGCTGCGATACATTCAGAACATTCTCACCAGCGGCCGGTCGCTGCTGGAGATGATCAACGAACTGCTCGACATGGCCAAGATCGAAGCGGGTCGGATGGAGGTGAGCATTGAGCCGACCAGCGTGGGCGATCTGGTGGAAGGGCTGGTGAGCATCATGCGCCCGCAGGCGGAGGCCAAGCAACTTACGTTGCGCACGGTGATCGGCCAGCGCCTGCCGATGATCGAAACCGATCCGGGCAAACTGCAGCAGATTCTGTACAACTTTCTCTCCAATGCGATCAAGTTCACACCGGCAGGCGGCAATGAGGTGACGATCAGCGCAGACCGGGTGACGCGGCAGGACAACACGCTTGGCGTTCGCATTGCGGTGGCTGACTCCGGGCCGGGCATTCCCTATGACATGCAGGACGTGATTTTCGAGAAGTTCCGGCAGATCGACGCCAGCCACACGCGTCAGCATGCTGGGACTGGTCTGGGCCTGGCGATCTGTAAGGAGTTGGCGCAGCTGCTTGGGGCTACCGTGAGTTTCGTGAGCGAGCCGGGGCGGGGCGCGACGTTTTTCGTCGATCTGCCTTTGACGCACCACCCCCATGCGCCCCAGCCGCTGATGATGGATGGCGGCCCGTCGGTTCAGGTTTGAAAAGCGGGAAAAAGAAAATTACACGCGCCAAAGCCAGGCGATGAGCGATGCACGTTGAATCTGGTTCTGGCGGGATCGACTGAATGCGTCAGGGGCAGTTGGATGCTCATCGAACGTCCATCAAAAGCAGAGGAATCTGCGCTTTTGATGATGCTGAGGCGGCCGATGAAAAAAGCGGCTGACCTGGTGACAGGACCAGCCGCTGTGTGGTGGGGTGCGCGGTGGATTGATATCGGATTGATGGGCGGTTACGAACGCGAGCTTGCTGTGCGGCGGGCGGTGGTTTTGGAGCGCGTGGCGCGGCCGCTGGACGCAGTCCGTGAGCCGCCGCTGCGTGCGCCGGTTCGAGCAGTTGTGGCTGCACTGCGGCCGGCAGATCGTGTGCGGCCGGTTGCAGTTTTGGAAGCGCTGGCAGCGCGTGTGCGGGCAGTTGTACCCGTTCGTGTGCTGCGGCGTGCCGTACCGGTAGAGGTGCTGGCGCGACTGCCAGCAGTACGGCTGGTTGTTTTCTTCTTGCGGGTTGTGGCTTCGCTGGCGGTTCCGGCGCGACGCCCGCCTCGCCGTGTCGGCATTGTCTCTTCCATGCCCTGGCTGCGTGCAGTTCCTGCACGGCGGGCGCCTCGGCTCGTTGGCTGGCGCTTCGCGCTTCGAGCAGGCGCCTTCTCGGTTTCGACGGTTTCAATCGGCTCGGCCCGGCGCCCTCGTTTTTTCGATGTTCGTGCTGGATTGCCTCGTGGCATGAGTTGAACTCCTTTTCTGGTTGCGCAGGTGTCGGAGAAGCGTAGCGCTGCGCTCGCTGTGCACAGCGCACACCTTATCGATTGCTTCGCATGAAACGAAGCGCAAGCTTTTGAGCTTTCGCACAATTTGGTAGTCCGCCCTAGTGCCGTACCGGGCAGTGTCGCCACCTGTTGACATCCTTGATGAGCGGGCGATTGCGTGTGAACACCCGTAACGCAACACCGGCGGAAGCGCAACACTGCAAGCGGCGGTTTGTGTATTCGGCTGCGATATCCCTGAAGAACAACCGGCAACTGACGCCTGACCAATCACAGCTCACGCAGCAAGAATCGTGATGCTTGACTTCAGCATGCACATTCCAGCAGGTTCCACCTTGCATTATGATCGTCACTCATGGCCGCATTTTGGGTGTGCTGCATCGCTCGATTCGACCCTGACACCCCATAGAATTCACGTGGCGTAAACCAGGCGCGTGCGTTGCATTCCGCACCGTGCCGTATCACAAAGGCACATTATGTTCGGACCACGTATCGACCTCTTCCGCGTGTTCGGCATTCGAATCAGCATTGACCTGAGCTGGTTCATTCTGGCATTTCTCATAACCTGGTCGCTTGCAAGAGGCCTGTTTCCGACCTGGTATCCGGATCTGCCTACCGCGACATACTGGTGGATGGGTGCGGGCGGAGCGCTGGGACTGTTTGCCTCAATCCTGCTGCATGAACTCGGTCATGCGCTGACAGCAGAGCGCTTTGGCGTGCCCATGCGCGGCATCACGCTGTTTATCTTCGGCGGCGTGGCGGAAATGACGCAGGAACCGCCCAGCGCCAAAGCAGAGTTCTTCGTCGCCATTGCCGGGCCGATCGTCAGCGTTGCGTTGGCTGTGCTGTTGTTCATGGCCGTGCTTATTCCCATGCCGATGCCCGTGGCGGGAGTTCTGGGGTGGCTGGGGACGATCAATTTCATTCTTGTATTGTTCAACATGATTCCCGCCTTTCCGCTCGACGGCGGGCGCGTGCTTCGCTCAGCCTTGTGGCAGTGGAAGAACAATCTTCGGTGGGCCACCCGCGTCACCGCAAGCATCGGTTCGGGATTCGGCATTATGCTGATGCTTTTCGGCGTGCTGGTCATCTTCACCACCGGCGCGTTGATTGCGGGCATCTGGTGGATTGTGATCGGCATGTTCCTGCGCAACGCAGCACAGATGTCATACCAGCAACTGCTGATTCGCCGCGCGATTGAAGGCGAGCCGGTCTCAAGGTTCATGCGCACCGAGCCGGTCACCGTGCCGCCGAGTCTTCCGCTGGATCGGCTGGTTGAAGATTACATCTATCGCTATCACTACAAGATGTATCCGGTGCAGGATCACGGCCGCCTGCTTGGATGCGTGACGACCCGCAACCTGCAGGATGTGCCTCGTGAGTTGTGGTCGAGCCGCACCGTGGGCGATGTGCTTCGCGCCTGCGGTGAGGAGAACACCATTTCCCCCGATGCCGACGCCACGACGGCGCTGTCGCGCATGAGCCAGACGGGAGCGTCGCGCATGATGGTGGTGGACCGCAATGGTCAGCTTGTCGGCATCGTCTCGCTGAAGGATCTTTTGGGCTTTATCTCGCTGAAAGTCGAGCTTGAAGAAGATTCGATCGGTTCAGCGCCGCACAATACGCATCCGCCTTCCATACGTCGCACGCCTGAACCGGAGCCGCAGCACCACTAAGTCAGCCGAACATTGCAGCAGCATGCTGGCAGTCAATACGCTGCAGTGCGGCGTGGCTTTCGATGCTTTTGCGCTGCCTTATGTGACTTATGCATGCATATGCCCCGGTTCCCGGCGGTCACCTCAGCCAGGTCGGCTGAGTCGATGTCATGACGCTATGCTTTGGGCATGAATCTGCCTGATGCCATTCGAAGCGCGACGGACCTGGCTGATGCGCTGCAGCGGATCATCACACACTTCAGCGCGGACAGCGGCACCATACATATGCTTGAATCCGATGGTCTGCTGCATCTGCGAGCAGCCAGCCGCGGCATTCCAGAGGTTGTGCTCAACACCGTGCGGACCGTGCCGGTGGGCAAAGGCATGGCCGGTTTGGCGGTTGAGCGCAAGCAGCCAGTGACGGTGTGCAATCTGCAGACGGATGTTTCGGGCGATGTTCGACCTGGAGCCAAGCTTACCGGGCTTGAAGGTGCGATTGTTGTGCCGATTTTCCGCGGCGATGGTGATGAAGCGGTTGGTGCGCTGGGCATTGCGAATCGAACAGAGCGCAGCTTTACCGAGGATGAAACCGCGCTGCTGATCGAATGTGGCCGTGCTCTCGCATCCTGCCCAGCAGCCCGCGCGTAAGCGGTCTTGCCGTTGTTGCAGCTATCAGCTCACCAGCGTGCGATTCGATCATGCGTCCCGATGTCGGAAGCTGGCGAGGCGGATATCATCGCCCGTATGGCATCAGGAGCAGTTTCAGCACCAGGTGTACGATGGCGCAAGCTCGGTCCGACCGGCATGCTTGGCGCGGCGTGGACGGCTGCGCCGCCGGTGTGCGGCACGTTTTTGCTGGTGTATCTGGGCGTGCTCTCCGATTGGCTGCTGCTGAACCCGAACATCGGCTTGTTGCTGTATGTGTCGGTTTTTATCGCTGCAGCGGGGTTCGGGCTGCTGCCCACCTACTCGCAGTCGGTCCTGGGGGGCTGGGTGTTCGGGCTGTGGTTTGGCCTGCCAGCGGCCCTAGCGGGGTTCACCGGCGGGGCATTGATCGGTTACTACATCGCCCGGCGCGTTTCCAGTCATCATGTCCAGGACATCATTGAACGCAATCCCAAAGCGCAGGCGATACGCGATTCGCTGGTGGGCGAGGGCTTTTGGCGCACCTTGATGGTGGTGGCGCTGTTGCGATTGTCGCCGACGTCGCCGTTTTCGTTGACCAATCTTGTCATGGCGGCAACCGGCGTGCGCGTGCTACCGTACGCCGTCGGCACGTGCATTGGCATGCTGCCGCGCACCGGGCTGGCGGTGGCGCTGGCGGCCATGGCTGCGCAAACCGGCGCACGCGATATCCAGAGCTTTGTCAGCGAGCGGGGCGCTGGTGTGTTGCTTCTGGGCGTGGCGCTGTTGATCGTGGCGCTGAGCATCATTGGCCTTCTTGCCCGGCACGCGCTTCGAAAACTGCAACAACAGCAGCAGCAACAACAGGAACACGCTGCGTCGTCATGACACGCATCGGGCATTGAAGTTTTCCTGAAGACAAAGCAAGTGCACAAGTGCCTCTGGCGCTGAGGAATTCCTCAATCAGCAAAAGCAGCCAAGGTTCTGTTGGGGAGCAAAGCCAAAAAAAACAACCCCGGCTCGCACGGGCGCGAACCGAGGCGCAGTGGATGGTTACAAGTTGTCGGCAGGATCAGTTGCTGTCCCACCACTCAGATGAAGTATCTTGCTGCTGCTGGCGTGGCTGCTGCTGACGCGGCTGTTGCTGTCGTTGCTGCTGCTGTTGCTGCTGCATTCGCCGCAACTGCTGCGGACTCTCCGACTGCAACTGCTGGCGCTCGGTGGTGTGCTGAATGCGTGCGATTTGGTTCTGCGCACGCACCTGGTGGGCCTGAAGCGCACGTTGGCCATCGATGCGCACCGGTGTGCCCAGTACCGCGATGCGCTGGCCGGAC
The DNA here is from genome assembly GCA_964575335.1 of uncultured Isosphaeraceae bacterium. Taxonomy (GTDB): domain Bacteria; phylum Planctomycetota; class Phycisphaerae; order Phycisphaerales; family SM1A02; genus CAZNPU01. The sequence continues at coordinate 11,861 of CAZNPU010000026.1, read as the reverse complement.
TGAATGTTCAGATTCTGCACTTCATTGGTCGGGCCAAGATCGATCAGCGCGGTTTGCCCCGACGGCAGTTCAATCGCAGCCACGGTGTGCTGCTCGTCGACGCCCTGGAACGAGACATTTTGCGTGTCAAGCACTTCGCCGGCGATGCGAATGTAGTGGCGCGGCTGTTCCCGCTGAATCTGCACCATGTCATCCTGAGTCTGGATCTCAGTGGCGATCACGATCGGGCGATCATTGAGCATGCCGAGCGTGCCGCTGATGGTGACTTGATCACCCTGCGAGAGATTGAGGTCGGTGATCTGGTTGCGCGGTCCCAGGTCCACCTGAACAGTCTGGCCGTCATAGGTTTGAATGGTGGCTATCGCATGACGATCGCGCATTCCCACAAGGCGTTTGCTTTCGAGCTTCTGAATCGTGCCTTGCGTCTTGAACTGTCCCGAAGCGGTTTGTTGCATGCCCGCGTGCGGCGATTCCTGGAAGTAGCCGTAGGTGTCGCCGAAACCGTATTGCTGGGATTGCGCGTACTGCAGCGCCTCTCGCATTCGCTGCTGCACCATCGGGTTGCTGAGCCACTGATGCACGATTGGATCGTCAAACCGGCCCTCGGTCATCGCCTCCATGATGTGCTGACGAATCTGAGGATTCCTCAGTTGCTGATGCATGCGCGCCCTGGCCTGCTGCAGGTCGAACTGCTGGTCGCCAGCCATGCCGGGCATTCCCTGAAAACCGGCTTGTCCGGACAAGCGCGCACGCGCTCGCTGACGCGCTTGTTCCAGATCGGTGATGAAGACGTAGTCGACAACATCAACAGTGCCGTCGTTGTCCACGTCACAGGCGATTCTCACTATGCCCGCGACAGGCTGCATCTGCTGCAAGCGCTGCTGCTGGAATTGTCTGAAGGGGTGCTGCTGTTGCTGCTGTTGCTGGTAGCGTTGTGGTTGCTGCTGCTGTTGCTGCTGCCACCACTGGTAATCCTGTTCTGTTTGCCCGCCGGTCTGCTGAGCTGCGGCAGGCATGCTTAAGCCGACCGCCAACGCGGTCGCGCACATCATTCCAATCGTTTTGTGTTTCACGAGAGTGACTCCTTTTTCGTTTTCTGGTATCGAGTGCATTTCACTTGACCGGTGTTTTCCGATCGTTGCACGTCAATGTCATCGCTTGATGAGAAAGGCGGATCAAAGCTCCGCTGCAGGTGTGTCGGTCCGGGTCAGTCTGGCTGAAGCATCAAGTCTTCATGCCAGTCGTCGCTGTAATACGCGTTTGGCCTGGTTGTGAAGGGGCTGACGCTGCCGTACGGCGACTCAAACTCAAAGGGGTCTGGCGGGAAGTACCCAAAGAAATCGCCAAATGGATCCTGAGACGCCCATTCACGCTGCCTGAAGCCGGGTTCGTCAAATGCGTCTTCGTGCCACTGATCGTCGTAGTAGCGATGCTGTATGAACGGCATTGCTGCGCCGGGTGTTGGCTGTTGATAGCCATACGCCCACGGGTGCAAAGCGGCGTCATCGAATTCGCTTTCAAACCACTGTTCGTCGTAGTAGGAGAACGGCTGCGCCTGCTGTCGCGCAAAGGGATTGCGCGTGTGCTGCATCTGCATGGCGATGTCATCGCCGCCGTCGTTCGCCAGCGCCGGACCAATGTTCAGCAGCAGCGATGCTGAGAGCGCTGCTGCAACAGCAGTAGCAGTTGTAATATGCGGCAAGCCGCGAGATATGGGGCCGTTCTTGCCGTGTACCCTCATGACTTGGTTCCTTTCCAATTTGAGTTCACCTGTGCCTGCACGTTGGTTCTTCACAGCACGCCCTTCAGGCACGAAGGCCTGAAGCGCACGATGTTCGTGTGCATGTCCTGACGTGTGCTGGATCACGCCCTCGCCGGCACTGTCAAAGCCTGTCGATGAATGCACGCATTCGTATCACGGCGCGCAGGGCGATTGCATTGGAAATCAGTCCTAATGAACGGCTGAGCGCCAACGCTGCTGCGCAAACAGCGTCTTGGAGCTGCAAATGCGTAACAGCAATGACGCTATGCGCGATGAGTTCACCTGGCTGCACCGTTGCTGCAAACAAACAAACGGATTCCAACCGCACAATAACAATGAAGGTATGCGCGCATTGAAAAAGGCGGCGTTGAGCGTTGCATCCGAGAGCTGCGCTTCACACCGCCCGAACATGTTCCCCACGCTTTTTTCAAACATCTTCGCTTTACACGAAAGAGGCAGAGGCAAAGCAATCAATCAACCATCGCAACGCCCATGCGGTCTGCATATGCATTATCTGCTGATCACATCATCATCGCCAGCGAGGTAGCGGTCGCGCTGCTCGCGGTTGATGTTCTGCATCTGATCGATGACGTCGTTGCTGATGCCGGCATCGCGAAGCACCTGCCGCTGATCGGAATTCAGATCGAAGATCTGTCCCGTGGCTTCGAGTCGGTCGAGCATTTCATCATCGCTGAATCCGGCACGGTCCATAGCGATGACCTCATCAAGCGTGACAAAGCCGTCGCGATTGATGTCGGCTGTGGTGGCTCGCCTCGCCTCTTCTGCAGTTGCGGGATTCGTTTGGGCTTCGTTGACCGCAGTGCGGACTTCGCTGCGCACTTCTTCTTCGTCGTCATCCTCAAACCAGTCGGTTTCCGCGCCGATGAGATAGCCGCCGCCTGCGCCAAGCAGACCGCCGATGAGAGCGCCAAGCAGGCGGTTTTCCTCGGCTAACACTGCGCCGATGCCTGCGCCGGCTGCGCCGCCGATGACGGTTGCCTGCTCGGTGCGCGAACCGGGAAGGTCTTCGCATCCGGACTGAAGGCTGACAAAACCGCCAGCCATCGCGATGATAAGGCTGTATGAAAGGGTGCGTCGTGGCAATGACATGATTGCATATCCTCGCTTCGTTTTTGTTGTTTCCTGATCCTGAGCCGCGTGAACAAAGTGCAAAGCGCGCTGCGTTCCACAAGTTCACCGTAGACCGAAGCAAGGGCGGGCGCAGTTAGGTATGAAACCCTAAACGAAGCGTGATGCAGGCTGATGTACACATGCGCATCTGCTGACGCAGGCATGTTCCCTGTCCGATTGTCAGGTTGTTGCAGTTGAGTTTGCCTGATGCGAACAAACAACAATTGTCCGGCGAATGTCTGTCAAGCCCATATGCTGCGGCTGACGGACGCTTCGTTGACGCCATTGATGGACAATGTTCGAATGCTGCTGTGATGGCAGGCGGTGTCTGCTGCGTTGCTGCGCAATGCGCCGCTTCGGCAGACAGATGAATGAAATGCACAATCGTGCTGCGTTGATGAGATGTTCGGATGTTGAGCGTTGGTTGATTACGCTCGCGAGTTGTACGAGCCGTCGGCGGTATTGATGCGCACCACCTCGCCAACGCTGATGAACGGCGGCACGCGCGTTTTCAGGCCCGTTTCCAATGTCGCTTCCTTCATCTGGTTGGTGGCGGTTGCGCCCTTGATGCCCGGGGGCGTGTCCGTCACTTCAAGCTCAACCACGTTGGGAAGCTCGATGGCCACGGGGTTGCCTTCGGCAACCAGCACCGTGATGACGGTGTTGGGCTTGACGTATCCCATCGACTCGCCGATCAGGGAATCCGGCAGCGTGATCTGCTCGAAGTTCTCCTGGTCCATAAACACATGGCCGCTGGCGTCGGAATACAAGTATTCCATCGGGCGGCGATCGAGGTCAACGGTTTCGATTTCTTCGCCTGAACGAAGGCGTTTTTCGATCAACGCACCGGTTTGCACGTTTCTGATCTTCACCTGCACAAACGCCCGCAGGTTGCCCGGCGTGACGTGAGTGAACTGGGTGATGACATACAGCGTGCCGTCGAGTTTGATGGCCATACCTGGCCGCAGATCGGTCGATTTCACTGCAAAACTCCTCGCGTTGACCGTCTTTACCGTAGGAAAACTGCTCAAAATTGGGTCACCATGATAGCGACGCACCGTCTGGCATGGCAAGCGAGTCGATGTTGCGGCCTTGAGGCGCCGTCCTGAGCAGCAAAAAAATCGCCACCAGACCGCTGCTGAGATAAGAATTCACGCGGCATACTGGTGGCGATAACGCCTCTTGAGGCTGCTGCAGGTAAATGCAAGCCGGTCAGGTCAGGTTCGCATTGGCTTGCTCATGGACGGCACATGCTCAGGGCGCAGCTCATGCACCGAGCAGCGTGCTCGGCGCGGATTCATCCACATGCTTGCGGGGATCGGTGCGTGCGATGATCTCACTGACGCCTTTCTGATTGAACCCCTTATAGCCGTCGTTGCGCTCAAGGTTTTCAAGATGTGAGCCGATCGCGCCGCCTTGCATGCGGAACCAATGCGCCTGAGCCTGCGTGATCAGGCCTCGCTCCAGCAGCCAGTTCAGACGTTTTTCCGACACCGGCCAGCGCTCGCCTTCGGTGAACGCCTGCTTGAGGAACGGGAAATTGGAAAATGGGTCCATGGTCTTGATCGCAGCGACTTCAAGCTGCTGCTTGAGCGCTTCGAAATCAAAGACGCATTCCAGGTGGTGCATGCCAGCCTGCAGGATTGCCTCGCCGTGCAGGCCGCACCACAGCCCGACCGTGCCCAACTCACTTCGTGGCGGCAGCGGCTCGTGTGCAAAGTCGCCCTGGATTTCTTCCGGCGACAGATCGACATCAGCGAAAATCACAATGCCGGTGTTGGGGTGTTCAAGCACCTGCGCGCCCCAGCCGGCTTCAGCGCCAGCGTAAAAGCGCTCGCGGCAGAAAAAGCCCAGCTTTTCGAAGAGACCAATCAGCTTGGTGAAGTGCTGGCGCGACGAGCGGTAGGTGTGGTGGTCGTGGTTGGCCCAGCCCAAACCCAGCTTATCCTGCCGCGCTTTCTGCAGTTGTGCTGCGCGATTGCGCCGCTGCCAGTACTTGCGCTCGGCTGCAAAGAACAGATCGCATGCGTAATCCTGGCCGATGTCCGCCACTGCCGCCTCGATCAGATGCAGGGTGTGATCAAAGCCAAGATCATCATCATCCCAGTCGCGGGTGCGGCGGTGGAATGCTTCCTGATGACGCAGCACCAAAGCAGGCAGATCGTCATCGACGCGCGGAACCGTAAAGCCGCGATATCCGTGACGCTCGATCACCCAAAGCTCAGCATCGTCGCCGGTGAATGCCTGTGCGCGGCGCATCGGCGCCAGCGGTTCGCCTTCAATGGCGCGATCATCGGTGATGGACCATGCGGCAAGAAAATCAACCACCGAGTCGACTTTCAGCAACACCTTCGTGACGTTGGCGCTGTCGAGCACGATGGCGGGAAACAGCGCTCCTTCGTGAATGAAGCAGTCCGGGGCGCCCGGCAAGGCCCGGCGGGTGAAGCCCACCTCCAGCAGCCTCGCTCGCAATTCGTTTGAACGCGGGGCGTAGATGGAGTCAACCCAGTCGTTGAATCGTGTGGCAGTGTCGTGCCGCATGCGCCGAGCCAGTTCGGCGGCATCGGGGCATTTCGCCAGAAAACCATCAATCAATTCATTCACCAGGGCTTGGGCCCGTGGCTGTGGTTCCCACTGAAACTGCTGAAGCGGTTCGATCGCGAGCGTGCTCATTGTGATGGTGACCCTGAAAAAACAGGAATGAAATGGGGGTTAAAGACCGCTGATGGTAGCCCCCATCAGACGCAGCGGCGACGCGCCCCGGCGCAGCGGCATGGCGGCAAGATGGCTGGTGCAAAATGACCAGCAGGATGGGCAAAACCCATCCTGCTGAGTGGGGCCTGATTGATGGAAGTAAGGAGAACGAAAGGGTTCTCTCTCTTCAGGGCCCGGAGAACCATATGGCGGATCATTGCAAATTCTGCCGAGCAGGCAGCAATTTTGTGCGATTTTCCGCTTAAGGCTGCTGAACGCCGATGCCAATGCCTGCCGCGCAATCGCCTTAGCAGGCAGATCGTGGGCGGTCTGCAGATACTGGCTTGGTTGTCGTTTTTCGTTCCGAGCAGCGCGTTACGAGCGGCGGTTGAGGGGACGCTCAACTGCAGTCAATGCCGCCATCACGTCAGTGCAAATGGGAAACACCCGATCGAGCTGCGTCATGCGGAACAGATACTGCACGCTGTTTGGGGTGTTGGCCAGCGCGATGCGGCCGCCACTGACGGCCAGGCGGTTCAGCGCCTGCACGAGGCATCCCAGGCACGCTGAATCCATGAACTGCACGTTCTGGATATCCAGCACAAAGTGCTGCGCGCCCGACTCCGCCAGCTCATCGAGCAAGTCGGCGAGCATTTCCACGCCGCGTTCCTGTGTGAGTTCGGTGACTGTCAGCGTGGCGACAGCGGTGAGGCCGATGCGTTCGACCTCGGCGATTTGGGTGCGGATTGTGCGCTCCCGGGGATGATCGTCCTGCTGCGCAACGGCGCTCCTGGCAGCCGTTGCTGTGCCGGTTGCGCCTCCGAACAGGCCCCCGGAGAAGCCAGACCGACGCGAGAAGAGATTCCACATAATCAGGATGCTCCACTCCATCCACACCGCAGTCCAGATATCGGTGCTGCGGCCGGCCACGCGATTGCCGGTCGTCAGCGCTCAAAGCTGCTTATCGACGCATGTCGGCAGTCTCTGAAATGGTCAGCGGCTGACGCGCAGGAATCAGGGGCATCCAGCCCAACGGGGCAAAGATTTCGGTTTGTGCCGGTCAGCTGGCCTGTGAGCGATAGGATGGCGATTGGCTCTGGGGAAGAAACGTGGAACTGAACCGCTTGGGGCGGGCTTTGAGCCGACCATTGCCGGTGCTGTTTGGGCCATCTCCGGGCGGGACGCAGCGCTGGGACGTTTCCGACACACTCGGCTGTGAATTTTCGGGGTGGTCAACGTTGTTGGACGGCTGCGCAACCGGCGACTGTGACGCAGGCAGATCGCTTGACGTTGTGTGCGAAGCTGCCGTGTGCGCAGATGAGGCTGGCGGCTGATCCGACCCGTACAATCGTTTGCGACGGGCCGATTCAACGGATCGTTGCATGGCCTCAAGAATCGGCCTCATTCGTTCAGCAGCGGATCGGTGCGTATCCATGATCAGGCACTCCTTTGCGGCTTTGATATCGGCTGGCCAAAGACGCAAGTTTGCTGCCAATCGCACTTTTTTCGGACCGCTTCGCACACGCGCCCGCATAAACCGTTTTATCGCAGGCTTTGATGCTACTTTTGTAGCTTTTTGAGCCTGTTATTGCTGCGTTGTATTGCCGTTCGAATCCGCGGTGGTAGTTGACGGATCGTCTGCAGCAGCAATGGCCTGATCGCGCAAACGCTCCGCCTCTGCCGCCACGGTGTCGTACACGCTGGCCAGCAGGCCCGCCATGGGAAAGCGTCCGCTCAATGGCGATGGGCCGAGCCGGCGAAGCAATGCGTGGGGCACATGCTGGGACGTGGGCAGCGATTCGAACTCCGCCAGTTCAGGGCCGGGACGCCAGAAATCGTCAATGCACGCATCCAGCGGCGGGGCGGCGGCGTCTGACTCCGGCATCACCGCCTCAACATGCGCAGCTGCCATCCCTTGGGTTTGGAGCGTTCGCACCTGACGCAGCCGATCGAGCAACTGCTGCGTGGGCATGCCAAGCATCGAAAACACCAAAAGCGGTTCGGCAGCAAGCCGCTCAGCGAGAATGTACCCGACCGCTGCGGCATGCTTGCACGGTTCAGAATCGCGGCAGGAGCATTCAACATTCAACTCCTGCGATGCAGCGGGCAACAGCGCAAGCTGATGCATCGCCAGCAGATCGTCGATCGTGGGCGGCAATTCATTGGCCAACAGCTTGGCGACATAAATCGCCTCGCTGGCCATTGCGTCAATCAGGCGATCCCATTGCTCAGCGCTCAGCGGCCTGAACCACAGCTTTGTCTGATACGGTTTTGCTTGTGTGCCCTGCACGCTGGCGGTCACTGCGCCTGGAATCACATCGAGGTTCACCACCTGCCCGCTGCGCGCATATTCGAGTCCAGCAGCCAGACGCAGCGGTTCGATGCGGCCTTCCAGCAATTTCAGCCATCGCTGCGCCAGCGGCGTCTCGGCAGCGGGTTCGGTCTTGCCCTGCAGCTTGATGCCGTTGCGGACGCGTCGCGGCGTTTCCGGTCGGCGATCGATGAAGCGGCGATCTGATGAGCCTCCATGCGCAACGCTCACAACGTCACCTCCCATGTGAAGCAGGGTTCACCATCAATAATCTGATGATGACGGCAGCAGCGGGGCAGCAGCGCCATTTCCTCATGCCGGCGATGAACGCAGCAGCAAAGGTCACATACGACGCTCACGAATCAGCCTCCATGGCAGAGGTTCGAAGCATGAGCAGCTCGTGGAGTTGACTGGTTGAAAGCTCGGTCAGCCACTGCTCGCCTGTTCCGATGATGTTCTGCGCCAATTCGGTTTTCTGTTCGATCATCTGATCGATGCGTTCTTCCAGCGTGCCCACGCAGACGAACTTGTGCACGTGAACCGTGCGCGTCTGGCCGATGCGGAACGCGCGATCGGTCGCCTGGTTTTCCACAGCGGGATTCCACCAGCGGTCGAAGTGAAACACATGATTGGCAGCGGTGAGGTTCAGACCCACGCCGCCGGCTTTGAGTGAAAGCACGAAGACCGGCGCTCCGCCATCGTGAGCTTGAAAGCGATCGATCAAGTGCTGCCGCTTCGCTGCAGGCGTCCCGCCGTGCAGGAACAGCGCTTCGCAATCCAGATCGTGCTGAATCATTGCAGTCAGCAGGTGCCCCATTTGGCGAAACTGTGTGAAGATCAGCGCCTTCTCGCCTGTCGCAAGCACTTCTTCCAGCATGGCGATCAAGCGCCGGGCCTTGCCGGACCTCGACGACAGCGCAGCGCCGTTGGACGGCAGGACAAAGTCGGCTGAATCATCCAGTTCAGCGTTGGACTGACCGTTGCCATTGCCGTTGCGGAACTGCGCGGGGTGATTGCAGATTTGCTTGAGCTTGACCAGCGTGGCCAGCACCAGCCCGCGGCGCTGTATGCCCTGAGCGCGATCCACGTCGCGGAGCATGGCGTCAACCACCTGCTGATACAGCGCCGCCTGCTCGGGAGTGAGGACGGCATATTCCTTGGTTTCCAGGCATTCGGGCAGGTCGTCGATGACGGTGGGGTCGGTCTTCACGCGGCGCAATATGAATGGCCGGACCATCTGCCGCAGATGCTCAGCCTTGTGCGGATCGCGATGCCGCTCGATCGGCACAGCGAAGCGGCGACGGAACTCGGCTGACGGCCCGAGATACCCCGGGTTCAAAAACTCCATGATGGACCACAATTCGCTCAGGCGATTTTCCACCGGCGTGCCCGTGAGCGCCAGCCGCCGCGGCGCATGCAGCGAGCGAATGGCGGTGGTCTGCTTGGTGGGCGGGTTCTTGATGTATTGCGCCTCATCAAGCGCAACGCGATGCCACTTGACGCGCCGAAGCGTTTCCTGATCGCGGCTGATAAGCGGATAGGTGGTGATCACCAGATCACGCTCAGCTGCAATTTCGACAAACCGATCGCCCAGCACGCGATCCGGTCCGTGATGCACCTGAACGCGAATCGTCGGTGCGAATCGTTGCAATTCGCGGACCCAGTTCGCCACCACTGATGTGGGCACGATCAAAAGCGTGGGGCCAACCGTATTGCCGCGCTCGTTGTGTTTGCCGGCAGCCTCCCGCTCATGCAGCAGCATCGCGATGAGTTGAATGGTTTTGCCCAGGCCCATGTCGTCGGCAAGGCACGCGCCAAGTCCAAAGCGATCCAGAAACGCAAGCCAGCTCAAGCCGGTTGCCTGATACGGCCGCAACGTGCCCAGGAACTCTTTGGGCTGCTCAAGCTGCGGCATGCGGTGATCTTCGCTTGACGCGTTGAGCACGTCCGCCACCCATCCACTTGCGTCAAGGCCGAACACCGGCAGTCCAAACTGGCGGTCGTCCATGCCGTGCGCCATCTGGATGGCTTCCAGCAACATCATCTCGCCATCGGGTGATTTCTCAAGAAATTCGCGTGCTGCAGCAAGTTGCTGCGGGCTGATTTCAATCCATCGACCGCGCACGTGCACCAGCGGTGTCGTCTGGCGGGCCAGCGCGTTGAACTCCTCCATTGTCAACGGCTGATCGCCAATGGCGACCTGCCACCGGAAGCGTACAAGGCTGTTGAGGCCAATCAAACTCGCAGCCGGCGTAGTGCCGTCGCCCGCTGGGCTGCCCAGTGCATCTGCTGGCGGAGCGTCAATCTGCAATCGCGCGCCGAGGCGGCCAAGCGGCTGATTCCACCACGTCGGCACGATGACGCCGAAGCCAGATTCTTCCAGCACCGGCCGGACCTCGTGCAAAAACTCGTACGCTTCGTTGGTGGTGAGCTCGATCTCAGTAGGCGCCTGGTGCGAGAGAGCTGATTCAATCTTCGGATAGATGCGACTGGCCCGGCCTAGCTCCGCAAGCAGCAGTTCCTGCGGCTGTTCGATGTGACGGTCGCCGAGCAGCGCGCCCAGCGATGTGTGACTCCACACATGCTGAGCGTCGATGATCAGATCGTGATCGTCTGCGGCCTGCAGGTGCAGGCTCAGTTTCCACAGCGTTTCATCCGGCGCGCTGCTGGTTGTTGTGCGGCGTTGTTTTGCCTTGGCCTGGCCGTTGGCAGTCAATTCCGGCGGAGCGAGCGGCTCGTTGAGTTTCAGGCAAAGTCGCAGCGGACGCCCCTGGCCAGTGTCGTTGAGCCGCCCAACCCACTGTCCTGCATCGCGCAAAAGCGACAGCCCGATATCGTCCGGAGGCGTTACCTGATTCTGAGCGCCAAGTAAGCCGGCCAGCCATGCCACATGCGGGTCATGCGCCGGATCGCGATCTTCGATTGCTTCGAAGAAATGCTCCTTGATCAGCGCAGACCGCACCGTAGCGTCGGTCAGGGTGCGAAACGCCTCATCCAGAATCGCCCACGGTCGCCCCTGGTGCTCATCGTCCATCGCGCGCAGCACGGGCGGCATGGCGGCAAGCAAGGCGGCGGCCCGACGCCGGGCGTCTTCATCGTGCAGCCAGGGCTGCCATGCTGCGATCAGACCGATGTCGCGGCTTTGGATGAGCGTGGGGATAAATCGCTGGTTGGCCAGCAAATCGGTGATGAATTTGGCCACAGCGATCCAAAATCGCATCGAGCCGCCCAGTTCAATCCGACTTGCTGGTTGTCGATCTTCCAGCGCAAGAAGAAACGGCAGGGCGCGATGATTGGGTAGCGCCACGCAGGGAATCTCAATGGCATCGAGAAACGGGTCGGTGGGCGATTCGATGCCGCCAGCGGTTCGCGCCAGTCGATCGCTTGGCCATGGCCCGGCCTGGTCGCGCGGCAGGCGCGGGGCGATGACATCCACAAGAGGAAAGGGGACAGATGGCGGGGCGGGCGACGGATCGTCGTCGTTTTCCGGGAGCAAACCCGCATCATGAAGCCGGCTGAGCAATTCTTGCGCTGAAGCGGCAAATGGATGCTTCGCCGCCGACGTTTTACTGGCTGTTGTGGTTGCGATCCACTGGCCCGCATTGGGTTGTGTAGTTGTTGACGATGCAGCAGCGACGGCGTGTTCGGCAAATGCTGATGCGCTGCGCTTCCACGCGAGGTAGCGTTCAAGCGATTCGCTCCACAGCCGCAGCGCTCCCTTTGTCCAGATGGCGTGTAAAACCAGCATCGGCTGGTGATATCTCCCGGTCTTGTGATCCGACCGTCAGCACAACACGTGCAAGTGCAAATGCCTGTTCCTGTTAATGATCGCGCTGGGACTCGAACCCAGGACCTAACGCTTAAAAGGCGCTTGCTCTACCAACTGAGCTACGCGATCGCGAATCACATAGTGTAGTCGATCAACCGGCGAAAGAAAATCCCTTAGGAACTGAAGTATTGCCG
>CAZNPU010000025.1:0-55277 GCA_964575335.1 uncultured Isosphaeraceae bacterium | reverse complement strand
TTCACTCACCAACACCAACAACCAACCCCGGCACTGCCGGGGTTTTTCGTTTTTGTTGGCATTGCCAGCTACAGCCAAAGACCATCATCAGATACTGATCACTGACAGAGCAGCGCTTCGGTTGGCGCTGGAAACAGGCAGCAGGATTTCTGAGTGGAGTGAGCGATCGCTGCTACGCTACTGACTGCTGCGCGCCTGATCGCGCGTTGCCTGCGGCTTTTTTGCTGCAGCAGCGTTGCTGCTGTCAACAACCACACGGCTGGCAGTATCGCTGCGCGGATGCGAAGGGTGATTGATCGGCAATTGCGTGGCTTGCCCGCCATGTTCGGCCAGCGGGTGAAGGGCAACCGGGGTGGCAAGCGAACTCTGCGGCATACCCTGGCGGGTGACGATCACACCTGCAAGAATGGTCAGCACCACAACGCCGCCGAGCAGCTCGCGACGATTGGGTTCCAGTTTGCGCCGTGCATCTGCCATACCGGACCTCCAGCAAGCAACTGCTTCCCATCGTCTATCGGCCATGCGTGCGGGCTAGTCCCGCAGATTCGCGTCGAAAAAAGGCACAAAGACCCCCTAACCGCAGTTTTCCCCTGAACTCACGGCCTATTTCCCCTTTCTTCACCGAGTTGATTGTGCTAGTATCCCGCGATTGAGACAGAGTCTCAATTTCTTGATTATTGTGAGGCTTCCATGGATTGTTCCGTCTCCGTGACCGTTGCTCCCGCTGACACTGCTGCCGCGCATCCGCCTGCGGCTCCTGTGCCGCTGTCGGTTTTGCGAGACGGCACTCGCGGCCGGCTCCACACCGCCAATTTATGCTGCGAAGATTGCGATTTGCTCAACGCCATGGGGCTGACTGACCAGTGCGAGATACGCGTATGCCGCAGTGGCGCATCATCGTGCATTGTGCAGGTGAATTCGACCCGGCTGGGACTTTCCTCAGCGTTGGCGCACAACATCCTTGTGTCGGTCACATCTGGAGGCGATTGACGCGCCTGACCTGACCTCGACCTGCACACTTCAATGACCACGGCTTCGCCCCAAGTCCCCAATCATTCCACTGCCACTGGCGAGGTCGCCGCCGAGCGCACAATCACCACTTTTGCGCTGCTGGGCAACCCCAATACAGGCAAAACAACGCTTTTTAACCGCCTCTGCGGCTTGCGCGCCAAGACAGCGAACTTTCCCGGCTCGACTGTCGAAGCAAGAATCGGCGCCTGCGCCGGTCCTGCCGGCCGCATGCAAATAGTCGATTTGCCCGGTATTTATGGCCTGAATCTTGATCGTCCCGAATCCAAACACTGCCGCGAGTATCTTGCGGGTGATTCCGGTCTTGGTGAAAAGCCTCAGGCGCTGCTGATTGTGGCAGACGCCACCAACCTGGCGAGGAACCTCATCTTCGTCAGTCAGGCGCTGCAACAGAACCTGCCCGCTGTGGTCGCGCTGAACATGACCGATCTGGCTCAGCGTCGGGGCCTAACGATCGACACAAAGCAGCTCAGTGAGTACCTCGGCTGTCCGGTGGTGCCCGTCTGCGCCCGTTCCGGCCAGGGGTTTGATGATCTCATTCAAGCCATGCGCCACCCGGCGCACAGTACCGCCTCGCTGCCTCCGCCGACAGACGCCAATGCCGCTTCACGCTGGGCCAACGGCGTTGTGGCGCAAAGCGTCGGCGGTGATCATGCCGTGGGCCAGGCCGCTGACACGTTGACCGATCGGCTCGACGCAGCCTTCACGCACCCGGTATTGGGGGTGCTGATCTTTGCCGCGGTCATGGTCGGACTGTTCTACACCATCTTCGCACTTGCGGCAGTACCGATGGAACTCATCGAACTGCTGTTCGCCAAACTCGGCAATGGCGCGCATCAACTCTTTACTGCTCTTGACCAGCAATTCGGCTGGCAATTGAGCGACGGCGCGCTGCACAACCTGATCACAGATGGCATCATTGGTGGGATTGCGGGGACCGTTGTCTTTCTGCCGCAAATCTGTTTGCTATTTTTCCTCATCAGCCTGCTGGAAGATACGGGATATCTCGCCCGGGCCTCGTTTGTCATGGACCGCATCCTCCGCCGCTTCGGGCTGCCGGGCCAGGCGTTTGTGCCCATGCTTTCCGCCCATGCCTGTGCGATCCCGGCAATCATGTCCACGCGGCTGATTCCCGATCAGCGCGACCGCTTCGCAGCCATTCTTGTCATTCCGTTTTTGAGCTGTTCGGCACGCCTGCCCGTGTATGTGCTGCTTATCAGCATGCTCTTTACAGACAGCCCGTTCCTCGCAGGGCTGGCGTTTGCCGGGTGTTACGTGCTTGGCGGATCAGCGGCATTGTTCACCGCGGCGATCTTCCGCAGAACCATCCTTAAAGGACCAGCGCGGCCGATGGTGCTGGAGTTGCCAACATACAAGTTGCCCTCGCTGCGCACCGCGCTGCTGACCACGTACGATCGCGGCATGACCTTCCTGCGCAAAGCTGGAACCGTCATCCTGGGCATCTGCATTGTTCTGTGGTGGCTCAGCGCGTATCCGACTTTGTCGCCTCAATCGCATCACGACGACCTCACGCTGCACGCTGCTGAGGCTGCACAGAGCCAGGTCGAGAATCCTGAATACGCCCAAGCCCTGCTGGAACAGGGAGAGGATTTGGAACAGGAATACGCGATCTCTGCACGCGAGCAGCTTACCCACAGCTTTATTGGCCGCATTGGCCACGCGATTGAACCAGCCTTTGCCCCACTGGGATACGACTGGCAGCTTTCCATCGGCGTGCTTACCAGCTTTGCGGCTCGAGAAGTCTTCGTCTCCACCCTCGCAGTGCTGTTTGCCAGCGGCGATGATGATCCGGAAGACCCCCAGGTGCTTCAGCGCATCGCCTCAGCCCAGCGCGACGACGGCTCGCCCCTGTTCACGCTGCCAACTGCTGCCAGTCTGCTGGTGTTCTACGTGCTTGCCATGCAATGCCTGCCCACTCTGGCGGTCACCAGACGCGAAACCGGCAGTTGGAAATGGGCCATGCTGCAACTGACCTACATGACCAGTTTGGCCTACGCCGCCGCGTGGCTCACCTATACGATCGCCACCTGGTGCACTGCCTCGCCCCTGACCTGATCACGCTCGCCGCTGTCTATCATCGTTACGTCATGCCGCTTCACGACTGGCAATTCTGGCTCGTCAGCTTCCTGGCCCTCATCGGCCTGTGGCTGGTGCTGAAACCGCTGCTTGCCGCCCGCGGTTCTTCCAAGTCCACAACATCATGCCCCAATTGCTCTGCAGGCAGCGCCACATCATCCGCCTCACTGCGACCTCGTCGCGTTACGCTGACCATTGAGCGCAGGCAGGCCTGACGCACACGCCTTGCGGATTAGCTTGCCCACGCCACTTCTCAATAACCACGCCGCTGTGCAGATAAGCGAATGCTGTAGCAGCAGAATTGAGTGTGGTCACTCACCAGCAGAAGACGCGGAGATGGAGGCGGTGTTTTTCTGGAAAATCAGCAAATTGGTGCGGGCCAGAGCGGCAGGCAAACGCAAGCGGAAGTAGTGATGATTGATCCATCGCAGCATGCGGCGGGAACGGCCGCGGACACGCCGCTGCAGCTCGGTGAATTCCGCAGGCAGGCGGTGGATGCATCGGCAGCCCAGTTGAGCCAGGCAGCGGGTGACGGCAGGGACATCGGCAGCAATAGTCCACAGCGTACCGCCGGAAGCATGATCCCATGAACCGGGGCCGAATGGAGTGTGTTCGACGAGCGTGGGTTTTGAAAGTATCCGCCGTGCAACTGATTCAATTCGGTAATCAATGGCGCTGCGGTTGGTGAGCTGGATGGCCAGCCGTCCGCCGGGTTTGAGCACGCGAACCAGCTCGCGCAGGGCGCGATGCATCGGATAGATGTGGATGAGCACGCCCCATGAGAAGATGGTGTGGAACGTGTGATCGGGGTAAGGAAGCTCAATGAGGTCGGCACGTTCAAAGGTGATTTGATGATCAATGCCCGCCTGCTGAGCACGCTGGCGCGCTTCGTCCAGCGCGACCCAGGAAATATCAATGCAGCGCACGGCAAACCCCGCACGTGCCATGCGAATGCCATGCACGCCTGTACCGCAGCCCGCATCAAGTATTTCCGAACTAGGCGGCGGGCACAGCAGTTTCAGCACGCAATCGATGGCCTGATCGTAATGCTGCTGTGCAGCAGGTTCGTAATAGTCCGACGCCCATTGCTCAAATGTGGCTGGATTGTTCAGCACTTCAATGCTCATAGGACAAGTCCGTCATGGATTGCAGGTCGCAGCGTCAAGTCTCGTTCGTCCAGCGATGGACGCTGGCAGCACGTGCGCACATGCACCACCTACTGCGCTTGATGTTCCAGCTTTGCCCGTATCTGTGGTAGAGCCTAGGCGACGCCTGCGGCCAAGCGATTGGGAGGAAGAAAATCGCGGAGCGCAATCTAAGAACCTTGCGGGAGAGAGCGAAACAAATCTGCAGCAAACTCCGCTTGCAGGTCGCTGGCATGCAGCGGGAGCTGCGTGATAAAAGCAGCGCGAAGTGAGTTGGTGTGGCGGCACGCCGATTACGACGTTGTTTGCATAAGCGCAGCAAAAACTCCCGCCGCACCGCTGCGCAAATGTGCAGCGTGTTCGTCGGGAGCGGAGCAAATTGACCAGCAACAACATTGTCAGGGAAGCTGCAGCATGGTCAATGTCGCTAAGTTCGAAGGAGATGCGCTGAATGAGCGACGATGGCGATTATGCGTATCAGGCGTGCGCCGTCATCGCGCGAGCTTTGGGAAAGAGAATATTGTTTTCCTTGTGAACGTGCAGGTGAGTGTCTTGCTCAAGCTGCTTCAGCGAATCAAGCATGACGCGGTAGGTCGTGCAGGCGTCGATAGGCGGGGAATAATCATCGGTGAGTTCGCGCATTCGGCGCAGGGCTTCGCCGCTCTCATCGTGCTCAGCCATCATCATGCGAATCGGCCCGTCAACAGAACCGCCCGGCAGCATGGCTGGCGCTTGTCCTGCTTCCATCGCGCGAATGGCAGGGAACAAAACGCGCTCCTCTTTCACCATGTGCAGGAACATCTCATTGGCAAAGCTGGTGAAGACGGATTCAAGCTCGCGCAACTCAGGATGACGGTCGCCATGCACCCGGGCCACTTTCGACACCAGGCCATGCAGGCGCGGCAATTCTTCGCGAAGCCAGTCGTGATGAACCCGCTCAATGTGATCAGCCAGTGCAGTTCCAGTGGCCTGTGACCAATCGGTGTCTTCCGTGGACGCAGCGGCGTCAACCGCATCAAGCTCATGCAAGATCGTTTCCGGCTGCACGTCCCGCGCAGCGCAGGCTTCAAGCAGAGGAATGCGGCCGCCACAGCAGTAATCAATTTGATAACGTTCAAAAACAACGGCTCGACCAGGGCGCTGGACCACCAGTTCGCCGACGGTCGCCGTCAAACGAGGGTCGTTGGATTGCACGGTCATGGGTAAAACTCCCTGTTTGGAGATGCGATGTGTTCAGTGAGCTGCAAGCCCGCAGTATAATAGGATATACCGATCTTATTATCAATTATTAATCAACAAGAAATGCTCCTCGACATGCCGTCAGCCCCACCGATGTTTTTTCAAGTTGTCGTGATTTGACAAGCAGCCGTAAAAGGGCCGGAAGATTTTCTCATCATAGCCGCCGGGTGGTGCCCAGACCGCCTGAAATTGAAAGACAGCACCTCTATTCTTCTGGAGAAAGACCATGAACGAACACCGTGTACGACAAGCGCCCGCACAGCGATTTGACGTTGACAGCATGGTGATCGATCTGCCACGGGAGATTGCGGCGCTTCGCAGTGAGCCGACACCGGCACAGCACGGTCATCGTCAGAAGGTTTTGTACAAACATGGCAATTGCACCGTCGCTTTATTTGCGATGGACGCCGGCTCAGCGCTGCCGGAGCACGCTGCAGCGGGCGTCGTGACGATTCAGCCGCTTGAGGGTGATTTGCGCATCGCCGTGAATGGAGTGTCTCACCATATGAAAGCCGGCACGCAGCTCATCCTTGCTCCCGGCGTGCAGCATGACGTGCAGGCAGATTCTCCTGCAGCGTTCCTGTTGCACGTATCACTCGAGCCATGATCCGACCGATTCACGCCAAAGCAGCCGCCGCACTGCGTGAAGGTACTGACAGACAACTGCACTATGTGCATATATGAAATCGCGTTGGCAATTCGTGGCCAACGCGATTTCCCACAACCCGCTAGCGATTGACTATCCCCAATGCGCGATGACCAGCAACAGGTCATCAACGTTCACTTCTCCATCGTTATTGATATCTGCACGCGGATAGTCCGAGCCAACCGGCCCCCAAGCTCCAATCACCGCCAGCAAGTCGTCCACGTTCACCATGCCATCGCACGTCACGTCACCAATGCGAGGCGGTGTAACGCTCAGATCATCCCAGACCATCGGAATCGGCGGCCCTTTGTCAGTCTTCAGCCACAGATCGTACAGAATGTCGCCCCAATCGTTGGTAACGTTGCCATCGCGAAGCGCTTCAATGTAGTGGCGCGTTACCGTCTGGTAGTTCACGGTCACCTCGGCACGCACCGCATTCTGAGGAATCGTGAAATAGGTGTCGTGCCAATACTGACCATCGGCATATGTGGTTCCCACAGCCGGCGCACCGCCTGCTTCGAAGGCGGCATTATTGAAGCCGCGCGGCGGGATGCGATTGTCTTTGACGATCGTGTCGGCAAGGGCCATGTGGGTCGTCACCCCGGGCGGCAGACCGAGAAGCTTCGCAGCGTACTCGCTCAGTCCCACGTGCATCTCATAGATGGTGGTCGATTCCTCATCGAGATGCGCTTCATCAAAATCGTAATGGCCGTACTCACATACAAGCGTATTTTCTGCGTCGTACATTCGCACGTTCAGCCAGACGCGCCGGCCTTCGATGTGCCCGGTTGGTAACTTGTGGCCGGTCTCATTGATCACGCGCACCCGAACAGCATCGCACTCCTGCACCAACTCCAGCGATGCAGCGCGCTGCAGCATGTCAATGGCCTTCTGCTGTCCGATCGCAAGCGCCTTCTGATCGACATCAGGATCATCTGCGTAGTGCAGAGCGATGATCTCCAATACCCAGGCTGATGCGCCGGCAAAATCATGCGTTGCCAGATCGGGGTACGACGGGCCGAACCAGCATGCAGGCCCTTCGGCCCGCGGCATGTGGCAATCCTGGCATGTGCTCACCACCGGTCCGCCCGTGCCGCCGAAGCGGCCGCCCATATCAACGCCGCCTTCCTGTGCGAAAGCGCTGAGCTTCCACTCTGTATACGTCCGCTCAAGCGGGAACTGCAGACTCAGATCCTCACTCGGCGTCGGCTCATTCAATGCGTTGTATCGATACGTGCCGTCAAGCTGGCGCGTCACCGCCACATTGCCCACATCGTGGCACGTGCCGCAGAAATCGCCTGAACGATGGAATGGTGAATGGATGAATTCGTGCATCACATCCGGATCGGCACGAGGTCCGCGGCGGCGTCCCTCCGGATCAAGCACAAACATTGAGTTGCCGTAGAACTCAGGCACCGACGCCAGCGCTTTGAGAATTGCTTCATCTTCGGGCGGGCTGATGCCGGGTTTATAGATGGGATCAACCATCGAGTGGCAGAAATGACAATTGATGCCGTCAAAGTCGTAGTCGTACAGGGCGCTGCCGTCAGGCACGAGCGCGCCGCCGCTGACGAATGAAAGCGGCACGTGACAGCGCATGCAGAAATAGCCTACGTTTTCCACATCCTGATTTGCCGTGGCCATCTGCGCGAAAAACAGCGGATCACGACCGGCCTGGGCCATCAGGCTTCCGGACCACGAAACGTACGGATCGGTTCCTTCGCCCAGTGGACCATGGCACAGCATGCAATCCTGGGATGAATAGATGATGCCGGGCGGCACATCGAAGACCTGCGTTCCGGAAAGATGAAAATCCACCAGCGTGGTGTTGACGAGCGACGCCATCGCCAGGCCGGTCATGCCTGCACCAGCGACAACCCAGACCCATCCACGGCGAAGAAGTGCGCTGCGACGCGGCGAGACGCTCTCTGACATATGGAACCCTCCTGGGCGTCTGGATGACGGCCATTAATGAGATATAAAGATATACATATACACTATTTGCCGCCTCGTGCAAATCTTTTGTGCGTTTTCATCACGACTTCTCAAGAATCGCCGGCTCCTGCTGAGGCGTTCCGGCATTTCCCGCCAGCGAGAGCATCCGCTCCAGTGAGCTGAGCGCGTGCTTGGCAATGGCAGACGGCACTTCGATTCGGTTCACGACCGTGCCGCGGGCAAGATTGTCAAGCGCCCACAAAAGATGCTGCTGATTGATGCGGTACATGGTGGCGCACAGGCAGTGGCATCGGCTGAGCATCTGCACATGCACGCCGCGCTGCGCCGCCTGACGCGCCAGGCGATTCACCAGATGAACTTCCGTGCCGATGGCCCAGTTGCTGCCGGGCGGAGCGGTTTCGATGATGCGGATGATGCGGCCGGTCGAGCCGTACAAATCAGCCTTATCGACAACTTCCTTGCGGCATTCCGGGTGCACCAGGATGGTTACTTCATCGCCTTGAGCTGCGAACTGTTCGCGTGTTCGATCCGCATCCTCAGCCTGAAACTGCATATGCACCGAACAATGTCCCGCCCAGAGCAGAACCTTCGCCCGGCGAATCTGTTCGTGTGACAATCCGCCGCCCTCCCGTCGCGGATCCCACACAGCGGTCTGCGACGGCCCCTTGCCGGCACGCTCGTCAATTTCGGTGAGCATGCCCATGCTTGACGCAGTGTTGCGGCCAAGATGCTGATCGGGCAGGAAGAAAATCTTCACCTCCTCGCCTGGCGCAAGCGGTTGATCTCCGCCCCGCAGTGCCCATTCCAGGACTTCCTTCGCGTTGGAACTGGTGCAGCACGCGCCGCCCCGCTCGCCGACAAACGCCTTGACTGCTGCGGAGGAATTGATGTAGGTGATCGGAATGACGCGTCCGTTCCAGTTCGCGCCAAGCGCTTCGTGCAGTTCATCCCACGCATTGAGCGCATCTTCGATGTCGGCCATATCAGCCATGGAGCATCCTGCGGAAAGATCGGGCAGGATCACCTGAACGCCGCGGCCACTGGTGAGCATGGCTGCCGTTTCAGCCATGAAATGCACGCCGCAGAACACAATGAACTTCAGATCGCCTGCGCGGGTCTGCTGTGCTGCGATCTGGGCCAGCTTCAAACTGTCGCCGGTCAAATCCGCATGTTGGATGATCTCATCCTGCTGGTAATGATGGCCGAGGATGAGCAGCGAATTGCCCATGCGTCGGCGGTGCTGCGTGATCGCCTCCGCCAATGCCTCATCCGACATCTGCATATACCTTTCAGGAAGCGGCTCTTGCCACAGTTTCATTCGCTTACTCCAATGCTGAATAGTGAGAAGATCAAATAAAGAAGGATGCTGAATCTTCAGCATTCCTTCACCGCTATCCCCCGCGACGCTGCGCAGTGCAGCATGCAATCAAAGATGCACAGCCGCCGCTGTTTCGCAGCTTCTGGCGTGCAGTACCTCGGCCATCCTGGCCCGCACGCCCTGCTGCTTCGGCCCTTTTCAGTTCATGCATGGTGGGATCAATCATCGTGAATCTGCGATGCCACATGCATGACTTCCGAATGACTGATCTGTCTGCCAATCATGGCGGTCCAAAGCAGCATCAGGGTTGCGCCAAGGGCAATGGCAGCCACACCAGGCAACAGCCAGCGAGGAGGCGTGTCGCGCAGTTGCATCCAGATCAGCGCAAGCCCAGCGGCTGCGGCTGAAGCACACGCTCCAGCAAGACCGAACAAAGCAATGGATTTGTGTTGCTCGATCGTTGCGGATGACGCCTGCGCAATTGGCCCCATGCTTCCTTCAGCCGATTTGCCTGAACGAAATACCCCCCCGGCCAATACGCCGGCAAGAACGCACCCGACAAGCCCCGCCCGCACCACGTTGCGATTGCTTTGAACAATTCCAAAGAGAAGCAGTGCAAGAGAAAGGGGCACAAGAAGAACAGAAATGTAGCTTGCGACGTGATGAAAATTGACTGGGTCCATCGTGGTGCCTTTCGTGACGGCCGGGCTTTTTCACCAGTATCTGCAAAACGACTGGGTTGACAGCGCACACGCAACCCAGTCGTCCGGATGGGCATTCAGTGAATCAGATAAAACAGCGGGAACAGGAAGATCCAGATCACATCCACGACGTGCCAGTACAGTCCGGTCAAATCAACCGGCGTAAAGTAGCCGCTTGTGAAATGGCCAAGTGATGCGCGCACCAGCAGCCAGCTGATCAATCCCATTCCCACAAGCACGTGTATGCCGTGCAATCCGGTCATGAGAAAGTAGATGCCGAAGAACCGATGCAGATTGAGTGGACGATTCGGGTCCAGCCTTGGATCAAAGCGCTGGGGCTTTGCATCGTCACTTATCCCGTGCTTGAGCACTGAGGGCGCAAGGCCCGCCGGCCCGCGCGGTGCGTATGCAAGTGAAGACTTCGGGATATAGAACTCCTCTTCTTGCGCCTGAGATGATGCGAGGGCGCCCGCATCACCGGACTCCCCATCTGCTGCAGGCGATTCAGCGGCTTGTGGCGCAGCTTCAAAGGTGCGGATGTACGCCACGATGTTCATCAGATCTTCATCCTTCAGCAGCGGATTGCCGCCCTTGGGAGGCATCTGAATTCCCGTGGTGTTTGCCGGGTCAAATGGCATGCGGCCGACTTTGATGAAGTCCACCAGTTGCGAATCAGTCTGGCTTTCTACGAACTCACTGCCGCGGATATCCTTGCCCTGGCCCGGCATGCCCTCGCCGGCGACACCGTGGCACGAGCGGCAGGTGGCCATCCACAGCGTTTTGCCCACCGCGGCGTCACCCGCCGCCGCAGCGGGCTGCGACGCCGTCGATGCGAAGCTGTCATCGTGACTCGCCATGGCGGTCTTCAAATGTTCAGGCAGCTCGTAGAAGCCGACGCCCCACACTAGGTTGTCGTGAAACTTGTGCGAGTATTCGACATACTTGATGCCCATGAACGCGCCGCCGCCCGCGATCGTCAGGCCCAAGCAAGTCACCAGCAGCTTCTTCTGCCGCAGTTGAGCCGCTCGCACCGCAAACGCCATCGTGAGGCTGCTCAGAATAAGCACTGCGGTATTGATCGTGCCCCATTTGGTATCCAGAAACTGCGCGCCGTAGGAAAACAGTTCGGGGTTGTCGCTGCGAAATACCGCATACAGGCAGAACAACCCTCCGAACAGGAGAAACTCCGTAGCCAGGAACAGCCACATGCCCAGCTTGGCAGCCTCGAACTGTTGGCGGGCGTCTCGATAATGATGCGCAAGGTGCGGATCATGCACCGGGGCATCGCTTTCCTCTACTGCAATGTCCGCACTGTCGTGCGTCACCGCCTGTTGTTCCGCTGGCTCCGTAAAGGTGGCGGAGCTTGAATCAGATGTGCTGGTCATGAGTGACCTCCCGTGTGGGTTGCAAAATCCCTGAGCGCTCGGGCAGCATGGCGCTGACGCACCTGTTCGAATGTCAGGATGTCGCCGGGATGATCCTGCTGCATCGCTGCAGCGCGATTGCGGTCGCGCAACGCCGCCAGGTAGTACGCCATCGGCGTACGGAGGCTTTTGCTGTGCAGGTACGTGGCGTCGGACGCATCGAGCCACTGGCCGGTTTCAGCGTCGGTGACATATCGGGCGACAATCTGCAGCGCCTGGCCCTCCTGCTCCTGTTCCTGTTCCAGTTCCAAAAGGCACCCAATATCATCGAACGCCATGCTCACGAAGCGGCCGCGATCATCAACATGCACGAGCGCGGCTGCGTAACGATCGTCGGAAATAATCATGCGGCACACATCGCACTCGTGCTGACCGTAGTAGATCACCGGCGGCGACGGTTCCTGCGGCTGACCACAACCAGCCAGCATCACCAGCGCCACAAGCGCGATACACCAGTGAATCAGATGCGTGCCTTGACACTTCAGGACTTGTCTCATGCGGCACCTCTTCGCTGAAAGATGATTTGTGCGACACACAAGGGCAGAACCACCCATGCCGCCAGCACGCCAATGAAGATCACGATCAGCGCTTTGCCGTAGGTTTGCGTGGCGTACAGTCCCGCCGGCCCGAGCACATCCAGCGAAGCGTGGAGGCTTCCCAGCGACGCCATCTTGAATGCCTGCAGCGGGTTGATCAGCGAGAGGTGAAACAGTTGCTGCACCTGCAGTTTGAACGCCAGCGCCGAACCCATGAGACCGAGATCGCCTAAAAAGGCCATCGTGAGCCACAGGAACAGCGCTGCCGCCATTGCCACGCTTTGTTTACTCACCAGCGTGGAGATAAGAAATCCCACGCTCAACATGGCGAGGCTGAGCAGATAGGCGAATCCAACCAGTTGCAGAAAACGCGCCGCATCGGTCACGCCGCCGCGAACGGAAATGGCCACCGCGCTGATGCCAAAGCCAAGCGCCAGCGCCGCCAGCATTGCAACCGCCAGCCCCACATACTTGCCCAGCAGCACTTCGAATCGACTGACCGGCTGCGACAGCAGGTAGCTCAATGTTCCGCGTTCGCGTTCACCGGCAAGGCTGCCTGCTCCGGCTGTCAGCGCCATCAGCGGCACAATCAACATGACTAGGTTGATCAACCCCGCAGCGGTGCGGCCAAAGCCCGCAAACCCGGTCGATCCCGTACCTGCAAGCGATAACCACGAAAGCCCCAGCGAGAGCACCGCAAAAGCTACCGCATACAGCACGAACCAGCGATTTCGCAGCGAATCGCGAATCTCCTTGCGCGCCAGTACCAAAATGCACGCACACCCTGCCAGACGGCTTGTAATCGCGTCGACGTGAGCGCAACGGCGCCCGACATTCTGGCGACCAGGCGCATCGCATGGCGCTGAGGATTTATGAACCCTCTGGTGCTGACGTGGTGACACGTGAACAGCTTCATTGGTCGTGCAATGAACCATTGCCGCCTCCATGGCGATCGCATTCGCCGTTACTGAACTCAAAATCACGCACAAAGATCGCTGCGTCGTGCAGCGCGCGGATGGGCAAGCCCTTGGAACGCGCCCCCACTTCAACATGCAGTCCGGTACCGTTGGCGCTCGCCATGAAGCCACGCAGTCGTAGTTGTCGTACTGCTTCCGGGATCAGCCCATCTGCGACGAACAGTTTGAGCGTGCTACGGAGCCCGAGCGTCTCAGCCAATTCGTCCGGCTGACATTCGTGCTTCAGGCGTCCTTTCTCCAGAACAATCACGCGATCAGCCAGCACTTCCACTTCTTCCAGGCGATGCGATGTAAAGAGAATGGTCTTGCCCGCCTGTTTCAATTCCTCCAAAAGCTCCATGAACCCGCTCTGCGCTGACGCATCGAGATTTGAGGTCAATTCATCCAGCACCAGAACGGGCGGATCAGCCAGCATCGCGGCAGCCAGTGAAAGTCGCTGCTTCATGCCGCCGGACAGTTCACGCACTTTCTTTTTTCCATGATCAGCAAGCCCGACCTGCGCCAGAACCTGCGCGGGGCGATCGGACCCCGCTTGTTTGAGCTGAGCGTAAAAGTGCAGCGCCTCAATCGCAGCAAGGTCATCGTGCAGCGCAAGTTCCTGCGGCACATAGCCCATGAGCCTTCGCGCATGGCGACCGCATCGATGCACGTCAACGCCGTCGATGCAGATGCGTCCCTGATAGCGCAGCAGGCCGAGCACGCATCGAATGACTGTGGTTTTTCCTGCACCATTGCTGCCCCACAGCGCCAGCGCCTCGCCGGGATGTACGACGAAACTCAAATCATCAACCGCAGTGAAGCGGCCGAAGCGCTTGGTGATGCGTTCTGCACGGATCATCATGCACCTGCCTTTCTCACAACTGCCGGAGGTCGCGCGGCCAACAGTGAAATGCCCGCAGTGCCGAGCAGACCGATCGCTGCAATCCACATTGAGCCGCCGCCTGCGCGATGAGGCGCCGGTACGTTGGGCGGCGTCACCGCCATCAGGGGCGATTCGTCAGTGACTTTCGGTTCCGGCTGCATAATCGGAAATGCGCGAGCCGCCAGATCGATCGCCTGCTGAGCCGGGCTGTACACGAACATCCGCAGCATGGGTTCGCGATCCATGAGGCTCTCAAACAGGTTCTCAGCGTGATACGGCATGTCGCCCACGCCATCGCCATCAAGATCGAACCCTCGATAATCGCTCCAATAGTTGCCGCGACCGTTGACTGCAAAGCGATTGCCGCCAAACTGACCGCCGCTTTGAATGGCGACTTGCTGCATGTTCTCGACGAAGGCGTTCTCGGTGAACGCCATCTGCTTCACCATGGGCTGAAACGCCAGGCCGAGATCGTTGTAGGCAAAGAGATTGCGGGTGAATGTGTCAAAGTCGCCGCCGAACACTGGCGGGTTGTCGAAATATGCGCCGACGCGATTGCCCAGGAACACGTTGTCCTCAGCTATCACGCCCTGCATGTCTTTCAGGCCAAGGCCATAACCGCTCGGGCCGCGGTTGTTCGCAAAGATGTTGCGTCGCACCGTCAAGTTGCGGCTGTACATCAGAAACGCACCGACGGAGTTGCCTTCGAGATGATTGTCCTCGATGACGTTGTCATGCGTATACATGAAGTGCATGCCGTAGCGGCTGTCGGTGACGGTATTGCGTCGCAGCGTGACGCCGTGGGAGAACCACATCACCACATCGCGCGTCTCACGCACGAGGTTGTCTTCCACCAGAACGTTGTTGCTCTGCCAGATTCGAATCCCATCGCCTCGCCGGGCGATGTCGAGCTTCTTGCTCAGAACGATGTTGTTTCGAATGATCGAATCCGGCGATGCCTTCAGCGATATCCCGAACAGCGCATCTTCGACCCGGTTGTCAGCGATGACTACTCGAGGGGCCAGCGAGAGAATGCCTGCGTTTTCACCGTCGATACTTGATCCGCTTCCTCGAACGACAAAGCCTTGAAACGTTACATCGGGTGCGGTGATTCGCACCACGTCACCCTGTCCGCCGCCGTCGATCACAGCATCGCCGTTGGCTTTCAGCGTCACCGAACGGTTGATGGTGAGCGGTCCTCGATAAACGCCGGGAGGCACATGAATGACCGCACCGGGTTCAGCAGCAGCAATCGCACCCTGCAGATCGAAGTTGCCTGAAGCGTCGAGCAGCGCGTGAGCCGATGCCCCGCCCCACAACGCCATGCTCAGTGCAAGTCCTGCAGCAACCTTGGTGCGCGCTGCTGTTGATCGTTCTTCCTTTTTTGTTCCGGCTTCTGTCTTGTCATGCGTGCCGGCATCGGTGCGGTCTACCCGCCTCGCATCGACAAGCGGTTTGTATGCGAGCCGGTGAAAGAACAATCCAACAATCACCAGCGCCGATGCGGCACACGCCAGATAGAACCCCGTATCGGCCCAGGCAATGGTCCGGAACTGGCCGATGATCCCCTCGCCAAGCACCGGCGGCGTAAATGGCTTGATCGAACTCGATAACGCCGCCTTGGGATCGAGATTCTGTCCAAAGTTATTCAGCCAGAAATGCAGATCAATAAGAAAGCCTGGCGGGAACGTGATGGCAGGCAACGCCAGCACGACCGCCCAGCGGGAATGCACAACGATCGTGGCGCAAAGCATGCAGGCAAACGCGATCAGAATGTGCTTGGAGAAGCGCCGCTCCAACTGAGCTGCTTCCTCAAGCGGTCGCATGCCGATGTAGTGATTCAGACGGTCGATTTCCTCCACATCGCCCTCAAGGCGGTTGAGGTATGCCTGCACATGCAGCCCATTGGGGTATTGCGGTGCAAACAGCGTCATGCCCCAGTACTGATACTGATATGAGGACAATAAGGTGGCTGCGGCGATCAACATGATCACTGCGGGCATGAGGTAACGGATCGGCCGACGACACAGCTCCGCTCTTGGAATGCGAGGGCCGAAGATGGATGCGAACAGGCGGCGTGTCATGGCAGGCTCGGCAATAAGGTTGCGATGTGAATCAGTCGCCAATCGAGGCCGGAGCGGGCAGTCACTGGCCGCAACCGCACCAATGACTGCCCTCCGCCTCTTGCCATCAATGAGTGATCATGGTTCCACGATCAGATAACCCATCATTTCCAGGTGCAGTGCCGAGCAGAACTCGGTGCAGTAGAAGGGGTACACACCGGCTCGATCAGCAACAAACTCGATGCGCTGATACTCGCCCGGCTCAAGACTCAGGTTGATGTTGAATGCGGGCACCATGAAGCCGTGCGTGGCATCCGCGGTGCGTTCCAGATTGGTGATATGCCACATAACATGATCGCCTTCCTTCACCGTGACACGCTCAGGTTTGAAGTGGCTGCGAATGGCTGTCATGTGAATCTCCACCGTGGAGCCGGTGCGTGTGACGCGCTCCTTGCCGGCCTGCGGCGCATTCGGATTGACCGCCTGGAGGTGCGGATCCCATCCCACTTGGGGGTACGCCGACCACGGTTTGAGCCGATCAGCCCTGATGATCTGTGCGTAATGCGGCTCGCCGATGCCCAGGGGCATGTCGTAGATCACCGGCATCTTGTCCCCGGGGGCGCTGATATCAATCAGCTGCAGATTCTGCGGCAACAGCGGACCGGGTGTGAAGAAACGATCGATCGACCACTTGTTCAACGCAACCAGGTACTTGCCCTCGGGCTTGGCGGTATCGCCATGCGTCGTCGCCAGGTGACCGATGTTGTACTGCACCGGCGTCTTGGTCACGAGCTTCCACGGACCATCGGAATTGAGCTTCGCGTATTGACCGCCCAGGGTCCATCGCGCCACGGCACTGTCAAGGAACAGCGAGGTGTAGGCGTAGCCCTTGTCATCAAACTGCGTGTGCAGCGGTCCAAGGCCAAGCTCAACGCGTGCTTCGACAACGGAGTCGAAATCCAGAACCGGCACGCCGTACGGATCAGTCTTCCAATTGCCGGCAGCGATCGCTTTCTGGATTTTTTCGAAGCTGTAGACCGTAACGTGCGGATCGAGTTTGCCCGACACGACCATGTAATCGCCGCCTGGAGCGATATCCACGCCGTGCGGACTCTTGGGCTCAGGCGTGAAAAAGAGCAGCCCCTCGTCGATCAGCGTCTGCAACGGGATGACCGGGAACCCGTTGACGCGTTCGAACTTGCCGGCTTTGAAAACCTCAACAGCCTTCTTCCACGGAATGATGTGAAGGTAATCGGTATCGTTCTGCGACACTCCGGATTCAAACGGAGGATTACCCACCTCAATGCCGCCGGTGGCAAGCTCGGTGTTGATCGAGTTGAGGAACATCCAGCCGTCGCTGGGTCCCCAGCCGACCTGCGCGAGGTCCTGCCAGTAGGGCGGCAACTCAAGCGCGAATGAGTTGTCAACGTCGATGCGTCCCTTGGCTCGGTCGAACTTCCAGAGGGTCACGTGCCCGCGGTACTTCTGTTTGTATTCGTCGATTGGCGCATATTCCCATGCAAGCGGATGACCGTACTGGCCGCCCTGCACGATGTACTCGGTATTGGGCGTCACGAACGCGCCGCCGTGATCGCTGATAGCGATGGGGTTCTTGACGATCTGCTTGGTCTCGAAGTCGCGCAGATCGATGACGGCCATGCGGGCGTGGGCCTTGTCAGCAATGAAAAGCCACTCCCCATCGTACTCGCCATTCGTGCGGCTCAGACCAGGGTGATGCGTGTCACCCCAGGTTATGGGCTTGCCGTCGATCGCACCTTCTTCAATGATGTCGTTTCCGGTACCGAACCCCCAGCCCTGCCAGGATTCAGGCGTATAGACCGCGATTGTTCGCAAAATGCGCATCGACGGAATGCCGATGACGATCACCTGCCCCGCATGACCGCTGGAGGCAAACATGATGTATTCATCATGCCTGCCGCTGGGCATGTAGGTTTTCAGTGCCGCTGCCACATCATCAGGCGAAAGCTTCCGCTCCGATGCAATTTTGGCTGCTTCACCTCCTAGCCCGCTTGCCCCGTTGGTTGCCGACTTCTGCCCAACCGGCGATGCAGATGATGAGGATGCGTCCGACGACGAGTTGCCGCCGCAGCCTGCAAGAGCTGCAAGCGCCGTCGTCACGAGAACTGTGCTGGCGAAACGAGGAACGTTCATTGAAGTCTCCTTGGATGCCGATGTGCCCGTGTTCGGGATGAATATCAAGCGAAAGTGCGGGCATAAATAGATAAAGTCATCCTGATATCGACATTACTCCGCTCATCGGCATTGTCAACGCCGCAGGCCAGTCAGCTTGTGACGTTTGTCACGAACGGGGTGGTTTTCCCGAATCTGTACATCGGCAATCTTTCATCGCTCATGACGCTTGCTTTCGGCGACAAAGCGACCGATGATTCAGATAAATCTATCCGTTTATCTTGTAAGGCGATGTGCCATGGTGACCCAAACCGCTGAGTACGCACTGCGAGCCGTAACTTGGCTTGCTGAAGACGAGCACACAGCTCCCGGCACCGGCTCACCGCACACGGTGCACGAGATCGCTGAGGCGACCTCCATGCCTGCGGAATATCTCTCCAAGGTGCTGCAGGAACTTTCCAAAGCCGGCATCGTTACCTCGCAGCGAGGCCCTTCAGGCGGATTTCGACTGGCCCGGCGTCCCAGCACGGTAACCGTGCTTGATGTTGTTCAGGCCGTCAGTCCCATGTCTCGGGTCCATGAATGTCCACTCGGCCGACCCGACCATCAGTCGCGGCTGTGTGCGCTGCATCAACTGCTCAACGACGCTGTCGCAAGCGTGGAGGAAGTGTTCCGGAACGTCACAATTGCTGACCTGCTCGCCAACCCCGACCGTACAGTCATGCGATGCGCCGGCATATGCAACACTTCGCTCTCCCCTGATGATCAAAGCCCTTCACAAACACCCCGCACGGATTGACATGAGGAAATTCCATGTCCAGCGTTCCCGCCAACGTAAACGCCGATGCCTCCGCTGAGGTTCCTTCTCGACCGCTCGTCAGAAGCAAGCCGCGTCTGGCAGACGTCATCTATCGTCCATTTTTCATCGCCGGTATTGCCATCACGTTGACATTAGGAGCTGTGTGGGGTGCATTGCTGCTGTGGCGCATTGGTTTTGCCGGTTCATTCACAAGCGTCGGCATTCATGAAGTCAATGCGCATGGCGAAGCGCAGCTGTTCGGCTGGGTCGGGCTGTTCATCATGGGCTTTGCGTATCAGGTGTTCCCGCGCATGTGGCAAACCCGGCTGCCTGCCCCACGGCTGGCTGTAGTCGCCCTGATTCTCATGTTGACTGGCCTGACGCTTCGCACGGTCGGCATGGTGCTGGCTGATGCGTGGTCGCTTGCGGTGCCGGTATCAATGATCGGAGGCGGGCTTCAGATTAGTGCTGTGATTATCTTTCTCGCCCAGATGCTTCTTGCGTTGGAGCGTCGCCGGGCGCGTTTTGAGCCGTACATGGGTTTCCTCATGCTCGCGCTGGCGTGGTTCGGCGTGTCGAGCGTATTCAGCGTGTGGCACACCTGGACCACCATGACTGCGCAATCGCGTGAAGATTTGCTGTTTTTCGTCAGCACCTTTCAGGCGGCACTTCGCGATACGCAGATTCATGGCGTTGCGCTCATGATGATCCTGGGCGTATCGCTCAAGATGCTGCCGGCGATGTTCGCCTGGCCGCGCATCGACAACCACCGCGCCATGGCTGCATTATTTGTCCTTGCGATCGCGGTGGCTGGCGAGACCAGTTTTTTCGTGGGATTCCGCTGGAATGAGTCGATGCCCATGGCCGGCATGGTCTACGCCATGTGGGTGCTTCTGGCAGCGGGAGTTGCCGCGATCGTACTGCCGTGGCAACCCTGGCGTCCCATGCCGCGAACCGATCGTAACAGCAAGTTCATTCGCGCTGCTTATATATGGCTGGGCGTATCGCTGGTCATGCTGCTGCTGTTGCCGCTGTATCAGATTCTTTCCGGCTTGCCGTTCAGCCACGCTTATTACGGTGCAGTGCGCCACGCCATTACCGTTGGCTTTATTTCGATGATGATCATGGGAATGGGCGGCAAGATCATTCCAGCGCTCAACGGTTTGGCGTTTCGAAGCCTGCCGTCACTGTGGGGACCATTTGCACTGGTCAACATCGGATGCTTTCTGCGCGTCTTTCTGCAGCCGCTGACCGACGCCAGCCCGCGCGTCTTCAGCGTCATCGGCATCAGCGGAACGCTCGAAGTCATCGGCCTGGCATGGTGGGGCATTTCCATGCTTGCCATCATGCTTCGCGGCAGACAGGACCGAACCGCGACCGCCCAGCAGGGCAAAGGCGCGTTGCTGATATCGCAGCAGGTGGTCGTTGCCTGCTGCTCGCCCTGTGCGGGAGATGAACATGATGAATCGCTGCAGGATGAACGCGCAGCGCGTTCTCAGTATGCCGCAGGCACAATCGGGAGATCCTCATGACTGCTCAGAAGTTAGTTGCTCTGACGGAATTGGCGGACGTTGCCTGGAACCGGCTCAGCCATGCCGCCAATGACACGAACGATCCGCTGCGTCTGGTCACGTTGGCCAATATCGATCCTGACGGGCTGCCGCAGGCTCGGATCATGGTTATTCGAGGCGCGGATCGTGAAGCGTCGCGCATCTGGTTTCATACCGACAGCCGTTCGCGCAAGATCGAACAACTGCAGCGCAACGGCAATGTGTGCGTCGTCGCGTGGGATGCGAATGATCGAATTCAATTGCGACTGTATGGAACGATCACCATACATGAAAACGACGATGTGGCGAACGATCACTGGCAACAGACCACGACCTCTGTGCGGCATGTTTATGGCAACGGCCCGGTACCCAAGCAGCCATTGCCGGCTGCCGACCCGAGGTTACAACGGCTCTGGCGACATCAGGAACGCACACGACATCTGCACCAGCCGCTCAACTTTGTTGTGCTGGAGATGCATGTGACGCGCATCGAATGGCAGCAAGTATTGGGCGCGGCGCAGCGCTGCGCCACGCTTTCACGCGAAAGCAACTGGGCGCTGCAGCCGTCCGCCACTTCATAATCCGCAACAGTATTTTCACATTTATCGTTGATTGGAGAGAAATTTCATGGAACGACGTTCCTGGGCTGAACCGTTCAAGATCAAGATGGTCGAACCGCTGCGCATGATTGACCGCGCGCAGCGTGAGCGTGCGATTGCCGAAGCCGGTTTCAATACGTTTTTGCTGCGAAGCCGCGACGTCTACATCGACCTGCTGACCGATTCCGGAACCAGCGCAATGAGCGATCGGCAATGGGCCGGCATGATGCTGGGCGATGAGGCCTACGCCGGTTCTGAAAATTTCTACCACCTCGAACAGGCGGTTAACCAGTACTACGGCTTCAAGCATGTGATTCCAACGCACCAGGGCCGCGGCGCTGAGCATCTGCTGAGCCGAGTCTGCATCAAGCCCGGCGATGTCGTTCCGGGCAACATGTATTTCACAACCACAAAAGCCCATCAGGAACTCGCTGGCGCGAGCTTCGTTGATGTCATTATTGACGAAGCTCACGATTCGCAATGCGAGCACCCCTTCAAGGGCAACGTCGATTTGACGAAGCTGCGTGCCCTGATCGATCGCGTCGGCGCATCGCGCATTCCCTATCTCTGTTTGCAGGTGACAGTCAACATGGCTGGCGGTCAGCCGGTCAGCATGGCGAATATCCGCGATACCTGTGCGCTGTGTCACGAACACGGCATCAACGTGTTTCTCGATGCCACGCGGGCCGTAGAAAACGCCTATTTCATCAAGACCCGCGAGGATAGATACGCAAACGTTTCCATCGCGGAGATTCTCTTTGAGATGTGCTCCTACGCCGACGGCTGCACGATGTCGGCCAAGAAGGATTCGCTGGTGAACATCGGCGGATTCCTCGCGCTCAATGATGATGAACTTGCTGAACAGGCGCGGAATCTGGTTGTTCTTTTTGAAGGGCTGCACACCTACGGCGGCCTTGCCGGTCGCGACATGGAGGCGATGGCGATCGGCATCCGTGAGTCGGTTGACTACGACCACATTCGCGCGCGAGTCGGTCAGGTGGAATATCTCGGCCGACTGCTGCAGCGAGCAGACGTACCGCTGGTCAAGCCCATCGGCGGGCATGGCGTGTTCATCGACGCAGCACGATTCTTGCCGCATATCCCCCGCGAGCACTTTCCGGCCCAGGCTCTCGCTGCGGCGCTGTATGTTGACTCCGGCGTGCGTTCGATGGAGCGGGGCGCCGTTTCAAGCGGGCGCGATGCAAACACCGGCGAGAACATTTTCCCCGCACTGGAACTGATCCGTCTCACCATTCCGCGCCGCGTGTACACTCAGGCGCACATGGATGTGACAGCCGAGTCGGTCATCCATCTCCACAACAATCGTGAGCAGATTGTGGGCCTGCGCTTCACGCATGAACCGCGCTATCTGCGCTTCTTCCAGGCTCGCTTCGAGCCGGTGGAAGGCAACGTCGTACTGCGATCAACAACCGCAGCGAATCACGTTACTGCGAGCGACCGGAGCATCTGACCGCGAACAGAGCTTGGCGACACCATGAAAACCATCATCGAGCCATTCCGAATCAAAACCGTTGAGCCGATTCGGCTCACTACGCCCCAGGAACGCGAATCCATTCTT
Source organism: uncultured Isosphaeraceae bacterium (assembly GCA_964575335.1). GTDB lineage: Bacteria > Planctomycetota > Phycisphaerae > Phycisphaerales > SM1A02 > CAZNPU01. The sequence continues at coordinate 32,606 of CAZNPU010000025.1, read as the reverse complement.
CAATGCGCCGGGTTCAACGTCTTTCTGATACCGGCCAAAGATGTGCTGATCGATCTTCTGACCGATTCCGGAACCGGTGCGATGAGCAGCGAGCAATGGGCCGGCGTGATGCGCGGCGACGAATCGTACGCCGGCGCAGCGTCGTTCTATCGGTTCGAAGATCAGCTTCGCCGCATGACCGGTTTCACGCACATTCTGCCGACCCATCAGGGGCGCGCCAGCGAGCGCATTCTGTTCGAGCTGATCGCCGGGCCGGGCATGGTTATTCCGAGCAATGCTCACTTCGATACCACCCGCGCCAACATTGAGCACAGCGGCGCCGAGGCGGTCAACCTTCCCATTCCCGAAGCGACCGACCCGCAAATTCTTCATCCATTCAAAGGCAATCTCAATGTCGAGGCGCTGAAGGAGCTGATTGAGAAGGTGACGCCGCAGCGGATTCCCGCGGTCATGATCACCGTCACCAACAATTCCGGCGGCGGTCAGCCCGTAAGCCTTGAAAACATTCGCGAGGTGCGGCGCGTGTGTGATCAGTTTGGCCTGCGCCTGATTCTGGATGCGTGCCGATTTGCTGAGAACGCATGGTTCATCAAGCGCCGCGAGCCGGGCCAGAGCGACCGCTCAGTCCGCGAGATCGTCCGTGAAATGTTCGACCTTGCCGACGGCGCGACGATCTCAGCCAAGAAAGACGGACTGGTAAATATCGGCGGCGTGCTGCTGCTGCGTGATGCGGAACTGGCGAAGCGCGCTTCAAGCCTTCTGATTCTGACTGAAGGCTACGTAACCTACGGAGGCCTGTCCGGCCGCGACCTGGAAGCGATGGCTCAAGGGTTTGCCGAAGTGCTTGATGAGGATTACCTGGCCTATCGCATTCGCAGCGTGGAGTATTTGGGCGACCGGCTGCGAGAAGCGGGTGTGCGCATCGTCGAACCGCCGGGCGGCCACGCGGTGTATATCGATGCCAAAGCCTTCTGCCCGCACATTCCGCCCGGACAGTTTCCCGGTCAGGCGGTGGTGTGCGGCTTGTACCGCCTTGCCGGCGTGCGCGGCGTGGAGGTTGGGAGCGTGATGTTCGGCGGGAACGGACGCTCCGCGCCGCCGATGGAACTGGTGCGCCTCGCCATTCCACGACGTGTTTATACGCAAAGTCACATTGATTATGTTGCCGAGGCGGTAATTGAACTGCACCAGTGCCGGCATCAACTTCGCGGTTTGCGAATCGTGGAAGAGCCTGCAGCATTGCGGCACTTCACCGCACGTTTTGTGGAAATCACGTAAATGTCACGCGCTCGCGCATCACATAGCACACACAATCGGCGCGAGCGCGCCAATCTGCAGCATGTCACCATCTCAGCGCCCCGCAAGCGTCGCTACAGCCGTTGGCGGGTCTGCAGCCTGATCCTTGTGCATGTGCTCATTGCTCTGCACATCATGCACTGGAAGCTTGCAGGCAGAACCCTTGCGCCGCTTGAGCTGAATGAAGTGATGTACACACTTGAGCTGGGGATTGTGACTGCAGGCTTCATCTTCATGAGCCTCGCGGTGCTGTCGGTTTTGTTCTTCGGCCGTTTCTTCTGTTCATGGGGATGTCATATTCTCGCGCTGCAGGATTTATGCGCCTGGATACTGGGCAAGGTCGGCATCCGTCCCAAGCCGGTGCGGTCGCGCGTTCTGCTGTTTGTCCCATTCGGCGCGATGTTCTACATGTTCATCTGGCCGCAGATCTCACGGCTTCTTGCAGGCGAGCCGCTGCCTCGGCTGCAGGTTTATTCAGATGCCCAGGGCTGGGCGTCATTTGTCACCAACGATTTCTGGCGCAACTTGCCCGGACCGGGGATCGCGCTGCTCACGTTCGCCATCTGTGGTTTCGCCATCGTGTACATCCTCGGCTCACGCAGCTTTTGCACATATGCATGTCCATACGGGGCGGTGTTCAGCCTGGCTGACCGATTCACGCCCGGCAAGATCATGGCGGCTGGCGACCCGCAGGACTGCACAAGCTGCGGCCTGTGCACAGCAGTCTGCGAATCACACATTCGCGTGCATGAAGAAGTGATCGCCTTCGGCAAGGTGGTCAGCCCAGCGTGTCTGAAGGACCTCGACTGCGTTGAGGTTTGCCCCAACGGCAGCATCAAATACGGATTCACAATGCCGGCGCTGTTCAAATCGTGGCGCAAATACGGCCGATTTGGGGTGCCGTACGACTTCACGCTGGCGGAGGATATGCTCATTGCCGCAGCGTTCATCTGCACGCTGTTTATCTTTCGGGGGTTGTACGATCTTGTGCCGTTTCTGTTGACGCTCGGCGCGGGCGCAATTCTCGGCTTCGGCTCGGTGCTTGTGCTGCGACTGCGGACCCGCAGGGACCTGCGCCTCAATCCTTTTCAATTCAAGCGAGCCGGCCGCATCACACCAGCGGGCTGGTGTTTTATCGCGATTGCAGGACTTGTCGTGCTGTTTGTCGCGCATTGCGCGTTCATCCGGTTTCATGAAGTCGCAGGTCAATCGCACTACAACAAACTAACTCACCTGATGACCAGCAACGCTAACCCGGACGAGACAGCCACGGCGCAGCACATTCAACAAGCACTTTATCATCTTGAAGTCTGCGAAAAATGGGGATTGGTCCGGCCGCCCGAACTGATGCAGCGGCTGGCAACCGTTCACCTGTGGCGGGGATTGCCCGGCGCAGCTGCATCGGAGCGGTACATTCGCCGCCTGCTGGAACAGCAGCCGATGGCCCATGACTGGCGCATCACCCTGGCGGTGGCGCTGCTCATGCAGAATCGACCCGATGAGGCATGCGAGCATTTGCGTCAACTCATCGCCATGGACGCGGCGGCTCCCAATGCTCCGCAGCCTCACCAGCGCGAAGTCGCGCACAGCATGCTCCAGCAGATTACAGAGGCGATCAGGTCGACACAGGGAACACGCCACCCGCTTTATCCCGGGAAATGACTGGCACACACTTCGCATTGCATCCCCCGCCAGTTCACAGTCGCATCGTTCATTCAGAATATCCCAGCGTCGCCAGTGGCTGTAGGCAATGCGCACGGCACAGCCTATGATGGTGACAGGCTACCGGCGACTCTTACATCCGACCGCGCGGTGCGACAAGATTTCCACCTTTTGGGAGACGCGCATGGCCAGCACAGTAACCCGCCACGGTTCACGCCTTCGAGCCGGCGCATGGGGCGCAGCAGCAACGACCCTTCTTGCAGCTTTGATCGTAATCGGCTCGCGCAATCTTGACCACTTCGATGCAGCGCTTGTCGGATACACGTTCGCCACACTCTTCGCTACCTTCGGCATTACGTATCGATATAACATGTGGCTGCAGCGACCGCCGACGCGCATGTACTGGCGCCGCGGCTGGCAGTTGTTTCTGAATCCCGCGAATCTCGGCCGCAACTTCGTTGAGTTTACCCGACGCTTTTTCATCGAGTTCGCTGCGAACCGGTTCATCTGGCGCCGCGGCCGGCTGCGATGGGCCGGTCATTGGCTGATCATGTGGGGCTGCGTGATCGCAGCCGCAATCACCTTTCCGCTGGTGTGGGGCTGGATCCATTTCCAGACGCTGCCGGGCGACATCGAGTGGTATCGCGTGTACGTGTTCGGTTTCCCGACAATCGCGTTCCCGGTCGATTCGGCGCTGGCGTTCTTCACATTCCACGGCCTGGTCTGGGCATCTTTTCTCGTCATCGGCGGCGTGGTGCTTGCCTTTCGTCGACGCATGATCGATCACGGCGCAGCTGCGGTGCAGCAGTTCGGCGAAGACATTCTCCCCCTGCTGCTGCTTTTTGCCATCAGTGTCACCGGGCTCATGCTTACCGCCAGCTATTCATGGATGAAAGGGTATGCGTTTGATTTTCTGGCGATCCTGCACGCCATCACCGTCATCTTCACGCTGCTGTGGCTGCCGTTTGGAAAGTTCTTCCACATCTTCCAGCGGCCGGCGCAGCTCGGTGCATCCTTCTATAAGGACACCAACCGAAAATCCGAGCAGGCACGCTGCGCCAGGTGCGGCAATGAATATATGTCGGTGATGTGGCGTGATGATCTGATTCAGGTGCAGCGCGAGCTGGGCTTTGCGTATGAGATGAACGCTCCCCTCTCTTCGGAGGAAAAGGTACGAGGAGTAAAGGTGGAAACAGACGGCAACATGCATCACAACGGATCGGCAGGTGAGGGCGCAACGCCTCACTATCAGCACATTTGCCCCCGCTGCCGACGGGCGCTCTACGGCCTGGCGCAAAGCACGCTATGGACCAGTGGCGGTCAACATGCATCGTGATCTGCTGCGAGCTGATGCGCTCCGCTGGCTGTGCCGAAACCGCGTGAGCGTCATATGCAGTGATTCGTTTGTGTCTGTTGCTGATCGCGTTGCATAGGCTTTTTATTGCTGCACAGCTCAGCACGCTCGGCGATTTGCTTGATATGCAGCACAATAACGGCGCATAATCCAAATAAATAAAAATAAAGGGCCACGCAATGTCTGAATCAGCAACGTCACAACAACGGCATCAATCGCAGCAGCATGCCTCTTATCCCGAACCGCGCCCGGAGCTTGTGAAGATGCGCGATACGCTCGCGCCGGGACCGCGGCAGGCGTTTCGTGAGTTCAGCAAGGCCACATTCGCTGACGGCGCGCTGGATCGCAAGACCAAGCAGTTGATCGCTCTGGCTGTGGCGCATGTGACGCAATGCCCGTACTGCATTCGCGGCCACACGAAGGCAGCCATGCATGCCGGTGCGACGCGCGAGCAGATCATGGAAGCGATCTGGGTCGCAGCCGAGATGCGAGCGGGCGCAGCTTACGCACACTCGCTACTGGCGCTGGACACAATCGCAGAGAATTCAGAGTAAGCGGAACTCACTTCATCATCGTACAATCACACCATGTCCAGCGACGCTCCAGAACCAACTCGTAAACGCAGCAGTGAAGATCGTCTCCGCCCGCACCCGGCTGAGCGTTTCGCGCTGCCGCAGCATGCCTTCGATTTGCACGAAACGGCCCGCGAACTGAAAGCCGAACAGGTCGCAGCGCCTAACAAAGGCCACAGACAGAAAACGCTGTACCGCCACGGCAAGGCGACGGTTGCGCTGTTTGTCTTCAATGCCGGCGCTGGTCTTGTGGAACATCAGGCTGCGGGCACTGTTACGATTCACGTGATCGACGGCCGCATGCACATCCGCGCTGCCGACAGCGAACATGTGTTCGGCCCGGGCGGCCTGCTCATTCTCGCGCCGAACGTTGAGCATGATGTGCACGCGATCGAAGATTCGATCATGCTGTTGCAAGTTCACCTGGAGTGAACATCCCGGTCGCTCGCGGCCGCGCGTCTGCGGAGGTCATGACCAATGCGCCCAAACATCCGCCTCAAACGCGCCTACGAATCGCCATCGCCTGATGACGGCCAGCGCATTCTTGTCGAGCGTCTCTGGCCGCGCGGCTTGACAAAGCAAAAAGCAAAGATCGATCTCTGGCTGAAAGAGATCGCACCGTCGTCTGAGCTGCGCAAGTGGTATAGCCATGATGTCGCCAAGTGGCCCGAATTCAAAAAGCGATATCTGGCGGAGCTGCGCGCCAATCCCGAGCCGGTGAAGCAGCTGCACGAGCTTGCGAAGCACGAAACGGTCACGCTCATCTACGCAGCACGCGATGAAGAGCATAATAGTGCGGTGGTGCTGAGACAGTTTCTCAATCGCGGCAGACGTTGAGGAACAGACGCTCACACCACGAGAAATGTTGAGCCCGGCTCATCATCAGTCTCAGTCTAATCAAACAGCTATGGATGCTGCGGTTTCGTTGCTCCAGATGCACTTATCCACCAACGGATTTTTCAGAGCAACCGGCATAATCATTGACAATGCGTAAAATGACCGCACTGCACACCTCGCTTGAAGATGCAAAGAACATCAGACCAATTGCGTTCTCATGCGCAGGTACGCGTACAATGGACATATGGCCACCGCACCTGCTGATCGACTGAAAATCATCAACCAGTTCGGCCCGCATACAAACTTCATGCGAGGCGAGCAGCTCTCCACCAGCGTCGAACCCGACAAGCTCGTCAAAACCCACTGCTGTTTCTGCGGCCAGCAGTGCGGCATACAGCTCAAAGTCAAAGACAACGTCGTCATCGGCTTTGAACCCTGGCTGGAGTTTCCGTTCAATCGCGGCATGCTCTGCCCCAAGGGCGTGAAGCGATATCTGCAGGGCGCGCATCCCGATCGACTGCTCAATGCTCTGCAGCGCGATCCGAACGCTGAGGCGGGATTCAGTCCGATCCCTTACGAACAGGCGATTCAGCGCGTCGCATCTGAAATCGACCGTATCCAGAAAACCTACGGCAACGCGGCGATGGCTGCGCTCAGCGGTGCATCGCTTACCACCGAAAAAACATACCTCATGGGCAAGTTTGCCCGCGTTTGCCTCAAAACACCTTATATCGACTACAACGGCAGACTGTGCATGGTCAGCGCAGGTGCGGCGAACAGAAAAGCCTTCGGCATCGATCGCACCACCAATCCCTGGTCCGACATGGTCGGCACTGATGTGATCTGGGTCGCAGGCTCCAACGTCGCGGAATGCTCCCCCATCACCACCAACTACATCTGGCAGGCGCGCGAAATGGGCGCCAAGGTCATCGTGCAGGACCCGCGCATCACGCCCGTCGCACGCACATGCGATCTGTATCTTCCCGTCAAGCCCGGCCGCGACGCTGCGCTGTTTGCAGGCGTATTGCACCTCATGATCGAAAACGACTGGCTCGATCACGAGTTCATCCGCGACTACACCGTCGGCTTCGATGAAGTGGCTGCGTACTGCAAACAGTGGACCCCCGCGCGCACTGCGGAAATCACCGGCGTGCCCGAGCGTTCCATCCGTCAGGCTGCGGAAATCTGGGGCACAGCGAAAACATCATTCCTCTTTCATGCCCGCGGCATCGAGCATCACTCCAACGGCGTGCAGAACGCGCTGGGAACGATCAACCTCGTGCTCGCTTCCGGCCGCATCGGCAAACCCAAATGCGGCTACGGAACCATCACCGGCCAGGCCAACGGTCAGGGTGGACGCGAGCACGGCCAGAAGTGCGATCAACTGCCCGGCATGCGCGACATCGCCAACCCCGAGCATCGCAAGTACATCGCCGGTGTCTGGGGCATTGATGAAAAGGAACTTCCCGGCCCCGGCGTGGACGCTTATGAAATCTTCCGCAAGATCGACGCAGGCGAAATCAAAGGGCTGCTTTCCATCTGCTTCAATCCCATGGTTTCGCTGCCAGACAACAGCTTCGTCCGCCGCGCGCTGGAGAAGCTCGAGTTCTACGTCGCGATTGATTTCTTCTTGAACGACACCGCGCACTTTGCGGATATCGTGCTGCCCGGCTCGCTGCAGGAAGAAGATGAAGGCGTCATCACGCAGGTTGAAGGCCGCGTGATCAAGATCAACAAAGCTGTCGACTGCCCCGGCGAAGCGCGTCAGGACTGGATCATCATCCAGGACATCGCCCGCGCTTTGGGCAGGCCGCACGGCTTCACCTTCAACTCGCCGCGCGAAATCTTCGAGGAGCTGCGCATCGCATCCCGTGGCGGGCTTGCGGATTATTCCGGCATTACCTATGAGAAAGTCGAGCGCCAGATGGGCGTGTTCTGGCCGTGCCCTTCGCACGATCCGCAAACCGGCGAGCCTGTGCCTGATCACCCCGGCACGCCGAGGCTTTTCGAACGCGGCAGTTATAACCCGGTCGCCAAAGGCGCAGGCCCGTTTTATTTCCCCGACGGCAAGGCCCGCTTCAACGTTGCGGAGTATCGCCCTGCCGTTGATGATGTGTCCGATGAATATCCGATCTTCCTCACAACCGGCCGCGTGGTGAGCCAGTTCCTCTCCGGCACGCAGACCCGCCGCATCGGCCCGCTGGTGAAGCAGTACCCCGAGCCGTGCATCGAAATGCATCCCCGCCTTGCGGAAAAACTCGGCATCAAGGATGGCGACTGGACCACAGCCGAAACGCGCCGCGGCTCGATCACGTTGCGCGCCATGGTCGTCACCACCATCCGCCCCGACACGATCTTCGTGCCCTACCACTGGCCCGGCAAGAAATCGATCAACCAGCTCACCGTCGCAGCCCAAGACCCCATCAGCAAGATTCCGCAATATAAGGTCTGCGGCTGTCGAGTAAGAAAAGCCGACGCCGAACCGGAATATGCGCGCGTTCTGGAACCGCAACAATAGTGCGGGAGCGCCGCAGGGTGGGTAGAGCAAAGCCCCGAAAGGGGCGAAGCGAAACCCACCGTTCCCATGCACATAATAATCGGCGGGTTTCGCTGCACTCTACCCGCCCTACGCGCTACGCGTTCGCCCTTTCAATGCACAGCCGCACACGGCCCTGGTTGATCCCGTACGGCTCTTCAGAACAAGATCATCGCGCAGTATTGCGGCAGCTCCACCGCGCCTGATCACTGATGCTCCACATCCGCGCATTTCATCGAATCAGCGCTGTCGAGAGGGAAGAAACTGCTGCACGCAAAAATACAACGCAGCAGCGCTGCGTGTGCTCAGCGCTGCTGCTGTTGCTGTTGCGTATGCGTGTGTGTATATGGCGCTTTGTGCTTTTTTATGCTGCGCTCATACTCACGCACTGTCGCAAGGATTCGGGGTTGGGGATCAGCCCCAGTTGGCGATGACCATGAGAAGGTCATCAACGTTCACAACGCCGTCGCCTGCGGGGTAGGGCGCGATGTCGGCATCGCATGCAGCTGGCGGCGCGGGGCATGAACCCCAGGATGCAATCACCGCCAACAAATCGTCGACATTCACAACGCCGTCGCCGGTGACGTCGCCGGGCACGGCTGGCGCATCGCCGCCGAGGTTGGCGATGGTCAAACCGTCGCACCACGCATAGGGCGAGACGATGATCAGGCGGCCGTCAACCAGATCGGCGCTGCAGGCGGAAAACGCGCCGGTGTCCTGCGAGTCGATGATGGTGTTGGAAGCGGTGTCGATGGCGTGCAGATATCCATCACTGGTGATGGTGTAGAGCGTGGAGCCATCGTCGGAAAGGTGCATGTCAGCAGGCCTCTGGTACGTGCTGTCGTTGAAGCTGGGCATGATGATGCTGCTGACGACTGCGTGCTGGGCGAGATCGAAGACGTGAACCGCCTTGGTGTTTGCCGGGCCGCCGCCGCGACAGCCGACGTAAAGCATCGTGCCGGCGTCGTTCACAACGCAGTCCACCGCTGCTATTCCGACCTGGACAGAGTTGAGGATTTGCGAGCTGGCGCCGGCATTGCTGATGATGTTGACGAATGACTGATCGTTGTTCCACACATCCATGTGGATGAGATAGATCAGGCTGTCGTCGGGTGAGAAGACAGCATCGGTTGCTTCCGGCACCGAACCGGAAAGGCTCAGCCGCGCGACTTCCTGCCAGGAGGCAAGGTCGATAAGCGAAACGGCTGTGCCGGCGACGAGAAGCGTCGCACCATCGTGACTGATCACCAGAGGGGCAGTCTTGGTCCACGTCAGGTCAAGGAACAGTCCGATGGTACGGTAGTAGATCGTGCCGGCGATTGCGACGTTGAGAACGTTGGGATCAACGGTAAGCGTTTTGAGGTTCAGGCGCATCACCTGCCCGGTCGCTGATTCGCCGCTGCCCACGACATTGGTGAAGTAGGCGTACTGGCCATTGGGATCAACGACGATCGGCCCGGTGCATCCGGAAGTCGGAACGTGGGTTGATGAGAAATCGTTCAGGTCGATGACCGTAATGGTGTTGGATGTTATGTTCGTAACCAGCGCCTTGGTGTTGTCGGGCGTGATCACAACGCCGACCGGCTCAGTGCCGACTTCCGCCCAGCCGATTGCAGTATTGGATGTAAGATCGAATATGGTGGCGTTCTGCGTTGCTTCGTTGATGCCCACAGCGCGTGTGCCATCGGAAGTGACAGCCATGTTGCGGCAGTAATCCGCTTCATTGGCTACGCCAGTGGGCACAATGCCTTCCACGTGAGCGTTCACTCCATCGAGGTTGAACACCACTAGGTTTTCCTTGCTCCACATGTCGATCATCGCTACGCGCGGATCGGTCGGTGAAGAGGCGGAGATTTCGGTTCCGGTATGCTCCAGGCCCGGCGGCGCGCAGAACTCCGGCGGTCCGCCAAAGCTGATCGGCTGGCCGGTTTCCCAGTCGATGAGCGATGAGCATCCGCTGCGGTTGAGAAACAGATATGCGCCGTCCGAGGTGGTGTTGAGCGCAAAGCCGTACACAAACGACTGCATCGGCGTTGCACCGGGAGTGACCAGATCAAAGATCATCGTGGCGGTGGCCCCGTGGAAGAACGCTGCTTTCGATCCGTCAGGCCGCACCACCAAATGCGTGCCTCCGTTGTATAGCGACTGAAACGGATGGGAGATGACGCGATCGACGGTCAATGTGGCAGCATCGATGATGGTCAGACGAACCGGATCCGGCGCGGGGTTGTGCAGCACCAGCACCTTATCGCCAGCCGGAGTCGCAGCGATCATCATGCCATTGCCGCCAACCGATACCGATTGCATCTGGCCGGTCGCCAGATCAATGAAGTTCACCCGCTGATTCGTCCAGTCCTGCAGCACCAGGCGGTTATCCGGCAGGATGACGGACTTGTATGTCCATGTGTAGACGCCGCCCATGCCGCCGGCAAAGCCGAAGTCAAAGACGCCGCCGCCTGTAACGGTGCGCTCCACCGTGTAGGTCGCCGTGTTGATGATCGACCAGTTCTGATCCATCGCGTTGGCGATCGCAACATAAGTTCCGTCAGGCGACACCAGCGGAATGGAGGGCATATTTCCCACAGGCACCACAGCAACTTCATTGCCGCTGATGTAATTAAAAAATGAAACAGTGTTCTCCCACAGGTTCACGGACACCGCATGAACACCGTCGGGCATGACTTCCAAATCGTAAGGCCCTCCGCTCAGCTCGACGACGCGCAAGAGATCGCGCGTATTGGCGTCATAGACGCCGATGTTTTCGCTGGCCCAATGGCTGATAAGAATCTTCTGGCCATCCGGCGAGAAAGTAATGTTCGTGGGATAATCCAGCTCAGGCGATTGCCCGTTGGAAATGAATGTCAGGTCAAGCGCCCCTTCTCGTCTGGGTTGACGCTGCGACATAAATTGATCTCGAATTTCCGCAGGCGAGACAAAGTCGCGCCTGGTGTCGGTATCACTCCACGGCACAGGTTTGGTACTGCCCGAGGCAAGTGAACCTGCACCAAGCGTAGCCGCAATGGCAGCGGCAATACTGAAAGAGAGATGATGGCATGCAGTCATGGCAATTCCTTTCTCCACTCTGAAAAAATGCGCGAGCGACAGCATTGGCAATTCCAATGGCGTTCTGCAAGGCTCGCCTGGAATTTCGCAGATTGAGGGCACGCGCGGAAACATCAGCTTTGTGCCGATTCGCCCCCCTCTTTTCCTGTGCGCCCTTTCACACAGTTATTGACTTAAGAGCGGCGGTCACAGGCATGTTTGCCGCCTGATGGATAATTCATGTTCCTCCATAGGGCTGTTCGGGCAGGTCATGCTCCATGCCGATACTTGTTGGAATTACGGGGTACTCGATCTTCACGCGGTAGATGTCCAGCTTCCGCACATCGCAGCCGATTTTTGCGCAGGTGTACTCGATCAACTCCGCGTATCTCGGAATCTCCGGCGTGTACACAACGGTGGGGTCCTTTCCGAGGTACTGCACCGTTTCAGTTGTTTCAAGCCGATCCGATTCCGATGGCGCCGGCGCGGGAAACCCGCGGCACAGCGACAAATCACTGAACAGAATCAGGCGCGGTTCAATGGGGCCGAACAGATCCTCGTGAACAAGCTGATCAAGAACAAGCCATCTGACAGGCGTGCGCAACATGCGCAAGCCTCCCCAGACGGTTTCACCTTCCATCTGATGACGAGGCACAACGCGCCGGGCATCGTCGCCGGTGACGCAATCAATCGCTGCAGTGCTCCCCACATCGCTTTCCACAAGCACTTCTTCAACAAAGCCGGCGGAATGAGTCACGCGCCGAATCTCCGGCAGAGGCTTGGAGCAGAACTCGCGCATGAGTGAATCGGCAACCCCGCCGTTGAAGCCGCCGGAACCCGGATCAATCGGATACCGCTCAATGCCGGAAAGATCCTGCCCCTGCTCATCGGTGGCGCGCAGCCGCGAGATCACCCACGGCACGTTTGGCCGCAGCCGCCGCAGACCGATGAATCCGCGCACCGCTGCAATATCGCCCCACGACGGATCGTCGCCGGGGCGCATGATGTAGATGCCGAACTGCGTCTGCGCCTGAGCGCCCCAAATGAAGCTGTTGGCTTGAAAGGCAGCTTTACGATGAGCCAGCACCGCGTCGCGATCAACTTCGCTTGAGCAGCCCAGCAACATCATTTCGAACGATGCGCGATCGCCAGCATGAATGCTGATGAGCTCATCAAATGCGCGTATCGCTGATCGAGCCTGATCGATCAACTGCGTCGCCACTCCTTGCGATTCAGCTGCCTGCAGGAATCGCTCCGCCCGTCGAGGGCTTGGCAGATACTTTACGCTCAGCAGCAAATCCTCCTGCTGCATGAAGTTGGCGATCTCCCAGCCCAGCTTGGCATCCACGCCCAACTGCTTTTGCACTTCGTGCGGGCGCTGCATCGGCTTGGGCAGAGCGGAGAGGATGGCTCCGAATGCAGTCCGAAGACGGGAAATCGTCTGGCGCGTATGAACCTCAAATGGCAGCACTTTGGTTGTGGACATGCCATGCAGCCTTCTTTGTCTTACCTCCCCAGTATGCACAATCCCCTTCCAAACGCAACAAAATGTATCTGAAAAAGATCAAAAATATTTCGGAAATATTCAACTCGCCTCGAATCGCGCATTCGACTCGCCTCCCGGCTCAGCGCGCCGATACGGCTACTGGGCTGAAAACGCAGTACCCCGCCCCGCCAGCCTCACGAAATCATCCAGCTTTCCAGCCCTCCCGGGGCTTGTTGTGCTCTCTTCGGAGTGCCGGTGTGAGTGCGAGCGTGAACATGTACGCCGATGAACGCCACACCGCACCTGTGTCAGTCTTGCGAATCACATGATGAGCCAGATCGCGACGCCCATTATTCCGCCCACCAAGATCGCCAGCAGCAGAAATCCGACTACAGCATACACCCGCATGATCCGCAAGCATCGGGTACAGAACCATTGGCGACGGCTGTACTCCCCAAACAGCGCATACCACCACGGATATAACATCAATTGCCGCCTGCCTGCGCCATATTCGCCACAGCGCTCGCAGATATCCTCTTCTGGAGCATCGGACGCCTGAGCGCCCTCTTCGTCGAGTACGCGCAACTGCAACTCATCCTGAATCGAGAACACCTCGCGAAACACGCGAACGGCAAGTGCACTTGCGCGTGACACATCACGGCCGAGCATCACTTGCAGGCATCACTTGTCGCGATTACATCGCCATATTCACTCAACACCCGCTCTGCACTTCTCGAGACTCATTCGTGAGTTGCTGAACCGGCAAATCAAGCACCAGTGATTCTGTACGCGATCCGGCGAATTGCACGAATTTGCCTGGTTGACCGTCTTCAACAATAAGAAATGCTCCCTCCTGCCCGGAGGCGAGCTTATTCAGTGCATTCTCGATCAATGCTTCAGGCATGTGAACCACCAAAGACCTTGTCTCTTGCCTCAATGATTATCCGCTGCGCTCATTGAAGCCACATCCTGCTCTTGCTTTTTGCCAGCCATCACGACGGCTGTAACACCGATCAGCAAGTATCGTCGCAGTGCGAGAGGAGTTACAGACTCACGATGACGCAAATTTACGCTGGCACGGGCTGCAGCAATCGGCTCGGCGCCTGGTGCGGGAAACCGACGATAAAGCAGCGCTGTCTCTGGTCATACGCTCGATCGCAAACAGAACCCAATGCTGATTGCGGATGGGCAATCGCTGAAATACGCTTTTTGGGTGCTCGCAGTCGGCAAGCCGCCCCATGCAGCAGCCAATTGATGAAATCGCAGCATCACGTTTCGGAATGACCAGTGCGCCGGGCCTATCCTCACAATCGCCAATTGAGTTGCGTTGTGAGATTGGTGCGATCACACCCGCATGGCGGCATTCCGCGGTACAGTGTCGCAACGCATTGCAGGAAAGGACAAGGAAGGAGAAGCGTATGCCCGGATTGCATGAACTATTTGCCCTCGACTGGCGAAGTCGCCCCTGCTGCATGCTGCGCAGCAGGACGCGCTGCCGTAGCTGGATGATCGTTTCGGTGGCGCTCAGCCTTGCTGCGCTCAGCGTGACAGGTTGCTGCTCATCGGCGCGAACTGAAACAAAAGCGCAGTCGATCAATGCTTCTCAAGCTGCAGCACAGGTCGATGCTGCGCCAGATCGCACGGAAAAAACGCTGACGCCCGAGCAGCGTCAGCTCAACATCGAATCGTTTGATGTCGTCTGGACCACAATCCGCGACAAGCACTTTGACCCCAACCTCAACGGCGTCGACTGGGATGCCCTGCGCGATGAATACCGCCCGAAAGTCGAGCAGGCTTCAACCATGACCGAAGTGCGTTCGCTGATTTCCGAAATGATCGATCATCTGGGGCAATCGCACTTCGGCATCATTCCCGCCAGCGTCTACGCTTCGATGCAGGCTGAGGAGGAGGAAGAAGCCAATCATGCTGAAGTGCATGATGATGAGGAGGAGGACGGTTTGGCAATCGCTGCCAGCGATCGCGGACAAGCTGACGATGACAGCGATGCTGATACCGCGTCCGAATCTGAAAAGGAAGGCGTCACCGGACTAACCGTGCGCGTCTATGACGGCGTTGCGCTGGTGATGTGGGTTGATGAAGGGCTTCCTGCTGCCAAGGCGGGCGTCAAGCCGGGATGGATCGTTGAGCGCATCAATGGCAAGGATGTTGCTCCTCTCATTCAGCAAATCGGAGAGGAATATCGCGACTCGACACTCCGCGAGGCCATCGAATCCTTGAGCGTTCAAGGCCGCCTGGATGGACCGATTCATCGCACAGTAACGGTTGACTTCCGCAACGAACATGATCAGACCGTGACATTGGAGTTGGCTCGCGCCAAACCGCCGGGCCAAATCGCCTCGCTCGGACATTTGCCCGACATGTACCTGAATTTTCGCAGCAAGCGATTGCCCGACGATATTGGCTATATCGCCTTCAGCGTGTTTATTGATCCAGCATCGCTGATGCCGGCATTTGGCGAAGCGGTGCAGTCCTACAGCGATGCGCGCGGCATCATCATCGATCTGCGAGGCAATCCGGGCGGGCTTGGCATGTTGGCCATGGGCATGGCTGGCTGGTTCATCGATACGCCCAACCAGTATCTTGGCACGATGAAAACGCGAGGCACGCAACTGAAGTTTGTCGTCAATCCGCGTCTGAACAACTACGACGGCCCGCTGGCGATCCTGATCGACGGGTGCTCCATGTCCACATCGGAGATTTTTGCTGGCGGCATGCGTGACCTGGGGCGAGCTCGACTGTTCGGCACCCCCACTGCCGGAGCCGCACTGCCTTCGCTTATTGAGCAATTGCCCAATGGCGACGGTTTCCAATACGCATTTGCTGATTACGTCTCAGCCGGCGGCGAAACGCTGGAAGGCCGCGGCGTGACGCCACATGTGATTGTGAAACCGGACCGGCAATCGCTGCTTGCAGGCGGTGATCCCGCACTTGATGCTGCTGTCGCATGGATTCTGGCTGAAACCACGACTGCAGAACGCAAAAATCAGGAACCTGAACACGCAACAACCGAACGTTGAGAAAGGCGATCGTCAGAACGAGTGAATGTTGATGTTCAGCAACCGGCAATCAGCGATGCGCACGCTTTGAACCATCCAAAGTTCTCCAGGCGCAGAACACTGATCCAGAGCTTTTGTTTCTTGAGATTCCACGAAACGATTCAGGAGCCAATCAATGAAATTTCACGTGAAATATGCGGTTTTCGTGCTGTCAACTTCCATGATCATTGCACCTGTGCATGCGCAGGATGTCGCCCCGGATAAGGGCGGCACAGCAAACGCCCAGGTAACCCCCGCTGACCTTCCCAGCGCTGAAGAAATCCTGCAGCGCTACGTTGATGTGACCGGCGGCGCGGATGCCTATGCAAAGATCCGCAATCGTCGCGGCACGGGAACGATGGAAATCTCCGCCCAGGGCATCAAGGGCAACATCACGGTCTGGCAGGCTCGGCCGAATCTGTTTCTGCTGGAAGCGAATTTTCCCGCCCTCGGCTCTACGGTCAGCGCGTTCAACGGAGAGATCGGCTGGGAGCTCAGCGTCATGGGCGGTCCGAGACTGATCGAAAATGATGAGCTTGCGCAGCTGCGGCGATCGTCATACTTCAGCAGCGAGACGGACTGGAATGCGTTGTACAAGTCGATCGAATGCGTGGGCACAGCGACCATCAACAACAAGCAATGCTACGAGGTGCGCCTGACACCGAAGGATGAGGGCATGCCGATCCGCTCGTACTATGACAAGGAATCGGGGCTTCTGGTCAAGACCGTGATGACCGTGAAAAACCCCATGGGTGAGATCGAGATTGAAAGCTTCCCCAGCGATTATCGTGAAGTGGACGGCATCCTGATGCCGCACAAAAATCGGCAACGAATGATGGGGAGCATCGAAATGACGATGGTCATGGACAAGATTGAACAGAACATCGAGTTCCCCGAGGATCGATTCGAGCCGCCGGCTGAGATCAAAGCGCTGCTGGAACAGGCCAAGAAGAACAAAGGAAAACCCGGCGCCGCCGGCGAGACCGCCGATGATGGAGGCCAGGGAACGCGGTAAACACAGCACGGCACGTCGATCGTCATGATGATGACGACGATGTGACAGCAACGCGAAGAAGGCCGCGTTTCAAAACGCCACGTTCTCAATAGCTCGACACGTCAACAGGCAACGCTGCAGCCAGCGACAGCAGCAACCTGTTGACGTGTTGACTTTTTGGTCAGTTGATTGCGGGGCATTGGCATACAGCGATCAAGTGCCGTTACAATCCGGCATGGCTGAATCGCAGACCACTTCTCCAGAAAGCCCGCTGGTCGGCGTCATCATGGGCAGTACGTCGGATTGGGAAACGATGCGCCATGCCCACGAAACGCTCGACCAATTTGCAATTCCGCACGAATGCCAGGTGGTGTCCGCCCATCGCACGCCGCAGTGGATGGCCGAGTACGCCACGACTGCCGAACAACGCGGCCTTGAAGTCATCATCGCCGGCGCAGGCGGCGCGGCCCATTTGCCCGGCATGGTGGCGGCCCACACCATCCTGCCGGTGTTGGGCGTGCCGGTTGAAAGCCACGCGCTCAAGGGGATGGACTCGCTGCTCTCCATCGTGCAAATGCCCGGCGGGGTGCCGGTCGGCACGCTGGCAATCGGCAAAGCCGGCGCGATCAATGCCGCCCTGCTCGCTGCAGCCATTCTCAGCAACACGCGGCCCGAACTGCGCGACAAACTCCGCGCGTTCCGCAGCGAACAGGCCAACAAGGTTCGTGCAGGAAAGCTGTTGTGAACGAACTATGACGACAGCAGAACGCACAAACCAATTCGCATGCGGCGGTTGTCCGCCAGCCACACGACCAACGCACCATCCATCGGAGTCACTGCTGTGGCAGGTGATGTGATTCTTCCCGGCAGCACGATCGGCGTGCTTGGCAGCGGACAACTGGGGCGCATGTTCGCCATCGCAGCACGCACGATGGGATACCGCGTGCATACGCTTTCACCCGAAGATGACACTCCAACCGGCCAAGTCGCCGATCGGGAAATTCGAGCCAGCTATGCCGATCTTGATGCGGTGCGCGAGTTCGCCCGCAATGTCGCAGTCGTGACGTTCGAGTTCGAGAACGTCCCCACCGCCACTGCGGAAGCCGCTGCGTCAGTTGCGCCAGTGCGGCCGACTGGCGAGGTGCTCCACATCACCCAGAATCGCCTGCGCGAGAAGAACTTTCTGCAATCAATTGGCATCCCTACCGCTCCGTTTTGGCCGATCCGCTCAGCCACTGAGCTGGCAGATGCGCTGCGTCAACTGAACCAGCCAGCCGTGCTCAAGACTTCCGCATGGGGTTATGACGGCAAGGGGCAGGTGAAAATCGCCAACGCTGCTGCGGATACGATCGCAGATGAAGCGGAGGCGGCCTGGGGCACGCTCAATGCCGGCGAGGGCGTGCTGGAAGGCTTTATTGACTTTGCCTGTGAAGTGTCCGTCGTCGCAGCACGCAGCATGTCAGGCGAGTTTGCGCACTTCGGCGTCGTGCTCAACACGCATCGCAACCACATTCTCGACACCACCGTCGCGCCGGCTCCGCTCGAAAGTCACATTGCAGATGAAGCGGTGCAAATGTCGCGGGAGATTCTGCAGCGTCTTGGCGTTGTCGGCGTCATGGTAGTTGAGTTCTTCCTCACGCGCGACGACCGTCTTCTGGTGAATGAACTCGCGCCCCGGCCGCACAACTCCGGCCATTTCACTTTCGACGCCTGCCTGACCTGCCAGTTCGAGCAGCAACTGCGTGCTGTATGCGGGCTGCCGCTGGGATCGACAACGATGTTGCGCCCCGCCGCCATGGCGAATCTGCTGGGCGACCTTTGGAATGATGGCGAGCCGAATTGGGCCGCCGCGTGCGCTTTTCCCAACGTCAAGCTTCACCTGTACGGCAAGACGCAGCCGAGGCCCGGCCGCAAGATGGGCCACCTCACCGCACTTGCCGACACTCCCGAGCAGGCGCTGCGCGATGTGCTTGCGGCACGGGAAACATTGACAAAACGATGAATGAATCAACAGCCGGCCCCGGGTCAGTGACCCAGGGCCGGTTCAATGATGCGGTGATGTTGACTGATTGGTTGATTGATTATGCCAATACCGCCTGAGCGGCAGCCAGGCGAGCGATGGGCACGCGGTACGGCGAACAACTGACATATTCCATGCCAAGCTGATGGCAGAACTTGACGCTCTCAGCTTCGCCGCCGTGCTCACCGCAGATGCCGATCTTCAGCTTCTTGTTCGTCTTGCGGCCTTTCTCAATCGCCCATTGCATGAGCAGCCCCACGCCTTCCTGATCGATGCTCTGGAACGGATCATCGCTGAAGATCCCCGCCTTGGCCCTGTCGACGTAATCCGGCAAGAAGCGGCCTGCGTCATCGCGCGACAGGCCCATCACCATCTGCGTCAGGTCGTTGGTGCCGAAGCTGAAGAACTCAGCGACTTCAGCGATCTGGTCGGCCAACAACGCAGCGCGCGGCGTCTCGATCATCGTGCCCACCAGGTAATGAATCTTCACGCCCGCGTCCCTCATCACCTCTTCAGCAACGCGGCGGGTGCGATCAACCAGAATGGCAAGTTCCTTGCGATCGATCGTCAGCGGAATCATGATCTCTGGCAGCACCTTGATCTTGTTCTTCTTCACAACGATCGCAGCTTCGATGATCGCGCGCACCTGCATGTCCAGAATTTCCGGATAGGTGATGCACAAGCGGCAGCCGCGATGGCCCAGCATTGGATTGGCTTCGCGCAGCTGCTCAACGCGCTGATGCACCTTTTCAAACGGCACGCCGATGCGCCTTGCAAGCTCGCGCTGCTTGTCTTCTTCGTGCGGAACAAACTCGTGCAGCGGCGGATCGATGAGGCGGATCGTCACGGGCTTACCGTTCATCGCTTCGAAGATGCCGACGAAGTCGGATCGCTGGAACGGCAGCAGTTCGCTCAGCGCTTCCCGACGCTCTTCGAGCGTGTCGGCAACGATCATGCGCTGCATGGCCAGGCGACGTTCTTCGGTGTCAAAGAACATGTGCTCGGTGCGCGTCAGGCCGATGCCTTCAGCGCCCATTTTCACCGCATTGATCGCATCGTACGGCGTGTCGGCATTGGTGCGCACGCGCAGCTTGCGGCGCTTATCGACCCACGACATGAGCGTGTAATACTCCGCGGGCAGTTCAGGCTTGACCAGCGGCATCTCGCCGACATAAACGACGCCGTCGGCGCCGTCGAGCGTGATGAAGTCGCCTTGTTTGAGCACGCGACCGTTGACGCTGACGCTCTTGGCGGCGTAGTTGATGTTGAGCGCATCGCAGCCGACGATGCAGCACTTCCCCCAGCCGCGCGCGACGACGGCAGCGTGCGACGTCTTGCCGCCGGTGGCGGTAAGAATGCCGACTGCCGCGTGCATGCCGCCGACGTCTTCGGGAGACGTTTCCTTTCGCACCAGCACCACCTGATGGCCGTTCCGAGCCATTTCCTCAGCCTCGGCAGCGGTAAAGACGATCTGCCCGGTAGCCGCACCGGGCACGGCATTGATGCCGGTGGCGAGTTGGCGGCTGGCAAGCTCCTCGCGACTGATGCTGGGATCGATGATGGGATAGAACAGCCGTTCGATGTCAAACGGCGTGATGCGCATGATCGCCTCGTCCTTGGTGATGACAGGCTTGAGAGCAGCCTGGGCATACCGTTTGGGCAGATAGCGCTTCTTCACCAGCCGATTCACCTGCGCCTTGCTGAGCACGGGCTTGGTGGCCTGCTCAACGGCAATGCGGAACGCGGCAGTGGGCGTGCGCTTGCCAGTGCGGCACTGCAGCATGTACAGCTTGCCTCGCTCAATGGTGAACTCGAGATCCTGCATGTCCTTGTAGTGAATCTCGAGTATCGCGCGCACGGCATTGAGCTGATCCCAGGCTTCGGGCATTTTCGCAGCAAGCTCAAAGAGGTGAATGGGCGTGCGAATGCCGGCGACAACGTCTTCGCCCTGGGCATTGATGAGCAGATCGCCATAAAAGACGTTTTCGCCCGTGGATGGATCGCGCGTAAAGCACACGCCGGTTCCGCTGTCGTCGCCCATGTTGCCGTACACCATCTGCACCACGTTCACCGCAGTGCCGATGAGCCCCTCGATCTTTTCCACGCGGCGATAGGTGACGGCCTTCTCCGCCATCCATGAACCGAACACCGCGTTGATCGCACCGACAAGCTGCTGCCAGGGATCCTGGGGGAACTCTTCGCCCGTTTGCTCGCGGAAGAACGATTTGAACTGACCGCAGAGCGTGCGCAGCGATTCGGTGGGGACATCGGTGTCCTGCGTCACGCCGAGATGCCGCTTCATTTCATCCAGTTTTTCTTCGAGCACTTCCTTGCTCAGCCCCACCACGACCGTTGAGTACATCTGAATGAAGCGGCGGTACGAATCCCATGCAAAGCGCGGGTTGCGGGTGGCATTGGCAAGGCCTTCCACACTGCGATCATTGAGGCCGAGGTTGAGGATGGTTTCCATCATCCCCGGCATGGAGCGAGCTGCGCCGGAGCGAACGGAAACCAGCAATGGATCGTGCGGGTCGCCCAGCTTCTTGCCGCAGGTTTTTTCCAGCCGCGCCAGATGCTCACGCACCTGCTTTTCAAGTCCCTTGGGCCACTTGCGATCCTGGTTGTAGTACTCAGCACATGCCTGGGTGGTAATGGTGAAGCCTGCAGGAACAGGCAGGCCGATGAGCGTCATCTCAGCGAGTCCCGCACCCTTGCCGCCCAGCAGGTCTCGCATTGATCCGTTGCCCTCAGCCTTGCCGTTGCCGTAGCTGTAGACCATCTTCGTAACTCTGCCAGCGGAAGCTCCGGCGCGTGGTCTGGCGGCCGATCGGGCAGTTTTTTTGGCTGCCTTTCCGCTTACCTTCCGGGCCGATTTCTTTCGTGTGGTTTGTGCGCCGCTCATCGTCCGAGCCGAGGCGGCAACAGTTTTGGAACGGCGAACCTTCTTGCTGGAACGACGACGGGTAGCAACAGCGTTGGCCATACTATGATCATCCTTGATTTTGGAACGGATGCGTGTGTGTAGTTGGGGAATCGGAGTGTAGCACCTGCATTCGATCGTTCAACGAATTCGCCGCAAGTGACTTTCAGAACTTACCGGCCGGTATAGTGGAGTTGAGCCGGATCACGTATGCCGTCAACGCCTCTTGTCACCAACCTGAATTGGACCGCACCGCCGCTGGCAGTCGCCGCGGCCTGGCCTGCAGCATGCCCGCTGTTTGTCCTGTATTCCGGCCGATTCCACCCCCGGTGGGCCAGATGGTCGATACTGACCAGCCCAGTGGTGACGTATCAGTTTGACGTGAAATCGCAGTGGGTCGGCTCACCGCCGCCCGAACTGCAACACGTGGCGTTCACGCATGATGCGATGCAGGACCTTGACATAATCCTGACAGCATCCCCGCGTGTTGCTCCAAGCCTTGAACAATCCAGCATCCCCTTTCATGGTGGGTGGATCGGCTGTCTTTCTTATGACCTGGGCCGCATCATTGAACCGGCAGCACAATGGCCTGCTGGCGCCATCGCTGATCGGAACTGGCCGCTTATTGAATTGGGATATTGTCCATCAGCGCTGCTCTATGACCATCACAGTCAGCGCTGGCTGCTGGTCGGTGACGGCCAATCGCTGCCGTTGCTGGATATCGAGCGGGAATTGAACTCCGACAACAGCAGCCCTCTTGACCTTGGCGAGGATTACTCGCTTGGAACGCTCAGGCCTCATGTTGACGCTGACCGCTACGTCAGCATGGTGAGCCGCACGATCGAGTTCATCGCTGCAGGCGATGTGTTTCAGGCCAATATCACCCAGCGATTCAGTGCAGCATTTGCCGGCTCTCTGCGCTCGCTTGGCTTGAACGCTCTGGCCCGGGCCATGCCGTGGTATGGAGCACACCTGGAGCTGGGGCAAGGGGATGAATCAACCGTCCGCAGCGCAGTTTCACTCAGCCCGGAATTGTTTTTGCAGTTGTGCGGCAGATCGCAAACAATAATCACGCGGCCGATCAAAGGTACGCGGCCGGCCTCGGTTGATCCGCAGAACTTGCTGCATTCGGAGAAAGACGCAGCGGAACTGCACATGATCATCGACCTGATGCGCAACGATCTGGGGCGTGTCTGTGAGTATGGATCGGTGCAGGTGCCGACACCGCGCATGATCGAATCGCACCCGACGATTCACCACGGCGTGGGCGAAGTGATCGGCCGCCTGCGGAGCGATGTGACCGCTGCGGACCTGCTTCGGGCAACATTTCCCGGCGGCTCCATCACCGGGGCTCCGAAAATCCGCGCGATGCAGATCATCGATGCGCTGGAGCCGGTGCGGCGAGGACCGTACTGCGGCGCAATCGGCTACTTCAGCAATTGCGGCAACATTGGGCTGAACATCGCCATTCGCACCATGCTGCTGACCGGTCAACGCGACGACGCGTATCGGCCGCTGCACATCACCGGCACGCTGGATTACGCAGCCGGCGCCGGCATCGTGGCTGACTCCAACCCACTGGCGGAATACCACGAGTCCCTCGACAAAACAGCAGTCCTGCGGGCAATGCTCAGGAACGACGCACCCGCTCCGGCACGCGGCATTCGCTGATCGGCGTTGTTGCGCCAGCGCATCATTGACACAGCACAGCTTGCCCATCAACGCACATGGTTGCAGATGAGCCTGCTCAACTGTCGTTGGCAGTAAACCGGGTGCTTTCCCAGTGCAGAACATCCGCTGCGCTCAATTAACTTCTTGTTGATGAGCCGGCGTGTTGTCTGTCGCACAGTGTGATGTTGCTGCTGAATGCGAAACAGATGGGCTGCAGACAGATACAGATAAGTAAGAAATGAAACTGCAGATGGATGATTGGGGTTGTGATCAAATCAATGAACACAAACAACATCATCATTGCGGCAGTGCGATGATCTGCTTTGATCCGTGCTTTTTGCTGCGCTCACGGCAGCTTGTGCAGCACATTCAACGATGATGCAGAACTTCTTTCACAGAGGTGTTTGATCATGGAAAGCCGCGCGAAACTGCTTGGGCATTCGATTCACCAAATGCTCATCGTGTTCCCGCTTGGACTGCTGGCAACGGCAGTCATCTTCGACATTCTGTTTCTTTTCATAGGCGAATCGCGGTTGACTGATGCAGCATACTGGATGATCCTTGCGGGGATTATTTCCGGCCTGATCGCGGCTGTCTTTGGCGTGATTGACTGGGCGGCAATTCCCAGCAACACCCGCGCCAAGCGCGTGGGGTTGGCACATGCAGCAATGAATGTGCTGGCCATCACGCTCTTTGCTGTCAGTTGGGGAATCCGATACGGCCAGCCGGCCGATCCGCCTGTGCTGGCGTTCGTGTTCTCATTTATCGGGGCGGCGCTTGCGGTTGTAGGCGGGTGGCTGGGCGGCGAATTGGTGAATCGACTGGGAGTGGGCGTCGACGACGGCGCGAACCTCAACGCCCCCAACTCACTTTCGGGCAAGCCCGCTTCAGCCACTCACGTGACGCGGTCCTGACGGCGTCAATCTGTCTGTCTGTCAATCAATCAACGAACAACCCACCAATCAACTCAACGTCGTAATGCCACTCAAACAGCCTGCGTGCCTATGAAGCTGACGCTCAAGCCAATTCAGCAGCAGGTGATGGTGATCACCGGTGCAACCAGCGGCATTGGATTGGTGACGGCACGCATGGCAGCCAGCCGAGGAGCCAAACTCGTACTTGCAGCACGCAACGAAGAGGCGCTGCATAAGTTGACAAGCGACATCAATGAATCAGGTGGATCAGCGGTGCCAGTGACCGCAGATGTGGGCGTTTATCACGAGGTGCGGCATATCGCTGACATGGCCAGCCATCATTTCGGCGGCTTTGATACCTGGGTCAACAATGCGGGGGTCTCGATCTACGGCCGACTCGACACCGTACCGCTGGCAGATCATCGGCGGCTGTTTGACACCAATTACTGGGGCGTGGTACACGGCTCGCTGGTGGCGGCAGCGCATCTGCGCAACCGCGGCGGCGCACTCATCAACATCGGCAGCGTGCTCGGCGATCGCTCAATTCCCCTGCAGGGGGCGTACTGCGCATCCAAGCATGCCGTCAAAGGTTTCACCGACGCATTGCGAATGGAGCTTGAAGAAGCCGGCGCTCCCATCAGCGTCACACTCGTCAAGCCAAGCACAATCGACACGCCCTATCGCCAGCATGCAAAGAACTTTCTTCGTGTCGAGCCGCTGAATCCCCCGCCGGTGTACGCGCCGGAGATTGTGGCTCGCACGATCCTTTACTGCGCGCAGCACCCGATGCGCGATGTGACCGTCGGCGGCAGCGGACGATTGCTCAGCGCTGTTGAGCACATCGCACCCAGCGTGCTTGACAAATTGATGGAACGAGTCCTGTTCGACATGCAGCAGACCGATACGCCTGCATCGGCTGCGTCTTCAGACAATCTTCATCAGGCAAGTTCAAGCCTTAATGAGCGCGGCGGCTACCCCGGACAGGTCATGGAACACAGCGTGTACACCAGCGCGGTGCTGCATCCAATAGCTGCGGCAGCTTTGGCGCTGGGGCTGGGTGTGCTGGCGGCCACAACACTGCTTCCCCTCCGATACGCCAGCAGCAACGGCCGACGGCGACGCGATGAGCAGCAGCGACTTCGCCGGGCTGGCCGGTATTCGCACTCGCGCCGGCGCATCGTGCCGCCAGTTACCGATGAGCCGATTTAGACAACAGGTTGTGAGAACCTGACTGATTCGAAAACCACATCTCTCCGAACCTTACGCAACCTGCCGGTTCGCAAAGACCTTATCAGCAAAGCAGATTTCGAATTGCCCCGCCCTTTTCATACAAACCACATGCGCCTCGGATCGACACAGTCACAGGAGGGTCTCATTCGCGCACGCTTTCGCCCTGGCCCGCCCCTGCGCTCCACCATGGGCGGTCGTCAATCGATACGCCTGGCGGCAAGGCGCGTTCCGATGCTGGCAGGCTGCTGTTGAAGTATTCGTATTGATTGCGCTGGCACGGGTGCACCAGAAAATATATCTCGCCTGCGGTCCCCGGACCGTGCATGGGATTGAACTGTGGACTGACATACGACACGCGGATGCAGCCGCTGTCGAGTTTTTCCAATGTGTGAACGACGCCGTTGATGGTCAACTGTGCGGGCATGGAAGTTCCTTGCGGCGATTGTACCACGCCGACGTGTTTCACTGCTCCGGCGCTGGCAACTCCTCCCTTCTATTCTCCATGTATTTTCCATACGAATCGGAACCAGAACCGGTTGAATTTCCCGTTCGAGCCTCGTTCGATCCGCGCCAATGATTGCTTTGTCTGCTCATGCACGTGGCCCGGTGCGTTGTACTGCCATGTGTTAACGCTGCACCTTGCTTTACCCTGTTGTTCTAGTAAGAAGGAGGTCCGGCATGCCGATTACCCGCACAAGTCACGAAGTTACCATTCCAGCGGGCCGTGTCCGACTGCCGGGCACCCTGACGCTGCCCCATGACCCGCTGGGGCTAGTCATTTTCGCGCATGGCAGCGGCAGCAGCCGTCACAGTCCCCGGAACATCATGGTGGCGAACTGGCTTGTCGATCGTGGCTGCGGGACATGCCTGTTCGATCTGCTCACCGAAGACGAATCATCCGACCGCCGAAACGTGTTCGATATCGGCCTGCTGGCTGATCGAATGATCGCAACGACCGACTGGATCGCGCAGCAAGCCGAGACGCAGCGTCTGCCGATCGGTTATTTCGGCGCAAGCACCGGCGCGGCCGCGGCACTGGTGGCAGCAGCACAACTGGGGCCGCGCATCGCTGCGGTCGTGTCGCGCGGCGGGCGGCCGGACCTTGCCGGCGAATACCTGCCGCGTGTCGTGTCGCCCACATTGCTGCTGGTTGGATCGCTGGATGACCCGGTCATCGAACTCAACGAGCACGCCCGGCGCATGTTGCGATGCGAAAACGAACTGGTGATCGTGCCGGGTGCAACGCACCTTTTCGAAGAACCGGGCACGCTTGAACACGTCGGGCAATTAGCCGGCGACTGGTTTGTCGAACATTTCACCACATCAACATCGCCCGAGCATCTCTAACAGACGATTTGCTCGCCGCTGTATTGCGTACTGACACGTACCGCGCACCGCACGCGCGTCTCACGCTCCGGCATCGCGCTGGATGCGAATCTGCTCGATGGGCACAAGCTTGCCCGTATCCATGCCCGGACACGGCGTATTTCGCTTCACCGCCTGCCACACACGGCGTGAGCGCAGGTTTTCAGGCCAGAACGGCCAGGTTCGGCATTGCGTCGGACGGGCGTGATAAATGGAGCATGCCGCCTTGCCGGGGTTGGTAGTTCGATCGAGAAAAATGCAGTCGAAGCCGTGCTCTGTTTCTCGTTCGGTCAGCGACCACCGGCCGTGAATCTGATGGGCGTACTGCTCATAGAACGCTGCTTCAGTTATGCCGAGCTGCTGCGCGATCGCCCGGCCTTCATCGGCTGTAAACCAGACCGCTCCGGGCGGGCCGGTGCAGCAGTTGCCGCACTGAGTACAGCTGAATCGCAGGCCCTCGGCGTACCACTCCTCGCCGGGACGGACTTCGGGCGAAACGCGTGTCCATTCAGCCATGCTGCGTCACCATCCTTTGCCTTTGCCTTCGTCCTCGGCGGATTCGCGAGGCGGGCGCTGGGCCGCTGCAGTGTCCCAGGGCTCAATCATCACCCGGTGAACCTCACTGGGTCCACGCGTCGGCGACAAATGAGCCAGTTCATCGGGCCGCTCGTCATAGGCAACGCGATCGATGATGTAAATATCGCCGAACGCCCATTCCGGGTACTGCTCAAGCGTCGCGTGAATCAGGTTTTCCATTTCCGACATTGAAGCGGCAGTAGCCCAAAAGTAAGCGTACGCACCGGTGCCGGGCGTCTGGGTGCTTTCCACAATCACCACCGCGTGCCAAAGCGTTGAGCCAAGCTCGCGTCCGCCGTCGTCGATATTGGTTTCGGGATCGATGTTGAGTTCCAGATGCCATTCGTGCCGCAGGTCGAACAGCAGTTCATCGATGTCAAACGCATCTTCATCAGAAAGATCGAGAATGGGCCTGACCTCAGCGGTGTCGAGCAGGTCGCCTTCATCTCCGCCATCGTCTGAAACAGGCCAGGTTTGCGGCACTTCCTCCAGCCCGAACGAACTGAGCAGGGCTTCAGCCTCTTCACGCATGGATGTCGGCACGTGCAGAGAAATGGCCTTGCGCTGATCGAGAAAAACCTCGACAAACGGCTCCTCGCTGTTTGCGCCCGCAGCGATCGAGCCGTCTTCAAGAAAAAACGGCTCGTATCGGTTCCAGACACGCAGGAAATCAGCCTTGCTGACGCTGTCGCCCTCGGCTGACATGTAAACGTCCGTTGTTCGGTAGGCGTCACGCGAGCCGATCTCCACAATTGCGCACACCTGATCGGGCAGCAGCTCGAAAGCCCGATGCAGCAGCGGCGCAATGCGCTCGTGAGAAACCACAATGTAGAAGCAGTAGGTATCCGGCTCGTCGTCCTGCCCCTGGTTGTAGGCCACGGTATAGCCTTGAATGGGCGGCTTCAAATTGCCTGGCACGGGCACGAAGCCCAGTGGGAGGGCAAAGCCGTCAATCACGACACGCTTGAGGTCGGTACGCAGACGATACGTTCGCATCACAGTTGCTCATCGTAGCGTCTCTGAACGCAGCGTGACGAGCTGCGCACCACCTGCAGGGCATCTTTGGTGCATCACAGAGCGTTTTCCCCGTCGCTTGGCTTCCGGAAACGACTCGTTATCATCGGCCGCTGCAGTACTTTGATGCGAGGTGAGGTATGGCTCAGCAGCGTCCGCAATGGGGCAGCCGGATGGGATTCATTCTCGCCGCTGCCGGTTCCGCAGTCGGGTTAGGCAACATTTGGCGATTCCCTTATACCACCGGTGAGAACGGCGGCGGGCTGTTTGTGCTGGTGTATCTCATGTGCATCGCCCTGATCGGCCTGCCCATCCTCATGTCCGAGATCATGATCGGCCGGGCTGCACAAAAGCAGCCTGTCGGCGCATTCCCAGCGATTGAAGGCCGACGCACCGCCTGGTCGGGCATCGGCTGGCTTGGCGTGCTCGCCGGCTTCATCATTTTGTCCTACTACGCTGTCGTGGCGGGCTGGACGATGGATTACACGCTCAAGTCGGTGGTCAACTTCAGCGGGTCAATGTCGCAGCAGGCTCGAGCAGAAGGACTGAAATACCGTGCCGAAGCTTCCCTTGAAGACATGAAGCTGCTACTGGTCGAGGATGAGTATCAGCGGATCGTGCCCGATCGCGAGCAGGCGATTATTCGAGAAGTTCGGCCGTCGTCATGGCGAAGCTATCAGGAACTCCAGGCTGTCATCACCAATGCGCCAGATCCAGCTGCAGCAGAGGCAGCGCTGCTTGAAGACCCAGTCAGACGCCGACAGTTTGAAGAAGCTCGCGCGATTGTGCCGCGTCTGGAGGATGTCCGCAGCATTACCCGTGCGGAACTGGTCGCCAAATACGACCACATGACGCCGCTGGAAATTCGCCAGCAGGCTGAAGACCTTGTGCGGCGTAACGCGCTGCGCGAGCAGATCGGCCAGGCATTTGGCGCAGTGGCGGGCGACGGCTGGATCACCACGTTCTGGACGGCCCTGTTCATGCTCTTGACCATCCTGATTGTCGCAGGCGGCGTCTCCAGCGGCATTGAGCGAGCCTGCAGCATCCTCATGCCGGCATTGTTCATTCTCATGCTGTTTCTGGTTCTTTATGGCATGTTTATGCCGGGCTTTACGCAGGCTGCGTCATTTGTTTTCAAGCCCAATCTCCATGAACTGCGGCCCAGCAGCGTTCTTGGTGCGATGGGGCAGGCGTTTTTCAGCCTGTCGCTGGGTATGGGCGCCATGATCACGTATGGTTCATATCAAAGAAGCAAAGAAGGGCTGGCCAGTCAATCAGTTACGATTGCAGCGATGGACACGGGCGTTGCCCTTCTGGCGTGCTTGATGATCTTCCCGATTGTGTTCTCGTTCGGTCAGCCCCCAAGTGCAGGCCCGGGCCTGGTGTTCATGTCCATGCCGCTGGCGTTTGCTGAAATCGGCACCGGAGGCATGCTGATTGGAACAGCGTTCTTCGGCCTGCTGGTCTTCGCCGCACTCACCTCATCAATTTCGCTTCTCGAAGTGGTTGCATCGTATTTCATTGACGAACGAGGCTGGTCGCGCACCAAATCGGTCTGGGTGCTGGGCGGATCGATCTTCCTGCTGAGCCTGGCCTCGGCTTTTGCATCCGACTCGCAATCACTGCTAGCCGGCTGGCAGAGCAGCTACGGCCAGCAGTTCGATTTTCTCACCACGATGGATTACGTCGCATCCAACTGGATGCTGCCGGTTGGCGGATTTTTCATTGCGATTTATGCGGGCTGGGTCATGCCGCAACATGTGCGCGAAGCTGAAACAACCGGTTTAGCCTCTGCACTTGCGCTTGGGTGGCTGCTTCTGGTTCGATTTGTTGCACCGGCGACGGTTATTCTGATCCTGATGCAAAGCATCGGTATTCTCGATGCCGATGAATTGCTATTTGACTGGTTCCATGCCGGCGGACAGTGACCTGCGATCGGCTGAATCATCAGCGCAAAGAATAGTGGGCCTTTATGCATTGCGTTCTCGGCTGCTTCAAGGCATGATGCGCCCCTTCTCATGAATGAGCGTGCCGCTGATCGCCGATACGATTGATTTCAGGCAGGGATATTCAGGGATCGCCCTCAGGTTTATTGCCGATGATGTTGAACGTGAGACGGACGTCTTGAGGCATTGACTGCTGAGGCGCGTTGTGCCCAAGGTCTGATACCTTTTCAGCCGAGAAAAAAAGCGATGACCATATCGCCTGAAGCGTGCTTCACCATTGCGGTGCTGGTGGGCGTTTTGCTGACGCTGACGCTCACCAAAATCGGCCCGGACCTGGTGCTGCTGGCGGGATTGACGCTGCTCATGACCGCCGATGTGCTTCGCGACGACTGGACAATCTTTGGATCGCCGGGCGAGGCGATGGCGGGCTTCGCCAACGAAGGCGCGATCACTGTGGGCGTGCTGTTTGTCGTGGCAGCGGCGCTGCGCGAGACCGGCGGGATGGCCTGGCTGGCTCAGCGCGTGCTTGGTCGGCCCCGCAGCCTCACCGGTGCGCAGCTGCGCATGATCCTGCCGACGATCGCCATCAGTGCGTTTATGAACAACACCCCGCTGGTGGCGATGATGATGCCCGTGGTTGCCGACTGGGGCAAGAAACTGGGCATCGCTGCCTCCAAGCTCATGATGCCGCTGAGCTTTGCAGCCATCCTCGGCGGCGTGTGCACGCTTATCGGCACCAGCACCAACCTTGTTGTCTTTGGCCTATTGCTGGATTACCAGCACACGAATAACCAGCCCGCCACGGGCATGGGCTTTTTCGAGATCGCCAAAGTCGGCATCCCCTGCGCGATTGCAGGCTCTATTTACATGATGATCTTCAGCCGATGGCTCCTGCCCGATCGACAGCGAGCAGTCAGCCTGGAAGATGATCCGCGCGAATACACCGTGGAGATGCTGGTTGAGCCGAACAGTCCGCTTGTAGGACAGACCATTGAAAGTGCGGGCCTGCGGCAGCTTGTGGGTATGTACCTGATGGAGATCGAACGCGATGGCGAGATTCTCCCTGCGGTCGGCCCTGAACAGCGACTGGAAGCCAACGACCGGCTGGTCTTTGTCGGCATCGTCGATTCTGTTGTAGAACTGCACAAACTCCGCGGTCTGCGGCCGGCCACCAATCAGGTGTTCAAGCTGCAGTCGCCTCGCTCAGAACGCTGCCTGATCGAAGCGGTGGTTTCCAACAGCTGCGCCCTGGTAGGCCAGTCCATTCGCGATGGGCGTTTTCGCAAGGTCTACAACGCGGTGGTCATCGCTGTGGCACGTAACGGTGAGCGGATTCGCAAGAAAATCGGCGACATCGTGCTCAAGCCCGGCGACACGCTGCTGCTGGAGACGCTGCCGACGTTCGTCGAGCAGCATCGCAATTCGCGCGACTTTTATCTGGTGAACATGCTGGAGGATTCCTCACTGCCGCGCCACGAGCGGGCATGGATCGCCATCGCCATTCTCGCTGGCATGGTGCTGCTGGCAGCCACGGGCATCCTGAGCATGCTGAACGCTGCATTGATTGCTGCGGGGTTGATGGTCATCACCCGATGCGTGACCGGAGCAATGGCGCGAAAGAGCGTGGACTGGCAGATTCTGCTGGTCATCGGCGCTGCGCTGGGACTGGGGCGGGCCATGGAAACCACCGGTGCAGCCAGTTCAATCGCCAACACGTTTATTGCGTACGCAGGCGACAACCCGCTTGTCACGCTGATGATAATTTATACGCTGACAACGATCTTTACCGAAATCATGAGCAACAACGCTGCGGCAGCGCTAATGTTCCCGATCACCATGGCCACCACTGAGACGCTCAGCGTGAACCCCATGCCGTTTATCGTGGCCATCATGATCGCAGCCTCGTGCAGCTTTGCAACGCCCATCGGCTATCAAACCAACCTCATGGTGTACGGTCCGGGTGGCTACCGCTTCTCCGATTACATGCGCTTCGGTGTGCCGCTCAACCTCATCGCAGGCGTGGTGACTATTCTCCTCGCCCCGTGGTTTTGGCCGTTTTGAATAGAACCTATCCCAGAACCTCCTTCAAGAGCAGAAGTGAGCAACTGAAGTGAA
>CAZNPU010000024.1:0-56522 GCA_964575335.1 uncultured Isosphaeraceae bacterium | reverse complement strand
ATCAAATGGGGGAAAATCAGGCTTCCTGCGATCCGAACCATCCTGGGCCCAGACCATGCCTGAGAGGCTCAATGCAGCAAACATCGCTGCCAGAGTGCCAGAACGCCAAACTTGTTTGGACATGCCAAAACCTCCTCGTCGCAGGATGCAACCGGCGACTTCTTACGTAAGTCCTTGAGGATACGCCTCTTAGCACGAAGCGGCCACAGCCGGCCATGCCCAGGCGGCCTTTTCCGTTTCCGTAGTAATACAGATCGGTTCCCGAAATGATGCAGCTGGACTGGAAGAACAAAGAGTCTTGCAGATCAATTCTCGGACCTCAAAAACCCTGCTGCATCCCCCTCACCGCTGCGCAACACCAAAATCGCTGAAAAATCGCCCTTCAACCCAGGTGTCCTGCAGCGCGAAGCCGCCATCCGCGTGCAGCGGTGTGGTCCCGCTTACTTTGCCGTCGGGGCAGTTCACGGTTTCTCGGGTGCAAGAAGCTCCATTGCCTCATGACGCCGATCGTCGTGAGCCATCTGCACCACCGCGTCGCTGGAGGCGAGCGCTTCCTCCCGCAACTGCTCAGCCATGCGCAGAGCTGGCTCCAGGCTCACCAGCAGGTATTTCTGCACTGTTGCTGCCAGCACGCGAATATCCTGCGGCGGGTACTTCATCGCCTGCTCTGCCAGGTATTCCAGCACCACTTTGCTCGGTTCACGCTGCCGTTGTTCCGCCTTGGCGGGGGTAACCGGCTGATCCTGCAACCGCGGCGGCGGTGATAACCGCGGTGATCGCGCATCGGCGTCACGCCCCAGCCGGTCGAGCGGTGAAAAAATCGAAGGGTCGAAAGCGCTCATGGCGTTCCCTTTCCCAGTACCCCGGCTGCACGCTCCCCCAGCAAGCCCCTCAAGAGGCGGGACTTGCCAACAGCGCGCATCGACAACTTGGCCAGACAACTTCAAAGCGGAGCGGCCCCAGTGCTTCAGGCCGCCAGCCTAATCATCACAAATGAACAATCGCAAGGTTCTCGGATTCTTACAAGTAAGCTGCTGATGCAGTGCGGAGTGGCTCACTTGCGGCGGTTACCGGCATCTGGGGCGCGTTGAGTTGAAGAAATAAGCCAATCAAATGAAACGGGAAAAGCTCAAAAAACCCGATGTTGCATGTCATTGCGCATGCTTCACGCTGCCTAAAATCGGCCCTTATCAGGCTCAGCCGAGGAACCATTGATGGCTCAATTCGGATCTTCACATCCCACAATCGCGGTGGTGGGCGCGACAGGCGCGGTCGGCTGCGAAATACTCAACGTGTTGCAGCAGCGACAGTTTCCCGTTGGTGAGCTGCGCCTGCTGGCTTCATCACGCTCAGCCGGAACAAGCATGCAGTTCGGCGACCAGCAGTTGCGTGTTGAAGAACTTACAGAAGACAGCTTCGACGGCGTAGATATCGCACTGTTCGCAGCAGGCGGGTCGATCAGTCAAACATTCTGCCCGCTGGCAGCCCAGCGCGGCGTGGTGGTGATCGACAACTCCAGCGCGTTTCGCATGCACGATGATGTGCCACTGATTGTGCCGGAGATCAATGATGATGTGCTGGAGGACCACGATTGGTCGTCCGGGGGCATCATTGCCAACCCCAACTGTTCAACGATCATCGCGCTGATGGCCGTCACGCCGCTGTATGACGCAGTGGGCATAGAGCGCATGGTTGTGAGCACCTATCAGGCTGCCTCCGGCGCGGGTGCTGCCGCCATGCGGGAGCTTGAGCAGCAGGCGCGCGATTTTGCAGCAGGTCGGCCGCTTTCAAGCGAAGTCTTCGGCAGGCCGTACCTATTCAACCTCTTCAGCCATGATTCCGCCATTGACGAAGAAGGGTACAACCTGGAAGAAACCAAACTGGTCAATGAGACGCACAAGATCTGGGGCGATGACACCGTGGGCATCACCGCCACGTGCGTGCGCGTGCCGGTGCTGCGAGCGCATTGCGAATCAATCAACCTCAGCTTCCGCAGACCGCTCAGCGCAGATGATGCCCGCAGGATTCTTTCATCAGCGCCCGGAATCAAAGTTGTTGATGACCGTGCCAACAACAAGTTCCCCGAACCGATCGAAGCAAGCGGCATCGATGAAGTGCTGGTCGGCAGAATACGAACCGACTACAGCCAGGCCCCGGGGTATGGCTTGAACCTGTTTGTCGCAGGCGATCAGCTTCGCAAGGGCGCAGCGCTGAATGCTGTGCAGATTGCGGAACGCGTCGTTGCGCTGCAGTCGGTGTCGGTGTAGAACATCAGCAGACAACAGAGGGCAGATGGCTGACCGTCAACGACGTTCTAATCCGTCGGTAACTCACCTTGCACGCGGGCGACAGCGCGTAAGGCTTCCGCAGCATCCTCAGCCCGATGCGACGGCACCAGCAAAATGTCCGTATCGAATGTTGAAATCGCTAATACCGGCACCGATGCCTCAGCCAGCACGTTCGTCAGCTTTGCCAGGATTCCAACAAGCGAAAAATCCAGCGTGCCTGCGATGCGCAGTGCGCTAAATCCGCGCTGCACCTGCATCTGATTGTCATCTTCATTTGAGGGCGGAACCGCGCGCTCATCGATGATGATCGACAACTCGCAATCGGTGCGCACAACAACACAAAGACAGGGTGAAGCCTTGTCCTTGTCAGCAGTTTCCGCCGTTGCGTCTGATGCGCTGATCGGGGGATAAAAAAGCTGCTTTGCCGCCCATGCTGGCAGGGCATCGTTCGCGCCAAGTCGGCACACCGCATATCGGCCGGGCAGCCACTGCAGCGTCAATGTGTCCGGTTCCGGGCAACTCACAACACCTTCACCTTGTAGCGCATGTCACGAAGCTGCTGGGCAATGCGCTGCCGATGATCACCCTGCACTTCAATCACGCCCGTAGCTGCATCTACTGTTCCCCCCGCCCCGCAGGCGGCTTTGAGCGCTTTTACAATGCCATCCAGATCAGATGCGCAGCGGTCCAGCCCGCTGACGGTCGTCACGACCTTGCCCTTGCGGCGTTTTTCCATGCGCACGGTGGCGGTTTGCTTCTCCGGCAGCAACACGCAGCCGGCGGCGTCACGCGGGCAGGCGCAGACGTCCAGCGGCTTCTCGCAGACCTCGCAGGTCACGGGGCGTTCAAGCGGCGTTCCGGCAAAAAGTCCTGACATGGGCGTGGCGATCTCCTGCCTGAATGGAGCACAAAACGTGGCGTGTAGTGTAGCCAGCGAATCGACTCGCCATCGACGCAGAGCCCCGGCGGCATCCGCAGTCAGCAGCCATGCCCCGGATACGATGTGCATATCGCTCATATTGCCAGTTTGATCCGGCCGAAAAAGGCTATACAATCTGGCCGCACGCCAACCTTTGGGGATTGGTGTAACGGTAGCACGACTGGCTCTGAACCAGTTAGTCGGGGTTCGAATCCCTGATCCCCAGTTGATTTTCAGCTATACGCCAAACCCGCCGCACATGGCGGGTTTTTTCGTGTTTCTTCACGGAAGAAGGCTGCGCCGATGAGATGCATTGCAGAGCATACCGCTGCGGTTAGTGCTGCCGCTGGCGCATGACTCCAATTTTCATCTCTGACTGCTTGCGAGTACCGACCGTGTGTCGCCTGAAAGAACATCATCGGCCAAGCTGAATGGTGCGCACCCCATCGCTCACCACGGGCGGTGAACCGTCAGCCGGTTCAAAGCGACAGATCAGATCGCCCCGGTCAAGCTCCAGCATATCGCTGCCGACAGCCAGCAGGCTGAGTTGGAACTGATAGCATGGCCCAGCCAGCGCGATCGCCTCAGCCCGACGCACCGCTTCACCTTCAAGACGCCATGAGACAATGGGCTTCGCATCACGCGAGCCGTACCGGCCCGGCGGATACATTTCAAATACAAATGCGCCATCCTGGCGAATCGGCGTGGGGTGCGGCGATGACACCAGCATCACCGTCGTGCTGATCAGATCGGGATAGCCGTTGCGGTTGGTGTCATCAGGCTTCTGACCCACAAAAAACGCCATGCGATTGGCCTTCGCGCTGGGCGGAGGCGGCGGCGCAGGACGTGGCGGCGGCGGCAGCGGGCGACCGTCACTTGTAACCACACGCTCGGTCTGACACCCTGCAAGCACAATCAGAATGCACGCCAGCGCCGCATGGATGTACGCCAGGCGCAGTCCTGATTGTGACCGTGAGCCTGGGATTGATCTCCGGCTGCTCAGGCCACACGATGATTCACTTCGCGTCAAACGTCGGATGCAACAAGACAGCCACTTCTGCAGTTCAAGCCGCACTGCCTTCACACACCTTGCTGACTTCATGATCTTCCATCTGAAGTTAGAGCGAACGTCAATCACTGTTCGATTTGCACCTCAATGCGATTCCCTTCCGCATCATACAGCGCGCCGGTGCCGTCGATCAGGTTGCGGCGAATGCTCTCTTTGACTTCCGGAGGAACCGAAAGTCGGTCGATCTCGCGATCGGTGATCTGATCGATTCGATCGAATTGCGCGGGGCTTTCGATCACGTGCGGCGTCAGGACGATGAGCAGCTCGGTCTTGGCCGTTTCCTCGGTGTTGCTGCGGAACAGCGGGCCGACAAGCGGCAGATCACCGAAGAACGGCACCTTCTGATCGCGGCGCTCGAACCGGTCGGAAATCAGCCCGCCAAGCACGATGGTCTGGCCGTCCTGCACCGTGACGGTGGTGTCGGCGGTGCGGCGGATGATGATGGGCGATTCAAAATCCTCGGAAATCTGCGTGGTTCGTGCGCTCAAGCTGGAGATTTCCGGCGTGATGGTCATGCGCACGAAACCGTCGGGGTTGATCGTGGGTGTGACCTTCAGAATCACGCCTATGTCTTCCTTCTCCAGCGATGACTGAATGCGACCGGCGTCGGTGATGGAGGTAGCCACGGGCAGGCGAATGGTTTCACCAACCTGAATGCGTGCCGGCGCATTGTTTGCCGCCATGATTGACGGATTGCTCAGCACCTGCAGGCGGCCCTGCGACTTCATCGCGCGGATGAGCAGTTCAAAATCGCTGGAGGCGATGGCCAGATTCGGCACGCCAAGCCCATGAACAAATGCGCTGGCCAGACCGTAGCTGCCCACCACGTCGGTACCGTTGATTTCCGCCCGCGCGAAGAAATCGACGCCCCATTCATCACGCGAATCGAGCGTGACTTCGGCAAGCATCACCTGAATCAGAACCTGCGGCGGATCGACATCAAGCTGGCGGATCAGTTCCTTCACGCGATTCATGTAGCGCGGGCTGGCGCTGACCAGCACCGAGTTGGACTGCTGATCGCCGCTGATGGTGACTTCGCGCTCCAGCAACCGCGCTGCAGAACCGATTTGATCGACCGAAAGCGTGCTGATCAGTTTCTGCTGCTCCTGATCGACAAACTCGCTGATGACGCGCGCGACGTCGGCTGCCACCGAATTGCGCAGCTGATACACGAACACTTCGCGCTCGTTGGCTTCAAGCCGATCCAGTTCGTCCACCACCTTCGCAACAAGATCAAGATACTTGGGTGTGCCGGAGACAATCAGACTGTTGGTGCGACTGTCGATTGTGATGGCAAGCTGCTGCCGCTCATCGGGCACGGCGGTGAGTTCGGTGCCCGCAAACGAAGCAGTGGAGCCCAGCGATGAAGCGGCGGCTGCAAGCGCGTTTGCCCCATCCAGCTCCAGCCCCCCACCGCCAGCAATTCCAGGCACATCTTCGCGGGGCTTGAGCACAAACAGACTGTTGCCCTGGCGCAGGTTGAAAAGGTCCGTGAGCAGTTCCGCCATGGCCACGGCATCGGCGTTTTCGAGTTTGAAGATGCGAATGGATTTGGAGCCGGTGTTTGAGGCGTCCAGATCGCGGATCATCTGCTCGATCATGCGCGCCGATTCGCGCGGTGCGGAGACGATAATGGTGTTGGTGCGCAAATCAGGCGTCAGCGTAATTGATTCACGAATGGCGGCGCTGACCTGCATCTCCACACCGGCGTCCTCTGAAGCCTCGTCGGACATCTCCTCGCCCTGACTTCGGGCGATTTCCCGCAGGTACTTGAGCACCGTAGCCTGCCGGGTATTGCGGCGAGGCCCGATGCCGCGCCCGCTGAGCACGTTTTCAATCAGACTGACTGTTTCAAGCGCGTTGGCGCTTTGCAGCGGTACGTATTTGATTTCGATGACGTTGGCGGGCTTGGCGCCGTCAAGCTGCGCGATGAGGGCGCGCAGAGCGCGAACGTCATTGGCCGGGGCGTTGATGAGAACTGCATTGACCCGCTCATCGGCCGTGACGCGCACGGTGTTCTGACCTCGCGTGCGGTTGGCTTCCTGCACGTACAGTTCACCGAGCAGGTCAACCATGTCAGCAGCGCGGCTGGCCGGGGAGAGCATCACCATCTCAAGCTCGCGGCCCGGCGCCCCAGCATGTTCGCCGTCGTCGCCTTGCGCCATTTCAGTTTTCGTCAACGCATCGATCAGGTTGCGAATCACGTCCAAATTCTCATTGCTGGCGGCAACGATCAGGCTGTTGCTGGCCAGATCAGGTTCGATGGCAACGCGATCCGTCGGCGTGGCCGCCTGTCCGAGCGTGGCCTGACGCTCCCGCATCAGTCGCTGCAGACGCGGCGCGATCAGTTCAGCGCGAACCGACGAGCCAAGCGCAACCACATGCACGCCCACCGCAGGGTTGGTCGGCGCAGCGGCGAGCTTGTTGACCAGGTCTTCGATTGACGCAAGATCCTCGGGATTTGCTGCCACCAGCAGGCTGTTGGTGCGTGCATCGGTCATCACCAGCGGCCGCTGACTGTTGCGGAGTTCCGCAGGCATGTCGGCATAGCGGCGTTCCATGATCTGGTTGATCGCCTGGGCAATGCGCTCGCCGTTGCCTTTCTCCAATGGCAGCACGTGCACCAGTGAAACGTCGCCCAGCACGTTTTGATCAAGGTCGGCTGCTACGCGACGAATGACTTCAAATGTGTCATTGCCCGCAGCGATGACCAGGCTGTTGGTGCGTGCATCAGCAACGATGGTGGCGCGTTCGAGATCGGCCGTCTCCGGCTGCACGCGGCGCAACCGCTCCAGCCGCGAATCCATCATCTGCTGAAGAAGCGAAGCCAGTCGCTGGGCGGAGGCGTTCTTGAGTTCGATTGTGCGAATCTCCCGCAAATCGGGAGCAAGTTCAGCATCGAGCGTTTTCAGCAACCCTTCCAGCACCGCAAAGCTGCGCGGACTGGTGGCGACAATCAGCGCGTTGGTGCGTTCATCAGCCTGCACAACCACGCGGTCTTCCTCACGAATCGCGCGGCTCCGCACCTGCTGATCGAAAAGCTGACGCACCGTTTGCGCCAACCTCGCTGCGGAAGCGTGCTCGATCGGGTAGATGCGCACGGTGCTCTGGGGCGAAGCGGTTTCGACATCGAGCATCGCAACCAGTTCGCTCACCACTTCCAGATTTTCAGGCGTGCCGACGAGAATCAGCGCGTTCATCTGCGGCTCGGGACGAATCACCAGCCGCGTCATCGGCACAAAGACGGTGCTCTCCAGCACCTGCCCGCCGTTTTCGTTCAATCGCGCCATGCGCAATCGGCCGATCTGTCGCTGCAGCGGCGTCGATTGAGGCAGGTTGCCCACGCCATCCACCACGATTGCCTGCAATGTGGCGGCAAGATCGGTCGCATCGGCAAATCGCAGCGGCAGAACGCGCGGCTCGATCCAGCCGATCGCCACGTTGCTGTCCAGACGCTTGACCATCACCTCCACCAGCGCAACTGCGTTTTCGCTGCCCGCCACGATCACCGTGTTGGTGCGTTCGTCGGTGGTGATGGCCAGTTCTTCCAACAGCGCCTTGCCCGCAGCGCCGTCGGGCATGCCAGCCACCTTGGTGATTGCAGTGCGGCCAAGCTGCTTGCCTTGCGCGAACAGTTCACGCACGATGCGCGAGAACTGCTCGGCGGAAATGTTCTGCAGCGGGAAAAGCTGCACCATGACAGCGTCGGTGATCGGCAACTGATCGAACATGGCGATCAACTGCTCCATCACCGCAAGGTTTTCATGCGTGCTGCTGATGACCAGCGCGTTGAGCGCGGGATCGGCCACAATGCGAATGGGACTGGTGAGGTCAAGCTGCAGCGAGCCGTCGTCGGGACGGTCGCGCCGAATCGTCAACCGGCGCACATGCTCCCGCGCCGATCGCGCCAGCGGCGTGTCGGCCTGCTGATTGCCCGGCCGCAACACCTGCGCCAGAATCTGCGACAACGCCTGGGCCTGCGCGTGCTTGAGACGAATGACTTTCGTCTGCGCTTCGGCCAGCGCCGGCTCAGCATCCACCGCTTTGAGCAAACTCACAATCGCCTCACGATCGACCGGATTCGCCACAACGACAACTGCGTTTCGTCCCGCAAGCACCGACACTTTCACCGGCTCGGTGACGATGCGCGAGACCGAATCAGCCGGCTGCGGTTTATCAAGGCCGATGGTTTCGATGATGTTCTTGGCGGTTTCGGGCGGAATGTTCTCCAGTTCGATGATGAAGATGCCCTGCCCCGCAGCGGGCGAAAGCGCATCCAGCTCCGCCACGGTGGTCTTGATCTCTTCAAGCAACGGCGCGCTCGATGCGATCACAAGGCTGTTTCCCGTCGCATCAACGCGAATCGACAGCGGCTGATTGGCCTGCCTGGCCTTGGCCTGAAACGCTTCGGTGATCGCGCTGGCTACACGCGATGCAGGAGCTGCGTTGAGCTTGACCACGTTCACCGTCAAGCCCTGACTGGCGGCCTGCTGCTGCAACGCTTCAGCAAGCGTGCGAATCTGCTGAAAATCCTCAACCTCAGCGCGAACGATGATGCTGTTGGAAGCGGCATCGCCGACGATGCGCAGACTCTTGCGAGCAGCGCCGGATCGCGCTGCCCCGCTGCGGCCGGCCTGCTCATACAACTGCGTCAGCGACTGCGCAAGCTGCACGGGATCGCCGCTGGTGACAGGAATGATCTGCGGGGGCGGCAGTTTGGCGTAATCGGCCACATCCAGATTCTGCACAATCTGTTCGATCTTGGCGATGTTCTGCCGCGATGCCGACACGATGACCGAGTTCGTCAGCGGCTCGGCGCTGGCGCGAACCCAGTCTTCGCTTTGCACCAAAACGGTGGGCACGTCGATCTCGCTGCGCCGATCGGCATCACTGCGCGATCGCGACTGCTGCGAGCGATTTGCTGCGCCGGGCGTGCGGCTGTCGCCGGTGACCTGGCCCTGAAACGCCTCGTTGATCGCACGTGCCACACTCTGCGCATCAGCGTGCATCAGCGGCAAGACCTTCAACTGCAGCGATGCGTCGTACTCTTCGCTGTCAAGCTTCTCCAGCAGCGAGCGTATTCCCTGCCACTCGTCCTTGTTCGCGGTAATGACCAGACTGTTGGTGGCAGGGTCGGATACGATCCGCACGTTGCGCTTCCCGGGCGTGTCTGCTTCAACCGCCCACGGGCCGTAAAACACGCTCAGCGCTTCGCGGATTTTGTCCGC
Organism: uncultured Isosphaeraceae bacterium; assembly: GCA_964575335.1. Classification (GTDB taxonomy): domain Bacteria; phylum Planctomycetota; class Phycisphaerae; order Phycisphaerales; family SM1A02; genus CAZNPU01. Next base: position 47,018 of record CAZNPU010000024.1, on the reverse strand, counting down.
ATTGGCAAAGCGCAGCGGCACAAAATCGGTCAGCCGCTCATGCTGCGACGGCACGTCGATCTGCTGCAGAATCTCTTCGATCTGTTTGAACTGATCAGCAGTGGCCGAGATGATGAGCTGATTCTCAAGCCGGTTGTAATCGATGCGAGGCCGAGACTGATTGTCCACGATCAAGCCGCGCGTGATCTGATCGAGCGTCAATCTCACTTCCGAAGCCAGCGCATGTTTCAGCGTCACGATGCGCCACTCCACCGGACTGGCAGCGGGCACTTCCTCCAGCTTGCTGATGAGCGACTCAATGATCGGAAACGACTGCTCTGTGGCGGTAACGATCAGGCTATTGGATCGACGGTCAGCCACAATGCGTGCCTTGACCTCGACTGCCTCGCTGTCTGATTCATCGAGTTTGATGGTGATGCCCTTGCCCGGCGTGCGGCCGCGCGGATCAAGCTGCAATGTGTCGGTCAAAATACGCACCGCCTCATCGGCTCTTGCGCCTTTGAGGGCGTAGGTGCGGATGATGGTTTCATCGCTTGCTGATGGCGAATCAAGCCGATCGATCAGTGCGCGAACCTGTTCAAATTCAAGCTGCGGCGCATTGACGATGACGCTGTTGGTGCGTGCGTCGGGAGTAATGACCACGCCCTGACCGCCGGCGCCGGTGCGGCGGCTGAACTGCTCGCGCACGATGCGGCCGATTTCCTGCGCACTGCCCTGCTGCAGTGCGATGATTTCGATCACGCGGTCGCCGGTGACATCCGGCAGATCGAGCTGCGTCAGCAGGTCGCGAATGGTGGCCATTTCGTCAGCCGGCGCTGCGACAATGAGCGTGTTCGCCGATTCACTTGGAATGATCGTGGCGGCAGGTCTGGCAGCATTGGCTTTGCGGGCACGATCGTTCAGAAAACGTGTGAGCGTTCCGGCCAGTTCAACGGCTCGGCCGAACTTGACAGGAAGCACCTGCGTCTGCATCTCGCCGCCCATGCCCACAGTCTGGGCCTGCTTGTCAAGGCCGGCGATGAGCTGCGCGATTTCTTCCTGCTCTCTGGCGGTTGCGCTGACGATCAGAACATGGTTGGCGTCATCCACGCGCACGCGAATTTCCGTGGGATCGGGGGGCTCCCAGAAGCGGCGCTGACGACCGGCGTTGAACGTTTCGCGCACCACGTCAGCCACCGTCTGCAATTGCACATGCGCCGTGCGATACAGCCGAATGACCTTCTCATCGCCCTCGCGTGGCGGCGCATCGAGTTCTTCAATCAGCTTCTCCACCACGTCGAACTTATCGCCCTGGCCGGTGACGATCAGCGCGTTGAGGCGGGCATCGGCACGCACTGCAATCATGTCCCGTCGCCCCTGCTGCTGACCGGCGTTGCGAGGAGGCCAGAAGAACACATTTTGCCCCTGGTTCCAGATCAGATCGTTCACCAGCAACTGCACATTGCGCTCGATCTCACCGGCGTTGGCGTGCCGCAGCTGGAAAATGCGAAACGTCAATCCCGCCACAGCTTCAGCGGTATCGAACTGCTCAACAAGCTGCTCTACCTGCTTGAAGTCTTCATCCGACGCTGACACCAGCAGCGTGTTGCTGGAATCGATGCCCATGATGGAGATGCGCCGCCCCTGCTGGCGACGGCCGCGGTGGCTGGCCAGCACCCGTGCACGATCGTCATAAAACTGCTGAATCGCGCGAGCCACTGCGCTGGCTTCAGCGCGGTGCAGCGTCATGGTGCGAATGGGAAATTCGGTTGCAGTCGGCTTGGAAAGCGCTGCGATCAATTCACCGACAGTTTCAAAATCCGTATCGTTCGATGCGATGATCAGCGCGTTGCCCACGGGATCAGCGATGATGCCCACGCGCTGACGTAGCGGGCCGCCTCGCTGTCCGGGCAGGTTGGGAATGTGCTGCAACGTCTGCGAGAGCAGCGTAGCCAACCCCTGCACATCAACATCCTGCGGCAGTGTGATGTAGCGAATGCTGGCGGGCGCAGCAGGCAACTGATCCTGAATCTGCCGGGCCAGAGCGCTCAGGCGATCAATCGCACGCTGCGAACCAAGAAGAATGAGGCTGTTGGTCGCTGGATCGACGGCGATGGTCACGTCGGGTTCATCGCCACTGCCATTGTCATCATGACCGCCTTGATCGGTCTGTTCATCATCCTGCCCGGTTGCAAACACGATCGCAGCGAAGTTGGTGAATATCGATGGCGCGATGTATGCAGGCTTTGCTGCAAGCGGCAAATGATGTGAAGCGCTGACAGTTGAGGCGTCTTTGCGCTGCTCAGTTTCGTCCTTTACTTGCGGCTTTGATTCAGACTCACGCTTTTCCTTCTTGCGATTGAGCAGTTCTTCCAGCGTGATGACCTGCACTTTCGGGCCTGCGCTGTCGTCGGCTGATTGCGTCAGCTGCTGCAGCGCGCTGGCGATGTCCTGGGCTTTGGCGCGCGAAGGATCGATGGGGATCATGCGCATCTGCCGCGTCGCGGTGATCGACGCTTTGTCGATTCGGCTGACGACCTGCTCGATCGTGTCGAACTGTTCATCGGTGGCCCGCACGATGAGGCTGTTGCTGACCGCATCAACGCGAATCGTGGGCCGCACTTCGCTTTGATCCGCATCGCTGAAGAGGGCTTCGAGATTGGTCGCCAGTTGTCTTGCGTCGGCGTTGCGCACCGTGAGCACCCGCACGGTTCGGGCGGTCGCGCCGCCATCCAGTTGTGCCGGATCAACATCAAGCTGCGCCGCCATTTCCTCAGCGATGTCCAGCACCGCAGGCGGCGCGGAAATGACCACAGCGTTGAGCCGCGGCTCGGCAGCGACGCGTACCTGCGGGCCGGTTTCGGGCAGTTGTCGATTGCGGGCCAGTGCGTCATAGCGCAGCCATAGCGGGATTTCTTCACCTGCCAGAAGCTGCTGCACAAGCGGCGCAACGGTTTCCGCTCGCGCATGCTTGAGCTTCACCAGTCGCACCTGCGTCTGATCGCTGCCTGCGCCAGCGGTATCCAGCGGTTCGATCAACTGCTCCACTTCCGCCAAATCCGGCTCCAATCCCACCATGAGAATGGCTGACGCATCGGGCGCGGGGACCAGCTTCACGGACATCGGTTCGCCGGTGGCTTTGCTGATAACGCCGACCAGTGCCGCGTTCAGCGTCGCGCTGAGCGATGCCGCGTTGGCATAACGCACCGGACGCACGCGCACCACCGGATCGCCCAGCGATGACACGCTGTCATCAAGCTGCCGAATCACCTGCTCCGCCACCGGCATCACCGCTTCGGGCGCGGAAATGATCAGCGTATTGCTCTTGCGATCAGCGCTGATGTTCAGCAGCGACTGCATGTTGACTGCGCCGCCGGGCACGTCGACATCCTGACGAATGCGCGTCGTCAGCACGTCGCGCAGCATGTCGGCAATGGCGTCGGCTCTGGCGTTGCTGAGCTTGAAGATGCGCAGCGTGGTGGCGGGGCCGGACCGCTTGACGTCAAGCTCCTTCATCACCTGATCGACGCGCTCGAAAATGTTGACCGGTCCAGCCACGATCAGCGTCTGGCTCATCGGCTCAACGGTGATGGTGATGGGCACGCGCTGATCCTGACCTTCAGGCAACAGCGCACGCGACGCAGCCAGCTGCCGCAATGTATTGGCCAGCGCGTTGAGATCTGCGTGCACCACCGCATAGGTGCGCACCTGCGTTTCCTCAACAAACTGCTGACGATCCAGTTGCTCCACCAGTTGCTCAAAGCCCGCCATCCGCTGAATCGGCGCATCGACGATCAGCGAGTTGGTCTGCGGATCGGCCCGCACCACGACCTCGCGCGGCTTCTGCAGATGCGGCTGCGGCCGGCCGCGAATGTCAACCGGCGGAGGCGGCTGGGGGAACATCTCATCGATCGTCTTTGCCAGTTCTTCAGCCCGCGCCACCTTCAACGGGAAAATGCGAATCTCCCGGCCTTCCAGGTCGGTGCGCTCGGTCTTGTTGAGTTCATCCACAATCGCCTGAATCTCCGGCATCACGTCGGGATGCACCGAAAGAATCAGCGAGTTGGTGGAATGATCGGCTGCAACGTTCACAGGCTTGGCCTTGCGCTCCGCAGGCGGCCGCTGGTTGTATTGCCGCATGATCACATTGGCCAGATTGCCCGCATCGGCAATGCGAAGCTGAAGCAGGCGAAGCGGCGGCGTTGTGCCCTCGGCTCGCGAGGCGTCGAGATTGCCGATCACCGACTCCAGCATGGCAAGCTGCTCCGGCGTGGCGGTCACCACGAGCATGTTGAGCTGGTCAACAGCGGTGAATGTCGGCGGGATGAACTGCGAGCCGTCGGTCGGCCTGAGCAACTGATTGGCCAGTGAGGTCAGCGGAGAGATGATCTCACTGGGCAGGACGTTGGCAAGCTCGAACGTTCTCGCCTCGCGGTCAATGACGATGTTGCTTTCGATTTGCTGCACGATGTCGGTGAATGCGTCCAGAGCACGCTGCGAACCGATCATCGTGACCACGCGCGAACTGCTGTCGAGTTCGCAGGTCAGTTCCATCTGCTCATCGTCATCATTGGTGCGCTGTTCATCAAACATGCGCCGGGCCTGCCTGATGATGGCGCGTGGATCGCCGCTGGCCAGACGCAGCAACCGCACCTGCCGGTCCGCCGGTCCCTGGCGATCAAGCACCGGCACAAGCGACCGCACCGCATCAACATCGCCCGCCGGGCCTGCGACGATGATCGATCGACCATCAAGGCCCGCGACGAGTTTCATCGACATCTGCTGCCGCTTGTTCAAAAGGCTGCTGATTGCGCGGAGAACCTCATTGGAGTTGGCTCGCTGGAGATTGATGACCGCCATGACCGGTTCGGCATCCGTCGCAGCAGCAGCGCCGGCTGCGTCGCCGTCAAGCTCACGAAGCAGCAGGAAGCCTTCTGCAACAGCGGCTTCATCGCCCACGATCGCCACCTTCATGGCATCATCAAGCGTTAGCACGGTCGGCCGCTGGTTATTGTCGAGCTTCTGATACAACTGGTTGAGCTTCGCTGCCGCTTCCGCCGGCGTGATCCGATGCAACTGCCTTGTCCGCATCGTGCGCGCGTTGCCTGCAGCAGGCACGTCAAGCAGATTGATTGCGTCGCGAAGCTGATCGATGCGATTCTGCGATCCCTTGGAGATGATCGCATTGGTGCGGTCGTCAGCGGTAATGGCCAGCCCGGGCATTTCCGTATCTTCGATCTTGACCTGCTGACCTTTTTCATTAACGACGTACTTCTCCACCTTCGTGCTGAGCAAAGCACGCAGGGGCGTCATCAGCTCCGAAGCGCGGGCGTGCTTGATGGGGAAGATTTCCACCGCGCCGTCGGGATCAGACATGTCGAGCTGGTCGATAATCGTGAGCAGCCGCCGCACGTTCGCAGCGGTTTCGGTAATCACCAGCGCGTTTTGCTGCTCCATCGCGGTAACTGCGCCATACTGGGCCACCATGGCCGCCAATCGCTCCGCCATGGGCTTGGCCAGAGCGATCTTGAGCGGGCGAACCACCGTGATGATCTGATCGGAAGTGACCTCCTCGGGCAACTTGCCGACAAAGGTTGGTATGTCGGATTTCTGCATGTCCTGAAGCGTCTGCAGGTACAGCATCTGCTCGCTCACGCGCAGCATCACGCCCTTGGATTGCAGAATGATGTTGAGCACGCGAAGCGCTTCAGCCTGGTCGTATGCTTCAGGCGAGAGGTAATCGAGCGTTCCCTCAGGCGGCTGGGCCTGCCAAATCACCGGCAGCCCGGTCGAACGGGAGAAGAATTCGATTACCTGCTGAAATGTCGCGCCTTTGAAATTGAAGCGGATCTTCTCGCTTGCGGCGTTCGAGGCCGCCGCAGCATCGTCGCTGGCCGACTGCGATTCCGAAGTCACAGACGGCGGCTGCTGCAGCGCCGGCGAATCCTGCGCATGAACCTGCACCGCCAGCGATCCCCAGACGGCGGCCCACACCAACAACACTGACACTGCTTTGGGTCGCATCCTGACTCCTTATCGTCCGCCGCAAGGCGAAACCCTGTCTTCAATCCAGCAACGCCCTATTGACGTGCCGGCGTCCTTTCGTTCATCCGGCTCCCCACCGCAATGCGCACATGCTTCTCGCCGATCCGAAACACCGCGCTGTCGGTCTCAATGGCCATCAACTCCATCTCGTGCAGCTTCTCACTCATACTGAGCACTCGAGTTTCCTTTGACTCCGCATCCAGCAGCCAGACCTCCGGTCCGTTTGGGCCGTGCGCTACGCCCGTGAGTTTCCAGCGCTGATATGGGAATGTCGGCGTATGTTGCGGCGGCGCTTCAGTTCTGGCCTGCTGGGGCGGTTCTGCAACCGGCGCAGGCGGCGGCACGCGAAATGGATTGCTTTGCAGAAACACCGCCAATCGCTCAAATTCAGTGGGAACAGGCGACAAATGTGCATCCGGATCCGGCGTCTGCCCCGGCAAGAACAGCGTCGTCAGCCGAAGCGATACATCGAACCGGTTGCCGTTGTCTTTCGGATCAAGCCTGATCTGATTGATCCGCTTGATCCACGGCTCAGCTTCAATGGCGTCAATCAGGCGCAACGCCTGTTCGAATGTTCCCGTGCCGGAAATCCAGCCTTCAACTTCCACAAAATCAATTTCTACGTACAGGTCGCGAAAGCTGCGAAACGCACTGGCAGCGGGCGATCGTCTGGCCGATCCGGAGCTTCCCGTGCCCACCGTGGGACTCTGCAACTGCGCCTGCTCCGCCAGACGGTTGAGGCGCGTGCGCAGCCGATGGTCAACGATCTCGATGCTGCCGCCCAGCGTGCGATCGATGATGGCCTGAAGCTCACCCTTGACGCGCACATGGTCGCGAGCGTTTTTCTGATATGCAGCAAGCCGCGTCGTGAGGTTGTCGATCGTGGACAGATGAGCCTTGCGCTTGCTGAGATAATGCGTGTTGACCTGATTGAAGATCAGCAAGCCGCCAGCGATCGCGGCCAACAGGATAAGCACAATGCGAAGCGATCGATTCATCGGCTCGCCTCCTCCTCCGGCCCCTCTGCCGACTGCGTTCCAGCGCTGACAGCGTGCGACTGCTGCACATCGCTGCTATTTGTCGCCGACTGATCGCGTTCGTCCTGATCCGTAGCGGCGGCTGCAGACGTTGATGCGTTCTGACCCCGCGCCGGCGCTTTTGGGGTTTCCTTGGCCGTGTCTGCAGCTTTCATCGGCGAGCCGACAGCGGTCCGCAGGCGATAGGTAAAGCCAAATGGCAGGCGCCGCCCGCCGGTCCGATCAGCTCCAGCCGTGCTGGCGGTGTAGAACGGGTCTTTGGTCAGCGCATCGCGAAAAGCGTCCGCAGTCTCACGATCGCGGGCTTCACCGTCGATGCTGATGACCATGTTGTAGTCGGCGGCCCATCGGTTCGCCTGCCGATCGTACACCACGCCGTTGAATGTCAATTGACCTGTCCAGGTATCAAACACAGCGCGATCGGGCGATGGTGCGATGCTCGCCAGATACGCTGCGTGATCGAGCCAGTTGGCCCGCACGCTCATCCAGCGCTCAAGGTGCATGAGTTTGGCCAGATCGCGCTGATAGCGGTTGTTGTTCGGAGCAAGCTGCTGCTGCTCGGTTCGCAAGGCGTTGACTTTGCGCTCCAGCGCCTGCAGATCGCGCCTGGCTGCGGTGAATGCCAGCCCGCCAACCACAAGAAGAAGCGTCGCAACCAGCAGCCGCCGCATGCGAGCGCGGGCATGCAGATCAGGAGCGCGGCGAGGATTGGCGAAATCGATCGACGTCGCGCCGTTGCTTACTTCAAGCAGCAATCCCAGCAGCGGCCAAACGCGATTGACGTTCTGATCGGTTGCGTCAACCAGCGGATGCTCGCGCAGCAACTGTGCCGGCAGCTTGAGCATCTCGCCAAGCGGTTTAGCGGCGTAGTCACTGACGCGTTCATCGCCCAGCAGCACGACGGACTGCACATCGAGAGCGTCTTCGGTGACGCGATAGCTCATCCACGTTCGACGCGCTTCGGTCACCACCGCTTCCGCAATCGCAAGCTGGTCCTGCGGGTGGGGCACTTCCGCAGCGCGAGAGAACTGCACCGCGTTCCTGGCGACAAGGCAAAACTCCACGCCCTCGCCGGTGATGTCGATGATGAAATCAGCAGCAGCGTCCTTCTGCTGTCCGTTCATCGCTCTGAACAATGCAAGGCAGCCCAGTGCGCGCAATGAGATGCGCTCGATTCCCACGCTGGCCGCCTTGGCCATGGCGCGCGTGAAGTCAATCACCGCATTGGGAACTGCGGCAGCGAGCACGGTTGTGTGGATGTCGCTGTGATCGATGGGAACAAAATCGATCACTGCATCATCGGTGTCGAATGGAAGTTCACGCTGCAGCGTCAGCCGCGTCATGTCGGGCAATTCATCGCGATCAAGCGTGGGCAGCGTAAAGCGCTTCAGGACGACGTGGTCACGTCCAATGGCGAAGATGGCCTTGCCGCTGGGAAAACCGGCCTGCTTCAACTGTTTGCCCAGCCATGCGCCGACGGCAGCGGGATCATCACGATCCACCTCAGCGGGCACGTCATCAAGAAGCACACGCCGGACCTTCAACCGACCGCCACGCCCCCGCGATGCCAGCACGGCGCGGAGCCGCCGCCGCCCCAGTTCGATCGCGATGGCGTTTCGTGTACCCATACGTTCTCCTCACGCAACCGCAACCCGAACAATCACCAGCCCCTCACGACGTGGATGCGGTCGGCCTCCTGCCAGAAATGTATCCTACCCCAAGTCATGCCTGCGTTGAATACGCTGCCCGCCGAAGTCTGACACAATTGTGCAATTGCACTCTTGACCTCATAAGATAGTGAAGACTGACATGCGCGGTTGCAGCGCAAAACCGCATCTTTTCATTCCATTTCTTCCAATCCCGCCTCATTTCATCTCACCGGTCGCCAGCGGCCGACGGGCCTGCGTGGCGGCGTTGCAGGCGATCTCCCGCCAGGCTGCTGCATCGCTGCGGCGTCTTCCGGATCGCCTGGAGCGGCCAGCGGTCTGGTTGCGGCATCGGATTCCCGCGGCTGCGTATTTGCTGACGAATTCAGAAGCGCAGCATCATCGGCGATCCCGATTCCGGTTCCGGTTCCGGAGGCGGTGTCATTTCGATCGCTTCGCACGCTTTCCGAGACGCCGAAAGGCTCGGCAAAGAGCGTATCGCTCAACGCTGCCGGCTCAGCAGACGCTGTTGAGAGAGCGATTCGGGCTGCATGCTGCAGCGACGTCACGTCCCGCAGATAGGCTACGCGAGGTTTTGGCGAGGACAGATCGATGACCGCTTCGATCACCACTGGCCGTCGCATGGGACCTTCCGGCTCGTCTGCCGCCACCTCTCCTGCAGCGATCCGCACGCGATAGATCCAGCATCGCGTTGTGATGAGATCAGCAAGGTTCTCCAGCGTCTCCTCCGGAAGAATCCGAGTCGTCACCGGCCAGGCGATCGTCTGCCGCTGCTCCTGGGGCAGTTCATCGCGTGTGCTTGCCATCTGAGCAGCCTGCTCGACCGAGACACCCGGCAATGCCTGCAAGGCTTCAAGCGGAGCGGTATTGATGTCCAGGCGGCCCAGTCGGTATTGATCTGCAGTTGTGGTCAAGGCGTCGATGATGTTCGGCCACTGCTCCGGCGAAATGCGTAATGCGCGAAGCGCTCGAATGATGGCAGCGTCGTTCTCAAATCTCATTCCGCTTTCCATCATGCCCTTGAGCACAGACACTGCTTCTGTGCCGAATTGTCGCTCGATCCGCTCAGCTAGCGCTTCCGACCACGGCTGGTTCAAGTTGATTCGCAGCGACCCGTCCCGCTGCAGCACTGGTTCAATGCTGAAGACCGTCAACACGTCTGCAAGGCCGCGGAGCGGTTGATCGTCCAGCCTTCCGGCGCTGCGCTCAGCAGGCGAAGACGAAATGCGATGCGCATCGTCCGTGATGCTGATGGATTCGATCGGGCCGAAGATCATCTCCGGCGTGATCGCTGCAGCAGGCACACGCAGGAGTTCCGCAATCGACTGAAACTGCCGCTTTGATTGGCCGGCATCGCGATACGCTGTGATTTCTGCCGCGGCGGCCTGATCGATCAGCCCTGTATTTGCGAGCATCTCGGCTGTGACGCTGTTCAAATCCAGCTTGCCCGCTTCGGGCGCGAATGTGCCCGCCGCCATGGGCAGTAAGCGAACAACGCCAAGCCGATCATCGGTTTCGTAGATGACGTACTGCTCATCAAGCTGCGGCAGTTCGCTGTTGAGTATGCGATCGCGCTGATCGTTCAGCCGACTCATGACCGCCTGCAAACCCGACCACGCCAGGGCACGCGATTGCGCTGCGTCGGCTGCGCCTGCAGAACCTGCAACGTCAGCCTGCGCGAGAAACACCACGCCGGTAGCCACCAGCAGCGCACAGCCCACAATGACCAGCACAGCCAGAAGCACGAATGCTCGGCGCGATGCGTTGTATCGCGATGCCTTTGTCATGGCGCTGCCTCCGGATTAATGGGGTCTCCGCCATCGCCCTGCACCGATGCCGATTGCTCATCTGCGTCAGCATCCGGCACCAGCACCACGCGAATGCGATCCGGCGGCGGATCATCACGCAACTCCAGATCGCTCAGCATCGCATGGACATATTCATCAAAATTGCCCGATGGGCGATCATCGCTGTCATCCGCTGTTGAAACGTCCCGATCCGATCCCAGCAGATCATCAAGCGCTGCTTCTTCAGGCAGCGGATTGAACCAGATGGCAACTTCAATGGCATCAGGCAGCCGGCCGGCAGCGAGACTGTCGAACGAACTTCGCCAGGCCTGGCCATCGTGATATCGAAAGCGAAGCTTGTGAATGACGCCAGCAAGCGGGGCAAAATCATCGAAGGATTCGGACGTGGACGATGCGCCTGTACCTGCAGAACCTCGCCGCAGCTCGATGCGCTTATTAGCCCGATCAAATCGATACTCAACAAACTGCAAATCAGCCAGGACATCGGAGGCATCTTCGTTTCGTCCCGCCAGATAGGTCGCAACGCTGCGGGTCAGCAGCCGAAGCCGCGTTTCATTGCCTCGCACGCCGGGGCCGACTACATGATCGCCAACCAGGCTGCAGAATGCGTCCTGCTCCAGACGCTCGATCACCGTCGTCGCTGCCCGCTGCTGATGGACCTGATCCATCGCCATACTGCGAGACCGAAGCATGTCGAAGAGAAAACCGAACATGCTTCCCACCAGCACCATCGTCAGCGCGATGGCGATGAGCACCTCTATCAGCGTAAAACCGCGATGAACTTGCGCGATATTGAACCTCGAACGTTGAACAAAGCGCACACGACGTGCGCACTTCATCGCTTGAATTCCCGCGTTCAGATTGTGCCTGTGTCCTGCGCTCATGGCCTCCCCCATTCTACGGGCGAACTGGTGCGATCCACTGCTGTATCGGAGTGATACGATTCGGCATCGACTTCGCGCAACGCTACGAGCTGACGCAGCGTGAATTGCACCGGCGGCGTCGCTGCTGGATCGTCCTGGGCCGGTCGATCCTCGCGGACCGTCAGCTCTATCAGCGACAAACCCGTGAACTCGGTGCGATGGGTCTTGAGTTCGAATGCCCATCGCAACGGAGCCTGACCCGCAGCCGAACCGCCTCCGGCCACTTCACGGTCGAGCGTATCGAAAGAACCGATGCCGCTCCCGCCGCTTTGCCCGCGCAGGTCAGCCAGGGTGATCAACCCCGCTTCCAGTTCCGCCATTTTGGATCGCGCCAGATCGATGGCCTGCTGCTGCAACTGCGATGTTCGCAGGGAATGAAACACCGATCGCACCGCGCCGAGCGTGAATGCCGCCGCTGCGCCGAAAAGCGCCAGCGACACCACCACTTCAAAGAGAATCCCGCCCCGCCGACAGCGCCCTGATGTATCCGGGAGGCGTCGCATCATCCTGTCCATACGAAAGCGGGAAGTCAGACAACTGAACAACGGCAACCAAGCGACGGCAACACAACAACTGTGCACGGCCTTTGATCGGAATTGACAGCTCCATTTCCATTGCTGCACATGCGCCTGCTGCGCACGATGCGCCGGATCGTACACGCTGGAACCTGCATCCTGCAGCGAAACCGCTGTCTGCAACAACAGAGCCAGCGCTTAGTTATTGGGGAATGATCTGTCCTGATCATCCCACGCGTCAGCTCCGCCCGATGGCGGGCGATTATGTGACCATTCAGCCCCGCCGGTCTGATCACGCGACGATGTGCGGCCGGGCCTGCCGGAACCGGAACGCCCGTTGCTGGCTGTCGGACCATCAAGACGCGCATCTTCCGCATCATCATCGGACGCGCTTGAGGCGGGTTGATCGCCAACATTGGCAAGGCGCTCGAAAATCGGCAGGCCGCTCCACGGATTGATGCGGAGCAGGCCCAGGCGGCCGTCGGCGTCTGTAATCCAGACCGGCGCGGTCATGATGGCCGAGCCGTCGGGCATGAAAACCGCCAGGCGCACGTCCTGATTGCCCATGAGATCGTCCAGCGTCTGGTACTCCTCACGAGCCAGCGGCTTGCCCACATCCGATTGCGATGAACGGAATTCCGTCGGCGGCTGAGCGACAATCTGCACGCCAGGCCCCAGCACGCGATTCGCCCACGATTCAGTGATCGTCTTCTGATCGCGCGCTTCCGCAGCGCCCGTCAGACCGGAAGCGGCGCGTTTCTGTCCTGGCTCTGCTGATTCCGTTAGTTTCGTGGCATCAAACCCCGGCAGCCACGGTTCAAAAAACCGCACCTGCACCTGTGAAGTGTCGGCCCGATACCGAACCTCAACCGGCGTGCCGGTGGCCTGTGCGTGAGCACGCGCCAGCATAAGTTGTTCACTGGTGGCGTCGGCAGCTGTTTCAAATGCACGCTCTTCCAGCGAATCAGCAAGCCACGGAAACACAAGCGCTCCCAGGGCCAGGAGCAGCACAATGGCAATGAGTATTTCCAGCAGTGTGAAACTTCGTGCGCGCATGCCGCAGCCGCCTTCCGATTCGGTCGCCGAATTAGCCTCCTGTAGCGGATGGCGCGGTGAAATCAACGTCGGTGACAATTTCGCCGTCAGCGTTTTTCAGGTTGTCGTGATTGGTGATGTCATCACCCTGACCGCCGTCGTCCTGGCCGTTGGGGCCGTATGAGATCAGGTCGTAGTATTCCTCGCCGCGCAATTCGCCGGGATAGCGATACACCAGCGGATTGTTCCATTTGTCGCGCAACGCAGCGGCGTCGATGTACGGTCCGCGCCAGTTGGCCGCTTTGGCTTCGTCCTGAATCGCGTCCTTGCTGACCAGCGCGTTGAGGCCCTCTTCTTCAGACGGCCACTGCTTCATGTGCAGTTTGTACATATCCAGCGCGCTGGCGATGCTCTGCAACTGAATCCGCTGCGTGTCGATGTCGGCGCCTTCCTTGGCGGGCATGATGTTCATCATCACCAGACCGCCCACCGCCAGCAGAATGGCGATGACGATCAGCACCTCAATCAGCGTCATGCCGCTACGGCGCTTCACCGAACGACGAGTTTTCCTTTGCATTCCCAATCGCACAACAAGACCCTCCATTGTCTGTTTCTGGTCTTCACACCAATCCACGCCTGACTGTCGCGGACCACAGTCAATCGGTACCGCAAGGCGGCAGCCGGGTTGCAGCGGATGCCGCGGGCGGCGCAGCCGGTTCCACCGGCCTCGGAACTATAGTATCAGCTAACCTGACGCGCAAAAGACATTCTTCGAAGTTTCTCGACAACTCCGCCTCCGGGACTACACCGATGTGCTCATTCTCATCATCGGCACAATCAGCGCGATGAAGATGAATAACACAATTCCCGCCAGAAGCAGCAGCAACGCCGGTTCCATGAGGCGGATAAACACCGCCAGCAGGCGATCCACGCGTTTTTCAATGGTGTCGGCAATTGACACCAGAACGCTTGGAAGATTGTTGGCCGATTCGCCCACGGCGATCATTTCCAGAACGTCGTCGCTGAACAATCCGCTTTGCCCCAGCGGCTGCGCCAGCGTTTCGCCGCTGCGAATGGCCTCAATGGCCTGATCAACCGCCTCAGCAAGCAGCACATTACCGGCCGCATCGCGGCTGATCTGCATCGCAGCCATGATTGGAATCCCGTTTTCCAGCAACGTGCCCAGAATGCGCGTGAACCGCCCCACCGCCAGGCTGCGCAACAACGGCCCGATAACTGGCATGCGAATAAGCCAGACTGTTATCGCACGCCGCACCGCCGGCTGCCGCCAGAGCCGCCACAGGCCGAACACGCCTCCGGCCAGCGCAAGTACGAGCACGAGCCAATAACTTGAAAACGCATCCGACGCCCCCAACAGCGCCCTGGTAGGCCAGGGAAGCTCAATGCGGCTGTAAAAATCGCGGAACCGCGGCACGAACCCCACTAATGCCGCGATCACAATGCCAACGCCAACCAGCAGCAGAACAATCGGGTAAATCAGGTTGCCGACAACCTTGGCGCGCATATCTGCCTGCTGTTCCAGAAACGTGCCCATGCGATGCAGCACCGCCTCCAGAAACCCGCCGCGCTCGCCCGCCCGCACCATCGCCACCTGCACCGACGGAAAAACGTCCGCATGGGCCGCCATCGCATCTGCCAGACGCGAACCATCCGCCACCGCATCGGCAACCTCAGCCATGATCTTGGCCAGCCGCAGGTTTGATTTGCTCCGTCCCAGCAGTCGCAGCGCCCGCAGGAGCGGCACGCCCGCGTGGAGCAGATCGCCAAGCTGCCGATATGCCGCAGCAAGCTGACGCACCGACACCCGTCGCTGCACGCGCGGCTGGTCGCGCACCTCCTTGATCGACACCGGCGAGAGTTGCCGAGCCTGCAGATCCGCCAGCGCCACCTGGACGGTTGACGCCGCCACCTTGCCTTCCACCCGCTGCCCCGATGCATCGCGCGCAATGTATGCGTACGTGGCCATGTGGTCACATTGTAACGCTCAGCCCGCCGGCTTCAGAACGAACGCCAAAAACCAAACGCTCAACGCCAACGCAGCGTTGCGCACGGCCTTTTCTGCAAGTTCTGCACGCTGGCAGCTGGCGGCTTTCAGGCTTTTTTCAGGCATTGCTGTCCACATCATCATCACGCTCACCAAACGGCTCAATGTGAATCAGCACATCGCGAACCGCAGGAAACTGCGAGCGAATTGCATCCTTGACGCGATGCGCCAGCGCATGAGCATCGTGCACGCTCATGGCAGGATCGACTTCCACGTGCATGTCGACCCAGTAATGCGTGCCGCTTTTTCGGGCCTGAACCGTTTCGATGTCCTTGACGCCCGGCACGACAGCCGCGGCTGCACGCACCTTTTCGATCAGTTCCACCGGCGCGGTGTCCATCAACTCGTGCAGCGGCGGGCGAATCAGGCGGATGCCGTTGAACAGGATGATGCCTGAAGCAAACAGCGCAGCAATGCCGTCGGCAGCGACATATTGCGGTCCGCCTATCAGGGTGATGCCGATGCCGATGGCTGCGGCAAGCGATGTGATGGCGTCAGAGCGATGGTGCCAGGCGTCCGCAGACACCGCGGAACTGCCGGAACGCTGCGACAGACGCCGCCCCGCCTGAAACAGCAGTTCTTTGACTGCCACCACGCCCAGAAGCACCCAGAGCGTGAACGCTGCCGGCGGCCGCTGGGGCGCAAGAATCTCACGCACAGCCGCAACGCCAATGCCAATCGACGCAGCGATGAGCATGGCCGCCACAACCAGCGCCGCAAGCGCCTCGGCCTTGCCATGACCGTACGGATGGCGTTCATCCGGCGGCGCAGAAGCGATCTTCAGCCCGCCCCACACCACCACCGAGCCGAAGATATCCGCCATCGATTCCACCGCATCAGCAATCAGCGCGTACGAGTTGCCGATCAGCCCCGCCAGCAGTTTGATCGCTGCCAGCACGATGTTGATGAGCAATCCGAGCAGCGAAAGCCGAAGCCCGGCGTTGGGGTCGGGATGGTGGGTGAATGCCATCAGCGTGAACGTGAAATGGTAATCATGCGTCGCAGCGTCGTTGTTGTCATGGAAAAGCGGGATTGTAAGCCCCGCCATGGCGATTGACCGACAGGAGTCGCAATCGCAGCAGTAGCGATTGCCGACCGCCGCGTGTTGTGCTGGAGATTTGATTGCGAGCACGCAAACAAAGCCGGGTGCTCGCTCTCCCGCACCCGAATTCATTCGACCAGACGGCCATTAATGCTCTACATTGGTGCATTGGGGAACCTGATGCCGGGATCGGGCGCATAACCCAAGGCGTGCCAACGGAGGTGATCTGCAGCGTGCCGCGGCTGGAAGTCAAGAAAGTCAAAGATGTGCTCTGGGCTCGCATTGACGACGAGCCGGTCACGATCGGCCGCGCTGCTGACAGCATCATTCGGCTGCGCGATTCGCACGTGAGCCGCACGCATTGCGTCATCGAAACCGTCGATGGCGTGATATATGTCCGCGATCTCGGATCACGTTACGGCACCTATGTCAACGGCAGACGCATCGATCAAGCCCCGCTGCATCATGGCGATCGAATCGGCGTTGGGCCATTTGAACTGATCTATCGCGACAGCAACGCCCAAAGTCACAATGCTGCGCATGTGCACCACGTCATCGGCCCGATGTACGATCCCCTGGCTGATACGACCACCGGCCAGTACGTATACGAACACGACGCCTCGGTATCGTCAGCAACATCAGTAATGCCGGCTCCGGCAGAATCGGCTGCGGAAGATTCCGCATCGACGCCCTCATCACAGCCATCGCAATCGTTGCCGGATGAATCGGCAGTCGCTGCCCAGCTGCTGGATGGCGATATCGCATCGGCTTCGGTGTCGGCTTCAACATCAGCACCCACATCAACATCAATATCAGCGTCAACAGCGTCATCAGCCGATGCTGCGTGGCTGGATGAAGAATTCGAACGTCTTGCTTCACTTGAAGCATCGCTGCATAAGCAGCGTGAGGCGCTGCAGAACGAAATGCAGCAATTTGACGCTGCGCAGGCTGCGTGGAAAGCGCACCAACAGCAACGTGAATCTGAACTCGCTCAGCGCGAAGCCGTGCTGGCTGACGCTGAATCGAGCGCTGAGCGTCTTGCGCAGCTCGCAGACCAGTTGGACAATGAGCGTCAACAGCGTGAAGCAGCTGAAGCGGCGCTGCAGCAGCGCGATCAGGAAATAGCAGCGCTTCAGAATGAACTGGCGGAAGCAAAAGCAGCGTTCAACGCGCTGGAGCAAAGCCATCGTGAAGCGCTCGCGCAGCTGGAAGAAGCGCAGGCTCTTGTAACCGAATCGAGCAGCCAGGCGAAATTGGCGCAGCTCACCATCGCTGACCACCAGCTTGAAATCAACGAACTATTGCGACGTCTACAGCCGCTGGAGCAGCAGTTTGATCAACTGATGTCGGAATCGCGTCAGATGGAGCAGCAGCTTCGACGTCAAATTGAAGATCAGGCTGCGCGAATCGAACAGCTCACTGTGCACGAATCGACGCTGCAGCAGCAGATGGAAGCGCAGGAAATCTCCCGACGCGCTGCGGTGGCCAGGGCAAACGAAGCAATGCACATGCTGGCGTCGATGCGCGAGCAGATTCGCATGCTTCACGAACACGCCAAACATGTATCCAGCCTGCAACAGCAATTTGCAGCAGTTGAAGCAGCATGGGTGGAAGCGGATCAACGCGCTGCGGAAGCTGCGTTGAGTGATCCCGAACAGGCTGCTGCGTACGCTGAAAGACAGCAGCATTACAGCGCGCAGTTGAGCGAGCTTGCAGAGCAGCGCGACAGAGCAGTCGATGCGCTTCAGCGAGCGGCGCATGAGCTGGGTGATATCGCAAGCCGACATCGCGCGCTGTTCACGCCAGTCCACACAATCACCAGCACAGCAGCTTCAAACTCGCCGCGACGTCGCTGGCCATTGGTTGCTGCCATTTTCATGTTCGTTTGCGTCATCACGCTTGCTGCATGGGCAGCGTTGCGACCGGAAGATCTCGCGTTCCTTGGCCTGCAGTCGTCCTCGTCTCCATCCCCATAATCCCGTTATCACCTGACTGGCAATCAGCATTGTGCTGCCGATGCTTCCATCGCTCAGCGCCGCACGAACCTGCATATTGTGCGTTGGGCGATTGCTGCTGATCGAATGTGAGAGACCGCGCATCCGGTCAGCGACATATGACATATGACACGTGACACATGGCACGCAAAGGTCAGCGAGCTGACCGCCCTGCTGTCGCCGCGGCTGTCATGGGCATCATGATCTTCAGCGCCGGTTGGTCGTATGAAGGGCGCGTTTCCCCGCCGGAGCAGTGATCAAAAAATCATCGGTTATCCGCCACAAACAGCACATCACGCACGCCGCGGATCTGGGCAGCGCTCAGCATGCGTCCCGGCGACCGGGCTGAGAGCTGATTTGCCGGACAATACGCCTGATAGCCCAAGGCAGAAAGCTGATCGATCACCTTGTGTGCGGTGTCGAACGGCCCTGGCGGCGCAGTGCCGCTGCCTCGGATTTCACAATAAATCGGCGGTCGATGACTGCTCGCCAGAAAAGGCATCATCCCTGCGATGACTGCGCATTCAGCGCGTTCCACATCAATCTTGATCAGGCTGATGCGTGCCGGATCGATCCTGTCCAGCGACTTGATCCATGCGGTGAAGGTTTCCGCAGGCACCAGATGCGTTGCGATGTACTGTGAACCGCGCCAGATGATGGAATGGCCGCCGTAATTCACCGAGTGCTGACGAAGCTCGACCGTGCCCGGCTGGTCGCTCAGCGCCAGATGAAACGCATGAAGATTTCTCAGCCCGTTCAACTGCGCACTGCGCGACATCGCCTCAAACGTGCTCGGCTCCGGCTCCACCGCCAGAACGGTCGCGCGCGGCTGGTGAGCCTGGCAAATCATTGAGTACAGGCCAAAGTTCGCGCCAATATCGATAAAAATGCTGTCGGGCCCAACCATTGATCGAATAAGCCGAGCCAGATGACTGCGCTCAGCGGTGCGGCAAAGCGCGCGGGTGAAGTAGTACATCGCGCGGTGATGCGGCTGAGTGAGGTTCACCGTCAGATGCCAGGAGCCGTGGCGGATAACCACCCACTCATCGCGGGCGCTGTCGCTTCTTCGCTGCAGATGCTGCACCGCGCGGGTCGCGCGCAACACGCCCCGTGGGAGCGGATACAGATTCGTCAGGCGGCGAAGCAGTGCGGGTTGCATACATACAACAATCAGCAGGTGGAGAACTTCGATCGCAAGGTAACGCCAGCACACGATCTTTTCCACCGCACCCTCATACCCTCCTCCGCGATCTCCGCGGTAAATTGACCGGGAATGATTCACCGCAGAGCGTGCTGAGAACGCAGCGATGACGCTTCATTCATATCGTTCAATCCCATAGCCCATAGAGTTCGCAGGCCGGTATGCTGAGCGCCACTAGCACGGCGCAAGAAGCATGTGAGTGCAGCAGCGTGAGGAATACGACACATCAACAACCTGGCCAGACGTCCCCAACCAAGACCAGTACCGACACCACTACGTCCCCGCCTTATCTGCAAACATCTGAAGCGGTCATTGCTGAGCTTCAGACCGACGCTGAGCAGGGTCTCGACGAGCGTGAGGCGAAAGCGAGGCTCAAACAGTACGGCCGAAACGAGCTCCGCAAAGCAAAGCCCACGCCGGAATGGCTGAAGTTTCTCGCTCAGTTCAAGAACGTTCTGGTTGTCCTGCTGCTTGTCGCCACCGTGATTTCGTTTTTCCTGTGGCTGCTCAGACGCGGCGAAGACGGGCCTGACGGCCTGCCTTATGAAGCCATCGCCATCTTCGCCATCGTGGTGCTCAATGCCGTCATGGGCTATGTCCAGGAATCACGGGCTGCATCTGCCATTGAAGCCCTGCGCGCGATATCAGCTGACAAGGCCAGGGTCATTCGCAGCGGAAAACAGCAGCTGGTTCCCGCGGATGAACTGGTTCCAGGCGACATCCTGCTGATCGAGGAAGGCGACGCAATCGCAGCCGATGCCCGTATCATTCATTCAACATCGCTGCAGGTGGCTGAAGCGGCGCTGACGGGCGAGAGCATACCCGTTGAGAAGAATCCAAAGCCCCTCGAGAGCGGAGCCACTGCTGATGCAACAGCAGAGCCGGGCCTGGGCGACCGCACCAACATGATTTTCTCCGGCACTGTCGCAACGTACGGCCGCGGCCGCGCTGTCGTCACCGCAACGGGCATGCATACCGAACTCGGCCGCATCGCCCGAATGCTCGAACATATCCCCAGCGAAACCACTCCTCTGCAGATCGAACTCAATCGCGTCGGCAAGATGCTCGGCCTCACGGTCATCAGCATCGCGGTGGTGATGATCGTCACAATCATTCTCGTGGAGAATGTGCGCGGCTTCACGGCCCTATTCGATGTATTGATTCTCGGCGTCGCGCTTGCCGTTGCCGCCGTGCCGGAGGGATTGCCCGCGGTCGTCACCGCGGTGCTTGCATTAGGCGTGCAGCGCATGGCGCGCCGCAACGCCATTGTGCGGCATCTCGCAGCCGTCGAGACGCTCGGCTCCGCCACCGTCATCGCGTCGGATAAAACCGGAACACTCACAAAAAATGAGATGACCGTGCGCGAAGTGGTGACCGCCTCCGGACGCACAGTTTTTGAAGGCACCGGCTATGCGCCGGAAGGCGAGATTCGACTCGAAAACAACAGCGATGCAACAGAAGCCGCGTTGCGCGAAGAGTTGAACCGGGCACTCACCGTGGCGGACCAGGCCAACAATGCGACTCTTGTTGAAGAAGGCACACAGCCGCGCCGCTGGAGCGTGCGGGGCGACCCGACTGAAGGCGCGCTGCTGGTGGCAGCCCGCAAAGCCGGCCTGATCGATGAGGCGCTCGATGCGCGCTTTGTACGCATCGGCGAAGTGCCGTTTTCTTCCGAACGCAAGTTGATGTCCACCATACACGCCGACGCTGACCGCCGGAAGCGCGTCGTCGCCTTCAGCAAAGGCGCGCCCGACGTGCTGGTGGCGCGGTGTACGCACGAATTCATCGGCGGCTTGTCAGCATCAGACAAACCTCACGCTGCGCCGCTGACAGCAGAACGCCGCGCCGAGATCATGCGGATCAACGACGAACTTGCAGGCCGGGCGATGCGGACATTGGCGGTCGCCTATCGCACACTGCCGCCTGAAAGCAGCAATGGCGAGCACTTTGACGAATCCGTTGAACATGACCTCGTGTTTCTGGGGCTGATCGGCATGATTGACCCGCCGCGCGAGGAAGCGCAGCAGGCGGTGATGCAGGCGCGCCGCGCGGGCATTCGCCCCATCATGATCACCGGGGATCATCCAAAAACAGCCGTCGTCATCGCACGAGAACTCAACATCGCAGGAGATGACGCAGCAGAACCGCGAGCTGTCACCGGCGCGGAACTTCAGAAGATGACCGACGCGGAATTGGAGCGGACAGTCGCTGAAGTCTCCGTCTATGCACGCGTCAATCCCGAACACAAACTGCGGATCGTCAAAGCACTGCAGCGTCAAGGCACGGGTGAGGTCGTTGCGATGACCGGCGACGGTGTGAACGATGCGCCTGCTCTCAACACGGCTGACATCGGCATTGCCATGGGCATCACCGGCACGGATGTCTCAAAGCAGGCAGCAGATGTGGTGCTGACGGATGATAACTTCGCCACCATCGTTCATGCAGTGGAAGAAGGACGCGGGATCTTCGACAACATTCGAAAGTTTCTCCGGTATCTGCTGAGCTGCAACATCGGCGAGGTCATGGCAATGTTCCTCGGGGTCGTGCTCGCTCCGGTGATCGGCCTTGAGGCTGAAGGCGAAACCATTGTTCTCCCCCTCCTGGCGACGCAGATTCTCTGGATCAACCTGATGACCGACGGCGCTCCAGCCCTTGCGCTTGGCGTTGATCCCGCTGCTGACGATCTGATGCGTCAAAAGCCCAGACCGCGGGGCGAAGGGGTTCTGACCCTGCACATGTGGGGCGGGATTTTCTTTGTTGGCGCGATCATGGCTCTTGGCACGCTTTTTATTCTCGACGCTGCGATGCCGGGTGGATTGATTGCAGGCACAGGCTCCATCCGATACGCGCAGACCATGGCGTTTACCACGTTGACGATGTTCCAGTTGTTCAACGTGTTCAACTCTCGATCCGACGTGCGCAGCGCGTTTCACGGAATGTTTCGCAATCGCTGGCTCTGGGCAGCCATTGGTGTCGCTTTGCTGTTGCACGTCGCGGTCATCTACGTGCCGTTTCTTCAAAACGCCTTTTCAACGGTGAGCCTCACGTGGCGTGACTGGCTGATGTGCGCTGTCGTTGCCAGTTCCGTGTTGTGGCTCAGGGAGTTGAGCAAATTGGCGCTGCGCTGGAAACAGGCGCGTTCCTGATCGAATTCTCAGGACGTATTTGCTGAACTCCAACGCGCAGCCTGCAAAATCTTCTGCCGCCATAATGCGCAAGTGATCTCGATCACGAAGCGCGATTCTCGCATGTCAGCGAAGCGTCTTGATGCCTTTCCCCCGCGCGTTTTTTTTCGCTTGACGACATTGAACAATCGCGGGTTTTTCCGTACGAACCGCCGAACAGCGTCAACGACAAACGAGTAGCGGCCAGTCTTGGCGTAGGCGTATCCCATCAGGGCGACGATGATCGCACCGACCAGATCGACGATCAGATCGTTCATCGTGTCGGCGACGCCCGTTTCCTGACTCATCATGTTCACGCTCGGCCAGATCAGATCGACCGCATATTCGAATATCTCCCACAACACGCCGACAAATACGGCAAACGTGACGGCAAAGAAGCTGACAAATGCAGGCTTCATTTCGCGCGGCAGGGTGTTCGTGCTGTTGAGCAGAAACAGAACAATCCAGCCGACGATGCCCAGCAGAAAGCCTGATCCTGCATGCAACACCATGTCCCACCACCAGAATCGATAGTAAAAATCGTGCGCTGAGCCGAGAAACAGCGTCAGGAAAACGAAAGCTGTCGCAACAAGCTGAAAATCGGGCGGCACATGCACGCGGATGCGCCGAAGCAGAAATGCCGGCACGACGATCAGCCCGATCAAGGTGAGCGTGAGAAAGACGTTCTCCCAGTCGCGGCGGGTAAAAAAGAGGATCAGACCGGCGCCGAGCCATACCTGAATGATCAGCGTCAACGCCGTGACTAATCGATCCGCCTTCGGTTCAGGTTTGGAGCGGCGGTCCTGCATGGAGATTTTCCGACAGTTCAGCCGTTCTTGGTTTCAGCTGTTTGTGACAGCAGGAGTGGGATCGGGTTGAGCAAACAGGCCGGCAATTCGCCGAATGATCACGAAAAACAGCGGCACGAAGAAGATCGCGACGAACGAAGCGAAGATCATGCCGCCGATGACGCCCGTGCCGATGGAGTGTCGAGCCGCAGCTCCCGCGCCCGTGGATACCGCCAGCGGCACGACGCCGAAGATAAACGCAAGCGACGTCATGATGATGGGCCGGAAGCGGATCTTGGCTGCCTGAATCGCTGCATCCAGCAGGGGCACGCCCTCGCGCTGGATCGCAACGCAGAACTCAACGATCAGAATCGCGTTCTTTGCCGACAGCCCGATGAGCGTCAGCAGGCCGATCTGGAAGTAAACATCCTGCGTCAGGCCGCGCATGATGATCGCCAACAGTGCGCCCAAGACCGCAAATGGCACCGACAGCAGCACCGCGATCGGCAGCGACCAGCTTTCGTACTGTGCTGCAAGAACAAGAAACACGATGATCAGCGCGAACGCGAGAATAACCGGCGCCTGGTTGCCCGCCTTGATTTCCTGATACGACACGCCGCTCCAATCAAACGCATAGCCCGGCGGAAGCGTCTCAGTGGCCAGTTCGCTGATCGCCGCCATTGCCTGTCCGCTGCTGTAGCCGGGTGCGGGCGCGCCGGTGATCTGCGATGACAGAAAACCATTGAACCGGGGCACAAGGTTCGGCCCGGTGCGATATGACCGTTCCACCAGACCCGCCAGCGGCACCATCTCGCCTGCGTTATTGCGCACGTAGATGCGATCGATGTCCTGCGGCGCATCGCGGAACGCCGACTCAGCCTGCAACTGCACTCTCCAGACGCGGCCAAAGGCGTTGAAGTCGTTCACATACAGCGATCCGAGATACGCCTGAAGCGACTCGAAGACTTCAGCAATGCTCACCCCCATAACCTTGGCCCGATCGCGATTCAAATCGATGTACAGTTGAGGCATCGCCATTCGCAGCGTACCGGTCACGCCCTCGAGCATCGGATTCTGCGAAGCAGCGATGATCAGATCCTGGCTCACGCGCGCCACTTCCTCGGGCGTCGCGCCGCCTCGGGCCTGCAGTTCCATCTGAAAT
Source organism: uncultured Isosphaeraceae bacterium (assembly GCA_964575335.1). GTDB lineage: Bacteria > Planctomycetota > Phycisphaerae > Phycisphaerales > SM1A02 > CAZNPU01. The sequence continues at coordinate 22,593 of CAZNPU010000024.1, read as the reverse complement.
CCCGAGCGAACGCCCAGGCCTGGAATGGAAGGCGGGTTGAACGCGAGCACCATGCCGTCCGGGTTGTCCCACATCGCTTGCATGGTGTCGGCAATCACATCCTGAACGCGCATGCCCGGTTCCATTCGCTGGGCAAAGGGCTTGAGCCTCACGAACATCGCGCCGGCGTTGCTGCTGACCGTGCCGCCGCTCAGAAAATCGAATCCGCCCAGAGATGTCACCGCCTCAACTGCCGGATGCGCCAGGAGATATTCTTCGACGCGCCGAATGACTTTGTCGGTTCGGTCAAGCGATGCGCCGTCGGGCAGAAGAACTGCTGAGATAAGAAACCCCTGATCTTCTTCCGGCAGAAAGCTGGTTGGCACCTGCTGGAACGATCGATAGGTAAGCACGCACAAGCCGCCGAACAGAAGAATCGCCAACAGCGCATGCCGAAGGACGATGCCCACGCCTGCACCGTACGCCGCCGTGATACCGGCAAATGCGCGGTTGAACAGGCGAAACAGCACGAACTGCTTCCGGCCGTGCGATGGTCGCAGCAGAAGACGACACAGCGCGGGACTGAGCGTCAGCGCCACCAGGCCCGAAATCGCCACCGAAAGAGCGATTGTGATCGCAAACTGCTTATACAACTGGCCGGTGATTCCACCCATGAACGCAACCGGCACGAACACCGCAGCAAGCACCAGCACGATGGTGATCACAGGCCCGGTCACCTGCCCCATCGCCTTGATCGTGGCCTCGCGAACCGCAAGCCCCTCCTCCTCCATCACGCGCTCCACGTTCTCGACGACGATGATGGCGTCGTCCACCACGATGCCGATCGCCAGAACAAGCCCAAAGAGCGTCAGCGTGTTGATCGAGAAGCCCAGCAGCAGCATGCCGGCAAAGGTGCCGATGATGGCCACCGGAACCGCAAGCAGCGGAATCAGCGTCGCTCGCCATGACTGGAGAAACAGAAAAACGACAATCAGCACCAGGCCGACTGCTTCAAAGAGCGTCTTCACCACTTCGACAATCGATTCGTCGATGATCTTCGTGGTGTCGTAGGCGATCGAGTGCGTGATGCCGGCTGGAAAAAACGCCGACGCCGCATCGACCACTTCCTCCACGCCCCGCATGGTCTCCAGCGCGTTCGCGCCCACCTGCAGGTTCACCATGATCATCGCAGCAGGCTTGCCGTTGACGCGCGCAAAGTTGGCGTAGCTTTGCGCTCCCAGTTCCACCCGCGCGACATCGCCGAGCCGCACGATCGCACCATCCTGCGTTGCGCGCACAATGATGTTTGCGTATTCCTGGGGCTCGCTCAGCCTGCCGCGCGTAATGGCGGGGATCGTCAGCAGCACTTCACGGCCGTCGGTCGGCTGCTGGCCGATCTGCCCTGCCGGAAACACCGCGTTCTGCTCCCGGATCGCCGCTGCCACATCCGAAACGGTCATGCCCTTGAGCGCGAGGCGTTCCGGATCAACCCAGATGCGCATGGCGTAATCGCCAGCTCCGAATATCCTGGCAGTGCCCACGCCGGGCACGCGGAGTATCTCATCCAGCAGATTGATCGTGGCGTAGTTCGCCAGATACAGATCGTCATACGCCGGCGACGACGACTGCAGCGCCACCAGACCGAGAATGCTCGCAGACGACTTCGCCACGCTGATGCCCTGACGGACAACTTCCTGCGGCAGTCGAGGCTCTGCTGCATTCACACGGTTCTGCACTTCAACTGCTGCAAGGTCCTGATTGGTGCCGATCTCGAACGTCGCGGTGATGTTCAGCGATCCGTCGTTGCTGCTTTGCGATGAAAAGTACAGCAGGTTCTGCACCCCGCTGAGTTCCTGCTCAATCGGCCCTGCCACCGACTCGGCAACCGTCTGCGCATCAGCGCCCGGATAGCTCGCAGTAATGGTGATGGTGGGCGGCGTGATCTCGGGATACTGCGCAATCGGCAGCACCCAAATCGACACCGCACCTCCCAGCAGAATCAGCAGGGAGATCACAATCGCAAATACCGGCCGGTCAATGAAAAACCGGGAGATCATGACGACGCCTCTCCCGTCTCATCAGCAGCCGCATCCGCGCCTGCGCCTGCACCTGCACCTGCACTTACGCCGGTGAGATGCGATGCTTCCCTTGGCTCGACCGCCATGCCCGGACGAATCATCATCAGGTGATCGATGATGACGCGATCACCCGGAAAAAGACCGCTTTCGATGATCCAGTCATGCTCGCCGGACCACTCACCAAGCACCACCGGCCGCGGCTCCACACGTCCTTCATCGTTCACAACCATCACTGCTGCGCCCATCGGCGAGCGCGTCACCGCACTTTGAGGCACGCGAATGGCATTCACGCGCTCAATGCCAAGCACGCTTGCATGAATGAACTGCCCCGGCCTCAACATGCCGTCTGGATTCGGAACCTCGCCGCGAATCACGGTTGTTCCGGTCGCCAAATCAACCTGAACGTCCACGAAATTGATTCTCCCCCGATAGGGATACACCGTGCCGTCCGCCAGCGTCACTTCCAGTTCAATCGCATCAATATCGGGAACGATGATCTGGTTGGCAGCAAGTTGCCGCTGGAATCGAAGCATCTCCGTTTCCGTAACCGAGTACCGCACGTACATCGGATCAACCTGCTGCACGACCGCGAGCAGGCCGTTCTGACCAGCGTCCACGTAACTGCCCACATCGCGCAGTGCCCGGCCGATCCGCCCGCGAATCGGCGATTCGATCGTGGTGTAGTCGATCTGCAATTGCGCTGCAGCGATCTGCGCTTTGGCGAGTTCCACTTCAGCAGCAGCCACGCGCTCCCGCATGATCGCCTGGTCCAATTCGTTCTGCGAAGCTGCGTTGACCGCGTGCGCATCTCGAATGCGCTGCAGGTTCTGCTGAGCCTGAGCAAGCGTCGCCTCGCCGCTGGCCAAGCGCGCCTGCGCTTCAGCTAAAGCGACCTCAAAAGGGCGCGGGTCGATCCGGAACAGCATCTGACCTGGTTCAACGACCTCTCCTTCCACGAAGGTGCGCTGCTGAAGATACCCAACCACGCGCGAGCGTATCTCAACCGACTGAGCCGCTTCGGTTTGGCCGAGAAACCGCATCTGCATGGGAATCGTCGCCGGCTCGACCGTGATCACATTGACCGGAATCGGCACCTCATCGTGGGATGCGATCTGACGCTGCGGCCCGTGATCTGCCAGACGCAGATAAACCACGATGCCCGCCAGCACCGCCAGCAGCACTGCAATCGGCAAGCCGCGCCGGACCAGCCGGCCGACCCGCGTTGCGGGCTTTCTCCCGTTCTTTGCCGTCTGTGCAGTAGAGCTGTCACTCGCTCGCGATTCCATTCGCACATCCTTGGTGGTGATGATGGTGATGGTGATATGTCGTTGAGTTGCACTGACAACACGCAACACGCAGGAAGGGCTATTCTAGGCATCAAACAACCAGGTTCGGCCAGCCCTCCGCGCGCCGTTTTCTTCCGCTCCAATCACCCCGTTCGCGTGCCCTTCTATTCCCGTCGTGAATCGCTCTTGGTCAGATTTTGTTTACCGCGGAGAATGCGGTGAATCACTCTCGGTCAAAATTTACCGCGGAGTGCGCAGAGCACGCGGAGAGGGAAAAAGAGAGGGAGACAGGAGGCAGGAGACAGACAGAGGGACAAGAAGACAAGAGACAAAGTGGCAAGGTGAAAGAGTGACAAGGTGATCTGCTCCATACGTCACGTATGTCACCTCATCACGCCTGTACCTTATCTCCCCATCTCCTTGTCTACTTTCTTTTCTCTCTCCGCGATCTCCGCGGGAAACCACCCTTCCGGGGGTCCGGGGGGCCGGGGGTGAGGGTTATGCTGCCAGGCGCGGTGAGGTTGGGAGGTTGCTTGCGCCGGGGCTGATGCAGGTGAAGACGGGGAAGCTTGCCGGCCCTGTTTTGCCTCGCCGATTGAACCAGCAGGCGGTGAACCACACGCGCGATCCTTCAGGCGCGCCGGGCGGCAGCGTGACCGTGAACGTCGGCCGCATCGCAAGGCCGCAGTAACTCCATTGTGAGAGCGAAGCAGGCGGATCGGTCTTGCTGCATTGCTCTGCTGCGATGTAATACAGCACCACCGCGCCCGCAACGCCAGGCGGCTTGCCCCGGCGCGTCGACGAACTCCTGTCGTACAAGCGCAGACGCACCGTGCGCCCCAGCGTTTCCCGAACGCTCACCCGCGGCGCTTCTGTAGGAACGCGCGCCGGCGTGAGATGCTTGTCCGGAATCGTCAGCCCTACTCTTCCCCGCTGATCGTCCGTCACGCCCGGCGTGGCGTTGATCAGCCGCGCCAGCATGCGCGCATTGGCCTTGAGCGCAGCTTTCGCGTTGTTCTTGGCAACAACGTTGGCCTTGGAATTGGTGCACGGATCGACCGCCAACGCATACGCAGCAGCAAACGCATCGTGCAGTTGCGCATACGCAGTTGCCTGCGCAGCAGTCAGTCCATACGCAGCAGGAGCCTGATTGATCCGGTGATTGAAATTGCACGACCAGTCCAGCAGATCGGCTTCTCGCGACGGAAGAAAATCGTGCTTGCGCGATGAAGAAGATGATGCGGACATGTCTGCAGCCTCAGTGTGCGTTGTTGTCATGCTGCGCCAGCGTGCGCTGTTGCAGTTTCGTGCTGACCTCATTGCGCATTTCGACGCTTCTGCGGTTCAACTTGAGATGAAATGGATTTCCGAATGATTCATGCGGATATCCGCATGAACTTTCCGGACATCCGCACACGCGCTGCGGGTATCCGCATGAACCGTGTGGATATCCGCACGAGTCTGACGGATATCCGCATATACCATGCGGACATCCGCACAAACCTGACGGATACCCACATAAACCGTGCGGACATCCGCAGAATTGGCTCGGATATCCGCTTGAGCCAACGCTGCGCACATCAGCGCAACGTTTTTCTTGCACAAGTGAGATACGAAAGCAGAGCTTGCACGGCGACGCTCGTCATATCGCAGCCGAATCGCGATTTTCATGCCCGCGGCGTGTGTGAATTGATCTGGCCGGATTGCTTTCAGTCATCCTGCAGCAGTTCATCGCTCAGCAGCACCTGAATCTGGCCCGGCTGCGGGTGACGCAGAACATAGATGCGGCTGGGCGACCGCCAGATGTTCCAGGCGCGGTCAGCAGGCGTGAGGCTCAGGTACAGCTCCCACCAGTCAAAGCCGGCCCGCGTCACCAGATAGGCTGCTCCGTGCAGTTGATAGTCCACATCCACATCAGCACCATCACCTGCAGCATGAGCGCGAGCTTCTTCGCTGCTTTCGCTGCTGATGAACCGCACGTTGTCCTTTCGCCCGGCCTGGCTCAGCAGCTCAGCCAGACGCTCTCGAAAGGCGTTGAACTCGCTGCAACTGACGTGGCTCTGATTGCGCAGCTCAGCCAGGCTCACCACAACCGCATCGCGCTCGCCGGCAGCGGCTGCGGCCAACTTGGCTGAACCGCGGCTGCTCTTTGTCAGCGATTGCGTAATCGCACTGGCCAGCGCAGCAGCGCCGGGATCAACCGGCGCAGCCCCGACCGACGCGGGCCTCGCGGACGCCGCCGCTGTTGCTGTTGCTGCTGCTTCATCAGAAGACACGCTGTCGCCGCTGTCGCTGCTGCTATTTTTCTGTTGCTGCTGCTGCGGTGATGAAGCGTGAACGGCGGCATCGTTCTGCTGCAGCAAGGCTGGCGCCACCTGTGCAGATTCCGCGTGCGGAGGCTCGATTGGGGCGGAACTTGAGGAAAATTCCTGCAGCCGCTGGGATTTCTGTGCGCAGCCGACGACACCGGCACTGACCGCCAACCCCAAGATCATGGGCAGCAGCATCCCGCCTCCACTTGGGCTTGTAGATTTCGGCCGACGAACCATCAACTGCAAGTCCTTATGTCCCAAACGATTATCGGCTGCGGCCTCGACGCGCAATTGGCCGATCTCACTGCTTCAAGACAAGACCCCAGAGCCTGGAGAATCTTCCATGAGCAAGGAACAGATTATCGACGGCATCCAAGAGATCAATCGCTCAGCCCGGCCGGAGTGGCTGAGCCTGTTCGATACCGCAGCGCTTCGGCGTTACCTCGATCATCTTCAACGAACGCTGGAGCCGCGCGGCGGACACAGCGTGTGGGTGCGGCCCAACGAAACGCCTGCCATCATCACCCGGCAACCGGCGACGTGACACTTCCCCCCCTGCTGCCTCTTCGTGGTGTCCGGCCCTGCCGGCGCTGGTCGTACAGGCTCCGAATCTCCCGTTCGGAGCCTTTTTTATGTCACTGACAACAGGCATCAGCAGCGCACCACCACCATCATCATCATCGTGAAACAAGATGACAACGAGGACAAGGAAGAAAACGCTTCCCTCTCCTTGTCTCCCTCGTCTGCCCCCACCCCCTGTCAGCTACTCAAGCTTCTGCCCTGCGCCGGGGCGGCTGCGTTCTTCCGGCCCGATATGGCGTTTGAGAGCAAGAAGCTGGTCGTATCGCCGCTTGACCAGCCGCAGTTCAAGCAGCGACTGGACGCGGGTGAGCAGTTCGAGCTTGTTGACTGGTTTGGTGATGAAGTCGTTGGTGCCGCATTCGACTGCGCGCTCGAAGTCGCCGACTTCGTGCAGCGCGGTGACCATAATCACCACGACATCGCGCGTGGCGGGGTTGGATTTGATCTTCTGGCACACCTCAAAGCCCGACATGCGGGGCATCATGACATCCAGCAGGACGAGATCGGGGCATTCTTCAGCAATCATGCGCATTGCTTCTTCCCCGTCTCGCGCGGTGCGAATGCGGCACGGCAAGCCCTCAAGGTAGGCCTGCATCAGCTCCAGGTTCTGCTGATTGTCATCAACCAGCAGCACGGAGGTTTCAGAAAGGTCCGGCGGGTCAACCCGATTCGGACTGGTCTGGGCGTCGATCATGGAAAGTGGCTCATTCACGAAGCGTGGTCCGCAATTGATTGGTTGATTGAATTGATCTTGCTTGATTTGAAGCCCGTTGCCATGGCGTGCAGGCAACATCGTCATCATCATTGTCGTCGTCGTCGTCGAGCAGGCTGATCGAGCAGGCGCCGAAGCGGCAAGGCGTCGGCGGATCTTCTGTCTGATTGATCGATCCGGTGCAACGCGTCTCAGCCAGCCGTCTGCGCAGTTCACAGCACATCAGCGGGACGATCAACACCATCGCAAGCCACACTTCTTAGGTGGCAGTTCGGAAAGGGCAAGCCCCGCAGGTTTCGCCCGCTGACACATCTGCATGGTACACGCTTGGACTTCCCCAGTCGATTCGCCCAACGTCCGGGGATGACATCAACGGGAAACGAGCCCCTCCCGCCGCGGGCGATTTGACCATATTGACGGCGGCGGCATCGTGGTACGGAGGTGCGAAAAGTTCGCATCATGACGCAAATTGGCGGCTTTTGGATCGAAAACCCGCCCTTTTGGCCACTCTATCCCAAAAAAACGGAAGTTATGCAGCACAAGACGTGTCGGTTCAACGTACTACGAATTTGAACCGCAGGCGGGGCCAACTCGCCTGTGGCGGGTCGGGTTCGCAGCCGGAGCTGTCAGCATGCGTGATTCAGAATACCAACGCCTTGCCTGGACTGACCGATTTCGCCAGCCGACCCTGCGCGAACTGCGATTGGGGCTTGCGCCCGATGCGCGGAGCCTCTTTGACGCGATGCACAAATACCTGGTGCAGCTCGATGGCGTGAAGGAGCAGTTGGCGTGGTACGGCGACTGCTGGCAGTGGTCGATCGAATATCGCACGCGGCTCAGCGACGATCCGCTGGCGGTGATCGTCCCGTCGCCGACTGACCTGCAACTGGCGCTGCCGCTGGATCGCGAGTTCGCCAACGCGGTGCCGGTCAAGCGAATGAAACGGGCAATACGCGACGGCCTGGAGCTGGCCCGCGAACCGTTCGACACGCGCTGGGGCGTGTGGTCGATTACAGCGGTCAACCTCATTGACGATCTGCAGGACCTGATCGAACTGAAGCTGAGGCATCTGGCCAAGCGGGCTGGATGACGCTCGCTTCTCGTTTATGGAACAGCCCGCGGCTGGGATTCCCGGCTCACCCACCGCCCGCTGCGATAAAGCGGACGACTGGCGTCGACGTTGAGCGTTATTTCCAGTTGAGAAGGATCGACTTCAATCAGCGGCCGCGTTTCGGTCAGCAGCAAATCGCTCGACCAACTGCGATCATCGCCGGCCAGCAGCGCAACTTCAAAGCGCAGCAGCCGCGTCACATCACCGGCTGAGAGAATCGGGCGGGTTGTTCCTTTATACACCCGGCAATCTTCCACAAACCGCGCTGCGCCGCCCGGCACAAGGCGTTCATGCGCCTGCAGCAGGTTCATGACGCCCGGTTCTTCAAGCACGCGCAACGCTTGTGCGCCTTGTCCTTTTCGATAATGGCTCAGCGCATTGGCGAGACTGAGCCTCGCGCTGTCGGGAATCGATTGATTGCCGCCAAGCAGTCCGTGCGTTCCCGCAGCGGTGAGCAGATGATCGTCGCCCAGCAGCATCGCCATGGCCAGCAGGCGACGCTTCGCCAGTTCGTCGGTTTCCATATCGGCCAGGGCCAGACATGCGCTGCGCGCAAGCCGGTCACGGTCGAGCAGGCCCGCCAGCGCGAAAAGATGCTGCGCAAGCTGGCGTTCTGCAGGCGTTGTGGCTGCGTCGGCGATCTCTTCAGCTAATTCAAAATATCGCATCGGCTCCTGCGGCTGAAGCGCTTCCAATTGCGCTTCCCAGCGCGTTGCCTGCTGCGCAACCAGCGGCTGCGCCAATGCGGAAACAGCAAACGACGCAAGCAGCGCCATTGCGCCGGTGAAACACAACAACATCATCATCGCTACGCCAGCGGTTCGGTTCATCATCGTCGTCATCATCATCGCAGGCGCTCCTCACTGACGTTGATATTCACATCAAACATACCTTCCGCAGCTGCTGTGCTGTCGCTGTCGACGCCCAGCCGCATGGCCCAGATCTGTGCGATCGTGCGTTCGATCGCCACCGCCTGCTCCAGCACGGTGGTCAGTCGATGCCGCTCAGCAGTTGCCTTGCGCAACAGCGCAATGGCATCGTTGCGCAGCGGCGGCTGCTCAGCGACAGTGATGTACGTGAGCAGATCCAGCACGCCTAGCTGATATGCGACGAACTGCTGCACCAGTCCTTCAGCCAGTTGCAGCCGCGTGGCCTGCTGGCGCTGCAGCGACGCCAGGTCCGCAGGCACGGGCTGGCTCGTCATCATGGTTGCTGCCTGATTGTTCCATGCCCGCCACAACGCTTCGCCTGCTTCCTGCGGCGTGCGAGACAAAGGACCTCCATATGTTTCTCGCATCACGAACGCTGCTCGCCTGGCGTATGACTCAGCCAGGGGTGGACACAGCGCATCCACCAGGCTCTCGCCATCGGCCCGCAAACGCAGAACGTGAAGCACTAATGCCAGTCGGGCTTCGTGACGCCACTGCGCCGATCGAATCGGCGGCAGAACCCGCTGCGTGAGGTCCTGAATCATTGTTGAGAGCTGTTCAGAGACAAGCGCAGCGGGAAACTGATCAACAAGCTCCATCGCCACGTTCGGCCCTTCAGCAAATTGCTCAACTGCAATCGCCTGCGCCAATGCACGGACCTCCGGAGAGCTGGAGCGATACAGCTCGCGCACGAAGACTTCCGCGTCGGTGCGTCCCAGATCGGTGCCGGCGCTGTTGCGCAGCATTTGCAATACTTCAAGACGTTGATCATTGCTGCGTCCGATCTGCTGATATCGCTGCGCCCATTCGCCATCAACGCCAATGACCTGTCCCATGCGGCTGCGAGTGGGTACGGTATTGATCGGCACCGGCGCAGTGCCGTCAAGCTCGCTGGTGATCTCATCGAGTATGCCGTACACCCGTGATGGATCCTGCATCGCCAGCAGATGCGCCGCTTCGTTGAGCCGACTGACCTGCACAAGCTGACGCATCAGGCCGTCAGCGGAGCGGTCAAGCGGCATGTCCAGAACCATCTTCAGCGTTGCCTTCCAGCGGTTGGCTGCAACTTCATCGATCACAAAGCTCCGCCCCTGCGCCAGCAGCCGCGTCGTTGATCGGGATTCAGCCGGCCAGACGTTGGCGACATCATCGCGCACGCGCCAGCGATGACGCTGATCAGCATCTTCGGGCAATACTAAAGTGCGCGGATACCAGAACGCCTTGTCCGACGACGCCAGCAGACTTGTCAGCACCCACAAATCCCGATTGCTGCATTGCGGATCATCAAATAAATCCAATATCCGCCGCTGCATGGCTGCGGTAGGACGCTCAACAACAATTGACACCAGCCGGCCCAGTACGTTGACGCTCGGGCCGGGGCGGCCGAGATCGTTTTCGGTCATCAGTATTGCGGTAACTGCGTCCATCAGCGCCAGATCGTGCGCCGCCACGCCGCCGATTTTGCGTTGTGCCGCCAGCCACAATTCCCACGAATCGTAGATGGCCTTGTTGAATTCAAGCTCCTTCACCAGTTGATGCGCAGCTTTCTGAAGCCATGCGCGGGCGGCGGCGTTAAAGTTCAACTCGACCTGGCCGGCCGATTCAAGCGAAACCTGCAATTGTGCGCGTGCACGCTCAACCACCACCGGCGGCATCGCGCTTGAGCCGCTGATCTGTCCCAGCATTCCCGCCAGCCACGCGCCGCGCCAGATGTCCAGCGGCTGGTTGATCTTCGCAGGCGGAAGCAGCGCATGGAGCATGCGATCGCTGACCGTCGGCGAGGCGCTGGCCAGTCGAAGCGATTCAAAAACCTGATATTCCACCGCCTGAATCGTGCTGGCGTCTACCAGCACCCACCCCTTGGCCATCGTGTCGATCGAAACTGACCAGTTCTGATACACCGCTTCGGAAGGATCTTCAGCAATGCTCAGGCGGCGAATGACGTCTTCAAGATAACCTTCCAGCGCAGCAGCGCCGTCTGCAGCGTCCACCGCTTCAATCGGAAGCGCGTTGCCCTGGAATGTGGGCGGACTTGGATACGTCGCCAGACGGGCTTGACGCTCAGCCTGCATGCCGTCGCGATCGCTGCGCGCAGCGTCCGGCGAAAGCGCATCGCGCTGCAGCGGTGCAGCAGGTTGAGCGGCCTGCATGTGATCCTCAGTTTGCGGCGATGACGAAAACATGAGCCGCGCTCCGAAGATGATCGCAACGAGCGTCAGCACCGCAAAGAGAGCGGACAGTTTGATGGTCGTCATCAGGCTGTCGCGTCGAAGTTCTTCCGCCAGCGGTTCGGCCAATCGATCAAGCAGCGGCGGCCCGACTGCAGCAGCGGAACTGACCGGCGGACGGTACGCCAGCGCCTGGTTGACGGCAGCGATCTGTCGTCCATCGAAGCGAGGTCCGCCTTTGGCTGCGGATTGACAAAGCCCCTGCACCACGCGAAGCAGCCCCTGCACGCTGACGCCATAGGCTGACGCAAGCGCAACCAGCCGCGCGCGGCTTGCTGCATTCCAGCCGCCGTGCGCGACCAGCGCAGCCAGCACAAGCTTGTCGAACGTGGTGAGATTCTGCAGAAACGAGCTTGATGGCGTTTCTCTACTGCTGGACAAATACGATTGCAGGTCAGGCAGTTGCGATTCGCGCATGGGCGGCGGCGATGCTGGGGACAACGTACCGATCGCTCCGGCTCCTCTGGCCTGCTTGATCTGTTCAGCAGCTTTGCGCAGCGCCTGCCGCACCGCCTCTGCCTCACTGCTGCCGCCGTCGGGATGGCGGTACACCTTCGCCAGTTGCTCGCGCAGCGCCTTGTCCACATGCACCGGCTCGCATCGCTCAGGAGACAGGCCAAGCAGCGTGAAAGGGTCCTTGACCGAATCGACGCCGAGGAATCGCTGGAAGGGATTGAGCGTCATGGCGCTGCTCCCCCATTGTCAGCAGCGTCGCCTGGCTGACCTTGAACCGCTTCGCTTCCGAGGCTGGCGTCGAGCGCACGCAATTTCTCACCCCACGGCTCGATGCCGTAATCAGGATGCAACTGCTTGTGCTGATTCATTACGTCACGAGCGCGGACGGGATCAATCGACGCAAGCGATTGAATGAGATGAAACTTCGCTTCGAACCATTGAGGCGATCGTTCAGGCAATCCTGCTGCAAGTTTCCGCCAGCAGTCGATGGCTTTGGATTGATCGCCGAAGTGTGCTGCAAGCAGTCCGACAGCGCGCAGGAACGCGGCGTTATTCGGCCGCCTGGCAAGCAGCCGCTCATACAGGAACAGCGCTGCTCGTCCCCGCTCGGCATTGCCGGTACGCTCCCACAATGTCATCGACGCTTCCGCCACCGCTGCGTGATAGCCCAGGGAACCAGCCGGCTGCAGCGGATCAGCCGCATCGCTGAACTCATGCAGCACGCGACCGCCGTAGCGCACAACCAGCTCAATGGCGTTCTGTTGTGATTCAAACGATTGATCGCTTTGTTTCCATTGCGAGTAGCCGTGTCGAAAGATCGCCCGCGTGGCGATGCGCGTCCATGTCGAACGCGAGTCCTGCGCCCACATCGCATCGGCCATCTGCGTTGCGGCCTGCACATCGCCCGCCTGAAGCCGCTCCTGCATTCGTCGGCACGCAATTTCGTCTCGAAACGGCGACAGATCGACGCCGAATTGAGTTTCAAGTTCATCCAATGTGTTCAGCGCCGCCAGCGTTGCATGCGGACGATTCACCCCTTCGGTCAATGAAACTTCTAGCACCTGCCTGCAGCGAACAACCAGCACATCCACGCTGGCGCTGTCGTTGACATCAATCTCCCGTGCATTGGAAGTTATCAGCGGCATCGCCACGGCAAGGTATTGCTGCGCATAGGAAAGACGCTCACGCTCGCTCGCGCGGCGAAACAACTGGTACAGCATATCGGCGGCGCGATGCTGCGCTGCAGCATAAACATCGCTGTTGGGCGGAATCGAAAGCAGATCCTCCACAAGATGAGGCGATGGATTGCTTGCCGCCAGTGATCGCCGCAGCAGCAGTTTCGGCGCATGTTCGCTTGAAGGATACAGAAAGAGAAAGCGATCGATCAGTTGCGTCAACTGCGATTCCGCATCACCGGTTGCGCCGGCGTCGATGGCGCGATCAAGGCTGACGATCGCCATCCAAAGCAGTTCAGCCGCGTCACTGCCGCCGTGGGAACGCGACGCCTCTTCAAAGGCGGTTCTGGCCGCGAAGTAATCTCCGCAGAAAAAGTGGCACCAGGCAATAAGTCCCTGAGCCGCCGACGCAGCACGCGCGTAATTGCTTGCATCCGCTTCCTTGAGCGATGCGGTGAGCAACGCGCTGGCCTCACGATATCTTCGCTGCAGTTGCGGGTCGCTTGTCGGCTCATTACTGCCGTGGGCTGTGCGGACCTCCTGATATTCCAGAATCCCACGCACATAGCGAACCGCAAAGCCTGATGAACCGAGCGACTGCGTGCCATAGCGATTGGCCAGATCGAGCACCTGCTGCAAATCGCCCGCAGCGGCAAGCTGCGTCACCGCGTGCCGCGCCAGTTCGTCAGCCTGGCGCTGCCCCTGCGCTTCAAGAGCGTGGACAGCAATCAACCGGTACCAGATGACCGGCACCTGCACGTTGTCTTTCGTCATCTCATCAAGCAGTTCGCGAACGCGGTCAAACTCGCCATATTCAAGATGAACGACGATGCGCCACACCGGCGCCTGCGCCCGCAGCGGCTCGTACGTTTCAGGATGCTCCAGCAGCTCCAGCCATGCCAATGTCGTGCCGGATGAAGCTGTCATCGATTTGCACAGCGTCATGCCAAGAATCGCACGGGCGATGCCTTCCATTGAACGAAGGTCAAGCGACACATCGTCGGGCTGCGGATTCAGCGTTTCGGTTTTCAGAATCTCCGCAAAAAGCGGCTCCGCAGCGCGAACAATTTCAGGCCGATGCAGCAGCCAGCCCTGGTAATACAGCGACCATGCGTTGAGAAATGTGCATTGTGCGTGTAAATCGCTGATGCGGTTGAACTCTTCGCTGAGCACCACCGATTCCACGCCGCTTGAGCGAACCAGTCGCCGCTCAGCCGTTATCAGCGCTCCGTGCAGTTGCTCGCGAAGTTCTGCAAGCTTCGGAATCAGATCGGCCAGTGCACGCGTGGCGGCTTCAACTTCGCCCGGCTGGGTGGCTCGCAAACGATGGCTCTCGGCGACTCGCTCAACGGCGCGGTACGCCCCGCGCAACAGCGCCAAACGCAGCGCATCAGCGCTGCCGGCCGGCGCCTGTTCGAGCAGGTCGCGACTGCGCTGCTCAAGCGCAGCGCGGCGATTGTCATCGGTTTCCGCTTCCAGCAGTTCTGCATAAAGATTGGCCAGGCGGTGCAGAATCTCACTGCGCGCAGCGGCGTCGGCGGATGCAAGCTGCTGCTCCAGATGCACAGCCAGAAGTTGCTTCAGGCCGTGCTGCTCCAGGTACGCAGCCACATCGTCGGCATGAACTGCACGGGCCGTCATCAGCATTGCCATGCTGAGAAGCACAGCGAGCCAGAATGTGTGCTTACTGCCTGGCCGGCACATACGTCACCTGATCGAATCCCATATCGCGCGCCACTTGAATGGCAGCCACAGCAAACCCGACGGGAACCTCATCGTGTACCAGAATGAACACGCCCGCATCCTTGGGAAGCGGCTCCAGCGCATCGCGCAGCTCGGTGCGGTCGCGTAGCACACGAGACGACAGTCGATACACCGGTTCGCCGTCGATGCGCAGCACATCGACTTTCTGCATTTGAAAGTCGCTGGCCTGCCCCGCTTCGGGCGATCGCGTCTGCAGCGTCGGGCTGAGCCGATCTTCGGGCATAGTCAGCGACGTTGTGACGAGAAAATACGCCAACAGCAAAAAGGTGGCGTCGATGAAACTGGCCATGTTCAACGTCACACGGTCCTGTCGACGCCGGGATTTTCTGGTACCAATGCGCATCAGTGCGGTGTGTTCTGCTGTGGGGTGCAGGTAAAGAGTAATACGTTCAGAGAATGCAATAACGACAACGACGCTTCAATTTTGTTTTGCAATCTCGCCATCCGAAGTCGCGAACTTCGAATTTCAGATTTCAGATCAGATTCTGTGAATTTCAAATTTCCGATTCAATGCACTGCTTTTCCAAACTCACCGTATCGGCGAGGTCGCGATTCGTGCGACGCCGACGCCCATGCTGTGCAGACGTTCGATGATCTGATTGAGATCAGAAGCGGCTGCGTGACGATCCGCACGGATGATCAGCTTCAACTTCTCCGGATCCTGGCTGGCGGTTTGACGAATCGCCTCGCGCACCAGGGAATCCAGCTCGTTCAATTCGACTGTTCGGTCTGCGACAATGATTTCGCCGTTCGCGGTCAGGTTGATGACAAGCCCCGCCTGCTCGGGCTGTTCGTTTTGTTCGCCCTGTTCCTGCGGCAACTCGATATCTGCGCGGGTGAGGTGCACCATCTGCGCGCTGACCAGAAAGAAGATGAGCAGTTGGAACACAACGTCGATCATCGGCGTCATGTCCAGCTCAACCAGCCGCTCACGTCGTCGTCGCGACAGTCTCATGGCCGTCCCTGACTTCCTGGAATAGTCGGATTGGGCGGCGCAGGAGTCGGCCGCGGCGCTGAGCGTGCCGGTCCCGGAGCACCCATGCCGGGCGTCGCCGACTCGATGTGCAGCACAAGCCGCTCAATTTCCGCCGCCGCTTCTGAAGTAAACGCATCAATGCGGTTGCGGAAAAACGTGTACAACGCCACGCATGGAATGGCGACAACCAATCCCTGCAGCGTGGTGATGAGCGCAAAGCTAATGTTGCCCGCCAGCGATTCATAATAATTGGCGTCATTCACCGCACTGCGCGACACAGTCGCAAACGCGCCGATCATACCCCACACCGTGCCGAGCAGCCCAAGCAGCGGCGAGATCGAACCGATCACGCCCAGCGCATCAGTCGAGCGATACAGCCGCGCAGTCTGCTCCTCGCCGGCTTCTTCAATGGCGGTCTTGATCTCAAATGCACCAAACGCTGATTTCTGGTATCGCGTCAATCCGGCAGCGAGAATGCGGGTGATGAACGAATCATTCTCAGGCGTGATGCAATACTCAAGCGCGCCTACAATGTCACCCTGCGCCAAAAGCGTATCGAGCGACTGCACATGCTCGGGCGGAATGAGCGATTTGCGGCGGATCTGCAGCAGATGGATGATCACCATCGCCAGCCCGACGATACTCAAGCCGATGATGATATAACCCACAACGCCGCCGCCGTGGATGAACTGCAGAAACGACGGCCCGGTACCGCTTTCGTCGGCTTGTGCGAGAAGAATCGAAGCGAATGTTCCAAGACTGTACGTCATGGATTGCCCTTTATGGCATGAGATGAAACACGATTGCCCGCCTGAACGAGCACCGCATGATGGGGATACAACCGTTGAAGCTCGGCATGAAGTTTCGATGCCGCTTCACTGTCACCGGCAGCTTCAAATGCGCTGCTGAGTCGAGCCAGCGCAAGGCCAACAAGAAATGGCTGCTCACTGGAAAAACGAGCCGGCAGATGTACCAGCGACACCATGCCGCGCTGCTGCGACTGCTCTGAGGGTTCCTCCAGCAGCGATACGCCAATGAAATAATGCGCCCAGGCCTGCGCCCATGGCGGAAGCTTGGGCAGGTCGTGCTCCAATCGATTGCGAGCCGCTGCACGCTGCTGCGCATCGGGTGACGTCGTCTCAACAATCGCACGCAACAGCATCACGCCGCCGTGATCAGCCGCCTGCACTGCTCTCTCAGGCTCAACCGCCATGCCTAGTTGTTGACGCATCGCTCGCCGATACAGCGACGCCAGCGACGCGACTGTTGCGTCAGCAAGCGATTCGTACGCAGCCAGTTCTCGCTCGATTCGAACCAGCGGCGTCGCTGTCACCCACACCGGCGCAAGGGCCGGACAAAGCGAGCTTGACGCATCGAACACCGGCGGAAGCGTTGCGTAACTGGTTGTCGAAATACCTGCGCGATACAGCCGGGTCACTTCGAGCGCCGGAATCACTGCCAGATCGTTTGCGCCGCGCGCCAGACGGCAGCGCAACAGCCCCTCAGCAACAACAAGAGCCGTTTCATGCGTCTGGCCCCGGTAATGTTCGAACAATCGCTCAAACAGCGGTTCAGCCAGTTCAAGGTCGTTGCGTTCCAGCCGCGTTCGAGCGCGCCAGATGTCTGCTGCGCGCCGCAGATATTCAGAAAGCAGCGGGTCGGGTTTGTCGAGTTTGACATCGCGCACGCGGTCCCATGGCACAAAGAGCGTTGCGCCGCTTTCGGTCTCAATGCGCACCCCTGCGTCGTCAGTGGTCAGCACGCGCCCCTGCAGCGCAGGCGCCATCCCGCGGCGCTCCACCGTGTCGCCGCGCGCTGGTATGGCGATCATGCCCACAGCAACTGTCAGCATGAATATGGACAGCCATGCGGCCTTTGGCATCACGGGTAGTTTCCTCCGGATGGAACAAAGCGATACGTGCCGCCTGATTCGCGTGCCATCTGCTTGAGCGCTTCCTGACTTGCGGGATCGCCGAATGCGATTGTGTTCACCACCACCTTCTTGCCGCGCCGATTCAGCGCAGCCAGGTCCTGAGGCGTAAATTCGTTGATCTCGCCATCGGTCAGGAAGAAAATTACATCAGGCCGCACTTCAAGCGAAAAGACGTGGTGGAACGCAGCGGCCGGCAAGGTGCCGCCGTCGGGCGACAGGCTGTTGAACCAGCGTATGTATTGCCGCACCGTGCTTTTCTTTGCGCGCATCCAGCCTTTTTGCATCGGCGGCTCGATGTAGCTGTTGCTGAACATCAGCACGTGGAAATACGCAAAATCGGGCAGGCTGTCGATGGACCGGCTCAGTTCGCGCATCGCCACTTCCATACGCCGATTCGACGCCATTGATCCCGATATATCAACAATGTAGGCAAAGCGGGTGCCCCTGGAACTGATGCCGAAAAACGATGTGCCGCCGCTCCCGCCGCCCAATCCCATGCCGTCGCCCAGACCGTCGCCCACCCCGCCACCCAGCGATGGCACAGCGCTTGACGCCGCCACTGCCAGGTCAGCTGACGTCACCGCCGGGTTGAGTTCGGCGGCATCCGGCGGCGAATCCGGCTCCTCCAGTACGGCCTCTTCGCCGGCTAGGTCATCAAACTCCGTCGGCTCCAGCAGCGAAAGCTGCTCTTCATTCAAAATGGCAAATTCGTAGGTGACCTCGGCAACACTGCCGCCTGCACTGCCCGGCATGGGCAAACGCCCGAAGTAGATCAGAAGCGCAATGTGAAACAGAATCGACAGCGACACCGCCACGAAGATCATCCGCCGGCGACGCTGCTGGTACAGCTCCAGCCGCTCCTGCTCCAATTGCCACACTACCGCCTGCAGGCGCTCGACGGCTGCTCGCAACTCGGCAGTCGTCGATGGATTGTGTTGATCGGAAAGCTTGGTCATCGGCAAGGTCTGGTCACATGCGTCGGCCCGCCCAACAAGAAGACTTACGCATCATCGCCTCGTCAGGAATCATAGGGCCAGCCGGATTATCGGCCGTGAAGCACAACCGGCTTGACCCCGCGACTACACGGCGGTCCAATTCGCCGGTGGCCGCCGTATGCTGCGGCCCGAGCAATTCACCAGGACTATTTGACAGCAGAGCCGACTCATGCCCGATGCGCCCATGCCCCGTTACCGTCGTGTGATACTCAAGATCAGTGGGGAAAGTTTCGCCAAACCCGGCCAGTTTGGGATTGACCCCGAAGAACTGGCGGTTATTGCCAACGAGATTGCAGAGGCAGCCAAGGTCGGCAGCGAGGTGGCAGTGGTCGTCGGCGGCGGCAACATGATCCGCGGCGCAGAACTGGCCCGAGAAGGCCAGATCGACCAGTCCACCGCCGACTACATGGGCATGCTTGGCACGGTAATCAACGGCATGGCCCTCAAGGTGGCGCTGGAAAACCTCGGCCAGCCGACGCGGCTCATGTCGGCCATCGACATCCCCGCCGTGGCTGAGCCGTTCATCCGCGCCAGGGCCCTGCGGCATTTCGAAAAAGGCCGCGTGCTGATTCTCGCTGCAGGAACGGGAAATCCGTTTTTCACCACCGACAGCTGCGCTTCGCTGCGAGGCATCGAACTGAACGCAGACATCCTGCTCAAAGCCACCAAGGTGGACGGCGTGTACACCAGCGATCCCAAAACCGACCCCGCCGCAAAGCGTTTTGACCGCCTGACATTTGCCGAGGCAATGGAACGCCAGCTCAAGGTGATGGACCTCACCGCGCTGGCAATGTGCATGGAGCACGACTTGCCGGTGATGGTGTTCGAGTTCAAGCGCCCAGGCAATATCCGCCGCGTGGTGCAGGGTGAAAACCTCGGCACGCTGGTGACAAACTGACCAGCGCCATCCGTCCAATCGAAAGCAGCGTTCGTCCATGCTCATGGCTATACGCCGCCGGCGCCTGGTTTATGCGCGAGTTCCGCCATTGACCGTGCACATGCAGCGGGGTTTCATATCTCTGCAGTAAAGAGCAAGTCCATGCTGTGGGTGTGACGCGCCGCTGCTTCTTTCCTGCTTGCTGCTGCTCGTCTGCCTCGCACAGTTTTGGCTCACGCATGCACGGTGGCTTTTGGTGACTGTCGCAGGACGCGATCATCAATCATCTGCAGATAGCGTGAGCCAATCGCCCTGCCGGCCCGCAGCGGCGGTTTTTCGCTATCATGCCTGCTCTTTGGAGACTGGAGCGCCGCCATGACCATCGATCAGATTCTGCGTGAATGCAAAGCCAAGATGGATAAATCGCTCGAGCATTTCGAGCGCGAACTGCGAGGCATCCGCACCGGCCGGGCCACCACCGCGTTGATCGATTACGTGAAGGTTGACTACTACGGCAACCCCACTGAACTCAAGGCTATTGCCGCGGTCAGCGTCCCGGAGCCAACGCAGTTGCTGGTGAAACCCTTCGATCCTGCGTCGAAGAACGACATTATCAAGGCGCTGGAGAAGGCCGATCTTGGACTGAATCCGATGTCCGAAGGCAATTCGATCCGCATCAACGTGCCGCCGCCATCAGCGGAGCGGCGTCAACAGCTTGTCGCGCAGGTGCGCAAGATGGCTGAAGAGGCCAAGGTGGCGGTGCGGAACGAACGCCGCGACGCCAACAAGCAAATCGATCAGCTTGTCAAGGACAAAAGCAATCCCATTTCCGAGGACGAAGGCAAAACCGGCAAAGAAAAGGTTGAGGAGCTGACGAAAAAGCACATCGAGCAAATCGACAGCATCTGTGCAAAGAAGACAGCGGAAATCAGCGAGATCTGACCCGCTGCCACGCCATCCAGCACACTGCTTCTCCCGGCTCGCAGCCTTGCCAATCACTGTTGTGCTGTGCGCATTTCAATGTTGCTACATCTAACGCCTTCTTGGCATGAGGTATCGCAGCGAGGATGGGCTTGAGCATTCGACCCGAGCCGCCGGCAATCTACGCTCCGCAGCGCGGTGATCGGCAGGCACAAGCCCAGCCACAATCGATCCGGGCATCAAAAACCGCAAACGGCATCAGCGGATTGCCCCGCGGATCGTAGGCGCAAATTCCAACGTGAATTCCAAATTAAGATTGTGCGCTCTCGGTCGTTCATGATTGATGAGAGGCAAGGCAAGGCGAGGCGGGGCGATGTGATGCGATTGCGTGGCCGGCTCGTCAGGCTGCGCGAACGTTCATAACCTCGCAACAAATTTGCCGATAAACGCGGCAAGCCGCAGTTGCTCGGTCTTCAACGCTCACCATGACTCGTTTCCACCAATTGCAAGGCAAGATGATGCAGATGATTCGCTTTTCCGTACTGGCAGCGGCAGCAGCGCTCGCATGGGCAGCAACGCCTCCTGTGCAAGCCCTTTACCAGACGTCTCAGCCGCAAACGATTGACCTTGCTGACGCAGCTGTCAGTCACGTGACCTTGTATCAGGGCCGCGCTGCGGTGACGCGCATCGGCAGCGCGTCGCTTGAGCCGGGCACGTATGCGCTTCGCTTTGGAAATCTCCCTAAGGCGATCGCGCCCGAGTCATTGCAGGCGAGACTGAACGGGTTGGGGCGGGTGATTGGGGTGGATTATGCCGAGCAGAAGCAAAGCGGTGAGAGCTCGCCGAAGGTGGCGGAGCTGGATAAACAGATTGAGCAGTTGCAGAGCGAACTGAACGCATTGCACGATCAGCGTGCGCCGCTCATATTGCAGGCGGAGTTTCTTGCAGGTTTGACCAAGCGAGCTGCAACGGAAGCAGGCCGAGATGCGGGCACGGAGCGGGTTGATCTGGAGGCGGTGCGTCAGCAGTTGGCGTTTCTTGCGGAAGAAAGCGCGCGGCTGGCGGAAGCCAGGCGATTGATTGATGATAAGCAGCAGGCGATTGAAAAGCAGCTTGCAAAGGTAAAAGCCGAGCGGGATAAGTTGGCTGCCGACACCGTTGAACGCATCGCCACGATCACTGCAGTGATCACTGAGGCTGGCGATGTAACGGCGCAGTTGACGTATCTGACCTATGAAGCCACCTGGGAGCCGGCGTACAACATTCGCGCAGCGGGCGATCTTTCCAGCATGACGGTTGAATACGATGCTGTCATCACGCAGCGCACCGGCGAAGACTGGAACGATGTGCGTTTGACGCTTTCGACCGCGCAACCGACCGCCGCCGCCCATCCGCCGACGATTCAGCCATGGTTTGTCGATGTGGCGCGGCCGGATCCCTACACACTGAAGTCGGTAGCGATGGAGGCGACGCCGGCTGCTGCACCACCGGCTCACAGACTGGGCCTCGCCATGGACAGCGAGGCTGCCATCACCGGCAGCGGGCCTGCCGTGGCGTTTGTGCTGCCGCGCACTGCGACGGTGAAATCAGACTCGCAGCGGCAGCAGCGCGTGCGCATCGCATCAATCGACGCGCCGGTGAAGTTCCGTCATGTGGCGGTGCCGCTGTTGAGCGATTCGGTCTATCTGCGGGGCGATCTGGTCAACAGCAGCGCGTATCAGCTCTTGCCCGGCAAAGCGTCGGTCTTTCTCGATCAGGACTTCATCGGGCCGACTCGAATGGACTCGGTCCCCCCTGCTGGCGAATTCAAAGCGCACTTTGGCATTGATCGAGCAGTCAAAGTGGCGCGCCAACTGGTGGCAAAAAAGACCGAATCAACGGGACTGCTCGGCGGCGGGCGGCGCACCAGTTATGACTATCGCATCTCGATCGACAACGGCACAGGACGCGACATCACCCTGGAACTGTGGGATCGATATCCGGTATCAAGAAGCAGTGAGATTCAGATCGACCTGGTTGATCTCGCAGCGCCGCTGGCCAGCGATGCCAAATATGTGGAAGAGGAAAAACCGCAGGGATTGCTCAAATGGCTGCTGGCGGTGCCGGCCAGCGCGACAGGCTCAAAAGCCTCGGTGATTACCTACGGCGTACGAGTCAACCGCGCCAAGGATGTCGAAACAACCCCCCTGCCGGAGTAAGTTCTGCTTGACGGGCTAAAAAGTCGCAAGGAGTGATCATTACTATGACTGTGACTCATAGCCACGGGTGGAAACCCGTGG
>CAZNPU010000023.1:0-56666 GCA_964575335.1 uncultured Isosphaeraceae bacterium | reverse complement strand
TCCAGGCGCGTCGCTTCATCGCTCAGCGGTACGCGCCGGCCGAGCAGCTCAGCCAGCTTGTGCGCAGCCCAGATGCCCAGAAGCGATCCCGGCTGGGCCCGATTGGCTTCAAGAAACGCCAAGGCCGCCTTCTGCGTCTGGCCCTGCTGCAACAGCGTCAGGCCAAGGCCGATGCGTGCCGGTTGATCGACCTCAGCAATGGGTGAAAGCAGCTCGATGGCCCGGTTCAGATCGCCTGATCGATACGCCAGCCACCCCTCAAAGCGGTCTTTGGCCTGCTGGCTGAGGGGGAACAGGGTATCGGCAGCGTCAACCAGCTCGCGCACCTTGGACAGATCATCGCCCAGCCACACCGCCACCCACGCCATTTGAAGCTTCGCCTCAGCCAGTTGCTCGGGAGAAGCTGTGTCAGACTGCTCGAGCGAATCCAGGATTTCCTTGTGGGATGTGAGCGCTTCTTCAACAGCAGCATGTGCAGCGGCGTCCTGTCGCGAGGCCAATATGGCTGCGCGCACCGTGGTCAGCATGGGATCGCGCGGCGCCCGGGCCCGCGCGACTTCCAAAGCGGGCATGTCGGGATTCTGCCGCCGCAGCATGTCGCGAAATGCCTCGTCCATCTCCGCCTGCCGCTTGCGGAGTGTTTCCAATGCCGCCTGATGGTTGCCGCGCGCCCACTGGGCGATGGCGTAGTCAGCCAACAGGTTGTTGGAAGGCGCGGTGTGATCCGCCTCGGCGCTATTGACCGCCAGGCGATAAATTCGCTCAGCGCCGGAGTAGGCTCCATTTTCCAGAAGCAACTGGCCCAAAACGACCTGCGTTGTAATGTCGACCGGATCAGCCAGCATGAGCGTGGTCAGCAGCTCCGCTTCACCCACAGCATCCTGCACGCGCATGCGGAAAAATCCGGTGGCCAGCGCCAGGGCGGTTCGATTGGCCGGATCGAGCGTAATGGACCGGCTCAGCCAGTGCGAAAACTGCGCTTCGTCGCCGCTGCGGCGGTGGAGCAGAGCCAGCGCGTACGCCAGGCGTGATGCGATGGGCTGGCCCAGACGAGGAATGTTCTCCTCGCGCAGTAGCGTCTCATAAGCAGCAACACGCTCTTCAACGGTTTGATAGGCGTCGATCGCTGCGGTAAGCCGCAGCAGCCGCGCCTGCTCATTGGCTGGATCAAGCTGCGTCAGCCGCTCCGCGGCCCGGTCTCGAAGCTGTTCCCGTTCAGCCAGCAGCGACAATCCAAGCACGCTGTTCCAGATTCGGGGATTCTCCGGATCAAGTTCGGCAGCCAGTTCAGCCAGAATGACTGCCGTATCCAGCGCATCGGTTGTGAGCGGCTGGGCTGCGGCGCGGCTGTGGCTGACGCGGATCAATTCAGTCGCCAGACGCTGCTGGGCTGAAAGTTCCGCAGCGCTGCAGGGCGCCAGGGGGTCAGCGACGGCTGCAAGCATGCATATGGCAGCGAAAAACACGGAAAGAAAACGATTTTTATGGAGGATCAGGCTCATGGCGTTCTCGCGCTGCTGATCTGGCCCGCGCTGATGCGGCTGTCAGATTTTCATCAACCGCCCAACACTGCGCGGCGTATAGGTCATCGATCCGCCTTCAGGGCCGTCTTGAATCGGTCTGAGGGCACAAGGTTCGGCGGGCAATGTAGACCCGTCGAGGGGGAGGGGCAAATATGCGGGGTTTCGTGGCGGCGTACTGCCGGAACAGAAAACCCGTCGCTGAGGCGACCCTTCGTTGACACTCACCATCGCCGTTGGTACGGTCGTGAGTTTGCTGGGTTCGGCGTCGATTGTCGCCGGAATCGTACTTGGAGCCATGCTATCAATGGACAGCCGCCGTCCCGTTTCGATGTTGGTACCGCTTATTGTGGCCCTGGCGGTTGCGCAGGGCTTTTCGGGCCGCGTGTTGGCGCAGGCCCCGTCGTCGATCCCAAGCTCGGTGGTCAGCCAGGCGCGCCTGACGCCCGAACAGGTGCAGCAGGTCAAGGCCTATGCCGAGTACTGGACCGACATGCTGGCTCGCCCCAGCGCATCGCCGGAAGACGTGCAGCGGGCGCGACGTGAGCTGATTCAGCCCTTGCGGGGCCTGAACGTTTCAGGTGCATTCCGCTTCGATTACAGCATGGCTGCGGTGCCGCCGCTGCAAAGTGTCATCCGTCAGGGCAGCCTGCACGCTGCGACCAATGCGATGCTGGTGCTGGCTGAACTGGGCTCGGATCGCGCCATGACTGTGCTGCTGGAGCATGTGTCGCTGCGTAACGAGCCGCGCTGGCAGATTCGCCTGCGTGCTGCAGCAGACGCCAGAAACGCATTGCAGCTTCGCACGCTGACGCCGAACAAGGTGGTTGACGCAGCCAATCGCCTGCGGGAAGCAGCAATCGGCGAGGACAATCCGCTGGTGCTGGGGCGGCAATTGGAAGCCCTGAATGCCGCTGACGATCCGTCGCTGACGGCATTGGCCGATCGGCAACGCGTTCGGGCCGCCCTGCTTGAAGCGGTGGTGGCGGTCATCGACCGAATTGCGCAATCTGAAAGTCAGGAGCCCCAGTCGCTGATCGTGCCGGTGACCAACTACGGCGTGGTCAACCTCCGCACACAGTTTCTCAACAGCGATGTTCCCGGCGATGAACGTCGAGCCATGAGCATCACGCTGGCGCCTTCGCTGGGCAAGTTGCTGAGCAGCATTGAGCGAAGCTGGGATGCGGCGCAGGCCGATGCGGAACTCAAGCAGCTTCATTCCATGGTGGTGGGCAGTTGCGAAACGTTTCTGCCGCTGATCGACACACAGGTTCGCGGCTCAGGAAAAAGCCCATCAACGCAAATGCGCGAGGCGTGGAACAGAGGCGATCGCGAGCGCTTCATCGCAGGCGTCAAGGCGTGGAATGAAGTCCTCAGCGGTGCGCCCTATCGCCGATAGCCTGTTTGTCCTCATAAGGCAGAACCGTCACAACTGACGCCTGTTCGAGTCGGCGTTGTCGCACGCGCGGCATATGCGGGCGCAGTGCGGTGCGCCAGACGGTGCGGTGCCGATTCGATCTTTCTGATGGGTTTTGCCGATATCGGCGTACTTCGCCATGAAGATCGTCTCGCCCTTACTGGTTGTGCTGTTGGTCCTTGCTGCAGTGGCCTGGTGGGATGATCCGGTCATTGACGCGGATGTTGTGATCATCAATCGCAGCGATGCGTTTACGCTTGATCCGCAGCGCATGAGCTATCTGCAGGATTTTCGCCTGGCCCATGCGCTCTATGAACCACTGGTACGGTGGAACAATAACGATCTGTCAATCGAGCCTGCCGCGGCTGAACTCCCGCATATCTCGTCTGATGGCTTGACGTACACTTTCTCAATTTTCCCAAGCGCTCGATGGTCCAACGGCGATCCCGTGACGGCTCACGATTTTGTGTATGCGTGGAGCCGTCTGCTTTGGCCCGATACCGCAGCGGATTACTCCAACCTGTTTTTTGTGATCGACGGCGCACAGGAGTTCTTCCGTTGGCGCGCCGAGCAACTTGCGGAGTTTGCGAAGCAGAAACACGCTGGACAGGACGCTCAGGCGCTGCTGGATGCTGCTGAGCGCCGCTTTGCTCAAACCGTCGGCATCCAGGCGCTTGATGACCGCACGCTGCAGGTTCGTCTGAAGCAGCCGACGGCGTATTTTCTTGACCTGGTGTGCTTCCCGGTTGCGCATCCCGTGCATCGGCCGACGGTCGAAGGCTGGCCGGAGGCGGTCACCTCCCAGCCGGCAATGCGTGAGCGGGGCTGGATCGGCGTGACGCCGCCACCCATCAGTCAGCGGCGATTCATCAGCCTCGATCCCAATACTGGCCACTTGCGCCAGAAGCACGACTGGACCCGCCCCGGGACGCTGGTGAGCAACGGGCCATATGTGCTCGAACAATGGCGCTACAAACGCGACATGCGTCTGGTGCGCAATCCGCACTACCATCGGCCGGAGATCATGCGCAATGAATCGGTTGCGGTGATCACTGTTCCCGACGCCAACACTGCGGTCATGGCGTTTGAATCCGGCGCAGCAGATTGGCTGCTTGACGTTGGCGCAGAATACGTCGCTGACATGCTCCAGCAGCGCGAGCGGTATATTCAGCGGCATCAGGAAACCATCAGTCAATTGCTGCAAGACGGCATGAGCTTTGACGATGCGCTGGCTCTGCTGCCGGCACCGCAGTCAGGCGAGCGGCGCAACATTCATCCGCGCCCGACCTTCGGCACCGATTTCTACAGCTTCAACTGCCGCCCCACGCTTGCTGACGGCCGGGCGAACCCCTTTGCCGATGCCCGGGTGCGCCGGGCCTTTGCGCTGAGCGTGAACAAACACGCCATCGTGCGCGACGCAACGCGGCTGAATGAGCCGATCGCCAACACGTTGATTCCGCCCGGTTCAATACCGGGATACGAAAGCCCCCAGGGCCTGGGGTACGACCTGCAGCGTGCCAAGGCTGAACTGGCCAGCGCAGGCTGGATCGACCGCGATCAGGATGGCCTGGTTGAAAATGAGCGCGGCGAACCGTTTCCTGTTGTTGATCTGCTCTGGACCACCAACGCTGAGCGCTATCGCTGGATGTCGCTGGCGTTGAAAGCGCACTGGGAGCAGCATCTGGGCGTGCGTGTTGAACTGCGATCGGCCGACACCAAGTTCTACAAGGAAGACCTCAAGCTCGGTAAGTTCATGATCGCACGCGGGCGCTGGTACGGCGATTACGGCGATCCGACGACTTTTCTCGACATCAACCGAACCGGCGACGGGAACAACGACCGCGGCTTCAGCAGCAAGGCGTTTGATCAACTGCTCGATGAGGCTGCAGTGGAGCGCGATCCAGATGCGCGAATGAAGCTGCTGCAGGAAGCTGAGCGCCTGCTGTTTGAACATGAACTGCCGCTGATTCCCATCTGCCAGCTCGTGGAGGTCTACATGTATGAGCCTGGCGCGGTCAGGGGGGTGCCCCATCATCCCCGACTGATTCAATATCTCTGGCAGATCCAGAAAAAAGAAAAGGCCAATCCTGAAGTGCACCACGTTCAAATAATGTCGCTCAAATAATAGCGTGAAACGATGTGTTCGTGATATGGTGCTGCACAGATGTATGTCTGTTCACTGTTGCCCTCCAGTTTTTTTTGCAAAGGAATGCATGCAATGATGAGACGAATGCTTGCTGGTTTGATGATCGCTGGTGTGTGCTTTGGCGGCGCAGCGTGTTCAACCGCGCCGACAACGGAGGCCGGCCGCCAGGCGCTGGGATTGCGTGTCGACGAGACGATCGCAAACTTCAAGAAGCAGGATCCGACGCTTGCGTCGCTTTTTGAAAGCGCCTACGGCTATGCGGTGTTCCCCACCGTCGGCAAGGGCGCTGTTGGCGTGGGCGGCGCGTACGGCCGAGGCCAGGTGTTCGAGCAGGGCAAGCTGATTGGCTACTGCGACCTCACGCAGGGTTCCATCGGTTTTCAGCTTGGCGGCCAGAGTTACAGCGAGATTATTTTCTTTGAAAACAAAGCAGCGCTTGATCGCTTCAAGTCAGGTGAATTCGCGCTTGCTGCGCAGGCTTCAGCAGTGGCGGCCCATTCCGGAACCGGCGCAAACGCCAAGTTCAGCGACGGCGTGCTGGTGTTCACCATGGGTGAAGCGGGATTGATGTACGAGGCATCGGTCGGCGGACAGAAGTTTGAGTTTATGCCGCTGTAATGCGAACGCCCGTCTGCTGCGGATGAATCAGTCCGGCGCAGTTGAACACGCATGCGCCATCGGCAGGTCGACTCCTGGCTTATGATCGTGACGCCATCATCATGCTTGCGTTGATTTGCCGACGACTGATTCAGATGCCGCTGATTCTGCTGACGGTGTACACGATCACCTTTGTGCTGGCGTGGATGATTCCGGGCAACCCGCTGGAGAAACAGGGGCGTCGACCGCCGGAGGAGATCGCTCATGCGATGCAAGCCCAGTACGCGCTTGACAGCGGCTGGGCTTTTTACTGGGACTATCTGGGCAAGGCGACCGGCGTCAGTTGGCTTTTGCGCAAGCACGATGTGCCGTTTGATCTCGGGCCGAGCCTGACGCACGAAAACTGGACGGTCAACGAGATTCTTGCTGCAGGGCTGCCGGTATCCATCACGCTGGGGCTGGCCGCCATTGTGCTTGCATGCGTCATCGGCATTTCCGCAGGGGTGATCGGTGCGATCAGGCCCGGATCGTGGATGGATTCACTCACGCTGCTGATCGCTTTGGTCGGCATCAGCCTGCCGACGTTTGTCGTCGGCACCGCGCTGCTTGTGGTATTTGCGGTGTGGCTCAAGTGGTTTCCGATTGCTGGCTGGGGCGGGCTTTCATCCATGGTGCTGCCTGCAATCACGCTGTCGCTTCCATTTGCTGCATACATTGCCCGCCTGACGCGCCTGGGCATGATTGAGCAGCTTGCAGCTGACTACATTCGCACCGCACGAGCCAAGGGATTGCCCGAGCGGACAGTGATTCTCAAGCATGCGCTGAAGAATGCGTTTTTGCCTGTTTTAAGCTATCTGGGGCCGGCATGCGCAGCAGCGATGACCGGCTCGTTCGTGGTGGAGAAGATCTTTGCAGTGCCCGGCATCGGCCAGCATTTTGTTGACGGCGTACTGAGCAAAGACCTCACCCTCATCATGGGCGTGGTGGTGACGTATTCGTCAATACTCATCATGCTCAATCTTGCGGTGGATGTGCTCTATAGCTGGATCGATCCGCGAATCGAGCTGACGGATTGAGAAAGCCAAACGCACAAAGGCGGATCACAGAAAACAGAAGTTCCACAATGCAGCAAAAAGTAAAACGCCCAACCTGCCTCCTGGTTGGGCGTTTTAAGAGAGATGAGCAAGGGGGTCAGCTGAGGTTGCTCAGGATCGCATCGATCTGCAGCGCCTGCTCAAGTTGCGATTGCTGCATCTGTTCGGGGGTGATCGGGCCGAGCACGCTGTCGAGCGAGCGACGAAGTTCAAGCCGCGTCGCGCCCATCACCCACAGCTCGTGGAACAGCCCACGCAGGCCATCGACATACGCCAGTGCGTCCTGCATTTCGGGATCGCTTTGGAGGAACGCGTAGAAGCTGGCGGGATCAAGCTCGCCGCTGTCCACCTGGCGATCCAGATACGACTGCCACGCGCTTGCCAAGGCTTCGCGAATGAACGGCGACTGATCCACCGGCAGCGTTTCGCCGCTTTCTTCGTCGGTCGTTTCTTTCAGGAACATGCTGGCGTATCGATCGACGACGCTGATGACCGAATCGCGCCGGAGCCGGGTTGCGACGACGGTCGCCTGCTCAGGCTGCACAGCGGGATTTTCCGGTGCATCGTTGTACAACGCCCGGCCGGTCAACGCGCCTGTCAGTTCATCAGCGCCCAGCGAGCGGAGATAGATGGCCAGACGTTCCATCGGACGCATCGCGAAGGGCTCACGCGGCACGAAATCCTTGATGCGCGTCGGGGCGTCATCCAGCGCGGTGGCCAGTTCCGCAGGCGGACGCTCAATCGGCGGCTTATCAGTCGGCGCTGCAGTCAGATCGAGCACCGTGCCGCCAAAGGTGAATCGGCCGGCATCAAGACCGCTGAACGAACGACGCGTGAAGCCATCGAGCGTACTGCTGAACAGGCCGCCTGAGCGGGTGGCGAAGATCGGCCGCGCGCCCGAGCCGAGCACCGTCGGCGTACTGGAAAAGATGATGCGCTCGCCTGCGATGAAATCGACCGACTCATCGGAATCGAATCCGCCGGTATAGTTGACGATCGATCCGCCAGCGCGGCTCCAGATTCGGATGTCAGGCGAGGTCACACGCATGACGCCCGGCGTATTGAGATCGCCCACGGTGATTGCGCCATTGACTGCCTGCAGATGCAGATCGCCAAGGGACGTCAGCTTCTCGTGCTGGCCCATCAGAATGCTGCCGTTGAGCGAGTGAACGTGCAGGCCAGCCAGGTTGCGGCCGGCAATGGTGGCCACCTGCGCGGGTGCGTTGCGGCCGGCAGGGTTGAATGCGATGTTGCCGAGTGCGCGAATCAGCGTGCCGTCGATGATCACCAGATTGCTGTTCAGGTCATTGGGGCCGCCCACGTTGGTGGTGAGCGAAGCCAGAGCCTGAAGATTGCCGACGTTGCCGCCGAAGCGGACAAGCCGATCGGAATTGGTGACAAGATGATGGCTGCCGTTGACGGTCTTGTCGAAGTCGATGAATTCGGTTCCGGTCAGCACCGCATCAGCGAGCAGATGCACGTCATCGTTGAAATCGAGTCCGCGGCCGGTGATGTTCGCGCCGATGCGGGTTGTGCCGGCTGCATCGGTCTGCAGCAGGCCAAGCTGGCTTGCCTCGCCGTGGAAAGTCGTCAGCGGCGAGTTGATGGTCAGGTCGTGGCCCTGGCCGTTGAGGGTTTTACGGAAGTCGACCGACGTGTCGCCGGTCAGTGCGACGTGATCGCCAAGGCTGACGTCATCGTTGAAATCGATCACGCCGGCGTGCATGTCGCCCGAGATGCGGGTGTGGCCTGCAGCATCAGTCACCACTGATGCAAGCGCCTCGTTCTGGCCCACGGGGCCGTTGAAGTGGGTCAGGCCTGCGGTTTCCACAAACAGGTTGTGTCCGCCGTCAACCGCGCCGCCGAACTCAATCAGCTCGCCGCCGCTGGAGAACAGGTGCGCATCAGCATCAAGAGACGTGGCGCCGAGGTATCGCTGTCGGCCGCTGGTCTGCACGTAGCCGCCGGCAAGCGTAGTATTGCCGTGGACGTCGAGGAACCGGAGTTCATGGTTGCCGCCCGTGCTGTCAAGGAAGTGCGCGTTGCCGTGGATGGTCAGGCTGCGATTGAGTGCGCTGACGTTGGAGTTGAGCGTACTGTGGAAGGTGATGTCGGTTCCGGTGAGCAGGTAGTCGGTGCCCAGGTGGGTTGGGCTGTAATAGCGCTGCCAGCCGCCGGTCTGCAGGCTGTGGCCCTGCAGGTAGATGTCGGTGCCGGAGAACTCAGCGTTGCCCGCAAACTGCAGCGGCACGTTGATCGATACCCAACCGTAATGGTTGTTGTCGTAGTCCGCCTGCATCACCACGTTGTTGGCTCCGATGATGGGAATGCGGACGGTAATGACCTTGTAGGCCTGCAGAATGAGGTTGTTGTTGTGATTGAGGACGAGCTGGTAGGTGTCGCCTTCGTTCTGACCGACATAGATGGAGCCGGTGGCCTGCAGGATGATGTCGCCGACGATGTTGGCGAAGGTGCTGACGTTGATGTATGTATCCAGCGCGGTCGAGGGCTCGCCGAAGTCAATGATTCCATCATTGAGGAAGCCGTCGTGGCCGCCGGTATTGTTGATGATGATGTTGTGCGGGTCGAGCAGCAGCGTTCCTTTGGCGTAGCCGCTGCGTGCGCTGAGTTCAGCGTGACCGTTGAAGGTCAGGTGCTTCCCGGAGACTTCAACGAATCCGCCATCCCCGCCCGCTGCGCCGCCGGAGACGTCAACGGTTGCGCCGTCAGCCATGACGGTGGTGCCGTCGTAGCTGTGGATCAGGATGTCGCCGCCGTGTGCGTGACCGGTCTTGCCCGCAGCGGAGATATGGCTGCCATCGGTGAGATAGGTGTGATTCTGGCTGGTGACTTCCACGTAGCCAGCCTGGCCGCTGTTGGCGTCAGCGGTGATTGATCCGCTGTTGAGAATGCTCGGGCCCTGGATGACGACCGAACCGGCCTGGCCGCTGTTGGCGTCAGCGCTGATGGAGCCGGAGGCGGTGTTGTGAATCAGGCCGTCTTTCGCAGCGACAGTGATTTCACCCTGTGAAGCGCTGATAGTGCCGGAGTTGCGAACCGCCAGAGCGTACATGTCTCCTGCACCAAGCATGACAGCGCCTTGCCTGGCGTTGATGGTGCCGGTGTTTTCCACGCCCGGCGTTGCGGTCATGTCCGGCGTGGTTGACCCGTGCTGGGGCTGGCTTTGACCGTTGAGCTTTTCGCCATCGACCTTCAGCGAGATCTTCCCGCCGTGGCGCTGGATGTACACCACATCGCCCGCCACCATGGTGATAAGCCCACGTTCAGCATTGATGCTGCCGTGGTTGGCGACGTTGCGGCCGAGCAGGTGAACCTCGTTGGCAGTGATCGCGCCTTCGTTCACCACTGAGCCGGTGAGGTTGGTGAAGTAGTCATAGCCGGCCAGGAAGTTGGCGTTGCTGATGTGGCCGGCCGCTGCGTACAAGCCTGCGGTATCCACCACAGCTCCGTTGGTGAAGTACACGCCAGCGGGGTTGACGATGTAAACCTGTCCGTTGGCGAGCAGTTGCCCAGCGATGATGCTTGGATCGTTGCCCGTGACCCGGTTGAGCACCCGCGCGAACTCGCCGGGTTGAATGAAGCGGACAATCTCATTGGCGCCGATGTTGAAGTTCAGGTAGTTGATGATGCTACCGTCACTGGCGCGGATGATTGTCTGATTGCCGTGCTGCTCAAAGGTCACGTTGCCGTGAACCACCTGCCCATTGGTCGGCCCGGCATACACGGGTTCCGCGTTCAGCCCGGCCCAGGCAGCGCTGGCAATGATGGAAGCTTGGGCAAAATGGGAAATGGACGTCGCCGCGTTGTAGGTGCGCTTGATACTCATATCTTTAACTTCCTGCGGAGGCATGCACCCACCGGGCAGCGGGTGCGCAAGTCATTCTCTCTCAAAAGGTAACCGCAGTTTGGGAAGATCAAAACAGAATCGTGGCGACAAAATGCAAACGGTTGGATCCGCGGTGCACATTTGCCACTTCCACCTCATCCAAAGCGAATCCCCAATCCAGTCTCACATTCAGATTTCGCCGATACAGCAGCTCCGCACCTATACCCACGCCCACCAGCGTTTCGTCCGTCTCAAACGCAAGGCGATCGCTCTGCCAGGTTCGGCCCACATCGATGAAGGTTTTGAGGATCAGATCCCAGTCCGGACGTCCGTAAACATGCTGCGGAGCGAAACGGAACGGCTTACCGAACAACTCACGCGGCTCCGGTTCCAGAGCGAACGCCCGCGGGACGTGGTAGCGGTATTCCAGGGTGCCGATAAGAGCGCTGTCGCCCGCCACGACCGATTCCGGATAACCGCGCACCGAATACAGGCCGCCCACCACCTGAGTCGCCTGCGGAATCAGGCGATTGCCAAAGGCATATTGGCCTCGCAGCGACATAAACAGTTCGTGCGCGAGTGTTGAGGTTTCAGGCGTGGTGGGGTCGTCCCAGCCTTCCAGATTCAAGAGCGGCTCAAGGAAAACCGAGTGCGACAAGCTGCCGTGCAGCACCATCGGATCGGTATCCGGCGCGGTGCGTCCAAGCACAGCCAGATCATTTTGCGATGCATTGCTCAGCCACCATTCCAGGCCGATGCTGCCGAGCGTGGAAAACCATTCGGTGGTTCGATCCAGCCGCAGCGAGATGCTGGGGATGATGAAATCTTCATCGCCCTGAATCAGAAACGCCCGGTTGTCCACTTCAATGTTGGTGAAGCGTACGCCGCCGACCAGATCGATAAACAGTTCGCGCTGCTGATAGATGTTGACGATGATCTCGCCACCTGCCGCCCACGATTCGCCCTCGAACTCATCGCCGAAGAAACCCACCTGATCCGCAGTGAACTCGCTCCAGTTGCCGTGGATGCGCCAGCGAATGCGATCGTTGGAAAATGGAGCTTCGTAAGACGTCAGCACCGCGTTGGTTTCATCAAACCAGGAGGTGATGTAGTCGAAGCTGAGGATGTCGTCGTTGTTGGTCAGTTGGCTGTGGAAGAAGCCGAAGCGCTGCCGCCAGTAGTCGGTTGACTTGGTGCCGGTGTTGGAAATCTGCGCGTACATGACCAGCGGCCGGTTTTCGGTTACCTGATAGTCCAGCGCCACGCCGCCGGGTTCGAGCGCTGCTGCCACCGAGGCGTCCACCCGTCGGCCGGGATGGCGGCTGAGGTGGAACAGGTAGCGGTCCAGCGTGTCGCGACGAAGCAGGTCGATTTGTTCAGCATCATCCTGCTCGTACGGCTTGATGGGGGATCGCTCAAGGATGCGGCGGTGCAGCGGATGGTTGATGCGTTCTTCAGGCAAAATCGGGCCGCGTTCGCTGACGCGCTCGCCCGAGGCAAGCGTCCGAATTTCCGTCACCACGCCGGTGGTGATAACGATGGTGAGTGGATTCACCGCGGGCGTCAGCGTACGCAGGTCCTCGCCGGTCTCGCTGATTTCCAGAGGATCCGGCGCGACAAACACACCCAGCAGGTTCTGCTGCACCAGATAATCGCGAATCGCCTCCAGTATGCGCTGAATCGCACTGGCGTAGAAAATCTGAGATTCGCCAGCGCCCCCGGAATCCCCTGTATCTCCGGTTCCGGCAGCGTCGGCCAGCGAGACAATCACCAGCGGTACGCCCGGGCGCGGAGCGACATAACCCTGGCTGGTCCGGCCCAGCGGCACGCGAAGTTGCATGATGTCCGCAAGAGGCGGATGGCCGGGGTTTTCACGCACGTAGCGAACGATGAACTCACTAACCGGATATGCAGGGCCATCTTCCGGCTGAGGCAAAGCTGCTTGCTGCTGCTGTTCCAAGGTATCGCTGCCGGCGCCGTTTTCAGTTGCAGCTTCGATGGAATCCCCGGAACCGCGGGCATCAGGCGCGGTTTCAGAGTCGTTGGTGGCTTCTGCGACTGGGTCAGCGACATCCTGCGGATAGGCGTGCGATCCAAATGTGAGCGAAATTCCGATCAGCATCGCCAGTCCAAGGCGCTGCCCCAGTTTGTCAAATGTCATCGTTCCTGCCTCCGTTGCGAGACCCGAGCGGGCATCGGGGGAGCAAAAGCGTCCTCCACATTGCCCAGACTGTCAAGTTCATACATGCAGCGACTTTATCGGTCGTTCGGAGCTGCAGGCATTGCATGATTGCAGCAAGGTTATGAGGGCCGGAAATCAAATGGATGCCGTTGAATCAATTGAACTGCACTTACATCCGAGAACAGCCGATGAAGTTCTGGTGCGGTGCATCGATGCCGCGACGCTTGAACGGAGAATCGTCATGATGAAGCATGCTGCCCTGACAGCCCTGAGCCTTGGATTGGCCGGACTTTGCCTGCTGAACACCGGATGCACTGCCACTCGCTCGCACCAGGCGGTTGCTGGCGCTGCTGTGCCGGGCGCATCTGAAAGTCCGGTCGCTCTGGCGGCATTCGGCCCTGCGGTTTTGCCGGAATCAAACCAGCCGGATGTGTTCTTTCTCGGCGCCGGCGACAATCTGGGGCATGCGGTTTTCCACCGCTATGTTGCTTATGTTCGCGCCAACAGCTCCTGGCAATACGCCAGCGGCGAATCCCTGACGCGCTAAGCCCAAGCGAAGTTCAGGCTCAACCCAGCAAGTAAGCGCAGCAGCATTTCCTTACCCGCTGCCTGTCAGGACGCCGGGGCAGGTGATGTCACCGCCAGTTGCCAGTCACTGACGTTTTTGCTGCGCTGTGGCGCGGCGGAGGCGATCGTGAATTGCGGCCCACAGTTCCGAGCTGTGAGGCGGCTTCTCAATGATGATCTGCTTGGCGCCTATCGCATCGGCCTGACGAAGCGCTTCATACAATCTGGCTGCGTACGCTGCCGGATCAGCAGGCATTTGAATTGCGCGGTGCGGCGGCGCGATATGCGATGCGTCAAAACAGATCACAGCGCTCAGCGGCGCGTCCTTGGCCACAATCGTTGACAACTCATCGCTCGAAACCAATAGCGCCGGCGTGTGCGGCGCATAGTGCAGGGTTGCTGTGCCGGGGCTTGCGGATTGTTGCGTGATCGTCTGCGATGCGACTTCGCCGAGCACAGCGCGCAACTGCTCTGCGGTTATGCTGCCTGGTCGAAGCACGCGCGGCATAGCGCTGGTGACATCCAGCACCGTCGATTCAATTCCAATGTCACATGGCCCGCCATCGATAATCAGGAGATCCGCAGCATCTGCAAAATCATCCGCCACATGCTGCGTGTTTGTCGGTGAGACGTGGCCGGACCGATTCGCTGACGGCGCAGAAATCGGCGAACCGAACGCCTTGAGCAGTTCCCGCGCAACAGCGTGCGACGGCGAACGCACTGCAATGGTGGGCAATCCCGCAGTCGCTTCATCGGGCACATCGCTGGCTTTGGTGACGACCAGGGTCAGCGGGCCGGGCCAGAATCGCTGTGCCAGCAGATCACAGCGATCGTTCCAGCCTGCTGCAACACGCTTTGCCTGAGGCACATCAAGCACGTGGGCGATCAATGGATTATCCAGCGGCCGGCCTTTGAGTTCATAAACACGTCGAAGTGCTTCAGGGTTGAAGGTGTCAGCGCCCAGGCCGTAAACGGTCTCGGTAGGAAACGCAACAACGCGTCCGTTACGCAGGTGCTGCGCCGCTTCACGGATAAGTTCAGCGGATGGTTTACTGACCCGTGCCATTCAGCGGGTCCACCAGATCGGGATCGTCCACGATTTCGATCTCAATATTCCACATGCGGATGCCGGTGCCCATGGCCCGATACAGCGCAGCGAGCGACTGGCCGAAATTCACCAGCGCCTGCACTTCCTGTCGCTTGGCCTGGGCAAGCGTTTCCTGCCGCTGGAACTTCAGATTGAGAAACTCCGGCGTCAATCCGACGAGCATTTCTTCTTCCACCAGCAACGTACGCAGGTTCTCAGCCTGCGCGACGCGAAATGCGCGGGTGGCCAGAATGAGATCGTAGTTGGCGACCAGATCGCGCAGCGCGGTCTTGACTTCCTGAATGACGTTCTGCACCGTTCGGCGGTAATTGAGCACGGCGGCGGATCGTTGCAGGCGGGTCTGGCGATACGCTGCGTCGGCTGCGCGATTGCCCAAGGGATACTCAAACGCAAGGCTCACGAGATAGTCGATGAAATCACGGCGGGCCGTTTCGCGATAGGCATCGCCGACTGAATCATCCAATCCGACGAACGCCATCTGTGCGGAAACGTCCAGAATCGGCAGCCGATTGTTTGCCGCCACACGCTGCAGAATCGAGGCGTTGTCGATCGTCAGCGCCGCCTGCTCGACTTCCGGCCGATGATCGATCGCTGTCAGCATCGCTTCGCGGAGGTTGTAGGTCACAGGCGTGTCGGCCGGCTGATCGAGCGGATACAGCGTGGCTTCAGACGCCACGCTGACCAGCGGATCGTTGATGAGCAGCTTCAGGCGATCCGATGCTGCCCGAACCTGACGCTGCGCGCGGATGACATCTGCGCGGCGTTGTTCGACACGCGCCACTGCGTCGGAATATTCCGCCATCGTCACATCGAATTCCAGACGCTGCTGCAGGACGTCACGCACGCCCTGACCGACTTCAAGCAGCCATTCAGCGACTGCAAGATCGCTCCAGGCGAAGACCAGATCCCAGTATGCGAATTCGGTGTCAGCGATGATCTGCAATAAATCGGCGCGCAACTGCTGAAGCGAACGCTCCGCTTCGTTGCGCGAAATGCGAATGTCCGCGGTATTGACGTCGGCTCCGAAGCCGCGCAGAAGCGACTGCGTCACCCCCAGCCGCACGGTGCTGGTGTATGCCGGATCGGGCATGAACGTGATGCCCGGCGCGCGGTTGTGGAAGCGCGTGAGATCGGTGGAGACGAAGACATCGGTGCCGGTGGGAAGCCGGCGTCGCAGTCCGGTTTCAAACCGGTAGGATTTGCTTGCGGAAAAGGGCGTGCCGAGCGGAATGTTGTTGATCACCGGCACGCGCTGCGGCTCGTCGATTTTCTGGAAATCAAAATTGGCGAACAATGCCGTGTCGAACACCGCCTCTGCGATGATGACATCCGCTGCGGAAATGGCGGGCTGGAGCCGCGAAGCGCGAATCCCAAGGTTGCGGTTCACCGCAGCGTTGATGGCGTCCTGCAGCGTAATGCCGACGCGGTCCTGTTCGCGACCGGTCAGATCGGGCCCCAGATTCAGGCGCGGCTGCGAGCCTCGCCCAAGCGGTCCGATCGCTTCCAGTTCCTCCAGACGCGGGGCCAGCTGCTCCAGCACGGGGCTTCCCGGCCGCATCGTAACCCGGTCAAGATCCGCAGCTTCCGGATCATCCGGCGGCGCAAGTGAGCGAAGTTCCTGAGCGATGGCCTGCTCAACGGTTTGCTGCAGCGGAGTAATCGCCGGGCCAGTCCAGAGCGGCGACTGACAACCGCCGCTGACAAGCACTGAAAAAGCTAGGACGGACAGGCACGCTCGGCCAGTGGTCAGATGGCGCCCAACATGAAAATGTCGAGCGCCGACCTTCGCTGATTCGGTGTCTTTCGTGTTCTGATTGGTATCGCGACCTTGCATGGGGCAAAACAGTAGCATCAGGCGGGTTGTTGGCCAATCAAACTGCTAGGAATCACGCAGCAGACCATCAGGAGAAGGGATCAAGAGCGCGGGGCAGTTAAATATGTGACAATCACAGAGAGCGCGGCTGGCTCAATGGAGGTTGTCAGACGGTTCCACAGGCCCGTTTTACCGTCGGCTCGGTCTGCACGTTCGGGTTTGGCGTGCCCGGTTTGCAGGGTCAGATGGGCGAGCACATGGCTTGGAATGCTGGAGAAGTCGAGTTGAGGAAAATCAAACTGATTCAGTTGGCATAACTTGGGCTGAAATCATTTGCCCAACCGGGCAGAACCGGATAGGCTCGCTCGCCGAAATCAGGGGAAATCTTCGGCAATCCCGGTGAAACGTCCGAAGTGACTCGATACGCCACGTTTTTGGATGTTGCTGGATTGCGGATCAGGAGGTTGATCATGGCCATGAACATTCGTCGTCTTCGCGTTCTGAAGGCTGGTTGCTTTCTGGGGGCGGTTGCTGCGCTGCTGCTTGCTGCTGAGCGATCTGCAACTGCGCAACCGTCTGAGGCTGACAGCTACATCGCTGTGGTGACCGGCAACGATGTGTACGTACGCTCCGGCGCGGGCGAATCGTACTACCCGTTCACGAAAGTCAATGCGAATGATCTGGTGCACGTGGTGGGCGTTCGCGCTGAGTGGGCGCGGGTGGCGACGATCGGCCCGGTCTTTCAGGACAGCGTTGGCTTTATCAAACACCCCAAGAGCGACACCAGTCGCTTTCGCCTTGCGCCTGACGGCAAGACCGGCACCGCACTGGGGCGGCTGGACATCGTCGCAGCCAACCTTGAAGCTCACTTCAGTCCCAAGGAAAGCTGGAAATCCATCGTCAAGCTGCAACCCAACGAGTCAGTTCGCGTGCTGGAAACGATCGAAATCGACGACCAGCTGATTCACAAGGTGGCGTTGCCTGAAACCGCCCAGGGCTGGATCAGCGTGGCGTATCTGCAGCGGGCAACTCCTGCGCAGGTGGAGCGGTGGAATCAGTTGCTCAAGGAAGCTGCGTCTGATGAAGCAGCGCAGAAGCCTGCTTCGGCGCCCACACGCAAGCCGGCGTCAACCGCCATGCCAACGGCAACGACAACAACAACGCCAGCCACGGCAACCCCTCCGAGCCAGCCGGCTGCGTCATCATCGCCCTCAACCAGCCAGACTGCGCCTGCTGCGCCAGTTACGCCCGGCGCGTCATCGCAGCAGCCTGTCATCGCCGCTCCGCCTGCAGCAGGCAACGCCGGCGCTGCTGTTGCCGCTGATGAAGACGCGGATACGGACGATGGGGAAGGGGAGGTGGTCGACATCAGGATCAAAGCCAATCAAGGGGCTGACCTGAACACTGTTTCGGCCGATTTGGAGGCCAAGAAAACTGACGGTGCGGAAAAGGCCAAGAGCCTGCCGTCGCTTGATGATCTTGAAAGCGCGTGGGGTCGTCTGCGCAAGCAGCCGCTGGATGATGCGGAGATTATTCCGTTGCGCGAGATGTATCTCGATCTGGCCCGCCGCAGCGCCGACAAGCCGCACGTTGTCCGTACTGCCAATGGACGGGCTGAGCAACTGCAGATTCTCCTTGATGCGCAGGAAAAACGGGCCAAGCTCAAAGATCTGCGGGCCCGCCTGAAGGTGTCTGAAGAGGAAACGATCGCTGCTCGTGAAGCGCTTGTCCGCAGCGCGGAGTACACCGCGGTCGGCCGCATCATCGCCTCGACCATCTACGACGGCCAGAATCTGCCTCGCTTGCTGCGGCTGCAGGATTTGGGAACCGGCCGCACCATCGCCTACATTCAGCCCGACGAGGCTGGCGAAGTGATCAGGCATATTGACCTGGTTGTTGGGATTGTGGGCCCGCGACGGTATGATGAAGTGCTGCGGCTGAACGTCATTACACCGCAGCGGATTGATGTGCTGACGGCACAGCCACAAGGCCCGCAAACGGCCTATACTGATGGACCTCAACGCCCAGCCGCAGATGGCGGGCGCTGAGAACGAGTTCGTCGGGGCGTTAGCTCAATTGGGAGAGCGCCGCCTTTGCAAGGCGGAGGTTACCGGTTCGACCCCGGTACGCTCCATTTCGTACCCCACCTCACCAAGGCTTGCGGAAACGCCGCAAGCCTTGCTCACGTCTTTGATCGCGCTGTCTTCAAACGCTAGGCAGTTCCGGATGCGCCACGCCTTGCTGTGCGATCATTCATTCTCATTCATTGCGGGCACGCTCCCCAGCTTGCGATCACCTGCAGGAGATCGTTGACGTTGACCTGCTCATCGGAAGTAATGTCTGCAGGGCAGGCTCCCAGCACGGTGAGCGTTGCGGTCAGGCTCACAGTACTTGCGCCGCACGCATTGGAGATGACGACGTCATAATCAGCAGCGTCTGCTGCTGAGGCGGGATAAATCAGCAGTCGTTGCGTGTTCGTGCCCTAGACAGTTTCGGTGTCGACAAGTTCAATGCCGTTCTTGCGCCAACGAAACGTCAGGAAGGCGGCGCCTGGAATCTCGACGTTGAGCATGACAGGATCTCCGGTGTGAGCGGTCGCGTCAACAGGCTGCGTCGTTACTGAAGGAGGCGAGCATTGCACCTCGTACGCGCCGATACTTACATTGAGTAAGCCTGGCCCGCATCCTCGATGTTGCCCATCACTTGTCAGCACATCCGCGCAGTTGAGAGGAGCGGAAGAGCAAATCGGCATCTCATCCATGCCGCGAGCATGGGCTGCAGCAGGCCATAAATATTGGGAACTGTACCGATGGAGTTCAGCAGGCGCCGGTGCTGAACGCCGCCTAGCATGCCGTCATGATCAACTTGGCCATTATCATCGGCAGCACGCGTCCCAACCGCGTCGGCGAGGGCGTTGCGCGGTGGGTTTACGAGCTTGTGCAGAAGCGCAGTGATGCAGCGTTCGAACTGCTGGATATTGCGGATTTCAACCTGCCGCTGCTGGATGAGCCGATCGCGCCATCGCAGGGCAAGTATTCCAAAGAGCATACCAAACGCTGGGCAGCCAAGATCGATGCCTTCGATGGTTATGTTTTCGTGACGCCCGAATACAACCACGGCATCTCCGGCGCGCTGAAGAACGCAATTGATTTCCTCTACGCGGAATGGAACAACAAGGCGGCAGGGTTCGTCGGCTACGGCAGCGCAGGCGGCGTGCGCGCGGTCGAACATCTGCGGCTGGTGATGGCGGAGTTGCAGATCGCCACCGTGCGCAGCCAGGTCATGCTCTCGCTGCGCGATGACTTTGAGAACTACACCACGTTCAAGCCCAGAGCGTTTCACGAGAAATCGCTCAATCAGATGCTCGATCAGCTCATCGCATGGAGCGGCGCGATGCAAACGCTGCGGAAGAAGTGATCGCCTGCAGTGTGTTGCGGAGCTTGCGCCGTCGTCACTGAAGTGATGATCACCTGCAAAGACTTACGAATGCAGGTCGCTGCTGAGTGCGCCATTCGTACTACTTCAGTCGCTCGAGTTTGCCCTTGCGCTTCACGAGGTTTTTGTAGTCCCACTGGATGGCAATTGACTTTTCAAGCCAGCGTGCGAGATCACTGCCGGGAGCTGCGTCGATCTGATCAGCAGAGGTGTACCGCGCTTCTGCAGCTTTGAAATTGCCTTCAGGTTTCAGAGCAGGCTCATCGAACGATTGGCCGCTCCAGAACAGCAGGCGAATGCAGTCTTTGAGCTTGCTGTATCCGACAATCGGATTGCCGTCGATAAACCATACCGGATGCCGATGCCAGATCTTGTTCTCAGCGCCTGCTGCTGCAAGGTGCTGATCGATGGCTTTGGCAAGAGCGTTGCAGATGCGCTTGTCGCTTGCTGACTGGGCAGCGTTGTATGCGAGGATATCTTCGTGAATAGCCATGCACTCACATTGTACAGCGGCAATGCGCGTGCGCTGTCGTCATCGAAACACGCATGATAAAAATTGTTGGTCGTCCAAGACGTCTCCGCTTTTTTCACGTTCAGACCAATGCCATTTGTCTTTGAACGTGATGCAGCGAAGAAGACTCGTATCGTGTCACGATGCTGTGGCGGATTGCATTGAAGATGAAAATATCGAGCAACCTCAGCATGAAGGTTTATGAGTGAAAGTGCGGGTTGATTCATTGGCTGCGCTATTCTTCTTCATTGCCTGTATGAGCGCGGGAATCATTGATGATGCTTGAGTGGATCAAGGACAATCAGGCTCTGCTGTGGTGGATGAGTGCGATATCCGTCGCGGTGCTTATCGCGAGTTTCTTTCTCATTCCCCTGGTGGTGGCGCGCATCAGGCCGGATTACTTTGCTCATGAAAAGCGTCCCGATCGCGCTTGGATCAACCTGCACCCAGCGGTGCGCATCACGATTCACGTCGGCAAAAATCTACTGGGCATGATCCTGATGATCGCGGGGTTGGCCATGCTTGCGCTGCCCGGGCCGGGCATGATCACGGTGCTGGTGGGCTTTTTCCTGATCGACTTTCCGGGCAAGTATCGATTCGAAAAGTGGCTGGTGGCGCGGCCGATCATCCATCGGCCAATCAACTGGATGCGACGCCGCGCCAATCGGCAGCCGCTCCTGCTTCGCTCATCGCAGCAGGCAGGCTGAGCTGGACAGATTGCAGCAATGCTCAACACGGCATGCTGCATGTTGGGATGACGAAACAAGGAGACAGGGGGATTCCGGGGGTGGGAGGATTCCCGTATCTGTTCTGGACGTTCAGCGGTGCTGCTGGCCTTGCTTGACGTCGCAGCGCTTAGCGATGTTTGCTTGTGCATGGCAAAGCACAAGTCATTGGTTGGTTGTGATTGCGATGGCGGGGCAGCAGCGCATCTGGTCCGGCCACGACGTGCTGCGAGATAAGGCGCCTGAAGGTGCACACTATTGAACTGGAAAATGAAATCCACGACTTGAATCGAGAATCGAGGAACTCATCATGATCAATCGAATGACCACCAGCGAATCAGCTCGATCCGCCGGGCAGCAGGTCGCTGAGCGGCTGCAGGCAAAGCTCTCGACACCGACCGACCTCACGGAAGCAGCCGTCCGGGATATCGCTGGGGGGATGACCATCCTTCTTGCTGACGTCTTTGCGCTGTACCTCAAAACCAAGAACTTTCACTGGCATCTTTCCGGCCCGCATTTTCGTGATTATCACGAGATGCTTGATGAGCACGCAGACCAGTTGTTCGCCATGACCGACCCTATCGCGGAGCGGGTGCGCAAGATCGGCGGCTCAACGCTCAAATCCATCGGTCATATCGCGCGCATACAGCGCATCGAAGACAACGATGCAGAGTTCGTCGAGCCTCTGGACATGCTCGCTGAGTTGCGCGATGACAACAAGATGCTCACGACGCAGCTGCGCGAAGTGCACGATCTGTGCAACCGCCATCGTGATGTGGCCACCGCCAGTTTGATCGAAATATGGATCGATGAGACTGAAAAACGCACGTGGTTCCTGTTCGAGACCTGTCAGCGGGAACTCTCTGCCGGGCACTGACGTTTGGCACGCCACAAAGAAAGTCCCATTGCGCGTTGCGTTTACCGGCGCGTGAGAAGATTTTTTGCAGCCACACTGGGGCGGCAGCGATTGGGTGAGCTGAAGAAATGCCGGCGCATCGCCATACGTTTGGCGAGAAGCTGCAGTGCACTTTCTCAGCATGGTCAAGCTCGTCATGACCCAGCGTTGCCTGCGGCTTGTCGATCCGTCAAACAGAACCCGGCCGATCGCTGCATCATGCACAAAACGCCTCTCCGGGAGGATGAGGCGTTTGGCGTATCGTTTGGATGATCGGATTGATTGGTGCGCTTAGTACGCGGCGAGTTCTTCAATCGCCTTGCTGATGCGCGGCTCTTCGGGCAGGTAGTCGAGTTCGAGCTTGTAATACGGCATGGTCGTATCAAAGCCCGTGACGCGCTGGATCGGCGCTTCCAGGTGGAGGAAGCAATGCTCCATGATGCGCGAGGCGATCTCCGCGCCCAAGCCGCAGGTCTTGGGGGCTTCATGCACGATGATTGCCCGGCCGGTCTTGCGGACCGAATTCACGATCGTTTCGGTATCCAG
The DNA here is from genome assembly GCA_964575335.1 of uncultured Isosphaeraceae bacterium. Classification (GTDB taxonomy): domain Bacteria; phylum Planctomycetota; class Phycisphaerae; order Phycisphaerales; family SM1A02; genus CAZNPU01. The sequence goes on along the minus strand of CAZNPU010000023.1, from coordinate 34,263 downwards.
CGGCGAAATGGTTCGCAGATCGATCAACTCAATCGATCGTCCGGATTTTTCAATCGCCTGCATGCACTGCACCACCGGCGCTCCCCAGGAGATGATGGTCATCTCATCGCCTTCGGTGACGACGCGTGCTTTGCCGATGGGAATGGTGTATTCGTCTTCGGGCACTTCTTCGCGGAAGGCTCGATAGATGCGCTTGGGTTCAAAGAAGATGACCGGATCGGGATCGCGAATCGCGCTGATGAGCAGGCCCTTGGCGTCATAGGGCGAAGAGGGCATGACGACCTTCAGGCCGGGTGTGTGGGCGTAGATGGCTTCGGGCGAATCGCTGTGCAGTTCCGGCGCATGGATGCCGCCGCCGACGGGCACGCGAATGGTAAGCGGCACGGTGAGTGCGCCGCGTGTGCGTGTGCGCATGCGTGCGGCATGCGAGGTGATCTGGTCATAAGCCGGGCCGAGGAAGCCTTCGAACTGGATTTCGGGGATGGGGCGCAGGCCGCCCATCGCCAGGCCGATGGCGGTGCCGATGATACCCGACTCTGCAAGCGGGGTATCGACGACGCGCTCGGGGCCGAATCGCTGCCAGAGTCCTTCGGTCACGCGGAACACGCCACCGTTTTTGCCGATGTCTTCGCCCAGCAGGATGACCCGGGAATCAGCTTCCATTTCCTGGATAAGGGCGAGGTTGATTGCCTGTACGAGTGTGAGGTTGGCCATGGTGTGTCGAAGGTGTGACTGACTGTTGCTTATGACTCGTGTCGCTGGAATTGCCGGTTGCGTTCTGCAGGTTGCAAAGCGGTGAGAACGTGCTTAAACGCGCAGTCGCTTACTGTTCGATGGGCTGCCGCTGCTCTACCTGCGATGGATCCTGCCCAAGGCTGCTGGTGCGCATGGTGTCACGCTGCACACGCAGCTCTTCAGGCAGCTCTGCGTACATGTTGTCGAAGATGTCGCTCTTGGGCGGAGCCGCGATGCTCTCAGCCCGCTCGACGGCTGCAGCCACTTCCGCCTTGGCGCGCTCCTGCAGCGCAGCTTCCTTCTTGTCGTCCCACAGCTTCTTCTTGCGAAGGTAGTTGCCCAGCCGCAGCAGCGGATCGCGCCGCTTCCATTGCTCGAGTTCTTCTGGATCGCGATAGCGGCGGGCGTCGTCGGCAGTGGTGTGATCGCCCAGGCGATAGGTCAGCGCTTCGATGAACGTCGGCCGCTTCTGCTTACGAGCGCGTTCGATCGCATCTTTCATGACCTTCACAACCGCAAAGATGTCGTTGCCATCGCATTGCACGCAGTCCATGCCGTAGCCGACGCCGCGCTGCGCGATGGTTGGCGCCGAGCACTGGATGCACGTGGGCACGCTGATCGCCCAGCCGTTGTTCTGGCAGAAGAAGATCACCGGCAGGTTCAGGTTTGCAGCGAAGTTGGCGGCCTCATGGAAATCGCCTTCGCTTGTTGCGCCGTCGCCGAAGAAGGTGCAGGCGATGGTGTCGTCGCCGCGGTATTTGTGCGACCACGCCAACCCGACAGCGTGGAGCATTTGCGTGCCGATGGGAATGGCGATGGGTGTGAGATTGAGGCCTTTGGGAATCTGATTGCCTCGTTCATCGCCCATCCAGTGCAGCAGCACGTACTCCATCGGCAGGCCGCGCCAGAACAGGCCAGCGTTCTCGCGATAGCAGGTCACCAGCCAGTCATCCTTGCGCAACGCGTAGGCAGCGCCCAGGCTTGTGGCCTCCTGCCCCATGTTCTGCGGGTAGGTGCCCATGCGGCCGGAACGCTGCAGCTTGAACGCCACTTCATCCAGATGGCGGCAGATGGCCATATGCTCGTAGAGCTTCACCGCATCGGCGTCGGGGATAAGCCCCTTGCCAAGCTTGGCGTCGAAATTGCCGTGCTCATCAAGAATGGACACGTGCTCGATTGACGTTTTGAAAACCGTTTTCACCGGCATGGCATAATCCTGCAAGTCGTTATGGCGGCTTTGCTTATCGATCTAACTGGGGTGCGAAAGCCACGAGGCGGCAGCCGGATATTGTAGCAGATAACGCTCCATTGGTCCGGTCACGTCCGAATCGCTCCAGCCCATGAGCGCAGCAGGAAATTGTTGCGGTACGGCGGTCCACTGGCAGCAGCGGCGGGTTTGTGTGAAGCTGCGCAATTGTCGTCGTTGCAGACCCGATTCGACAGGACAATGATGACAGGCATGACAGAGGCAACGCCGTCATTTGTGTCGCGCGCCGGGTTGAAGCTCGACCATGCGCTGCGCGAGTTTGCGATGGATGTTGCCGGCTGGAAGTGCGCTGACTTCGGCTGCAATGTGGGCGGGTTCACCGATTGTCTTCTCCAGCGCGGGGCGGCGAAGGTCTACGCCATTGATACCGGCTACGGCGTATTGGCGTACAAACTGCGCACCGACCCGCGCGTGGTCGTGATGGAGCGCACCAATGTGCTGCACGCCCCGCCGCCGGAGCAGGATATTGTGGATCTGGTGGTGATTGATCTTGGGTGGACACAGCAGCGACACGCCATTCCCGCTGCGCTTCAGTGGCTCAGCCGCTCGCCTCACGCGCGCATCATTACACTGGTCAAGCCGCATTACGAGCTGGATGAACAGGAAAAGAAAACGCTGCTGCACGAAGGCCGCCTTGATCCAGCCGATGCGGAACGTATCACGCAGCGCACGCTTGCGCACATGCCCAGCTGGGGCGTGCAGCCGCTGGCGCACACGCGCTCGCCCATCACCGGCGGCAAAAGCAGCAAGGGCCGCTCAGGCGCGGGCAATATTGAATATCTCGTACTGGCCAGACGCGTTGATGCCGATGCGCCATGATGACAGCCAGCCGCCGCTTCCATCAGCGTCACTGTCACTGCCGCTATTGCTGATGTTGTTGATGTCGTTTGCTGCATCAATCGCTTGAGATGCATGGGGGTGCCCGATCCGCAGGTGGCCGTTCAATCAGGCCGGGATGTTGCTGTGACATGCATGCGGCGATTGGTGTGAAATCTCAAGAAAGTGATGCGTTGCCAGTTGCACGTTATCGAAAGCGGTGCCAATATGGAGAGTGAAGAGAAGCCTGCGAGGCTTGTCGACCGGGCAGGGGCTTTCCGGAGCTTTGATCAATGTCAGGAAATTTGTGAAGCCGGGACAGCAGGTCTTTGCGCCAGTAAGGCCTTGCGATATTGCCTTGCGATGAGCGTGTCGTTCTTCGCCGCGCGGTGAAGCGCGCTTTCCGGGGCACTGATTCAATTTTCGGGAGTTTTATCATGATGAAGCATTTGAAACAGATGCGATGTGGATGGATGATCGCCGCGTGTATTGCAGCGGTCGTGGTTGCAGCAGCGTACCTGGCGCCGGGCAAGGCGGTGGCCACTGCAACCGAAAAAGCGGCCGCCGACGGACCGGTGTGCGTGTTCGGCTGGAGCAAGGACACATGCGCCGGGTGGATGTATGGCGGTGAGGTTCGCGATTACGGCTGCGTGCGCGTGATCGATCATGACATTGTCGAGTGCAAGACGGTTGTGGTGCATAACGCCACATTTGAACTCGAGCTTGAGAGCAATCCGGAAAGATGCGGCCCCCAGTCGACGTGCGATGAGACCAAGCATCTCAACGGCCGGTTGTTCATCACGGGCGACTTTACGTTCCGGTATCAGGATCCGTGCCGGTTCCGTGGTGCGTGGCAAGGGAAATGGAAGCTGGAAGTGGATGGCAGGATTGTCGCGGAAGGCGAGGGGCATGGCCCGCTCGGCACGGGCTCACATCGGAGGACTGGCTGCAACGTGCCGCCCGGATCGCTCTGCAGCGGCGAGGCTTGTGAGCGATGCTACGATGTGCAGTATCTCCCCGATTCTCAATTCCCCAACGTCGGCAGTTGGGTTATTGGGGTGGAAGGCTGCCTCTTTGGGGATGTCTTCGATGGCCCATTTGCCAGCTCGCAGATCGTCGTCACCCTTTCAGGCTCGCTGATGACCAGCGGAACGCCCGGCGGCCCGCATGATTTCTCGGTGTGGAAATACTGCGGCACGTCCGATGGCACCGTCCTGGCCAAGTGCGAGGGCTGATGCGGAAGGGCTGATGTAATCCAATCGTCGTCAACCTCGCAGGCAACCATGCCGCGCCGGATTTTCCCGGCGCGGCTTGTTTAGCGCGTTGTCCGGCGGTTGCCTGCTCGTTGCCAGGCCCCTGGCGTTGTTGGTGCAGTCGTGCCGCTGCTTCAACACGTTTGGCCAGGAACTGTTACGATTACGATGCTTTGCATCAGCGATCTGCATCGGGCGGAATGCGCTGAATTGAATTTTTATTTTGCAATTTCGTGTCAATTGATAGGTGTGCCGGGGTAGATTTTGTGCATACTGCCCCCAGGTCTTGTGATCAGTTCTGGAGCAGATCGATCGTTGAGTCTTGTGAAATGAATCGCGCCGATATGCAAACCACTGCCGTTGCTGATGCGATCGATGTTGATCTGCCCGACGACGAGATCGTTGACGATCGCCCTCGTCCGCTCAAAGGGCGACGCGGCCGAATTGTGTGGGATTACGCGCTGGTGTTGCTGAGCATACATCTGCTGGCGCTGCTGGCGCTGATACCGTGGCTGTTCAGTTGGACGGGCGTCGTGTTGCTGATTGCGGGGGTTTATTTCTACGGCGGGCTTGGCATCAATATCTGCTATCACCGTTTGCTGGCGCATCGCAGCTTCAAATGTGCAACATGGTTTGAGCGGTTCCTGGTGCTTGTTGCGCTATGCTGCATGCAGGATGCCCCGGCCCGGTGGGTGGCGGCTCATCGCATTCATCATAAATATTCCGATGACGATCCCGATCCCCATAGTCCGCTAGTGAGCTTTTTGTGGAGCCATATCGGCTGGATGCTGGTGGATACGCACGGCCTGAACAAGATTTCCAATTACGAACGTTATGTACGCGACCTGCTGCGGCAGCCGTTTTATCTCAATCTCGAACGCAAGCTGGTGCCGATTTATATTTATGTCGGCCATGCACTTCTTTATTACATTGTGGGCATGGCTGTCGGATGGGTAATGTGGGGCGGCGCGCTTGCTGGCGTGCAGTTCGGTCTCAGCCTGGTGGTGTGGGGCGTGATCCTGCGCACCGTGGTGGTGTGGCATATCACCTGGTCGGTGAACTCGCTCACGCATATGTTCGGCTATCGCAATTACGAAACCGGTGAGGAAAGCCGCAACAACTGGTTCGTGGCGATCATCGCCAGCGGTGAGGGCTGGCATAACAATCATCACGCCGACCCCGCTTCAGCTTCCAATCAGCGCAAATGGTGGGAAATTGATCTGATCTACCTGGTGATCTGCGCGATGGCCAAGATGCGGCTGGTCTGGGATGTGGTGCCTCCTAAGCACAAGCGTGACGCCATTCGGCAGGCTCGGCTGTAAAAGCAAACCTCGTTCTGCATGCTTCTGACGTGGGATATCGAAGCTGTGGATGTGAAAGCCATGGCATTATGGTTGGTTGTATGTAACTGCGCTGCCGGTTCGCGCGACACCTCGTAAACACAATCGCAGTGAACAGAGAATAAGCGTCACGCGGTGTGCCTCATGGATCGGCGTGCTCATCTGCATTGATTGAACATAAATGCAGGCTGAAATCGGGCTGGTTCCTGCCTGCGGATGAAACAACAAAGTTCTTGGGAAATTACCCCTATGCATGAGCCAAGCCGATGCGTAATGTCCAATAATCCATCAGCGCCTCATTCACTTCATGCATCTGGCGAGATTCCATCCATTCACTTCGGCAGGTATCGCGTGGGGTGAGAAAAGGAATCTTCCATCATTCGATACGAGCAGATAAGCAACATGATGAACTGGCCGTTTGCAGGTGTGTGGCAGCAGATGGCAAAGGCAGCGTCGTGGTGGCGATACGGTCTGATTGTGCTTGTTGTAGGCATAAGCGCCGGACTGAACATTCACTACTACGATCACATGGGCACTTTTCCGCTGTTTTTTGGATCGGTAATGATCGGTGCGTGGCTGGGTGGTTTCAAAGGCGGCATGCTGGCGACCGCGCTTTCAACTGTCGCCATTCAGTACTATCTCATGGAGCCGCAGGCATCATTTGGGCCGCTCAGCTCAGCCAACATCGCTCGACTCATGCTGTTTCTCATTGAAGGCGTCGTAATCAGCTGGGCTGTTGCTGGGCTGCATAGCAATCGGCTTCAGCGTCGCGAAGCGGAAGACCGTTACCGCCAGATTGTTGAGACGGCTTCTGAAGGCATCTGGCTGGCGGATGCTCAATGGCGAACCACATTCGTCAATAAGCGCATGGCGCAAATGCTCGGCTATGAGCCGCACGAGATGCTGGGGCGCAGCATCTTTGAGTTTATTATGGACGAACAGTCGCAAGCCGAGCAACGCAAGCGGATTCAGCAGCGAGAAGTCGGCCAGCGAGGATCGTTCGACATCCAACTGCGTCGAAGCGACGGCGCCGGAGTGTGGGTGCATATATCCGCCAGTCCCCTGATGGATGACAGCGGTAAATTTGTCGCTGTGCTGGCGATGGCGACTGACGTCAATGAGCGCAAGCGAATCGAAGCGGAGCTGGCAGCTTATCGCAAGCACCTGGAAAAGCTCGTCGAACAGCGAGGCGAGGAACTTGCCTCATCCTACGATCGACTGCGCATGAGCGAGCGCATGGCGACGTTGGGCACGCTGGCCGCAGGACTCGGACACGACATGAGCAATCTTCTGTTTCCGCTGCGGGTGCGACTGGACGTCATTGAATCGCAGAGCCTGTCGCCTGAACTGGCTGAACATATTGCTGCGATTCGCACTTCAACGGAGTATCTGCAGCGGCTCTCGACCGGTCTGGGGATGCTTGCGCGCGATCCGGGACGGCAGCTGGTCAGTGAAGAAGAAGGCGACAGCGTTGATCTTGCAGCGTGGTACGCGCAAAGCGCGTCATTGTTGAAAAACGCCTTGCCGCAGAATGTGACGCTTGAATGCAGCAGCAACCTTGGCGGGTTGCGTCGAATCGCCATGCCGCAGCATCATCTGACGCAGGCGATGTTCAACCTCATCCATAACGCAGGCGTCGCGATGAAAGAGCGGGGAGGAAGCGTGCGCATCTGGGCTGAGCCGCTTGCGGATGAAAGTGCGATTCGCCTGTATGTCAGCGACAGTGGGCCGGGCATGAGCGATGAGGTCAAGCAGCGTTGCATGGAGCCGTTTTTCACCACCAAATCAGATGCGCCACACTCGGGGTTGGGACTGTCGCTGGTGCAACTGGTGGTGCAGCGTGTGGGCGGTCAGATTTCTGTCGAGTCGGAGCCCGGCCGTGGCACCACATTTGTCCTCACCATTCCAACCGTGTCCGGCGCGCCGTCTGGCTCCAGCAGCAAGCAGGAAAATGCAGCAGCGGCAGAAACATGCGACCCGCCTCAGCAACAACAGATCATCAACAACGGAGCCGCGTAAGCGCCTGCTGTGTTGCCTCTGCAATCAGCGTCGCCGGTTCGCGCAGCGCGCGATCCATGCCGTAGCGATCCGCCAGGCTGATGTAATCGCTCAGCGCGCCGCCGTGATCGGGATCGATGGTGCGCTCAGCGCCTTCGCCGGTCGATCCCACGATGGCGATGGTGGGAATGCCCAGTTTGCGAGCGCGTCGCGCCACGCCCATGCACGCTTTGCCGTGAAGCGATTGACTATCGAGCCGTCCTTCACCGGTAAGCACCAGATTGGCGTCCCGACATCGGCGCTCAAAGTCAATCGCATCAAGCACCAGATCGATGCCGCGTTCAAGCGTGCCGCCACACATCGCCACGAGGCCGAACCCCGCGCCGCCGGCTGCGCCTGCGCCGGGTTGTGTTGGATCGCCGCCCACGATCGACGCCAGATGAGCCAGTCCTGCATCAAGAAGCTGCACCTGCTGGGGCGTGGCGCCTTTCTGCGGACCGTACACCGCTGCTGCGCCGTTGGGGCCGCACAGTGGATTGGTGACATCGCATGCAATACGAAGTACGGGCAATTGAGAAAGATCAGGCGGCTCGTACGAAGCGATCATGAGCAAGTGTCCGCCGGTCATCGGCTGGTTGATGATGCGGCCGTGATTGTCAAAGAACTGCGCGCCAAGCGCCTGAGCGATGCCGGTTGCGCCGTCAACGGTCGCGCTGCCGCCGATGCACACGATGACCGTTTCGCATCCATGTTGCTGAGCCGCTCGGATCAGCTCGCCAGTTCCCCGGGTGGTGGTGTTCATGGGATTGCGCTGCAGCGGCGGTACGTGCGCAAGACCGGACGCTTCAGCCAACTCAACAACGCCTGTGCGCTGATCACCGAGCACAGCAAATCGAGCGTCGACGGGCTGTCCCAGTGGTCCGGTGACAGTGGCGTAAACGATTGTGCCCTGCATCGCGCTAACCAGTGCATCCAGCGTGCCCTCGCCGCCGTCTGCAACCGGACACACATCACAGGTAGCCTGCGGATTCGCCAGCGCGATGCCCTTCGCCATGGCGTCAGCGACCTGCTGGGCAGAAAGGGTTTCCTTGAAGCTGTCCGGGGCGCAGAGGATTCTCATGGTCAACTTGCCGAAATTGCCTATGGCTTCCAAACTCACCCCTGCATGCCGGCAGACCGGACCAGAACATGAGCTATGATGAGCGGTTTGGTTTGCATAACGTGTCTGCTGGTTACAGCGGCATTGGAGTTTGAATAAGGCCGGGATGTTTCTTGCGTTTGTTCCGGACCGACGTATGCTCTGATGCCAGAAATCATCTCCAATGGATTTAGTCCTCATCAATCAAGCCAGCGCGTTCATCGGCAGCCTCGGTCCGATGGCGGTGTTGCTCCTGTTGCTGCTTCCGCTCAATGAAGACATTGTCATCATTGCAGCCGGCATACTGGTAGGAAAGGGGCACCTTCCCTTGTGGGAGACATTTGCCTGCGCATATGCCGGCGCGCTGGCGGGCGATGGCGCGTGGTATTTTCTGTGTTACTACTTCGGAACGCCGCTGCTGCATAAGCGCTGGTTCAAGCGGCTGGCGCATCCGCGCCGATTGCTTCAGGCCAAACACCAGGTGGAAAAGCGCGGCGCGTGGCTGATCGTCAGCGCGCGATTTGTGCCCGGCAGTCGCACCTCCGCCATGGTGGCAGCTGGTTTGCTGCACATGCCGATGTGGAAGTTTCTGCTGGCTGAGTGCAGCGCGCTGTGTGTCACGCTGGCAATTCAGTTGGGCTTGGGATATCTCATCGCGCACCGGATCGGCAGCCTTGATCTGGCTGATGACATTCTCGCGGTCATTGCGGTGGTCGCAGCACTGACGATAACCGCGATGGTGGTGAGCTGGATTCGCCGGTATCGTCGCGTCAAACAGCAACCGCCGCGATCCAAAGCGGCATGGCTGCGACGGTTTCGCCGTCCGGTAGTGCGGCCGCAACGAGCAACTGAGACGACGATGCCAGCGATGCGGCGAACCGCTGCTGCAGCACGAACTGACCGCGCGGTGCAGCTTCCTTCGCCTGCTGCGCGATCAATGCTGATATCGCCTCGCCAGCAGCCGGCGCCTAAGTAGGAGTGATGAACAGAACAGATAAGCCGTGCGCAACTCATCGATCGCGTGAGGGGATCACGCTGCGCTGGTGCACAGCACAGGCAGGTTGGAGCGCACCTCTTGCTTCAACTCGTAGCCGATTTACCGGCTCATCAACGCTGTTCTTTCTCGAACTCCTTCAGGAAGCCCACGAACTCACGGCGGTGCTTTTGTTCGTCAGAGAGAATCGTGATGGCCAGATCCTGCGTCACATAATCCACCCCTTCGCAGGCCTTGATGATCTTTTCGTACATGCTGATGGCTGCTTCCTCAGCCTCGATCACGCCGCGAATGACGGTGACCAGATCGGTGCTGTCAGCAGGCGGCTGCAACGAGTTCTGCGACCACGACAGCCGCAGCGATCCGGGCACCATGCCGCCGATTGTTTTGATGCGGTCAGCAATCTGCTGCGCGTGTCCCAGTTCGGCCGGAACGTCTCCAAGCAGTGATTCCTTGATGTGTTCAGCCCGTACACCGTCCAGATTCACTGCGTTGGCGAGGTAATTCATGACCGTTTCGAGCTCCGCGTTGTAGGCGGCGGTCAGCAATTCGATAATGGCTTTGTTTTTATCATCTGTCGTCGTTGCGGCGGTGGGCATGTTTCGCCTCCATGTGGTGTTTGAACGATTCTAGGACGGACCATGTGGAGGAAGTCCAACCGCGAGCGATGAATGATGGATGAAGTGCGGTGAGCGCCACGATGCCCTCAGGCTGCGAGCGACGCCGGTTGGTTTGCCGCTTCTGGCTTGGAGGATTGGATCTTTGGCTCTACACTCGCATCAGGAGAACTCGACCTATGCGCGCAGTGGTGACCGGACAGATCGGCATGGACAAGAAAAGTTACCTCAACGCGGTGGCGGATTTTTCCGGCCAGCGCGGGAAGCCGATCCAGGTGTTTCATGTCGGCGACATGATGTACGCTGAAGGACGCGACATCCGCCCGGGCCGCATTCTTGATCTTCCCCTCAGCCGTCTGACTGCTTTGCGCCGCGCAGCGTTCAAGGACATCATCGCCGCCACCTCGCCGCCGGAGGATCACCCCAACGTCATCATCAACACGCACGCCACGTTCCGCTGGCGGCATGGATTGTTCAGTGCATTTGATTTCGATCAGATTCAGAAGTTTCAGCCCGACATGTTCATTTGCCTGGTGGACAACATTGAAATCGTTCACCATCGGCTGCACGCTGAACATGACATCGACGCCACGCTGAAGGATTGCATGGTGTGGCGCGAGGAGGAGATTCTTGCGACCGAGCTGCTCGCCCAGGCGATCGGCTGCCAGAACCAGTTTTACATTCTCAGCCGGGGTCGGCAGGCCGATACGATCGAAACCTGTGCGCGGCTTATCACCCGCCGCGACATGCGCAAGGTGTATCCGAGTTTTCCCATGAGCCACGTGGTGGATATGCCCGAAGTGCTGGCGGAGATTGACGCGTTCCGCGCCGAACTGGCCAAGCACTTTATTGCATTTGATCCGGGTGATGTGGATGAGAAGCTGCTGCTGGAGCGCGCCATTGCCGCAACCCGCGAGGGTCGGGAGTGGCTGGAAGTGACGCCGCACAGCTTCGGCGGGCGGATGGACGGCAAGCCGATACGCGTATCAGTGCGCGAGGTGATGGAAATTGCCGGTGACATCGACGGCCAGATTTACATGCGCGATTTCAAATTGATTGATCAGTCCGACATGATTGTGTCACTGATTCCGGAACTGCCCGGCGGCGTGCCGGGGCTTTCCAGCGGCGTGGAGCGCGAACTGCAGCACGCGTGGGAACACACCAAGGAGGTTTACGTGGTGTGGAAGCCGCGGAAGAACCCCTCGCCGTTCATCACCGAAACCGCCACCCGCATCTTCAAAAGTGTGCCCGAAGCGCTGAGTTACTTTGAGAGCAAGGGCATGTTCCCGGAGCGCGATCTGTTTGGCAATTAAGCCGGCATCATGATCGAAAGGCCTGCGTATGAAGCCCTCACTTCACGTTGTTCAGCGGCGTCGTCAGGTGGCTTTGACAATCGTTCGTGCCGCGGCGCTGGTGATGATCGTGTACGCAAGCTTCAACATACTCTGGGGACTGGGTTCCGGCTTCGGGATGAGCAACCTGCGCGTGGCGGAGGGCATTCGCGCGATGCTTGTGACGTTCTGGAGCAGCAACTGGAATCCGTTCTGGTACGGGTTTGCGCTGCTTGTGCCGGGTATTGTGCTGATATGGCTCGATCGGCGCATTGTGCGATGGCTGGTGCCGTCGCCCCAGCATGAATGTCCGGAATGCGGGTACCCTCTGCGCAGTTTGCAGGCCCGCCGCTGTCCTGAATGCGGCTACCTGCTGACTGATTCGTCCTCGTCCGCCTCAGTGCCGAAGTTGCCGAACTGATATCGCGGCAATTTTCCGTCTTTGCAGCTCAATTCCAGGCTGCATAGTTCACAAGATTTGAAATTGCAGATTCAAAGACTGCAGTTGATGTTTATCTTCCATGCCTCGCTACAAACTGACTGTTGCATACGACGGCACCAATTTTCACGGATGGCAGAAGCAAAAGAGCACGAAGCATATGCTGCCTTCCGATGCTGTTGCTGCCGATGGAGCAGGCAGGGACGTTGCAGCTTCTGGGCCGCAGCAGGCAACATGCGATGACGGTTCAGCTCCGATGCTGCGCACCGCGCAAGGCGTGCTTGAGGCGGCGGTCCGTTCGGTGGTGCGTGAGCCGGTGAATGTGCTGGGCGCATCGCGCACCGATGCAGGCGTGCATGCGCGCGGGCAGGTGGCAGCGTTTACCGCCAATACAAATATTCCACCTGAAAAACTCCCCCGCGCCATCACATCACGGCTGCCCGAAGATATGCAGGTGCTCAAGGCTGAGATCGTAGCGAACAATTTTGATCCGATCGGCGGCGCGATTGCCAAGGGCTATTGCTATCGCATCGCGCACAGCTGCGCCCGGCATCGTAAGCCGCTGTTCGGCCGCCATTACATCACGCATACTGCATATCAGCTCGATCCTGTGCGCATGAATGAAGCGGCCCGGCTACTGATAGGTGAACACGATTTCGCCAGCTTCACGCGCATTGCCCACGGCCGGGAAAGTACGGTGCGGACGATTTTTGACTGCAAGGTTGATGAGATTTCCCCCACCAGATGCGCCATTCATGTAGCGGGCAACGGGTTTCTGTACAACATGGTGCGCATCATCGCCGGCACGCTGGTTGAAGTCGGCCGCGGCAAGCTGGAGCCTGCCGACATACTCGCCATCCTTGCCGCCAGAGATCGCGCAGCAGCCGGTCCCACGCTGCCGCCGCAGGGCTTGTGCCTGATGTGGATCGAGTATGGAAAGACAGATGGCACAAGCTGAGCAAATGAATGAATCAATTGTGAAATCGCTGCATTAGCGAGGCAATTTGCAACAGCAGCAGCGGCGGTGATGCACGGATTCTTTCAAATCGGCCACAGCACCGCAGCGCCCTTGATGGCGTCGTGCTTGAGAGCGATCAGCGCATCATTGGCCTGTTCCAGCGGAAAAGTCTGCACCTGCGTTTTGACGCCCACGCGCGCTGCTTCTTCGAGAAATGCCCGGCCGTCATCTCGCGTGTTGTTCGCCACCGATTGCACGCGCCGTTCCCAATACAGGTCACGGTATTCAATATTTGGGATGACGCTCATGTGGATGCCGCCGAGTATCAGGCGTCCGCCTCGATCCAGAGCCTGCAGCGCAGCGGGCACGATCTCGCCAGCCGGCGCGAAAATGATCGCAGCGTCCAGCTTCACTGGAGGGCGATCGAAGGTATCGCCCACCCACGCAGCTCCAAGCTCTTCCGCCAGCGCCTGATGCCGCTGCCGATCGCGCGTGCAGACGTATACCGCTGCGCCGCGAGCCTGCGCGATTTGAATGGCGATGTGACCTGCCGCACCAAAGCCGTAGATTCCCAGCCGCGCGCCGGACCACGCAGCCAGGTCAGTCTGCTGCAGGCAGCGATAGCCGATGATCCCCGCGCACAACAGCGGCGCAACAGCCAGATCGTCCATCGCCTGGGGCAGGCGATATGCAAACGAAGCCGGCGCAACTGCAAACTCTGCATATCCGCCATCGCGTGTGTAGCCGGTGAACTGCGCGTTTTCACAAAGGTTTTCACGCCCGCTTGCGCAAAAGCGGCACGTGCCGCACGTGCAATGCAGCCACGCCACGCCGACGCGCTCGCCTGCCGCATAGCCGTGCGCTGCGCGGACAACCTCGCCGACAATCTGATGGCCGGGAATAACCGGCGATTTCTGGCGCGACTGGTCCAGCTCGCCTTCGATGACGTGCAGATCAGTTCGGCAGATGCCGCAGGCGCGCACCTTGATCAACAGCTCATCAGGCCCGGGTTCCGGCAGCGGAACATCCTCCAGCCGAAGCGGCCGACTTGTAATGGGAGCGGGCGCGTGCAGCACGCATGCTTTCATGGTGAAAGTAGTGTAGCCGGCGATAGCTCCGCGCAACGGATGAGGCGGCATGATCCTTGCGGTTCGTTCTCTCGTTTTATCGTTTTAGCTTCGGTGATGATGGATCGCCGGGTTCGAATGTTCAGCCAAGCGCCGGGTGGGAGACCAACGTGAAATGACGGCATTCCCATATACTTTTCAATTCAATGATGATGGAGATGGAGCACATCACGCATGGCCGATGAGAGTCGCGGCAACGCCGGCGCCGCATACCAACCGACGATCTTGCGCGATCAGTTGGCCATCGATCGCACGATGCTCGCCAACGAGCGGACACTGCTGGCCTACGTGCGCACGAGCATGGCGTTTGCCGTTGTGGCGGGCACGCTGCTTCAGTTTTTCGATCAGCGCTGGCTGCAGATAACCGGGTGGGCCTTGGGGGTTGCTGCGCTGGCCGTTGTCATGATCGGAGCGTGGCGGTTCATAGTGATGAAGTATCGATTGAGCGCGGTCAGGGGCCTGATGGGACCGGCAGGTGCGCATGAACGCGCTTCAGCCGGTCACGTGCTTTCCTCGGATGCCGAAAATCCGTCAGACTGAGGCGGCTTTGGGTATCTGCTGCGTACCCTTGTGCGGTTCCGGCGGTTATCGTGTCGGCCTATGAATGCGATTCTCTTTGCCATCGGCGCCGGCCTGTGTTGGGGCATCGGCGAGCTGTTCACCAAAAGCGTTCTGCATACCAAAGAAATCGGGCCGCTTACCGCAATTGCGGTTCGCACGACGGTCGCGCTGCCGGTGCTCTGGCTGGCGGCTGTCATCGCAACGCACGGCCTGAACACGGAACCTCGCCAATGGCTGAAAGCGGAGCCGACAACATTGCTGAAGCTGGTGTTCGGCTCGGGGCTTGTGGCCGGTGCAGCGGGCATGATCTGTTTCTATGCTGCGCTGAACCTGGGCGAAGTTTCGCGCATCAAACCCATCGCGTTCAGCGTTGCGCCGGCAGCGGCGGTGCTGCTGGGCTGGATTGTGCTGCGTGAGCCGATGTCGATGCAGAAGATCATTGGTGTTGTGCTTATTCTGACTGGTGTTGTGTTTCTCACCGGCAACGGCGGTCAACAACAGGCGCTGTGACATTGAACGCTGCTGCTACCGCTGCCGGGTGAAACGAGAGGCCATGAATCATGCGCCAGCTCACCGGACAAGTCATGATCATCACCGGCGCCAGTTCCGGCATCGGGGCCGCCACAGCAATCGCCTGCGCCAAAGCAGGCATGAACGTGGTGATCAACGCCCGTCGTGAAGTCAGGCTGCAGGCAGTGGCGGCGCAGGTTGAAGCGCACGGCGGTCGCGCAGCGATTGTTGCGGGCGATGTCGCAACGCCGGGCATTTCTGAGCAAATGCTTGATGCAGCAATTGACGCGTTCGGCAGGTGCGATGCGGTTTTTGCCAATGCTGGTTATGGCCTTGAACGAAGCATGACGGAAGTCACGCCAGCCGAACTGCGCGAGATGTTTGAAGTGAACTTCTTTGCGGGCGTTGATCTTCTGCAGAAGGCAGCGAAGCGGTGGATCGAGCGCGGGCAGGGCGGCCATCTGCTGATGTGCTCAAGCTGTCTGGCGAAGTTCTCGCTTCCGTTGAGCGGACCATACTGCGCCACCAAAGCGGCCCAGAATCAAATCTGCCGGGCGATGCGCATCGAGCTCAAACCTCATGGCATTCACGTCGCCAGCGTGCATCCGATCGGCACGTACACCGAGTTTTTTGAGTCGTCGGCAAAGCGAAGCGGCAGAGATAGCAGCAGCGATCATCAACCGATCGTCAGCAACACGCCGCGCATGTTCATGCAGCCGCCGGAGCGCGTCGCTAATGCGGTGATTCGCTGTTTGCGCCGTCCCACGCCGGAGGTCTGGACCAGCACATTCGTGCGGCTGGCGGCGGCGTTGATGGTCGCTTCGCCGCGCCTGAGCGATTGGATGCTCACTCGGGCAGGCAAAATAGCGCAGGCGAAGTAGTTATTCATTACGTCTGCTTTTGGCTTTCAGAAGGCAAAGAGAAAAGGGAAAAGAAAAAGCCCGACGATCGGGATCGATCGCCGGGCGTATATCTGTCAGGAGCTGCACGCCGTGCAGTCCCGTCGGTGCACGGGGTTAAAGGTGCAGCCCTCCGAAACAGTCACTTTGAAATTGCACTGGATCACCTCCTTCCTGAAAGAACTCTCCCAGCCGTCACGGGCGTGAGACCCGCCGCCAGGCTCCTTTCCCCTGCAGCGTCCTGCAGGGCACATCGCCCGAGAGTTGCATGCGCCCGTGTCGTCGGCGCTCAGCGTATACCGCTGTGGGCCAGAGGAGGCGATCTGCTTCACTCACGGTCGTCGCGGGGCCGATCCGTCGCCCATCGGCATTGCTTCTTGCCGGTTTGATCGGGCGGCTGACCGCGATAATGCATTATCGCCCAAGACCAGGGCGCGTCAAAAGTTCTTTGATGAACAAACAGCAAAAAGCTGCTGCCCCGATCGCTTTGATGCCGCCCATCGGACCTGCAAGCCCGATGCCGCCATGTGCGGGCAGGATGCGATGCGTCGGCCACATGGCCAGCCGATCCATTGCGCACGTTTCACTTCTTCACTTACTTATCCGCTCACTTATAAGACAAACCGCCGCAGATCCTGATCCTTCATGATCGCCTGCAGTCGTTCGCGAACGAAATCAGCGGTTATGTTCACCCTGGTGTTGCCTGCTGCGACCATGTCGGGCGCTTCAAAGCTGATTTGCTCAAACACCTGTTCGATCACCGTCATCAGCCGCCGCGCGCCGATATTTTCCATGGTGGCGTTGGCTTCTGCTGCAAGTTCAGCCATGGCGTCAATGGCATCAGGCTCAAAGTGCACTTCCAGCCCTTCGGTGGCCAGCAGGGCAGACTGCTGCTTGGTCAGGGCAGCATCGGGTTCAGTGAGAATGCGTTTGAAGTCTTCAGCGGTGAGCGGCTCAAGTTCAACGCGAATGGGAAAGCGCCCCTGCAGTTCGGGCATCAGGTCGCTCACGCTGGCAGTGTGAAACGCGCCGGCTGCGATGAACAGAATCTGATCGGTCTTCACCACGCCATATCGCGTGTTCACCGTTGAGCCTTCGACAATCGGCAGCAGATCGCGCTGCACGCCCTGACGTGAGACATCCGCGCCGCCTTTCGCGCCCTCGCTCGGCGAAGCGATCTTGTCGATTTCATCCAGAAAGATGATGCCCGACTGTTCGGTGCGTTCGATGGCAGTTTCGATCAGCTTTTCACGATCAATCAGCTTGTTGGTTTCTTCTTCAAGCAGAATTGCGCGGGCCCGCGCCACGGTGACCTTGCGGCGGCGGGTTTTTTCGGGAATCAGGCTTTCCAGCATCGAGCTGACCGCGGGATCGAACTGATCCGGTCCCATCATGCCGATGATCGGCGCGGATTGTTTTTCGCTCACGGTGATTTCGATCTCGCGATCCTCAAACGCGCCGGCTCGAAGTTTCTCCCGCAGCCGCTCACGTGCGCGTTCGCGAGCAGCGAGATCGGGCCGAGCGGCGCCGGTTGCTTCGTGCGATGCAAGTGTGCCGTCGCCGTCGCGCTGTTGGTCGATGTCGTCATCGCCAAGATCGCCAAAAAGCAGTGAGACCAGTCGCCGCTCCACTGCCGCCTCAGCCCGTTCGCGCACCACGACGGCCTGCTCGGCCCGGACCATGTTGATGGCCAGTTCCAGCAGATCGCGAACCATTGATTCGACATCCCGGCCGTGGTAGCCCACCTCGGTGTACTTGCTGGCCTCCACCTTGATGAATGGAGCGTTGACGAGATTCGCCAGTCGGCGGGCGATTTCGGTTTTGCCCACGCCGGTGGGGCCGATCATGATGATGTTCTTGGGCGTGACTTCGCGGGCGAAATCCGGATCAAGCTGCTGGCGTCGCCAGCGGTTGCGCACCGCCACCGCGACAGCGCGCTTGGCGGCGTCCTGGCCGATGATGTGACGGTCGAGTTCAGCAACAATCTGACGAGGGGTAAGGTCTTTCATAGAAGCGGTATCGTAGATCACTGCAGCCGTCGGGGCGCGACGAACGCATGCGTGCATGCATGCCGACGTGCGGATAGCCTCTTTGCTGGCGGTTTTCAACCCAGTGTCAACACATTATGCGCGTGCAATGCGGGGCCGGAACCAGTACGATTGCTGCTGAGCATGAGCGGCCACGCACATGTGGAGGAGGTTGGCTGTGAGAAACTGCAGAGTCATTGGCCATATGCACGTATTGGCAGCGGCGTTTCTTTTGCTCATGCCCGTATTCATGCCTGGCTGTGGCGACTCCGGGGCACATTCGCCGTCGCATGATTCGCCTGACTCAGGTGGAGCGGAATTCGCATCATCATCAGCCAATTCTTTCGCAAGGCCGGCGAGCACGAAGCCGAATGCTGCTGACGCCTACCGGCGAATCGGCGAGCGAATGGGCAAGGACTTTCTCAATCCGTTGGCATATCTGGATTACGACACCGCGCCGGACGCTGACGAAGTTGCATTCCTTGTGTCTCAGCAGGATCTCATCGAGGAGATCATCGCTGCATCGCTGATTCCATATTGTGATTTCGAAACCGACTTCAGCCGTGGGCAAAACACCGAGATGCCGCACCTGAGTTGGCTTCACCGCTGCGCACGATTGCTGCGCTATGACGCAGAGCGCTATATTCGTTCGCCTGTTGGGCAGCGAGGCGCGTCGGATCGTCTGGCTGCGATCGTTCGCATTGCAAAACATGTGGGCGAAGAGCCAACTTTTATTTCCAAGATGGTCGGACAGTCCTGCCTTGGGCTGGCGGCGGATGCAAGTCTGAAATGGCGCGACCGCCTCACGGACTCGCAGGCCAAAGCGAAGATTTGCAGTGAGCTTGAAGCGATATCAACCAGTGCGCTCTTTGACCTGCACGCCGCGTTGCATGGAGAGCTTGACATCATTCGCAACACAATCAATCACAGTACGGAGCCGCTCATGATTATGCCTGAGGTGTCCATCTCCATTGCTGAGAACGAGAAGGCGCCCCTTATCGCCGAGATAGAGCGGCTGTTTGGTGAAATTGAAGCCGTGTGTGATTTGCCCGACGCTGAATACAAAGTGAAGCAGATCCTTGATGGCATCCGTATCATCAAGGCCAAGCCTTTGGTGGCAGGGATCGATGGGATTGTTCGACGTCAGGCGATGTTGCGGCAGGAGTTGGACGCGGCAATCAGTGTGCTGCGGGAGTAGCCGTCAACAGCATCGCCTTTCCTGAACCGGTGTCCTGTCCAATCGCAGACTCTTTCGGACACGCGCTGATTGGCTATACCATGCACACATGCCCACCCTCACCTATCACACCGCCGGTGAATCGCACGGACCGGCGCTCACGACACTTGTGACCGGCATGCCCGCCGGTCTGGAGATCGATGTTGAATTCATCAACGCTGAACTGGCCCGACGTCAGGGCGGTTACGGCCGGGGAGCGAGGCAGCGAATCGAACAGGATGCGGTGACGTTCCTTGCAGGCGTGCGGCGCGGCCGAACCACCGGCGCGCCGATCGTGATGCAGATCCCCAACAGGGACAGCCGGCTGGACGATCTGGAAAAGACCCCGCCGGTCTATCGCCCGCGCCCGGGGCATGCTGATCTTGCCGGCTCGATCAAATGGCTCACCACCGACTGCCGCGACACGCTGGAGCGCGCCAGTGCGCGCGAAACAGCGGCTCGCACCGCTGCGGGAGCGCTGGCGCGATGCCTGCTGCGCGAATTTGAGATCGAAACCTTCGGCTTTGTGCGAGGCTTGCTCGATGCGGTCACGGATATCACGATCCATGAAGACGATCTGCATTCGCTGATCGCCATGCGGCAAGCCTCGGAGGTGTATTGTCCTGATCCGGATGTCAGCGAGCGCATCAGCGAGCACATCCGTCAGGCGAAGATCGATCAGGACACCGTCGGCGGTCTGGCGGAAGTGCATGTGTTCGGCTGCCCCCCGGGAATCGGCTCATGTGTCAGTTGGGATGCGCGGCTGGATGCACGGTTGGCCGGCGCGGTCATGGGCATTCAGGCGTTCAAGGCGGTGGAGATCGGCTTGGGGAAAGAGTGCGCGTTTCGCACCGGATCGCAAGTCCACGATCCGATCCGCTACGACAGCGCGCAAAACACCAGGCCGCATTTGGGGTTCATTCGGCCGACGAACAACGCGGGCGGCATTGAAGGAGGCATGACTAACGGCATGCCTGTGGTGGTGCGGGGCACGATGAAACCCATCAGCACGCTGCTTCGCGGCATGCCCAGTGTCGATCTCAATACCAGGCAGGCTGAGCACAGCGCATATGAGCGAAGCGACGTCTGTGCGTTGCCCGCAGCAAGCGTGGTGATGGAAAACGTCGTGGCGTTCGAGATTGCGCGGGCGTTTCTCGAAAAATTCAGCGGTGATTCCATGCACGAGGTGCAGGCCAATTATGAATCGTTCATGGAAATGGCCCGGCAGTTGCCGCTAGAGCCCCCGATAGATGCTTCAGGCGGCGGTGAGCACGACCAAACGGAAGCGTAAGCGGGCACAACAGTTGCTGGCTGGGCAGGGCAGGTGGTTGCGGAAAGAAGCAGGCGTCAGGCACGAGGCATTGGGTGCAGCGTGCGTGTGAGGCAAGGGGGGTGATTGGGCGCGAATGGTGCGTTGTGTTGCGTTACGGCCGTATCCACTTTGGAATTTCCGTATCGGCGTCGGCAAAGCGGCGTCGGGCCGTTGAGACGTCGAAGCGTTCGGGCACGTGCGCTGCTCCCATCCGGTCGACCAGAAACAGCACTGCCGCCTCAGCCACCTGGGATGGCTTGTCGGCGCCCGCAGCAGACCAGAGGTTGTAGTCCGCCCATGACATGCTCACGCGATGGCGGCGCAGGATTCCCTGGTCATCAAGCACCTGGGCTTCAAAGCTCCACCCGCTGTTGTGCTCGCGTTCAGAGAGAATCTCAACTTGTGCCACCGGCAAGGCTCCTGCTGGTATAGGATCGAGAGCATTTGCGTCGATGATGATGTTGTTGTTGGTTGCTGTTGTAGCCTATCGATTTGCCGGCAATGGTGGCGGGGTACGTCAGCACAAATCGTTTTGTTTGAATCATTCCGAATCGCCCAAAAACGTACTTTCTCGCGCGTATGACGTTCCTGTTTGAAATTATCCGCCTTGGCCTGAACAACCTGCGTCTGCACAAGCTGCGCAGCTTTCTCACCAGCCTCGGCATTATTCTGGGGGTGGCGTCGGTCATCGTGATGGTGTCGATCGGCGAGGGCAGCAAGCAGGCTGCCTTGCGCGAGATTCAGGCTCTCGGGGCCACCAACATCATTGTGCGGTCGCAAAAGCCGCCCGAATCAGCCTCGATGGGAGCGGTGCAGCGTTCGTTTCTGGCGCGGTATGGCATTACCCGGGTGGACCTTCGCCGCCTTCAGACGCATATGGACCACGTGGCGCACATTGTGCCGCTGAAAGCGGTGGGCGATGAGATGCTTTACCGCGAAAAACGCCTCACCAGCCAGGCATTCGGCGTGACGCCGGAGCTGCAGCGGGTCGCCAATCTGCACGTTGAGCGCGGGCGATACATCACGCAGGCCGATCTTGATTCCAACCTGCCTGTTGCGGTGATCGGGGCGGAAGTGGCGCAGAAGTTTTTCCCGCTGGAAGATCCCCTGGGGCAGGTGTTTCGCATCGGCGAGCAGGCGATGAGCGTGGTGGGGGTGCTTCGACCGGTGGGTCTGGCGGGCGGCAGCGGTTCGGCGCTGGTCGGACGCAATCTCAATATGGACGTGCATATCCCCATGACGACCGCCGAGTCGCAATTCGGCGATCTCATTCAACGTCGCGTCGCGGGATCGTTTCAGAACGAAGAAGTGGAGCTGTCGGAGGTTTACATCACCTCCAGGCACACCGATGACGTGCTGCGCGATGCGGCGCTGGTGCGGCAGATCATGGCGACGGGGCACCGGAACCTGTCGGATGTTGCCATCATCGTGCCGTGGGAACTGCTGGAAAGCGCCAAAAAGCAGTTACGCATGTGGAACATCGTGCTGACGTTCATTGCGTCAATCAGTCTGCTCGTGGGCGGCATCGGCATCATGAACATCATGCTCGCCAGCGTGACCGAGCGCACGCGCGAAATCGGCATTCGACGCGCGCTCGGCGCGACGCGAAAGCACATCGTGCTGCAGTTTCTCGTTGAAACCGGCACGCTTTCAGCCGTGGGCGGCGTGCTGGGCATTCTGACCGGCGTGGGCTTTTCCATCTTTATCAGCCGGGGCCTGCCGTATCTGCTGGAGCTTCCCCTGTTCCGCGGCCTTGTGGACGGGCAGGCGAAGTTCGACACCGTCATCACGCTGTGGTCGATCATCGTCTCGTTCATGGTGGCGGCATTTGTCGGATTGGTTTTCGGCATCTATCCCGCCATGGTCGCCAGCCGGCAGGATCCGATCGTCGCCCTGCGGCACGATTGACGATTGACAGTGTGGCGATTCCCCTCAAAGTCCAGGCCAGATCGCAGCGCCGGTCGGGCCTCGCATGGCGTTCCGAATGAATTTGGCATCGAGCCCCGGCGGCGATCCGATCTGCCCTGCGCGGAAGTTCCCCTGGGCCGCGCCGCTCGGCCTTCCTCCCGGCTCGGAGAGTATGGAAATTCAGCTTCCCGGATCATCGCATTGGGGGACGCGCCCTCGCCCGGCAATTTGGCGATCCGTCTGCCGAAGTATCATGCTGTCGCACCAAGCACAAGGAGCCCGCGCTATGGCAGTTGATGTTGTTGACTATGAAATCATCGGCGATGACCTTCAGGCGGTGGTGATTACGCTGGATCCGCAGGAAGCGGTCGTGGCCGAAGCCGGCGCCATGATGTACATGGAAGACGACATCGAGATGGCCACATCGCTATCGATGACCAAAGACAACGGCGGGCTGTTGGGCACGCTGTTCAAGGCTGGCAAGCGCATGCTCACCGGTGAAAGCTTCTTCATCACGGTGTTCGCCAACGAAGGCCGGCAGCGGCGCGACATTGCCTTTGCCGCGCCGTACCCTGGCCACGTCATCCCCATCGAGCTTGCCGATCACGGCGGGGAGATCATCTGTCAGAAGGATGCGTTTCTCTGCGGCGCACGTGGCATCGATGTTGATATCGCGTTCCAGCGCAGGCTCGGCGTCGGTTTCTTCGGCGGCGAAGGCTTCATCCTTCAGCGCATCAGCTCCAGCACCGGCCGGGGCTTGGCGTTCCTCCACGCTGGAGGCTCAATCGTCAAGCGCCGGCTTGAGCACGGCCAGACACTGCGCGTCGATACCGGCTGTCTCGTTGCCTTCGAACGGACTGTCGATTACGACATCCAATGGGTCAAAGGCATCAAGAATAAGCTCTTCGGCGGCGAAGGCCTGTTCTACGCCGTGCTGCGTGGTCCGGGCCATGTCTGGCTCCAGACCCTGCCCTTCAGCCGCCTGGCTGACCGCGTCTACGCTGCGGCTCCGCAGGCCGGCGGTAAGGATGTCGGCGAAGGCTCCGTCCTCGGCGGTTTGTTCCGCATGGTGGATGGGTCATGATGAGAATGAGGACGGGAATTTTTTCGAAGCATGACGCAGAAGAACTGAGCTGCATTTGATCGCCGCTTCGTTGCTGATTATGGACGCGAGGACGGGACGGCAACATCGGGGACAGCGGTCGGCGGTTCGTCACGCATCGCGCATCCGCCCAATGCAAGCAGGAGCAGAAGCGTGGTATAGGCGCAATTATGAATCATCAGTGCGTGCAGCGCAGTGGCATTCATATGCACCTCGCTATACAAGGCTAACGAAGCGGCAGGTACGTGGAATACGGCTATGACCCAATTCCGCCAAAGGTCAACGCAATTGCGCTGCCATACGCTGCTGAACAGATCACAATTGTGTCATGGGCTGTATTGCGGCAATCCTTTGCACTGCGATGACTGCTGTTGATCGTCGGCGACATCAGCAGTGATCAGCAGAGCAGGTACAAGCGACGCTTTGCCGTTTGCCAGGATGAGAGGCGGAGGCGCCAAGGCGGTTTATTCGGATGCGTTCGCCAGCGATGGACGGATCACCGGCACGTTTCGGAAGACAATCTCCTCGTCCCAATATCCATGACGCTTCCACGTTTCCGGGTCGATGCCGTCCCGATACGGTCGGAGGATGACGTCGGCAGTGGTCGCATCCTCGGGAAACCCAAGCACAGGTTGGCGAAGACTTGTTTTGGTGAGCCGCCCATTGTCGACCATCAACGTGCCAAATTCATGTTCGAACTCGCCTGCGCGGATGAAAACCTGGTAGCGCAGTGGCACGGGCAGCGCTTGGACGGGAAAGCAATCCAAACTTGGAGACGTGATTCTCCGGCCGTGCTGCGCGCCCAGGCGAACGCCCGTTACGTGCAGCGATGAGAGCAGCGCCTGGCGGTGCAGCTCTTTTTGAGACGCAGTGCGGATGATCGGAACGTTTGGCATGACGATCTCCTCGCCCCAGATTTCGCTCCAATCAGCGCGCGTTTCTACAGCGGCAGGATCAGGGCGAAAGATGACATCGACCTCACTGGCATTTTGACAGACGTTGTGGAGCGGTGTCGTGAATCCCAACATGTTTACGCCTTCCATGTTGGACGTGAAGCTGCCGATCCCGACTGCGATAAATGTAAACAGCAAAAGTGCAGTTGCGTCGAGCATCATCTTTCACCAGTTCGAATCAGTTGCCAATGGAAGTGATTGATTGATCCGAGGAAGCTCAGCAGCCAATCTTCCCGCTCATTGCATCCGCCGGAATCACAAGGCGCTGCTGAGTTTGTGTTTCATTCATTGGGTGTTCTCCCGCTGACGTTTGAGTTGATAACGTTTGCAAGGTCTGAGCGACTGGATCAGCCCTTAATTAAGAGGAAAACCAGTCCGAAGAGGACGTGCTCCGGTCAGTAGCCGGCGACAGCACTGTAAAGCACAAATACACCGCCAGCGTCGTCGCACACATGCACATAGTTGCAGTGCGAACGTGTTCCGGATCAGCAGCATGGTGAGAAGCCCCTCCGTTCATCAGCCGCCCCAGAGCACGGCCGGCAAAATCATTCTCATATCCGCCACATGCAATTGCAAGCCTCTGGTCGGCTACATTCTGTTGAGGTCGGCGCAAGCCGGCAACAAAGATAAAAAAGAAGTCGATGAAGACTTCCTGCCTGGCGGGCTATTCTGCATGATTGGATGGTTTATCACTCCAGGCTGCAGCCAGGTGCGTTTGATTCGATTTAGCTTTGCGCTACCGACACGCTGCGGCGCTGAAGCATGCGTGATTCGAAGCGCATTGTGGCTTTTAGTTCCTGCAACTGCTGCAGCAGGTCGGCTGGAGTGGATGCTGCGATCATTCATCGCTTTGCAAAGACATTGAAGATGGATTTTCATGGCAGGCCAGCACAGGGGCTGGCGCAGGAACCGGCGCAGGAGCTGGCGCGGGTGCTGACGCAGGTGATGCATCATGAATGACTGCGACATCGTGATCCGACTGCGGATTGGCATGTGAAGCTGCTGCATCAGAAGAAGACGTGGCGGGCGTCTTATTGCGCCGCGTGGTGATCAGCACCACAGCCGCGATGATTAGTCCCGCTGCGATGATGGTACGCAGCCCCATCGGCTCGTTTGCAAGCCCCCAGCCAAGCAACACCGCAACGACCGGATTGACATATGCGTAGGTTGAGACCGCAGCAGGGGAAACCGTGCGCAGCAGCCAGATGTATGCGCTGAAGCCGATCAGCGAACCGAACACGATCAGATAAAAGAACGCTGCAGCCGACTGCCACGACATGGCTTCGAGATTAACAGCGCTCCACTCGCCGCGCAACAGTCCCGCGAGCGTCAGCAGCGTGCCGCCAGCGAGCATTTCCATTCCGATGGTGAGCAGGCCTGACGATGGCAGCGGCGCTCGCCGCGCATACAGCGAACCGACAGCCCACAGGATGCATGCTGCAAGAATCGTAATCGCGCCGACCGTGTGGATCGGCTCGCCGATGAAACTTGCGGGATTCACGAGCACGAACATGCCAAGCAAGCCGACCGCGAGGCCCATGATGATGATGGGCGTCGGCCGCGGCCCACGGAAGACCGCCCAATCCAGCATAACCATCCACATCGGAACGGTGGCGACAAGCAATGCAGCCAGGCCGGAGGGCACGTACTGTTGCGCCCAGCAGATCAAACCGTTGCCGCCCAGGAGCAGAAAGCCGCCCACAATGGTTGCAGCAATCCAGTTGCTTCGCGTTGGCGCAGCTGCGCGCCGCCATCGCGCCCAGGCGTATACCAATGCGCCAGCAATCATGAAGCGCGCACCGGCCATCAAAAGCGGCGGCAGCGTTTCGATCGCGATCTTGATCCCCAGATATGTCGAACCCCAAATGAGATAGACCGCAGCAAACGCTGCAATCAACATCACCAGTGATGGGCCGCGCTCCGCAGCCGTTGAACGCATAAATCAGACTCCCTTTCGAATAAAAGACGCATTCATCGGCGTGCGAGACGCATTGCGCGAAAGCTCACGCAGCCATCAATCAATGACCAAAAAGAAAAAGGCGATTGTTCATGCAGCAACTGTTGTGCGGTCGGGCAATCGGTGCAGCAGCGCCCATGTGCTGAAAGCCACACAGGCAAAACGCTACTTCAGGAACCGCCGCGGGGTTCGTGTCATCGCCTTAGAAAAGCTGCACCAGAATGATGATCAGCACAGCCAATGCCCCGCCAAGCAGCGCAAGGCGCATCGCCTCCCGGCGGCTGGGCAGGTTCCATGAATTGCGCTCGGAACTGTGCAATGAATTCGGACGGGGGATGGAAGAAAAACGGGTTGCGGTCATTGCTTTGCTCCTTCCGGTTTGTTATAGTACAAACCGATGAACAACGTAGTACAAAAGCATATGCACGGTTCCACCGCGGTCAAGATTGCCGCGAGTGTTGAGGAGGCGGTGCGTCATGGCCACCTGGTTGCCGGGACGAAGCTGCCGCCGGTTCGGGTCGCCGCTGCCATGCTTGGCGTTGCGCCAGCCACGGTGGCGTCGGCTTATCAGACGCTGAAATCCCGCGGCATCGTGATCTGCGATGGTCGGCGCGGTTCGCGCATCAGCCCGCGCACCGTGCTGTCATCAGCATGCTGCCTTCCGCCGCCGGTGCCTGCGGGCGTTCGCAATCTGCGCGACGGCAATCCCGATCCGGCTTTGTTGCCTGACATGGCCAGGGCGTTGCGCGAGATCGATCCCTCACCGGGGCTGTATGGACTGGCTCGCAACGATGAGCAACTGATCAAGATCGCCTCCGCGGATTTTGAAGCCGACGGCGTGCCGCGCGGCCCGATCAGCGTTGTGAACGGCGCGCTGGACGGCATCGAGCGCGTTCTGCGCGAACATCTGCGGCCGGGCGATCGCGTGGCTGTGGAAGACCCGGGCTTCGGCACTATCGTCGACCTGGTGACCTCGCTTGGATTGACGCCGGTTCCCATTGAAGTGGATGACGATGGCCCGATTCCCGATGCACTGGCCCGCGCGCTGGCGCAGCGCACACAGGCATTGATTTTGATGCCGCGGGGACAGAACCCGACCGGCGCTGCGCTGACTGAATCGCGTGCGCGTGAGCTTCGCCGCCTGCTCTGTCGCGCTCCCGATACGCTGGTGATCGAAGACGATCACATCAATTACATTGCTGATGTTCCTTTAGTGAGCGTGATCGATGCCAAACTCACGCGCTGGGCGATGGTGCGATCGCTTTCCAAGGCGATCAATCCCGATTTGCGCCTGGCGCTGCTCACCGGCGATGACCGCACGATGGCGCGCGTGGAAGACCGGCTGATTGTCGGTGAGCGCTGGGTGAGCCACATCCTGCAGCGCATCGGCGCATGGCTCTTGTCAAATCAGAGTGTGCGCCGCGATCTGGCCAAAGCAGCCGCAACCTACGCAGCACGCCGCAACGCGCTGGTCAGTGCGCTGCGTGAGCGAGGCATTGAAGCGTTCGGCCACTCGGGATTGAACGTATGGATACCCGTGCGTGAGGAAACGCCGGTTGTGCAGTTCATGATGCAGCGCGGCTGGGCGATCAGCGCAGGCGAGCGATTTCGCTTGGCTGCGCCGCCAGCGGTGCGCGTCACGATCTCCACACTTTTGCCGGAAGATGCGCCGCGTCTGGCGGACGACTTGGCGATGGCGCTGGGCACGCACGATCGCACAAGCGTTGCGTGATTCTGCTGAACTGCCAAATGGCATCGCCTTCGATCAATGCTGTATCGCGGCGCTCATATTTTCTCTTCGCATGCGAACGTGCGCTTGCCCCTTGCGCTGATGCGTTTTTTCAATCAATCAATCAACCAGCCGATCAACGAACGCTCGTGTGCCGTTTCGACCTCACATCACGGCATCGACTCGGTTGATGCAGGTGAGTTTGCTGCATCGCTCTTGGAAGCATCGCTGCGTGGTTGATCGGCAGTGGACATTGTCCGTTCGTTTGCACGCTTCGGCGCTGGCATTTCGCGAGGAGGAATGGGCGCTGGATACCCGCCAATCTGACGGTGCATGAAATCCGGCGCGTTCACAATCAACTGATCGCGCCACAGGCGAATTGTGGCCCACGTCGTCATCGAAGTGATATGCTGCTTTGTTGACTGGCCAGGCTGCTGCGCCGCATTTGCAGGTACGGGAGTTGAAAAACCGCCTCCAAGCGCGCGAGCTCTTCTTAGCTCTTCTTCAAGGGTCTGCGGGCTTTGGCCGTAATCCCACCGGCCGGGTTCGACCACTTCGACAATGCTTTCAAGGATTTCCAGCGCAATCGCTTCTGGAGCTTTGCGCCGCACATATCCGCCGGGGATCTTAACCTGCGGGGGCACTGATCCGATCATGCCCTGTTTGTAAGGGCCCAGTGACAGGTCAGCTTCGGGTACGGTTGAAAACCGTGCAGGCTCCAGCATGAAGTCACGAATGTGATAATGGCGACGCTCGCGCGCAGCAGGCGCCGCAAGGCGCGATTTCGTGCTCACTTCAACGTATCCGCGCCGCAGTTGCCATGTGCATGCTTCATAGATTTCGCACTGCAGAAGCAGTTCTTCAAGCACATCAAGCGCAGGCTGATCAACCGCGTGCAGCGTGATTTCAACTTCCGGATCGATTCCGTAGCCGGCAGCGTCATCGCTGTAGCGGCCGATGATGGGAATGCCCAGCGCATCTTCCAGTTGCTTAAGCGCATCACGCACCGGAGTCTGTTCAAACTCTACGGTGATGTTGGTGTATACAAGCACCCCCAGCAGCCGCGCCCGCTGCTGCTCATCGCTTTCAATCGTCTTGCTGCGTCCGGTGTTAACGGAACTGATCTGCACGCTGGCCGATTGCGCACAAACCGATGCGCTTGCGCCCAGCAGCAATGCGGCGCACGTGGCGAAGAGTGGCTTGCACATGTTGGACCTCATCCATCAAGAGCGATGGAGTGATTGGGCTCATTCAATTCATCAACCGCTCATGACAACGATCGTGAGACACATTGCACGCTGCCTGATGGCGGTCGCATCAAGGCTTCGTACGTGACGGCGATGATGATGAGGAGGGAGCGTTGCCGCCGCCTGCAGCGCCGGTGAACTCAACGGTGTCCATGCCGACGATCTGCACATTGGACACTCCGCCGGTGAAGGTGACGTACCGCTGCACGCGCGAGCCGACTTGAGCGCCGCGCGTCATCGGCCGCGCTGCGAACGGATAGCCGCCGATCTGACGGTGAATGTAATCCGGCGCTCGGACGATCAGTGTGCCCTGGTAATAGCGAATGGAGGCCCAGTCGCCGCCGAGCACATCCCACGCTTCCGGTTCGACGGTTTCGACGATCAGGTCGATGATCTGCTGGGCAAGCTCAGCTTCTGATGGCCGGGGGGTTTCGTCTCCGGGATCGCCGATGATGGAGCCACCGCTGCCACCGCCACCGCTGCCGCCGCCGCCACGTCCCCCGCCTCCACCGCCGCCGCCAAATCCACCGCCACCGCCGCCAAACCCGCCGCTATTCTGGCCCTGATCGAGCGCCGAGCTGAGATCAAGCCGCGGGGCGTTGTCGAACATCGGCGGCTGAAACAGCAGATCCTTGATGGGGTAGTAGCGGATTTCCCGCGCGCTTGGCGCGCTCAGCCGCTCCTTGGTGCCCACTTCCACATAACCGTCGCGGAGCTGCCACGTCGTCGGCTCGTCGGGCGACGCTTCAGAGAGCATCATTTCAAGCACCGTCAACGCCGGCTTGTCAGTTACGCTCAACGTGATCGGCGCGTTGGGGTCCAGACCAATGCCGGTTCGATCATCGTTGTAGCGGCCGATGATGTTGATGCCCAGCACGGTCTGCATGTAGTTCATTGCGTCGCGCAGCGGCGTCTCGTTGAACTGCACGGTGATGTCGGTATACAGCAGCGCCCCAAGCAGGCTTGCTTTGGAGTTGTTGTTCGCCTCCTCCCGGGCCCGCTGGTTCATCATGTGATCAATGCGATCACGCAGGTTCTGTGCATTGGCGTTTGTGCTGACCAGAAGTGCAGCAGCGCCTGCTGCAAGGCATGACGCGGCAAATGAACCACTAAAACGCATAGCAGATCCTCCAACAGGCAGGAAAGCAACAGCCAACCGTTTCACGCGGCTGCCGCCGCATCACACATAAGCACAGAATCCGGCGCTGTCTTCCTTATCATCATCTATGCATACTTGATGCTTCTACTATATTCGGCTGGCAAAGAATTGACGAAAACCTTCTTGCAGGGCTTGCCTGAATAAAAATGCGGAGGTGTTGGGGGTTTGTCAGTGTTGTGCGGCTTGGCTGGCCCTCGGCCTCAATGCGTCGAGCGTTTCAACAGCAGTCACCAGCCCCAGCGCCTGAGCAGGTACGGGTTGATCGCTGTCCCATGTCGCAGCACGAAGTCCGCCGATGGCGCGTTCAGGGCTGCGGACGACCTCAGCATGTTCCGGCCGCACCGAAAGCTGCAGCAGAAAACGCATGGTGCGAAGGTGGCGGCCAAGCGCCGCCAGACGTTCGCTGGCAGGCACGATGTCAGTTTCCTTCAGTACGCTGGCCAGCCATGCCGCCGGTCGCACGGTTTGCGCGGTGGCGCGGGCGACAAGTGAGGTGTCCTGATGTTCCGACCGCAACGCCAGCCCGCCATGCAGGTCCGGTTCATTCGGCAGCATTGAAGATTCGATGCGGCTGGCATCGAGCATTTCGAAAAGCCTTCGCAGGTCGGCAACTCGGGCAAGCGGTTGGCCAGTCGCCTGAGCGTAATCGCGCTCAGCCCAGCCGATCCACGGCAGCAAGGCAACCTGTTCAGGCTCGGCGACCGATTGCCAGGCTTCATCAATTGCGCTTCGAACCTGATCGGGTTTGAATGCTGCTGCCGCCGCTGCCGCTGCGCCATCCTTCATCGTCATCAGCCGACTCATCGCCCCGGCCAGCAGCGCTTGCGTGTGCGGATGCACCGTCTGCCTCGGGCCGCCATGCTCGCCGGAGCGTGCAAGGAACCCGCGCACCGGATCAAACGACTCCGCTACGCGCGTGACCGCATCGCGGAACAGTTCGTGAATGGGCTGCTCCCGCAGCACGTGCGGCTGCTCCGCCACTGCGTAGACAATCGCAGCGCACGCAGCCAGATCGTCCCGCGGATCGACTTCCTGCTCGGTGACTTCTGGAAGTTCTCGCAGCAACTGCGCGACAGCAAGACTCGCCTCGGCAGCGACAGCGTCATCGGCTGCTGGCGACTGGGCGTATCGCGCCAAAGCGAACGCGACCAGCGCCTGATCCAGCGGCGGGGCGATGGCAGGGCGGTATTGATCGTTTGCTGTGCGGTAGTCGCCTCGTATGCCATGCGGATCGCGTTGAGGCGTCGGAACGCCGCTTTTTTCGCCAGCCGATGAATCGTCTTCATCATCGACATCGAGCGGATTATCGAAAAGTTTGAAATCGGGCCATCGGGAAACCAGCAGATGCTGAGCGAGCCGGTCAGCGAAAGCCGCGATGGCCTGTTCCGTCACCGCGGTTTCAGGCACCACGACATCGCCTCGAATTGCCTGCATCGGCAACTTCGACGGCGCATGCTGCAGGAGCGTTATTGAGCGGAATTGATACAGGCTTGTGTCGCGGCGCATCGCAGCGCCAGCGAAGTGCTTCAGTGGCACGCCGCTGCGCAGCGAAAGCTGCAGAAGCGCTTTGTTCATGTCGCCGCCGATCTGATCAATGCGCTGCTGCGCCGGGAACAGAAACTCAAGCGATTGATTTTGACGAATGGCAATGCCGTCGACCCCGGGCACGAGGTTCGACGCAATCTGCTGCGGGGTATTGCCAAGCAGCGGAACCAGTGCGCCAGCGACTTCAAGCTCCAGCACAAGCGTGCGGCCGACGTCAGCGTGTAGGTCGTCCACGGTGAGCACTACGTCATCTTCCTGTCGCTGACGCTGGTGCAACTGCAGAGTCAGGCGCGCCAAGGCCGGATCACTGAGCACTGCGTTCATTGCCCGCGCTGTTGCGCGTCGAACCATCAGGTCATCGCCGGTCACGTCAACGCCCACCCCCAGCACGCGCCCCGACCGCCGCAGAACCACGCATACGCCGCTGGCGCCTTTGATGGCGAGGCGGCTTGACGGATCATCAAGTGATGGTGCGTGCAGGTCATCAATCCATTGCCGGGCTGCGGTATACGCTGCAACGACATCAGCAGCGTTGGGCAATCGTGTTATCGGATCATTGCCCGGCAGCGGCTGCGCGCTTGCGCAAGCCGAAACCGCTGTCGCCAAAAGCAATGTTGTTGCCGTGAAACATCGCGCCATGTTGCCGCTGTGCAACATCCGGCGCGCGATGTGCATCGCAGGTCCCAGAAAAACTTGCTGAAGAATCGACCAAACGCGAACGGTCATGCACACTCCATTTCGGCACGGGGCTTGATCAGGGTAGGATGTTCTGGCTGACAACTGAAGACTTGGAGACGAGAAGATGTTGATCAATAGCTTGATGGCGATAACGGATAACCGCAAGCGCATGGCGCTTCTGACGCTGCTGACCTTTGCCGTGCTGTGCTAGATTCGCACGCAGTTGCAGGCCTGATGCGACCGGCTGGGAGATGTGCAACACTGCGTCTGGCATCATCCAGTCAGCCTTATTGATGTTCTCCTCAGACCATGTGAAAAGCCCACGGATGCTGTCCGTGGGCTTTGTGTGTTGCGTTACATCTTGCGTGTGGGGACGAAACGACGTGATCAGAACTTGATCTTGTCGGTGCCCATGGCGCCGTGCTCGTCCATGCCGCCTCGCGACGGCGCGGGCTTGGACGGCTTGAGTGAAGCGCCTTCCTCGGCGGCGCCTGACGCATCGGCCCCGCTGGTGGCGTCGCCCCACTGGGCGCGCTTGAGGCTCAGGCCGATCTTGCGTTCCTGCGTATCGACGCGAAGGATCTTCACATCCAACTGATCGCCGGGCTTGACGACATCCTGCGGGTTCTCGACTTTCTGGTCAGACAGCTCGGAGATATGCAGGAGGCCTTCCAGTCCAGGCTCCAGTTCCACGAACACGCCGAAGTTGGTGATCTTCGTGACCGTGCCGTGCACGACCATGCCGGGCTGGTACGCCTCGGGGATCGCGTGAATCCACGGGTCTTCGGTGAGCTGCTTGACGCCCAGTCCGACGCGCTGCTTCTCGCGATCGATGTCGAGCACCACACACCTGACGATGTCGCCCTTCTTGTACTTCTCGTTGGGGTGGCTGATCTTTTCAGTCCAGCTCATATCCGAGACGTGCAACAGGCCGTCGATGCCAGGCTCGATCTGGATGAACGCACCGTAATTGGCCAGGTTGCGCACCACGCCGTCGATGATGGTTCCGGGCGGATACTTCTCTTCCACGAGATCCCAGGGGTTGACCTCGGTCTGTTTCATGCCGAGCGAGATTTCCTGCTTGTCGCGGTTGATGTCGAGCACCACCACGTCGACTTCATCGCCGACGTTGACCATTTCGCTGGGATGGTTGATGCGCTTGGTCCAGGACATCTCGGAGATGTGCACCAGACCCTCAATGCCTTCCTCAAGCTGCACGAACGCGCCGTAAGAGACAAGGTTGACCACCTTGCCGCGCACACGGCTGTTGATGGGGTACTTCTCTTCGATCTTCTCCCAGGGCGAAGCTTCCTTTTGCTTCAGGCCCAGCGCGATCTTCTCACGCTCGAAATCGATCTTGAGCACCTTGACCTCGATGGTGTCGCCGATCTTCACGATCTCGCTGGGGTGATTGACGCGGCCCCAGCTCATGTCGGTGATGTGCAGC
>CAZNPU010000022.1:0-58318 GCA_964575335.1 uncultured Isosphaeraceae bacterium | reverse complement strand
GCCTCGAAGAAAGGTTTGCCGTCTCGTGATGGAGTGTATCAGAGCGACGCTTCCGGCCAAACCACGGCTTGATCGCATCGTTGTCGATGCGGCCGAAAGTGTATCAGAGCGACGCGTCCGGCCAAACCACGGCACGCTGGTGCAAGCGCGATGAGGCGGAGCGAGTGTATCAGAGCGACGCTTCCGGCCAAACCACGGCCTGGCCAGGGTGCGGGTGCGGTGCCGGCCGAGTGTATCAGAGCGACGCTTCCGACCAAACCACGGCACCACAAGGCATTCACCGTTCGAACGAACAAGTGTATCAGAGCGACGCTTCCAACCAAACTACGACAATTGCTCCGCACTGCAGTTCAGCGCCAGCGTTCTTCTCTGTGGGCACAGCAATGCCGGCCGTGCACGGCTCATTCCCATTCATGCGCGCATAAGAATGCAGGAGGGGATCATCAGTGCCAAGCATTCCTGCACCGATGAAAAGCCGTTTCACACTCCTGAAACATGAGTCCGCACTGTTGAAGAATGATTCTGCAACAGTAATGAACCTGGCTGTACTGCTGCGGAGCTGTTTGTCACTGCTGATGCGCGATTCTTCATTGTTGATGCGCAGTTCGTTTCCATTGAGAAACGCTTCATTTCCATTGTTGAACACTTCGTTGCCGTTGATGAACGCTTCATGACTGTTGAGCAACCGTTGGTTTCCAGTGTCGCGGCGCTGGTTTGCATTGACAAACCGCACATCAGCCGTGCGCAGACTGATCCGGAGCCGGGCGGAAGGCGACAGCGAACATTGATCAGCGCGAGCTGATGAGAGCCTGACGATCGCTGATTTTCGCTGTGTTGCTGCCGATTTTTCCGGAACTACAGGCAATGTGATTCAGCAGCAGCGCATGTGCATCAGTGGTGCGCAACTGGCAGCATCATCCTTTTGGTCAATGCGCATATGCGTACTGCTCAAAAGCGTATTGCACGTTTGCGCATGACACTTTTGGACCTTGTCTTTTTCGCCCGCTGCTCAGGATGCCGCAACAGCGGTTCGATGACCTCACGCAACAGCACATCCCCGGCGTCGGCATGGCTGGGGCAGCGATCAACCGCTGGGAGTTGCGGCAGCGTGTGCCGGCACCTGGTGGTGGCCGTGGAATGCGGATTCACACATAAGGAGACTTGAACATGTCATCATTCATCCCCAGGAAAGACCTTCCGATGCTGCAGTGGATGCAGGGGTTTTCGTCTGTCCTGTCAGCGAACCCGTCAACGTATCTCATCAGCGCAAGCGATGCGGCTGCGATCGCGGATGCGGTCAATGCGTTCAACGATGCGATGCAGGTCTTGAACGAGAAGGTGAACCACAACCCCGTCAACATCAATATCAAAAACACCACGCGCAACGCTGCGCTGCAGATCTGCAGACAGTACGCGGCGCTGATCAAGTACAACGCGGGTATTTCCGACGCAGCGAAGATCGCTGCCGGCGTGCCGCCGGTGAATCCCAATCGCGAGCCGCGGCCGGTGCCGACGACCTCGCCGATTCTCAACGTCATCGCCGCCACACCCGGCGCGCACACGCTGCGCTTTGCGGACAGCCTGGATCCCAACAGAAAGAGCAAGCCGTTCGGCGCAGCGAATTTGCAGTTGTTCGTGGCGGTCACGGACGGACCGATTGCCAGCGAGGCCGAGGCGAGTTTCCTGGGCGCGTACACCAGAAACCCGATCGCAGTGGCGTTCACTGCTGAAGACGACGGCAAGCTTGCGACGTACATCGGCCGCTGGGCATCAGCCACCGGCGATACAGGCCCGTTCAGCGTGCCGGTGAGCATGCGCATCAGCGCTCCG
This sequence comes from uncultured Isosphaeraceae bacterium, assembly GCA_964575335.1. Classification (GTDB taxonomy): domain Bacteria; phylum Planctomycetota; class Phycisphaerae; order Phycisphaerales; family SM1A02; genus CAZNPU01. Next base: position 56,488 of record CAZNPU010000022.1, on the reverse strand, counting down.
CCGCTGACTCAGTCTCAACAGCCTCAGCAGGCAGCGTGATGCGCACAGCGCAGCGCAACTCAACGCAGTGCAGCAACGCAATGCGGCGCAACGCAGATGAATTCCCGACACCGTTGAAACATCACACACATTTGAAAGAAAGGAAGAACCATGCCAGCATATCCAGGATCGATTCGAGTCAACAGACCCAATCGCAACACGTGGCGGAAGAATCCCGAAGCCAATCACCCTCAGCCGGTGAATCCGGTGACGATTGAAGAGGCCAGCATAACGGAAACGGTGCTGACGTTGAGGTTGAGCGAAGCGGTGACACTCAATCGCGGTGTGGTGCCGCAGATCACGACCGATGTGGACAGTGCGGAGCCGGTGAGTGCGGAGCTGACTGCGCCGAATGTGGTGGCGATCACGTTCAGCCGGGATATTTCTTCCGCGACCGTGTTGAATATTCCGTTCCGCGATCCGGCGATTCGCAATTCGTCAGGAGGTTATGTTATTTCCAACACCTTTCCCCTTGCAGCATAGTCCGCCGCCTCCGTCGAAAAAGCTGGTGCTGATGCAGGCAGCGTATCTGCAGGCAGGGCCGCGCGTTGTGCTGGGGTTTGATCGGGCGATCGATATACGTTCGCTCGACGGCTCGCAGATCACTGTGGTTGACGGGTTGCATACAAGTTTGAGTTATGTCGCCACGGGTGCTGCGGACCTTGTTGATCCGCAGACAGTGCGCATCGTGCTCAACGACATCGGCCCGGCAACAGGCATCGGCGTTACGCTGACCGCCAGCGCAGCGACGGGAATCATCGCCAGTGATGACGGAGGCACATGGCCGGGGGTTGCGGGACTGATTCTGCCCTGGCCGTGAGTGTGGGCTGCGAAAGCATGCAAGAGAAAACGCAGCAAATCGGCAAGGCGGAAAGGACGCGCAGAAATGCGCAGGGACGCGGGACGCAAGGCGCAGGGGGCGAAGATGAAAGTTTCATGCCCCCCTGCGTCTTTGCAGTGAACGTGAAAGTGAGTATGGACGCGAACGCGAACATGAACGCAAACATAAGTGTTCGCAACAGCAGCAAAAAGGAGCATGGCATGTCAGGTATGACGTTATTTCAGCCCAATGATGTTCCTGCGGTTGTGCCTCAGGCGCGGTGCGAGCTTCGGGTTCGCGAAGCGACGCCGAATGATCTGCCATTTATTGATTCGCTGCAGAAGATGCATTCGCACATGGTGGGGTGGATGCCGATGAAGCAGCTCGAGAAGTACGTTGCAGACGGCAACATACTGGTCGCGGAGGAAGTCGGAGGGCAAGACCAAAAGACACGGGGACAAGCAGAGGATTCCATCTCCTCATCTCCTGGCTCGTCATCTTTGGGCTCGTCATCTCATTGTTCTTCCGCGACGCTGGTGGGGTACTGCATGGCGCGTGATCAATATATGAAGCGCGATGATGTGGGGATTATTTATCAGCTCAACGTTCTGCCGCTGAGGCAGCGTCATCTGGTGGGCGCATCGCTGGTGAAGGCGGTGTTTGAGAAGGCAGCGTATGGATGCAGGTTGTTCTGCTGCTGGTGCGCGCAGGATATTCAGGCCAATTATTTCTGGGAGAGCATTGGATTTGTTCCGCTGGCGTTTCGCACGGGCAGTCGGGCCAAGCAGCGGATTCATATTTTCTGGCAGCGTCGCGTTCGGGACGATGACACGACGACGCCGTACTGGTTTCCCTCGCAGACCCAGGGCGGCGCGGTTGCGGAAGATCGACTGGTGCTGCCGATTCCGCCCGGCACGCATTGGCGCGACGCCAAGCCCGTGTTGCTACCGGGGCTTCCGGGGAAGGATGAGAGTATGTTGCCTGAAGCGGAGCAGGCCAAGGCATTGCCGGGCGGTGCGCCGGTGCGGCCGCGGCAGGCGCATCAGCAGGCGGATGTGCCGCGTGTGAGCCGGGCGCAGGCTGCTGCGATTGTGCGGAGCAAGTCGAAGCATTTAGGCGGCGTGCCGGCAGGCAAAGCAGCGGTCATTACGCGCGGCGGCGTGAAATATATTGATCGCGCCGATGCGCCGCTGCTTGAAGAGGACGTCGCTATCGCTCAAGAAGAGCAGAAGAAGCGCAAGGCCCGGCCTCGCAAGCCGCGGATGAAGCACGATCAGAAGTATGTTGCAGCAGCGCGTGAGCTGCGTGATCGATACCTGGAGCAGGTGAATCACGACCCGGCAAGCATGCTGCCGCCTGGCGCATGCGGCAAGTACGATGTGAGCAGACAGCTTGATGCAGCAGCAGCGGCGTCAGCAACAGTGTCGGCGCAGCAGCAGTTGCCGGCGTCGCAACGACAGCAACAGTTGCTGCAGTTGCCAGCGCCGGCATCGTCGTCTCAGTTGGAAGCGTCGCCGCAGTCATCGTCGTCGGCGCCATCATCATCATCCCATCTGGAAGCGGCATGAGATCAAAGCACACAGCCCCGGCCGAAGCCGAGGCCATGTGCTGTTTATGATGGGCGCTCGCTTTGAGACGAGCTCCTCAAATGAACCTGAACCGGGTTTTCGGGTCTGACACTGTGTCGGCAACAGGTGTGTAGTAGTTCCCAGGGTGACCCGGCCAGGGATAATCGTAGAAGCCCAGGCACAAGCCGAAGGTTTCATTCTTCAGCACGTACTTCTTGCCGCGGATGACCGGCTTGCCGGTGCTGTTTGGATCGAGGGGATCGATGATCTTCCACGCATAGTTGGCGGAGATGGTTGCAACGGGGGTGTTGACGCCGCTGATGTTGGTGGCGCCGAGCGCTGCGCTCCATGCTTCGGATGGCTTATAGCTGTTGAGGTAGACGACATCGCCGGTTCGTACAACGGTGCCATCTTTCTCGGCATTTGCTGTGATATTGAGCTCGGAGCACACATGCCAGATCGGCTCCAGGTGGCTCGTTGAGTCTGGCGATTCGAGATAGATGTACATGGAGCCGCCGGACGTGGTGAGGTACTTGACAGGCGAGGCTGTTCCAATGAGGTTCACTGCGCCTTCGGGTGATTTGGTGTCTGAGGAATATCGAACGTATCCGCTGCCGCGGGCGATCATGTACGGCTCAAACGCCTTGATGAGGTTTTCCCGAATGACTTCGATATTGGCGTTGGGGAAGTTGTCTTCCGTCAGCAGATCTGAAATTTCCGACAGCTCGATTTCCACCGGAACGGGGTTCGACGGCACTGTCTGCACCCAGTCTTCAAACGCCTTGATCGGCTTGCCGCCGACCCAGAGCAGAACCGTTGATTCCGATTTTTCAGACAGTTTTTCAAACTCCTCACGTTCCCTCTTGGTCTCTCCGCCTACGCTTGCGCTGAGAGAAAGTCCCACTTCAGCCGCCACGCTGACGTTGACGTTTTCGTTTTGCAGCTCGGTGAGCGCCTGCCGCGTCAGTCGATATTCCTGATAGCCCAGTCCGCCGAACATCATCGACGAGGGGAAATGCGTTCCGAACGTATCGATGAAGGCGAAATACGCTGACTGGTTGTACTCCGACGGCAGCGCCAGCACAGCCTGTCGAAACGCCTCGCTCAACTGAGGTTGATTCCATGACAGGTTCCAGAGCGTAACGACAGCAGAAGCGAATTCGATGACCGACGCATTGTCGTGCGTTTGCTTGTTGATTTGTGCGTACGATGCGCTGCCGCTGAACGATACTGGTCCGTACCCGCCCTTGGCGGAGATGCTTTGGGAGTATTTGTTGGAGAAGTCGTATCCCGATTCAAGCGAAGTGCTTTGCGCGTTCCAGCTCAGTTTCGGGTTGGGGGTGTAGGATGAATGTTCCGGTATCAGATACTTGCCATCGTGTGTGGCCTGATTGATCTTCATATCGAAGATCGGATTCTGCGAAATGCCATGAATGGATCCGGGGCTGAGCGGATCAAAGTTAATGATATTGAAGCCGCGGCCGAAAAAATCGACGCCGGGAATCGGCTCGGCTGCTGCCGGTGCCTGCAGCGGTGCAGTGGTCTTTCGAATGGGAAGCGGTTGGGCTGGCTTGGCTTTGATGGGTTTGACATCGACAACGGTCATGTTTTTGTATCCTCCTGCTTTCGAATCAATTTGATGGGGTTTTCTCGCAAACTGAGCGCGCACCTTGAGCGCTTGAGATTTGAATCACGCATCACCGGCAATTGACAGACGTTTCGATTACATGCAGCGCTGTTACACTGCGGGCGCAACAATGACGCACCAAGCTGTGCAACAGCTCATAATGAGCATCGCTTGCCTTTATTTCCGCCTCGGAGTCTTCATTGGTGTGAAGCACAAACTGTTAGGATTGTCGTGACCAGGAGCAGGGAGGGCGTTGTTTTCTCGGTCACTCAAAAACAGAATAACTCTAAGGTTTCAGCCGGTCAAGCAAACATCAAAAAATGATCTGCTTTGAGTTCGTGCGTTCAGTCAGCATGTTTTTATGCGATGGTTCGATGCTGATGTTGTCGCATGTTGTTGCCGGCAGCACTGAACGATGAAGGCATGGCAACAGGCATCCGTAACAATGGAAAACAAAGCGCATCAAGACAGGAGCCGCCTCGCAAGCTGTTGCTTCGGTCAGGGCGAGGGGAGTGATGATGGTGGGGGATGGCAGTGGAGGACGACTGGCTTATGCGCCGCGGTCGCGATAGGTGGGCGGTGCGGCCCAGCGCATTTTTTCCAGCAGGATGCGCCAGTAGGTTGATGACGGATTGGTCACGAAACGTGCGCGGCGGTGACGATGACGGGTGACACGCACACGCTGACCGACTTTCAGTGGAACGGTGATGCGGCCGTCGAGCACAAGCGATGTTCCGGGATTGGCCCGCACGATTTCGATCGAGACGCTCGAATCGGCGTTGACCACGATCGGCCGAAACGCCAGGCTGTGCGCTGCGATGGGCGTGATGATCATGGCGTCAAGCGTCGGGTGCACGATCGGTCCGCCTGCGGAAACGTTGTACGCGGTTGAGCCGATCGGCGTTGAGACGATCGCGCCGTCGCCGGTGAGCGATGGACCTTCGTCATCATCAACCGAAAGCTGCAGTTCGATCATTCGAAACGGCCGGCCGGCGGTGACGACGCAATCGTTGATCGCAATGTCACGGTGGATCACCGCAGCGTCTTCGCTCAGCACCTCAACGTACTGCACAAGATGTTCGAGAATCGGCGGGTTTTCGCCAAAGATGACCTCCGCATGCTGCTGCAGGCTTTCCCAGTCAAACGCTGCGAGAAAACCGAGTCGGCCGAAGTTGACGCCGACCAGTGGCATTTCGCGTTCGATGACGCGCCTGGCCTGCGCGAGCAGTGTGCCGTCGCCGCCCAGCACCACGGCAAGATCGGCCTTGATGTCATCGCCAAGCGCGTTGCCGTTGGTTTCCTGCTCAGCGGCAATGATTGCATGACGTTCAATCATCGCGCGCACATCGTCAAGCAGAGTCGCTACATGAGGGCGCGAGTGGTTGGCCAGTAGCAGCACATGGGGGCGGTTGGGCATGGCCGTATTGTACGGTTCTGTCAATTGCACGCTGCAATCGCTCGCTGCCGATTGATCGTTGCCGTGTCGATCATGCAGACAGGTGGGGCTTGGTCCTGATCTTGGTTTTGGCCTTGGTCTTGGCTCATCCCACGCCGACGGGCGGCTGTGAGCGCGAGGGCACGCGCTTGGGCGGGCCTGCGCCATGCGGTGATGATGATGGTGGTGATGCTGACGAGCATTGTCGCGAGGCGATTCGATTGCGGAAGAACTCAACAAATGCCACGAAGAATAGCACGCCGCCAAGCAGTTCCGCGCCTTCTTCCACTGTTGCCTGGTGGCCGCGCTGGATACCGTCATGCCACTGGCGCGCCTCGTAGGCTTCTGCCATCAGCACGGTGATCCACAGCACAAGGCCCGCTGCCGCCAGCCACATTGAAAGGGCATGTTCGCGCAGGCACGTGAAGATGAAGTAGATGATGCCCGCTATGGCGATCAGGATCAGCGGCGCCAGCACCAGTAGCCAATTGAAAACGTGCTGCAATTTCAGGATGGTTTTGCCGTGCTGTCCGCTGCCGAAGCGTTCCGCAAAGCGTTCGCCAGCCCATTCGTGGAGCATTGAGACTTCATCAGCGGAGAGCCCCATAAGTAGAATCGCCATGCTGAACCAGCCAATGGTCTGCATCAGGGAGCCGCGGCGTTCAACGCGCACAAGGCAACCGATGGCAAAGGCGACCATACTGCAGAGAAGCAACTGCGAACTGGAAAACCACACCGCCAGATTTGATTCTCGTGTGAGATCAAACTGCACGTTCATGATGTAGAAAGGAAACGTCAGCCCCTCAACTCGCGCAGCATTGATTGCAATCAGAAGCAAATTGACCGCTGCAAGCCCCATATAGAGGCGGAGGAACGGGCGCGGGCTGCGCCAGGAGATGGTATAGCCTGTCCTTGCAACAGGTTGATCACGCTCCAATATGATGTCTCCACCTTTGAAGTTATTTATCAGAACACGCGATCAACGCCGCGGGGGCGTACGCAGTCCAAATCAGATGACCGTCGACATCGCGACGGTACATTGTTTCTATTCTGCGTGCAAACCGTTCAAATGCCAGAAAAAATTTCTAAGCAACAAGACCTTTGGTCAGGCGCATGAACGCCGTCTCAAGGTTGACCTGCTCTGGCGTGAACGAAGAAATGCGGAAGCCCTGCGCGATAAGGCGACTGGGCAATTCGGAGACCGGAAGTCCGCTCTGCGGATCGATTGTCACATCGATGCGCTGGCCGCCATCGTGCTGGGTCAATTCAACTTTGGTGATGCCCTTAACGCGTCGGAGCAGTTCCGCTGCCTGTTCGATGCGGTCGTCCACCACGATATGCACCACCTGTCCCATGCTCGCGCGGCGCATGATTTCACTGACTGAGCCGGAGAACAGCAGCTCGCCCTGCTCGATGATGCCCACCATGTTGCAAAGCTCCGCCAGCTCATGAAGGATGTGCGAGCTGATGATGATGGTTTTGCCCATGCGGCGAAGCTCTTTGAGCAGTTCACGGATTTCGATGCGGGCACGCGGGTCAAGTCCCGAGGCCGGCTCGTCAAGCAGCAGCACCTTGGGGTCGTGCAGCAGCACGCGGGCGATGGAGAGCCGCTGCTTCATGCCTCGCGAGAGGCCGTTGACTTCCGCGTTGGCTTTGTAGTTCAAGTCGGTGAGATCGAGCACATCGCGCACAACTTGGGCGCGCTGCTTGCCGTGAATGTCGTAACAGGCAGCAAAGAACTCCAGGTATTCGGTCACCACCATGTCGTCATACGCGCCCATGAAGTCGGGCACATAACCGATGATCGGACGAATGAGCGCGTTCTGATAGCCGATCACCTTGCCGTCGATGCGCGCTTCGCCCCAGGTTGGCTTGAGCAGCGTGGCAAGGATCTTGATGGTCGTGGTCTTGCCGGCTCCGTTTGGCCCGATGAAGCCGAAGCATGCGCCCTCTTCGATGGTGAGGTTCAGATTGTTCAGCGCAACCAGCTCACCGTACTTCTTGGTGAGGTTGATGGTTTCAATCATCGGCATGGCAGAACTCAGACAGGTCAGGTGCGAAGAAAGCTGAGGGTATCAATCAATATTCGATCCGGAACAGCAACAGCAGACGATCGTTCGATGTATTCAAGCGTCATCAATTACCAGGCTTGATCAGAACGCATCTGAATCGCTGGGTATGAACGCCTCTCGAAATGCAATCTCTTCTTCAACCGGCAAAGGATAGATCCATCGCACGATGGTCAGTCCATCGCTGGGCGGCGGATTGCCGTTTCTCTGCACGCGCAGCGGAATCGGCAACTGGGAGTTTTCAAGATAACCAATCACAATGATGCACGGCCGCGTGAACCATGCGGAGAGATCCAGTTCGTGGCCAAGCTGACGCTGAAACGCCACCGTTTCCGGGTCGCTGGTACTGCCCTTGAGATACAGCGGCGGGTTGAGCATGTTGAACATGCTCAGCATTTCCATGTAGTTGCGACGATCAGCGGCGGTGATGGACGTGGGGGGAGCCGCCACGCCTATGCCGGTGCTTTGCTGCTGATAAGGCATGATGTACCGCTGCTGGATATTGGTCTGCAACGGGCTGGGAGCTGTCCGGTCGCCGCCGGTTTCAGCCAGATTGAGCGTGCTGCCGCTGTCCCACCGGCTCATGCGCCACATGCTTCCGCTGTTGAGCATGTCGCCCTGTCGATTCAGCGGCACCCATGGGTACTCAACATCGCCGCTGCGATCGTACATGCGCCGCAGAAGACGATTGTTGCGCACCCAGATAATGCTCACGTTGGTCAGGTCGCCCGGCAATTCATTTACCAACTTGCCGCGCAACCCCTGTTCCATACCGCCGGCGTCAATATCTACACGGATCGGATCAGCCGGATCAACGCGGATCAACCCGCCCCAGTTCGGATCAACTGCGCCAAGCCAATGAGCGTAAAACTGTGTTGACGTTGAACGGGCTGGCACCGCATACGATGCGGGATTTCGAGCCATGTCAACGGCATAGCGGTCGACGTTGGGGAACGGCTGCATCGATTCGCCCGGCGGCTGCCACGACACCAGAAGATCATGATGGCCCGGCTCGGAATCGATGGCGATCGGCGTGTTGCCGTAGTTGGGCAGATAAACCGAGAAGTAGCTGATGGCGCGCTGGTACTGCGGCTCGCTGGAGCGCGGGTCGTCCGGCGTGCGGGCGATGTGATCGAGGAAGGTGATGTGCTTGACTTCCGTTTGCGTTGGAAGCAGGCCAAACGCACCCCACGCTATTGCGGTGAAGATCGCAGCGCAACCAGCAAACGCCAGCCATGAGTGCTTGGTCATTCCATAATGCTTGAGCACTGCAAAGCCCAGCGGGCCAGCCAGCAGGAAGTAAGCGGTAAACAGCACCACCGCCAGCAGCAGACCGACGCCAGCCTTGCCGCTCATGTTGATGCCGTGCTGGCCACTGGTAAACAGCGAGCCGGTGCCGATGATCCGCTCGCTGATGCTGAAGCCGCGCGACAACCGCTCAGCATCCTGCATGGCTTTGAGTTCGCCGGCTGTGGGGGTGTCGGATCGGCGTCCCAGCACGCGGTTCCAGAATGCGTCAGCCTGGGGCAGCGACAAACCATTCAATCGGCCGTCGTACAGATCGATGCCGATGACGGTGATCCGACCGTGACCAAATTCACGCTGGATCGCCACCACGCGGCCATCGGGAAGCGCAATCAGCGGCTTGTAGGAATTATCGATGATGTTGAAGTTGTTGGAGAAATCCTGAAAGACGCGAATGCTGAACTGCGGTTCGCGATTCAGACGAAGCAAGGTCTCAGCACTCCGGTACTTGCTCAGTACCGGCAGCAGATCGCTCAGCGGCACGCCGTCGTCTTTGCGGGGCAGTACGCCGGGCGTGCGGCAGGGCAGCAGGTCTTCCAACTGCGTCATGCCCTGTGCGCCAAGTCCCCACGGATTGCCCGCCGCCGGAAGCACAATGATCATGTGCCCGCCGCGTTGAATGTACTCGCGCAACGCTTGTGCCTGATCGAGGCCTAGGTCTTGTGGCGGCGTGTTATCCCCAGCCCACACCACCGCGTCATACGGCATCAGACCGAACCATCGATCCGGCAACTGCGTGGGCCGATTGATATTGGCGATGGATGTCGCCTCATGTGCGCCGACCGGACGCGCGGCCTGTACCCCGGGCTGAATGCGATAGTTATCAAGTCCGAGCCGACGATCACCAACCACCGCGATCAGGCTGTCGCTGATGGGCACCATTGTTCCGGCTTGCTGTCCGGTGAGCGGGCTGATTCTCGTGCCGCCGAGTTCGCCCTGGCGTACGCCGTCACGCTCTTCAAAAACGCGCACCGTCCAGACGCTGTCGGAGCGGGTTTCAGGTGGCAGCCAGGCGTAGAGCCATGTTGTGGTGGGGACGTTGGGTGTAAGCGCCCCGAGCGATCGGCCATAGGCGCAGATGTCGCCATCTGCATTGGGCACTTCCCATTGCACCCACACTGGTACGGGGTTGTTCAATGCGCTGGTGAGTTTGAGCCGAATTCCCGTGATCGATCCGGGGCGAAACAGCGACCCCACGCCGAACTGATCGACCTCAACAGCAACGACAGCCTGGGCAAAAGCTCGCGGGGCAGTCAGCAGGCTCAGTAGGAGTAACAGGACAAAAGTGATCCGCCGGGTATTTCGCACAAGGAAAGTGTAGCAACTCCGTGGGCAAGATGGCACGTGGAGGCACTGCGGTTTACAGTCCGACATCCGGCCTGGAAAAATAGCTGCAGCAGAACAGGCGGCAGATACTGCGCTGCTAGGCAAGGCGGGGTCGCGAGTGCGCCGGCCGCAAGTTGAGACGCGCTCGTCATGCAACATCATCGCTTTTTGCAGAAACCGGCTGGAGTCATGCATTCTTATGTCATGGTGACAGGTCAGGCCGTGATGCAGCGGCTTTGACGCTGGCGATGCTTCGGCACCCTGGCTTGGGGCGGCTGCACAATTGTGCTTGTACGCATTTTGATTTGGGTCGAGTTCGGATTCACCCGGCGTCTGCTGCGTGATTGCATGTGCATGTTTTGATTCGGCGCTCGGCATCGCTGTTGCCGCACGCGCAGGCAATCACCAACCAATGGCAATGATTCTCTCAAGAAAGAAGGACTCGTCCATGCGAATGCGAAACACGCTTATGCTTATGGGTGCGATCATGATTGGCGGACTTTGTGCCTTGGCCGGCTGCGAGTCGACGATGCGGGCCGAGGAGGCCAGCGGCCAGCCGGATAACTTCTTTCTTGTGCAAGTATCGCACCTGAACGCATCAGAAATCGAGGCTGGCCGTCTTGCGGTGCAGCGTGCGAGCAATTCCGAAGTGCGGCAGTACGGGCAGATGATGATTGACGAGCACACTCGCGCCAATACCGAACTGATGGAACTGGCCGAGCTGCGCGACGTGACGCTGCCGAACGAACCGGATCAGCTTCACGTGCAACTGACCGATCATCTGGCGGAATTGAGCGGGCCGCAGTTCGATCGTGAGTACATCAGCGCGATGGTCGGCGATCACGCCCGAGCGCTGGCGATGTTCGAGGACAAGGCTCGATTCGCAAACGATCCTGAAATTCGCCGCTGGGCGCAGCAGCAGGTGCCGATCCTTCGCGAACACCTGCGCAAGGCCCAGGAACTCAACCGCCGCCTCGGCGGAGCAGACGTGTTGATAGTGGAGTGAAAAGTCGGTGGTCGTACGATCAGCCCAGTTTGCAATTATTCATTGCATCATCACTGACTGAGGCGTTTTCAGTGTTGAGCAGCGGTTCGAGACAGAAATAAATACTGACCGCGGCGTTCGATGCTCAGCGTCATCATTGTCATTACTTCGTCAGCACGAGGTCAATCGAACCTTCCTTGCGCAGCACAAGTACGCCGATATCTTTGCGTTCGCGATGAAACAGCAGATCGATGGTTTCATTGCCGATGCGCAGTCCGCGAATACGAATCTGATCAACTGAGTGAGGCAGACGTGGGCGGTGTACGCGAATCTGCCGCTGCGGACCGTCAATGCACAGGCCTAGACACGCGCCCAGCAGCATAAATACAGTGCCGGCCGCCCATGCCTGCGGGCTGCATGCAACAGGATAGAGCGTCGGTCCTTTGCCGCGATGTCGACAGAAGCCGCAGATCAGTTCTGGAAGCCGGTTCACGTCGAGATACCGGGAGGCATTGAACCAGCTGTTGAAAATCTGCAGGGCTTCGTCTCGGAAACCGTAACGCATCATGCCCGCAGCGATGATGGCGTTATCGTGCGGCCAGACCGAGCCGTTATGGTACGACATGGGGTTGAAGCGAGCTTCGGTTGACGCCACGGTCTGCACGCCCCAGCCGCAGAACATGTCCGAACTCATCAGCACCCTCACAACCTTCTGGGCGTATTCACGATCCGCAATGCCGCTGAACAGGCAATGCCCCGCATTGGAAGCGCGAACCGCGCAGGGTCTTTTCCGTCCATCAAGCGCAAGGGCGTAAGTGTTGAGATCATCCAGCCAGAATGCCTTGTTGAAGCGCACCTTCAATTCAGCAGCTTCTCTTGCAAGACGTTCGGCGGTTTCGCGACGGCCAAGCAGCGCAGCAAGCTCCGAGGCGCGCAGCTTGGCGTCGTAGACGTAGCCCTGCACTTCGCATAATGCGATCGGCAGTTCGGCGATGGAGCCGTCGGCATGAAAAATCGCATCATGCGAATCCTTCCACCCCTGGTTGAACAGGCCGTCCTCAGCTTTGCTCTGGTACTCGACAAAACCGTCCTGATCGAGATCGCCGAAACGGTCGATCCAGTTCAGCGCCGATTCGATGTTGGGCCAGATCAATTCGATGAGTGCGCGATCGCCGGTGGCGTTGTAATACGCGCTGGCAAGCACGACGAACAGCGGAGTGGCGTCAACGCTGCCGTAATATCGGCCAAAGGGAACCTCGCCGATATTGGCCATTTCATCGATGCGCCACTCGTGCAGAATGCGCCCCGGCTCAGCATCGCGGGAAGGATCGTGTTCCCGTGCCTGGGTCGTGGACAGAAACAGCAGTACGCCGCGGGCGATGTCGGGGTTGAACCACAATGTCTGCAGCGCGGTAATGATGCCGTCTCGGCCGAAAGGCGTGCTGTACCACGGAACGCCGGCGTAGGGATACAGCCCGTGGTTTGTTTCGGTAAGCAGCATGCGTATGTCGGCAGCGGATCGCCTGATCCACTCGGTCAGCGCACGGTTTGAACTGTCAATTCGCACCTCCTGCTCAGCGAGATTGTCCACAAATTGCAGTAGCCGCCTGGCATTGTCGGTATAGGCGTTGGACCGTGCCGTGCACAGCGGTTCGCATCGAACGGTCAGAAAAAGCTCTGTGCGCTCGCGGGTCGGCACTTCAACGATGAAATGCGCTTCGTTGGCGGTCAGTATGTCCGGGGGCGGCGACCATGCAAACACGGCGCGTCGCTCGATGTTATCCAGCCCCTGATAGGTGAATGTAACGCGATCGTTTTCAACGACCGGCGCCAGCCGCTGTCCGCGGCGTTTGCGCTCCGTGCCGCGCACTTCGAAAATGTCAGTGAAATCCGCATCGAATCGCACCGTCACGGTCACTTCAACAGGGTGCAGCGCGTAATTGGAAAGCGTGAGCTTTTCGAACATGGCGTTGGCCCACAGAAACCGCGATCGCGAGAGGTGAAGCGTGCCGTGAGCCAGGGACACGGCGCCGTGGTCAGCCATGTCGGGATTGGTCAGGTCGATGATGATGCGGGTGTTGTCATTCGTGACTCGCGAACTCAAAAGCAGCGGACGTTGGCCGTTGATTGTGGTTTCGAGCTTGGAGATGTACCGCATCCCACCTGTGAACAAGCCGTGCGCTTCGCTTCGAAATGCTTCGATGTCGCCGGTGACACCAAATACGCCGAAGGTCTCGTCGTGCTTGAGGACGAGCGTGTGGCTGTCAGCGAGCGCGGAACCAGCAAGAATGTAATAGCGATCCTCAACCTCGATAACTTCAACCATAACCCGCGCTCCGCACTGCGGCCTGGTCTTTGAGCCTGACACCGCGAGCGCGACGGGAATAGACGTTCACGTAGTCCTGGGCCATTCTGCTGGCGGTGAAACGTGCTTCAAATCGCTCGCGGCAACCTTGGCGGCTGAGACTGTGAATCCGCTGCACGGCCTGCACCGCCGCGTCAAGATTATCGACAATAAATCCGCTGACCCCATCATCGATAATCTCCGGTATGGAGCCGCGCCGAAACGCAATGACCGGCGTGCCGCAGGCCATCGCTTCAATCACCACCACGCCGAATGGCTCAGGCCAGTCGATGGGAAACAGCAACGCCAGCGCATTGCCGAGAAATTCGTTTTTCTGCTGATCGTTGATCTCGCCCACAAATTCCACGCCGGGCAAGTCCAGCAGCGGGCGAATGGTTTGTTCGAAATACAGACGATCATGCGGGTCGACCTTGGCGGCCATGCGCAGCTCGATTCCCGCTCGCTGCGCAATCTCCACAGCAAGGTCGGGCCGCTTTTCCTTTGCCATGCGCCCGACGAACGCCAGATACGGTTGCGGGTGAGGATTGAATCGATAAAGGTCCAGCGGCAAGCCGTGGTGTACGGTGGCTTTCCAGTTGGCCCCCGGCAGCATTTTCTGCTGGGCGTCGGAAATGCTCACCAGCGGCACTTCCAGGTACTCGCGGTACAGCGGCCTGAGATGCGGATCGTCGGTGCGGCTGTGTATGGTTGTGATATGGGGTGTCGAGAGGCGTCGCGTAAACGGCAGATGCAGCAGGTCGGTGTGGAAGTGGATGATGTCGAATTGGTCTGCGCGGGCGATGACCTTTTCGAGCATGACCAGATGCGGCACCATCGGATCCGGACACGTATTGCCCAAACGCAACGCGCGATCACAACAGGCAACGAGCTTGGCTGAAGTGACTGAATCACCACTGGCAAACAGCGTAACGTCATGACCCTGACGAACAAGCTCTTCCGTCAGGTAACTCACCACGCGTTCAGTTCCGCCATAAAGCTGCGGCGGCACGCTTTCGTGCAGCGGAGAAACTTGTGCGATTCGCACGTCCAGAACCCCTTGAGCGCAATGAATACACAGTTATTGAAACCCTCGTCGCAGCGACCACATCTTTTCAATGCCAGCCGGCGATCCGTGCGCTCGCGGTCAGCCAGCAGCACAAACAACCTCGTCGATCGTGCGAGCGGGTGACCGTAGAGATCATGGTCATGATCCTGCTAGTAGAAACTCGCCGGATTACAGGCCGCTGACCGCTCTTCGTCAAGCAGTTGCTGCGGAATAATGCTGTGGTGAGACGCGGTGAGACGAAGCGCAACGCGCGTAGCTGTCGTGCGGAGCACGCCTGCGCACGTGCGCTGCGCCGCTGCCGCCTTAGTTAGGAAAATATACGCCAGGAAAACTGCCGATCATCAGGCTACAGCGACGTGGGATAGGCGCCGGAGCGCTTACGCATTCATAATATAGTGATTGATGAGAGCGCTGAGCCTGCTGTCGACACGGCGCACAGTACAGCACAGCATGGTTCACCCCCCCATGCCGATCGGGCATGGGGCCATCAGTTCCAGCTCATGCCTTTGGGCCAGGAGCGATAGCTCTGCATGTCAGCCTGGCGTATCAGATGGTCGATCGACTCCAGCTCGCGCTTGATGAGCTGGGCGCGGCGGTAGGGATTAGGCTCCGCAAGAAGCTTGTATTTCAACTCGGTGTCATGCACCAGCGCGAAACCGATCAGTTCGAGCAGCGCGTGGGTGGATACGTCATCCCGATTGAACCACTGCATCACCGTGTCGGTGCTGCGCAGGCGGCTTAGGCGCGGGTTGTCCAGCATGGAGCGCAGCTCGCTGCGCACATTGGACATGGGCGGCGGCTCCTCCACCGGTTCAAGCGGGTGCAGTTTGCCCAGCCGGTAGGGGCGTTCGTCATCAGGCTCAACGATCTCATCGATCTTCGCCCGGCAGACGCCGTGCAGAAGAATGTTGTATCGCCCGTCGGCTAGGCGGTCGTGATGCACGATTTGGCCAACGCACACCGCAGGCCGAAGCGGCGGCAGGCCCTCGTAGTCTTCCTTCCAGTCCTTGCCCTCAAACGTTGCCATGGCGATCTGGCCCGCTTCATCCAGAGCGTCAGCCACCATGCGGCGGTAGCGGGGCTCAAAGATATGCAGCGGCTGGATCGCGTGAGGCAGCAATACCGTATCCGGCAACGGGAAAAGCGGTATCAGCCTGGAGAAGTTGACATGGATGACTTCGGCCATCAGCCAAATGATAGCCCCGAGCCTGTCAAGGTGTAGGCGTCAATTGTTTATCAACAAACAAGCAAATGAAGGCCCCGAGCGTACTGCGCGCCTTTCGCAGGCAACGGAACAGTCGCTCAGCAAAGCCGCCGATCCCGCCGCCCGATTTCAACGTGCAGCAATTGTCGCCCTTGAACTCCGGCTGCGTATCAACTGAAAGTCGACTGCACTTCTTCAAAGATCTTGGGCAGGGCCAGCTTGATTGCCTCAAGCTGCGGTCGGGTCATCTTCAACTCATCGCAGACTTCAGCGGAGACTTCCATGTCCTGAATGTCGCCGCGGAATCCCATCCCAAGCTGCGCCGTCAGGCAGTCCGCTGCATGAACCACGCATGCCAGCATTCGGGTGCCCGATGGCAGGGCCATGGGGTCGTGATGGTAGCCGGCAACGTGCGAAAAGCTCTTGGGGAACTTCCATGCTTCGCACAAGCCGGTGCCGAAGGCGCAGTGATCGGCGCCGAGCACCTGCTGCTCAATCTCGCACATGTTCGTCAGCGGCGTGCCGTCAGCGTCGAATTTCATCTCATCGAAGACGCGCAGTAGCTTGTCGCGGGCGGCCTGCATTTCAACCATGATTCCGATATCGTGAATCAAGCCCGCCAGAAACGCTTCGTCGGGCAGGCCGAGCTTCAGTTGATCGCAGATCAATTTGCTGCCGGCAGCGCTGGCCATGGAGTGAATCCACAGTTCTCGCGCGGAAAATCGCGGGCACAACTCGCCGCCGCGGAACAGCTTTGTGAGACTGGCGGCAATGGCGATGTTCTTCACCGCATTCAGCCCCAGCAGCACGATGGCGCGGTTGATCGAACCGATCTGGCGCGGCAGGCCGTAAAACGCCGAGTTGACCACCTTGAGAATGCGGCTGCACAACGCCGGATCGTTGGCGATGACCTTGTGCAAATCCTGCGCGGTGCTGGAAGGATCTTCAACAAGCTCAATGATTCGGAGAGTGATCTCCGGCAGTGTTGCGATGTGGCTGATGCCCTTGATCGCAGAATCAACCACGGTTTGCGTCTCGGGCGTCGTGCTCGTCGCCATGTCTTGCTCCTTCCAGGTAGGACCGGATTCCGTTGGTTGATCGGTCCAGCGGATACAAGACTTGATTGCCGAATCAATCAATGCGGAGGTTCTCGACCGTGAGCCTGCAGCACACGAAGCGATCATGCCGCAACGGCAGTTATCGGCTGATCAACGTGTGCCAGCATGCGCCAATGTGTGATCGGCTGATGCGGGGCTGACGCTGCCTGCAACTGCGTCAGGCTCAGTCACCATGCACCGGGCGATGGTGGAGTCCGGCTGCCGATGGAAATGCATGTGAGCCGGACGATTTTCCAGGCGTCATCCGGTTGCCGCTGAATCCGAAGCACCCATTGCGACGGCGTCGTGGAACCGCCGACCGTGGTCCAACAGGCCAGATGCACCTCAGCCAAGTTGGACGATTCGCTGTAGCTGCGCAGCATGGTGATGGTGTTGGCGTCGATGCGATACCGCCCGTTGAGTCGACTCAGCTCGCTTTCGATGAAATCCCGCCCCAGACCCGGATTGCGCGGCGAACCGACCGAATAGGTTGCCTGCTCGGTAAAAAGCGAGATCGCGCCTGCGACATCGCCCTGAACTGCTGCGTCAACCAGTTCGCGAGTGATTCGCCTGGCGTGCTCGCCCGAGGTGGTGACGGCTGCGCCGATGGCCAGCACCGCTGCACCGGCCAGTGCGATGAGTCCCGCAAGGCGGATTCGGCCGGCCAATCCCTCTCGAAGTCCGGTGAAGCCTGCCACTATCGCAATCAGCAGCAATCCAAGGCCCAGCGGCCATGGATTTTCCAGCACGTATCGTGTCAGCAAGCCAACATGAGGTGGGTCGGGCATAGTTGTGGCCTCTGGAGCAAGTGTTGCCGATAACAGGATACGTACAAGCGGGGATATGGGGTTCTGCATCAAACGGAGAAGGCCGCTGCGCGCAGGAATCGCACGCGGCCTGGCCGAACGCGTTTTTGTGCGTGAGAAGAACGATTACTGGACTTCAGTTTCATGCCGATACTTGCTGCGCAATCCTTTCTTACCGCAAACCTGAATGCTCTCGGGCAGCGTAACGCCGATCTGGCCGAGCAACTGGCAGCGGTCGACCCGCATCCGGGGCTGATTTTTCAGGAGTCCGGGCAGGCAGTTCCCGCTGCGACGCTCGACGGCCGCCAGTTGTGCAGCCGTCACCGGCCGCTGGATGAAGCTGAGCGGCTGGTGAAGGACGTGGACCTCATCGAACATGCTGTGGTGGTGGTATTGGGATTCGGTCTGGGCTATCACGTGCAGCGCCTTGCGGAGCGGGGCGACAAAGCCACGCTCATCGTGGTGTTTGAGCCGGACCTTGCATTGCTGCGATCCGTATTGGAGCGCATTGACCACACCAGGTGGATGCGCGATGCGCTGATCATGTTCATCACCGATCCAACCGATCGCGGCACGCTGGCTCGGAAGTTGAGCGGCGCCGAAGCGATTCTCGCGCAGGGGGTCACGTTTCTCGAACATCCCGCCAGTCGCGCCCGGCTTGGCGATCGCTCGGCATTGTTCACCAGCACGCTCAAGGATTTCGTCAGCAGCGCAAAGGTGACGCTGACCACCACGTTGATGCGAACCGTCGATACGGTGCGCAACTTGATGCTGAACTTGGATCATTACGCCGGCGGCGAGGGAATCAGCGAGCTGCGCAATGCAGCGCAGGGATATCCAGCCGTGGTGGTGTCGGCCGGACCAAGCCTGCACAAGAACATGCATCAGCTTGCTCAGCCGGGCGTTCGAGACCGCTGCGTCATCATTGCGGTGCAGACGACGCTCAAGCCGCTGCTGAAAGCCGGCATCAAGCCGCATTTTGTAACCGCCCTGGACTATCACGAGATATCCAAGCGGTTCTATGAAGGGTTGACGCCGGAGCAAGTGCAGGACATCACTCTTGTCGCAGAGCCAAAGGCCAATCCGGTCATTCTCGATTCATTTCCCGGCCCCATTCGTTGCTGCGCCAACAGCTATCTCGACATGGTGCTCGGGCCAATGCGGCGACCGATGGGCGAGCTTCCTGCCGGCGCAACCGTCGCGCATCTTGCGATGTATCTGGCTCGCTATCTTGGATGCGATCCGATCGCGATGATCGGCCAGGATCTGGGATTTCCCGACGGCCTGTACTACGCGCCCGGTGCAGCGATTCACGATGTCTGGGCGACGGAACTGAATCCCTTCAACACCATTGCCATGATGGAATGGCAGCGCATCGTGCGCCATCGACTGCATCTTCACAAAACAAAGGATGTGAACGGTAGATCGATTTTCACCGATGCGCAGATGCACGCGTATCTGCAGCAGTTCGAACGCGACTTTGCTGAATACAAGCGCGACGGCTGCTTGATCATTGATGCGACCGAAGGCGGCGTGGCCAAGCAGCACGCTCAGTCGATGCCGCTGGCAGACGTGCTCGAACGCTTTGCGACGCGGCAGCTTCCGCCATTGCCGTTGCCGAAGCGATTGACTCCTGATGCCAAGCGGCTGAAATTGGCTCGTCAGCGGCTGGCAGAAGTGCGTCATCAGGTCCAGCGCGTCGGTGATGTGTCGGTCAAAACCGCAAGCCTGCTGCGGCAGATGCTCGAGCATCAGCATGATCAGGTGCGGATGAATCAGTGCTTTCAGAAAATTGAGCAGTATCGCAAGGAAGTTGAAAAGCGATTCGACGCGTTTGAGCTTATCAATCAAATCAACCAGCTTGGCGCATTTCGGCGCATGAAAGCGGATCGCCGCCTGCATATGCAGCGCGATCTTGATGCGCTTACCCGGCAGCGCGCCCAGCTCGAGCGCGACCTTGACAATGTCACCTGGCTGATTGATGCAGCAAAGGAACTTGCAGATCAGCTTGCGATGGCGGACCGTCTGCTGGCTGGTGAAGCTGTACAGACTCGCGCTGCTCCTGCCACTGAGTTGCTGCAGATTCAAGGCAATGACGCCGCAGCCGTGGTTTCGCGCGTTGCCGCGCTTGTGCCTGTTGATCCACATCGTAACGGTTTAGGCATCAGGCGATCGCTGGCAGCGGATTTTCACGGCCGAACCGTTCTGCAGGCCACGCTCGAACGGCTGGGGACATCGAAAACTCTGGAATCGATCATCCTCATTGTGCCGCGATGCTTTGATGTTGAACCGCTGATTGATCGATCGCGCATTGGTCTTCCGGTGGAAATTGAATGGTGTCCGGAAGGCATGGATTCGCCATTCGGTCCTGAGCGTGAAGCGATCGCAGCGGCGCGGCTCCTGGCTCCGTCGTGCTGGCGCGGCGGCATTGCAGGCATCGGCGCGTATGACGAGGCGCTGTGTCCGCAGATCATGAGCCAGATCATGGATCGCAGACAATTGACCGCTGCGATCATCGCCGGGCCGGACTGGCCGCTGATCAACGTGACCGGCGAAGGCGGGTGCGACGCGCTGGTCCATCGGCATCGCGAACACCCCCAGCAGCACAATCTTGTGTTTACGCAGTCTCCGCCAGGGCTGTGCGGCTGTCTGATCGGCGCATCACTCATGCGCGAATTCGCTCATCGCAATCGGCTTTCAACAGTGGGCGGCGTGTTGAGCTATCAGCCACATGCGCCTCAGCACGATCTGATCGCGCGCGATGCCAACGTGCAGATCGAACACACGGTTCGCCGATCGCTTGTTCGAGCCACGTTCGATACTGCGCGACAGCAGCAATGGGTGCGCGCTGCTGCAAAGGAGCTTGCCGATCCGATCGCAGCGACGCCGCTTGAGGTTGTCAGGCAGCTTGAAAATCACTGGGATGAGTGTGCAAATACAGGAATGCCGCCGCGGCACATCGTGCTTGAGCTGTGCGCCAATCGCATCAGTTGCGGCCTGTTTGCGGCACATCCATTTGGCGCTATTGCCCGCACGCTGCTCAGCGAAGCGCTGGCGAATCGCTTTTTTGATGAATTGCAGCAGTGGATTGCCAAGTCGGGCGCGGATGATGTTGCGCTGACTCTGGCCGGTCTGGGGGATCCGCTGCTACATCCGCACTTTGATGAAATCGTGCAGCGGGCCAGGCGTGCGGGGGTGTGCAGCGTACATGTGCGAACGGAATTGCTCGTGGAGCAGCCGACGATCGATCGCCTGCTTGCCAGCGGCGTCGATGTGGTGAGCGTTGATCTGAACGCTGACCGCGAGGCGACCTATCAGTTGATGATGGGCGTCAATCGGTTCAAAGAGGTGCTGCTGAATATCGAGTATCTGCTTGATCGCCGTCGTCGGCTCACGCAGCATCCGGGAACCGCCGCCTTCGCATTGCCGTGGCTTGTGCCGCATTTGCAGCGCCGCAGCGAAACCTATGAAGACATCGAATCGTTCTATGACCGCTGGCAGCGAATGCTGGGCACGGCTGTGATTGAAGACCCGCCGTTTGGCGACAGCAGCCTGACGCCGGCCGTCACACCCGTGCGTGTGCAGGTCCGCGATCAATCAGAGCGCATGACGGTTTTGTGCGATGGATCGGTGCTGATCGATGAACTTGATTGGGCAGCACACGATGCAGCAGGCACGATCGCCACGACGCCGCTTCAATCGCTCTGGCAGAAGGTTCAGCAGAACCGGCGAGATCGAATTGCCCACAAGCACAAGGAAATGCGCGATGAGCCTTGAGCGCAGCAACAACAACAGCAGCAGCGATAACGTGCTGGCGGTTGTGATTGGCCGCGCCGGAAGCAAGGGGCTGCCCGGCAAGAACGCGCGTCTTGTTGCGGGGCGGCCGATGATCTGCCACGCTATTGAAGATGCGCTGACGGCGCGCACGGTAAGCCGGGTCATCGTGTCGACCGACGGTCAGGACATTGCTGATGCAGCCAGAGCGATGGGGGTGCAGACCGTGCATCGACCGGCGGAACTTGCCAGCGATACCGCAACTGTTGATGCGGCTGTGCGGCACGCAGTTCTGGAAGTCGGCTCCGACGCGCCGATCATTGTCATTCTCTACGCCAATGTGCCGGTGCGGCCTAACTGGCTTATTGATCGCGCTGTCAGCACATTGATCGAAACCGGCGCGGACAGCGTGCAGTCGTACAGCGAAGTCGGCAAGCATCATCCGTACTGGATGGTGACGTTGGATGAGCAGCAGAAAGTGCATGCGCACGTTCCCAACACCGTGTATCGTCGACAGGACCTGCCGAAGCTCCTGCTTCCAGACGGCGGGGTGATCGCAGTGACGCGCGATGCGCTTTTTACGGTTCTCGAAGGTCAGCCGCACGCATTTCTGGGGCAGGATCGCCGGGGCATCGTCTCGCCCGCCGGTTCGGTTGTCGATGTTGATACGGAAATCGATCTCGCGGTGGCTGAAGCCATGCTGCTCCAGCAGACGCAGGTAGGGTGCGGCGCATGACAGACGTTCGCATCGGCGATCGCGTGATTGGCCCGGATCATCCGCCGTATATCATCGCTGAAATCGGCGTGAATCATGACGGCTCGACAGATCGCGCAATCGAGCTTGTGCATGCTGCGAAAAGCGCCGACGCAGACGCCATCAAACTGCAACTGTTTGAAACCGATCGTCTGCTCAGCAAGGCAGCAAAACTTGCCATATATCAGCAGCGGGCCGGCGCGACTGATCCGTTTGCCATGCTTCGCGCGCTTGAGCTGAGCGTTGATCAGATGCATCGCGTCATCGAACACGCGAAGCAGCTCGAGCTGCACACCATCGTGACTGTTTTCAGCGTTGAACTGGTCGCGCACGCCAGGCGATTGAACTGGCAGGCGTACAAAACCGCGTCGCCCGACATCATCAATCAGCCGCTTCTTGAGCAGTTGATGACAACCGGAAAGCCATTGCTGATCAGCGCCGGGGCAGCGTCAATCGATGAAGTGCAGCAGGTCACGCGCTGGTTGGGCGATCATCCGCATATCCTGTTTCAATGCGTCAGTTCCTATCCCACGCCCGATGACAGCGCAGCGTTGGCGGCACGCATTGCCATGAGTCATGTGAATCCCAATGCGCTGGGGTATTCCGATCACACATCATCTCTCGACACCGGTGCTCTGGCGGTGGCTTCAGGCGCGCGCATGCTGGAGAAGCACCTGACCTACGATCGATCTGCGAGCGGGCCTGATCACGCAGCATCTCTTGATCCGGCTGGATTTGCAGAATACGTGCGCCTGGCGCATCGCGCATTTCGCATGCTTGGTCCGGTTCGCAAGCAGGTGCTGGATATTGAAGCCGACGTGCGGCATGTTTCGCGTCAGTCACTGACGGCTGCGCGCGATTTGCCGATTGGCCATGTGCTTCAGGCAAGCGATGTCACCATCAAACGCCCGGGTACGGGGATCGCGCCTTTTCAGTTGCATGATGTGCTTGGCCGCCGGTTGGCAAAGGCAGTGGAAGCGGACATGCCGATAACGCAGGAGGATCTGTTGTGAGCGCGGCTGGCGACAAGCGAACGGTTGCGGTGGTGACCGGCACGCGCGCGGAGTTCGGCCTGCTGCGATCAACCATGACAGCCATCCGCCGCCGTGACGATTTGCATCTGCAGGTGCTGGTTACAGGTACGCACCTGCTGCCGCCTGCCCGCACGATTGATGAAGTTGCTGCTGCGTTTCAGATCGATGCGACCATTCCGATGCAATTGCCCGATGAGCCGCACGATCGCTTGACGGATGCAATCGCGCTTGGCCGCGGCATTACCGGCTTTGCGCAGCATTTTGCCCGCCAGCAACCGGATGTGGTGCTCGTGCTGGGCGATCGCATTGAAGCGTTTGCTGCTGCCGCTGCTGCTGCGATTGCGGGAATCCGCGTTGCGCACATGCACGGCGGCGATCGCGCTGAAGGCATAGCCGACGAATCGCTGCGGCACGCCATCACCAAGTTGGCTCACATTCATTTGCCCGCCACGCCAACCTCGGCGCAGCGCATCATCGCCATGGGTGAAGAACCGTCGCGCGTTCATGTCATCGGTTCGCCAGCTGTTGACGGTTTGCATGAAATCGCGCCGCTTGCAGACGATGCCTATGCCGAATTGGGGCAGCCTGAAATTATCATGTTGCTGCATCCAGTGGGCGATGATCCTGAAGTCGAATACCAGCGGGCAAACGCGTTGCTGCACGCGGCGCAGCGAGCGGGTCGCGTTCTTGCGCTGTATCCAAATCATGATCCTGGCCGGGCAGGAATTGTGCGCGCAATTCAAGAAGCCCAATGCGAATCGCGCCAGCACGTGCCGCGCGAGCAGTTCATTGCTTTACTCAAGCGTGCGCGGATCATCGCGGGCAATTCCAGCGCAGGATTGATCGAATGCGCAGCATTGGGCGTGCGATGCGTCAATGTCGGCCGCCGGCAGTCGGGACGCGAAATGCCAGCCAATGTCATTGATGTTCCGGAATGGGATGCAAAGGCGATTGCGAACGCCATTGACCGTGCGATGACTGCACCAGCATCAGCGGCATCATGCGAGCATCCCTACGGCGACGGCGCTGCTGGCGAGCGCGCTGCAGCTTTGCTGGCGACGTTCGACCTGCAGCAGCATGCTGTAACTAAGAAAAACACATATTGATGCCGTATCGCCAGCCGCGTGAACTTTGCAGCGGTGATCGCAGCGGCCATTACCATCACTCGGTTGATGCTGCAGCATGCGCAGGCGATGCGTTCATTGGCGTGATCGTGAGCAGCCGATTCAATCGCGTGTTGCCGTCCCGCTCGCTGACGCCCACGCGGACCTGCTTTCCTGCCAATATCGCTGCGCCGCCGGGGATGCGGAACGATCGCACCGCTGTGTCGCCTGCGGGAAGTCCGGGAATGACGCGGCGATGCTGGCTGATTCCGGGAGCGAGCACATACAGTTCCAGATTCATCGGCTGCTGGCCGCGATTGGTCACCGCCTGCGTCAAGACCAGATCGGTTTCGCCCGTCCGGGGGTTTTCCACCACAGTCCATGACGCAGCCAGTTCGATGTTTTTTAAACCGACTTCGATCTCAGATTCGATGCGCATCGAGTAGGTGCGATTGGCCACGAGCGTGATATCCGCCTGCACTGATCTCCGACCGGCAATGATGCTGCGCTGGGGCACGATGTTCAGCGGCAATCGAGTCTCGCCATGAGCAGCAATCGCAAACTCCTGTGTTGTGGGGCTGAGCTGCCATTGGTCGTCCTGATGCAGATGCAGCGTGCCACTGACCGCCACGCTCCAGGGATTGCGAAGCACAATTTCATGTTCGTGCACCTTGAACACTGCCGGCACAAACGGCGGATCGATGCGCATTCCGCCCCGGAACTGCACCAGCTCAAGGTCGATGTTCTGGATAAATACTGGCATGTCCGACAGCGTGATGGTGTGTTCGTCGTTGCGGGGCGCAACCGTGCTCACGTTGCCGAAGGCGTCAATCACTTCAACTGCGCCGATGGCAAGCTGTGAACGAAACTGCTGCGCCGAGCCGGTCAGCGGCGGATCGCACCACGCCACAAGGGCAGCATCGTGCAGCGTCGGGCCAGCAAGAATCCAGCACGTTACGTTCTCGCCAATCGGCAGCGTTCCGACAAATGTGCGATCGTTCAACTGCGCTGCCAACGTTCGCCATGGCCCGAAAATCGGCCTGGGCATGAGCTGCGACGGCTGCATGCTGTTGCGCCGCCACGGCGTTTGTGTCATCATCACCGGTATGCCCGCCCGCCAGCTGTGCAGGGTGCGCAACATGAGATCAACCACCTGCTGGCGCGGAGACATAATCTCATCAGGAGGCGATTCCAGTATTGCCGTCAACTCAACATCATGTTCGAGCCACGACGCAGCGTAGTGCTGAATCTCATCAGGCCGAATGTGATACGGCACCACGATCGAAAGCCCGGGCGGCGGCGTTGCGGGCGGTTCCAGTTCGGCTGTCCAGTTGGCGTACAGAATTGGTTCGGGAACAAAGTCGGCCAGTGATTTTGTCGCAGCGGCAATCGTGTCCGACAGGTCGTTGCGCCAGAACGCTTCGATTCCATCAATCGCGCCAATTTTCCAGCGGCGCGTCTCAAGCCCGAAAGCCACCAGCAATTCATCCAGATGCGAGCGCCAAAGCCGCGCATCATGGCTCAATAACTCAAGCACCTGATCGGTATGCAGGTTCAATCCTCGTGCCAGATCGCTGGGAACCGCTTCGAGCGAAAGCAGCAGCTCGATCTGCTGACGCAGCAGTCGTTCAATCAACTGATGCTGCCTGGGCGAAACGGCTGAATCGGCGCTGCCCTGCGACCAGATCGGAATGCTTGCATGGCCGCCGTGCAGATGACTCACCATGGCCGCGATCATATCGATTGTGGCGTGCGGGTCCGGATCGAGCGCCAGTCCGAATCGATCAGCAGGGGGCAGGTGCGAGCGGCGATGCGTCGAAGGTATGACGACAAAATCCAGCTGCCGCTGATGCGACAAGCCTGAGCGGCTGTAGACATCAAGCACCGCCCGATACCATCCGCAGCCGGAGACCGGGATGGGAAGCGCGAACTTGTGATGGCCGCGCGGTGCAGGCAATGTTGTGTCGAACACCGACTGCCCGTTGAGATCGAACACGCGCACTCGAGCGCTCATTGCGCTGCCGGTGACTTCATTCACCATGATCTGCAGCGTGGGAGCTTCGGGCGCAAGCACCACGTTGCCCGGGTTGTCCAGCGTGATGCTGATGTGCGGCAGGTGAGCCACGATCACATCGTCAAACCAGACGCTGCCGGTGATGTCTTCAATCTGCGGCGCACTGACATTGCCTTGACGCTGGTCAGCAGCCATGAGCATGCCCGGCTGGGCCACCTGCAGTTCCAGAACGAGGTCGGCAGCATTGGCAAACCGCCCGTCAATCTCAACGCTGAGCGTTTCCCATCGGCCATTGGTCTGCACCGCCCGGCTTTCGATGCGGCTTTCAGCAATCGGCTGACCGGCAGCATCATGCAGCCAGGCAATCAGCCGTGCCCGGGCATGGCTCAGCCCCTCGGTGCGCACCTTGGCGCTCACAACGTAGCTGGCCATGGGCAAGACCGGAATGACCGATCGGGGAAGCCGGGCCGACATCGACCCGCCGCCAAGCTTGAACTCAAACGTGCCCTGTCCGCCTGCGGCCGGCGCATCGGTGGTCAGCCGCATGGTTCCAAACGGCGTAAAGCCTTCGGAAGGAGAGACATACCGGTAAAAGGGGATCGGCATCGCATTGGATGACGAACCGTCATGCTCAAAATCAAAATGCCGCACTGTCTGCAGCATCGTTGAAAGCTGCGCCGGAGCGTCCGAGGCGGCATCCTCCGATGGCTGGCTCATCGGCTGCGCAGCAGCAACCGGCAGCGCGCCTGCAAGCACGATGATCGCCAACCAGCAGTAGCAGCAGCACCAGAAAGCGTGTCGCATCCCTGTTGTTATCGGTCAATTTGGCTGTTTACTGCATGTTTGCCGATACCAGAACGTTGGAATCTGGAAACGCCCGCAGCAGAACGCAGGAAGTCGTCAAGCCAGGCTTGCCATCGCGCCAAAGCGATCGAACACTGGATGCGCACTGCGCATCAGGCCCAGGCCCGAGGCTTCTGCGTTCAACTTCCCCCTGTGATGCTTGAAGGTGGCCATGACCGCATTTTTCCGCACCGCCGCCATTACTGTCTGTCTGGCTGGACTAGTTCTGTTCGGGTTCTGGCGTTTGATGCTCGATGAGCGCCAGAAGGCGATCGACGAGCTGCGCGAATTGACGCAGCAGCTTGAACAGCAATTGGTCCAGCGGCAGGCGATGATCGAGCGGCTCAGCCGAACGCATCGCATCGCCCACATGCGCGTGCTTGATCAGAAAACCGACGCCGAAGGCCAAGTGCTTGAAACCACGCTGATGCTGATTGAACTCGACGACAACGGCGCGGAACTTGCCCGCCAGCAGTTCACCGTGCCGGGCCAGGTTGTATTCATCGACGCATGGACGGTGAAGTTCGACCACGAGCATATTGCCGACGGCGATCCGCTGCGAGGCCGATCACTGGTTCTGCTTCGCAGAGTCTTTTCCGATCAATTGGCCCCGCGTGACGGATTGCCCATCGACATGCCCGGCGCGATTCCGCCCGGTTACGCGGCCAGCGACATGGGCCGATTCGAGCAGCAGGTCTGGGAGAATTTCTGGCATATCGCCAGCGATGCTGCGGTTGCGCAACGCATGGGCGTTCGCGTGGCGCAGGGCGAGGCGATCTACAAGCTCGTACGGACGGGGCAGGTGTACGAGTTGATTGCCGATGCAGCGGGCGGAATAAGCCTGAAGCCGTTGGCTGAGGAAGACAAAGCCAATCTTGCCGCCAGCCGCACCGATCAGGCAGCGCTGACCCAGGCAGCGTCCACGCCGTAATGCAAGCAGGCATCAACCCGCTGAGGCAGTGACTGCTCGATTGTTGTGATTCGAGAACGCTGCAGCGCGTTTCCGGTTTGCGACAATCACAAGGCCGCTGAGACTTGCGCCCAGACACGCCAGGGCCAGGTCTTTCTGGGCATCGAACATATCGCCCTGCTGGCCGTTGAATAGCTCTGCGTTCTCCGGATCCATGATCATGGCAAGGCCCCATTCCATCAGCTCATACAGCACACCGATGGTCATGATGGTCGTGAACGCCACAAATGCGGCAGCTATTCGGCCTGGCGTAATCCATCGCTGCACAACTTCAACCAGCGGAAGCATCAGGAGCGCACCGTTGGCGAAATGCACCAGCCGATCGTAATGGTTTCGTTGAAAGCCGAACACCTCATTGATGCTGACGCCCAGCAGCCATTGCGACCACTGGTCATAAGGAACATTGCTGTACAGATAATGCGCTCCGATGATGTGAAGCACCAGATAGATGAACAGCAGCGTGCATGACGTATTGCTCAGCGGATGATGTCGCTCGACAATGATGAGAGCGACCAGTCCCAGCAGGGTCGCAGCATGCTCAAGCATGCAGTAGAAACGATCCTGCGGCGAAATCAGACTCAGCGCCAGCAGGCTCAGCCCAAAGACAAGCAGCCATACGCGATACGGAATGCTGTGCTGCGGTTGCGACATGGTGAGCACACACCATCCAGTGACCATCCGTTCGGGTGAAAGGCAGCTGATGACAAAGCAGCCGCCATGTTTGCCTGCTGGGCCTGGCGGATATTAGGGCGTATTGCCTTCTCGCCATTCCAGAAGACAAGCCTAATGTGCGTCGAGAGCACAATAACACAAACGCTGTTGACGTTCTCGGCACGGCATCTCGACACGGCATGCGGTGTCGGGCGCGATCAACTTTGGCGGTAGTCAACGATAAACGATGGAGCAATGCGGCGATGAGCGGAATGCATCTGGCGGGATGTGTGAAAGGCGTTGTTGTGTTGTGTGCTGTGCTGGTGAGCGCTTCGGCGCTTTGTGGCTGCGAAGGCCAGCGGGATCGAGACAATGACACGCCGGAGGCAGCGCCGGCGGATGGGCCGCGAGGTACGCCGGGCTATGGGCAGCACAGCGCTCCGCCTCAGCCTACCGCACCGATTGATGACGACCCGGACATCTACACAGAACCTGCGCCTTCGCGCCCAGGAGGCGATCCGACTGGAGGCGGAGAAGAGTAAGCATTGACCGAGCGCGTTGGCGCTCGGCGCTCGTGTTCGTTGAGTTCATTCTGACGGAATGTATCGCGGCAAGAACAACGGCAAGAACGACAACTCACGCAAACAAGTCGGCACGATCAATCAGGCAGGATGATCGAAACATGGCACGCACAAGAAACTCATCTCAATACCTGGCTGCGCATCTTGCAGCAGCCATCGGGCTTGGCCTTTGCGCAATGATATTTTCCCATGTCACCGGCTGCGAAGGCAACGGCGCTCAAAGGGATGACACATGGAACGGCGCGACGCGGTTCATCCGCAACGGCACGGGCGGTGAGTCGGGCACCGGATTCGGCACAGCGGGTGATCGAATGGGTGTGACCGATTTCGGCCGCACGGGCGTCGACACGCAGCCGAGAATCGAAGGTCAGCAAAGTGAAAGTGAAAGCGTCGGTACGCCGCGCGTGCGCTCGCCATTTCCCGGCGTAACCCCTGCGCCGACTGAACCCGGCTCTGCTGGCAGCGCGGGACAGGGCGGCATCCCCCAGCAACCCGGTACGGGCGGCGGTATTGATCGTCCCGGCCAAACCCCCGATTCCACCGGAGGCGCTGGCGGCGTCACCACGCCTGCAACGCCACGGCCGCCTGGAACAAGCGGCACAACGGGCGGGGCTGCCGGCACGGGCACGCCGCTACCATCATCGCCTGGAACTGGAACTGGAACTGGAACTGGAACTGGAACTGGAACTGGAACTGGTACCGATACCGATACCGATTCGGGAACCACCGGCGGTACATCACCCGATGCCAGCGGCAGCGGCGGCGCAGGTGGGAGCGGTGGAGGTGGCGCTGGCGGTAGCGGCGGCAGCGGCGGTGGTGGAGGTGGGGGTGGAGGTTCGCCCGGGGCGCGGTAACCGCCAGGCAATGAGCAGGCAAATAAGATCAGTATCAGCAAGCACAAGACAGCAGGGCAGGCATTGTGCTGCGCGTCGCTGAAGAGTTGATCGTGTATCGTTCAAAACCCGCCGCGCACATAGGGATTGGTTGCGCGTTCCCGGCCGATGGTGGTTTCCGGGCCGTGGCCGGGATAAATCGTCATGTCATCCGGCAGCGCCATCAGCACGTTGTGAATGGAATGTCGAAGCTGGTTGACATTGGCGGTTGGAAAGTCAAATCGCCCGATTGAGCCGGCAAAGAGCGTATCGCCCACGATCGCCTGTTTGGATGCATCGTGCACAAAGCAAACCCCGCCCGGACTGTGGCCAGGCGTGTGCAGCACGCGCCAGGTTGAGCCGGCGATATCCAGCACATCGCCGTCGCTGAGCAGTTGATCCGGTTCGGTGCACGTGACGGGCATCCCGGTCAGAGCGGAGAGATTCAGCATCGGATCGCTGCAGAAACCTGCCTCGGCTTTGTGAATGTAGATCGGCATGCGGCCGAAGCGGCTCAGCGCACGATCGACGCCTGCAATATGGTCAAGATGCGAATGCGTCAGCAGAATTGCCTGCGGCTGCAGATTCTGCTTCTCGATCCAGTTGAGCATCTCGTCCGGCTCCAGTCCGCAATCCACAACCCAGCACGGCATGGATTCGCCTGAGCCAGATTCAACAGGGCGAGGCGTAATGACGTAGCAGTTGGTTTGGTATCCGCCCAGCACAAAGGGCGTAATGATTGGCGTAGGCATGAAGAATCAAGTGCAAAGGTGAAGATGAGGCTTGGACGTAAACAAGCGACTGAGCGATGAGGAGACAGGGAGACAAGGGGATTGGATGGCGATGCTGCTTGAGTTTCGCTTTCGGTGATTCTCAGCATACAGTAGGCTAATAGCGGGGCGGGAAAAGGAGCATGAGCGATGCTGATTCGTCGCGCTGAGCAGGTTCCCGGGACACCCATGCAGATGGAAGGCGTGAAAGGCGTGTCGATGCGATTGATGGTCGGCCGCGCCGATGGTGCGCCGAATTTTGCGATGCGCCATTTTACGGTTGAGCCGGGCGGTCACACGCCGCGCCACAGCCACAATTACGAGCATGAGGTCTTTGTTCTCGAAGGCGAAGGCCGCGTTGAGGAAAATGGCCAGCACCATGCGATTCGCGCAGGCGATGTGCTGTTTGTTCCGCCCAACGTGGTGCATCAATTCGTCAACGTGAGCCAGACGCCATTGAAGTTTCTTTGTATGGTGCCGGTTACGTTTGACTGCGGCACGCCCACGCCGGGAAGCTGACGCCGGCAGATAGGAGCAAAGAAGGCAGGAGACGGAAAGACGCTTCCTTTGCCTTGTCTTCCAGCCTTGCTCTTGCTGCATGCTGGCATAAATCATCGGGGATGGAGAAGATATCCCGCTGAAGAATCTGAAAACGCCCATCGTCTCAGGAGGCTCCTGCCGTGGCACATTCAGGTCCGCAACAGAATTTTGGGCGTATGGCAGCGCTGTTCGCTGCGCTGGGTTTGTGGGCAGCATCCGTGCTAGCAATCGGCGTGATCTATCGCGATGAACCATGGAGCATTGTGTGTTTCGGCTTAGGCGGCGCATGCGCAGTGATCACGGCTGTCGGCGCATGGTACGGCGCATGGATGGGCGCCCTGTACGGGGTACTCATTTTGACCGCAGCAGGGGTGCTGACTTCAGGCATTGTGCTGGGCGAACAGCTCACGGCGGTGATGGGCGTGGTTGCGCTGGTGGTGATCGGCGCAACGATGCCGCTGGCGTGGCTGCTTGCAGACCGCGCGCATGTTGGATCATCTTCGTCTGCCGGTCCAGCCCAGGCGCTGCCTGCCTCATCATCGCACACGCTCGAAAACCTGCTGGCGCACATCTACGAAAACAGCATGCTGTCCGACACCGCCAAGCGTGTGCTGTTTCGAGATCGCGAGCTGGAAATGCTGCGGCGGGCGATTGAAGAAGACATCGCGCGCGGCGACTACAACGCCGGCCTGACGCTGTGCGACGACATGGCCAATCTCTTTGGCCACCGCGAAGAAGCTGAAGCGTATCGCAACCGAATCCTGCAGGCCGGCCACGCTTCATATGAAGCGAAGGTTCGCGAAGCGCTGGAGCAACTGGACGCCATTCTGGCGACGCGCGACTGGGCTGCGGCTCATCGCGAGGCTGCGTCAATACGCCGGCTGTTTCCGACCCATCATCTGGTGCAGGACATCGACCAGCGCATTTTGGAAGCGCGCGAGCAGCACAAGCAGGAACTTGAAGCGAGGTTTCTCGCAGCTGCTGAACGTGAAGACGTTGCGCAGGCGATGGAATTGCTCAAGGATCTGGACCGCTACCTTACACGTGAAGAAGCGGCGCGGATTGCTTCAGTGGCGCAGCATGTCATCGCCAAGCATCGCGAGACGTTGAGCATGCAGTTCAAAGCGGCGGTGGGCGAGCGTCAATGGGCCGAGGCGGCACGCCTTGGCGACGCCATCATGACTGAGTTCCCCAATTCGAAGATGGCTGACGAAGTGCGGTCGATGATCGATGTGCTGCGCGTCCGCGCATCACAGGCAGCGGTTCTGGCGGAAGGCTGATGACCATTGCTCCTGCAGCAGCAGTTGCTGCTGCTACAGCAGCGCGATCGGATCGACATCAATGGCCATGTCGGCGCCTGCTTTGAGCAGACCTGCGCTGCGGGCGGCGGTGAGGAAGTGATGCAGCACGCCGGCGGTCGGGGCCATGATTTCAATCTGTTGACGGTGCTTGTCTGCAATGCGCGCAATTGGGCAGGGGGCCGGACCACGCAGGCGAATTGATGCGAACGATCGCTTCGCATTCGGCTGCTGGCTTTCAGCAACTGTTCCACCAGACTGCGCGATGGCGCTGAGGCCCGCCATCACCTGTCTGGCAGTTGCAACGCACTGCACGTAATCTTCATCGCGCAGCACGATTCGCGCCATGCGTGTGATCGGCGGCAGGTTGACGCGCTTGCGCTCCTGCAGTTCCTGACGCGCGAACGATTCGAAATCATGCGCCGCTGCGAGCTGAATCGCAGGCGTGGCAGGATTGAACGTCTGCACCACGGTGTAACCAGCCTGCTCGCCTCGCCCGCATCGACCGGCGACTTGATTCACCAGTTGAAACGTGCGTTCGCTGGCGCGGAAGTCGGGCAGGTTGATCGACGTGTCGGCGTTGATGACGCCCACGAGGCGCACGCCGGGAAAATCAAGCCCCTTGGCGATCATCTGCGTGCCGACGAGCAGAAGAATCTCGCCCCTGCTGAAGCGGTTGAGCACATCGTGAAAGTTCCGCGCTCCGTGCATGCTGTCGGAGTCGATGCGCATCATGGTTTCGCCTTCGACAAGCTGATGGAACTTTGCAGCCAGTTCTTCCTCAACGCGCTGCGTCCCCAGACCGAAGGTCGAAATCTTGCTGCCGCATTCCGGGCACACCGGCGGCAGTTTCTGTTCGCTGAGGCAATGATGGCAGCGCACGAATCCGCCCGTGGGCAAGCGCTTGTCAAGGTGATAAACGGTCGTCACATCGCAGTGATCGCAGGTGAGAATCCAGCCGCAGCGCGAGCTTGGGCAGGCAATGTAACTGGCATAGCCGCGACGGTTCAGCAGCAGCAGCACCTGTCCGCCGTCTTCCAGTGTTCGGGCGATGCTGTCTTCAAGCACCGGCCCCAGCAGATGCACCTGTCGATCTTTGCGCTGGCGCATCTGTTCACGGAAATCGACCACCGTGACCTTCGGCAAGCGCATTCCCGGCGCACGCTTGCGCAGCACGTGCAATGTTGAGGAGCCGCGTTCGGTGGCGTTGTACCAGCTTTCCAAAGATGGCGTTGCGCTGCCCAGCAGAATTGGGCAGTTGGTGAGCTGTGCGCGGCGAATAGCAACATCCCGGCCGTGATAGCGAGGCACCTGATCCTGCTTGTACGAGCCATCGTGTTCTTCATCAACGATGATCAGCCCCAGCCGATTGTCCGGCACGGGCGCGAAAACCGCAGACCGCGCGCCCAGCACGATGTCAGCCATGCCCTCAGCGGCGAGCGCCCATTGCTGATGACGTTGTGCAGCGGTCAACCCCGAATGCAGCACCGCCACGCGATGGTTGGGGAATCTTCCGATCAGCCGCCCGCCGGTCTGCGGTGTCAGTGAGATTTCCGGCACCAGAAGCATCGCGCATTTGCCTATGTCGAGCACGCGTTGAATCAGCCGAATGTAGACCTCGGTTTTGCCCGAACCTGTGACGCCATACAGCAAATGCGTGGAAAAACCTTTGTGCAGGTGTGATGCGACAGCTTCGATGACCGCAGTCTGCTCGTCGGTCAGACGCTCAGGCGTGCGGGCATCGGCAGCGTGTTCAGCCCATGCCGCTTCGATGACTGTTTTGCGTGAGGCATGCACCAGCTTGCGGTGAATTAGCCGCTTGATCGGCGCAACCGACTGCAAGTCGGCCAGAACAGCCAGCGCGTTGATTTCAATCGGCCGCTGCTCGGGTGGAAGCGCCGCAAGCACGTCCAGCACGCGCTTTTGCTTGGGTGGAATCTTCTGGCCTTCCGCAGGCGCTTCGCCGATGTCGATGACGGTTTTCCGCACCGAGCCGACATTTCGCTTGACCGCAGCGGGCAACATGCTGGCGAGCGTCATGCCGATGGGCGAGCAGTAATAACTGCTGATCCACCGAGCCAGTTCGAGCAGTTGCCCAGGCAATCGTGCTGCGGCCAGATCGCGCTTGAGAATGAACTTGATGCGCTGGTGATCCAGATCGGAATCGCTGGCGAGATCAATCACGTACCCGGCCGTGGGTGTATTGCCGCGCCCCAGCGGCACAATAACGCGCTCGCCCGGGGCAAGGTCTTCAAGCGTTGGCGGAATGGCGTAGGTCAGGCCGTCGGGATACCGATCCACGCCGCGCTCAACCGCAACGCGCGCGTAGCCAAGAGCGCGTTCCGCTGGGGGAGCCGTCGTGGAAAATAAGTTCGCCATATGTTTGGTATACGCACTGATTGGCGGACGGTTCTGATCCTGCTTTCTGTTCCGGCACTTGCAACTGCGCAGTGTACTGCGCGAAGCCCGGACGCCAAGAGAACCGGATGCTCAGGAAAACAGGCAGCAGTGCGCATGGCATGCAGTATCCGTGGGCAGCGGCAATTGCTGGCCTGACGGAAAGAAACAGCGTTGTTTTGAGCAGGGCTGCAGCAGCGTATCAGGTGAGCTGCGCGGCAGGGCAGAGCGACGTGATGGCCTCTGCCTGCTTGCAAAAAAAGAGGCGTGTGCTGAACACGCTTCGCGAGTGGAGTGGAGTGATTGGGGAAGGGAGATCGACGGGACTCGAACCCGCGACGTCCTGGACCACAACCAGGTGCTCTACCAACTGAGCTACGATCTCCAGCGGGGCAATTCGATTGCTAGGGTATCTCTTTGCAGCCGATTGGTCAAAGGATGATAGGCCGACCGGGGCAAGATTCCCGAACGCGTCGATCACCTGGACAACCGGCTAGGCGAAAGCCTGCTGCAGCGATACAATCTTCCGTCCGCTTTTGATTCACGCAGGATCGCATGCCTGTCCGAGAGACCTTTGTCGGGTTGTTCGGTCCGGTTGCGGCATTGAGAACGCGGCGTTGTCCAAACCCGTATGCGACGCGTCGGCTGCGTGTGGTTTTTTGACGTTTTGCGTTTAATGAATGCTTGTTTGATTGTTTCGTAAAAGAGACTGCTGCAATGACTACTGTGACCGCCGCTTCCGAACGTGCTGCATCGCTTGAGTTTGGCCAGGCCGTTGTGCACCGCAATCTTTCGGTGCCGCACCTCATTGAGTTCGCCATTCGGCGAGGCGAGGGCACGCTGGCTTCCAATGGCGCGCTGAACGTCGACACCGGCGACCGCACCGGCCGCAGTCCCAATGACAAGTTCCTCGAAGACACGCCCGGCATTCACGATTCCATCGGGTGGGGCAAGGTCAACCAGCCCATCAGTCCGGAAAACTTCGCCCGACTCGAAGTGCTCGCTCGCAACTATCTGGGACAGAAGAAAGAGCTGTTTCGCTTTGACGGCTATGCCGGCGCCGATCCTGACTATCGCCTGAAAGTCTCGGTTGTCACCGAAGAGGCGTGGCACAGCCTGTTCGCCAAAACGCTGTTCATCAACGCCGATCCGGCTGACCTTGCCAACTTTGAACCCGATTGGACCATTCTCAACGCCTGCAACCTGCGAATTGACAACCCCGCCGACTACGGACTCAACAGTCCGCTGGCGATCATTCAATCGCTCGAGCAGCGCAAGGTCATCATCATCGGTACGCGATACGCCGGCGAGATCAAGAAGTCGATCTTCTACGCGATGAACTACGACCTGCCTGAGATGGGCGTGTTCCCCATGCACTGCTCGGCGAACGTGGACAAAGATGACCCGTCAAACGTCGCGCTGTTCTTCGGGCTTTCAGGCACGGGCAAGACCACGCTCAGCGCTGATCCCAATCGGCCGCTGATCGGTGACGATGAGCACGGCTGGAGCGACAAGGGCGTGTTCAACATCGAAGGCGGCTGCTATGCCAAGTGCATTCGGCTGAGCCAGGAAGGCGAGCCGCAGATCTGGAACGCCATCCGCTTCGGCTCGGTGCTGGAGAACGTGATTCTCGATCCGGTGACGCGCATTCCGGATTACGATGACGCAAGCAAAACCGAAAACACCCGCGTGACATATCCGGTTTCGTATATTCCCGGCGCGGTGATTCCGTCCGTTGGCGGTCATCCCAAGAATGTGATCTTCCTCACCGCCGACGCCTACGGCGTGTTGCCGCCGGTGAGCAAACTCACGCGCGAGCAGGCGCAGTACTACTTCATCAACGGCTACACGAGCAAGCTGGCCGGCACCGAAGCGGGCGTAACCGAGCCGACGCCGAACTTCTCTGCGTGCTTCGGCGGGCCGTTCCTGCCCCGGCCGGCGATGGTATATGCCGACATGCTGGCGAAGAGGGTTGAAGAACACAGCGCAGATGTCTGGCTGCTCAACACCGGTTGGACCGGCGGACCATATGGCACGGGTTCGCGTTTCAAACTGAGTTGGACTCGCGCCTTTGTGACGGCGATTCTCAACGGCTCGCTGCGGAATGCAGACTTTTCGACCGATGAGATTTTCGGCCTGCACATTCCCAATGAAGTGCAGGGCGTGCCGCGCGACGTTCTGCATCCGCGCAATACGTGGAGCGACAAGGCTGCCTACGACGAAAAGGCCCGGCATCTGGCGAAGCTGTTCCGCGAGAACGATGCGAGATATGAGATCACTCCCGAAGTCCGCGCCGCCGGTCCGAAGGGATAAACTGCAAGAATCTCAGTCAGTGATTCACACAACCCCGGCGTTGGCCGGGGTTTTTGTTTACCGATGTTTGTTTCGTGCGTCGCTTTGTATGTTGTACGCTATGCCTATGTCTTCTGCGCCGGACTGCATCACCTACTCGTTGACCGAGGCGGACTACGCGGCGCTTTAACGCTTCCACTGACGTCACATGGCGTGCAGGGTTGGCGTGCAGTGGGGAACCTGAAGCTGAACCTTGAATCATCATCGCCATCACCTACCCGCAAATGAGCGCGGGCAGATTTTCGCTTGCGCGGAGGCCAGCGGCCCGTCCGGCTGGTGATAGTGGCGTCATGAAAACCCGGCAAAAACCGACAACCCCGCAAGCTCTTTGCTTGCGGGGCTGTGCGGATGAGTCGGGGTGGGCGGATTCGAACCGCCGACCTCTTGACCCCCAGTCAAGCGCGCTAACCAAGCTGCGCTACACCCCGAGAGGTATGGTGGAAAGCAGAAAAGAGCGGAACGGTTGGCAAAGAGTTGACAGACAAGGGTTATGGGTTCTGTCCTGCGTGTCTAGCTTTTCTGTGCCTATGCCTTTTTTCTGCTTTACCTCGTTGTGCTGAGAGCGGACAGGGTGGGATTCGAACCCACGATGCAGGAAACCCCGCATACGGCATTTCCAGTGCCGCTCCTTCAACCGCTCGGACACCTGTCCAATGTGAATCACTTAGTGTACCGTCAATGGGGCCGTTCGTCCAAGCCCATCCGGCTGAACTGGCCAAGATGGTCGAATTCTCAGATTCTCTCCAGTTGATTTCGCAGCCCTCCACTAGGGGCGGCCAGTGTTTCCGCCAGGCTCTCAAACCCATGCACACCAGTTCGTCGTCAGCCAACCCATCGTCGCCCACGCCCCCCGAGGGCATTCTTGTCGTTGACAAGCCTCTGGGAATGACCTCCATGACAGCGGTCGCCATCGTGCGGCGAATGGCCAGCCAGAGCCAAAAGGAACGCGAAGGCGGTAAGAGAGCTTTACGTCGGATCAAAACCGGACATGCCGGGACGCTCGACCCGCTTGCCACCGGCGTGCTGGTCATTGCGCTCGGCCGGGCCACCCGGGCCATCAGTCGATTGATGGCTACCGATAAGCGCTACGAAACCGAAATCGACCTGACCGCCTTCACCACCACCGATGATGCTGAAGGCGATCGAACCGAGATTCCGGTTTCACGTGTCCCCACAGCAGATGAGATCGAACGCACTCTCCAGCAGTTTGTCGGCACAATCCAGCAGAAGCCGCCTGCCTACAGCGCTGTCAAGATTGACGGAAAGCGGGCCTATAAACTCGCGCGGCAGGGCAAGGCAGTTGACGTGCCGGCCCGGCCGGTCACTGTTTACGACATCAAGCTGCTTGAGTACGCCTGGCCCCGGGTGCGGCTGGCGATTCATTGCGGCAAGGGGTTTTACGTCCGCAGTCTGGCTCGCGATCTTGGTCTTGCGCTCGGCACCGGCGGGCATTGCGTTTCAATTCGCCGCACCGCAGTGGGGCCGTTCACGCTGAGTATGACCAAAGCGCTGGACAGTCTGCCAAGCCCGCTGCAGCAGGGCGATGTGATCCCGCTTGAAGATGCGCTGCAGATGGTCGACGCGACTACTTAGGCGTGCAAGCACAACAAGCAATGGAATGGTCAGTTCCCATTGCCATTGTTGCCGCCGGCGTCACTGCCGCGCCAAGAGGCGTTTTTCTCACCATTTGGCTCATTCTCATCTGCTGCCGTTGCTGCTGTTGTTATCGAATGCTGATCCGAGGCATGCCATGCAGTCTGCTGGGGTAGGGCAGCGGTATTTGTCTCAGGCCGGCGGGATCGCTCGATGCGATTGATGTGCCACAACAGCGTTCCCATGCCGATCAGAAGCATGACGTCGGCGATGTTGAACACCCACGGGAACATGTGGGGCGAGCCGCCGGGCCACTGCCAATCAAACGGCAGCTTGTAATTCGGCAGCATATGCAGAAAGTCCCGCACCACGCCGTAGACCACTCGATCGTGCAGATTGCCAATGCCGCCCGCGAGAATCAGCCCCAGCGCGACATGCGCCATGTGGTGGTAGCTTTTCGTGTAGCGGCCGAACACGATCATCGCCACCAGCAGCGCAGCGAGCGTAAACGCAATAAAGAAAAAGCGCTGATCGGCCCCAATGCCGAACACTGCTCCATGATTCACCACCAGGTGAAAATGCAGCAATCCCCCGGGTAGAGCGGGCACGCTTGCATGCGGAGGTACGGGGTTGACGGTTCGATCCGCCAGAATCGCTTCACGGTCCAGATGCACAGGCTCGCCGGCAATGACGGCGAAGCTCCAGGCTTTGGAGCCAAGATCAAGCGCAAGCCCCAGCGTGAACACAATCAATAAAACCGCCCACGCCCGAGGTGATCGGTACGCCCAGCGGTCGGTGCTCAGCATCCGTGCATTGTTTGCCGGTGCATTGGAACACATTGATGGAGGCTGCACTATCGGCCCCACTGGCTCTCAATGATGCGGGCAGCTTCGATGGTGTACTTGGCCCAGGGCTTGGCGTCCAGGCGTTCCTTGGGAATCGGCTTGCCGGTCATCTGGCACACGCCATAGGTTCTGTCTTCGATGCGGCGCAGGGCAGCATCGATTTCCCGCAGTTGCTGCCGCTCGTTCTCCGCCAGTCCGAGCATGAAGTCCTGGTCGTAGGTGTCAGTGCCGATATCCGCCATATGAATGGGCATGTGCGAGATATTGCCGCCGCCTGACCGAAGCGCTTCAGCTTCCATGGCGTTGAGATCGCCTATCAGTTCCTGTCGCTTGAGCAGCAGCAGATTGCGGTAGTGGTTCAACTCCTTGCGGGAGAGCTTGGTCTTGATGTTCTTGATCTGGATTGGCTCTTCAGCCGGCGGCGTCTCCGCTTCGGCGCTGCCGTTGGAGCGAGTCTTTTTGACGGGGAGCTGACCTTTGGTGGAGATCATGCGCACCCGCCGACCATTGATGAACACGTAACCCTTGTCGTCTGCAGAAGCAGCGCTGGCAGCCTCGGCGACCGAGCGGGTGCGCTTGCCTCGCAGGGGCAGAGCACTCGCTTTGGTTTCCTGCGGTTTCGCGTCAGCAGTAGCAGCGGGTTGGGACGAGGCGGCTGCGGCCTTGGCAGAAGCTGACCGGGTCTTCTTCTTCACATCCGTGTCGTTGTTCTTCGCAGCTGCGACCTTGGACGGAAGTTTGCTGGTTTCGGACTTCTTCCGGGCTGTTGCGGTCAACTTCTTGTTGTCAGAAGTTTTCTTCTTTGTTGAGTTGGATTTTGGCGAAGATTTGGCTGCAGCAGCGGTTTTCTTTGCCGTGGGTTTGGCGACGCGAGCCTTTCGCTGCACCTTGGCAGTGGCGGTTTTTGAGGCGACTTTGGCCTTCCCCGCGGTTTTTTTGGTTGTTTTCTTGGCGGAAGCGTTCTGAGTTGTCCGTGCCGACGCCGTTGCCTTTTTCCGTACGGCGGTGCGGCCGGCTGTGGTTTTGGACTTCTTCACTGATGTTTTTTTGCCAGTGGTCTTGCGGGCCACAGCATATCCCCTACATTCGCCGGCGTTGCGGGAGGGTTTAACCGGATCAGGGCATCCAGCCGGTATCCGCAACGAATCCGGCCATAATACAGCCTATTGACGCCTTGGTCAACGTGTCCGGGGCTTTATGCGGCCGGTTCCTACCTGCCCGGCTGCCTGTCCTCCGTGCAGCACCCCAATTCTGCGAAACTTCTCATATCGCCGCTGCACGAGCGTGGTGGGCTTGAACCGCTTGAGTTCTCGGACCTGCTCGATGATCCAGTTCTGCAGATTGGCTGCCGCCTGTTCCGGGTCGCGGTGAGCGCCTCCCAGAGGCTCGGGGATGATGTCATCAATCAGGCCGTTGCGCAGGTTGTCCCTGGCGGTCAGGGCCAGAGCTCGGGCAGCCGCGGCATTGGATTGTTCGTTGGCGGTTTTCCACAAGATGGCTGCGCAGCCTTCCGGGCTGATGACCGAATACCAGGCGTATTCCATCATCGCGACCCGGTCGCCCACGCCGATGCCCAGTGCGCCGCCCGAACCGCCCTCACCGATGACAACGCACACTACCGGCGTGGCCAGCCGGCTCATCTCCATGAGGTTTCGAGCGATCGCCTCGGCCTGGCCGCGTTCCTCGGCTTTGAGTCCGGGATACGCGCCGGGCGTATCGATGAACGTGACGATTGGCAGGCCGAACTTGGCTGCCAAACGCATTTTCAGCAACGCTTTGCGGTATCCCTCGGGGTGGGCGCAGCCGAAGTGGCAGTCGATTTTTTCCTGGGTGGTTTTGCCCTTTTGATGGCCGACGATCATGACCTTGTGCGGCCCGATGCGCCCGAAGCCGGTCACGATGGCCGGATCATCGCCAAAATGCCGATCACCGTGCAGTTCGCGGAAATCCCGGCACATCATCTGGATGTAATCCCACGTCTGCGGCCGGGCCGGATGGCGAGCAACGCGAACGGTGTCCCACGGCCCCAAGTCGCGGTAGAGCTTTTCCAACAGGCCATCACGAGCTTTTTGCAGATCAGCCAGCTCCGCGGCATATGCAGCGGCGTCTTCGCGCTCCTGCAGTGCTGCGATCTGCTTTTCAAGTTCGATCACCGGTTGCTCGAAAGGGAGGGTGTAGCTGCCGGTATAGCCGTTGGTCTTTGCCATTGGTGTATGCTCGTAAGACGGTCCGCCCGGAAAAAGGCCGTTGTGAAGTTTAGCCGGAATCGAGCCGGTGTGTAGCGGGGACGATCTTCAGACTGCAATCCGATGCAGTTTGTCGCAAAAAGCGCTCGCGAAACGCGGCAACCTGCCGCACATTGTGGACTTTATGGAGCGGAACGCTTGCTGAACGGCAAGAGAATCGTTCCACTGCTTGGTATGACCTACCATCTGGGTATTATCGGCGGCGGCAACATGGGCGGTGCAATCGTGCGCGGCGGCGTGCGAGCAGGCGTCCTGCATGCCTCCAACATCATCGTGGCCGACATCGATCAGGCCAGGCTGAAGCAATTCGAATCGCTCGGCTGCGCCGTCACAACCGACGCCAGCGCTGCGGCTTCGGCAGAGCAGATCATGCTGGCGGTCAAGCCGCAGGCGTTTCCCGCAGTGGCGCAGGCCGTGTCGCCGCTGTCTGCGTCGAAAGTGGTTATATCGATCATGGCCGGCTTGAGCAGTTCGAAGATTCGCGCTTCGCTTGGGCCTGCAGCACGAATCGTGCGAGCCATGCCCAATACGCCATGCCAGGTCGGCGCGGGTATGACTGCTATTGCTCTGGGTGAAGGTGCG
The DNA here is from genome assembly GCA_964575335.1 of uncultured Isosphaeraceae bacterium. Lineage (GTDB taxonomy): Bacteria > Planctomycetota > Phycisphaerae > Phycisphaerales > SM1A02 > CAZNPU01. Next base: position 13,578 of record CAZNPU010000022.1, on the reverse strand, counting down.
CAGCCGGGCGATGAAGCAATGGCCGTCGCGCTGTTTGACGCCATCGGCCGCACTGTCCTGGTGGATGAATCGCTCATGTACGCTGTGACGGCGGTAAGCGGCTCAGGACCGGCGTATGTCTTTCTTCTGGCCGAGGCGATGGAGCAGGCAGCGATCGAATTGGGTATTGACCGTCACACCACCCGAACGCTGGTGGAGCAAACCGTGATGGGGGCTGGCCGATTGCTGGTTGAATCGGGCCAGAACGCTTCAGAGCTTCGGCAGGCAGTTACAAGCCCGGGCGGCACAACCGCAGCGGCGCTGGAGGTGATGTTCGAACAGGAACTGCCCGAGATCATCACCGAGGCAGTGCTGGCGGCACGCAATCGCGGCATTGAACTGGATCAGGGATAACCGCTTGTCAGAAATCCCGCCGGCAAAACAGCCACGACGCCAGCGCCAGCGCTGCTGCTTCAAACAGCAGCGAGGTTCCCAGGATCCAGAACACTGAGCGCTCTCGGAACGCTTCAACTGCAGCCTGCTGCAAACGCTCATCGTTCGGCTCAAAGGATGCGGGGAACTCACTACTTTGCTGCGACTTTGAATCGGCCGCCGACGGCAGCTCGGCCATGTCGATCAGCCAGCGCTCCAGCAGGTCAATTGTTTCAGAGGTTTTCGGCAGGCAGGTTTTTACCGCCAGCACGATCGAGTGAACCGTATCCAGCGTCGCCAGCGTGCTGCGGGTTGATTCAAGTTCCCTTGTGCGGTCATCAAGCTGCTGTTGCGCTGCGCGCACTTGGCTTTCGTCGGGATCGTCAGCCTGCTGCAATTGCTCCAGCGTCGCCTGGTCACGGTCGAGCCACTTCTCCACTGTTTCAGCGCGCTGCTTGAGCATCAACTGAACGCTCAGCATGGTGACGTCGGTGGTGTGGAGCGCGAAAATGAGCAGCCAGGCCAGCAGCGTCAAGAGCAGTGAGGCGATGGTTGATCGTGTAATTAATCCAAACAGCGCGCAAATCGAAAAGAGATAGCTGTAGAAGATCACAACCAGCGGCACAGCCAGAAAAAGCGCAGGCTCCCACGTGTTGCCTTTGAAGCCCAGCACCAGAAACGATGCGATACTGAACACGGAAACCTGCAGTGTGACGAACATCAGCCCGGTGGTGTATTTTGTGAGAAACAGCCGCAGACGGCTGATCGGCTTGGAGAGCATCAGATCGACTGAGCCGCTGCTGATGAGGTCCGGGATGATGCTCGCTGTTGAAATCAGCGCAAGAATTGTCGCCGCCCAGCTCAGCCAAATCTTGATGCCGAGGCTCACAAACAATGACTTGTAGAACACTTCCGGCGACATCACCGTCGTATTCAGCGGCAAGGGAATATCCCAAACGATAATGCGCAGCCCTTGCTCATTGATGCCGATGAATGCGAACGCCAGAACAACAACGCCTGAAATCACCATCGTGATCCAGAACATTTTGCGGGCGTTGAGCTCACGGTACGCATCAAGAAAGATGGCGAGAGTTTGCGACATGTATATTGAGTCCAGAAATGCTGTTGTGTTGACGCAGCGCTAATCGCGCCGTGCGCCGACTCCTCGTTCGCGGCCGGTGTTCGGGTCCTTTACAGCGCGCATGAATAAATCTTCCAGCGTTTCGCGCACCGGTTGCACGCAACAGATGACGCGCTGCTCGCTGCGCAGGCGATCGATGAGCGGCTGCACCTGCGACGCCGCATTGCTGCGCATCACCAGTTTGCATCGACCGTTATCCGGCATCGTCTCAGCGCGAATCGAATCGTCCTGACCAATCCACTGCGGCGCATCGCCTTCAATCACAACCTCGTAGCGGCGGCTGTCGGCGGTCAATTCGTCTATCGTGCCCTGCATGGCCACGCTGCCCTGCACGAGAATCGCCACGCGATCGCACACCATCTCCAGTTCGCTCAGCAGATGGCTGTTGAGGAAAATGGTCTTGCCTTGTTCGCGCAGCGTCAGCAGCATGTCGCGAATCTCGCGCCGACCCACCGGATCAACGCCATCGGTGGGTTCATCAAGCACCACCAGGTCCGGGTCGTTCATGAGCGCCTGCGCCAGGCCGATGCGCTGCATCATGCCTTTGGAATAAGTGGAAATTTTCTTACCCGCCCATTCGGTCATGCCCACCAGCTTCAGGAATTCATCTGCGCGTTTGCGCCTTGTCTGCCGATCGACTTTGGCCAGCCCGGCGTAGAAATCAAGCACCTGGCGGCCGGTGAGATAGCGCGGAAAGCGATGATGTTCGGGCAGATAGCCCACTCTGGCGAGCGTAGGTTTGTGACCGATCGGCTGGCCCAGCATTGTTCCGTCAACGCGGGTGGGGCGCACGACGGTCATCATGATCTTGACCAGCGTGGATTTGCCTGCGCCGTTGGGGCCAAGCAGGCCGAAAATCTCGCCGCGATGCACCTGCATCGTGATGCCGCGCAGCGCATGCACTTTGCCGCGATAGATTTTCTCCACATGGTGAAGGTTGATGGCGTACTCGCCACTCGTTGCGCTCATGCTGCTGGCTCCATCAGACGAAACATTGAGGAGTTTATCGGCGAACGCCGGCGAATATTTCACCGCGCCGTTGTTGCGCGATGTTTTGGCTCGCACCTTGCCTGGGCGGTGTGGCGAATGCGCTATCCTCGCCGTATGCTCCCTGCACCATGTATGCCACCTTGCAGGATTTTCTCGCCGCCCTTGATGACGCCGGCGAATTGCACCGAGTGACGACGGAAGTCTCACCGCTGCTTGAGATCACCGAGATCGCTGATCGTCACTCCAAATTGCCATGCCCGACGGTCAGTCAGGACGCGCTGGCGTTCGATCCGCTGCATGCTGATCGCGGCGGCAAGGCGCTTTTGTTTGAGCGTGTGGCGGGTTGTGATTTTCCGCTGGCGATCAATGTCTTCGGTTCTTATCACCGCATGGAAATGGCGCTGGGCTGCGCTGGCCGCGGCGGATTCGAAGCGATTGCTGCACGCATCGGCTCACTGGCCAAGCCTCAGCCGCCACGGTCGATCGGCGAGGTTTTCGCCAAGGCGAAAGAGTTTCTGCCGCTGCTTCGCGTGCCGCCGCGCACAGTGCGGCGCGGCGTGTGTCAGGAAGTGGTCAAGCTCGCCAGTCGAGGCGAGGTCGATCTCACGCGGCTCCCGATGATCAAATGCTGGCCGCTGGATGGCGATCCGAGCGCTGTGGGGTACAACCTTTCGCCCGAGCAGGCAGGCACTGCAGCAGGGCAGGGGCGATACATCACCTTTGCGGGCATGCACACCATCCATTTCGATGACCGCAACGAGCCGAAGCCCGCGAGTCACAACATCGGCATGTATCGTGCGCAGCTCATCGATAAGACGCGCCTGGCCATGCACTGGCATATGCATCACGACGGCGCATCGCATTGGCGCAGTTGGAAAAACGCCAATCCCGGCAAGCCCATGCCGATTGCCATTTGTCTGGGCGGCGAAGCTGTCATGCCTTATGCCGCCACTGCGCCGTTGCCGCCGGGCATCAGCGAACTGCTGATGGCGGGCTTTCTCAACGGCCGGGGCATTCCGATGGTGAAAGCCAAAACGGTGCCGTTGCGCGTGCCCGCCAACAGCGAGATTGTGATTGAAGGATGGGTGAACACCGAGTGCGGTCCGATTGGCTACGATCCGCGCACGGGCGAGCCGCTTGGTCCCGGTGCGGCGTTCGAAGGGCCGTTCGGCGATCACACCGGCTTTTACTCACTGCCCGATCGATATCCGATCGTTGAAGTCACCGCCATCACGCATCGGCGCAACGCGGTATTTCCCGCCACGATCGTCGGCCTTCCGCCGCAGGAAGATTACTACCTCGGCAAGGCGACAGAGCGAATCTTTCTGCCGCTCCTGCAGACGATCATTCACGACATTGAGGACTATCACCTGCCGATGTTCGGCTGTTTTCACAACTGCGCGTTCATCAAAATCAGGAAGGTCTATCCGCTGCAGGCGCGCCGCATCATGCATGCTGTCTGGGGCGCGGGGCAGATGGCGTGGACGAAGATGATTGTGGTGGTGGATGATGATGTAAACGTGCACGATGAATCAGCGGTGCTGCGGGCGATGTTTGAACGATGCGATTTCCTGCGCGATGTGGAACTGGTGAATGGGCCGTTGGACATTCTCGATCATGCAGCCCCGCGGCTTGGCGCAGGATGCAAGATTGGCTTTGACGCCACGCGCAAGATTGCCGGCGAAGAAGTCAATGGCGTGCCGGTGACCACGCAACCTCTGCTCGCAACGGCGCACAGCAACAGCAGCGCATGGGCAAGCGGTGCGGTGAAGACGCCCGAGTTCGGCGGCGGCCGGTGCGTCTTTGTCGGAGTTGAGAAGAGGCAGCCCGGCGATGGCGTGCGGGCCATTGAATCGCTGTGGCAAACGGCGCCTGATGACGCGGCTCACTTCGTTATTGCTGTGGACGCCAGTGTTGATCTCAATGACTGGGAGCAGGTGATGTTTCACTTTTGCGCAAACGCTGATCCCGGACGCGATCTTATTCGGCCGCAGTCATCGCCAACAGGCCAAACGCCGCACCGCATCGGCTTTGACGCCACCACCAAGATGCCGGGCGATGAGCGCAACGGACAGCCGGTGCGCGATTACCCGCCAATTCTCACAATGGACCAGGCGGTACAGCAACGCGTGCAAAGCCAGGCTGCGGCATTCGGCCTGTAGAGAGCGATGGAACGCGATGAGAAAAATCGATGACAGAAACGTTCGATCAGGCGGGGATAGCTGATCAATTCCAAAAAATCGCAATCAACCACCCCGCGTGACGGATCGAAGCGCTTCTATGATTTTCTCGTGGACGCACCACTGGCCAATGCGTTCAGGTTGCTTGTTATGGCAGCGCTCGGCGTGCATGTGTTTTACATGTACTGCCTGGCGCGCACGGCCAACGGTCAGTTCGGCTTTGATCTGAGCAATTCAGTTATCGCAGCGATATTCGCGTTTGTGATGCTGGTGCCGCTGGTCTGGGCCGTGACCTTGCCGGAGCTGCCCGAGATCTACACCACGCACGTGCGGCCGCGGCGGTGGTGGCGGCAGGGGCGATGCGCAGCATGCGGTTATGCGCTTAGCGGCCTGCCGACACACACGTGTCCGGAATGCGGCAAACCGATCGCGCCGCCCGGCACGTATCAGGTTGGCGGGCGAACGGTGCGGCTGTTTATTGCAATCAACGTGATGGCGTGGATGCTCGGCTGCATGGCGGGCGAAGCCTGGCTGCAACTGGATGAAGCAAATTTTCGACGTGAAGTGCAGGAACAGGCGGCGTTGGGACATGACGATCACCAACGTGAAGCAGCCTGGCCCAATGACGGCGCGTTGATATGGACGCGACAGGAGGGATTCTCCAAATCGGCTGTCTTAGCCGGACCATGACGCCAATGCGCTTCCGTTTGAACGCATGAGCGCACACGGCTGACCTGATTGACTGATTGAAGCGAGGTCAGTATGCCGCTCTGGCTTCAAGCCGATTCTTCACGCCTTTGAGCCGCACGCTCAGGCCGATGAGCATCGCTCCCAGCAGAATTGACATGAAGCCGATGAACCACACCAGTCCGAGGGCACCCGCGGCTGGCCAGCCCAGCAGCACAATGCCAATGACAATGGAGAGCACGCCGGCCAGAATCAACAGCCATTCATTGGTGATGACGCGGCGCAATTGGATGGCGGCGATGATCTCCATGACGCCTCGCACGATGGCCCAGAATGCAATGATATACAGCAGCGCCAGCGCGGTAATGCCTGGCCAGAGAAATGCGATGATCCCCGCAGCGATGCCCAGCAGTCCCCACAGAAGATACGCCCACCACGGCCGTGCATGCGGAAGATCCTGACGCTGACGCGGCGCGATGGCGGCAATGATCGCCAGCACGCCATCCACAATGGCGTAAGCGCCAAAGAGAATGATCAGCGCCAGCAATGTAATGCCGGGCCAGAGCAGCGCCAGTATGCCGAAAACAATCGCCGCAATGCCGCGCAGCGTAAAAGTCCACCAGTTCTTCGCAAGCAGCTCAAGCATGAGGCCGTCCTTTCAATTCAATTCGGTAAGCGGCCTTCTTCTTTCTTACAGCTACCCCGTTCGCTCTCGCTCGAATGAGTGAGTGGATGAATGGATCAATCCACCGTCAAGAAGTAATGAAGTAATGGAGCGCAGGCCTGCTGAGGTCAAGCTGAGCAAAGGACAGCGGCGTGTCTTGATTCAGATTGAGAAAATGGCTTGGGCCAAAGGCTCAGTACGGCATGAGGCACAGAGTTTGCTCACGAAACCGGTTTGCCCTGCGGACTGAGCGTAGTGGCAAACTGCTGCACGTACTCGGGCTTGAGGAACAGGTAGTACAGCCGGCCTTCAGCATATTGTCCACCTGCAAGAATCTCAGCGGACAATCCCTCGCCCATGTAGATGTCAGCCCGGCCGGGAGCCTGGATCGCGCCGCCGGTGTCCTGATCCAGCATGAATCGCAGGAAACGCCGCTTGCCCATGCTGAAGGTCACCGCCTGGGTGTCAACCAGCACCAGGCCGCCGCGCGGATAAATCTTCTTGTCGGTCGCCAGCGTTGTCTCCGGCGAGACGCGCACGCCCAGCGAACCGGCGGGCCAGCGGTCCGGCTCGTACTCGGTGAAGAACACATAGCTTTCGTTTCGGTTGATCAGCCGCTTCACCAGTTCGGGATTCTCCCGGTACACGCGGCGAATCTCTTTCAGGCTCAGCTGATTCGGCTTGAGCACGCCTTCATCAAGCATCGTTTTGCCCAGGCCTACATACGGCCGATCTGTCTTCCCCGCATAGCCCACGTACATTTCCGAACCGTCTTCCAGACGCAGTTTGGCTGAGCCGTTGACGTGCACGATGTACGCTGAGAGCGCATCTTCCAGCCAGACCAGCTCGTTGCCTGCAAACATCTTCGACCGCTCGATCTCCTCGCGCGTGTAGTAAGGCACGATGGAGCCGTCAGCCAGCTTGCGCCCCAGCGGCTGGCCGGTCTTGGGATCAGTCGCCAGATCAGCGGGCCGGCGATAAAGCGGGTACTGGAACCGCTCGGTTCTCGTGCGGCTGGCGTTGAAGATCGGCGAGTAGTAGCCGGTGAACAGCACCACGCCCTGGCCGTTGTACCCCACGGATTCATACACATCGAACATGCGCGTTACGTCGGCGACGAACGACGCTTCATCGGGCGATGATTGCAGCAGGTGCGAAAACGCAATCAGACTGACCCGCGCCTGTTCGTGCGTGATGGAACCAAATGGAAAAAACTGCCTGCTGGAGGGGGATGCGAACCAGCTCAGGCTGCGATCAATGCCGTCAAGCAGCCAGACATCGCGGTTTCGATAAGCGCCGCCAAGATCGGGAAGTCGCGCGGGATCGGTGATCAGCCGCAGTGCCGACTCGCCCGGCTGGAGTTGCCGGCTGTAATCCGGCTCTGTTGTGACTGGCTGCTCCACGGCCTGTTTTGTGCGGCAGCCCGTCAGGCTGGACAACGTCAGCAGTGTCAGGAAGATGGCAATTGCAGGGCGGTTCATAGCGCGGGCAACATTCACGAAAATGCTCACTCTCTCTATGATGATGGAAAGTTGCATGCCGATGCAAATGCATGCAGCAGCAGGCTGTCTCATCGGCTCAATGATCTTCGTTGCCGCCAAGTTTTGGTGCAGACCTCATGTGCTGGGCTGCTGGAGCAGTTTGAATGCAAATGCATCCGATCTCAGCTCCCGGAAGAGGCTGGCGTATCAAACTGCCCGCAGGTCGATTCGCCTGTCTCAGAGAGCCGCTCCTGCAGCGGCGATGAAAGCAAGTTGACCTCACGCGGTTTGTTTGCAGGAGCCGACGCGATTTCTCGCACCAAGGGCGGTAGAATGACGCTCAAAGCCCAAACTTTCAGGATTCTTTCCCATGCTGATACCCACGATTGAAATCACCAGTTCCGTCTTTCACACGCTGGCGTGGGGACTCCCCGGTGGAAGCGAGTGGATCATCCTGCTGGTGTTGGGATTGCTGATCTTCGGTCGACGCCTGCCCGAAGTCGGGCGCAGCCTCGGCCGCGGGATCGTCGAGTTCAAGAAGGGCATCCGCGGCATCGAAGAGGAGATCGATGACGAGGTGAGCAGGGCGGATCGCCGCCTTGAGAACAGCAATAATGCTCGCCAGGAACTGCCTCGTTCGATGCCGACTACTGAACCGGCCAATCCATACAGCGCCAGCTCGGAAGAAGCTCGCCGCGAGATGTGATCTCGATCCGCTCGTGTGCCTTGTCTTGCGTGTGCCTTTCTGTGTGATTGACGAGCGGCAGGCTTTGGCTGAGGCTCCTGTCGCTGATTTTCGTAAACTGCACATCGACCAATTCGGTGAATGCCGCCGCCGCAGCGCTGTTGTTGCCGCTCACTTTTGTCGCTTCTGGCCCGTGATGCGGCGACATATCGTTGCGCTGAATCCCAACCATCAAGCGTGCAGACGCCAGCGGCAACAGCCACCTGCGTTACCATGCTGCCATGACCGAACCCGCCAGCACTGAACGATCTTTCGCATCGGCTGCGCTGCGCAAGAAAGCGCAGCTGCCGGATCGTCTGCTGGCAGAAGCGACCGCTGCGTGGGAACGCTCACTGCAGCACCCGATCGACGATCGCCAGGCCAACGCTGCTGCCATTGCCGCCGATGGCGATTTCGAGCATCGCCTCATCGTGCGGGCGGGTCATCTGCCGGCTGCGGCTCAGTTGAACGATGCAGTTCGCCAGGTGCAGGCAAGCATGCGGCTCATCGTCGCAGCGGCAGTGATTTTCGCGCTGCTGGGCGGAGCGGGTGCGGCACGGGCGCTGCTCGGCGCGCCTCGCGATGAACCGGTCAACATTTTTCTTACCCTCGGCAGCATTCTCGGATTGCAGACCGCATTGCTGCTGGCGTGGGCCGTCATGATGGTGGCGGCGTTGCGAAGCGGCGGGCAGGGACTTGCCATGGCCACGCTGGGCGGGCTTGTGGTGCGTCTGGGGCAGTGGCTTGGCCGCAGACTTCACAACGGGCCGCATCACGCCGCAGCGGTGGTCGCAATCAGCACGATGTACGCCACCAGTTCCGTTGGCAAATGGACGCTCAGCGCAATCAGTCATGGCCTGTGGCTGGCATTCAACCTCGGCTGTCTGGTCATGGTGATCGTGCTGCTGGGCGCACGTGACTACATTTTTGCATGGGAGACGACCATTCTCTCCGATCGCGCTTATACCGCGATGACAAACGTCATTGCCGGCCCGCTTGACCTGCTTGGATTTGCTACGCCGAATCAGCAGCAGGTCGCTGACAGCCGATGGACCAAACAGGGCATGACGGCTGACGATCTCGCAGCCATCCATGCTGCAAGCCCTGCCTGGGCGGGGCTGCTGGTTGGTGCGATTGTGACCTACGGCCTCGGCCCGCGCTTGCTGCTGCTGGGGTGGTGTCTCGGTCAACGCCGCGCTGCGCGAGCCAGGTATCGAATCGACACAAGCCGGCCGGAATATATGCGATTGCACGCCAGCCTCATGCCGGTGTCGCAGTCATTGGGCGTGATTGATGGCGATGATGGACAGGACGCACTGGCGCTTCAGACTCAACCGCCGGAGACTTCGCGCGCCGATCGGCCGCTGGGTCCGCCAGCCATTCTTGGATTTGAACTTGTGATGCCGCAAGCCGGCGCAGTCTGGCCGCCTCGACTGGATGGCGTGCAATGGCGCGAGTGGGGGATTGTTGATACGCGCGATGATCAGCGGCGTGTGCTGCGTGAGCTTCAGCAGTCTGAGACGGAGCCATGCACAATCGTTGTGGTTTGTTCGCTCACCACAACCCCGGACCGTGGCGTCGGAGCGTTCCTCGGTGAACTGAACGCTGCTGCCAATCGGCCGCTCACGCTGGTGCTCACCGGCGGTCATGCCCTGCGAAAGCGGGGCGATGTGGCGCAGCTTGAGCAGCGCATTGAAGATTGGTACACGCTGGCCAGACGCGTCGACATCGATCCGCAGCGCATCATTGAACTCGATCTCGATCACCTGACACGCGCAAGCGAAACGCGGCTGCTTTCCGTGTTGCAGCGCAATGGCGAAACTGCATTGCATGACGCTGCATCGCCAACGCGGAATATCGAGCGCGCCTTTGATGTCATCAGCGAACATGCTGCACGCTGGTTGCAGCAGCAGGATGCTGCGCCTTCCGCAGCAGCGCAGGCTGAACTGCATCGACAGATCGCGCAGCTGTATCGTGATGCGCCCGGAAACTGGATGAACCTGATCGCAGCGCCGAATGTTCTGAACCCCGCAGATGCACTGCAGCGGATTCGATCAAGCGCCGATCGCATGGTGTCGCTTTTGCCCGATCGCCTTCGACGAAGTCCGAAATGGCTCGCAGCCGGCGCTGCGGCAGGAGCGCTGGGCTGCGTGGCGGCTGCAACGTTCATCTCACCAATCGCTATCAGCGCTTTGCCGATGTGGTCAGCCATTGGCGCTGCGCTTGGCGCGATCATACAGCCGGCAAAAAGGCGCGAAGATGAAGATGAAAAGAGCAACAGCGAGCTTACAGCCGATAGGGCTGCAGCCATGACCGATGCGGTGCGAGCTGCTGCGCTTTTTGCCATGCTGCTGGAATTGCAGGGGCGCAATGAAGCCGGCATAACGCGCGTGCTTGATGCTGCAACTGCTGATCTTGAAAACGATCAGGCGCTTGATTCGCCGCAGGCGGTGCGGGTGTGGCTTGATCAGCTTCGTCATCAGTTTGATATGGCGATGGCCCGGGAGGCGGTGCGATGAACGCTGCTTCTTCTGCGCAAACGCCTGTGCCGCTCAAGGTCGCTGTCGTCGGCCATACCAATACGGGCAAGACATCGCTGCTGCGCACGCTCATGCGCGATGTGAGCTTTGGCGAAGTCTCCGATCGGCCCGCCACCACGCGGCACGTGGAAGGCGCAACGCTTTTAGTCAACGGCCAGCCGCTGATCGAGCTTTACGACACGCCGGGCCTGGAAGATTCAATGTCGCTGCTGGATCATCTTGATTCGATGCGCAGCGATCGCCGGGTGAGCGGTTACGAACTGGTCAATCAGTTTCTCGCCAGCCCTGAAGCGCGAGGCAGGTTCTCACAGGAAGCCAAAGCGCTTCGCCAACTGCTCGCCAGCGATGTGGCGCTATACGTGATTGACGCTCGCGATCAGGTGCACGGCAAGCATCGCGATGAACTGGAGATTCTCGCTCGATGCGCTCGACCGGTGGTGCCCGTGTTGAATTTCGTCGCCAGCCCTGACGCCAAAACCGCCGCCTGGCGCGAGCACCTGTCGCGCGTCAATATGCACGCTGTCGCTGAATTCGATACGGTTGTGTTTGATGAAGACAGCGAGCGGCGGCTGCTGGAGAAAATGGCCACGCTGCTCGATCAGCACCGCGCCACGCTGGAGGCGCTGATTGATGAGCGAAAACACCAGCGCCGCGCGCTGGTGCAAGCTTCCGCTGCGATCGTGGCCGACATGCTGATTGATGTCGCAGCATATGAAGTGTCAGTTCCAACTGCCGACGCCGAGCAGACTCGCCGCGCAATCGAAGCCCTCAAGCAGCGTGTGCGCGATCGTGAACAGCAATGTGTTGAGCAGTTGCTCGAACTACACCGTTTTCGTCCGGACGATTATCAGGCTGAAGGCCTGCCGATTGTGGAAGGGCGGTGGGGGATCGATCTGTTCAGCTCCGCAGCAATGAATCAGTTCGGCATACGCGCAGGCGGCGGCGCAGCAGCCGGCGCACTGGCGGGGCTTACGATCGACGCCATGGTCGGCGGCATCAGTCTTGGCGCAGCCACTGCCGTCGGCGCAGCCATCGGCGCGCTGCTGGGCGCAGGTCAAGCCCACGGCAAACGCGTTATCGATCGCCTGCGCGGCCGCTCTGAGCTTCGCTGCGATGACGCCACGCTGCGGCTGCTCATGGCCCGCCAGGCGACGCTCATTCAGGCTCTCCTGCGCCGCGGCCATGCCAGCTTGCGCCCCATTCAACTCGGCGTCTCGGCAACTGAGCAGGGAGCGATCGCCCCGGTGAAGGTTCCGCGCCGACTGCCTGAAGCGCTGGACGAAGCAAAGCTTCGGCCGCAGTGGTCGCGATTGACCGAGCCGGCTCATCCGGGCGCCATCGCCAGCACCCGCCGCCGCGCCGTTCAGGACCGGCTTGCTGAATCAATTGAATCGCTTCTTCTCAGCCAGCAGCCTGCCTCCACGCACGCAGCGTCGTGACGCCACACACCACCCGCAGCATCCCGGCTATGTCGCAGTGAGTAGTTGCGTCAGGGCAAGGCGATATCGGACACGAACATCCTCAAAAATGCGATGACAGATGCACTGCTATATGGCGTTATTCTGCCCGATTGAGCCTGCCGCCTGCCGCAGGTAGCCGCATCGCCCAGCACCACAAATGCCAGTCGCCGCCACTTGCCCGGCTGATGAACTTTTCCAAACCCGCTTGTCAGGGCGTGACGGATCATGGAAACGCGGTATAATCCTGCCCCCGGGAGAACGCTCAGGGGCGATTAGCTCAGCTGGCTAGAGCGCACGGATCACACCCGTGAGGTCACTGGTTCGAGTCCAGTATCGCCCACTTTTCTGACTTCCTTCCTGCTGATTCCGCAACCTGCGGAAGCCTGCTGCAGCATCATCATTGTGAAAAGATCATGACTGGGGCGATGCCGTCGGTTGCAGTTGCAGCCAGAGGCGAAAACGTGTCGCCGCTGTTGATACGGATACATTCGCGATAGCCGGAGTTGCCCCCATCGGCAGCGCTGCGGGAAACGACAGTCGAAATGCTCTGCAAACAAATGCGCCAGTTGTGCCGATTAGGCGATTGTGGAGTTACGTGCTGGGGATGAATCACTCGCATGCTCAGACGATGGCGAAACAGCGACCGTTACAACGGACTGGGGCTGTGTGTGCTTTTGCTGCCCACAAGTGATCAGGTAAACGGCAGGCTTGGGGCGAGTGGCCCTGATTTATATGGACTGACTGCCGGCAGGATTAAATTTTCGTCTCGATTGAGGGCTGTAATCAATGTGAGCGTTATTTCAGTCCGCGCCCGCGCGAGGCGGGCGACAAAAAAATCGCGGTGGCAGTCGCATTCCAGTACGGTTTCAATCCGCGCCCGCGCGAGGCGGGCGACGCGCCATCGACAGATGGCGCATGCGCCGCGAGATGTTTCAATCCGCGCCCGCGCGAGGCGGGCGACCGGCTGGGGCATGGTCCACGGATCGCCACTTTTGTTTCAATCCGCGCCCGCGCGAGGCGGGCGACGGCGTATCTGCAGAGCGCCGACATCGGCCCTGTGGTTTCAATCCGCGCCCGCGCGAGGCGGGCGACTGGCCTACTCCGGCATTCATTTGTTTCCAGTACGGTTTCAATCCGCGCCCGCGCGAGGCGGGCGACTCCAACCACGCCCACCTCGAGAGGGTGTGGAATGTTTCAATCCGCGCCCGCGCGAGGCGGGCGACGTCCTCACCTTCAGGCACCCCGATGTCGTCATATTGTTTCAATCCGCGCCCGCGCGAGGCGGGCGACTCAACGCAAC
>CAZNPU010000021.1:0-59228 GCA_964575335.1 uncultured Isosphaeraceae bacterium | reverse complement strand
CGCATGCAGCCGCTGGATCTGCGTCAGCCCATGGGCTTTGAGCAGGTGTATCACGTGCCCGGCAACAGCGATATGTACATGCGTGTCAGCGGCGGCATCTACGCGGTGTTTCCCCGGTCGATGTATGTTCGAGGTCGGGACGGCACTTATCCGGTCATTCCACCCAATACGGTTTTTTACATTGGTGAGCCGGCATTTTTTGAAAACTCACCCGCAGCGAATCATCCCTCGCGCGTTGCCGGTCGTTTGCCGCATTCATTCATGCCGCTTGGCGCACTGGCAGGAAGCGGGGATCCGAACCGTGCGTTGAACAACGCTCTGCCGTCACATGGCGGAAGCCGCCCGGACGCAATGACCACAGCCAGGGAGCAAAGCCGCAGTGATTCGTCCAGCAGCGACATGATGGCGGTGGACGATGCTGTGCAGGCAGCGCGCGAAGCGCGACGTCCAAAGCGCGATCCCGCTGCGCTCATGCCGTCAACGGTTGTGAATGATCCTGCATATCGCGCCCGGCGCGTGACGGAGTTACTGCAAAAGGCAGCTGCAGCAGGGGCGTCGAACTGATCGTTCATTTGAATATCAGGAATTGCGAATCGGCGCTGCTGAGTTCCGGTTGAATTCCCTTGTCCGTCGTTTCGTATTATCACTGAGACATGCACAAGCCCCGGCCACAATGACCGGGGCTTGTTTCATGCCGTGATGGCGATGACATTTATTGGGTTATGGGTAGTGGCGGGATTTCAGCAGCGAAGAAGTTACTGTGAATCATCCGCACCCTCAGCGTCGCCAGCCAATGGAATCGGCGTGCATGCCGACACCAGATTGGGGAACCGCGGCTCGACGTTGAAGTTCACCAGCGGCTCCTGAAGCTTCACGATGCTGATGTCATCCTCGTACAGCGTGATGTTGTCATTGTTGCCGCTGGCGTACAGGCCCCAGTGCCACTGACACATTCGCACGTTTGGACGCGAGAACGTGCCCCGCACGACCTTGGTGCCGTCCTGCCAGACGTGGATTTCACCGGTGTAGTAATTGATGTAGCTGGTGACGCGCACCCACTGTCCGCGCGGGAACGACGGAGCGTTGGGCGCATATTGCACGCTGGAAACATGCACCGGCTTGAGACGCATCGATGAGTCGTCGAGATTGACGGTCACAACCTGATCCCAGTTGTTGGAGCAGTCGTGCGTCACCGTCAAAAGGCTCAGCCATCGCGTGGGGCTGAAGGTATAGGGCACTTCCAGCCATACCCAGAACGTCACGACAACGCCATGAGGCGCATCAATGCCGCCGCTGGAAGCGACATGGAAACTGGGCACGACGTTGTCGCCCTGGAAGCGCAAGCCGCCGTAGCCGCGGTGCGATGACGAGGCGGCGCAGGTGACGCGCGAGCGATGCGAACGTGTGGGCGTGACGAATCGATTGGTGACAAAACCGCTGGAGCGGCATGTGCCGGATGAGCTGTAGCCACCCGTCCATCGCGAGTAGTTGCCCAGCTCCCAGTCTTCGCACCAGATTTCCGTGCCTTCCAGGCAGCCCTCTTCAGGCCCGCAGCCGCACGGCCCCCAGACATCGATGATCGTCAGCAGATCGTCAACATCAACCGCGCCCGAGTTGTCGACATCCGCCGAGCAGTTGGTGCAATTACCCCATGACTCAATCACAGTCAGCAGATCGTCGACATCGATCACGCCGTTGCCATCCATGTCGCCGACGCAGCCGGCAGCAGCGAATGCAGGCGATGCGCCCACGCCCAGCGCCGCTGCGGTTCCCACAATGAACGACCATGCCAGTGACTTCATTTCGACCTTGTCTCCTTTTCCTTGCGGTCTCCGTGGATTGCCGCACGATCATCAGCGCGTGCGGTCTGGCAGGCGTACGTTCGACGGATGAGCACGCTTGGTTCGTTTCGGCTTCAGTGGCGCAGACGCAGCGTTTGGCACATACACCCGGTTTTGCGCACTCGCTAAGGCGGATCACTTGGCGCAGAAGCACTGCAAATCCAGGTGGAGAAAAACTCCGCGCACAGCAGAATTTTTCAGCGCAGCGGAACGCCATAATAAATAAGTAGTCGGCTATGGCCGGGTGTCACTTGCCTTTCCACGCTGACATAATCTCAGCAGCGCAACGCGTTTCCCCGTCTGATCACACAATCACTGGTTATGTTTGGCGGCGCTTGATCCATTATGTTGATGCTGCGTGACGCGACGTGAGGTGACGTGACGTGACAGCGCACAGCAGCGATTGGTCAGGCGCATCATGCACGCGATGCTGTAACAGGTGCGTCGGCTGCCATTGTTCACCGGCACAATGTTTTCACTGGCACAAGGTGATTGATGCGTGTTGGTGGGGCAATGGCTACAGTGATCAGATTGCATGATGCAGGCAGGCGTAAACATTTTTGTTGTTGCCGACGCGGCTGACCTTCAGATTCAGCGCGCCGCTGAAGCGTTGGCGAAGCGGCTTGGACTGAACATGCTGTTGCTGGAGGAAATGCACCGCGTTGATGCTGACGAATCAACGCTTCTTCTGGCTTTGGGTGAACATGGCCTGGAACTGCGCGACGCAGCCATGCGCCCCGGTCGTGGCGTATGGGCGGATTTCAACTGGCTTCATCCGCGGCATGCGGCACGTCGCGGCACATATTCGCGCACGCAACCGCTTGCGCGGGCCATAGGCAAATCGTCCAGGACGGTGCTGGATGCCACGACAGGCCTTGGGCAGGACGCAGCGCTCATGGCGTGCATGGGGTATTGCGTGACCGCGGTGGAACGCTCGCCGATTCTTGTCGCGCTTCTGGAAGACGGTTTGCGACGGGCGCGGCTTGATCCTGAATTGAGCGCTGCGATGGGCGATCGACTGCAGGTGATCAGCGCGGATGCCCGCGATGTGCTTGAGCAGGGAGAACTGCAGCCGGATGTGGTGTATGTGGACCCGATGTTTCCGCCCAAGCGAAAGGCCTCCGCCTTGGCCCCGAAGGCGATACGGCTGGTGCGGCGGGTGGTGGGCGAAGATGAAGATGCAGCGTTGTTGCTTGAAAGGGCGATAAAAAGCGGCGTACGGCGCGTTGTGGTGAAGCGGCCGCATTACGCCCCGCCGCTTGGCCCTCAGCCCACGATGAGTTTTACGGGCAAACTGGTGCGATACGACACCTATATTGTGCAGCCGCCGCCACCGCCGGTTTAGCGGGGGACACGGGCGGTTGCTGGAAATGCACAGGCCCGCACTGCAGCATTGTGCAGCAACAGGGCGGGGGCCGCTACAATGGAGCGATGACCGGCATGCTCAATCTCGACGCAGTCCACCAGCCTATTGCTGCGCTGCTTGCAGAACAGCTTGATCAGGTGACGTTCATTTTCGAGCGCCAACTCGCCAGCGATATGTCGGCGGTGAACAACCTGTGCATGCACGTGGAAAACTATCGCGGCAAGATGCTGCGTCCGATGCTGGTATTGCTGTCGGGGCTGGCTGCAGCCAGTGAAACGGCAGCAGAGGAAAACTGTGCAGCGCTGCTCACCGAGCGGCACCGCATTGTGGCGGCGGTGACGGAAATGATCCACATGGCCACGCTGGTGCATGACGATGTGCTCGATGAAGCGCGCATCCGCCGGCGCGGTTCGACGGTCAATCACCTCTGGGGCAATGAAACCGCCGTGATTCTTGGCGATTACCTGATTTCCAACGCCTTTCATCTTTGCTCAACGATGGGCGATCCAGCCATCAACCTTGCGCTGGGGCAGGTGACCAACACGCTGTGCGAAGGCGAACTGGTGCAGCTGCATCACCGCAATGATTACAGCATTGATGAGGCGACGTACCTGGAGATCATTCGCCGCAAGACCGCATCGCTGATCGGCGAGTGCTGCCGGCTCGGCGCGCAGCTGAGCGATGCGGATGAACGCATCTGTCTTGCACTGCATCGCTTCGGCATGGCGCTGGGCGTGGCGTTTCAAATTCAGGATGATCTGCTTGATCTGATCGGCAACGAGCAGGTGCTCGGCAAGCCGCTGGGGCAGGACTTGGACAAGGGAAAACTCACGCTGCCGGTGATTCATTATCTGGCGGAAGCAGCGTCACAGCAGCGCGGCGAAGCGCTGATGATGATCATGCAGGGCGATGCTGAACAATTGCGCGATCGGCTCGTTGAAAGCGGTGCGGTGCGGCGCACCTCGCAGGCTGTGATGGATCTGGTGGCTGAGGCGAAGGACGAATTGCACGCACTTCCTGCTGGGCCGGCTCGCGATTTTCTCGCTGCTCTGGCTGACGCCGTCGCCACACGGACGTATTGATCCGCTGATGCGCATGCATATGAAGCTGCGGCGCGGTTGCCGCACAATCTGAATATTGATTGTGGAAAGTCGAGATGAATGCGCTACGCCGATGCGCGCATTGACTCCGGCGGCGGCGAGGCAATGACGACGCGGTTCCGGCCTGCCTGTTTGGCGGCATACAGCGCCCGGTCGGCAGAATCGATCATCGCCTTGGCGGTTTTCGGGTTCGTCAGAGAAAGGTCCGTCACGCCAAACGACGCCGTCACGCTCAGATCGCCGCTGCGCTCCCAGCGGCAGGCGGCAAGCGCTGTGCCATATCGCGTCGCGACGCTGGCTGCTTCCTCAGCAGCGACGTTGGGCATGATGATCGCAAATTCTTCGCCGCCATATCGGCACGCCACATCGCTTGCGCGACCGCCCGCCAGAATGCTGGCAAACTCCTCCAATACTTCATCGCCAAACGGATGGCCGTAGCGGTCGTTAAGCTGCTTGAATGAATCAAGATCAGCCAGAATCAGGCTCAGCGGCGTCTGGTGACGCTGGGCGTGGGTGACTTCTACCTCCAGGCGGTTGTTGAAGTATGCCCGGTTCCACAATCCGGTCAGGCCGTCAATCTGCGCTCGCTGCGCGAGCATTTTGATCAACAACCGAATGCGCAGCGCCGATCGCACGCGTGCTTTCAGCTCACTGACGTCAAATGGCTTGGCGACAAAGTCAATCGCGCCCAGTTCCAGACCCCGAACAACGCTGGAGGATTCACATGAGCCGGAGAGAAAAATAACCGGAATATCGTGCGTCGCCTGGTCGGCTTTGAGTTCGCTCAAGACCGAAAAGCCGTCCATATCCGGCATGTCGATGTCCAGCAGGATCACGTCCGGCAGAAGCGATCGAGCGGTCTCCAGCCCCTGTTTGCCTGATGTTGCGCAGTGAATTTCCAGACGCTCGTTTTTGAGACGTGCCTTCAACAGCCGGTGGATCATTGTCGAATCGTCAATGGCCAGCAGTCGAGGTCTGCGTTGTGTGTGTCGAGCATTCATATCCAGCGATCATCGCGTGAATCCCCGGCTCGTACTGCGCAGTTCATTTGTTCGAGACGGCATTGAGATTGGTGACGACGACAACGATAATGGTGATTGATGACTGTTTTACTGTTTCATGGATGCGCGGCGACACAATTCGATAAGCGCCTCCATTTGCTCACGAATGGCTGACGCTTCAGCTTCCTCAGCCTGCAGAATGGTTTCCAGTTCGGCGGCGGATTCGGTAATGGTCGGAAAGCCATACCCGCCTGCTGCGCCTTTGAGCTGATGCGCGATGCGCCGGAGCCGTTCGGTGTCGCCAGCAACCCAGGCTGCATGCATGGCCTTGATTCGGTCCTGCAATTCACTGGTGAAGAACTCGATAAGTTCCGCCATTGCAGCATCACCAGCAAACTCGCTCAGCAGCGGCTGTGACGGCTCATCATGATTGCGCGGGACAGGCCTCTTCATAATCTGATTTCATCGGCGGGTCGCAGCGGCAACTTCGCTTGAGCCGAGAGTTTTCATCCCCAACGCTCCACGCACTCACGCACGGTCGAACCGCAGGCTTCGTTTTGCTGCAGCCAGCCCGATAACGCTTCGAAATCATCAGTTGGCGTACACTGACCATCCCATATGAAACGCCGCCGCCTTATTCTGCTTTCCGGTGCTCTGGTGCTGCTGGCCGGGATTGTGCTGGGCCTGTGGCGATGGTCGTCATTCCCGCCGACCTGGTACCAACCGCCGGACCCGCACGATCAGCGAGTTCAAATGCTGGCGGAGCGCGTGGAGTATCGCCTGGTTGAGGAACTGCAGAAGATCCGCCCCCCGCGCGATAACTGGACGCTGCGGATTCGGGATGAATACCTGAATATGTGGCTGGCGGCGAGGTTGCCGCAGTGGATTGAACACGATTCCGCCCTTGAGTGGCCCCCGCAACTCGGCACGCCGCAGCTTCGATTCGAATCCGCTGGGATCAGCGCCGCTGTGCCGCTGCAGGTGGGGCGGAGCCGCCGGATGCTGGTGGTTCGGGTGTGGCCGACCATCAATGCCGACGGCGAACTGTGCGTGCGGCTTGATCGCGTGGCGATGGGGCGCATCAGCGTGGCAGGCGAGCCGTTTGCAGCATTGGCCGCAACCCTGAGCGGCGCAGCTCCCTCGGTTATGGAGCAAGCGCACGTGCAGGAAACGCTCAAAGTGCTGCAGGGCGATCGCGCAATCAGCCCCATAATCAACCTTGCCGACGGCCGACGGGTGCGGCTGGTTGAACTGCGTCTGGGCGATGGTGATGTGGACCTGACCTTTGAAACGCTTGACGACGTGCAGGCGTCTCCCTGAAAAGTGCGACAGCGGCATCGGTGGAGCGTGGTATGACGCGTTACCTTTGAGGCTGCGTGCACCTTCGAGCCGCCACAGGCTTGGCGAGCGACGCAGGCCAAAGGTCATCGGCATCGGCTCGTGATTGTTGCGCGATTTCACTATGACCAAACACTACCCTACCGGGTACACTGGTTGGCCGCATGGCAATTCGTCGTGAATGGCTGGATTGGAAAGATCCCTGTCTGCCTCAGGCGGCAGCATGGCTGATTGATCATCATGCGCGCCTTGAATCGCTTGGCGGCAATGCGTCGTCAGGCACAAAGCGTGGTCGGGCGTCATCCGCATCTGCATCAGCATCAACCACCGGTGCGACGCTTTGTGATCTGCGGCATGTGTGCTGCGTGCTGCCGGGACGACGCGCCGGTCGCGTGCTGCTTTCGGAGTTGCTTGCTCAATGCCGCATGCGAGGGATTGAACTGCTTCCGCCAGCGGTGCTTACGCCCGGGTCGATGGTCAATGATCTCCTGCAGCACAATGAGCCAGCCAGGCCGATTGCCACGGAAACCGAATCTGTATTTGCCTGGATGCGTGCGTTGCGCAAGGCGGATGAGAGCATTCTGCAGCCGCTGTTGCCGCTGAAACCGGATCACCACGATCTGCTTGGCTGGTATGAACTGGCTGCCGCGATAGCGCACACGCATGCTGAGCTTGCAGGCGGCAACCAGTCGTTTGGTGACGTGGAAGCGCTGGCTGAGCGGCTGGAAATGTTTCGCGAAAGCGAGCGCTGGCGCACGCTGGCTGCACTGCATCGCATCTATCGCAAAGAGCTGAAAAAAGCAGGTCTGGCTGATCTGCATCAGGTTCGTCGCTTCTGGCTTCGACGAGCGGCACAGAATGAAAGCGCCCGGGGCGATCGGCACATCGTGCTCATTGGAATTGCAGAGCTCAATGCAGTGCAACGAACGGTCATCACGCTGTATGACGAGCATGTGACGGCGCTCATTCATGCGCCCGAATCGATGCGCGACCGCTTTGATGAATTCGGGTGCGTCGCGCCTGCTGCATGGTCGGATGTGACGATTGACATCGATGATGCGCACATTCGCGTGGCTGACCGGCCTGAAGATCAGGCTCAGGAAACGCTGCGCACCCTTGCCGGCTTCGGCGAACAATATGCCGCAACACAAATCACCATTGGTCTTGGCGATTCGTCGCTTGCGCCGGTCATTGAGCGCAATGCACGCTGGGCCGGCGTGCGCGTCGATAGCGCGCTGGGACGATCGATCCGCCGATCCGCACCGTACCGGTTGCTGTCTGCGATTGCTGATTGGCTGACCGATCAGCGTTTTGCGAACTTTGCAGCGCTATTGCGGCATCCGGATATCGAATCGTGGCTGCTGCGGCATGAACAGGCATTCACCGCGCAATTGGCGCTGCACGATGGTCTTCCGCTGCCTTCGCAACCAACAGGTGTAGATGCGCTGCAGGCTGGTGAAGGCGTTACCGACTGGCTGATGTTGCTGGACCAGTACTTTGCCGATCACCTTCACGATCGACTCTCAGGCAAGTGGCTTGGCGATCTGGCCCGTCGTCGGTGGTTGAAGCAGTTGTATAAAGCGGTGCATACGCTGTTGGCGCCGCTTGTGCCGCATGACTGGAATCAGTCCGGCGGGAGCAAGGTGCATCGCAAGCGTCAACTGCGTCATATATCGCACTGGTGCCAGCCGATTCTTGATGTGCTGTTGCGCGTGTACGACACACTGGACGCCACGAGCGAAGAGCCGGCCGCACGCGCTGCGCTCGAGGCCTGCGTCGCGATGCGTGAGTGCATGACCGAACTGGTTTCGATTCCCCAGCGATTGCAGCCGCGTACCGACGCTGCGGGGGCGATTCGCCTGCTCCTGACGCTTGTTGCAGGCAACAGCATTGTGCAGGAAACCGACCCGCAGCAGATTGCAATGCTCGGCTGGTTGGAACTGCATCTTGATCTGGCGCCAGCGTTGGTCATTGCTGGTTTCAATGACGGCCGCGTACCTGAAGCCATTGCCGGCGATTTGTTTCTGCCCGATGCGCTGCGCAGCAAGCTTGGTTTGACATGCAACGCCAGCCGCTATGCGCGCGATGCGTATCTGCTGGAAGCGATGCGCCACAGCCGTGAGCGTTTCACGCTCATTGTGGGCCGACACACTGCCGACGGTGATCCGCTGACGCCCAGCCGTCTGCTGCTGGCCTGCGATGAAGAAACGCTCCTGCGCCGCATCCGCGCGATGTGCGATGAACAGGTTGATGCTGTGAAGCTCCCGCCGATCGGCATGCCTGCGCACGGTGCAACGTCGCTTTTTACCGTGCCGCCCCTGCCCGCACAGATGCCCAGCGTGCAGCGAATGAACGTAACCGACTTTCGCGCATACCTGGCATGTCCGTATCGCTTTGCGCTGGAGAAACTGCTGCGGCTTGAACACTTCGATGACGACGCGGTGGAAATGGATCCGGGATCGTTCGGCACGTTGGCGCACGATGTGCTGTGCGCGTTCGGCAAGCATCATGAACTGTCGCTTGCGGAAAACGAGCGTGAGATCGAAACATATCTTCTCGACACGCTTGCCGACGTGGCCCGACAGCGCTTCGGCCCCAAGCCGATGCCGGCGGTTCGCATTCAATTAGCTCGCCTGCAGCAGCGTTTGCGATCGTTCGCGCGTTTTCAGGCTCAGCATCGCGCTCTGGGGTGGCGCATCATGCATTGTGAGTTGTCCTTTGCGGGAGTCGTGCCGCTGGATGTGCCGGGCGATCAGCCCATGCCGATCCACGGCAAGATCGACCGCATCGATCGCAATGAAACCACAGGCAGATGGCTGATCATCGATTACAAAACCAGTGAATCGGGTCAGTCGCCGCACAAGACCCACCACGGCAGAGAGCGGCTGGTTGAGGAAGACCTCGAATGGCTGGACCTGCAGCTTCCGCTGTATCACTACCTGGCCACGCACGCCGATCTGGGCATCGAAGGCGAGATCGACCTGGGCTATATCGTGCTGCCGCAGCAAACCGACGGCGTACGGCTGCGACTGGCGGAATGGAGTTGCGAGCAGCTTGAACAGGCGATCGATCTGGCGCGCGAGATCGTGCGTCGCATTCGAAGCGGCGACTTTGCAATGCGCAGCGATGTTGATCCGTCTTATGACATCTTTGCGCGCATCTGCCAGTCGCTGGTCTTTGGCGCAGGCGAAGCAGAGGAGGGCGACGAATGACGTCCATGACATCGCCTGTTCCTGCGATCGATACTTCCAACCTGGCGCACGTTTCCATTCGCGCCAGCGCCGGATCAGGCAAAACATTTCAACTCACCAACCGCTATCTGCAGTTGATCGCAGCCGGCGCGGCGCCGTCGAGCATCCTCGCTACCACATTCACGCGCTTGGCGGCAGGGCAGATTCGCGATCGCATTCTGCTGCGCCTGGCCAGGGCGGCCGATGAGGCAGCGGAGCGGCGCGAACTGGCGAAACATCTTGGCGCAGCATCGTTGTCGCGGCGCGATATTGTCAGCCTGCTCACCTTGTTGACGCGCAACCTGCACCAGATGCAGATACGAACGCTCGACAGCTTTTTCGCCTCGGTCGTGCGGTCGTTCGCGATCGAGCTGGATGTGCCGCTGGGAGCGGAAGTCGTAGACGAAGCTCAGGCGCGGCAAATGCGGGACGACGCAGTGCGGCGGATGCTCGATGAACAGAATCCCCAGGAGCTTGTCGATCTGCTGCGGCTGCTCACGCAAGGTTCATCGCAGCGCAGCGTAATGGACACGATTGATCAGGTTGTAACCGATCTGTATGCGCTGTATTGCGAAACTGATCCGCAGGCATGGGAATGTGTGCCCGAACTGCCCGGCAAATTGACTATGCCCCGGTTGGTTCAGGCGATTCAGCGGCTGGAAAACGCTCCGTGTGGCAGCGACGGGCGGCACGTCAGGGCACATCAGGCAGACTGTGCGCGCGCCCGGCAATGGGATTGGGAAGCGTTCATCAGCACGGGAATGGCGAGGATCATCGCTCAGGGCGGCGATACGTATTACAACAAGCCGATCCATCCGGATCTCATTGCCGCCTACATGCCGCTGGTGGCGCACGCTCGCGCCGAACTGGTCGGCCGCGTGCGCGATCAGACCATCGCCACGCATCAACTGCTGCATCTGTTCCATCAGCATTATGAAGCGGTGAAGCGTGCGCAGCGTTCGATCACATTTGCTGATCTGACTGCAGCGATGAGCCGCGCCCGCCAGCTTGGGCAGCTTGAGGAAATCAGTTTTCGTCTTGATGCGCAGCTCCAGCATCTCCTGCTGGATGAGTTTCAGGACACCAGCATCGCGCAGTGGCGGGCCCTGGAGCCGATCGCGCTGGAACTGGTGAGCTATGCGCCGCCGCAGCGCACGTTCTTCTGCGTTGGCGACGTGAAGCAGTCGATCTACGGCTGGCGGCAGGCGGCGCCGGAAGTGTTTGATGAACTGCCTCGATTGCTGGCGGGTTCGGACGGTTCAATTGCAATCAGGCAGCAGCAACTGGCGTGCAGCTATCGCTCATCGCCGATCATCATGGATGTGGTCAATCAGGTTTTTGAATCGATTGATCAGAATCCGGCGCTAGCGGATTTTCAGGATGCGGCGCGCACGTGGCAGGCCGGTTTTACCACGCACAATACTGCGCGCACGAAATTGCCCGGCTATGCGGAACTGCGCGTCTGCCGCCGCGCGCTTGAAGATGAGGACAAAGTCGAGATTCGGTTTGCTGCAGCAGCCGATCTTGTGGCGCAGCTGCATCGTGAGCAGCCCGCCATGCGGATTGCGGTGCTCACGCGCTCAAACAAGGCGGTGGCGCAGATGCTATACGAATTGGGGCCGAGCCGGCGCAGCATTCCGGTGAGCGGCCGCGGCGGGGGGCCGTTGTGCGACGCGCCCGCGGTCAATGCGATGCTCGATCTGCTGCAGTTGGCGGATCATCCCGACGATACCGTTGCTGCGTTCAACGTAGCCTGCTCGCCTTTAGGTGCAGCAGTCGGCCTGACTGAATTCAACAATCGCCCACAGCGTCATCGCATCGCCCATGAGGTGCGGCGGCGTCTGCTCGATGTCGGATACTGCCAGACGCTTGCGGAATGGACCAGCGCAATTGCCGGCGCTTGCGATGCGCGTGAGCTGCGGCGCGTTTTGCAACTGGTCGAGCTTGCGGGAAGGCACGATGAATACGCGTCGCTGCGCACCAGTCATTTCATCGAGCTGGTGGAGACGACCGCAGTGGCGGATATCCAGCCCGCGCCGGTCCAGGTCATGACGATTCATCAGGCCAAGGGTTTGGAGTTTGACGCGGTGGTGCTGCCGGAGCTTGAAGGCCAACTCACCGGCGAAAAGTCGCCGCCGGTGGTGTTTGATCGCGTCGGCGAAACTGGACCAATCCAGCGCGTGTGCCGATACATGAACAAGGACACGCTGGCGCTTGTGCCCGAACTGCAGCCGCTGTTCGAGCGGGATCGTCGCCGAACGGTGCGCGAGAGCCTGAGTCTTCTCTATGTGGCGATCACGCGCGCCATACATGGGCTGTATATGTTCATTGATCCCCCGGCTGAGCGGGAAAGAGCGATCCCGAAAAAAATCAGCGGTGTATTGCGGTGCGCGCTGATTGACGGCGAACCCGAACCCGACAGCGTCGCCTACGCGTATGGCGATCCGAAATGGACGAAGCACGCAAAGTTCAAACCGCTGCCGACGATTTCAGAAGCAGCGCCGATCACTGCGATTACATTTGCACCTGATTCATCCGCACAGGCCGCATCGCGCGGCATCAGTGCCGATGCCGCCTCCACTGCCGTGACAAAGAAGCGCAACGGCAAATCCATCGCGCCGTATCTCAAACTTCCCGCTGTCGAAGCCCGCGAGCGGGGCACCGCACTGCATGCGCTGTTCCAGCATCTCCGCTGGCTCGATCAGCATGAGCTTGCCGATGATGCTGCGCTGCTGAACATCGCACTCGCAGCAGCGCCGCGCCGCGGTGAGTCGTGGGCCAGCGAGCAGGTGCAGGCATTCCGCCGCATGCTTCAACAGCCGCAGGTGCGCGCCGTTTTCACACGCGAGGATTCAGATAAGGATCGAACACGCCTGTACTGCGAGTTGCCGTTTGCCCGCACCGTGAATGGCAGCGTGCAGACCGGCTTCATTGATCGATTGGTGATGCGGTGCGATCCGAACGGCGTTGTTGAATTAGCAACCGTCATCGACATCAAAACCGATTCAATTACTGCGGATGAAGCTGTGCAGCACGCGGAGCACTACCGGCCGCAGCTCGAAACATACCGTGACGCTGTGGCGGAGCTGTTCAAGCTCGATCATCAACAGATTGAGATGATGCTGCTGTTTGTTGTGCCGGACGTTGCCGTGACGTTGTGAACGTCAATGCGCAAGAACCTGTTCCGCACTGCATGTTTACTGCACTACGATCTCGTAGCTGAAAGCGGTGTTGTCTTCATTGCGCAGCCATTTCACATGCAGGCTGCGCGGCCGCAGATCAGCCGTCCCCAGCAACGGGGGCGAGGGGTTGTTCTGCTCTGCCACGCGCTGGCGAATGGGGAGCTTTGCGGCGTTTATCTTTTCAATGGTGAATGTCGGCTGCGCTTTGCACAGATCGTCTTTGGGAATTTCGAAAAGCGCATCGTCTTCGGCTTTGAGCGTCACTTTAACGCCATGCACCTCAATGGTGTGGGTGAATTCGATTCGGCGCAATTCTTCCCGCACCTGCTCCAATGTTTCGGGAAAGATGTTTCGACGGCGCAGCTCCAGCAAGCCTTCAGCCAGGAACTCGATGCGCTCCATCGCGCTGAGAAACGAGCTGGGTTTAGCCGCCAGGGCATACTGCTTCCAACGTTTTTCGAAGGCGGCAATATCGTTGCCGAAGGCACGGCGGAAGGCTTCATCCGACGGCAGGCCCGCGTTGAGGTGCCGCAGATACGTTTCAAAGGCGTTCACATATCGTCCGCCGTCGCCATACACCAGAAAGTGCACCATCGACCATGCCTGGTGATATTGCAGGCTGGCGCTGCCGTTGCGCACCGCCGCACCCCACGAAGCCGGCGTCATGGAGAGCATCTGTTCAAACGGCACGTATTCGTTGCGCTCGATGGCCTCCTTCACCGCAGCCAATACGCGCGGATTATTCTGGCCCAGAACCAGTGTTGTGCCCACCACCACTGACTCGCCGAAGAACTCCGCCAGCCCCTCATTGACCCAGATGGGCAAATCAGGGCCGAAGCGGCTGTAGGCGAACTGGTGGAAGCCTTCATGCTGAATGACATGTTCAATGCGTCGCGCCGGCAGTCCTTCGGTCCAGAACGCCAATCCACTGCCGCTGGGCGTGACGAAGAACATGCCGCCGCTGCCCGTGCCATCTACGCCGTAGCGTGCGCGAAGCGTCAGCAGGTAATCCTCGCGTCGCTCGAATATGAGCACGTTGAGCAGCTCTTCATTCCGCACCGGCAACGACGCCAGGCGTTTGGAATATTCTGCATACATGAGGTTCAAATGCCGCGCCAGACGCCGGGTTTCGGCTGCAGGCAGATCGCTTTTGACCCAGTAGTGTCCGAGCTTTTGTTCAGGCGCGCGATCCCACCAGGAAAGCTGCGCCTTGCGCTGTTGTTGCGCGTGTGCTGTGTTGCCGGCTGCGAACAGGAAGACCAGGGCGATTGCGCTGAGAACAGACCAGGCGCGCGGTATTCGGCTTGCCGCGAGTTTCGTCACCATTGTTGTTGTGTTGTACCAGATACGCCGCTACGTCCCAAGATATGGCAGAACGTCAATTCAACGAGAAACGGCCTGAACGGGTCAGAACCCATCCAAGCCGTGTGGGGGAAGAGGAGAAGGACTCTCGAAAACAGGTAGGAGGCATTGGCGGAATGCTGCGGCCCGCCACTGGTACTAACGCACCAGGAGGCCCAGCAGTTCCATCCAGCTTGCAGAAATCTTGTGCAAATCATTCCAGCATTGAGACGGTGTCAATTTGGGCGTCCATTGCGATGGATGACGGATAACCGCCGCCTTCCGCAGCTTGCGCCGCTTTCCTCAATGGCTGTGCTGCGGGTCTGGCCCGCAATCCACCTTTGCGGCAGGTCAAAACGGGTCCGATGGCGGCTGGCTTCATATGATTGAGACGTGAGCGAGATGAACAAACCGCAGGCTGCCTGCGAAATACTGCACGGAGCCAGTTGGTCATTCAAACGCAACAACGTTGAGGGCGGCTGTTGAGCATCAAGACCTGTCAACAACTCATCGAAAAGGCCCGGCGTCGAGATTTGCTGGATCGGGCCTTGCGTGACGCCGGCTGGGGCCTGACCGTTGGACTCATCTTGTCACTGGTTGTGCTGGCGCTTGACCGGGGGTTGCAGTTGAACCTGCCGTGGTTTGTCTATGCGATTCTTGCCGGTGCGGGCTTGGTTGCCGGCCTCGGCCATGCGTTTGCTACCCGACCGGATCGTCTTGCCGTTGCGGTGCGGCTGGACCGCACTCTTGGTCTGAAAGACCGCATCGGCACTGCTGCATACATATCGGAACTTGTATCGGGCGAAGCTGAAAGCGGTGCATCACCGCATACGGCCGCTGTGTTGAAACAGGATGCTGCGTTTGCTGAACTGGTGCGGCGCGATGCGCAGCAGTTGGCCGGGGCTGTTGATGTTCGCAGCGCTGTTCCGGTGCGCATCACCGGCATCTGGGGCGCTGCAATTGCGTTGTCGCTGGCGCTGGTGTTGGGGGTGTTGTATCTGCCGCAGTGGGACTGGCCGACGCGCGCTGCTCAGCCGCAGGTTTCTCCGCAGCAGGCGCAGCTGATTCAGGAGCGCACGGAAGAATTGACGCAGGCCATTGAGCACGTGCGCATGGAGTTGCCGCCGGACGAACCGCTTGATGAAGAGGTGCAGGCTGAGCTTGAAGCTCTGGATCGCCTGGCGGAGCAGTTCGCTTCAGGCAATGCATCGCAGCGGGAGATTGATGCAGCACGCGACGAGGCGGCAGCACGGATGACCCAGCTTGCGGATCGACTCGCGCAGCAGGCTGACCGCGAGTTGGCAACCATGGAAGAGATGGCCCGGCGATTTTCCAGCATGGATGCGCTGGAGTCGCCGCACCGTCCTCTGTCTGCTGCGGAGTTTGAGCAAGCGCTGCGGCGCGGCGATTTCGGGCAGGCTGGAGAGCTGTTGGAAGAATTGCTGCGTGAGCAGCAGCAGCTTCCTGAAGCGGAGCGGCACGCTGCTGCGGAACGGCTCCGTCAACTCAGCCAGCAGGTGCAGCAGTCTGCTGAGCAGCCTGATGTCAACAGCGAAGAGCGGGCTGCGCAGCTCATGCAGACGTTGCGTGATCAGGGGATGGACGACCAGACGCTGCAGGAATTGATGAACGATCCGCAGTCAGCTCAGAAGCTGGAGGAGGAGCTTCTGCGGCAGAACGTTGATGAGGAACTTGCCCAGCGATTGGCGCGGGAATGGCAGCAATTACAGGAACAGCAGGCAATCGATGAGCAGGTTCGCGACAACATGCAGGATGTGGCGGATACGCTGCGCGACGCAGCTGAGCAGCTTGATCCCGCTGTCCCGTCGGAACCTGAGCAGCCGCAGCCACAGTCGCAGGAACAGCACGATCAAGATCGCGATCAGCCACAGCAGTTGAATGATCAGCAGGATCCACAACAACAGCAGCAACAACAGCAGCAGGAGTTCGACGCCGCGGAGTCGCAGCCGACTGGCGATCAGCAGTCGCAACAATCCGATCAACAGCAGCAGCCCGGCCAGTCGCACTCAGAATCATCGCAGCAGGCCCAGCAGCGCGACAGTCAGCAGCAGGATCAACAGGGTCAGCAACAGCAGCCAGGTGATCAGCCGGGGCAGCAGGGCGAAGGCCAGCCGCAGCAAGGCGGTGAGGGTCAGCCTCAGCAAGGGGAATCGCCCAGTCAAACGGAAGGTCAGCCGCAGCCGTCGCCTTCTTCATCGCCTCAGGACGAGCAGCATCTCGGCGACAGCGGCGGAGGAGATGCGTCCGATCAGCCCAGCGCGCAGGACCAGCAATCGTCGCAACAGCAGCAACAACAACAGCGGGAAGGTTCGTCTGATTCAGCAGGGCGGCAGGATCAGCAGCAGCAACGCCAGCCCGGTGGAGGCCAACCGGGTCAGCAATCATCAGGCGAAGGCGGCGAAGAAACAAATCAGCCGCAACAACCTTCCTCTTCTTCATCATCGCCATCGGAGCGGCTGCGTCAGTTGGCTCAACAGCGTGATCGTGCAGCGAACCGCAGGCAAAGCAGCGAGCGGTTGCGGGAAGCGGCTCACAGATTGTCCGACAACATGACGCCCGAGCAGCGCGAGCAGTGGGCGCGCCAGTGGCAGCAGCAAAACGAAGGACAAACGCCCCCCGGTCAGCCGCAGCAGCAATCTTCCGCTGACGGCAGCAGCGGGGCGGGAGCAGGCAGCGGCGATACGCAAAGCGCGCAGCGCAACGGCAACCGTTATCAGCCGCAGCAGACCCGCGATCTGGATTTGCGCGGCGACGATCCTGGCCGGCAGATCATCGCTGACTGGCTGACCAATGAACACATGGGTGAGCCGGGATCAACAGCCGAGCAATCCCAGCCCATGCAGCGCGTGCGGCAGGCACAGGATGTGGCGGAACGAGCCGTCAACGATTCAGCTGTCCATCGGCGATATCACAAAGCCATCATGCGATACTTCGGCCGGTTGGACGAAACCGCACGCCGCGCAGCGGGTGAAAACACCACGAGCAGCAGCAGTGCAACATCGCCCCAACAGCCGCCATCATCATCTTCCTCACCAAGCGATGCGCCAGAATGAATGAACATGCGCTCCTGATGCGTGGAAGAGCTTTTCCAGGAGCGTTTCGGTATCGTGTCTCTTGTACCCGAGTTTTCTGTTCAACGGTTTTCAACGGTCAGCAGCGCTTCATGTTTCGTTTTACAAACAGCACCTGCAGACAGTTGTGCGGCTGCGGTCAGCAGTGCGTTATCGTTTCAGCTTTTTCTCCGCGTTCTCTGCGTCGCTGCAGTGACATCAATAATCAGCGGTCCGTCAGCAGCAACGCGCCGGAAACATCATGCTGAGCCTGCGTTTTGAACAGCCTTTGTTTCTGCTGCTGGCGCTGCTGGCAATTCCGTTGATCTGGCTCGGTTGGCGGGCGATGGTCAACAACACCGATGCGCTTCGCCGCAATGTTGCGCTGTCGCTGCGCACGCTGCTGCTGTTGATGTTGGCGTTCATGCTTGCCGGCCCGCATTATCTTCGTCAGCACGATCAACTGACGGTGATCGGCCTTCTGGATATCAGCGGTTCGGTGCAGCGGTTCGCTAACTTGGGCGCATTGGACAATATCGTTACGAACAATGCAGCCTCGCCGCTTGCGCGTCGGTCGAATATCGAATACCTCCGTCAGTGGTTTCGTCAGGCGACACAGACGAAGTTGCCCGATGATCGTTTCGGCCTGGTGGTGTTTGACGGCCGGGCGATTGCCGTCTCCGCGCCCACCACAACGGAATATGTTGATGACAATCTCGACACGCCGATCTCGCCGGGCACCAATATCGCTGAGGCGGTGCGGCTTGGATTGGCCATGTTTCCCGCTGACACCGCCAAGCGGCTGGTGCTGGTGACCGATGGCAACGAAACCGACGGCAACGTGCTGGAAGCGGTGCGGCAGGCAGCCGGAGCAGCAGCGACCAACATCGAATTGACCGCCTATGCCGTCAGGAATCGGCGCGGCGTGGGCGTGCCCATCGACGTTGTGCCGATCGCGTACAACGTCACCAACGACGTGCAGATTGCGCGCATCGAAGCCCCGCCAACCGCATTGCCGGGCCAGACCGTCACGGTGCGCATCATTCTTGAAGCCGCCAGTCCAACGGCAGGCTGGCTGACGCTGCGGCGGGAGGGCGAGCCGGTTGATCTCAACCCGCAGGGCCGAGGCGCACAGCGGTACGTTGAACTTCCAGCCGGCCAAAGCGTTCATCTGGCGCAAGTGACGCTTGGTGAAACGCCCATCAATCGGTTTGAAGCGATCTTTGAGGCCGCTGATCCAACCCAGGACGTTCTGCCTGAAAACAACCGAGCCGAGGCGTTTACCGCTACGCCCAGCAAGGGATCGGTGCTGGTGCTTGATTCACAGATCAGCCGCCGCCCCAACATGCTGGTGCAGCTTTTTGAAGCCGCTGACTTGCCCGCTGAAGCGCGCCTGCCGGCTCAACTTCCTGATGATCTGCTTTCACTGCAGAACTTTGACCTCATTGTGCTGGACAACGTGGCGGCATACGAGCTGAGCAGTCATCAGCAGTCGCTGCTGGCGCGGTATGTGCATGATTTGGGCGGCGGGCTGATTATGGTGGGCGGCGACAACAGCTTCGGCGCAGGAGGCTGGAACAACACGCCGGTGGCGTCGATTCTGCCGCTGAATCTCGATCCGGCAAAGGAGCTGCGTTTGCCGACCGCGGCTTTAGTGCTGGTATTGGACAGGTCCGGCTCCATGACCCAGCCGGTGGCGGGCGCGCGGGCGTCGCAGCAGGAAGTCGCAAATGAAGCGTGCGCGCTGGCGATTGAGTCGCTTCGCGCTGAAAGCCTGGTTGGCGTGGTGACCTTCAGTCACAGCGCCGATGTGTACATTCCGCTGCAGCCCAATGACAACCCGCGCGAGCTGAGCCAGCGCGTTCGCGCCATTACGCCCGGCGGCGGCACGCACTTCACCCCTGCGCTGCACGCAGCGCATCAGATGCTGCGCGATCTCCCGAATGTCGATACCAAACGCGTCGTGTTCATCAGCGACGGCGAATCGGCTGACAGCCACTACGACAGCGTAGTCGCTGAGATGGTCGCTGACGGCATTCAGGTGACGACGGTTGCTGTGGGCGATTATGCCGACCACGCGGCGCTGGAGGCGATGGCGCAGGCCGGCAACGGCGAGTTTTTTGCGGTTCGCGATCCGCGCACGCTGCCGCGCGTGCTTGTTGAATCGGTGCGGGTCATCAACAAGCCGCTGATCAAGGAATCGCCGTTCGTGCCGGTGGTGCTGCCTACGGGTTCAACGCTGACCGCAGGCATGGAAGCTGCGCCGCCGCTGCAGGGCATTGTCATTACTTCCCCGCTCGATGATCCGAAAGTCTTTATGGAGATGCTGCATCCCGACGGCGAGCCGCTGCTGGCGCACTGGCAGGCGGGCCTGGGACGTGTCGCAGCGTTCACATCCGATGCAGGCGGTCCATGGTCGCAGCGGTGGGATGCCTGGCCAACAGCCAACACGTTCTGGACGCAACTGGCTCGTATGATCGCCAGACCAGCCATGAGTCAGGACGCGGAACTCATCGCGACCGTGCGCGACGATCAGTTGCATATTCATTTTGAGCTTTTGCCCACCGCATCAGCTGAGGACGGCTCATCTGATTTGGGCAGCTTCGAATATCTGCAAGTGGAAGGCGCGGTGTACCTGCCCGACGGTTCATCGCAACCGGTTCGCCTGCGACAAGGCGCGCCGGGCCGATATGAGGCAATCGTCGATGCGCCGATGGCGGGGAACTACATTGTTGCGCTGAATCCGCGGCAGGGATCGCGACAGCTTGCGCCGGTCATCGGTGGCGCAAGCCGCGCCACCAGCCCCGAGTTTCGCCGCTATCGATCCAATCTTGGTTTGCTGGAAGAAATTGTCGATCTGACCGGCGGGCGACGGTTGCGCGTGGAGGATCCGCTGGCTGTGGATTTGTTCGATCGCGCGGGCATGCCGCCGAGCGTCTCGCTTCTGCCAGCGTGGCGCACGCTGCTGTGGTGGACGATTGCGCTGCTGCTGCTGGACGTGGCCTGCCGACGCATTGCCTGGGACTACAACCTGGTGAGGGGATTCGTGCTGGCGACCGTGGCGCGAGTCACGCCTGCACACATGCGCGGCGAGCGGGCTGCCGCCACACTTTCATCGTTGCGCAAGGTGAGCGATGATGTTGATCGACGTCAGGCTGCTGAGGCTTCAGGCATCAAGAAGTTTCAGACAACCGGCATTGTCGCTCCGCCGCCGCCACGATTCCGCACGCAGCGGCCAGCGGTTGCATCAGGTTCGAGCCAGGAACAGCCGCCAGGCGCAGCAGAACCGGGTCAGGCGCCTGCTTCACTACAGCCGCGCAAGCCCGCTGATGCCGAGTCATCCAAGATTGCTGCTGCGCTCAATGCGCTCAGCGGCCGCGGCGAACAGCAGCCGCAATCAGCATCGCCATCGTCACCGCCAGCATCGCCAAGTTCGCCGAGCGCTCCTGCATCAGCGCCAGCCAGCGGCGCTCATGATGATGATGACGATGCTGCTGCCAGCAGCACTGCGAGTTATTTGCGTGCAGCCAAACTTCGCGCACGGCGCAAAATGCAGGGCGAAGAATAACCAGAAGAAAATGCATGATCGGCAACTGCCGGATGCGCTGTGCACAATGAGCACGTGAATCGATTGCTCGTACCTGTAACCGGCAGGCAGGTTGAACTCGGCTGCAGTGACGATTGCTCACTCACTCATGCATAGGCCCGCACCAACTCGGCACCGGGGTAGTACCACTGCAGTATGTCGGGATGCGTCATGCCGCTTTTGGCCAGAGCTTCAGCGCCGTATTGACAAAGCCCAACGCCGTGGCCGAAACCCTTGCCATCAAAGATCGCGGTTGATCCGCTGATCGTCACTTCGATATTCGAGCTGCGCAGCGGTTTGCTCAGCGGCGCAAGCCCCTGGCCACTGTAACTTGCTGCCCGGCGGAAAACCTCGGCTGGAAGATCGGCTGAATGTCCCGATCGATCAGTCACGCGAATCACCGTGGGGCGGCCATGCGCGTTGCGCTGCACCGTTTCAATCATGGCGACAGTGCCCAGCGCAAGCAGGTCATTCATGCGGCGTTCCTGCGCAAAAGCAGTCAGTCGGCGCGACAGCGCATCCACTGATTGCTCCACGCGCCACTGATAGACCGGCGCGTCCATGCAGACGTCGCTGCCTGACCGGCCATGCAGCGGGGGCACGTTGTTGACGGGGTTGTCGCCGATTACATCTTTTGCGCTTGCTGCAGTCCCGCCGCAGCAGCTTGAGTAATAGCCTGAAACCAACAGCCCCTCGTAGGCCAGCACCATGCCGCGGGTCGTCGCCACAGCGTCGTGCGAACGCTGATGCGCCGTGTTGCCCACGTACATCTGCGAGCGCGTCGTATTGGTGACGTCGTAATGTCTTCGGCCGGCAAAGACAGCGATCTCCGTGCAGGCGAAGCTTCGCGCTGCAACCGCCTGAGCGGCAAAGGTCTCAAATTGCCAGTGACGATACAGTTCTCCCGCCAACACGCCAGGTAGGTAACGCTCCAGCGGCACATCATTGATGAGATCAAATCCGCCCGGATTCACATCATGGCGGGCAATCAGGCGCAGCACGCCCGGATATTGCCGGACGACAGGCTGGCTCGGATTGGAATCGCTGTTGCCGGGATTGGCTGATTCCTGCACTTCAATCAAGCCGTCAGCGGAATCATCCAGCAGACTGATTTCCAATGTTTCACGAGGGCTGATCGCAGCACGAAAGTCATTGCCGTCCACGACAGACCAGCCGTCGGCCCCCATCGTGACATGCAAGGGACCTGCCACAGCAAGCCTCCTGCCGTCTGATTCGGGCTGATGGAGTTCCAGCCACTGATCCTCCGTGCCAATGCGAATCGGCGCGATGTTCCACGGCGAGGTGGGGATCGGCGTTGGGGTTGCGCTTCGAGGCTGCAGCACCCGCACGCGAATCACCGGCTCGCTGGCAGGCAGCGGCGGGCGAAAGGTCGCAAGCTCGCCTACATCGTCAAGATTGCGCAGCGCTGTCTGCTTGTTCGAATCCTCCGCAACGCCGCTCGGCTCGGGCTTTCGCCGACAGCCTTGCAGCAGTACGGGCGCGACAAGCGCGCCGGCTGCTCGGATCAGAAACGATCGGCGTGACACATCGCGGGGCATGATTCAACAAAGAGCAGGGATTACGGGACAAGAAGCAGAAAGCTCAAAGCAGCGATGTGGCGCGCTCAGGCGATTACAGCACGCCGGGAGCGGTTGGTTGCTGCTTCTGCAAAAACCCCAGCGCACACTGCGCAGCGTGTTCGGCAGATCAGCCTCAGGGCGTTCAATCTTTCCTTTGCTGCTTTATCTGTGTACGGATGCCGCAGCGATGCCCTGCCGATCAATCCAACGTGCGGAGCGTCAGGCCATAGTTGCTGAGCTTTTCCTTGACCTCATTCAGGCTGGTTGCGCCAAAGTTCTTGACGCCCATCAGTTCAGCCTCGGTGCGCGTGGCGAGATCGCCAAGGGTCTGCACGTTCAGCAACTGCAGGGCCTTGCGGGCGCGAACGGAAAGATCCAGCACCGAAATCGGCTTGTTGAGCACCGACTCGGGGGCTTGTCCCTTGAGCTGCTCGTAGGCGTCCCTACGCGTCCGGCCGTACTGGCCTTCCAGGCCCTGTCCAAGCCGCAGCCCCTTGGACGCCAGCATGTTCTTGATCTCAACCAGCGACGTTTCGCCGAAGTTTTTGTAGCTCAGCAGCTCCGCTTCGGTGATGCGCAGCAGGTCGCCCAGCGTGCGAATCTGCATCTTCTTCAGGCAGTTGCGAGCCCGCACCGAAAGCTCGAAGTCGGTCACCGGCGTATCCAGCAGCGCACTGCGCTTGGCC
Organism: uncultured Isosphaeraceae bacterium; assembly: GCA_964575335.1. Taxonomy (GTDB): domain Bacteria; phylum Planctomycetota; class Phycisphaerae; order Phycisphaerales; family SM1A02; genus CAZNPU01. Next base: position 35,906 of record CAZNPU010000021.1, on the reverse strand, counting down.
AGGTCGCGCGCCTTCTCTTCGTCGTAATACATATCGCGCGACGCCAGAACGTCCTTCATGAACAACCGCGCCCGCTCATGATTGGGATCGGTGTCGAGAATCTGCTTCAGGCACTTCTCAGCCTTGTTCACGTCGCCCCGGTCTTCGTACAGCACCGCCAGGTTCAAGAGCGCATTGATGTGCGGCCGCTCCTGTCCGGCGAGCGTCTCATACAGGGCCATGGCCTCATCTTCCTCGCCCAGCAGGTCAAGGGTGTAGGCGAGCTTGAAGGTATATTCGGGGTTGGTGCTGTCCAGCTGGTGGGCTTTCCGGAACGCCGCTACGGCGGCAAGACTGTCGTTTTCAGCTTCTGCTGCCAGTCCCGCCTTGAAATGTTGCTCCGCAGCTTGAGGGTCGGATTTTGATTCACCGGCGCCAATGATGGTGTCCAGAACGTCCTGTGCCACGGGGTAAACCTCCAAGTGCTGGCTGAATGTGAACGGCTGAGTGTATCAGTCCTCAACGGCTGGGACAATGGCTGGTGCCGCAGACTAGGCACGGCGCACGCAAAGCCGCATACCACAACCCGGGGCACTATCGCCCCGTAGCGGTCATTTCGATTGCGCCTGATCCTGTGCCGCTTTGGCCTCGGCCTCGCCCAGCGCTTCTGCGAAATCTTCCACCGCCTTGTCAGGGCTGGTCGCTGGCATCGTAGGCGCCAGCGGCGCGACCTCCGCCGCCTCCGCGGCTGGCGTGTGCAGCAGCTTGAACGACCGCCAGCGCCCGCTGGAGAACCGCCACCACAGCGTCAGACCGAACAAAATCACATAGGCCGACGCCGCGATCCACGGCCCGATCGATTCCAGCTGCGGCGCAAACTGCACCAGCAGCCAGCCGCCAAGCACGATGAACAGCCACGAATACACGATGGTCATGACGCCGGGCCAGACGGTGTCGCCCGCACCGCGCAGCGCGCCGCTGTAGATGATGCCAAAGGCGTCAAAGGTTTGAAACACCGCAGCACAGATCATCAGGTTGCGTGCGATGCTGATGATGTGCTCAGCTTTCTCGGGCGGCACATCGTAGCCGACGAAGAACGCCGCCAGCGGTTCGCGGAATACGAACATCAACAGCCCGCACACCGTCATGTACCCAACAGCCAGGACCAGTCCCAGTGTGGTTCGCGCCTGCGCGACGTCGGGCTGACCTGCGCCGATGTACTTGCCCACCAGCGACGTCACCGCCACCGAAAAGCCGAGGGCGGGCATAAAGCTCAGGTGCATGTAGCCAAGGGCGATCCAGCCCGCGGTCATGTGATCTTCGCCGAATGAGCCGACCAGCACGGTCATGAACAGCGACCAGCAGACGATTTCATTGCCCCACTGCACCGAGGCGGGCCAGCCGATTTTCAATACCTCGCCAATGGCTTTGAAATCCGGTCGCCATTGACCGCGCGTGTTGTAGCGTTCGTGGAGCTTGCGGCTGAAAAATATCCACGCCGGGATCGCCAGCTCGACTGCTGTGCCGCACACGGTGCCGATGGCGGCGCCATAAACCCCAAGCGCAGGTGCGAACGGTACGCCGGGCAGGTGCAGCGGTTCGCCGCCCCACTGAATCGTCACTCCAGCTGAGCCGTAGATCAATGTGTAGTTGCCCAGCACGTTCACGCAGTTGCCGATGATCGCCGCCACCGTCACCACCTTCGGCCAGTGCATGCCGAAGAAGTAGTAATTGATCGAGCGACTCAGCAGCAGAAGCACCGAACCGCCCAGAAGTATCTGGGCATAACCCGATTCCATCTGCTGCAGTTCCGGACTGTGCTCAGGCAGGACAGCGAAGATTCGTGGCAGAGCTACGGCATACGGCAGCAGAAAGCCCAGCCACATGAAAATGCTCAGCCAGAAGCCCGCCCATGCGTAACGCGGTCCCCGCTCGGGCTGCCCCGCGCCAAGATACTGACTCACATAAGTGTTGATGACCGTCACCACGCCCATGGCAAATGACATGGCGTTGAACGACCAGATGCCGCCGTTGCTCTGCGCGGTCAGTTCCAGCGGGCCGACCTGCGCCACCATCAGCTTGTCCACAAACTGCATGACCGTGTAGCTGGTCATGGTCAACACGGTGGGCCAGGCGACCGCCCAGACCTCCGCAAGCGGACTGCGGGGTTGAGCCAATCGTTCCGGAGCTGACTTGGATGAGGACGGCAGGTCGCTCATAGCTGATGGCTGGAGCCGAATCGAATGCTTCTGTCCCGGAAATATTGGCCTGGGCGTGGGACGCGGATCGTAGGCCGGCTGGATTCCAAAAGCCTCACACCGGCATGCGAAATCTCGTGGGCTGCGTTATGTATGTGGCTGATCGCCCAGCAACGATTGCCCGGCAAACCGAATCATAAAACACCAAAGCCAGGGCAAACAGAAAAAGCGTCAGAGACAGGGTGAGCTGTTCTGGCGAACCCTGCCAGCTGAATGGCTGACGACCGGCTCGACCGGCTCAACTCACCCTCGTGTCGGGCAGTTTCCTCATCAATAGCAAATAGCAGCGTTGCTTTCGGGCAGAAAGTGAAGCAGCAGCGATGCGCATGGCTGTGCCCGCTGAAATGGCCGATAACAAACGCATTTGATCGGGGATCGTCAGAGCCGAAGCGGAAATCGGGCCTCGTGCCTGTCAACGGCAGCCTGTCTCTCGCTACACTGATGGCACGCCAGCGTTTTCCAGATTGGAGTTGATGCTGATGCAACTTCGCACCGTGTTCGCCTGTGTGTTGTCCGTTGCGCTTTTGCCGATGCTTGTTGCGCTCAAAGGCCTTCAAGGTCAGGCGGGCCAGACCGTCTATCTGCATCCGCTTGCCGCGGTGCAGACGCAACCTCCCGCTGCGCCGCCGAAGGGCGATTCGTCTGAAGCAGCACAGCAAGGCGAAGCACAGACTGAAACGCAGCCTGCCGAGATCCAGCCGCCCGATGCCCGCTGGCTGGAGCGCTTGCCCAAAGACGATCGCGCTGCAATAGAGCAACTGCTCGGCTACGCTCCGCCCGCCTTCACCGATGATCTGACGTGGTTGAAGGCCGAACCCACAACATGGGATCATCTGCGCGGCACGGTGGTGGTGATCCAATCCTGGACGACCGCCAACACCGCCGGACGCAACTGGCCGGATCGCATCGCCAAGGCGCTGAAGGATGTTCAGCGCGGCGTCAAGGTCATTGCGCTGCATACCCCCGAAGGCGCTGATGGCGCCGAAGCGTTTATGGCCCGCCGCTCATCGCCTGAGTCGGTCACGGTAGTCATCGATCCGGTCGGCAAATTCTGCGATGACCTGGGCATCTACAAACGGCCGGTCAACATTGTGGTGGATAAGCACGGCATCGTGCGATACGCAGGGCTGAATGAACGCGGTCTGGCTGAAGCGGTTGAAGCGCTGGTTGCTGAGCCGTTTGATCACAGCAAGCGCGCGCCGCAGCGCGATGACAAGCCCCAGGCTGCTGCAGCGGAGTTCCCGCCCGCCACCGGGCCGATTCGAGGCGCCCGCGATATCCGAGGCAAGCGCGCTCCGGAGTTTTATGTTGATGAATGGATCACCAGACAGCCCAATGCTTCAGGCAAGGTGGTGGTGATCGACTTCTGGGCCACCTGGTGCGGGCCGTGTGTCGCTGCCATCCCGCACATGAACAGTCTTGCCCAGCGCTTCAGAGATCAGGTTGTGTTTGTGGGTCTCAGTGACGAGAAGGAGGGCGATTTCCGGAGAGGCCTTGATAAGCGCAAACTGAAGGAAGAATCGTTCCAATATTCCCTTGCGCTTGATCCGAGTCGGCGCATGGCCAATGCGATTCAAGTTCGCGCCATCCCGCACTGCATCGTGATGAGCAAAGACTGGATCGTGCGTTGGCAGGGGCATCCTGCGGAACTGAAAGCCGAGACGCTGGAGCAGATCGTCAAGGCCGACGCTGCGAATGCATCCGATACCGCTACGCCCGGTCGCGGCTCGTCCCGCCGACGCGGCTGGGTCAACTGACGCTGCACTGCCACTGCTGCTTCGTTTGCACGCGTTAAGCGGCAGCGCAGCCAGAAGCGATCCATCGCAGCAAACCAAAAGATCAACAAGTCAACAACAGCGCCAGGCGGCAGCTGCTGTTGACTTGTTGCGTTTGCGTGCTTTGTTGTTCTCTTACCTGTTCTGATTGTGCGACTGCGATCAGGCAGATCAAAACCGCTGTTGCCTTACCCGCATGTACCCCATGCGCTGATGACCAGCAGCAGATCGTCCACGTTCACCACGCCGTCGCCTGCGGGATTGCCCGGCGGCGCAATGTCAGGCGGGCAATCATTCACATCATCGCACGTGCCCCAGTTGGCAATCACCGCCAGCAGGTCATCCACGTTGACGACGTTGTCGCCGGTGACGTCACCTGTGCAGGATGGCGCTGAGCCGATATGCGTCGTAGCGACGTAGATGTTCGAGTACACCATATTCGATTTGGCATCGAATCCGCCGTGCTGATACGACACAGCAACTTTGCCGGCGCTGTTGATCGCCACCGATGCGCCCTGGTTGCTGTTTGGAGCATCGAGCAGCTGCACCGGCGTGCAGAATCCCTCCTCGCCTTCACGGATGAAGTAAATGCCGCGGTTGTCGCCTACGTTTGAAGCGAAGGCAACATAGCGCTTGCCAGTTTGATCGACGGCGAAGCGATTGTAAAACGATGGACGGAACGAGCCTGTGAACACCTGCGTGGGTGAGCCGAAGGTGCCCGTGCCGCCGTCATCGATCACCCACAGGAAATCGCCGATGCGGTAGAAGATGCTCACCACGTTCTGCGGCGAGACGACCACGATCGGATAAAGCGTGTTGGTGGCCGTGACGCCTGTGTCGATGCGCTGAAACGTGCCCGAAGCGTTGTTGAAGTACACAAGCGGGCCGGAGAAGACACCCGCGTAGTAGACGATGTGCACTGTGCCGTCGGGCCCGACCGCCAGGTCGGGATCGGTTTGCTGCTGGCTCGGCACATTGTCGAGGATCGTGATCGGTCCAACGCCGTTGTCCGCATCCCACCAGGTGTAGCAGACCTTGTCGGTCAGATTGGCTGTCTGGGTTCGGAAGGTAAAGTGCACCCGGCCGTTGGCGTCCACATCATGCCGCACAATGATGTAGCCGGAATCGGTGATGTCGATGATGGGGTTGAAGGTGCCGTCTTCATTGCCCACGTTGTTCACGTATCGAATCTTGTTTGATGTCGTGGTGCCGGTGTGGAATGCGATATGAACGTTGCCTTCGTTATCGAGCTGCAGGTGCGGATATTCTTCGCGCACGTTGTTGTCGGTGATGCGGCTGAAGGTCCAGTTTCCCGTACCGCCGTCGGTGGCGTACCAGATTTCCTTGGTTGAGCTGTCGGTGTCGATCTGCGTCATGTACGCGATGTGAATCGCGCCGTTTTCATCCACCGCGATCGAACTGGGGTTGTTCCACATGCCGTCTTCAAGCAACGTTTCAATATCAAACGCCGGCGGATCGCACGCGAGTGCGGAAGAACTGCAGACAGCCAGCAGAGCCAGGCCGGCTCCCATGGCGGCCAATGTTGCAGACGACTGTTGAAGCTTCATATCGATTTCTCCTCCTGATGTCACACCATTCCCCGGGCTGCTCGCTAAGAGCATAACCGGTCCAGCGTGGTTTTGGCCGTTTTTTGCGTATTTCATGCCGATTGCGTGCGGTGTGGGGCGCTGCGAGATTTTCGCAGCTTGATGATCATCAGCGTATTGACGATCAGAGGCAAAGCGGCGATTCTTCCCGCCATGATGCTGCAGACCCATGCCATATCGCACCGGATGTTGCCGGTGATGTTCATCGTTGCTGTTCTCACAGGCTGCGCAAATCAGCGCACATTGCTTTCTTACGATCAGATTGCAGGCGATGCGCCTGCAACTGTTTTGCAAACGTGGCCCGAGGAGCCGGAGCCGCGCCGCTTGCCCATGTTTCTTGGCCGCGACGGCGCGCCCGTTGATTGGGACGGCCTGATGCGCGCCGTGGCGTGGGCCGATGTGGTCATACTCGGCGAGCAGCACGACGATGCGCTTGGACACGCAGTGCAGTTGGCGATTGTTGAAGATGCTCTGGCGCGCTGGCCGCGATCGGTTGTGAGCATGGAAATGCTCGAACGCGATGAGCAGGTTCTGGTTGATGACTATTTCGATGATGTTCTCGACGCAGCGTCATTGGCGCGGCTGACGTTTTCAGAAAGCTGGGCCGGCGAGGGCAGTTGGTTCGCGTGGTATCAGCCGATCATTGACGCTGCGAAACACGCCGGCAGCCGCGTGGTTGCCGCCAACGCGCCCCGGCGGTATGTGCGCCTGGCTCGTACGGAGGGCTATGAGCAGCTGCAATCCCTTCCGCCGTCGCGCCGCAAGTATTTTGATGTGCCAGGCGCGTTGCCTGAAGGGGCGTACCGTCAGCGGTTCTTCGAAGTGATGTCGCACGGCGAATCAGGCGATGAAGAAGAAGGCGACAGCGAAGCTGGCGGTCATCCTATTGCGCGAAACACCGATCACCTGCTGCCGATTTTTCGCAGTCAACTTGTATGGGATGCGACCATGGCTGCGTCAATCGCACGCGCAAAGCGCAGCGGCGCAACGAAGGTGCTGCATCTGGTGGGCCAGTTTCACAGCGATTTTGACGGCGGACTGGTAATCGAACTGCGCAAGCGACTGCCTGGTGCGCGGATTCTCGTCATCAGCATGCAGCGGGATGACGCGGTTACTTTGCTCGATCACGACCGCGGCCGAGCCGACATCGTGATTTACACCGGCAAGCGGCCTGAGCCTGAGGAAGAAGCGCCCGCAGAAGAAGCTGAGGAGCACGAGCACGTCGATGAGGCGGGGGATGATGGCGCTGAAGGAGAAGCCGATGCTGCAGCTCTCCATAAGCATCATGAGCACAGCGAATGAATGATGAATGACGGGGTCATTCAGCCGCCACGCGCCAGTTTGCTCCGTCGCGCACCACGGGACGGTACAGCGTGTCGCGCTCGACGGGTTTGAATCCCGCATCGCGGATGGCCTTTTGCAGGTCCCACACGCTTACTTCCTGATGAGTGGATGACGCATTGACTTTCGTGATGTCGTACCACACCACGGTGCCGTCGATGTCATCGGCGCCGTTTTGCAGCATGAACTGCGCCATCTGCAGTGTTTGCATGATCCAGAACGCCTTGACGTGCGGGAAGTTGTCCAGCATCAGCCGGGCGATCGCCAGCGTGCGCAGATTCTCCAGCCCCGTCGGCGCGGGAAGGTGTTCAAGTTCGCTGTCATCGGGGAAAAACGGCAATGGGATGATGGTCTGAAAATACCCCATACGCCGGGTCTGACGAAGCGAAGCGGAGGAAGACCCGGATGTGGCGGATGCCTGATGAGATGTTTCAGATGTATCTGATGCGCCGGGGGGGGGTGTTGTGGTGATCCGGGTCTTCCCTTCGGTCAGACCCGGCGTGGTGGTGAGAGTGGTAGCGGCGGCGTTGAAGCGAAAATCGTCAATCGTCAGCCCCAGCCGCGCCAGAGCTATATCCTGCGCTTCGCGCAGCAGGATCATGTGGCGAATGCGATCGGTTCGCTGTTCGATGTGGCCATAGAGCATTGTCGCATTGGAGTTCAGACCCAGTTCGTGCGCTGCGCGATGCACATCAAGCCACTGATGGCTGCGAATCTTGCCCTTGAACGCCTCATCATGCACGCGGTCATCGAACACTTCCGCGCCGCCGCCGGGCAGTGAACCCAGCCCTGCATCCTTCAGATCGCGCAGCACGCTCATGATGCCTTCATACCCGTTCCGACCGCGGCTGCTGATGCGCGCCAGGTGCACGATCTCCACCGCGGTGAACGCCTTGATGTGCAACTGAGGCGCCGCTTCGCGGATGGTCTGAAGCATGGTGGTGTAATAGTCGAACTTCAGCCACGGGTGCAGGCCGCCCACGATGTGCAGTTCCGTCGCACCTGCCGCTGCAGCCTTCTGCGCTTCTTCGCGGATCTGTTCGATCGAGAACTCATACGCGCCGTGCTCACCCTTTTTCCGATAAAACGCGCAGAACTTACAGCTCAGTGCGCAGACGTTCGAGTAGTTGATATGGCGGTTGACGTTGTAGTAGGCAATGTCGCCGTGCAGACGCCGACGAACCCGATCAGCCAGCTCGCAGAGCGTCCAGATATCCGGCGTCTCAAACAGCAGCATGCCCTCGTCCGCCGACAGCCGCTGACCGGCGTTCACCTTCTCCACAATTGGCTCCAGACGCGGATCGAATCGCGGCTTGTTCTTATAAGCAGCAAAGGGTGAATCAACGTGATGGCATTCCAACGTGGCGGTGGTCATGGCTGTGCTGTCATTGTGTTGAGTTGGGGCGCGGTCGGGTCAGTCTGCCGAGCCGGCAGAATCGCTACATCTTAGCGGGGCGGGGACGAATCATCCGACTTTGAACGCGCCAGGTTCATCTGTTCGGTCTGTTCCGCCGGTTTGAGCGTTTGCTGCGGCGTTTCCGGACCGCTGCTTGAGGCATGGCCCGGAAGTGTCGATACCAAATCTCCAAACCGCCCATTTTGCGCGTATTCCGTGACCGGATGTTCCTGCGTTCCACAGGCGAAACCATGCAGCAAACAACCGAATCCCAATTCGATCAGGCAGCCGGCGACAACCAGAACATGGAAAACGTCCCGGCGCAGCACACTTCAGTCGGCGATGATGTCATGAAAATCCTCGCTGACGTGGAAGGCCAGCTCAATCGTCTGCGCTCGGCGCAAAAGACTCAGGACGACGCTCTGGCGGCATTGGCGGCCCGAACCCAGTCGCTCCAGAAGGCAGAAGTGGAAATTGAGCAGGCCAAAGACGCGCTGCACCGACGCGAACAGGCGCTGCAGGAGGAACGCAGGCAGTTTGAGGAGGAACAAAACCGGTTTGCCGCGGCATCACGTGAAGCAGAACACAGGCTCCAGCAGGAGCAGCAGCGCATCAGCCAGTTGCAGCAGCAGTTGGACGCGGCGCGCGCGGAATTGGATCAGCAGCAATCAAGCCTGCAGCAGCAGCAGGCGGAACACCAATCGCGCTGTGAGCAGTGGGAAGCGGAAAAAAGTCGGCTTGAAAACGAACTGCGGAGCCGACTGGAGGAAATCGAACAGTCGCGCGCCGCATGGGATCAGGACAAAGCAAGACTCGAATCCGAGCTGCGCGACAAGCTGACTGCGCTGGAACAGGCAAAGCAGCAGTGGAGCGCCGAGCAGCAGCGCATCGAGCAGGAACTGCAGCAAAAGCGCAGCGAGCTTGATCAGGCCGAGCAGGCCTGGCAGCAGGAACATGCGAATCTGCAGCGCGAGCTGGATGAACGCAAGGCTGAATTCGAACGCGCCCAGCACGAATGGGAGCAGCAGAAATCCCAGACCGAATCGCAGTTGAATCAGCGCGCATCTGAGCTGGATGCCCGCGCAGCCGACCTGCAGAGCCAGCGCGATCAGTTCAAGGCTGAGCAGGACCGCATTGCCGCACTGGATGCCCAGCTTCAGCAGCAGCAGGCAGAACTTGCGCAGCAGACGCAGCAACTTGAAGCAGAGCGAACTGAATTGCTCCAGCGTGTCGAGCGTGCTGAAGCCAATGTCGGCTCGCTGATGCGCGATGTGGAGCAGTCGCAGGAAGCGCTGTCGGAAAAAACAGCTCAGTTGCAGGCTGCGGCATCGGAGCTTGCTTCACTCAAGGAGCGCAACAGCGAGCTTGAAGCGTCGCTGCAGGAAGCCCGTCAGTCAGCGGAAGCGGCTGAACGTGACGCGCAGGAGCTTGTGCGGCTGGCCGATCAGGAACGCGCCGAGATGGCGGCTCAACTGCAATCCGCTACAAGCACGCTTGAAGAAACGCAGGTGGCGCGCGATGCCGCCATGGCTGAGGTGGAGGCGGCTCGAAAGAAGATCGTCACGCTGGAGCGAAGTTTCCAGGCGCTGCAGGAGCAGTTGGCTGATCGTGAAACGCAGCTTGCCGACACCAAGCAGAAGCTGGAGCACGCCGGCCGCAAGCTGCAGGAGTTCGCAACGGTTCTTGCGGAGCAGACCCCGCAGCTCGAACGCGGCGCGTCGGCTCTGGCGATGGTTGAGCAGCAGCAGCAACAGATCGAAGAGCTCACCAGGCAGCTTGCTGAGGCGAAACTTCGTTCCAACCCGGAGGAGATTCAGCGTCGCGACCAGCGCATCGCTGATCTGACCGAAGCCCTGCGACAGGCGCGTGGCCAGAGCGCGGGGGCCGCCGAGTTGGCGGAACTGGAGCGCCGCAACGCAGAGCTTGTCACAGAGCTTGACCAATTGCGTCTGGAAGTTCAGCAGGCGCAGTTGGCCGCTGAGCAGGCCAAGCGCCAGCTTGAGGAGCAGTTGAGTGAAAAAGCCAGTTCAAGCACGCAGGACGCCCTTGCTGCCCGGCAAGCTGCCCAAATCGAGGCGTTGACTGCTGAACTCGAGCAGTATCAGGCCAAGGCGCAGGCCGACCTGCAGGCCAGGCTTGAGGAACAGGCTGATCAGCATCGTCAGGCGCTCGAAGAAGCCAATCAAGCCGAAGCGCGTGCTGTTGCTGAGCTTCGCGAGCGCATTGGCGAACTCGAACGTGAGCTTGAGGCTGCGCGAGCAGCACAGTCAGGCGGGTCGCTGCCCACTGACCATGATGCATTTGCCAGATCGCTGCGCGAAAAAGCGGAGCACGTTTCCAGTGTGGCGGAACATCTGCGCCGACGCCGCGCCCGGCTTGAAAAGTACAAGCGGCTGCTGGTCCGCCGCCATGCCGAGGCTGCGCCGTCGCCTGCTGCCGATCTGCGGGCCGAGCAGATGCGCGAGATCGAAGCGCAGCGTGCACAGCTTGCGGAGGTGCAGCGCGTGCTTGCTGCCTCAGAGCAACAGATGATTCGCAAGTGGGCTCGCCATCGCGCTGCGGTGACCATTTCGTGCGTGATGATGCTTGCAGCCATTTGCGCCGTTGGCAGTTGGTTTGTAGCAGGCCATGTCTCACCGCCGGTGATGGCTGCGTCGGTCGCGCTGGAAGCGCACAACCGCGCCAAATCGCCTCTGACCGGCGACAAGGCCGAGCAGTGGCGCGAGCGGCACGTTCAGTTGCTCAATGACCCGGCATTTCACCAGGTTGTGGCCACGCGCATGCGCGAGCGGCGGCTGGATCGCTTCGGCACGCCAAGCCAGGTGACCCAGCGCGTGAAAGAGGATCTGACTATCGACGCATCGCAAAATGGCATGCTCATGCTCACCCTGGCCGGCACAAATGCAGCCGAAAGCGCAGCATTCCTGGACGTGCTGGCCTCGACGGCAGCTGCGGAATCATCGCGGCAGGTTGACCTGCTGAGCGATCACACGCCCGCGGTGGTGGCTGGCGAGCGGCGCGAGGGCGGGCTTGTACGCTACGCGACGGTGAATCCCGTACCCATACGCGATGACCGCTTCGAATACGCGCTGCCGATTTTCGCTGTCATGTTCGGCGGAAGCCTGGTGCTCATCGTTGTGACGTACATGAAACTGGCTCGGGCCAAGCGCATTTTCGATCAGGAAAATGCGATGCTCTTTGCGGATGTGAAGGTAAGCGACTTCTAAACGCTTGAACATGCGTCACCGTCACAAGACGGCGCATCGCAGCGGATCAACGTCTCTGCGCGCGTGATCGCTGTTGGCTGTTGCATGATGAGTGAGCAGTTATCGCGCGTTCTCCCTTGCTGGGTTGGCGCCTGCAGCCAGATTCGATACGCCCCGGCCAAGGGCTGAAACATCCTGGCCTGCGCCTTCGATCGTGTGGCAGCCCGAAAGGCAGATCAGCACAACGCCAGCAACCAGTCCGATCGCTGTGAGCCTAGTGCGGCGGAAGCTTTCTGTAATGGTGCGCATGGGTTGGCTCCTTTGGATTCGATTGAGACCTTGCGCAGCATTGATTCATGGATTGACGCTTCGCTCAACCAGGCACATCGGCATATGCGTCCGATAGTCAGTTCGAGTTGGTCGGGTCGTGCCGTCTGATCAGGGCGCAGCAGCCCGGACACAGCAGCGCACGCCGATTTACGGTGTCGTTTCGGTCGATAGTTGGTGGTGTTTCAGGCGGCATGCCAAGCGCACTTGAAAGCAGCCGCCTGGTGGAGGAGTGCTTTCGAAAGGAAGCGACACTATGGGAAAAGGTCCATTTTCATTCATCAATCCTGAACGCGTGCCCACGACGTTGCCGTTTCCCAGGCAGCACGTGTCAACACCATCAAACGTCGATGGTGCATCCGCCGGAGCCTGGGATATCAGCGATTCCAGCACTGATGATGTTCTGGCAGCGTTCGCCAATGTCAGTCGCCGCATCAACGATCTGGCCAAGGAGTTGAAGTGCCTGGGCTATTTCGATGATGACGATGACGACAGGCCGCGTGCTGCGTGAGCGGGATTGCACAAAGCCTTGCGCTTAGCGTCAACAAGAACGCAGATTCACCAGCCGCGGGGACAGGCAGGCGACCACTCAGCACAAAAGCAAAGCAATCTCACGCCGGGGATTGCTTTGCTGTAGTCGCGCTCAACTGCTGCGCTGCTTGCTGATCGTCTAGCATCTGCCATTGCAGCAGCAGGAAGGCGCAGCGTTCATCTCGCTGTTCCACATACGCTCCTGTTCTTTCAAGGAAAGAAAGCCCGTTGGGAGGGTTCTGTCGGCAGGCTCTATGAATGAAAAAGCTCCCTGTCGTCCTGTGATCCAGCAGCCATTGGATTGCGCAGCGACAGAACCGAAATGGATGAACCAGAATATCAGAACAAGAGCGTTGATCCTTTCGCCATCGCCTTCGGTATAGTGAAGCAGCAGCAGGTTTGAAGAATCAGCAGGTAACCCGCTGTGCAGCCGTTTTTCACTATTGACTGTGCACGTTCATGAATGAGGCAGCAAACCAAGGCGCCAACGCCAGCACGGTTCCGCCAGCGGTGACCGAGCGGTTCTATGCCGAGCTGCGCGAAATAGCGCAGCGTATTTTTGCTTCCGAACCGGCGGGTCATACCCTGCAGCCCACCGCGGTGGTCAACGAAGCCTGTTTGCGGATGATGTCCTCAACGAAATTTCCCAACGTGTCGCGCGCTGAGCGCCTGGCGTTGGCCGGGCGCGTTCTCAAGCAGGTGCTTGTTGATCACGCGCGTCATCGCGCAGCTGACAAACGAGGCGGGGGCATGGTGCGCGTTGAACTTCATCCTGATGTGCAATCGCTGCAGCATTCTGCAGACACTCTGATTGATTTCGATATCCTCAATTCAGCTCTGGAGCGGCTGCAATCGCTGCACGCCAGGCAGGCGGAAGTTGTGACGTTGCGCGTCTTCGGCGGATTGACCATGGATCAGATCGCGTCGGTGCTGAACGTCTCCAAGCGCACAATCGAAGACGACTGGGCTGTGGCCCGCGCGTGGCTTCGCCGCGAACTGGCCCGCTTAAGCGGCATGTGTGATGTATGAATCACTCTGATCTTCACCATCGCGCTTCTGCGTTGTTTGTGCAGTTGAGGCAACTGCCGCAGGAGCAGCGCGCCGGCGCGCTTGCTCAGGCGGCAGGCGATGACGCAGCGCTGCGCGAAGAGGTCGAAAGCCTGCTGGCCTACGATGTGCTCGACGCTTTTCATGACGGCGCTCCATCATTGATGCCGCGGGAACTGCCGTTGCAGATCGGCCCTTATCGCATCATCAGTTTGATTGGCCACGGCGGATCGGGTCAGGTTTTTCTGGCTGAGCAGCTCGAACCGATTCGCCGGCGCGTGGCGATCAAGATCGTGCCGCAGGCGGCGGTGAGTTCTGAAATCGCAGCTCGATTTGAAGTTGAGCGGCGTGCCCTGGAATGCGCCGATCATCCGAACATCGCGCGTGTGCTGGACGCCGGCCGCACGTCCGACGGCGTGCCGTATCTGGTGATGGATTACGTTGAAGGCGCAACGATCACCGAGTATTGCCAGCAGCACCGACTGGACGTGATCGAGCGCATTGGCCTGATGCTCGAAGTGGCTGATGCTGTGCAGCATGTTCATCAGCTTGGCGTGGTTCATCGCGATTTGAAGCCGGCAAACATACTGGTTACGGAGGTGGACGGCCGCCCCACGCCGCGTGTGATCGACTTCGGCATCGCCAAGCCGATGACAAATTCGTTTGCCGGCGATTCGCCGCCCACATCCGGCCTGCCGCTGGGCACGCCTGCGTACATGGCGCCGGAGCAGACCGGTCTGCAGCCTGTTGACACGCGGGCCGACATCTACGCGCTGGGAGCGGTGTTGTATGAACTGATTGCCGGTAAGCCGCCCATTGACACGACTGGCGATCCGCTTGATGCCCTGCGCCGCATTCGCGAGCAGGTTCCCCCGCCCGCCAGCCGTGTTCGGGCGCGCATGCCGCAAAGGCCCGACCTGTCGCGCCGCGTTCCCGCATCCATGCTGGCAGACCTTGACTGCATTCTTGGCAAGTCGCTTGAGCGGTCGCCCGATCGGCGTTATCCGTCCGCCAGCGCGTGGGCGGATGATCTGAGGCGGTTGTTGCGGTATGAGCCGATTGAAGCGCGCCGACCGACGTTGGGGTATCGCGTCGCCCGCTTTGCGCAGCGCAATCGCGCGCTTGTGGCATCGGCAATCGTCATCGTGCTGGCAACAGCGCTGGGCATAGCGGGATTGACAGCGGGCCTGATTGAAGCCAACCGTCAGCGGCAGCAGGCCATGCTGCAAACCAAAGCGCAGCTGGAGATCAATCGTTTTCTCACCGACGATCTGCTTGCTGCAGCCTCGCCTGAGGAAATGGGCAGCAACGTGTCGGCCCTGGATCTGCTGCATCGCGCCAGTCGGCGCATCGAGCATCGCTTCCAGAATCAGCCGCTGATTGCAGCATCAGTTCATCACACGCTTGGCACGGTGTACGCGCAACTGAGCGCGTTTGAAGACAGTGAGCGGCATCTGTCCAAAGCGATCGAATTGCGGCAGGCGTTTGGCGGCGAGGATTCGCCCAATACAGTACGCAGCGAGTTGGCGCTGGCGGCGCTGCTGGTGCATCGGCAGCGGTATGAAGAAGGTGAGCGAGCGTTGACGATGCTGATGGATCGCGCTCGCCGCATTCTCGGGACGGACGATCCTGCGTTGTATACCGCGCTGGACATGCTGGGCGTAGCGCGCGAAACGCTGGGCAAGCTTGATGAAGCGCTGCCGCCGCTGCAGGAAGCGCTTGAAGGCCGGCTGCGGCTGCTTGGGTCGGAGCATCATGAAACGCTGAAATCGATGGGGAACCTGGCGTCGCTGTATGACAGCCGCGGCGAGGTAAGCGCATCGATGGCGATGATGCACGAAGCGCTGGCGATTGCAGAAGCGCTGCCTGAACCGCCCCGCATGGTGCTGCTGACGCTGAACAACAACATCGGCGCGACCTATCAGGATCTCAGCGAAGACGCAAAGGCGCAGCCGTATCTGCAAAAAGCACTGGAACTGGCTGAGGATCTGCTTGGACCATCTCATCCCGCTACGCTGACCATCAAAGGCAATGTGGCGGGACTTGAAGCTGACCTTGGCGATCCCGAACGCGCCGCAGCAATGTACGCGCAGATCATCGAGCAGCGTACCGCTCAGTTCGGAGCCAACACATACGATACTCTCACCCTGCGTCACGGATACTGGAACTCAATCTGGAAAACCGGCCGATTCGATGAAGCCGCAGCCGGATTCGCCTCGATGCTGCCCGATGCGATCGATTCGCTTGGCGAACACCACTGGCTCACCGCCCAGACGCGGCATTCACTGGCCAAGGCGCTGTTTGATGCGGGGCAAGTCGCCGAGGCTCTGCAACCTGCCCTGCAGGCTGAGGCAGACTTTCGCACGATTTTCGGCCCTGACCACTCGCGCACGCAGAATGTGAAGAATCTCATCGATGCAATCCACGCAAAGCTGCGGAAGCTGCAAGATGACGAGGAGTAAGCGTCGAAGATCAAATCAGACAGCGCCTGTTGTCGTCACTGCCTCCGCCCACTGCAGAAGCGATCATGTCACACAGCGTTTTCATGACTCGCCGCTTTGTGCTGAAAGGTGCAATAGGCCACGCAACTGCAGCACAATCAAGAACGCAAAGCGGCAAGCCGCAAGACGTGCGCGATTCAGTGAGTTCTCCGGCAGTGATTCTTTGAACCTGAACCGAGCGCCTGGCCTTAGTTCACGCCTGATGCGTTGGAGCCTTTGCTGGTCGGCAAGTTTGCTGTTTTCCACGCGCGCAGGCCGCCGGTGAGGGTTCGCACATCCTTATGACCGAGCGCCATAAGGCGTTTGCTCATACCCAGCGCGCGGGCGTCGTTGTATTCCTCGCCGTAGACAATGATGGTGCTGTAGTCTTTGAGTCGGTCGTATTCCTCGGTGACGCGCTCAAAGGGCACGTTGATGGCGCCGGGAATGTGTTCGGCCTGGTATGCCTGAGGAGTTCGGGCATCAATCCATACGCCGCCCTTGCTGTTGCCAATTCCAAGCAGACGTTTCTGGCCCTGTACAATCTGTTCGCCCTCGGTGGGCGTCACGAACACCAGCGCCCGATCGCTGGGTTTTGAGTTGCAGCCGGGCAGTGCAGCAAGCAGAATGGCTGCCACGCACATCAGCGAAATACGGAAAATAAACCGGCGGCATCTGAGAACTGAAACGGGAAACGATCCGAATGTCATGCGAACATATCCTCCATCATGCCCCGGAAAACGCCGGTGCGAACGGCTGTTCATTGAGCTGACAACTGATCTCGTCTCGATGAGAAGGCGCGATTCGAACTGGCAAAGGCCGCTGCTGGGCCGAATGAGCACATTTGATCAACTTTGGCCAAAAAAGACCGGCAACCCGGCAGCGTATTCCTGAAATAGCCGCTGCGGCCGGAGGGTTTACAGTCTACAGTCTCCCCACTGCGGGCTTCGTGCAGTGGTCCGTCCGGGCAGGCGAGTAAGTCCAAAAACGCGGACTGCGCCGGCCTGCATCGGTGTCTTGACGCGAGGTTTGGGTTTTTGCTGTGATGCTGTGATGATGCAGTTTGTCGGACAGGCATGAGCGCAACGAACATTCCCGCTGCATGGAGAGACTGAGCATGATTCGAATCAATATGCCATACCGGATGTCGTGGGGGATCGTGCTGGCAGGGGCCCTGGCTTCCAGCGCAGCTGCGCAGAACTTGCCGACCTCGCCATCGGAGCCGCCGCTCACGCCCAGCCCCAGGCCGAAACTGCCTTTTCATCCACCCGGCGGTGAGAAGACTGCTGACCAGTTGGTGCGTCTGCATAGCGTTTCCGAATTCGATCAGATCATGCCCGGCCAGACGTTTCATCTTGCGTTCGTGTTCGATATCGAACCCGGCTGGCACATTTACTGGAAAAATCCCGGTGCAAGCGGCGCGCCGACCGAAATCACGCTCACCGCTCCACCTGGATTTCAGGTTGGGAGAACGCTTTTCCCCCGGCCGACCAGTTTTGAAGGTGAAGAAGGCACAACCTACGGCTACGAGCGCAATGTCACGCTGTTGGTTGAAGTGACCGCGCCGCCGACGCTGCAATCGAGCCGCGTCATGTTCAATGCCGAGGTGACGTGGCTGGTGTGCAAAGACATATGCCTCATGGGCCGCAAAAGTGAGATCATCTCGCTTTCGACCATAAGCAGCGTGCGTGAGCAAAGTGAATCGCGCAGCAATTCATCGGTTGCGGCTGCAAGAAAGCGAATTCCTCAGCCGCTTGATGAAGTGGATGGCGGCAGCGCGGATTTTGACGGCAAGACGCTCACCATTCGGATGCCGGCGAAACATCATCGAACCGCAGTGTTCTTTCCCATTGAAACCCCGGGTGTGCAATACGGCTCGCCTGAAATTGAAGTTCTGAACGATCGCGTGAAGATCACCGTATCGGTGGATGTGAACCCCGGCAATGCGATGGGCAAGCCGATGACGGTGGCTGGGCTGGTCGGGCTTGGCGACAGCGCGGACGATCCCAGCTTTGAATTTGCAATTCCCCTGTCTTAGGTACAGCAACGGGAAAATGCTGCAGCGTCAAGCGTCAACGGCGTTGACCTGCAATGCCTAGGAACCATTGATCGTGCGATATCACCGCACACTTTTGAATGGAGCAACACATATGAAGTCACGATTGAAATTCTTTCTGACGCTTGGTTTGAGCGTAGCTCTGATGGGCGCTGCGACTGCTGCACAGGATGCTGCTGAGGAGAAAAAGCCTGCAGCACAAGTTGGTCAGCCGGCCCCGGCGTTTACGCTCAAGGACACCAAAGGAACTGAACACAAGCTTGAAGATTACAAAGGCAAGATTGTTGTTCTGGAGTGGGTGAACCCGCAGTGCCCGGTCTGCCGGATGGCTCATGAAGACGGCCGCGTGGCCTCCATGGTCAAGACGTTCAAAGAGATGGACGACGTGGTGTTCCTGGGCATCAACAGCAGCTACACCACAACAGCTGAAGAAAATGACAGCGCGCTGGCCCGATACAAGATCGAGTACCCGGTGCTGCTGGATGTTGAAGGCACGGTGGCCAGGCTGTACGGCGCGCGCACGACGCCGCATCTGTTCGTGATCGATCCCGAAGGCGTGTTGCGTTATCAGGGCGCGCTGGACAATGATCACACCGGCAACAAAACGCGCGCTGGCGAAGATGTGACGAATTACGCGCTCAATGCGGTCAAGCAGATTCAGGCCGGCGAAACCGTTAGCCCGGAAACGACCCGGTCATACGGCTGCAGCGTGAAATTTGCGCCCAAAGACAGGGACAAGGGGAAATCGGACACCAGGCCGGGCCGTGATCGAGGCCGTCAACGGTAATTCTCGTATTCTGTTCATTCTGGCGGATCGCTTACGGATGATCTGCCGCACACAGCACTGCATGCAGCCCGCGGTTTTTGCCGCGGGCTGTTTTTTGAACCTGTCGATATCGGACTCATTGGATAAGCGCGGTCCGAGAACGCCGCATTGCCGGCATGTTGTTCGACATCAGCACGGCGCATCTCAAATCACACAGATCATGTGAACCGACATACCGGTTCAAGTGGTAAGGTTCTTCAGTTTCGCTTGCGTTGCGCCGATTGACATCAAGCCGCGAAGCACGCAGTTGCCGCGCTGCAGCGGTTTGTTGGTTGATCGGAGGCGAAGGCTCCATGGACAAATCCAGTCTTATCGGCATCATCATTGGTGCGATGTGCCTATTGGGGGTGGGCTGGCTGGCGTCGCATGGGCACTGGTTGATGTTTTGGTCGGAAAAGGGCGCGATTGCGGTCTTTGGCGGTACGATCAGCGTCATTTTCCTCGCCATGCCCATGGAAAAGATCAAGTGCGTGCCTGGCTACATCAGGCGCTTTTTGTTCCAGAAAGGCCGCGAACCCATCGAAGTGGTTCAGGAAATGGCCATGCTGGGTGAAAAGGCTCGCCGCGACGGCATTCTGGCGCTGGAGCCGGAGATCGAGAAACTTCAGGAAACCGATCCATTTCTCGCCAGCGGCCTTCGCATGGCGGTCGACGGTGTGGATCCGGAGGGGATCGAAGCCACGCTGCGCATGGAGGTGATGGCCATGCAGGAGCGCCACAAGGCCGGCAAAAAGTTCTTCGATCTCGTCAAGCTCTACGCGCCGGGCTGGGGACTGGTCGCCACGCTCATCGGCCAGATCGGCATGTTCGGCAACCTAGGCGGCGATATCGAAATCCTTGGTCACATGCTTGCCGTGGCGGTTGTTGCCACCATGTACGGCACCGTTCTCGCCAACGCAGTTGCTGGACCGATCGGCGACAAGCTGGCGATGCGATCGGCAGAAGAAATTCTCAACTGCGAAATGATGCTGCAGGGCATTTTGTCAATCCAGGCAGGCGATAACCCGCGCGTCACCCTCGACCGAATGGCAGCGTTTATCCCGACCGCTGCACGAGGCAAACTCAAGATCGCAGCCTAATAAGGAAAGAGCACACAACCACGACGCACAGGAAGCTGAGCACATAACCCTTCGCGTCTTCGTTTGGCCCATACCATGTCTGAGAAAGCCCGCGATAAATCCGACGGTCACGGCAAGCGCCATGGCGGCGGGCATCATGGTCACGGCGGCGGCAGCCATGAAGAACACGAAGGCGCGCCCGAGTGGCTCATCTCCTTTGCCGACATGGTCATGCTCATGATGGGCTTTTTCGTGATTCTCTTTGCGCTCAATGCCGTGCCTGCAGGACGCAAACCCGGCGGCGCGGGCCATGATCAAACTCAGCGGGAAGGCGCTGAAGGCTCCGAGCCGGACATGATCGACTTCGCCATTGCGGTGCGCGAAGCGTTCAACAATCCGGTTGACATCAATTCGACCAATCCCAACGACGCGGAGCTGATTCGGCGAATACTCCAGCGAGCCGGCAAAAGCGAAGCCCGCGATGAGGGCGTCAAGGGAAGCGACAGCGATGTGCAGTCGATTCGGCCCAGCGATTATTACGCCATCAGCGGACTTGTCAGTTTCGGCGAAGGCTCCAGCGATCTGAACGCATCAAGCCTCGCCACCATTCGTGAGGTCGCGGAGAAATTGCGCGGCATGCGGGTGATTGTTGAAGTGCGCGGCCACGTCAGTTCCGCCGAGGCTGCTCGCGGGCCTGAGTACGCCATGCGCTTATCATCGGATCGTGCCATGGCGGTGGCGCGATCGCTCGCTGCGCAGGGCGTTGACTGGTGGCAGATGCGTCTGATTCTCGCCAGCGATCACGACCGGCTGGAAGCGCATCCCACAAGCCGCGATGCTGACCGCGCCAACGCGCGTGTGGAAATTGTCGTCACCGATCAGGTTGTGCCCGATCGGGTGCCCACGCGCTATGGCAGTACAGCAATGGCCCAGTAATGAGTAGTGGCTGGATGAAGTTCACGAGCTGTTTAGCCGGCAGCATCGAGATGTTGTGATGAGGCTCACGAGCGCTGCGAGATGACATACAGCGCGCGGCACAAGCTGCAGTGCGGAGCGTCACAGTTTACCTTTTCTTAGATGAAAACCAAAAACTGATCGGCAGTCCGCTCAATGAGCGAGCGATCCGAGAATGCAGCATCGCATCCGGCGATCGACGCAATTCGTTTGCGGCTGCGCCGCTTCAAATTCCGTGGTTCAGTGCTCGGCACGATGATCTGGGATGTGAATCTGGGCAATGACTGGCCAGAATCTTCGTGTTTCTGGCCAAAAGGAAGCTTGCGCAGTGCAAATCGCGTGTTAGACTGCCTGTTACGTGCAATAACGCGTTTGTCGCGCACACAATGGGGGGCGGAAACAGGTGGCGTTGATGACCAGGATGATGGGTCAAGGCGACTCAGTCATCAACCAAAGGAGGAATTACAAATCATGCAGCAAGGCAGGTTACACGCAACGATCATGCTGGCGACAATGGGCCTGATCTGTACGTCGGGTGGTCTTTTGGCCGCCGGCGAAAAGCCCGTTGGTGTGCGCCAAACCACAAACAAGATTGAGATGAAACAGCCCGCACCGGCCAGCGAATACACGCTGCGACTTGGTGAACAAAGCTTCGATCCGTTGGTTGAAGCGCCCATGCTGCCTGCTGGATGGGCAACGAGTCGCTCAGTAGGAGATGACCTGCGCCTGGTGCAGTTCCGCGGGCCGATTGACAGCCGATGGGTGAATGACCTTGAGCAGGCCGGCATGAAGGTCATTCAGTACATCCATCCTTACACCTACATCGTCTGGGGCAGTTCTCAGGGCCGCGATGCGGTGCTGAATCATGAGGCGGTGCGCTGGACTGGCGATTTTGCCCCGGCCTATCGCGTATTGCCGCAATTCCGCAACCTGCCCGATCACCCCGTTGACGTGCATGTGTTGTTGTATCGCGGCGCCGACACCAATCAGGTTGTGCGCGAATTGGAAGCGCTGGGCGCACGCAGCAACGGTCGTCGCATTCTCGATCACCGATTTGAAGTTGCCGGCTTTACCTTGTCGGGCGCGAAGTTCCAGGAAGCGGCCCAGATCGCCGGCGTCTACAGCATCCAGCCGGTGCCGACCGACGGCGGTCCGCGCGGTGAAATGACCGACCAGATCAATGTGGGCAACTACAACGCCAGCAATCAGGCGTTCCCGGGCTACCTGTCCTATCTCAACGGATTGGGGCTCAGCGGTCAGGGCGTGATCATCGCCAACGTGGACAGCGGGGTGAACGTGAATCACCCTGATCTTGTCAACCGCATTGTTCCGTGCTCGGGAACCTCCTGCAGCACCACCAGCTCGTCTCACGGCACGCACACCGCGGGCATCATGGCAGCGGACGGCTCATCCGGCACGACGGACAGCTTTGGCTTTCTCCGTGGCTTAGGCGTCGCACCGGGCGCAAACCTTGTCGTGCAGCGCTACAGCGGCATCTATACCCAGCCCGGCGGCATGCTGCTGCTGATGACCGTGTCGTACAACAACGGCGCTTCGGTGTCGGGCAACAGCTGGGGCCCCTCCGGTTCACCCTTGGGCTATGACAACCACACCATGCAGGTTGACATCGGCGTTCGCGATGCCGACCCCAATACGCCGGGCAACCAGCCGCTGACGTATGTGCTTTCGTTCATGAACGGTTACGGCGGCACCAGCAGCCAGGGAACGCCTGACGAAGCCAAGAACATCTTCACCATTGGCTCGACGAAAGCCCAGAACTCCGGCAGCGGTTCGCAGATTCTGCAGATCAACGATCTGTCATCGAATACCGCGCACGGTCCGGCGCGTGACGGCCGCACCATTCCGCACATGGTCGCTCCCGGTTGCTATGTTGATTCATCCGACACGACCAGCAGCGGCTACGGCTTGAATTGCGGCACCTCGATGGCCTCGCCGCACGTCAGTGGTGCGGTGGCGCTGTTCATCGAGTATTACCGCAACTTGCCGGATTACTCGGTCGATCCAAGCCCGGCAATGGTGAAGGCGGCATTCCTGCCTGTGGCGCACAGCCTGGCGGGCCATCTTGACGCCGACGGCGGCGTGCTCGGCCACCCGTTTGACTCCAAGCAAGGGTGGGGCCGCATGAATCTCGATGCGGTCATCAACCCGCCGGCCAACAGCGTTCGCTATTTCGATAACCCGGTGATCTTCGACAACACCGGCGAAGAGTGGTCGACCACGGTCTCGCCGCTCGATCCCAGCAAGCCGATGAAGATCATGCTGGTGTGGACCGATGCGCCGGGCCACGGCCTGGGCGGCAGCACGCCGGCATGGAACAACAACCTCGACCTGATCGTCGAGACCCAGGCTGGCACATTCCGCGGCAACAACTTCGGCAGCAACGGCTACTCCGTCACGGGCGGTTCGGCTGATATCCGAAACAACACTGAAGGCGTCTTCCTCGCGCCCAATACGGTGCAGTCAGCCACCATCCGCGTACTCGCAGCCAACATCAACTCCGATGGCGTGCCGAATTACGGCGACAGCACCGATCAGGACTTTGCACTCGCGTGCTACAACTGCGCGGTTGAGCCGGGCTTCACGATCGCAGCGACGCCCACCTCGGAAACGATCTGCGCTCCCTCCGAGGCGTCCTATGTGATCGAACTCGGCCAGATTCTCGATTTTGACGAAACGATCACGCTCAGCGCCACCGGCGCACCGGGCGCGACGATCAGCTTCAGCCCCAGTCAGATCGTGCCGCCCGGCATCGCGACGATGACCGTGAGCAACACCGGCGCCGTCGCTGCAGGAAATCACACCATTCAGGTCACCGGCACATCGGCGAGCCTGACGCGCAGCGTCAACGTGCAGTTGAACGTGTCGACCGCAGCTCCCGGCGCGGTTGTGCTGACCGCACCGACCAACGGCCAGACGGGCGTGGCTGTGGTGCCCATGCTGTCGTGGAACGCAGCCAGCCAGGCGGCTGAGTACGAGGTGCAGGTTGCAACCAATTCCTCGTTCAGCAACATCGTGTACAGCGCAACAACCAGTGAAACCAGCCACACCGTCGAAACGTCGCTGGATACCGATACCGTGTATTACTGGCGCGTACGTGCCAGCAATACCTGCGGCACGGGAGCATTCTCGAATACGTACTCGTTCCGCACTCTCGATGTCCCGCCGATTCTGCTGGTTGATGATGATGACAACAACCCCAACGTCCGCTCGTACTACACGGCAGCGCTTGACGCTCTGGGCGTGCAGTATGACATCTTCGACACCAACAACAACGCTGTGGAGCCGACGCTGGCTCAACTGAGCGGCTACAAGATCATCATCTGGTTCTCGGGTGATTCATTCGGCGGATCGTCAAATCCGAAAGCTGGTCCGAAACCCGCCACTGAAAGCATCCTGTCCACCTGGCTCGATGCAGGCGGCGTGCTGTTCCTGTCCAGCCAGGATTACCTGTACGACCGAATTGGCTCCAGCGGCACCGCACCCAACATCTTCATGGCCAATTACCTCGGCGTTGGTGCGCCGCTTGGGCAGGATGTCGGCCAGACCTCTGTGACAGGCCAGAACATCCTTGCCGGTTATGGCTCATACACCTTGAACTATCCGTTCTCGAACTACAGCGATCGCATTGTGCCCAACGGCGATGCAGCGTCGGTGTTCATGGGCAACCAGGGCGGGGCAGCCGTGTCGATGGACGGCGGTCACTTCCGCACGGTCTTCTTCGGCTTCCCGTGGGAAGCGATCAGCAACGCGTCTGATCGCCAGGCTGTCATGCAACGCATCATCGAATGGGGCAGCGAGCTCTTCTCCGAGCCTTGCCAGGGTGACGTGGCTCCCCCCGGCGGCGATGGCGTGGTCAACGTGGACGACCTCCTGGCGGTCATCGGCTCCTGGGGACCGTGCGCTGGCTGCGATGCTGACGTGGACGGCAACAACGTCGTCAACGTCGATGACCTGCTCAGCGTGATCGGCGCCTGGGGCACGTGCCAGTAAGCTGCCGCATCGTAACCCCCTTGCACAAGCTCAGCCCCCGGCCGTCCATCGGCCGGGGGCTTTTGTTTGTCCCTGGTCTTTCGAATTTCTTCGCGTTGTTTCTGCGGTTCACCGCGGGGCATGAAGCGGCCATCATCACCGGAATCGGAAAACGGTGACGCACTGATACCTACCGGCAGCAGTACCGGCGCCGGTACTGGTGCGGGGCAGCGCAGCTGCCTCAGCAATGTGTTTGCAGAAAAGAATTTCAGAGAGGCTGAAGCAGGGGATGTCCCGCTGATTGCTCACACACACTGCGTCTGACGGGGCACGTCTGGCGCTTTCTCAGGATCAAACACGAATTGGTATTGCATTTGCGGCATCATGCCGCTCGTGCGATACTACAGTGTTTCATAGAGTGTTATCTGACCCCCGCGATCGGTGTTCGGCGCAGGGCTTGGCTGGAGTGGCAACGCGCTGCCCGCCACGCCGGGGCCGTCGAAAGCCGCCCGTAACGTAAACAGAGAGGATGCCGATGTCGTTTGAAGCCGCCGTCCACGCCAAGGCCATTCAGCTTGACCATCTCAGTCTGGACATGTGCGCAGCTGCCGGGAGCGGGCATCCAAGCTCAGCCTTGAGCCTCGGCCACATCGTCACGGTGCTTATGTATCACACGATGCGCTGGCTGCCCGATCATCCCAATTATCCCACCGCTGATCGGCTGGTGCTTTCTGAAGGCCATGCCGTTCCCATCGTGTACGCAGCCTATGCCGACCTTGGCGGTTCCATCGGCCGTGAACCTGAGCGTCGCCCGATGACGGTCGACGATCTGATGACGCTTCGTGACGGCCAGTCGCCCATTGAAGGGCATCCCAATCCCATGGAGGGCTTCCCCTTCTTCGATGCCGCCACCGGCTCGCTTGGACAGGGGCTTTCCGTGGCTGCCGGTCTGGGGCTCGCGGCCCGACACGACGGCATGGACAAGCGCATCTACTGCATCATCGGCGACGGCGAGGCGCGTGAAGGGCAGATCGCTGAAGCGCTCGATTTCATGGTCGATCACAAGCTCACCAACGTCCTGCCGATTTTCAACTGCAACGGCTTCGGCCAAGCCGACCGCGTCAGCGTTCAGCAGTCGCCGGAGCGGCTTCGCGACAAGCTCCAGGCCACCGGCTTTACTGCGGTGATTATCGACGGCCACGACCCCATCGCCATCCGCAACGCCTTTGATCAATTCATCGCCAATGCTCAAAGCGACAGCGAAACTCCCATGGCGGTCATCGCCAAGACCATCAAGGGATGGGGCGCTCCGGTGCTCTATGGCGGAGGTTGGCACGGCAAACCCGCCAGCGGCGACAAGCTCCGTCAGGCCCACGAAGAGCTCAAAGCCACCGGTGTGGGGCTTACCTCGGCGTTGGTGTCCGATGACGCGTTGCGCATCTACCCCCCGGCTGAGCACAAGCCCACCGAAGTCAACGTCGTCGAACCGATGACCATGACCGAGGCCATGCACAAATACGACATGGCCATGATCCTCAAAGCCGGCAAATTCGCCACACGAAAAGCCTACGGCCTTGCCCTGCGCGCCCTTGGACACGCCAATCCTCATGTCTTCGCGCTCGACGCCGATGTAAGCAATTCCACTTTCAGTGAATGGTTCGCCAATGATCGCGACCTGCGCGACCGGTTTGTGGAATGCAAAATCGCAGAACAAAACATGTTCAGCGTCGGCGCGGGGCTTTCGGCTGCGGGCAAGATTCCCTTCTGTTCCACCTTCGGCAAGTTCGTCACCCGCGGTTATGACCAGATCGAAATGGCCATGAACAGCGGCGCGAACCTGAAAATCTGCGGCAGCCATGCGGGCATCTCGCTTGCTGCTGACGGTCCCAGCCAGATGGCCCTGCCCGATGTGGCCTGGTTCCGCAGCCTGGCAACCATGAAGAACCATCAGGGCAAGCCCGGCTGCTACCTGCTGCAGCCTGCCGACGCCTGGGCCGCATACGCCCTTACGCTGGCCATGGCTGATCACCCGGGCATGTGCTATATGCGCACCTTCCGGCCCGATGTGGAATTCCTCTACGATGAAAACACCATCTTCGATCTCGGCCGCTTTGAAGTCCTCACCGAGGGACGCGACCTGATGATCGTCACCGCCGGGTACATGGTGCACGAGTGCAACAAGGCGCTGGACGCTCTGGACAAGATGGGCATCGACGCCACGCTGGTCGATCTGTACTCAATCCCCTTTGACGCCGAGAAGCTGCTTGATTTGGCCAACGCCAACAACGGCAACATTCTGGTGGTCGAAGACAACTACGGCGGCGGCTTGGGCTCGGCCGTGGCTGACGCCTGCACCGAGTCCGGTGACGCCTTCACGATCGAGCAGATGTACGTCACGCGCATCCCCAAGTCGGCCCGTACAGAGGAAGACGTTCTCAAACAGTGCGGCCTGCATCACACCCACATCACCAAGCGCGCCGCGCAAATGCTCGGCGTAGCGGTGAATGCGTGAGTCTGTACTCCCCCCTCCCTTGTAGGGAGGGGGTTAGGGGGTGGGTAGAATCTTCACCCTTTCGCTTGGAAAAGGGCTTGATGAAGCTCCGCAAGCAGGCGACGAATTGTCGCCTCGGGCCGAGGTTGCCGCGCGGCTGCATTTGGCGCACTTCGTCGCCGGTTTGGTCGCATGTTTCTCAACGCGCGGTCGTATGTGAGTGATCGATGATTGACGCTCGCCACCTTGCCTCTTCGTCGGGCTTGTTCCATTTCGCATATAGCTCTGCCAGCGCCTGGGCGGCTTCCACCGTGTGCTGATGGAATGGGCCGAGACGGGCCTCAAGCGATGCGTGTGCCGCCAGCAGCGTTTCCTGCGCCTGCTCCATCGCCCCCATCTCGCGTTGGCACTCGCCCAACCGCACGCTGATGCGGGCGATGTGGAGATGGCCGGCCGGCAGGTGCGTTCGGGCGCGATGGGCCGCTTCTTCGAGCAACGGCAAGGCCTCATCCAATCGGTTCATTCGCATGTACGTCGTGCCCAGCGACATCAGCGAGCTGAGCGTGGCTGGATGATTTTCGCCATACACGCGCGTCCGGCCATCCACGGCCTGGCGATACAGCTCAATTGCTTCATCAAACCGCTGACTCTTGAGGCACGCCAGCGCGAGATTGTTGGTGCTCGTGAGCGTGTTGGGATGATCGTCGCCCAGCGTCTTACGTCGCAGCTCCAACGTCTGGCGAAGGATCGGCTCGGCTTGCTCGAGTTGATTGGTGTGAATGTACGCCAGGCCCAGATTGTTTGCTGTGACCAGCGTAAGCGGATGCTCCGGGCCCAGAACGCGGCGGCGGGCCTGCAGCAGATTGTGCAGCAACGGGATGGCCAGATCAACCCGGCCCTGATCGCTGTAGTAGGTCGCCAGGTTGTTGATCGCGGTCATCGTGTCGGGATGATCATCCCCAGCCACGCGGCGAGAACCTTCGACGCTCGCTTCTGCCAGCTTCACCGCTTCATCAAGGCGGCCCTGCTCGGCATACAGCATCGCCAGCACGTTCATGGTTACGAACGTTTGCGGATCTTCTGGGCTTTCAGCACGGCGGATCCGCAGCACTTCAAGAAGCATGGCCTCAGCAGGTTCGTACTTTGCCTGATACATGTACGACTGCGCCAGATTGTTCTGGACCAGCAGCGTCTTTGGATCGTTTGGAGGCCTATGCCGCCGGCACAATTCCAGCAGCGATGTCCAGATTTCTTCAGACTCCGCGTACCGCCCCGCATACTGCAGCACCGACCCAAGCAGATTCATCGCATCAAGCGTGAGCGCATCGGTGGGTCCGCACTCACGCTGCCGCAATTCCAGACAGCGGCGCGCGTGCGCTTCAGCCGACGCATACGCGCCAAGGTTCCAGTATGTTCTGGCGAGCGTCTCCCGCAACGCGGCTTCCACGAGCGGCTCGTCAGCGAAACGCTGATCGATTTTCTCGGATGCAGCGTCCAATACGGCACGCACCGTGAGTTCGCGATCCGGTGATCGATATGGATCGGCAACTGCCAGCAGATCGTTGTTGACGAATTCGTTGACGGCTTCGGTGATTCGCCTCTGCCGCTCAGCTTCCAGGCGGGCGTTATATTCGCTGACGGCAAACGACGTCGCGATGGCTGCGGTGGCGATCAATACAATCACAGCAGCGGCCGCACCCGACACCGCTGCGCGATTGCGGCTGGCGAACTTCAGCGCACGATAGCGCAGTGAAGGCGGCCGAGCTGCGATCGGCTCATTGTTCAAATACCGCTGCAGGTCATCACGCAGCGCATCTGCCGATGCATACCGTCGGTTGGGGTCCTTCTCCAGACACTTGAGAACGATCGTTTCAAGATCACTGCGCCAACGGCGGTCAATCGACGAGGGAGCCACTGGCGCCTGAGACTTGATGATGTTCGCGGCACGGACGATCGTGGCCTGCGAAACGTCATACGGCCGCTGTTCGTACAGCAACTCGTACAGAATCAACCCCAGTGCGTACACGTCGCTGCGCACATCGATTTCGTGCGGGTCTGCATCGCACTGTTCGGGGCTCATGTACTGCAGCGTGCCGAGAACCTGCCCGACTTCCGTCTGGAGCGTGGTGATGGCGGCGTCAGAAGATTCAATCGCCCGCGCAATGCCGAAGTCGATGACCTTTACCCTTGCGACAGAGCCATCGGAGGTCACAAGAATGTTTCCCGGCTTGAGATCACGATGAATCAGACCGCGCTGGTGCGCATGCTGCACCGCGTCGATGATCTGAAAAAACAAGTCGAAAAATTGACGCGGCGGCCGAACTCGATCGCGGCACGACAACCCGTGCTGCTGGATGTATTCAGTGATCGGCTGGCCTTCGATGAACTCCATTGCAAAAAACGGAGCAATCCCCTGGCCCGTGTCGAACGTGCTGGCTTCGAACACCTGAGCGATGTTCGGATGCTGCAATCGCGCCAGCGCATGAGCTTCATATTGAAACCGGCGAAGCACGCTCCGCGAGGTCAGGCTGCGCCTCATCAACTTCAGCGCAACACGCCGCCGTGGCTGCTGTTGCTGGGCCTCGTACACGCTGCCCATTCCGCCGCGGGCAATCAGCCGCACGATGTCGTAGCCCGGAATGGCAGGCAGCGGAAGATCCTCCTCATCAGCATCGTCAGGCAATGCAGGACACGCGGCGGTGCGCATCCTGTCGCCTGATCGCGCATGCACCTCCAGCAGCGAAAGCACTTCGCTCTTCAATGTCTCATCATCGCCGCAGCGTTCGTGAACGAACAATGCACGTTCAGCAATCGGCCGCTCCAGCGCTTCGTGAAACAGTTCTTCAGCGCGGCGGATCTGCCGATATATCCCGTCATCCATCGCATCCCACCTCACGCAGCAGCCATGCGCGGGCGAATTCCCAATCGCGCTTGACGGTCGCCGATGACACCTGAAGCGCTTCCGCGGCTTCATCCACGGACATGCCGACGAAGTACCGCATTTCGACGACCTTAACCTTGCGCGGATCGATCGCGTTTAGCCGCTGCATGGCTTCATCGAGTGCGACCAGATCGACATCTGCATCCATGCCGATGACCACTGATTCGGTGAGCGGTTCGCGCCGACACAACCCGCCGCGCTTGATGCATTTTCGCCGCTTGGCGTGATTGACGAGAATTCGCCGCATGGCCGTTGCCGCTACGGCCAGAAAGTGACTGCGGGACTCAAAGCGTGCTCGATTCTGGCGCACCAGCTTGAGGTACGCCTCATGCACCAGCGCAGTCGGCTGCAGCGTGTGCGAGGCTTGCTCGCGGCGGAGCAGGTCTTTGGCCAGGGTGCGCAGCTCACGATACACCAGCGGCAGCATCTGGTTTGCTGCACTGCCCTCGCCCTGGTGCATCGCATCAAGCAAACGCGTTACGTCGCCCTGCAGGGCCGCAACCTGTGGGGTTGCCGCAGAAGAATTGTGATTTTTCACAATTTTCATGAGCTGCGATAACCCGGAATGGTGCGAAACACTGAGGAGCTGACTTGCCCAATATACACCGCGATAACGCGGGCATGAAGAATCTTTTCGGCTTCCGACGCCAGCCGCCGAAGGCTTTGTGCCTTCATTTTGCCTGTTTTGCCTTGCTTGGGAACGAAGGAGAAAGCATGCTGAGACTCAGGTTCGCGACTGCTGCTCTTGTTGCATGGTCGATTTCGATCTCGACTCCACTCATGGCGGCTGAGGAAGCCTCGCCGGTGACAACGGAGTTTACCTATCAGGGGCAGCTCAAACAGGCTGGCGTTGCGGTTAATGGCATCGCTGATTTCCAGTTCAGCTTATGGGATGACGCTGTTGGCTCATCGCAGATCGGCCCGACGCTGACAGCGACAAACGTCACATTGGTTGACGGCGCGTTCACAGTCGATCTTGATTTTGGACTCAGCGCGTTCACAGGCGAGGCACGTTGGCTGGAGATCGCGGTGCGCATGCCCGCTGGCACCGGCTCGTATGTGACGCTCTCGCCGCGTCAGCCGTTGAAGCCAGCGCCTTATGCATTGTTTGCGCTCAATGGCAATGAGGGGCCTGCAGGACCGGAAGGCCCGCCTGGTCCGCAGGGTGAGCAAGGCCCGCCTGGTCCGGCCGGTCCTCAGGGCGAGCAGGGGCCGCCTGGGCCGCAGGGTCCACAGGGAGAGCAAGGACCACAAGGTCCCCAAGGTCCTGCGGGACCACAGGGGCCACAAGGCCCACAGGGTCCGCCCGGTGATTCGCACTGGTCCATCAACGGAACTGCCACCTATTACAACGCTGGCAACGTCGGCATCGGCACGTCGACCCCCTACGCGAAACTCCACGCAATCGCAAGCTCGTCCACGCCAGCCGTTTGGGGAGAGAGCCGTTCATCAGGTGGAATGGCTGTGCATGGCTGGAACACCGCGACGTCGGGGACGACGTTCGGCGTGGTAGGTACCGCGGAATCAGTCAGCGGGATGGGCGTTTACGGGAGGAATCTTGCTCCAGGCGGTGTCGGCGTACGCGGCACAGCAGCCGGTACCAATGGACGAGGCGTCGTCGGCATTAGCACGGGAGACGGCGTCGGCGTGTATGGCGAAACAAACTCAGACTACTTAACCAGCCGAGGTGTCTTCGGCCTCAACGCGGGAAGCGGCTACGGTGTCTATGGCGAGTCAAGCGGTTCACTAGGTCGCGGTGTCGGTGGCGTTAATTCGGGCAATTCGGGAACCGGCGTATACGCTGAGGCAAGCGGTGCCCAAGCCCGTGCGATCCTGGCCCACGCAACACATGCGACCGGCAGCACCATCGCCGTGCACGGTGTCGTCCAATCACCGAACGGTTGGGCTGCATACTTTACAGGCGGCCGCAACTACTTCTCAGGCGACGTCGGCATCGGCACCACTGATCCTACTGCCCGTCTGCATCTACAGACACTGTCGGATAATGTCGCGATTAACTTCAAAGCCAGCGGATCGTGGACTGCACAGATTCAGCAGACCGACTCAAGTTACTTCAACTTCTCCAACGGCGGCCAGGTGCGCATGACCATCCGCGCTGGCGGGCAGGTCGGCATCGGCACGCAGGAACCCGGCTCGTTCCTGCTTGCCGTCAACGGCAACGCCGCCAAACCCGGCGGCGGAAGCTGGTCGAACTTCTCTGATGCGCGCCTCAAGCGCAACATCCAGCCTATCGAACCTGGCATCCTCGATCGGCTGCTGACCCTCCGCGGTTACACGTTCGAGTACATCGAAGACGCAATCGAACGGAAATTCGTGCTGCCCGGCACGCAGACCGGCCTGATCGCGCAGGAAGTTCAGCAGGTCTTCCCTGACTGGGTTGATGCGGATGACGAAGGCTACCTCTACGTCACCGAGCGTGGAACGACAGCGATGTTTGTTGAAGCCTTGCGCGAGTTGCGTGATGAGAAAGATGCGCAGATTGATGAATTGCAACAGCAGAATGCTGCACTGTGTCGGCAGATTGATCAATCGCAACAGGAAAATGCCGCCCTGCGTCAGCAGGTTGACGCGATGCAACGCGACAATGCTGCGCTGCGCCAGCAGGTTGATGAACTGGCCGATCGATTACAGCGGCTGGAATCCGTTCTAAAGAATGCAGGCAAATGATCGGCAATCACGTCACATGTATGTGGTTAGCCATCCGCAACACTGGAGATAAGGACGATGAATCAATATTCCGCACGCACACGCTGGTCCGGCCTGTGCTTCGCCGCTTTGGCGATGATCACTGCCGCGACGTTCGCGCAGTTCGCTGGGCCTGAGGGATCGTACGATCTTTCCTGGTACACCATCGACGGCGGCGGCGGAACATCCAGCGGAGGATCATTTGAACTCACCGGCACCATCGGCCAGCCCGATGCGGGCGTGATGACCGGCGGCGCTCCGGGAAATGAGTTTGAACTGGTCGGCGGATTCTGGAGTACGCCAGGCGGTACGGTTCCAACCTGCCCGGCGGATGTCGCTCCGCCCGGCGGCGATGGCCTGATCAACGTTGACGATCTGCTTGCGGTCATCAGCGCCTGGGGGCCATGCCCTCATCCCTGTCTTACCGACATCGCTCCGCCCGGTGGCGACGGACAGGTCAACGTCGACGATCTGCTTGCGGTCATCAGCGCCTGGGGCATGTGCCCGTAGGTTTGCGATTCAACAATCCGAATCTACTTCGCCGATGTCGCATTCGGGGGCGTGGCGTGTGCCGGGCTTGGCGTTGGTGGGCGGCTGACGATCGCGCGCAAGTTCCGGCTGGCCTTGCTGGAGATCTGATGTCTCAGCGATTTCCTGGGTTTCATCCAGTCGCTGCTCTGCATCTTCAGCGCAGCGGCCGGGCTGCTCGCGACCCGCGCCGGGCCGGTCTTGCTGTTGGAGGTTTCGGGGATCTTCCGAGGCGTTGCGATTTCCGGGGGCGCTAGGCATTGTGCGTGCTGACTCCTTGGTGATGATGAAGCGGCGCAACGGATGTTGTGCGCAAGTAGTAAAAGCTCACAGCGTTGCGTCGTTCACTCACTCTTGGAGTCGCTGCGGGCTGCTGCCTATGAGGCTGAATTCCGATTCAGCCTGCGAATGAACATGATGCCATGCGCTGCTGGCGCATTGTGAATGCTGCGCCCGAAGCGGAGGAATGCAGCTTCGGCGTGCGTTCGTTATTGGATTTCGTTATTGAGTTAACGATTCATCACGCGCCTGTTGCTGCTGCTGATGCAGGATGCTGTCGATCTTCGCCAGCAGGGCGCGTTCGTAAGCGTTGTCGCGCGCGACGATGGTCCAGAAGGTGCTGCCGGTGGCGGCAGAGCTGGGACTGGTGGTGATTGTGGTCAGAGAGCGGGTCCAGGTGCTGCGGCGGACGCCCGGCGTGTGAGCTTGTTCAACATAGACCCAGGCGCGCAGCTCCAGCGGACCTTCGAGCTGGGTCAGGTCGATTGAATCGGCATCGAGATGCAGCACATCCGGCCCGCTCAATGTGCTTTGCGCCAGGGGGTCGCGCGGCTGAAAGCCTGCGGGAGTGAATTCAAAGCGTACCCGCCGCCGCTGCAGCGCAATGGTGTTTTCCAGCGCCTGCTCCAGGCTGGCGTTGTCGGTGCGCCAGGGTTCGAGGATGGAACCGGCGATACGTGGCGAGGTTTCGATGACGCCAGTGCGACGATCGCGAACAACGGCGGCCATTCCTGCCTGATATGCCGCTTCAACCGCAGCATCGAAGGCCTGATTGTAATGTGCTGCTTCAATGGTGAGCAGTTCCGGCCCTGCTGTTATTGTGCCTGTGGAGGTACAGCCACCCAGCATCAGGGCGAAAAAGCCGGCGATCAGCCAGCCGCCAATGCGAGTGGGAATGGCAGTCGCGGCGAAATGCAGTCTAAACGTGCGTAAACAGGAAGCGTGCAGCATAAGCGCGTAAAGCATACCGCAGAATTGCGCAATGCTGCGCTGCTGTCGCAAACCGGCTGGCCGATCGGTTTTTCAAACTGGGCGAATTGGCGTTGCGCCCGGATTGATTCATGAGTGATATCTGGCGGTTTCTCGTTGACGTGTAAGAGTTTAGAAGTAGTATGAAAACTGGATTTCAGCAAGTTAGTACGGGGGTTGAGCGGGGACTTGCGCGGGGGATCAGATGGGGGATTAACAGAGGGGGAGGGGGAGACGACTGAGCCGGTTATCGGTACTGAAGCCTGAGTGCAGTGCATCTGGGACCGTATCGGCCGGAGATGAATGGAGGGCAGGCATCGGTCGGCTTGAGGGGGCAAGCATCCTGGCCGATAGCTGATTGATCGATCGATTGAAAAGACAGGCCCGGCTCATTGGCTGGCGGACGCTGGTCGATCCGAGGCTGAGGAGGTTGCAGTTCGATGCAGCAAGAGAAGAAGTATCCGGTTCGACCGCACCGGTCGTTGATCCTGTGCGCAGCTGTGGGTTTGGCGGTTGCGGGCATTCTGGGCTCACCTTTGTACGCTGGCAAAGGTTCAGGCTCGGGCATGGGAAGCGGACGCGGCGGTGTGGCCGATGGCAGCAGCAGCGGCGGCGGCAAGCGCGGCTCGCAGGTGCAGTTGCCTGCAACGCTGGATGACTTTTTCATACCCGGCACCCAGGAAGGCACGCTGATCGACCCGATGATCAACCCCTTCAACTGCCGGTTCTGTCACGAGTTTGAGTACGACGGCAACAAGGAACACGTTGTTGCGCCGTTTGACAACTGGGTGACGAGCATGATGGGGCAGGCGGCGCGGGATCCCATCTGGCATGCTGCGCTGGCGATCGCCAATCAGGACGTGAACTTTGGCGGCGAATTGTGCATCCGCTGTCACAGCCCCCACGCGTGGCTGGAAGGCCGGTCGGTGCCGACGGATGCCTCAGCGTTTGTCGGAGCGGACTGGGATGGTGTGTCGTGCAACTTCTGTCACCGCGTGGTTGATCCGGTAGCAAGCCCGAGCAATCCGCCCGAGGATGAGCCGATTCTGGCTGCCTTGGCAGCGGACGGGTTGCTGCCCGCTTATCCGGGCAATGCAAGTTATGTTGTTGATCCGTACGACACGCGGCGAGGCCCGCTGCCGTACTGCGGCGATAACCCCG
>CAZNPU010000020.1:59311-60652 GCA_964575335.1 uncultured Isosphaeraceae bacterium | reverse complement strand
CTGGCTGACGATCTTCTGCGCCAGACCTTCCACAATGGCGGTCTTGCCCACGCCGGCTTCACCGAGCAGCACCGGGTTGTTCTTGGTGCGGCGGCAGAGAACTTGGATCAGGCGCTCGATCTCGTTGCTGCGGCCAATCACCGGGTCCAGCTCGCCGTTGCGGGCCAGCTCGGTGAGGTCACGGCCGAAGCTGTCCAGAGCGGGCGTCTTGCTCTTGCCACGGCGCTGCGCAGCAACATCCGCGGCGCCTGCAGGGCCGGCCGGCTCAGCAGGTTCAGCGCCGTCTTCGCTTTCCACGCCTGCGCCAAGCAGGTTCAGCACCTCTTCGCGCACCTCTTCCAGCTTCAGGCCCAGGTTCATCAGCACCTGCGCCGCTACGCCGTCATGTTCTCGCAATAATCCAAGCAGTAAATGCTCGGTACCGACGTAGTTATGATTGAGGCTGCGCGCCTCTTCGATGGCGTATTCAATAACTTTTTTAGCCCGAGGCGTCTGGGGGAGCTTGCCCATCGTGACCATATCCGGGCCGCTCTTGACCAGCTTTTCAACCTCGAGGCGCACCTTGCGGAGATCAATATCGAGATTCTTCAGAACGTTCGCACCAACCCCTGAGCCTTCTTTCACGAGGCCCAACAGGATGTGCTCGGTGCCGATGTACTCATGATTGAACCGCTGGGCCTCCTGGTTGGCCAGGGCCATGACTTTGCGAGCTCGATCTGTGAGCCTTTCAAACATCGCAATTCTCCAAGGACCGGCGTCAAGGCCGGGGGGAAAGGGGTTCACATAAATGCATCCAACTCTAGGAATGCCAATGACTGACTTTCAATCAGATGCCACACTTCCTCACAAGAAGACGCAAGGTCCATACCATTTATTCGGCGTGCAGGCCCGCCAAGATGACTATTTCAGCCCATCCAGGAGGCAATTGGGTGCCGTTTATCGCATCTTCGGCACGATCTATGCCAAATTGGCGGCGTGGATGATGTGCGCGATGATGATTGCAGGCGGACCATTGCCTAAACCGCTCAAGGTGCGTTTTCAACTTGCCGATGGCGTTCGCATTAGCGGGGAGCTTATCAGTTGGGATGCCGAGGGCATTGACGGCACATTCGGCCGCCGCAGCTGGAGCGATCTGAAAGCGGACGATGTGTGGCGGCTGCATCAGCGGCTGATGAATCGAGAATCGGCGGAGGATTGGGTGGGGCTTGGGCGCGTGCTTCTGCTTATGTCACACCAGCAGGCTAGCGCCAAAGATATGGCTGAGCGTGCTTTTCAAACCGCGCTGCGCCTTGATGAATCCGCTGCTGATCTGATTCAACTTGCGCGCAACGAGGCTGCAGA
>CAZNPU010000020.1:56990-59211 GCA_964575335.1 uncultured Isosphaeraceae bacterium | reverse complement strand
CAAGACCGCCTGCATCTGATTGAAGCCGAATCGTTTCAACAGCTCGTGCCGCGCAGCACCGTGGCGATTTTTCATCCCGTTGGACCGCAGGCGTTCATCGTGGCATACCAGCATCGCGATCCGGCGGTACTGGAATGGGAACTGACGCGGCAAATGACGCTGGCGGTGCTTCACCGCTATCGCACGCCGCAGCGACTCCCTGCATGGGCCAATGAAGGTCTGGCTGAGTACATCGCTTCGCAGACAAGCCGCGAGCCGACCATTGTGCGCCAGCGCCGGCGCGAAGCGGTGAAATGGATTCGTGACGGCGGCAACATCAACGCGCTGCTTGACCTGAAGTATGAAGACGAATCATGGCCGGGTATGACGGGCGTTGCGCCGCAGGTCTGCGGATTGGTTGTGCATCTCATGGTGCAGGAACAGCCGCAACGATTCCTGCGCTGGATCATCGCAGTCAAAGACGGCAAGGCGTGGAACGAAGCGCTTGCAGAAGACTTCGGCACTTCGCGCGACACCCTCATCGCCACCTGCGCACATTACTACACGGTAAACGATTGAGGTTGAACCAAATGCGCAGTGTTACTCCACCACGCGCCCATTGTGCAGGCGCACGATGCGGTCAGCACGCCCGGCAATGGATTCATCGTGCGTCACCATGATGATCGTCAAGCCCCGGCGATGCTGCTCAGCGATCAGATCGAGAATCTCGCTGCCGGTCGCTTCGTCAAGGTTGCCGGTGGGTTCATCCGCCAGCAGCACTTTGGGCGAGTTCATCAGCGCGCGCGCAATTGCGACGCGCTGGCGTTCTCCGCCCGAAAGTTCGCGCGGCCGATGCCGCAGGCGATGCCCCAGACCAAACGACTCCAATATCTCGGTCGCTCTGCGCCGCAGCTGCGCATGCCGCGGTCCATACCGGGCGATAAGCGATGCGATCTCCGTCCATACGCCAACGCCGACAATCGCTGCCAGCACGCCCGCGCCGAGCGCAATCGCAACGCCAATCGGCCATGCGGACAACTGCTCCGGCCGCAACTGCATCCACAGCAATGCGCCAATCACTGCGCCGGCAAGGCCACAACCCGCCATCACCGCGGCCCAGAACGTCCACGGCCGCAGCGAGGATCGCACCGCGCCGGGAAGCATCGCATTCTCCACCACGGTCAGTTCAGGCAGGAGATGATAAAACTGAAAGACAAACCCGACCGTTTCATTGCGATAGCGGTTGCGCTCGAAAACATTGAGCGATTTGATCGGCCGGCCTTCATAGAAGATGCCGCTGCCTTCGTGCCCAGCGTCCGGCTCATCCAGATCACCCAGCAGATGCAGCAGCGTGCTTTTGCCCGAACCCGAAGCGCCAAGAATCGCCACCCATTCGCCTTCATGGACCGTAAGCGATGCGCCTTTGAGCACCGGAACATCCACGCTGCCCAACCGATAGGTTTTGTAAACGTTGTGCGCGCGCACAATTGGCTGACGCATTGACGGCCGGTTCGACCTCACGTGCTCGTCGCGGTGATCAGTTGTTTGCGCGTCCTGCTCTTGCATCGCTTTATTCATACCGCAGCGCCTTCACAGGATCGGTGTCAGCGGCTTTGGCTGCCGGAATAAACGCGCCGATGAGGCTGAAGATCACCGCGCCGATCATCGTGATGGCTGCGCTTTGCATGTCAAGATTGTTGGGAATCTCGGTGAAGTAATAGATGGACGGATCCCACACGATGATGCCTCCGATGCGCCACAGCCACAGCGCCAACAGGCCAAGCGTGGCGAGCACCGCCGTGACAAGTCCGCCAAGCACAATGGGCAGCAGGTTGCCTTTGAGGCCGCGCACGATCGTGACAAGCAGTGAAATGCCCGCCAGAATCAGTACCGCAATGGCCAATTCCAGTGGCGGATTGCCAAGCGTTTCGTGAATGAGATTGATGTTTTTCACCACCAGATAACCCAGGCCAAGCCCCACAACAGCGCCGACAACGCCAATGAGCAGGCCATATCGCAGGAAAATCCACGAGATGCCCATGCGGGACGCTCCGATGCTGCGCAGGATGCCGATGTCGCGTGTTTTTTCATACACAATGGCCCAGAAGATCGCCAGCACCAGTCCCGCGCACACCAGATACACCAGCGAAAACAGCGTGCGCATCAGCTCTCGTTCTTTTTCCACCGGGCCGATGAACTGCTCCTGCTGCTGCAGCCAGGTCTTGATCGTAAGCGCCATTGA
>CAZNPU010000020.1:55686-56890 GCA_964575335.1 uncultured Isosphaeraceae bacterium | reverse complement strand
TTCAGCGGTTTCCGCACCGCCAATGGTGCCGTCGGTAATGGGGATCGTTGTGAGCAAGACCTCATGCCGGGGCATCCACCAGTGGCCAAGCTGAGCCACCTCATAGTCGCCGGTTCTTGTTCGAAGATTGCCTTCAGAAACATGAATACCAAGCGCGATGCCGGGAATGGATTGCCGCTGAGGATCGGCTGGCGTCGAACGTTGGAGCGTCAGCCCTTCGAGCAGCACGTGATCCTTTGACAAAAGCCGCGGATCGAACTGGAGCAGCTGCTCCCACTGCTCCGGCGTCAGCACAGCTTGCAGGATCGCCTCATCGCTGCGCACCAGGCGGAATATCTCTTCCCAGTCATAATCTTCAAACCGCTGTATCGCCCGTTGCACCGCTTCATCGCTCGGCGAATGAGCGGATTCATTCTCGCCGCGCATAAGCACGCGCCGCACCAGTTCGATGCGCTGCTGGCTGGAGAGCCAGTCGAGAATGGTGGGCCACTGCTTCGTCACCACATCGCCCAGCAGGAAATGGCGCTGCCACGGCTCGAGTTCCCGCCAATGCAGGATGTCGTTGTACCCTGTCACGCGGCTGAAACTTTCAGGCTCAATGCCCCAGACATTCACTATTTCGCTGTGCTTGTTGGGCCCTTCCGGGTACGGCATGCGCAGCAGGCCATAAGCATCGACGACCGGCGTGGCGGCTGCAGCTTCAGGCAGACGCTCGATGTGTTCGATCAGGCGCTCATAATGCGGTATGCCCGCCACCTGATATGCCACCACCACATCGCCGATGAGCGTCCGACCGGAGTTCTTCACCATGTCGAGAAATCCGGTCATCACCGACACGACGATGATCACCAGCGCCACGCACAGCGCCACTGCCGCCACTGCAATAAAGGGAATGACCCGTGACGTGAGATAGCGGTTGGTCAGCAGAGCGTGATACATCTTGTTGAAGTTTTCAAAGCAAAGCGCAAAAGGAAGGAACGCGAATGAAAAGGAAAAAGAGGTGAGTCGGCAAGTGGGAAAGTGTAGCCGGGCGCGGGATGCGATGCCGCTTGCAACGCTGCGCAAGCCAGCACACGGATACCCGCCGGCCGCGCCATTTCACCCTCAATCGCTCATCGGCGCACGCGCGCGGCAGCTGGATTTACCGGTTATATAGGGGTGGTTCGTACGCCAGCGACTCATCCAGTTCCGGATGCTCGGGCGG
>CAZNPU010000020.1:0-55586 GCA_964575335.1 uncultured Isosphaeraceae bacterium | reverse complement strand
TGCGGCTGTTGATCCAATTGATCAGTTCCAGCGCTGTGCCCGTCACCGGACGATCCAGGCCGGTGCCGAAGATGGCATCAACAATCAGGTCCGGCTGGGCCTTGCGGTCAAACTCGCTCAGGTCGTCAAGTTCCACCAGAGGCAGGCCAAGCCGCTTGCAGATGGCGAAGTTGATGCCGGCGTCGGACTGTGGCGACGGCTCTTTCAGCGCCGCCAGCGTGACCTGAACGCCCGCATTATGCAGACCCCGAGCCAGCGCGTAACCATCGCCGCCGTTATTCCCCGATCCGCAGATGATCAGTGCATGCGGCGTCGAGCGCGGCGATTGCGCAAGCATCGCCAGCGCTTCTCGCAACAGACCTCGCGCTGCGTTTTCCATCAATACGATGCCCGGCACGCCATATTCTTCGATCGCAGCACGATCGATCGCCCGGACCGACTGCCGATCGAAGACAAGCGTCGATGGTGACGGCGTGGGGACCGAGGCGGGTTGCTCATCCGGGTCGTATCGGTAAGAGTCAGCAATCATGCGCGTGAATCGTAGCAGCGATCTCTACCTGCTCCGAGTCAGCGCTGCCAGATAGGGCGGCTTTCCGAGGCGCGTTTGAGCATGCGCCAGCCGAGCACAAGTCAGCTGCCAGCATCGTCGTCATGCGCAGCAGCGTCCGGCTGACGCAGCGCAACTCCAGGCGCAGCAGGTTTCTGCGCCAAAATCGTTCGGCCTGTAGAATCCGCTTTTTCCTTCTCACATTGATGGATTGTGCTGTAATGACTTCGCAACGCCAGATGTCCGAAACCGCCTCTCAAACGCCCGTACTCGGGTTTATCCTGCTGGGCGGTTCGCTCTCCGGTGCGCTGGTGCGCGATGTACGGCTGGCCAACGAATGCGCCGCCCGCGGCTACAAGGTGCACGTGTGGTGGGCAGTGGATCAGCAAAAAAGCGCCGGCTTGCGCGAAGATATTCAACAGCATTGGCTGTTTCATGCGATGCGCTTCAATGGCCGGGCGCTGCGCGGACCGATGGACGGCTT
Organism: uncultured Isosphaeraceae bacterium; assembly: GCA_964575335.1. Taxonomy (GTDB): domain Bacteria; phylum Planctomycetota; class Phycisphaerae; order Phycisphaerales; family SM1A02; genus CAZNPU01. The sequence goes on along the minus strand of CAZNPU010000020.1, from coordinate 54,555 downwards.
CGGCCGAATGCTCACACGCATCTTCAACGACCGCCGGCGTGCCCACTGGTCGCAGCGGCGCACGCGCAGCGTTGAACGCATGATGATCAACCTCATGCATCGCGTCTGCGATGGCGTGGAAGGCGAACATGCGGTGGTGCAGCGCTTTGCGCGGCAGATCGAAGCGGCGGGCGTGACGCACATGCTGCCGATGCTGGAGTTTTTATGCCCCTGGGTTGATGCGGCTCGAAAACACGTGAAGCATCCGGTGCGATATCTCGTCACTTTCCAGGGCTACGAGCTGTATTCCACGTATGCTCGCTCAATTGGCCGCGAACGCGATCTGTATGACCGGATCGTGGAAACGGTGGAACATTCCGACTGGCCGGCGATTGCGGTGAGCCAGGACTACCTGCACCGCGTGATGGCAGACATCGGCGTGCCGGAGCAGTCGCTGGTGGCGATTCCGCCCGGCGTACCCGGTGCGACGCGCATGGAGCAGGCCAAGGCTCACGCGCTGATCGCATCGCGCTTCGGCGATTTCAAGCCCGACATACCTCTGGTGGCGTACCTGGGACGCCGTGATACCGAAAAGGGAATCGATCTGCTACTGTACGCAGCGGCGATTCTGCGCTCTCGCGGCTACAAGTTTCAGTTGGCGATCTGTGGGCCGTCGTTGTGGGGCGATCACTACAGCCGCATGTGCCAGAAGGTTGCTGAAGAACTGCGCCTGCCGGTGATGTGGCGACGATTCGTGCCCGACGACGTGCGCACCGCGCTGTTCAGCGCCGCCCACTGCATTGTGTATCCGTCGATTCACCGCGAGCCTTTCGGCATGGTGGCGGCTGAGGTCGCAGCGCACGGCACGCCGGCGATCGTGCCCGACTACGGCGGAGTGGCCAGTGCGATTGAAGCCAACGGCGAGCAGGCGGGACTGCGATTCAAGGTGTGGGATTCAGGCGATCTTGCTCACCAGATTGCGCGCCTGCTGGATGACCGCGAACTGCACGCACGGCTCTCAGAAGCCGGTCCGCGTGTGGCTGCGTACTTCTCAATCGAAAACCTTGCAGACCGTGTGCTCAAACACGTGGGTTTGCCCGTGCGTCTCCAACCGGAGTGAGCTTTTCTGCTGCATGCGCCGCCGCTGCATGAGCATGGCGGCTAAACTTCTTATTTCCCCGGTTTTTACGCCGTTTTAATTTCTGATCTTTCTTTTCTCTTTCGCCTTTCTGCTTTTTTTCTCACATGCGCATTTTGCTTACCAACGACGATGGAATCCACGCACCTGGCATTGCTGCTTTGTACGACGCCCTGCAGGGGTTGGGGGAAATTCTGACCATTGCGCCGCGCGATGTGCAATCAGCCAGCAGCCACGGCATCACCTATAACCAGCCGCTGATGTGCGAAACCGTCGTCGTCAATGACCGCATGACCGGCATCGCGGTCGCGGGTCAGCCGGCCGACTGCGTGAAGCTGGCGCTGCGAGCCATCTGGCAGGAAAAATTCGGCGAGGGATCGCTTCCCGACCTAACCATCAGCGGGATGAACAGCGGCGCAAACGTAGGCATCAACATCATCTACTCAGGCACCGTGGCGGCAGCGGTGGAGTCGGCATTCCTCGGCGTGCCGGCGATCGCAGTCAGCCTGCACCTGGGCGCGCGCGGCAAGGTGCGCTACGGCCGGGCCGCCTGGATTGCGCGGCAGGTTATCGATCGCATTCTGCAGCATCCGCTCGACAGACACTCGGTGCTGAACGTCAATATTCCCCGCACCGAAAGCGATGACGCGCCCATGCCCGACGTGCGTGTGGTGGAAATGAATACAGCGCCGGGCAACGACAAGTTTGATCGGCGCGTCAGCCCGCTGGGGCAGGTTTATTACTGGTCATCCAGCAACGGAATGGAATTCGCCCACACCGCGCCGGAATCGGATGTGGAATCGCTCCTGGAACGTCACGTTACGGTGACGCCGCTCACCTACGCGCTGACCGACTACCCGCGATTGCAAACATGGAAGGAACGGCTGCGGGCTGACAAGAAAGTCGTCAAACACATGACGGATCAGGAAGAAAATCCCGATACGCAATGATTCGTCATGACGCTATGACGGCAACAAAACGATGATCGTCGTTTCCCATCCCGGGGGGAAAAACGCAGCTCACATCAGTCGCGCACGCGCGGGTTGAGGATCAGCTTCATTCGCACAACAACCGTCTCATCCTCGCGCAGCGCTTCAAGGCGCTTGCCAGCAGCTCGCCAGCGGTACAGGCTTGCGATCATGGCATCATCCACACGCCGATCGCCTGAACCGCGCAGCAGCTTCACCAGTTTCGGAATGCCGTGACGATCGATGTGGATTTCACAAACCGGATTGCCCGGCGAGGCGGTGAGGAGCGTCAGCATCGTGAACTGCGGCCGGACCGTCTTGAGTTCCAACCCATGAGCCGCCAGCGGACGACCGAGCTGCCACTGTTCGCGCGGCACATCCACCGTTGAGCTTGGATCTGAATCGCGGTCGCTCTGGTCAGCAGCGACATCCGTGCCGGATGTCGGCTGGCGCGCAACCGGCTGTTCAGGCTGAGACGATTCGGGCACTGGAGGAGTTGCTGAAGTTGTTGGAGGTGTCGAAGCCGGCGTTGCTGAATCGGCTGAATCATCATCATCGCGCGATTGCTCTGATGCAGCAGCAGTAGTGGCGGTGGTGATGGCCTTGAGCAGACGTTCTATTGCCTGCTCAGGCGAAATGTCGGTCGCCATTTCGGGTTCGGATTCCGGGGATTCTGAAAACTTCGGGGATTCCGGGGGTTCCGGTGCACGGCGGCGGGGCGGCGGCTGCAGCGGCGCGGGCGAGGACTCGATCTGCGGTTCGATGCCGATCGACTCGAGCCACGAACCCAGCGCGATCAGCTCGCGACCGCCTGTTTCCTGTGACGGCGATGGCGGCGGCGATGATGATGCAGGTTCAGCATCATGATGTTGATCTGCCTGGGCTGCCAGCGATGTGTCGGGCATCGATTCGGTGATCGGCTGCGGCGACTGCGGCACAGGTTCCTGCAACTCATCAGCCGGCGCAGCGGACGCAGCAGACACCGGAGGCGGCGATGCAGCGATCGGATCATTTGTAAACGCTGCCTGCTCCACCTCCGCAAGCTGCGCCAGATGCATCTGGTACTGCTCGTAACCAATCCATGTCAACGATGACGGCGTAAGCGCATCAATCCCCAGATCGACCTCGTCTTCGTCTTCTTCACGCGGCTTTTCCACGGGAGGCAACAGGTTGTGCGCCTCCAGACGCGCCAATTGCGCCGGCGCATCATGCGGCACCGACATCATCCGCACCATCGCTGGGACAAGCAGCGTCAGATGCAACAGCGCTGACACTGCAAACGCCGCCAGCAGCGGCAAATTGGCGCGACGCCCAAACATACGCAGATTGTATGACGCTGCTGCCTGCGGTCAGTTCCGATGCCTTGTCACAGCAGACCCGAGATCACTCGAAATCGCCCTGCACGCTGCGATCGCTGGTGGTCTGTTCCGGCGGCGCGCCGACCAGCTTGATCTCCAGCCCCGCAAACGCCAGGCGATCGTAAAGAGCCAAAAAAATCGGCAAGCGATCGGCGTCACCTTCCGCCTCCGCTGCAATGTAGATTACCGTTTCCGGTCGCTCGGCCTTGATCTGCTGCAGGCGATCAGCCACCGCGTCCAATTCGATCGGCTCCCGATCGCAATACAGATTGCCTGCGGCGTCAATGCTCACCGTCACCGCCGGCGCGGGTTTTGCCGGCTCGCCCGAAATAAACTGCGGCATCGAGGCAGGCAAAAGCATCGGCGGCGTCATCAGCACCGTGACGTAAATAAAAAACGTCAACAGCAGAAAAATGACGTCCATCAGCGGCGTCATCTCTACCCGCAGATCATGATCGTTGCGACGAAGCCGAAGCATAGCCAGTCAGGTGAATCACAAGTCAACGAACGTATCAGGCATCCGGGGATTGGACATCAGGCACATGCACTGGTGCAGGCACAGATTGCAGATGTTTCCCGAGCTGTTCAATTTCTGATGCTTTATTGAATCTGGAGCGAGGCAAGCGAGGTGCTGACGTCCTCGGTGAAGTTGAATACGCCATCCAGGCCGGTGGTGAGCATCACCGACCAGACGCTGTCGTTGACAGCACAGATGCGCAGCCGTCGCTGGCAGGCGTTGAGCTGCTTGCGCAGCTTGAGAAGCTGCGCGAGGTTGGACGAATTCAGATAAGTCACGCCCTGCATGTTCAGGATGACATCCGGAACGTCGGCGTTGCCCTGGGCATGCGAGTTGGTGATGCGGCGGATCAGCGCATCCATATCCTCGGAGAATGCCGGCTCATCGCCCAACTCCGCGATTACGATCGAATCTGACCAGTCGTTCAGAGCCATCGGTACACATGGTGGCGGTCATGATCGCAACTGCGGCGCCACGTCCTTCGCAACCAGCGTACCAGAAACCGGCGCGGGCGTCACGAGCAAATCGTCATCGTCCGCTTGCAGTAACCAGTCAGAACAGCATCCCGATCAGGCGTTTTCAGGCGCAGCGGGTTTCGGCGCATTCGCGCTGTTGTTGCCAGCCTCATCATCGCCTTCAGACTCGGCAATGCGCGCTGCTGCCATCAGCTTGTCGCCGTCTTTCAAGTTCACCAGCCGCACGCCTTGCGTATTGCGGCCGATCCGGCGAATTTCACGGGCTGGCACGCGCACCAGCATGCCGCTTTCGCTGATGAACATAAGGCTGTCGCCTTCGCGCACGCAACGAATGGCAACAACCTGGCCGTTGCGCTCGGTGGTCTGGATGTCGATGCGTCCCTTGCCGCCGCGGCTTTGCGCCCGTGTGCTGCCGTCCTCGCTCTGCACGAGATACTCCAGCAGCGGCGTGCGCTTGCCGTAACCGTTTTCGGTCACGGTCAGCAGGTCTGCATCATCGTCAACGCAGATCAGGCCGACCACTTCATCGCCTTCCTTCAGGTCGATTCCCTTCACGCCCGCAGCATTGCGTCCCATCACGCGCACGTCGTTTTCGTCAAAGCGAATCGACATGCCCGACGCTGTCGCCAGAAGAACGTGATTGCTGCCGGTGGTGTGCACCACGTCGATGAGCGTGTCGCCTTCGTTGAGGTTGATGGCGATGATGCCCGCGCGGTGCACATTGCGATAGTCCTTCAGCGCGGTGCGCTTCACGCGGCCCTGAGAGGTGGCGAAGAACAGGTAATCCTCGCTGCGCTCGAAATCCTGAATGTTCAGGAACGCCACCACGCGCTCGCCTTCGCGCAATTCGATCAGGTTCACGATCGCCCGGCCTTTTGCGATGCGGGACATCTCGGGAATCTGATAGACCTTCATCTTGAACACGCGACCGGTGTTCGTGAAGCACAGCAGATCGTCGTGCGTCGAGGCGACGAACAGATGCTCGATGAAGTCGTCGTCCTTCGTATCTGAGCCTTTGATGCCCCGCCCGCCGCGGCCCTGCTCGCGATACAGCTCGATCGGCGACCGCTTGGCGTATCCCTGATGGGAAATCGTCACCGCCACGGTGTGCTCGGCAATCAGGTCACCGACATCGAAATCCTCGGTTTCCACTTCCTCGATGGTGGTCAGCCGCGGCGAGCCGAACTTCTCGCGCATCTCGATGGCGTCTTCGCGAATGATGTCCAGCACCAGTCGCTCATCGGCGAGAATGCGCTCGTAGCCTTCGATCTCGTCAACTAGATTGGCGTAGTCGCTGACGAGCTTTTCGATCTCAAGGCCGACGAGTTGAATCAGCCGCAATCCGCCGATCGCTTCCGCCTGCACGCGGGTCAGCGCAACGCCCGCTTCGCTGCCCGCCAGCTGCAGCAATCGCTTGGGAATCTGCGGCGCGTACGGGTGATCCGCGGGAATGCGGAACCGCCGCTGCATGAGTTTTTCAATCGCTTCTTCGCGCGTTGCGCTGCTGCGGATCAGCGCGATGACCTCATCGATGTCGCACACCGCATAGATCAGGCCCTCCAATTTGTGAGCCTGCTTCTTGGCTTCGCGCAACAGGTGCTCGGTGCGCCGGCGGATCACATCCTTGCGATGCTCAATGTAGCACTCGATCATCTGCTTGAGGCTGAGCGTCTTCGGCCGGTTGTTCACCAGCGCGATGTTGATGATCGAGAACGTCGACTGCAGCGGCGTGTATTCGTACAGCTGCTTTTCGACAACGTGCGGATCGGCGCCGCGCTTCAGATACACCACGATGCGCGTGCGGTGCGTCTTGCCGGAGAAGTTCTTGACGTCGCTGATGTCGGGGATGCGGCCTTCCTTGGCAGCGTCAACGATCTTCTCAATCAGGTTGTTCTGGACAACCTGATAGGGAATTTCGTCAATGACGATCTGCGAGCGGTTGCCCGATTCCTCAACGTGCACCTTGCCGCGCACGGTGATGCGGCCGCGCCCGGTGGCATAGGCGTCGACAATGCCGCGCCGGCCCATGATGATGCCGCCGGTGGGGAAGTCCGGGCCTGGAATGATCTCCAGCAGCTTCTCCAGCGAGATGTCCGGATCATCGATAACCGCAACGATGGCGTCGCACACTTCCGTGGGATTGTGCGGCGGAATGCTGCACGCCATGCCCACCGCGATGCCGCTGGAGCCGTTGATCAGCAGGTTGGGGAACTTGCCCGGAAGCACCGTCGGCTCAAGAAGCCGGTCGTCGTAGTTGGGCCTGAAGTCAACGGTGTCGAGCTTGAGGTCCTGCAGCAGCGCCACGGTGGCGTGGGTCATGCGTGCTTCGGTGTAACGCATCGCCGCCGGCGGATCGCCGTCGATCGAACCGAAGTTGCCCTGCTTGTCCACCAGCAGCACGCGCATCTTCCAATCCTGGCCCATGTTGACCAGCGTCGGATAGATGACCGACTCGCCGTGGGGGTGGTAGTTGCCCGAGGTGTCGCCTGCGATCTTGGCGCATTTGATGTGCTTGCGGCCGGGCGCCAGGTTCAGGTCGTTCATCGCCACAAGGATGCGGCGTTGCGAGGGCTTCAGGCCGTCACGAACATCCGGCAGCGCGCGGTCCATGATCGTGGACATTGCGTACGTGAGATAGCTGTCGTGCAATTCACGATCGATTTGCAGGTCAACGATCTCACCGCCACCTGGTGCGGGGTTCACGGGAGTGATGGACGTATCCGACATAGTGGTTGTTGGCGACTTCCTTGGGCCGGCTGGAAGGGCTTTTCACAGCGGGGCCGGGGGTACATTTCAAGACAAATATTGTAGGCGACGAGGCTGCTTCAGGCCTCTGCTAGGCCTCAAAAAGCAGCCGACAACGCTCCGACGAAAATCGCCAAAAAACGCCTGCTGCGAAGCGCCCCGATCCGCTGTCCAGCCCCCGTCATCCGACGCAGCCGGCGGGTTTCTGTCTTCTTTCTCCCCTGCGCCCACCACTGCTTCTCCAGCATGCTCATCAACGCATACACTCACCCGCCATGCACATGCGATTGACCATCAATGAGCCGGCTGGGCCGACAAGCCTCGACTGGCTGCTTCAGATACTCCGGTTTCTGGGCCTGATCGGCCTGCTGGGCGGCCTGGGATCGCTGACCGCCATGTGGGCCTTCGGTCCTCGGCCGACTTCTGCTGAAGGCTGGACGCTGCTCATCGGACTGATGCGGGCGATCTTCTTCCCGACCGTCTTCGCAGGACTGGTGACGCTGACCGCAGCAGGCAGCGCAATGTGGTGGCGGCGACGACAGGAACTGCACGCCACGCGCTGGTTTCGAGTGATGATCACCCTGCTGGCGATCGCTGTGCCCACCCTGCACCTCTGGGCCCGCAGCACCGCGCTGCGGTTCTACGCCACGGCAGACGCAGCTGCAGGCGACGCGGAACGACTCGCTGAAGTGGCAGCAATGTGGGATCAAATGGGCATCGCTTACGCGGTGTCCCTGGCGGTCCTGTTGGCGATCGCCTTCATCGGCATCATCAAGCCGCGCCTGGGCGCAGCAGTCACCGAACCGAGAGCAGACGCCAATTCCTGAACTTTGCCCTCACAGGCTGCTATACCGTGCAGCAACCGGGCGGCGATCGTGATGGCGACTTTTCTTTCCGCCAGCCGCCGCGCAGCGCACGAATTGCGCAGAAGACAGTGCTTATCTGTTGATGAACTGCCCGTTGCCCGTGCTTTGCGTGCTGCGCAGCAACGAATGCACAGGCCTGACGGCGCACATCACGCCTTGCGGCACGCGCAACATCGGTATGAGCGGATATCCGTAGCACCCGTGGGGATATCCGCAAGGCTCATGCGGATACCCGCAACACTCGTGCGGATATCCGTAAGGTTCGTGCGGACATCCGTAACATCCATGCGGATATCCGCAAGCCTCGTGCGGGCATCCGCACGAACCATTCGGAAATCCGTTTCATCTCAAATTGAACTTCGCAAACGGCACAATGCGCCACCGAGCGCGCACAAGCGCAGAAGCTGCGCCCGGGCACAGCGACAGCCGAATTCGCCGCATGCGCCAATTCCCGAACCCTCCCCTGACAGGCTGCTGCACGCTCCTGCTCTGGGAAAAGGGCGCTGCTCATGAATGAGAGAGGCAATGATGTTTCGCGCAAAACGACGCACGCAGCACGTTCTCGAAAATGAAGTGCTGCGTGCGGTGCATCGCTGCTGTTTTTTCCTTCGCGCACATCATCATGGTGCGCAATCGGCGCGATGCTACTGATGTGCGGCGAGCGGGCAGGCAGGCAGCATATCGACGATACCTCCTGGCTCACTCAGACGCTTATGCATTCACTCAGGCAGATGCGCCTCGCCGCCGCCTGGTCGTCAGGCCGCCCAGGGCAAGCAGGACTGCAGCAGCGCCGGGCGCGGGGACGTTGTAGGTGATGCGCAGATTGTCTGCGCCGCGAATCACGTCAAAGAGAAACTGCGGTTCCAGCGGATCCGCCCAGCCGATGGCGATCTGATCAACATTCTGGATGAGCGTTGCCCAATCGACCGACGGCGGGATCAGCGGATGCAAACCGGTCAATCGCCATCCCTCGGGCAACGTCGGCGAATCAAAGGGAATCTCCACATCGAACGACACCCAGCCGTAGTCTGGATTCACCGGCGCATCGATGTCGGTGACGAACGATGCGAGCGTGTGGTTGAACGGATTATCGGGATCGCCGTTGAAATGAATCAGCCCGATTGAGATCTTGCCGGAAGGAGAGGCATATTCGATGCCTGCAAGATCGCCGCCGATCGAGCCGATGCGTCGCTCGCGGAAGTTGCCGGTGAACATCTCATGCGATGTAAAAAGGGTTGGCAGCGCCCCGAAATGCGACTGGAAGTACCCGCCCGGATTGCCGCCGCTTAATTCGATCGAACCAAAGGCAGGCGACTGGTCCCAAGTCCAGCCACTGTGGTTCATACCGTCATCAAACGTTTCGATGTAGGTGGTGGGCGACGCCCCGACCGCAGCAGTGATTGCCAGCGTCAGAACTGCAGAAGCAGCAGCAGCGGGGTAACGGGTAACAGATTTCATCGATCATTCTCCTGAAATTACGGGCACTGCCGGGGCGAGCGCAACTGGCGCATGCGGCTATCGCGGCAGGCAGAGGTCTTCGTAAACCACTGTAATTCGGATCGATTGCGATGCAAATATATTTGCGCAAATTTTTGTTTGAAGAATTGAACAAACTGATGTAGGCTCTCTATTAACTCGCCACGGCATGTGCAGGACGGGTTGAGTAGCGCGTGCGCCTGCCTGTGTTCTGCGCCGATCGTGGTTTGTGGTGTGCTGTATCATGTCCACCCTGATGACCACCGCCGCCAGCGATATCGTGCCCGTGCACACGGACCTGATGAGCGATGTGGAGCGCGTTATGGGCGAACTTCGCTCAGCAAGCAGCGCCCTGATCGCTGGCGTGTCTCACAGCAGCGGCAGGCCCGTGCACAAGGCCACCGATCTGCAGCGAGCTCTGGGGCTGCGCGCCACGGTGGCCTGGCAGTTGTTCCGCATCGCCCGGGCGGAGAACCCGATCCAGGAAGTCGAAGCTGTGCCGGGACCACTGGCGATCAAGCGTGTCGTCGAAGCGGCACGCGCCAGCGGTGTGGCGGAGTCGCGGCTGGAGAAGCTGACCAACAGCATCGAGGCGTTCATGCGGCTGGTGCAGACCCACGCCGGCAGCCGCAAGGCGTTCAATTCGATGGTCGCCAGCCTCGGCACGAGCGCTGAGGAAGTGATCGACCTCGCCGGTCGCCGCGCCGCGTTCAACGCCAACAGCTATATCTGGGGATTGCGCGCCCGCGCATGCCTGTGGAGCACGACGTATTTTCCCGGCAAGAGTCCCGATCACATCTGCGCCGCATCGCTGCGCGGCCCAATCGGCGTCAGCCGCCTGCGCAGCAACGCGCCGTATATCGTCTCCGGATACGTGGCGTTCGAGCGCGACTCTGAAGAACAGGCTTCTCAACCGGAGCCGCTGGGATCGCCGGATGATCCAACTTCGCCCGATCCGCGTCTGCTGGTGCCGTTTTGCACGCGGCCGCTTCCACGGATTTCATCGACGCTCACCGACGGGCAGTTCGTCGTCACCGAGATGCCGCCCGGGCCGGTAGGCAACTCCGGCGCAGCAAACATTCTGCTGGCGGATGTGACGCGGGATTCCAGGTGGCGTCACGAGGGCGAAGACAAGCCGCACATTGTCAACTCAATGGGCGTTGCAACACCCTTTGAAGTGCTGGTGGTGGACACCATGTTCCATCACAGCATGTTCGGCCGGCTGACGCCCAGGCCGCGCATGTTCGGCCGCCATTCGTTCCCCTTGGGCATCAAGCCGCACCTGTATCACGAAACCGACACGCTGCCGGTGGCTTTGCACGCCTCGTATCTCGGGCGCGGTCTGTCTGTGCTCGAATCGCCGGACATTCCCCGCTACGTCGAGATGTACGCGCACATCTGCGAGAAGCTGGGCCTTGATCCGCAGGAGTTCGATGTCTACCGCTGCCGCGTGGAGTATCCCATCCTCCATGCGCACGTCGGCGTGTGGTTCGATTTGCCTGAACGGGGCAACTGGTAAAACTCATCCGCAGGCGATGCGCGTCTCAGCACACACCGATACCTTGTTCGGGTTCGCGCTTATCCAACTGCGCTGCGCTGGCGCGACAGACAGGCTGGACATGCGCAGCGTCTACTGCAGCCGAGCTATCATGCTGCGTCATGACCATCGCCAACGACGCCACGCGCATTGTCAAATCGGCCCGCCTGAAGATTGGCATGGAGATTCACGTTGAGCTTGCCACGCGAAGCAAGATGTTTACGCGCGTGGCCAATGTGGCTCATCCCGATTATTACGATGCGGAGCCGAACAGTCTGATCGATCCGGTCGTCGCAGCATTGCCTGGCGCGCTGCCGGTGATGAATCGGCATGCGATCGAAATGGCGATGATGGTGGGGCTGGCGCTGAAGTGCCGGATCGCGACATTCAGCAAGTGGGATCGCAAGAACTACTTCTATCCCGACCTGCCTAAGGGATATCAGATCAGTCAGTACGATCTTCCCTTATGCTTTGACGGCGAGCTTGAGATTCCAACCGCTGAGGGCGCGACAAAGAAAATCGGCATCATCCGCGCGCATCTGGAGGAAGACACCGGCAAGCTGGGACACGAACTGCCCGGCGGGTTTCGCTATGACGGCTCGCTGGTCGATCTGAACCGCGCCGGCACGCCGCTGCTGGAAATCGTCAGCGCGCCGGAGCTTGCATCGGCGGAAGAAGCGGTCACCTTCGGCAAAGAGCTGCGGAACATCTGTCGCTTTCTCGGCGTGACCGAAGGCGTGATGCAGCGCGGCCATATGCGATTCGAGCCAAATGTGAACGTCATCATCACTGCTCACGACGGCCGACAGTTCGCCACGCCGGTCGTTGAAGTGAAAAACCTCAACTCGTTCAAAGCGCTGCAGGGCGCGATCGAATATGAGTTCACGCGGCAGATTGAGCAATGGAAGCACGACGGCGTCGTGCAGGCGATGGGGAACAAGAGCACGCGCGGCTGGGATGATGTAAGAGCCGTCACCGTGCTGCAGCGCGAAAAGGAAGAAGCGCATGATTATCGTTACTTCCCCGATCCCGATCTTGTTCCAGTTACGATCAGCCAGGCGTGGCGCGATGAGGTGGCGGCTCGCATTCCTGAACTGCCCATGCAACGCCGCGCCCGGTATTGCGATCACTATGGATTGACCGAGAAGGAAGCGCTCGCGCTCACCGATGACGCTGACTTGTGTCTGTTCTACGAAGCATGCATCGAAGCGTTGCGTGAGGAACCGGGAGCCTCAGCAATGTCCGACAGGCTTGCGGGCAATCAATGCGCAAAATGGCTGCTGAATGCCGGCGCAAAACGCGCCAACGAGCGCGGTGTGGCGATTCACGAACTGGGCATCACCCCACGACAGATAGCGCAGATCATCGATCTGCGCACGCGCGACGTGATCGGCTCAAACGCGGCTGATGAACTCTTCGGCGTATTGTGTGACGCTGAGAATGACGCTGACGCGCTTGCTGTGGCTGAGCAGCGCGGCCTGGTACAGATAAGAGACGAAGCGGCATTGGATCAGTGGGTGGCTGATGCAATTGCCGCCCAACCGCAGGCCGCTGAGGATTTTGCGGCCGGGAAAGACGCTGCCATAGGCCGGCTGGTCGGGCACGTGATGAAGCTGAGCAAGGGCCAGGCCGACGCAAAGACGGTGCAGGCGAAGCTGCGCGAGCGGTTGCGGCCATAAACAGCACAGCAAACATCGTCGACGCCGGAGATCTTCAAGCGTGTGTGCGCTATTGCTGTCGATAACGTATGCTGGTGGCGGGGCATGGTTTTTGGAGACGACTGATGACGCTGTTTGTTGCGTCGGTGGTGTTTGTGCTGGTTGTGTCTGCATTGTGCTCGCTCACTGAGGCGGCGCTTTACGCGGTGAACATGACCTACGTGCGCCAACTGGCTGAGTCCGGATCGCGGGCGGGCCGGCTTCTGATGAATTTCAAGCAGCAGATGGAGCGGCCGATTACGGCAATTCTGATTTTGAATACGACAGCGAATACCGCCGGCGCTGCGATTGCCGGCGCTCAGGCGCGGACTTTATTCGGCGAGGCGGCGATGGTGTGGTTCGCTGCCGGCTTCACGCTCATGGTGCTGTTTTGCTCAGAGATCATGCCCAAGGTGGCTGGCGTGGCCTACAACCGCACCATCATTCGCATGCTGGCGGTGCCGCTGCAATGCGCCATCGTGGTGCTCTCGCCGCTGGTGTGGGTCAGTCAGCGCGCTGCGCGGCTGCTGCATCGCGGTGAGCAGTCGCCGCTGGCCAGCGAGGATGAGGTGCGGCAGATGGCGGCGATGAGCGAAGAGGAAGGCAGCATTCTCCCCATCGAAGCCCGCCTGATACGCAACGTGCTGCAGTTGGATGAAATCCGCGTGCGTCAGATCATGACGCCGCGCCCGGTTGTGTATCGCCTGCCCGCTCACGCCACGGTGCGCGAAGTGGCGGAGCAGGTGATCCGTTCGCCACACGCGCGCATTCCCGTGCATGAAGCTGACAACACCGATGTGTGGATCGGACTGGTGTACCGCAACGAGATACTCACCCGCATGGCCCGCGATGAATTTGACGTCACGCTCAAATCGCTCGCCAAGCCTTTGTCGTTCGTGCCCGAATTCATGCCCGGCCATCTGCTGCTGAACGAATTCCTCACACGCCGCGAACACCTGCTTGTGGTCATCGATGAATATGGCGACATGACCGGCGTTGTGACGCTGGAAGACCTGATCGAAGCGATTCTCGGCGAGGAAATCGTTGATGAAACCGACACTTTTGTTGATCTGCGCGAATTGGCCCGGCTCCGATCGTTCCGACGATCGCGCAACATGCCGCAGCACACGGAGCCGCCACAACCGAAAAATCACAATAACCGCTCTTCATCCACGTGAGTCTGACGCAAAGCGTATTGGATGACCGGCTTGCGCACTGTGCGCCAGCGCAATGGAAGTCATCGCATCGTCGCGTCGTGCATCAGCGCATTGAGCGTTATCTTCAGGCCTTCGTGAAAACGAACGACCGGCTCATACCCGATCAACTGTCGGGCAGCATCGATGCTGGCCAGACTGTGGCGCACCTCGCCGAGGCGCGGCGGAGCAAGCTCGTATTCGGGCTTTACGCCGAGGTGTTGGGCGATCGCGTTCACCAGTTCAAGCAGCGTGAACCGCTCACCGCAGGCGATGTTGATCACTTCGCCGCGCAGATCGTTTTCGCTTGCGCCAGCAAGCAGATTGGCGAGAACAGCGTTTTCCACAAAGGTGAAATCGCGGGTCTGCAAGCCGTCGCCGAAGATGACGGGCTTGCTGCCGGTGAGATACGCCTGGGCGAATCGCGGGATGACCGCAGCATAAGGCGAATCGGGGCGCTGACGCGGACCGAAGATGTTGAAATACCGCAGGCTCACGCCTGACAAGCCGTAGCAGTAGCAATACGTGCGCAGCAGATGTTCACCAGCGAACTTCGCTGACGCATAAGGCGTGAGCGGCATGGGCGACATGGTTTCAACTTTGGGCAATTCATCACGATCGCCGTACGCGCTGCTTGAAGCTGCGTAAATCACGCGTCGTATGCCGCCGGCTGAAGCATGTTGTTGGATCGACGCACGCGCCGCTTCCAGCACGCGCAACGTTCCGGTGGCGTTTACCTCAAAGTACCGCACCGGCTCCTTCACGCTGCGCGGCACCGAAGCGATCGCTGCCTGATGAAAGACGATCTCCACGCCTTCAAACGCCGCCTTGAGCGCGATTGGATCAAGAATGGAGCCTTCGACAAATCGAATGCGATCAGCAATGGCTGCAAGATTGTCGCGCAGGCCATTGGAGAGATCGTCAATCACCGTGACGTTTGCGCCGTACCTGACAAGCGCTTCGCACAGATGCGAACCGATGAACCCCGCGCCGCCGGTGACGCAGACGTTCCGGTTGCGGTACATGCGGACAAACGCACTTTGTGCATTGGATTGCGTCACACGATCGCCTTCACATCAATTGGACGAAGTTCCCTGCTCCAGGCCGCCTGCGATCTGCGCTCCTGCGCCGCATCAGAAAGCAGAGCACGCGGTGATTCATTCATCGCCTGAAGCCGACGTCGCCTCGGCGACCGCTTCGGATTGATCCTGCGGCTCATCGGACGTCGGTTCGACGTAACTGGGAGCAGGCGCAGCGACATGGCGAATTCGCCACTCGCGGGCGTCGGTGACGCGCCAGCCATCAGGCAGGTTGTACCGCAGCGTGAGCGTGACTGTTTGATTGATTCCGTCGACGCGCGGGTACAGCAGATCAACCTGGGCGTTGAACGCGCGGGTGCGCACCTGTGTAACGTGGATCGCCGGCTCCTCGGGCACGCGCATCGGTCGGCCGCCGCCCAGACGTTCCAGCACTATGTCATACAGCTCAACCGGCGCGCCCTCAGGCAGGTTGATCGCCAGATCGCGCTCCTGCGCATAGTTGGCCTGGGCATATTCCAACGCTGCTGTCATGACCGACGGCACCGGCTCAAAGGTGGGGCGAGTGATCGCCGTCGCCGCTGCGGTTTCAACCGGCGGGTAGGTTGACATGGGCGCGCAGCCGCCGATCAATCCTGTCACCAGCGCTGCAAGACTCAAAACCGCAATTCGTACATCAGACATTGGCGTTATCCTTGTTGAAGCGCACATGATGGCATGAAGCGTAGGCTGCAGCAAGAACCGGGTAGGAGTATTGGACAGGCTGTCTCTATTGCTGCCGATTTGCGACGGATTCTCCAGCTGTACGCCGCCTGAGCGGTTTTTGTCTGCAATAATCCACCCAGAAGCAGCCGCCGGGCCGGACACTGTGTCCCGGCCGGTTTGATGCTTTTATCCCTGTGAAGTTGTTGTTTCCTGTGATTCCAGCGCTCCCCATCGTCATCGGCATTACCGGCGCCAGTGGCGCAGCTTACTCGCAACGCGTCATCGAACTGCTGACCGCTTCGGGCGTTGAGGTGCATTTGACCGTCAGCGCGCTTGGTCGCCGGCTCCTGGCGGATGAACTGGGCATCAAGCGTCTTGATCCGGAGGCGCTGACCGGCGGGCGGGGGCATCTGCTCACGGTGCACAACGACAACGATTTAGGAGCCACGATCGCCAGCGGTTCGTTTCTGCATGGCGGGATGATCGTGGTGCCCTGTTCAAGCAACACCCTCGGCCGAATCGCCAGCGGCATCACCGACAACCTGCTGCAGCGCGCCGCAGCGGTCACACTGAAGGAACGCCGCAGGCTTGTGCTGGCCTATCGCGAGTCGCCGATAAGCCACATTGATCTGCTCAACATGCAGCGCCTGAGCGAAGCGGGAGCGATCATTGCGCCGCTGGCGCCGGGGTTTTACCTTGCGCCGCAATCCGTGGACGACCTGGTGGATTTCATGGCAGGCAAGCTACTTGATTTGATCGGCGTGCCGCATGACCTGGCGACGCGCTGGGAATCGCACAAAGCGCTGCAGCGCGAACGCCAGCCCTGATCCAACCCACACGCCAGACCTGACGAGCTTATTTTTTCGCGCGCCAACGCCGGACCTGACGACCGAAGGGAGGAAGGTCCGGATCTCACCCTACCAATTCGCGCCCCATCCAAACACCTTTATTTTCCAAACCGCCGCGCAATCACACAACACAAGATCGTTGAAAATGATGCGTCTGTTATGATGATTGCATGGAGTGGACGATTGGCCTCATGCTGGTGGGTGCGGTGGCGGGCGCAGGAATCGCAGCGGCGATTATGTTTGCGCGGCGCGGTGCACTGCAAAGCCAGGCTGCCAATGCCAAAGCCCGCGCTGAGGTGCTGGAGGGGCAGCTTCACGAACGGCAGCGTGAAATCGATCAGTTGCGCCAGGACCTTGCATCGATCAACGAAGCGCGCGAAGCGGCCCAGCGGCAGGCAGCGGTGCTTGAAGAACAACTTGCATCGCAGCACAGACAATTTGAAGAACAAAAGCGATTGCTTGAAGAGGCGGAAAAGAAACTTACCACAACCTTTGAAGCAGCCGGCGCCAAGGCGCTGCGCGCCAACAATGAACAGTTCATCGAACTGGCGAAGAAAACATTTGAAACCCTGATGGCGCGAGCTTCGGGCGACGTCGAGAAAAAACAACAGGCCATCGACAGCCTGATCAAGCCGATCAAGGAACTGCTCGAAAAGCAGAACGCCGCCGTTGCGGAAATCGAAAAAAAGCGCGAAGTGGCATACAAGGGGCTTGAGGAGCAGATCAGGCACATCGCCAGCTCACACGAAAAGCTCAGCGTTGAAACCGGACGACTGGTCAACGCGCTTCGCCGGCCCGAACAGCGCGGCCGATGGGGTGAATTGCAGCTGCGCAATGTTGTTGAACTGGCGGGCATGACCGAACATTGCGATTTCGATGAGCAGGTGACGATCTGGAAAGGCGAGGTCATGCAGCGCCCGGACATGGTGGTGAACCTGCCGGGGCGCGGCGTGATTCCGGTGGACGCCAAGGTAGCGATCGACGCCTATCTCGACGCCATTGAATCTGAAGACCCCCAGGCGAAAAACGAATGCCTGCGCCGTCACGCGGATCATATTGAGCGGCATTACAAGTCACTGGCCAGCAAGCGGTACTGGGAGGGCTTTGAAAAGGCTCATTCGCCGCAGTTGGTGGTGATGTTCATGCCGCTGGAGTCGGCTCTGGTGGCGGCGCTGGAGCACAAGCCCGATCTGCACAGCCAGGCGATGCAGCAGCATGTGCTGATCGCCACGCCCACGCTGCTGGTGGCGCTGCTTCGCGCGGTGGCCTACGGCTGGCAGCAGGACGCCCTGGCGGAGAACGCGCGCGATATCGCCAACGTCGGGGCGGAGCTTTATGGACGAATCCGCAAGTTCGCCAACGATCTTCAGAACGTCGGCAAGAACCTTTCGCAAGCGACCACTGCCTATAACGCTGCAATCGGTTCATTGGAGGCCCGCGTGCTGCCTGCAGCAAGAAAACTGCACAACATGCGCGTCACCAACGATGAGGAGATCAAGACGCCCAATCCGGTTGATCTCGAAGTGCGCCCGATCGTTGCATCGGAGTTGAAATCGCTGCCCGGCCCTGAACTCGATGGCATGCCCGGCGGTCCCGACGCGATATAAGCAGCCTGGGCATCGAAGCAACAAAGCAGCGGAACATTGGAACGCCTGTCCCAACGTCACCCTTTGGCTGCCTGATACAGACGATTGGCGATTTCGAAGATTTCCTCCGGATGGTATTCGGGGGCGAACGCCTCGGTGATGCCTTGCAGTTCCTGGAGCTTGCCGCCGTCGGGCGGGCCGTCGACGACAGACAGTTCCGAGCCGTCCTCGGGATGGGTGCCCTGCCAGAGAGCTTTCACTTCCTTGTAATCATCGGGGCTGAAGCGATACAGGTGGCGGTGGAACCCGAGGTCCTGAAACTGCTTGGCTTCGGGAAACATCGCGTTGGCGATCTTAGGAATGGGCAGCAACTCGCTCATCTTCACGCCGGTCAGGGTCTCCAGAGCTTTGGCGTACGCCAGCGCATGCACGCCGCCGCGGACAAACAGGTAACCCAGCATCTGCCGCGCGCATGGGTCTTTGGTCATTTCGTACACGCGGATCTTCTGCAGGCGCGCGCCGTTTTCCAAGAAGAAGTTATGGAGCAGATCGAGGATCAGATTGCCGCTGGAGAACACATAATCACCGCGCCAGGGTTGCCCGAGACTGTTACCGCACAGCGCGCCGAGGCCGGTGGCGATAAAGTGATGCCGATTGCCCGGGCCGGCCTGGCCCATCGCCAGCGGATCTGCGGTCACATCAATCTGACCGTTGGGGCGTTCGTGTCCTTCGATATTCAGCAGCGAGTTGATAGTGGCGGCAACGAGTTCAATGTGACCGATCTCTTCGGTGGCGATGTTGGCGATCAGCGCGTAATACGGCCGAAGCTTGTCGCGCGACCGGAAATTGAAGCTTTGGTACATGTAATTCATCAGCGTGGACATCTCGCCGAATCGTCCGCCGAGCAGTTCCTGCACGCTGGCGGCCGATGCGGGATCCTGACTTTTGGGCATGGGCAACTCGACCTGCAGCTTGTCAATGCGAAGAAACATAAGCGTGGCCTCCAGCTGATGATGTGATTCGTGCGAGCGCAAGAGCTGACGAATTCACAGCATTCAAAACTGCCGGACGACTCGCCATAGGCATCTGCACCACATTTGCAGCATGTCGCTGCAGCACGCCTCATCAGGCAGCCTGAAGCGTGGTGCGATGATGGTGTTTGTGCCAATGCCCGTTGCCACAAGACAGCCCCGGCACAGCGCATCTGCAGCGACGCATCGATAATCGCGCATGCACGCCAATGGATCGCTCAAATGCGCTGCGCGCAGCCTTCTGAAGCCGGCGTCCCGCCTTCCAAAGCCGGAAATGAATGAAATGGAGCCGTTTTACTGATTGGCCTGCGGTGCAATGACGCTCAACGGCTTGCGCTCAATACCGGCTCGCTCAAACCCTGCTGGCTGCGGTTCATATGTTTGGCAGCGAGCACCTGCACGGTGAGCCGATTCTGCGGCTTGTCGGGATGCACCGCTTCCAGTTGCAATACGCCCGCAGTCAGGTGATACGGCGGCAGCGGCGGGCCGACAAGCAATTGGCAGTCAAATAAATGCTGGCCTGACAGGTACACCGGGCTTTTCACGCGATAGCGCGGCGAGATTGTCGCCTCCTCCGACCACGGCGCAGTTTCCATATGCCCTTCGGTAAAGTCCGCATGCAGGTTGATGCGTAGTCCCCGCAGGAGCAGGCCGAGGATTGACGGTTCGCGCACCACTTCCTTCTGCACCACATCCCGAATCATGGTCAGAGCCCTTGCGCCGCCCAGACTGCGCAGCGCCATCGTGAGCGTCACCAGACCATCGCCTGAAATGCGCGCAAGTTCAGCACGCGGCAGCACCGAAGCGTCTGAGGGGCTGGACGTTTTCAGCACATTCACGCCCGATGTCATCTCCAGCAGCGTATGGCAGGTTTCGTACAGCGAAGGCGTCGGCGCTGACTGCGGCACAATGCGCACCGATGACTGCAGGAACTTGCCGTTGCGGTCGTACACCTCAACGCGAACGCGTCCAACCGGCAGCGTGTAGGTTGTGCCCTGCTTGATCGAACCGGCGCTGAAGGGGATTTTGAATTTCTCAAGCGGCGGCTCGTCGCTGATCACTTCATCGGTTGACGGTCGCGGCGGAAGCGTGCTGATGCGCACGAACCACACATCGGTTTCCTTATCTCGGGCGACTTTGATGCCCAGCAGCACCCAGTCGTCGGGCTCCCACTGACTGCGTGGGCGCGGCTCATCGAAACCCGAAAGAATGGTCATGCCCATGCGAAATAGCGGGTCGAGCGTCCACGCCGACGACGGAGCGTCAAATGCCGTGCTCGCTGAGAGTTCAAGCGATGCCGGCGGCGTGCTGCACTGCACCAGGGGAAGCACACAAGCTGCAATGAGAAATCGACACCATTTCGAGCGCATAAGTGCAGGATGCTACTGCATTTAGCAAGCTCTTCCAGCACAATTTGCGTCCACTTGGATTCCCGGGGCCGCCAAGGCGGTTGTGGGCCAAAAATTTATGAATTCGCCAGCGCCTGATGATCGCCTGTCACGCCATGGCCGGAGCGGCTTTCTTCTCACCGCCTGCGCTTTGCGCCAAGGCTGCCTGACCCTTTTCCCAATCGGCGATGAACTTCGCCAGGCCCACATCCGTGAGCGGGTGCTTCATCATCTGCTGAATCACATTGAAGGGAACCGTGGCGACGTCAGCGCCGATCATGGCGGCCTGCACAAGATGAAGCGGATGGCGGATCGACGCAGCGAGAATCTTGGTGTTAAAGCCGTAGTTGTCGTAGATCGTGCGAATCTGCTGAATCAGTTCCATGCCGTCGCCGCCTACGTCATCAACCCGACCGAGGAAGGGGCTGACCAGAAACGCCCCGGCCTTGGCGACCAGCAGCGCCTGCAGCGGCTGGAAGCAGAGCGTCATGTTGGTTTTGACACCACGCTCTGAAAGCGTCTTGCACGCCTTGAGACCTTCCACAATGCAGGGGAGCTTGATGACGATATTGGGCGCGATGTCGATCAGCGGCTGGGCTTCTTCGATCATCTCATCATGAGTGGTGGACACCACTTCCGCGCTCACCGGCCCTTTGACGATCTCACAGATCTCCTTGAGCCGGGTGCGGAAATCGACACCCTCCTTCGCGATCAGACTGGGGTTCGTGGTCACACCGTCCAGCACGCCCATCTCAGCGGCCTGGCGGATTTCATTCAGGTTGGCGGTGTCGATGTAGATCTGCATGAACAGAGTATAAACGCGATGACGCAGGAAGGTCCAAACCGCCGCCGCTCAATCGCCCGCCTGCCCGTTCTTCCAGCAAGCTGATGCTGCGACACCGCCTCCGAATTGGGGGTTGTTCGAATTGCCGAGACGGGTAGTAGGCGCTGGGCTATTGCTGTGGTTATTGCCGCAGCTTCAGCCCGGGTTTCACCCCGGGGTTGCATTGCTTTCGGAGTGCTGTTGAAGAAACATTCCGCAGCGCTTGCCGAGACCGTTGGCGTGCTACACTTTCTGCCAGATTCGCTCAGGACTTTACCTGTGCTGACCCACCTTCAATTCAACATTCATGCTCAACCTGATGATGTGACCTGCGGCCCGACATGCCTGCAGGCGGTGTATCGCTATTACGGCGACAACCTGCCGCTGAAGCGAGTGATCGAAGAAATACCGCAGCTTGAAGAAGGCGGCACGCTGGCGGTGTATCTGGCCTGTCATGCGCTTGAACGCGGCTACAGTGCGAAGATTTACACCTACAACCTGCATATATTCGATCCCACATGGTTTGCTTCACCTCCAGCAAACCTGTGTGAGAAGCTGCAGGCGCAGATGAAGCACAAACGAGCGCCCAAGTTTCGCACCGCCTGCCAGGCGTACATCGACTTCATCGAGGCCGGCGGACAGGTTCTGTTTCGCGATCTCACACCCAGCCTCATCCGCGGGTATCTCCGCCAGGGCATACCGATCCTCACCGGCTTGAACGCAACCTACCTCTACAGCTGCGCACGGGAGCGCATGATCGGCATGCGATCAGTGTACGACGACGTGGCCGGCGATCCGTCGGGACATTTCGTTGTCCTGCACGGCTATAACAAAAAGACCAAGGACATCTATGTGGCAGACCCATATGCATTGAATCCGGCTCGAACCCTGTTATATCCGGTGCGTGTTGAGCGCCTGCTGTGCGCGATCATGCTTGGCATTGTGACCTACGACGCCAATCTGCTCATCATCCAGCCGGCCGATGCAGACGAAAAGGATTGAGTCTGATGCCC
The DNA here is from genome assembly GCA_964575335.1 of uncultured Isosphaeraceae bacterium. GTDB lineage: Bacteria > Planctomycetota > Phycisphaerae > Phycisphaerales > SM1A02 > CAZNPU01. The sequence continues at coordinate 32,174 of CAZNPU010000020.1, read as the reverse complement.
ACCCTGGTGGTTGTCGTTGATCCCAAAGACTGGCCGCTGAACGTGCCGGGCATTGAAGTGGTGTCGGCCAACAAATATCTGACCGACAGCTCCTTCAGCACGATGCGCAACACGCGCGTTTTCAACCTCTGCCGCAGCTATCGCTATCAGAACAATGGTTATTACGTTTCGCTGCTGGCCACGGCGCGCGGTCATCGGCCGTTGCCGAGCGTCACAACCATTCAGGACATGAAGTCGACCACCATCATTCGATCCGCCACGGGCGAGCTTGATGAACTGATCCAAAAGAGTCTTGAGCCGATTCAGTCCGATGCATTTGCGCTGAGCGTGTACTTCGGCCGCAACATGGCCAAGCGTTACCAGCGACTGGCCCGTGAGCTGTTCAACCTCTTTCCATCGCCGCTGCTGAGGGCGAAGTTTGAACGCGTTAACGGCGAGTGGCGGCTGCTGAGCGTGCGGCCGATCTCGATGAACGATGTGCCCACGCCGCATTTGCCGTTTCTGCTTCACGTGGCCCAGGAGCATTTTGCCGGTCGCCGGCAGCGGCCGAGCCGCCACTTTGTCGGCCGATACGATCTGGCGATCCTGCACGATCCTGACGACGCATCGGGACCGTCCAACGAGCGAGCCATCAGGAAGTTCGTCAAGGCGGCTGAGCGCGTGGGTTTCGCAGCGAGCTTCATCACCAAAGAAGACTACGGCGAAATTGGCGAATACGACGCGCTGTTCATTCGCGACACCACGTTCGTCAATCATTACACCTATCGCTTTGCCGCCAAAGCAGCCAATGAAGGTCTGATCGTGATTGATGATCCCGAATCGATCGTGCGCTGCACCAATAAGGTTTACGCTGCTGAAATGCTGCAGCGTCACGGTATTTCGATACCCAAAACGCTGGTGGTTCATTCGGGCAATGTCGATCGCATCATTCCCGAACTGGGGCTGCCGTGCGTTCTCAAGCAGCCCGACAGCGCGTTTTCGGCCGGCGTGGTGAAGGTAAGCACGCCCAAGGAACTGGAAGCGGAAACTGAGCGGCTGCTCGAAACGTCGGATCTGATCATTGCCCAGGCGTTCATACCCACGGAGTTTGACTGGCGCATCGGCGTTTTCGATCGAAAGCCGCTGTTCGCGGCGCGCTATCACATGGCCGGCAGACACTGGCAGATTGTGCAGCGCCGGCCCGGACGCGAAAACCGCTTTGGCAAAGTGGAAGCCATCAACGTGGACGATGCGCCGCCGCAGGTCATTCGCACCGCGCTGCGGGCCGCCAACCTGATTGGCGACGGGCTCTACGGCGTTGACCTCAAGCAGTTCGGCAAGCGCGTGTGCGTGATCGAAATCAACGACAACCCCAACATCGACGCCGGTTTTGAAGATCGCGTGCTGGGCGATGAACTGTACCTGCGCATCATGCAGGGCTTTATGCGGCGTGTGGAATGCCGCGGCAAAGGACCAGCCCGTTATGGATGATTCACCTTCATCTTCGCCGCGGAGAGCGCGGAGCAGAGAACATAAGGGTTCGATCCCAGTCCCGCGCCTCACACACTGCACGAGCGATGGCGTCGTGAGTTTGCGAGCATCAACCATCACCCATACATCGCTATCCAGATTCTCTTCAGTCCCCCTCCCTCAATCTCCGCGATCTCCGCGGTGAACTGAATGACCGGTCAGCCCAATGGACCCCCATCCATCATCCTTCGCTCTCAGCGATCCCCACATGCTTCACGGTGAACTGTCACATGCGCCACTGCCGCCGCTGCATCTGTTTGAAGGCTTCGGCGTCGAGCTTGAATACATGATCGTCGATCGTGATTCGCTGGCGGTATTGCCGGTATGCGATCAGCTCATTCATTCAGTGGCCGGCAGCTATGTCACCGATGTGGAGCTGGGCCAGATCGCATGGTCCAACGAACTATGCCTGCATGTGGTTGAGTTGAAAACCAATGGTCCAGCGAAGTCGCTGAGCGGCTTGTCCGCATTGTTCCAGCAGCACGTGCAGCAGCTCGACAAGCTCCTGGAGCCAATGCATGGCAGGGTGATGCCGACCGCTGCACATCCGTGGATGGACCCGCATGCGGAAATGCGTCTCTGGCCGCATGAATACAGCGCGGTCTATGAGGCGTTTGATCGCATCTTCAGTTGCCGCGGCCACGGCTGGGCGAATCTGCAGAGCACGCACATCAATCTGCCGTTCGAAGGTGATGATGAGTTCGGCCTGCTGCATGCAGCCATTCGATTGATCCTGCCGATCCTGCCTGCGATCGCTGCCAGCTCACCGATTCTGGACGGCCGCATGACCGGTCTGATGGACAGTCGACTGAACGTCTATCGCAGCAACGCTGCAAAAGTGCCGTCGGTAAGCGGGCGCGTGATTCCAGAGCAGGCGTTCACGCGCAACAGCTATGAACGCGAGATTCTGCAGCACATCTACCGCGACATCTCACCGCACGACCCCGACGGGATTCTTCAACATGAATGGCTCAACGCGCGCGGCGCGATCGCGCGGTTTGACCGCAACGCAATCGAGATTCGCGTGCTGGATGTGCAGGAATGTTCGCAGGCGGATGTGGCGATCGTCAACGCCATCGTGCAGGTGCTGCGGGCGCTGACGGAAGAACGGTTCAGCAATCAGCAGGCGCAGCGCGCCTGGTTGATCATTCCGCTGGAAGCGATCCTGAACGCCACCATCAAACACGCTGATCGAGCGATGATCACCAATGCGGGGTATCTGCGGACGTTCGGCTACGAGCACGCTGAGGCGTGCACAGCAGGGCAGCTCTGGCGGCATTTGATTGAACAGATCGTGCTTCCCAATACAACTGACGCTTCGCGCGAACTGGTTGAGCCGCTGGAAATCATCATGAACGAAGGTCCGCTTGCGCGGCGGATCTTCAACGCCCTTGCCCCAACGCTTACTCCAGACGAGCAGCTGGATCGCGAGACGTTGCGCAACGTGTATCGCCGCTTGTGTGATTGCCTTGCATCGGGAACCATGTTCCGTGGGTAGGGCTAGCGCCATGCATGTGATCATCACCTGCGAGCATGGAGGCAATCGCATGCCCGCTGCCTACCGCGCGCTATTCGCCAGTCCGCAGGCAGCAGCAGCGCTTGAAAGCCATCGCGGCTACGACCCCGGCTCGCTGGAACTGGGCAGACGACTGGCCCGGCACATGCATGCGCCACTTTATGCTGCAACGGTAACTCGACTGCTGGTGGAATTGAACCGTTCGCTGCACCATCCGCAACTGTTTTCAGCCTTCACGCGCAATCTTGATCGACAGACAAAGCAGCGAATCATCGCGCAGTATTACCAGCCGCACCGAAGCGCGGTGCAGCGCCGGATCGCGCAGTGGATCAGACGCAAAAAACCGGTGCTTCACGTCGGCGTGCATACCTTCACGCCAGTATTCAATGGTGAGCTGCGCAATGCTGATATCGGCCTGCTGTACGATCCAGCCGCCATCTGCGAGAAGCGATTTGCAGAGCTGTGGCGCAGCGAGATCAAATCGATAGCGCCGCAGACTCGCGTGCGCATGAACTACCCATATCGGGGCAAGTCCGACGGCCTTGTCACAGCGCTGCGCAAGCAGTTTGACGCTTCACACTACCTTGGCATTGAGCTTGAAGTGAATCAGCGCTTCCCGCTCGGCCCGCGTGCTGCGTGGCTTGAGATGCAACAGACAATCGTGCGGTCATTCGCCGCTGCCTGGGCGGGATTTTGAGAGGGAGTGGAGGAGTGTGGGGGAGACAAGGGAATGGGGAGACAGGAGAGTTGACAAGGTGATGGAGGTGGAACAGGTCACCTTGTCAAGCTCGACGACTGACCGGTCATCCGGTCGACCCCTCATTCAACCCAGGATCAACATGGCAACCATAACCACGTTCGCCAGCAAGCTCAGGCCAAGGAGCACCCACAGAATCATGAACATCGGGCTGTCGGTGACGGCACCGGGCCTCTGCTGCACCACCGGCGCACTGGGCTGGCTGGCTGCTTCGGAGGCGATGCTGGTGGCGACCTCGGTCAAATCGAGCGAGTGGTGCGCGAAATGCGGCGGCTGGCCCTGAGCGATCAATTCCAGATCATGCAGCAGGTCGGTAGCGTTCTGATATCGCTCCGCCGGATCCTTGGCCATCATCATTTCGATGACCTGCGCGCAGCCGGGCGAAATGTTGGGATTGACATGGTCCGGCGGCGTGAGCGGTGACTTGAGGTGCTTGTGCATCACCGCTGAAGGATTCTTGCCTTCAAACGGCACGCGGCCGGTGACCATGTGATAGAAGGTTGCACCAAGGCCGTAAATATCCGCCGGCGGACCGATTTTGAGCTCGCCGCGAATCTGCTCCGGGCTGATGTAATACGGCGTGCCGTAGGCCCTGCCGGCTTCGGCCCTGGCGGCTTCCTTGTCGCTCATCGCGCGAGCCAGACCGAGATCGGCCAGCTTCACCACGCCCTGACTGTTGAGCATGATGTTCTTCGGCTTGATGTCGCGGTGAATGAACCCGCGGGCATGGGCGTGCTCCAGCGCCTTGGCCACGCCGGTGACGATGCGAATGGCCTCGGCCTCGGGAATGCGCTTGTCCTTGACCAGCATGTCGTACACCGTCGGCCCGTCGATGTACTCCATGACAAAGTAGTGATGCTCGCCGGCCTGACCGACGTCGTACGCGGCGACGATATTCGGATGATTGAGCTTGGCGGCAGCGCGGCCTTCCTTGTAGAAGCGCTCGATGAACTTGGCGTTATCGGAAAACTTCTTGGGCAGAACCTTGATGGCAACCGGCCGATCGAGGCTCAACTGGTTGGCCAGAAAGACCGTGGCCATCGCGCCCGAGCCGAGCTTGCGATGGATGCGATATCCGGGAATGCGCTGGCTGGATTTTCGCGCTTCAAAGTCGCTGCGCAGCCGCTGCAGTTGCCGCTGGGTCACATAGTCGTGCTCCAGCAGCAGGTCGGCGAGCGTGCGAGGATCTTCGGTGTTGGCAGATTCGCGCAGCAGCGAGTTACAGTGCTCCATTTCCTCCGGCGTCACCAGGCCGTTCTCAACCACAAGCGTGCCGAGCATGGTTTCAAAGCCGCCGGTTGAGGATTCGCCGCCGCTGCCGCCGCCGGTTTCGCCGGCATCGCCCGAACTGCTCTTGAGCTTCTCAGGCTTCTTCGCGCTGCTGCTGGAAGCAGGCACGGGCTGCGTGGAGCCGTCGCTGGATTCTTCCAGCTTGAGCACCTCGTCATTCTCGCTGACGTTTGCGTCTCCCGGCATTGATTGTGGCTTCTGATCGCTCACCTGATCACTCACCATGGCTCTTTGTGTGCCGGATTGTTGAGTCAACGTGTTGGAATATGGCGACTGCATGGCGGTTGGTCAACTCAACCCCTCAGGCATGCCGGCCGATGCACTCCTCGACCGGTTTGATCAGAGGCTTGAATCTGCCAACGGTCCTGGCGCCGCAACCGCTGGATCAGACGCGATATTGACTGGCGCATAACAGGCCCGGTCCCACACTGACCTCTAATATAGTGATACGAACAACAGACCGCGTCGGTTTCCAAGCGATCCGGAATCCCTGTTCTCACATGGGGTTAGAGATATCCGGTTCATTACCAAAGGTTTCCCTTTGATCTACGCCCGATAAACGCCCCGGTGTTTTGCCGCACGATCCATGAATTTTCAGCCATTGAGCCGATGCGTAAGTTTGGCCCACCGGCTGCAACCAGACAGAAGAATTTTGACCGAATCGCATAGGCATAGAGATAGAACCTGCTCGTGAACCAGCCTCGACGCATTTTGATTATTCGGCCAAGCGCCCTGGGCGATGTCTGCCGAACTGTGCCGGTGCTGGTGAGCCTGCGCCGGGCATTTCCATCTGCAACCATCGACTGGCTGGTGCAGGACACCTTTGCACCGGCTATCGCAAGCCACCCCGATCTCAATGAGGTGCTTACGTTTCCGCGAGCCCAGTTCGCCCGGCTCTGGCGGCGACCGGGACAATGGCTCAATGCGCTGAAATGGTTCAACGGGCTTCGCCAGCGAAACTATGACCTGGTCATCGACTGTCAGGGCCTGAGCCGCAGCGGGCTGATGGCCTTCGCCACCAGAGCGCCGCAACGTGTGGGGCTGCGATCGGCCCGAGAGTTGGCGTGGCTCGCCTACAACGTGCGGCTGCCGAAATCGGACTCCAGCGGAGCTGAGCCTTTGCCTGTCCACACTGTTGATCAGATGCTCTGCCTTGTCGCGGGGCTGGGAATCGACGTTGTGTGTGATATGCGGCTGTATGTGGACGAACATGCTGCAGCATGGTGGCGGCAGCGGCAGGCTGAGCTGGGCTTTATCGAGGGGCGACCATACGCAGTGCTCGCCCCGACCAGCCGCTGGTTGAGCAAGCGCTGGCCGCTTGAACGCTTCTCGCAACTGATTGAACCGCTGCTGATACGCGGCTTCGAGAAAGTGGTGGTGATCGGCTCGCCCAATGAAGTGGAGCAGGTGCAGGGCATGTTCAAACGCTTTCCACCCGGGTTCGTGGCGCGGGGGGAGCAGCGAGACCCAGGGGGGGAACAAGACAAGAAGGCAGAGCAATGCTCCGCTTCTCAGCCCGGCCTCGAGCCTTGTGTGATTGATCTGGTAGGTCAGGCCAGCATTGCGCAAACCATGGCGGTGATCGCTGCAGCGGGGCTGGTGGTGGCGAACGACTCGGCGCCGCTTCATATGGCGGTTGGATTCGACCGGCCATGCGTCGCGCTGTTTGGGCCGACTGACCCGGCAGCAGTCGGGCCATATGGCCGCGAGGCGGCGGTGCTTCAGGGCGTCACGCTGCCGTCGGACGGATCGATCAACTTCAAAGACCCCTCACTGGGCGATTCGCTGATGCGTCCCATCAGCACCACAGCGGTCATTCGCAAGATCGATGAAATCCTGGCAAGCTTCTGGCAACAGCACAGCGATCAAAAAAACAACATGACGACGGTGGCAGCCGCTGCTTCTCCGACGCCGACCTCAGCAACGATAACGACGCCAACACCAACGCAAGTCAGGCACGGCGAGGCGCAGCACGATTTAGGCCGAAGCGATGGGAAAAGCGGGCGAATCGATATTCTGCCTGAGGCTGCTCCATAGTAATGGTGGCGATGATGGCCCAATGTGGATCATCAATCTGGCTGGCCAGTCGCTCGCCGCGCCGGCAGCAAATGCTTCGTGAAGCAGGCATTGACGTGCAGGTGATGCCCGCAGCCATTGACGATGGTCATCTTCGACCCGGGCGCGTCTCGCCGATTGCCTGGGTGATGGCGCTGGCGTACCTCAAGGCTCGCTGGGTTGCGGATTGGCTTCTTGGTTCGCTTGGCGCAGCTGAGCGATGTAGCAAATCGGCGGCGGCCTGTGTACCGGATGCTGGGGGCGGCTTTGTTCTTGGAGCCGATACTGTGTGCGTGATGCACGGCCGGATGATGGGGCAGCCGCGTGATGCGGCGGATGCTCGGCGAATGCTGCATCTGATGCGCAATTCAGAGCATGAAACGATTACCGGCGTGTGCATCTTGCCAGGAAGACAAGAAGATAGGCAGACAGAACCTGACAGGGTGATAAGATGCAGAGGTGATGGGGGTGATGTGACGGCGGAGCAGATCGCCTTGTCTGCCCCTCTGCTCCTTTCCCCCCGACGATGGCTGTTTGCTGACCGTGCTGTGGTGCGTGTGGGGCCGATCAGTGATGAGCAGATCGAGGCGTATGTCGCTTCCGGCGAATGGCGCGGCAAGGCCGGGGCGTACAATCTTTCCGAACGGATCGAGGCCGGCTGGCCCATCGAATGCCTGGGCGATCCGACCACCGTGATGGGTTTGCCCATGCGTCGGTTGCCCGAGTGGCTCAAACGCGCAGGAGTGAACGGCCAGTGATCGCTGCGACGCATCTTGCCCTTGGTTGGACCGTGCCGGCGGCAATCGCAGCGGCGGGGTGGTCGGTCTGGTACTGGCTGCGGCTGGGGCGCTCGGATGTGCCGGTCAGTCGGCGACGGATACGGCGGGTCTCGCTTGTGTTCATGGTGCTGTCATTGCCGGTGTTCGTACGGGCATTGAGCGTGGTTGATCCGCAGGTTCAGCAGCGCGAATACATCGCAACCTGGATGCTGGCGCTTGCGCTGGTGCTGATCGTTCTCGTCGCGGCTGGCATTGACGCCATCAACAGTCTGCGGCTGCATCATCGCGAGCAGTCCGAAGCGATGCGCACTGCTGCGCTGGAACTGGCGCAGGCCATCAAAGCGCATCGCCAGAGCCAGGAAGAAAAACAGGCTGCGCCGGCCCAGCACGATGATCGGTCTTCCAACGACTCCAACAGCAGCAACGGAGACATCTCGGCATGAGCGGCCCGCTGCCGGCTTTCCTTGCGCCGCTGACCGTGCCCGCTTCACGGGTCTATGGCTGGGCGGTGGAGCGTCGCAACGCCAGATTCGATCGCGGCGTTGACGTGCAGGCTGTCGATCGACCGGTGATCTCCATCGGCAATCTCACCACCGGCGGCGTGGGCAAGACGCCCATGGTGGCGTGGCTGTGCGATCAATTACGCAAACACAATCATCAACCGGTGATTGCGATGCGCGGTTACATGGCCCGCCCCGGCGAATTAAGCGATGAGCAGGCCGAGTACGCCATGCGCCTGCCTGACGTGCCCGTGGTGGCCAACCCCGATCGCGTCGCGGCATTGCGATCGTTTCTCCCGCAGAATCCTGCAATCGACTGTGTGGTGCTTGATGACGGTTTTCAGCATCGCTATCTGAAGCGCGATCTTGATCTTGTGCTGATCGACGCGACCGCTGGAACGATGAGCGATCAACTTTTGCCCGCCGGCAACCTGCGTGAGCCGCTGACGAGTTTGCGTCGAGCCGATGGCGTTATCGTCACCCACGCAACATCGGTTGATCGCGGACTCGCCAGGGAAATTGAGCGGTATCACGGGTCGCCGCCGCTTGCGTGGACGCAGCACGTGTGGGCGGGTCTGCGGATTTTCGATCCGGCAACGGCACGGGAAAACGCCCAGACGAAGCAGGCAGCGTCGCTTTCTCATCGCACCGAGCCGATCGACTGGCTTCGCCGCAAGCGTGTGCTCACGCTGCTGGGCGTCGGCAAGCCGGCTTCAATCATGGACCAATTGGAGAAGCTGGGCGCCAAAGTCATGGTCAATATCCCCGCACGCGATCATGAGCGGTACGATCGGCCGAAACTTACGATGGCCCGCGGCCTGTGCGACGGCTGCGACGCCATGGTGATGACGGGAAAAGATTGGGTAAAGGTGCAAAGCCTGATAGACTTGACGAAGTGGCCCGTGCCGATTGTGGTGCCCGAGCTGGCGCTGAAGGTGTTCGAAGGCGCACATGAGCTTCGCGATCTGGCACTTGCAGCGGTTCGAGCGCCGCTGGCGAGCGCATCTGATCGCTGAATGCACGAACTTCGACGTTAGAATACCGACTTTCAATTTTCCACTCGTGTCATCGCTGCTTCACCGTCTTCGTTCTTATCAATCATTCACCGCACTGGTGGTCGGCGATTTCATGCTCGATCAGCATGTCTACGGCCCGGCAGAGCGGCTCAGTCCCGATGCGCCCGTGCCGGTGTTGCACGCCACGCGATTCGAAGACCGGCCCGGCGGCGCATCGAACGTGTCGCTGTGTCTGCGCGGGCTGAAGGGAAACGTGCTGTGTTTCGGCGTGGTTGGAGCCGACCGCGAGGGCGAAATCCTGCGAGCCAAGCTCGCTGAAGCCGGCTGCGATGTAAGCGGCATTTTGACCGATGCGGCGCGTCCGACCACCATCAAGCGCAGCCTCATCGGTCTGGCTCAGCACCGACATCCGCAGAAGATGTTCCGCATGGACATCGAAACCTGCGACCCGCTTTCGCCTGAGCTGTGCGAGCAGATGCTCAGGGCGATTGAAGCGCGGCTGGATGATGTCGATGTGGTTTGCCTTGAGGATTACAACAAGGGCGTATGCACCAGCGCGTTGTGTCAGCGGCTTGTTGCACTGTGCCGCGCACGGAACAAGGAACTTCTCGTCGATCCCGCTGCGATCGACGATTATTCGAAGTATCGCGGCGCGACCGCCATCACGCCCAACCGCACGGAAGCGGAGCTTGCCACCGGGATGGACACGCCGATTGACGCCAATGATCTGCACAATGCAGGGCTGGCGAAGAAATTGCTGGACGAACTGGATCTGGATGCGGTGGTGCTCACGCTGGACAAGCACGGCGCGCTGCTGGAAGTGTGCGGCGGCACGCCGGTGCATGTGCCGACGATCGCGCGTGATGTTTACGATGTCACCGGCGCAGGCGACATGGTGCTGGCTGCGCTTGCCGGGGCGAGGGCCAACGGCCTGGACTGGCTCGACGCGGTGCGCTTCGCCAATGTGGCAGCGGGTCTGGAAGTGCAGGTCTTCGGTGCGCAGCCGATTCCCTTCGCACAAGTGCAGCGCGAAGTGCTAGCGCAGACCAATGGACTCAACGGCAAGGTGCGCACGCTGGATGAACTGCTGGTCGAAGTGGCGGTGCATCGTGAAGCCGGCCGGCGCATCGTGCTCACCAACGGCTGTTTCGACGTCATTCACGCTGGCCATGTGACGTACCTGCGCGAAGCCAAATCCTGCGGCGACATTCTGGTGGTGGCGATCAACTGTGATGAGCAGGTGCGCGTGCAGAAAGGCGACGGTCGACCGATCTACTGCGCCGCTGACCGTATGGACATTCTCTGTGAACTGCAGTGCGTGGATTATGTGATGGTTTTTGATGAACCGACCGCGCACGCGATCATCGACGCCATTCGTCCGGATGTTTACGTCAAGGGCGGCGACTATCGGCCGGAAGACATCAATGAATATGACCTGGTGCGCCAACTCGGCATCGACTTCCGCGTGCTGGCGCACCGCCCGGGCCTGGGCAGCAGACATGTGATTGAAAAGCTCTCAGCAACCTGACTGAAACACTGTCGTGATTCACATCGCCGTCTTATTGAAGCCGTATCTCGATCTGATTCTCGCGGGGAAAAAGACCGTTGAGTGTCGGCTGACAATACAGGCGCGCGATCCATACCACGCGATCGAAGCGGGCGAGCGCATTTACTTCAAGCAATCCGCCGGACCGTACGGCGCAATGGCGATTGCGGATCATGTGCTGTTTGAAGACAACCTCACGCCGAAGCGCGTCAGGGAAATTCAGCGCGATTACAACGATCTGATCTGCGGCGAGCCTGCATTCTGGAACAGCAAGCGCAACAGCCGCTTCTGCACGCTGGTCTGGCTTCGCGATGTGCGGCCGATTGATACCGGCCCATCGATTCGCCCGTTGCAGGGCGTGGCGTGGCTGGTGCTGGATGAAGAGCCGGCGTGGCGTCGGATGGATGGGATTGGGCGTGATCACGATGGTCCGGCGCGGCGAACACGTGACGACGGCTGCGCCCCGTCGCCGGTGACGGCAGGGGAGGGGTCGTTCTCAATCCAAGTGACCGCAGGAAATGTGCGGAACAATTCGCTGTATCTCACCACCATGATCGAGCGGTTCCCCGCGTGGGCGATGGGCGGCAAGAGCAAATCTGAAGCGGCAAAACCCATGACGCTTGTGCTGCATGGCGGGCCGACGGTGCGCACCGACATTGTCGCGCCCCGCAAGATGCTGCGCACGCGCGTGTGGGGATCGTGGTTCCGCAAGCACAACGTGCAGGCGGGCGATCACGTGGTGTTCACGCCCATTGATGAGGCGACGTATTTCGTCGGCCTGGCGCGCCCGCGCGATTCAAAGAACGCCTAGCTCCGCCGCTTCGTGCCGCCTCGCATGATGCGTTCGATGTCGTCGGCTTTCTTTGGAATTGCTGCGCTGAGCACCTTGTTGCCTGCTTGTGTAATCAGCACGGTGTCTTCGATGCGAATGCCGATTTCTTCTTCGGGAATGTACACACCCGGCTCGATTGTGATGACCGAACCGGCCTGCAGCGGCTGATTGCCCAGCGGCGTGCAGTCGTGCGTCTCCAGCCCAAGATGATGGCCGATGCTGTGGATGAAGTAATCGCCCAGTCCGGCGCTGGCGATAACCGCACGGGCTGCAGCATCGAGATCCGACAATCGCGCTCCCGGACGGGCTGCCTTGATTGCTGTCATCTCGGCGCGCAACACCAGGTCGTACAGTTCGCGCTGGCGTTTGGTGAATTTCCCATTGGCGGGAATCGTGCGGGTGACGTCAGCTGAGTATCCCGCCCATTTCGCGCCCGAATCGATGCAGATCAAATCGCCCTCGCCGATGATCTTGTTATTGGCGCGATAGTGCAGCACGGTGCTGTTGATGCCCGAGCCGACAATCGTGCCGAAGGCCGTTGCGCGGGCGCCCTGCATGCGGTAGGCGTGTTCAATGATGGCCTGCAACTCAAACTCATTCATGCCCGGCTTGGCGCTTCGCATGGCAGCAGCAAAGCCTTCTGCGGTGATGTCAACGGCCCGCTGCATCATGGCGATTTCGCGCTTCGATTTGATGCTGCGCATGGCGGGCAGCAGATCGCTGTGATCTTCGATGCTCACGCCGGGAATGCGTTCAGCAATCTTGCGGAAGATTTCCAGATCGGGCGATACCGGCTGCGTATAAAGCGCCAGCGGGTGCAGGCACGCCAACCGCTTCGTACGCCGCGCTGCGTCGTGCAGGAACATCGGCAGCTTGTCGAGGCGGAACACCGATGCAAAGCCGGTCTTGTCGCGCAAAGCGGCACTGATTTCCAGACGATAGCCGTCCCATTTTTCGACTTCGGGATTCAGCGGCTGGAGAAAGAGAATTTCACGCCGCACTTTGATCGGATGCGTCGGATCGATGAGCAACACTGCGCCGGGTTCGCTGGTCACGCCGGTGAGATATTCAAAGTGAGGGTGCGGGCGATAGGGCGCGTCATCGTGCGAATCCTGCTGGCCGGCAAACAGCAGGCCGACAGCTGATTTGAGCGATCGTCGCAAACGGCGACGGCGATCAATGAATTCGGACAGCGGCAAAGTGTCAGCAGGCATGGCGGGGAGTTTTCAGAAATGAGTGATGGATGAACGGGTGAATGCAGAGTATCCAAAGCGTCCTAATCGGGCAGTGTAGCGAGGTGAAGCCCATACCGTTGTGCGGTTCATGCACGAAAACCCGGGAGCTGCACTGCAACCATGCGGGCATAAGCGGTTATAGTGCAGGGAATGCCGCTGATCATTGCGGCCTGATGAATCGCAATGACCGATCCCGCTCTTCTTATCCGTAACCTGAAGTTTCGTTACGATCGCCACGGTTTGCATTCAAACCAGCTGGTGGTTGACGTGCCACATTTGGAGCTTGCCCGAGGCCAGCAGGTACTGTTGATCGGCAGCTCCGGCCGGGGCAAAAGCACATTGCTGCACCTGATCGCCGGGCTGATCGATCCGATGGACGGCGAAGTGCTTGTTGCGGGCAAGCGCGTTCATGCCATGCGCGGCGCAGCGCGAGACCAGTTCCGTGGTCGGCACATCGGGATGATCTTCCAGACGTTCAACCTGCTGCAGGGATTCACTGCGATCGAGAACGTGATGGCAGCATTGATGTTCGCTGATCCAAAGCGCTTTCCGCCTGCAACGCATCGTGAACGTGCCCGGGAGCTGCTTGCGCATCTTGACATTAAACAGGTGGATGCAGTACCGGAACAGTTGAGCGTGGGGCAGCAGCAGCGCGTAGCGGTGGCGCGGGCGATTGCCTGTGAGCCGGTGCTGGTGCTGGCCGATGAGCCGACCGCAAGTCTCGATCCCACAAACGCAGCGGTTGCAATGGACCTTATTCAGCGCATCTGCGCTGAGCACAATGCAGCGTTACTGTGTGTAAGTCACGATCCGGCAATGGCGGAGCGATTCGAACACCGCGCTTCGCTGGATGAATTGAGTCAGAGGGGAGCGCATGCGTTGCAGCAAGGGTGATGACAAGGTGAAGTTGTGGGTGATCCGGACCTTCCTCCCTTCGGTCGTCAGGTCCGGCGTGGCGCAATTGGGGGATCGTCAGATCTGGTATTGAGCGGTTTTTGATTTTCAGATTTTGATTTTCACTGATGTTGACGGACTTCACCATCATTCGCCGCAGCATGACCGCGCGGATGTTCTCAACGGTCACCACCATCATGACCGTAGCGGTGGCGGTGGGATTGATGCTGGTATTGCTTTCGATGCGCGATGCGGGGCGACGCGCTTTTGAGCGCGGCAGCGGCAACATGCACATGCTGGTCAGCGCCGACTCCAACGCGCTCACAGCGATTCTCAACGGCATCTTCTATGCCGAACCGCCCAAGCGGCCCATCACGTGGGACAAGTTCAACCAGATTACCCGCAGCTATCCCTGGGAATACGCCATCCCCACGCAACAGGGCGACAGCTACAAGGGCATGCCGGTGATGGCAACCACGCCTGAATTTTTCAGCAAGTTCTCGCCCGACCCGGAGTATCCCTGGCGCTTGCGCGAAGGGCGATTCTTTGAAAAACCCTTTGAAGTGGTCGTGGGCGCAACTGCAGCCCGCACACGCGGCATGCAGGTGGGCGATTCGCTTTACCTCACCCATGGCATTGAATCCCGCTCGGCTGCCAGGCGCGGCGAGGACGTGATGCAGCCGCACGAACATCGCGACTTTGCCTATACCGTTGTGGGCATTCTCGAACCCACCGGCACAGCGCACGACCGCGCGCTGTTCACCGATCTCACCAGTTCGTGGATCATTCATGCGCACGATCGTCGAAAGGCGGAAGACGCTGCCGTTGCGATCACCACTGCTGACGATCTGATCGATGCGGATCGGCTGATCACGGGCATCTACCTGCGCGCGCTTACCCGCAGCGGCTCTGACGCCACAGCTGTGCTTGCGCAAATCTTTGATTCGCTTCGCCGCGACACTTCCATCACCGTTGCCCAGCCGGCGCAGCAGATCGGCAACCTGTTCAACATCGTCTCCAACATCGATCAGATTCTGCTTGGCATGGCTGGCGTGGTCATGCTCTCCAGCGGCATCGCGGTAATGCTGGCGCTGTATAACTCGATGGAGCAGCGCCGCAGACAGATTGCTGTATTGCGGGTGCTCGGCTGCAGTCAGGGACGCATCTTCGGGCTTGTCGTCACCGAATCAGCGATGATCGGCCTGCTCGGAGCGATTGCGGGCATAGCGCTGTCGCTGATCGGCGCACAGATCGTCAAAGCGGTCATGCGCGAGCGCCTTGGCCTTGTCATCAACCCAACGCTGGGGCTGGAGTGGACGCTGGCGGTCGTGCTCGGCACCGTTGCCCTGGCAGCTCTCGCAGGGCTGATCCCGGCGATCCTCGCTTATCGAACCCCGGTGGCGAAGAACTTGAAGCCGATTGGGTGAATAATCAGCCATCGTGTGGCTTTTTCACCTGTAACGCTCATACGTACTATTTTTGCGTTGACAGGTTCCATGTCCCGATCCTGAGCACAGAAAAGTCGGAGTTCCCCATGCGAGTATTCTGGGCCATCGTCGGTCTGCTGGCCATCATCACCGTGGCGTTGATGTGGCGCGGATCGGGTGGATCAAAAGCAAGCGATTCACCGGATCTGCTCGCTGGTGGCGCATCGTCACCGCCAACCGAATCGGCGCCGGCCTCTGCGATGTCCGCCCAGCCGCAATCAGCCGCAAACAGCGCAGCAGCAGCGACATCTGAAGAAGATGCTGAAGTCGCCGCTTTGGATGAGAACTTTGCTGAACTGGAAGAAGCGCTTGCGCTGGCTGATGAACTGTATGAATCCGCCATGCAGTCAACTGCTGCGCCGCCAGCCGGCACAGGCAACGCTGGGCAGAGCGCAACGGCAATTCAACCCGGCGATCACACAGCGCATGTCCCCGGCACGCCTGCACAAAACCCGCTTGCGCCTGGCGCGAACATCGCCAGCGATGCGCCAAGGCAACCGGTTGCTGCAGGTCCAGCCACGTTCGAACCGCAGCCCGATGGATCAGTGCTTGTTGATGGCAAGTACGTTGTGCGCGGCAGCGGCACAAAGGAAGATCCGTATCAGATCAGCTGGGATCTGCTTGTTTCCGCTTCCGACACCTATCAGCCGCGCCTGGGCATGACCGAACTGCCCGAGCGCATCAAGATACTCGACGGCAAGCATATCAAGATCGCTGGTTACCTGGCGTTTCCGCTGGCCACCATGGAAGCCAAGGAAGTGCTGGTGATGCTGAACATGTGGGACGGCTGCTGCATCGGCGTACCGCCGTCGCCTTACGACGCCATTGAGGTGAAGCTGAAAAAGCCGATGGCGATAACCAGTCAGCGATTTCTCAACTACGGCACGCTCAAAGGTACGCTCAGGGTCGATCCTTACCTGGCAAACGATTGGCTTTTAGGGCTGTATCTGGTTGATGACGGCGAGCTGGAATACGGCCTGTGAGCAGGTAAAACGCTGCGAATCGCGAGCGGCGCTTCAAACTCACTTTTCAGCGCCGCCATATGGTCATCTGTTTCGATCGCAGGAATTCGTGATGGATTGCATGGAAAACCCGCTGCAACTACCCACAACCGAATGAACCGGCTATCGTGACAGAATGCTGGGGTATCGGGCAGATGAAGCGCTGCGTACCGGGTGTATGCGCGCGCCGACTGCTGTCTGAGTCTCACTCAACCACTCGACATCACCTATTTTTTCATTCATCTTCATTCATCCATCAGCCAGGACTGATCCAACATGCCAACCACCACTGCCACGCCTGCAACCGACTTTGTGCCAGCCGACTTGGACGCAACGAAATGGGAGAACCTGCAGCCGCTGTACCAGGCTCTGCTGGATCGGCCGCTCAAGTGCGAAGGCTGCCTGGAACAACTGCTGCTTGATCGCAGCGAACTGGATGCAGCTGCCAGCGAAGCGCAGGCCAACCTCTACATTCGCATGACCTGTCACACCGATGACGAGGCGGCAAAGGCGGCGTATCTGAACTTCGTCGAGCACGTGGAGCCAAAGCTCAAGAAGATCAGCTTCGAGCTGGACAAGAAGATCGTCAGCAGCCCGCACGCGGAGCGGCTTGATCAGGATCGCTACGGCGTGCTGCTGCGCAATCTTCAGGCCGATGTGGAACTGTTTCGGGAGCAGAACATCCCGCTGCAAACGGAAGAAACCAAGCTGGCTCAGCAGTATGAGGAAATCTGCGGCGCGATGACGGTGATGTTCCGCGGCGAGGAAAAAACGCTGCCGCAGATGGGCAAGTATCTGGAGGAAACCGACCGCGCGTTGCGCGAGGAGGCGTGGCGTGTGGTGGCGGAGCGCCGCTATCAGGACCACGAGCGCATCGACGGGCTATTTGATCAGATGATCAGATTGCGTCATCAGATGGCGCAGAATGCCGGCTTTGAGAACTACATCCAGTACGCATTCAAGCGCAAGCACCGTTTCGACTACACGCCGGAAGATTGCCAGCGATTTCATGCCGCGGCTGAGCAGGTCTGCGTGCCCGTCTACCGGCAACTGAACGAGGAGCGCAAGAAGGCGCTGGGCGTGGAGGCGCTGCGGCCGTGGGATCTGGCGGTGGATATCAAGGGCCGCTCACCGCTGCGACCGTTTGAAAAAGCTGATGAACTTGTCGAACGAACCTCGCGGCTGTTTCATCAGATGGACCCGGCGCTGGGCGAGATGTTCGATTCGCTGCGCAGCGGCGACTGTCTCGATCTGGAATCGCGCAAGGGCAAAGCTCCGGGCGGATATCAATACATGCGCGATCGCCAGCGCAAACCGTTTATCTTCATGAACGCTGCGGGGCTGCAGCGCGATCTGGAAACAATGGTGCACGAAGCCGGCCATGCGTTTCACAGCATGCTGTGCAAGGATGAGCCGCTGGTGGACTACCGCCACGCGCCGCTTGAGTTTGCTGAAGTGGCGTCCATGAGCATGGAGCTGCTGGCGTTCCCGTATCTCAGCGAGTTCTACGACCAGGCCGACGCAGCGCGAGCCATTCGCGGCCATTTGGAAGATCTGGCCAAGATGCTGCCCTGGATCGCCACGATCGACGCGTTCCAGCACTGGATTTATCTCAATCCCGATCACACGCGCGAAGAGCGATACGCCTACTGGCTGGAGCTGGATGACCGCTTCGGACCGGCTGTGGATTGGACTGGTCTGGAGCATTTCCGCCGAACGCTCTGGCATCGTCAACTGCATCCGTTCACCGTGCCGCTGTATTACATTGAATACGGCATCGCGCAGCTTGGCGCATTGCAGATGTGGCTGCAGTTCCGGCGCAACAGGAGCGCAGCTATTGAAAACTACAAGAAAGGACTTTCGCTCGGCGGTTCGCGTCCGCTGCCGGAATTGTTTGCAGCAGCAGGGCTGAAGTTTGACTTCGGTCCCGAAACGATGCAGCAGTTGATGAGCGAAGTGCAAGGCGAACTGGAGCAGTTGCCTGCGTGAGCGTGATGTCACGACTCATGCCAGGCCAGTGGAGTGTGCGACATGAGCAATGAAACCACGCGCATCATCTACTCCATGATCGGAGTCAGCAAATCGTATGACAAGAAGGTGGTCCTCAAGGACATCTATCTTTCATACTACTACGGCGCAAAAATCGGCGTGCTGGGCCTGAACGGCTCGGGTAAGAGCTCGCTGCTGCGCATTCTTGCGGGCGTTGACACCGATTACGAGGGCAAGGTTTCCGCAGCGCAGGGGTACACCATCGGCTATCTCGAACAGGAACCCCTGCTGAACGAAACCCGCACCGTGCGCGAGGTAGTTGAAGAAGGCGTGCAGGACACGATCAACCTGCTGAAAGAGTTTGAGGCCATCAGCGAGAAGTTCGCTGAACCGATGGACGATGACGAGATGAATCGCCTGCTCGAACGCCAGGGCGATATTCAGGCTGAGCTTGACGCGCGCAACGCGTGGGATCTTGATTCGCAGCTTGAGATGGCAATGGACGCGCTACGCTGTCCGCCTGCGGACATGTCGTGCGATGTGCTTTCGGGCGGTGAAAAACGCCGCGTTGCACTCTGCCGGCTTTTGCTCAAAAAGCCTGACATTCTGCTGCTGGATGAACCGACCAACCATCTTGATGCTGAGAGCGTGGCGTGGCTTGAGCAGCACCTCAAACGTTACGAGGGCACCATCATTGCCGTCACGCACGACCGTTACTTCCTCGACAACGTAGCGGGCTGGATTCTCGAACTCGATCGCGGCCACGGCATTCCGTGGAAGGGCAATTACTCATCGTGGCTTGAGCAGAAAAAAGCCCGGCTTGCGGTGGAGGAAAAGCAGGAAAGCAATCGCCAGAAAGCCCTGGCCCGTGAGCTGGAGTGGATTCGCCGCTCACCGCAGGCCCGCCAGGCAAAAAGCCAGGCGCGCATTCGGCAGTATGAGGCAATGCTCAACGCCGACGTGAAGGAGAAGGTCAAGGACATTGAAATCTTCATCCCGCCCGGTCCGCGTTTGGGCGATCTGGTCATTGAAGCCAAGGATGTCAGCAAAGCCTATGGCGACCGCGTGCTGATGGAGAACGTCAACTTCAGTCTGCCGCCGGGCGGCATCGTGGGCGTTGTCGGTCCCAACGGCGCAGGCAAAACAACGCTGTTCAAGATGATTACCGGCCAGGAGCAGCCCAGCAGCGGCACGTTCCGCGTGGGCGAAACCGTCAAGCTGGCGTATGTGGAGCAAACGCGCGACACGCTGCCGGATGACAAGACGGTGTGGGAAGCCATCACCGACGGCGATGAGGAACTGAAGCTCGGCAACGCGACCGTCAACAGCCGCGCATATGTGTCGCGCTTCGGTTTTCTGGGCCCGGATCAGCAGCGCATCGTCGGCACGCTTTCAGGCGGCGAGCGCAACCGCGTTCATCTGGCCCGTCTGCTCAAGAGCGGCGCCAACGTGATCCTGCTCGACGAACCGACCAACGATCTTGATGTGAACACCATGCGCGCGTTGGAAGAAGCGCTGGAAAGCTTTGCCGGCTGCTGCGTGATCATCTCGCACGATCGCTGGTTCCTCGACCGCATCGCCACCCACATCCTGGCGTTCGAGGGCGATTCGCAGGTCGTCTGGCATGACGGCAACTATTCGAGCTATGAAGAGGCGCGCCGCAAACGCCTCGGCATCGAAGCTGATCAGCCGCGCCGCATTCGCTATCGCAAGCTGACGCGCGTGTGATTGGTCGCCAAGCATCCCCGCGCTCAGGCTCGACTTGATGCGATGATGGAGCAAGCGCATGATGCGCTGTCGATCCGCTGCGCCATGATTTCACGGCACAGCAGCGCCGGTGTATTCACTCGGCACGACCTCCAGCAAAAACTGCTGCAATGCCTCAGCAAATCGCTCGGGCTGCTCAATCGGCGGCAGGTGACCTGCACCAGGAATCACGGTCAGTTGCGACAAGCGAATGCGCTGCTGCATACGCTGCATACCAGCAAGCGGCGTAACCGTATCGTGTTCGCCCACAATCAGCAGGACAGGACAGTTGATGGCGCGCAGTAGATCGGTTGAATCGGCTCGCCCCGCCGCCGCGTTCAATGCCGCTGCCACACCATGAGGAGCGTTGCGGCTCATGACTTCGTACCACTGACGTTTCATTTCCGCCGGCGCATGCGGCCCGAACGAGTTGTTAATTATTGCATCGGCCACGACGCTGCTGCCTTCGGCCAGAGCGCGTGCAGCCATCTCATACCGCTCCGCTCGCCGCTGGTCGGTATCCGCCTCCGCTCGCGTGTCGGCCAACACCATCGCAAGAACGCGCGATGCATGCCGCTGAAAAAACTCAAAGGCGATGTACCCGCCCATCGACAGGCCGACCACCACTACCGGCCGCTGCTCGTGAAGGTGATCCAGCAGAAGCGCCAGGTCGTCGGCATACTCGGCTATGCTGGCGGCAGGTATGACCATCGGTTCGACATGGGCAGCAACCTGGCTGCTGCCAAAGCCGCGAAGATCCGGGATGATCAACCGGTATTGCTCACGCAGCGCATCAACAATCGGCGACCACATTTCGCCTGAAAGCAGAAATCCATGAATAAACAGCAGCGGATACCCATGGTCGGGACCATAAACGTTGTAGTGCAGGCGAATGCCGTTGATGACTGCGTCCATAATTCCGATCATATCCGCACTGTGCGGCGCATTGCAGACGCGGCTTGATAAACAACAGACAGCTGAGGTTGTCCAGGTTGCGCATCTGCGGCAAAATATTCACCTGCCCCCTGCCTTCTCCGATATGACTCTAACCTCTGGCGACAGTTGAAAGGAGCGAAGGCAACCGCCCATGAACATCATCATCTGCGGCGCAGGCGAGGTCGGAAGCCATGCTGCTGACGTCCTGGCCGCCGCTGGCCACGACATCACCATCGTCGATCAGAATGCGGAGCGGCTTCACACCATCGCTGACAGCATGGACGTGGGCACGCTCACGGGCAACTGCGCCCAGGCTGAGGTCCTGCGCGAAGCTGGCTGTGAGGATGCTGATCTTCTGGTCGCCGCCACCAACAGCGATGAGATCAACCTCCTGTGCGCATCAATCGCCAAGGCGATCGGAGCAAAGCGAACCATCGCCCGCGTGCATCGCGCAACCTACTTTGAGCATCGCGGACTGGATTACCAGCGTCACTTCAACATCGATCAACTGATCTGTCCGGAGTTCGCCACCGCCACCGCCATTGCCCGTACCATGCGCAATCCTGCTGCGCTGGCGATCGAGCATTTTGCCCGCGGCAAGATCGACATGCAGGAATTCGAAGTCAGCGAGAATGCGCCGGGCGTCGGTCGGCCGCTCATCGAGCTTCGATTGATGCGCGGGGCTCGCATTGGCGCAGTGACGCGCGGCAAGGAAGTGTTCATTCCTGATGCGCACACCACGCTGCAGCCCGGCGATCGCATTGTACTGGTGGGCAACGCCAACATTTTCAATGACGCCCGCCGCCTGTTCATGCGCGACGAAGCCAAGCGGCGGAAGGTGGTCATTATGGGCGGGCAGGTCATGGCCATCTGGCTTTGCCGGGCGCTACGCGGAAAGAACTGGTCGATCCGCCTGTTTGAAACCGATCGCACTCTTGCTCAGGAACTAGCGGAGCAGCTGGACTGGGTAACGGTGTTGAACGCTGACCCGACAGACCCGGCAGTCTACGAAGAAGAGCGCATCGGCCAGGCTGACGTTTTTGTCGCACTGCTCGACGATGATGAAAACAACATCATCGGTTCGGTGCTGGCAAAAACGCTGGGAGTGACCCAAGTCATTGCGGTTGTGCAGCGGTCACAGTACCTCGATCTGTTGTATCACATCGGCGTCGACCGGCCGTTCAGTCCGCGCGTGGTGGCTGCCAAGGAAATTGAGAGCATGCTCGATGAGCATCCCATTCAACTGCTTGCATCGCTGGCGGAAGGACACATCGACGCATTTCAGGTGCGCGTGAGCGAGCAGACCGCCATCACCGGCAAGACGCTCAAGGCCATCAAACTCACTCCCGACTGGGTGATCGCCGCCATTCGTCGCGGCGATGATATCTGGGTGCCCACCGCCGATGACGCAATCCAGGCGGGCGATACGGTGCTGGTGATCGGCCGGCACGGCACGGAGAAATCGTTGCGCAGCCTGATGCTGGGTTGAATGTTGTTTCCAGGCGATCGACCAGCGATCATCGTCACCCATCGCACGCAGCAGAGCATTCCTGCGTTATCAGCGTGATGATCGATTACTGAATCTTGCACAAACAGGAAACCCATTTGACATCATGATGCAGGCTCATTGCAATCTTTCTGTCACTTATTGCACCGGCGGCGCACGAACATAAGCCCATCAGATTCACAGGCGTTCAGATTGTGAACTATCGTTTTATCATCAATCAACTCGGCCTTCTGTTCATCGTGCTCAGCGCGATCATGTTTTTGATGTCGGTTGGGTTTTTCGGCATCGAAAGCTGGCTTGAGCATGAAATCGACCGATATGCCCGGCAGGCGCTGCTGTTCAGCGGAGCGGCGACGCTGCTGTTCGGCGGCGTGAGCTGGCTAGCAACCCGAACCGGAACAAAACAGCTCGGCCGGCGCGAAGCGCTGTTACTGGTGGGCGTAAGTTGGCTGTTGGGCGCAGCGTTTTCAGCATTGCCGTACTACTTCTGGGCGCTGCTGAATCACTCCATCAGCGACGATCATCCCTTTCATTCATTTTCAAGCTGCTATTTCGAAGCGATGAGCGGGCTGACCACAACGGGGGCGTCGGTGCTGATCGACATCGAAGCGAT
The DNA here is from genome assembly GCA_964575335.1 of uncultured Isosphaeraceae bacterium. GTDB lineage: Bacteria > Planctomycetota > Phycisphaerae > Phycisphaerales > SM1A02 > CAZNPU01. Next base: position 8,966 of record CAZNPU010000020.1, on the reverse strand, counting down.
GCCGCGCAGTTTGCTGCTGTGGCGCGCATTCACACAGTGGCTGGGCGGACTGGGCATTGTTGTTTTGTTCGTCGCGGTGTTGCCCTCGCTGGGCGTGGGGGGCAAGCGGCTGTTTCGCGCAGAAGCCACCGGACCGGCAAAGAAAGGCGTCACGCCGCAAATCCGCGACACGGCCCGCACGCTGTGGTACATCTATCTCGGCATGACGGCGGTGTTGATTGTGCTGCTGCGCATCGCGGGTATGGAATGGTTTGACGCCGTCGCGCACAGCTTCACCACCTTGCCCACCGGCGGCTTCAGCACCAGAAACGCCAGCATCGCAGCGTACGATTCCACCGCCATCATCATTATTCTCACGGTTTTTATGGCAGCCGGCGGCATCAACTTCGCACTGTACTATGCGATTCTGCGGGGTCGATTTGACGCTGTGCTGAAGGATTCGGAACTGCGTTTGTATCTGCTGCTGCTTGTAACAGCAACAGCGATCATTGCTGTTTCGCTGTCTGTGCAGTTGCGCACATTCCCGCTCATCGACGGCCGCGTGGTCGATACGACGACAGGCAACGTTCTTCAATACAGCGCGTTCACCGCGGTGGCCATCCAGACCACCACCGGTTTCGGCACTGCTGATTACAACGCGTGGCCGTTTCTCGCGAAGGCGGCGCTGGTGGCGCTTATGTTCATCGGCGGGTCGGCGGGATCAACCAGTTCGGGCATCAAAGTCGTGCGCATCTGGATCATGTTCAAGATCCTGCACCGTGAAATCGAACATGTCTTTCGTCCGCAAGTGGTGCGGCCGGTGCGGGTGTCGCAGGATTCAATCGATCCGGAATTGAAGCTGTCAACGCTCGCCTATGTGATTGGTTTTGGCTTGTTGTTTGCTGCCGGCGCAGTCGTCATCATGCTGCTTGAGCAGTTCAATTCTCAGGTGCAGTGCACTTTCGGCACTGCTGCAACCGCCAGCATCGCCATGCTGGCGAACATCGGCCCGGGGCTGGAACAGGTTGGACCGACGTCGAACTATGGCTGGTTCTCTGCAACCAGCAAATGGATCATGAGCATCCTGATGGTGCTGGGGCGTCTGGAGATTTATGCAATCATTGTGCTGGTGACGCCGCGGTTCTGGTACGAGCGCTGAGCAGCAGCGATCCCCCAACGGCCACTATTCGCCGCATTCTTCTTCCTGCATTCAGCGCAATGCATTCGCCTGCATTGTTTTGTCTTTATCGCAAGACATCCAGCAGGTTGCTGCGGTCATCGGTCCACAGGCGAACGCGCCGCATGGTGGGACCAGGCACGGTCGCTCCGTAGGTGACTTCGGGCATGCGAAGCAGTTGTTCGTTGTTGGTCAGGATGACCCATCGGGATGCCCACACCATGTGGACTTCGTCGGCGGGTGTATATAGGTGCAGGATTTCCAGGCCAAAATGCTCCGCAGCGCTTGCCAGCACCGGAAGCAGATCGACGAACTGGTTGGTGATGTGCACCAGGATTGCGCCGTCTTCGTTCATATGGCGCATGTAAATTTCAAACGCTTCTTTCGTGAGCAGATGCACGGGAATGGCGTCACCGCTGAACGCGTCGAGTACCAGCACGTCAAATCGCTGCGGTTCCTCGCGTTCGAGCATCAATCGCGCATCGCCTGCCGGTGCCATTTCAACTGTCGCGCGTGAGTCTTCCAGAAACGTGAAGTGATTCTGCGCAAGACGAATGACCTCGGGATTGATTTCGTAGCAGCGATAGACATCGCCCGGCTTTCCGAACACCGCCAGCGTGCCTACGCCGAGGCCAACCAGTCCCACTCGATGGTTGCCCGGCTTTGGAAAAAACCGCAGTACGCGCCCTGCGCCGGTTTCTGGCCCGTAATACGTGGTGGGCCACCAGCGCCGGTCCGGATGCGTGAGCTGCAAACCATGCGTGATGCGGCTGTGTTCGAGCGTCCACATCTCCAACTCAGGGACGCCGCGGCCGCGCAGATCCACGCTCAGGACGCCGTAGAAATTACGTGCGGTATAGACCGTCTCACGATGGGTCTGGTCGAAGATCATTCGAATGACGAATCCCGCCCCGATCACCACGAGGATCAACCCCAGCCATGCCGGACGCCATGCACCACGATGAAATACTGACGATGCATCGGTGAACATGCATGTCAGCAGCAGCGCGCCTGTGCCGAACAGGCCGATGTAATATTCAACGTATGTTGAGAACACAGCCGGCGCGACAAGCGAGACAAATGCGCCGCCCAGCGCGCCGCCTGTTGCGATGCACAGGTAATAGCCGGTGAGCCGGGAAGCCGGAGGTCGCAACCGGTACACCTCGCCGTGACACACCATGCACACGATCAGCAGGATGAAAAGATGACCGGCGATCTGCCATTGAATCGGTGCAGTGAGGCTCAACATCATCACCGGCACCAGCCAGACGCTCACCACAAAGAGAAAACCAAATGCCGTGCGGTGATACAGGCCGGGCCACTCGAAGCAGATGATGAACGAAAGCAGATATGTCGCCAGCGGCAGAATCCACAGCAGCGGCACAGGAGCGATGTCCTGCGTAATCTGGCTGGTCACGCCCAGCAGCATGATCGATGCGCACGCAGGCAGCAGCACCCATAACAAGAGCGTGATGCGATTGTTGCTCGCCTGCGCATCGGTCGAAACGGAATCCTTATGCAACGGGCGCGAGGATGATTGATCAGCTCCGCGTTTCTCAGTGGTCACCGATGCTGCTGTATCGCCCGATCGCACAGCGCAGTAGCTGCACAGCAGCACAAAGACCACAAACGCGCCTGACCACAATATCGCCTGCATGCTGCGCGACAGCAGCGGCTCCACTGCAAATGGATACGCCATCAGCGCCAGCAACGAACCGGCATTTGAAAGCGCATAAAGCCGGTACGGTGAGACGCCTGCGTGCGTACGCGCAAACCACGCCTGAAGCAATGGCCCCGTCGCAGCAAGCATGAGATACGGCCCGGCCAGGCAGGCTGTCAGCAGCAGCAAAATGCGCCACGCGGGAATGGATGCATCGTGCGGCTTCCACTGCTCACCAGGCACAATCGGCAGAAACGCCAGCGCAAGAGCCAGCAGCGCCATATGCAGCCACATCTGTCCGCGCGGCGAAAGCCATCGCACAATGCCATGCGCATAGGCGTACCCGGCCAGCAACAGCCCCTGAAAAAACAGCAGGCACACCGTCCAAACGCCCGAACCGCCGCCGAACCACGGCAGGATGAACTTGCCGATCAGCGGCTGCACCAGAAACAGCAAAAACGCACTCAGGAAGATGGTGACGGCGTAATAGAGCATGGGTCTCCTGCACGCAAAGCATAAACATAAAACAGAAAACGCAAAGCAGAAAGCAGAAGGCCGGCAGGCCGCTTCCCGGCGCAGCTGCTCAACCTGTCAGCAGCTTTTCATCAACAGCAACCCTGTTTGCCGGCAAAGCCGACTGATCCTTGTCGCGCAGGCCGCTTCATGCCCTCGCTATGCTGCTCCCGCCCGCTTGTTGTTGAGCTTTTGCTGCGAGCTATACGAAGGTGGATGCTACGCCGTTCGTGCAGCGGCGAGCACGCTTGTGGTTCGTCCGCGAAGCAGATCGGCAAGGCCGGGAATCCGATCGACAAATCGCACGCTGATGAGATGATCACCAGTGCGGTAATCAGCTTCCAGCCGCACAACTTCAACCGGCTGGTCGATCAAACCGACCGGTTCGGGCAGCAGCGCTTTGAGAAAGACTTCCTGCCCAACAGCAACGCCTTTGATGGTCAGCGGCGTGCGGATGCGCGAACCGCTCATGCTGATGTCCAGTATGCGTCCAAACACCGGCCCAGCCAGCGACGGCGCATAAACCTGCGCTTCGGGCGCTGGATCGAGCAGGAGATTCGCGCGAGGCTCCTTGCGGCGATCTTCAACCTGCAACTGCTTCGGGAAAGCAAGCCGATAGGCGTACAGCAATGCGTCGCTGGCGCTGGTCACGCTGCCTGCGGGAATGGTGATACGGCCGAGACACTGCGTCTGGCCGGAATAATGCTTTCGCTCATGAACAAAACCGAGCCTGAGGCGTTCACCGACGGTCAGGGGATGCGTCAGCCCGCCCACTGAAGGCTGAGCGATGATGATGTCGGCGCTGCGCACCTGTTCCACCGTGGTGCCGAGCAGCGTGAGTCGGCCGGGTGATCCGACTTCCAGCCAGAGCTTCACGCGCGCACGCTGTGCTGCCTCGAGCTTGCGCCGCACCTCTTCGTGCGCTGTGTCGGGAGGGCTGAGCACATTCAGAACCTTTGACAGCCATGCTGCCATAGGCGTCTTATCGGCTCATCAGACAACCCAGGTTAGCTCGCGCAAACGCATTTCGTTGCGTACGTGTCCCAGCTTGGCAACGCGATGAACGTCAACGTCCGAAAATCCAGCCAGCGATCCCAGCGGTGAGCGGTGATGATGCGCGGATTCTCCTCAGGGCGCATCAAGATCAAGGACGGCGATGCTGGTATTCGAGTAGATGCAGATTTCGCCCGCGATGATCATCGCCTCGCGACAGAGATCAGCAGGCGCCAGATCAGTGTGTTTGAACAGCGCCCGCGCAGCAGCGATGGCGTAAGGCGAACCTGAACCGATGCCGCAGATGCCATCGGATGGCTCAATCACATCGCCCTGGCCGCTGAGCAAATAGGTCGCAGAGCGATCCGCCACGATCAGCAGCGCATCCAGCCGGCGCAGCACGCGATCGGTGCGCCAGGTTTTGGCAAGCTCAATGGCGGCCCGCGTCAGGTTGTTGGGCGAATCCTTGAGCTTGGCTTCAAACCGCTCCAGCAGGGCGAACGAGTCCGCCGCTGAGCCGGCAAATCCCACCAGAACGCCGGCGCCTTTGGCGCCAACACCCGGCAGCTTGCGCACTTTTACCGCATCGCTCTTGGCAACGGTATTGCCCATGGTGACCTGACCGTCGCCGGCGATTGCAACGCGATCATCGCGACGAACGCACAAAATGGTGGTGGCATGAAAAAGCGTCATGCCGGAAGCATAAGCATCTGAAGCAAACTGCCTAGGGCACCTGGACAGATTGGGACTTTCAAAGGGGGTTCATCAGGCTGGACCGGAATGTGAAGACGGCCGATCGCCTTGCGATGACCGGCCGCCTGACCATTCTCCCATCTTCTCTCCGCGCCGCAGACCCAGCCAGGCGGCGTGATGGCTCTTCTGCCTTGCAATTCGTCCAATGACAGCACGCGGTTCCATAGGGAACCGCGTGCAATTCAAATTCCTGCTCAGTTGGCCGCCAGAGGCCCGCTACGGCTCGTCATGCCAGCTGTTGCTGGGAATATCGTAAATCAGCGACTGGTCAGCCGGCTGGTTGAAGCGCTCCTGTGCGGTGTTGACGCCCACATCGATGGAGGTCGAGAAGATCTGGGTTTCGATCGGTCGAATCGTCATCAGCCCTGTCACGCTGAGCAATCGCTCGATCTGCCACGGATCGGGAGCAGCGAACTCATCCATCGGCCGGTTACGCAGAGCAGCCAGATAGTGGCGGAAGTTCTCCGCAACCACCGTCAGCGCCTGGGTTTTCTCGCGGCAATGCAGCACCACGCTGCGATCGCCCATCACTTCGATGGCGGCAACAGCGCGAAGTTCCGCCTGCAGCGGCGACTGGTTCTTCTCAATCGCCCGCTCGATGGCCTGGACATCGCCCGCTTCAATCGGACCGTCAATAACCGTCACCAGCAGCCGGCTTGGTTCGCACAGGCTCACAAGCTGCATCAGGCTCAGTTTGTTGAGCATGAGCTGATCGTTATCGAACTGCTCAAGAACCGGGATCGACAGCCGCTGAGCGATCATGGCGATCGACGCATCGCTGCCGCCGTTGCTCCACGACGACTGCTCCATGCTCACGAGATAGCGCAATTCGGATTCATCGGCGTGGTTTTTCGTCAAGGCTCGGACGGCGTCCGCAGCCTGTATAGGGCTGAGTTCGAGCGACCAGCCAAAGTCCGTCTCGCGCAAATCCACCTGCATGGGGGCAAGCGAAGCCGCCAGGCTCTTGCGCGGATTACGCGGTGAGCGTGCATTATTGGATTGCGGCTGACGCAGCTCCCAGGCTTCGGGCGAGGTCTGCTCGTTGTTGGGTCGATCCGCTGAGCCGTCGTTGAACGCGTTGGAGATGGTTGGCTTCATGGTCATCCGGCTCCTTCCTCTTCAGGTGGGCTTGCGGTATTCGGAGCAAAGAAACGAACCTGCGGGACACACATGATCTGACAGACGATTGCGGAGTGCTTCAACATGGTTACCTTCCTGAATGTGGTGTGAATCAAGCATGCCGCCCTGAAGTCCACGTGAAGTTGAAGCGCATCGCCGCGCATTACTGTTGGTTGAGCATGTCAAATCGCAGTGGAGTTCAGAGCGAAACAAAGGAGATGGGTTCGGGCGATTGGGTACTAAGAAAAACGCCCTGTCTTGTTCTGGACAGGGCGTTGCACGGAGCGTTTGAGCAGGTATGGTCTGTTTGCGCGCTCTATGGCATCGACCCTGTCCACCTTGGAAGGTGGCAGGACTTCCTCATCACGATGCACTGTGTAAACATGGCGCGGTTGATCATCATGGCGTTACGTTCACTGTAGACCACAATGCGGTAGAGTCAATTCCGTCATAAACGAAGTTTTTTCAGCCGGCAACCGGCTATGCTCTGGCGCGTAAGCAGACCCGTTTTATCAGCCGCTTTCGATCGATATGGATATTTTCAGCCACAAACAGACAGGCAGCAGTTGGCGCCCGTTTCAGGACCTTGCTTCATGCCATTTGACCAGTTGCACCTCCATCCCATCATCACGCGCAATCTTGGCCTGATGGGCTACGCTGAGCCGCGTCCTATTCAGGCGCAGGCCATTCCGCCCATCCTGGACGGCCGGGATGTGATCGGCCTGGCGCAGACCGGCACCGGGAAAACCGCTGCGTTCATCGCGCCGCTGGCCCATCATCTGATCTCCAGGCGGCCTCAGCCAAAAGGCAAGCCCATCGATCCGCCAACTCGGCTGCGCGCGCTGGTGCTGTGCCCCACGCGCGAACTGGCTGTGCAGGTCGCCGATGAAGCCGCCGCCATCACACAGGGATCGGTGCTGCGGACGGCGTGCGCCTACGGCAAAGTGTCGCTGTCGCCACAAGCCAAAGCAATCGCGCGCGGCGTGGACATGCTCATCGCCACGCCCGGCCGCGTGCGCGAGTTGCTTGAAGCCGGCGCGCTCTCGCTGGCGTACATTCGGCACATCGCCATCGACGAAGCGGATCGCATGCTCGACATGGGCTTTCTGCCGCAGGTTCGTCTCATTCTGCAGACCATTCCTCCGCATCCGCAGACGCTGTTGTTCACCGCCACCATGCCGCCCGAAGTTGAGGAGCTTGCTTCAGCATTCCTCAACGATCCGGTTCGCATTGAAGTTGGGCGTCATTCGACGCCGGTATCTCACGTGCAGCAGCATCTGGTGCCGGTTGATGATCGCGACAAGGTTTCGCTGCTGTTGCATCTGATTGCTCAGAACAGGCACACCGGCGTACTGGTCTTCTGCCGCACGCGCCGGCGTGTGGGATGGGTTGGAACCGCGCTGGAGCGCAATGGCATCAAAGTGGGCATGCTGCATGGCGATCGCAGTCAAGCGCAGCGACAGCGCGCGCTTGATCGCTTCGCCAACAAAGAATTGCAGGTGCTGGTGGCAACTGATGTCGCTGCGCGCGGCTTGCATATTCCGGCGGTGCGCACCGTCATCAATTACGACGTGCCGCATCCGCCCGAGGAATACGTCCATCGCATCGGTCGGACAGGACATGGCGGCGGCTTCGGCGAATCGTTCACCTTCCTTTCCGAAGATGATCGATTGCACTGGCGAGCGATTCTCGATTCGCTCGGCATTGAGGTCTACGCAGAGGACGTGCCCGGCTTCACGCCCACCGTGGAAATGCGGCGAGGAAAACGAGGACGCTCAACCACCACCGCAGCCGCCGGCAGCAAACGTGGCGGCAAAGCCGTTGCCGGGCGTAAAAAGGTGTTCCAGCCAAAGCGCTCAAAGAAAAGTCGGCCGATCAAAAAAGGCCAGAAGCCCGGTCGAGGCGTGCGACGATTGGACGATCGCGCAAGTGCATAAACGAATAACGCCGTTTGTGCGCTGATTGAATGAAAGCTCCGGCTCTGCTGCTGATACGTCAAAGTACCGACTTGCTTCTGACAGCAACTGCAAGTGCAGCGCAAATGGTGGCACTGCCGGTGCGCAGCCGATACAATCGACTCGGTACCTTCGTTCGCTCGGGGCGCGGCGTTCAACGTGAGCGTCCGCTGAGAAGCACCCGTGGAACCTGATCCGGTTTGTACCGGCGTAGGGAAGCGACCCTGTCCCATTCATGGACACGCGAACTGGCACGACGCGTGCTGATGAACGTTCGCAACCAAGGGCGTCACGCTTCGCGGCCGGCAACCCCAGCGTATTCGATGCGCACACAACCTGCGCATCGCTCATGGAGGTTTGCATGATCACCAAAGCTGCTGGCGTTTCTGTCGATCAACCTGCCTATACCCTGCCGCTCCATGGCGCTGCCAATCCCGGCAACACGCCAGGCGTCACAACACCAGGGAGCTTTGCCCTTCGGGCGGATATCGGCGGGCCGCTCATGTACGCCTCGCCCGATACGCCCGGCATGCCCGCGCCCAGCGATAAAACGGCCTGGGATTTTCTGCCGCCTGACTGGCTTGTGGAAACATTCAACGCTGATGAAGCTCACGGTCTGCGCACCATGAGCTTTGAGGCTGGACAAGGCATGGTGATTTTCACCGATGCGCGCAACGTCACTCGCCGCGTGACTTTTCCCAAAGACTTTCAACCGATTACGCAGCTTGAACATGCGCGGCTGGGAATCATCACACCGCAGATGAAGCGCGTCGCCGAGCGCGAGCCGCATCTTTCGCCCGAGCAGGTGCGCGATGAA
>CAZNPU010000019.1:56763-61003 GCA_964575335.1 uncultured Isosphaeraceae bacterium | reverse complement strand
AGACAGCAGGATGATTGCGCCAGACAACTGGCTGACATCATCAGCCACCAGTCTGATGACGCCAGCAGACAAACCCAATGCCCCAGCCCGCCAGCGGCTGCGACCATCCAGACCGCTCATGCGCTCAGCCGATCGGCTCACACAGCCAGATGCCAAGATGATGATGTAATTCCGCCATCAGATTGTGTCATCACGCGAAATGGATGGACGATCTGGCGAGAAGAAATGGTCCCCAGGCTCTGCGAATTGTTCCTCGAGCACACTGAATTGTGCATTGAGCTTGATGAATTGCTCCTGAAGATCCACGAACTGTTCCCGGAGCATAACGATTTGTTCGTGGAGCGTAATGAAACTTTCATGAAGCTAGATAAAACATTTTGGAAGCTCGATGAAACGTTCCGGAAGCTTGAGGAAGCGTCCCGGAATCATGAAAAAGCGTTCAGGAATTATGATGAAGCGTTCGCGAGAATTGATAGGCTGTTCGCGAATCATCCTAAGGCGCTCACAAGAAGTGCGCAGCGCGTAGGGTGGGTAGAGCGAAGCCCCGAAAGGGGCGAAGCGAAACCCACCGTTCCCGTACACATAATAATTGGTGGGTTTCGCTGCGATCTACCCACCCTACGCACCGATGTCCTGTTGTGTTGTGCTTTCGATAAACAAATAAGTCGTCAACGAAAGAATCGCCTCAGCTCGATGCGCAAAGCGGGTTGTGTCATTCCACCGCGATCAGCGTCTTTCCGGTTGCCTTTGATTTGGGCATGAACAGGTGGCCGATGGCGAAGCGGCCGGGGCCGGCGAGGAGGGTCGGTGCGAGCAGGCCGATGAGGGCGAAGTTGAATTCAAACCCCTGATTCGCAAGGAAAAAGCCATTGGGGCCGTGCACCTGCACGATCGCGCCGATCATGATGACGATGAGCCAGAACGCTGAGAAACGCGTCAGAAAACCGACGATCAGGCCGCAGCCGCCGAAGAACTCGCCAATTGAAACAAGATAGCCCAAGGGGCCCATCATCTCGACGATGGCCTTGAGGCCCGGGCCCTCGAACCAGCCGAACATCTTCTGTGACCCATGCGCCGCGAAGACCACACCCGCAGCGATGCGCACGATCAGCAGCGAAACATCAACGGCCAGACGGTTGTGAACAGCGTTCTGTGACATGCCAGCATCCTTGTCTGAGTGGGTGGAAAAGAAAAACGGTTTCCCTGTTATTCGGCACAATGCAGAAGCGAAAGCCTGTTTTTGCCCACTGCTATCGCACGATCATGTTCCCGTCACGTCTCATTCAGCGTCTGCGTGCGCCGTCGTGATGCAGCAGGCAATGTGCCGCCGCATTCGGTGCAGATCGGACTGGAGCCGATGGGATATCCGCAATGCTCGCACCGGCCGCGTCTGCGACGAAGCATCCGCTGCACAGCGCCGGGCGCAAGCAGCAGCATGAACCAGATCACGCCATAGAACAGCGTGTTGCCGACAAGGCCCGGCCAGATCGGCAGCAGCGGCAGCGCACGGAATTGTCGCATCACAGCAGACGGCTGACCGGATCGCACAATGCCGCCGTACAACCGTTCGCCCCACACACGGTTCATTCCATACTGCGATTGCATCTGGTACCACATGCATCGCATCGGCCAGCCGAAGGCGGTATCCGATCCCATGACCTGCCCGTCAGGCGGCGGCTTGCTTTGCACAAACGTGCCCCATCGCGGCGCCTCTCTGTGCACGACATACCCCGGCCGCTCTTGAATTACCCGTTCGAGGTTTGCTTCCAGCTTCTGCTGCACATCGTCGGGGGTTATCTGCGCGATCTGGAGGAGATATGCAGCGTTCGACGGATCTGATGTCTCCGGAGGGCTTGTGACATAAGCGCCGGTTGCGCGTGCCCAGTTAACCACCGTGATGCCCGTGCTGCTGCGCTCAACAGTACTCCACGGCCAGGGGTCTTCCCAGTGCATGAATACCCCGCCCGCCATCGGCAGTTCATTCGGCAGCGGCCGCCATTCAGCAATGGCCCACGCCAGCGCAACGGTCGTGACCGCACCCAGAACAAGTGCAAGCAGCGCTGCAATAATGATTCGCTGATAAGACCGGCGCATGTGAAACCTTCTGCTTCAGAATAGAAACCCGCAGACGTCAGTCAGTGTTGAATCTCATCACCCGTTACAGACATGATTGCAAGACAGATCCCGCGTTCGATGAATCCACAGATGCTGGCTGGCGATGAACACCACTTCGAGCGTATCGAAATCAATGCCGTGCTGCAAGCAGCCTGATATATCGCCGGCGAAAGGAACAGCACTGCTTTCGCTCACCGCTGCATTACTGCGGTGCGGTCTGCTGCTGTGGTTGCTGCTGCGGGTTCTGTGACTGCAGCCAGCGCGATTCAGCGGGCAGCAGTCGGCCGCATTCGGGGCATTTGTCGGATTGCAGTTGATAGATAAGGTAGCCGCACGTGCAGCGCGGTTCCTGCACGTTGATCTCAATGCGCAGGCCGCAGGTCTGGCACGCAGCATGCCCCGTTGCAAGTTGCTGACTCGTATGGCAGCGCGGGCAGATAAGTTCGATCTTCATCCGCTGCGAGACGCTCTGCAGCGATGCGCGGTGCGCCTGCCGATCCAGCAGGCCGAGAATGGGCACGATGAGCGTGCCGCATGCAGTCAGAATGATCAGCGCGCTGAGGAGCCGAATCGAACTGTCATCATCGCTCAGCACTTCCCAGATCAGCAGCAGCACAACCGCAGCCAGCAGCGCGCCTACAACCGCAGTGCTGCGCGCGATCACGATCGACACCTTCCGCCGACACGGCACGAGCATGAACACGCTCATCCATGCCGTCCATCCAAGAAGCGTCACCAGCGACGCGAACAGCTCCGGCAGCCACCACCAGCTGTCAAATCCAAACCAGATGCCGACGATCGTCAGCAGCGCAAGGGCTGTCAGCAGTCCGCCGACGGCGCGCAATGACCAGCGCAGGCGCACGACGTTTGCTGACCGAACCGCCAGCAGTGAAAGCAGCGCCGCCCAGATGGCAACGGTGTTCAGCGTTGAGCCGATCCGCCACATCAGCCGCTCAAAATCGCCTGCGCTGCTGCCCCACCACGAAAGTCCGGACCAGATGATGAATATCCAGCACAGCGCCGCCCCTGCCGCTGCAACAATGCCCACCCACGCCACCGCAACGCTGCGGTTCCGCTCAAGCGCAACGGCGCACGCCAGGCACAGCATGCTTGTCATGGCGATCACCAGCGCTGTTGAAAGGATTTCACCGGTCTGCGGGAACAAGGTCGGCAGAAGCAGCGCAGCAATGCCCAGAGCCGCTGCGACGCACAGCGAGCCGATCAGCGACCAGAGAAATCCAGAACGCAGGTTCATCGATGCAGACATTCTAACCGCATCACGCCTCATGCATCATGCTCCATGCATCGGGCAACATGCGAGTTTCGCCTGCGTCTTTCACAGCCGCTGCCCGCTGCGCTTATGTGTCCAGGATGTGGCTTGGGTGTGTAATTCACCCTCTTTGTGTTCTCACATGAGCCTGCATGGTGTGCATGCAGCTGAGCGCGTCTGCGCCAGACAAAGTTGGGCTTATTCATCAGGTCTTTCCAGATCTATGTTCCATAACAGGCTCACTTGGCGCATAATGCATGCTGCTCGCTGTTGCGCAGTACCACGCACTCCCGGCAGGCCTGCCCGGATACTGGATAACTGAAGAATTTAGAACAATTGGAGAAAAGCACATGCGGCAGTTGAAGTCCCTGAGCGTATTCGCAGCCGGCCTGGCGTGCGGTCTGCTGGTGCACTGGATGCCCGAATCATCAGTGAACGCGTTCAACGCTCCGGGAAGTCGAGCTGTCGCTGGTGAGCAACAAGATGCTGGCCGCAGAACCGCAGGAGATGGAAGTGCCTCCGGGCGCGGGAGCGGGTGTGCTGCAGATATTGCGCCCCTGCCGGGCGGGGACGGCGTGGTGGATGTCAATGATCTGCTGGCTGTGATCAGTTCGTGGGGACCGTGCTCCGTTGGCAATTTGGATGCTGATCAAGACGGATGGACCGTAGAAGACGGTGACTGTGACGACACCAACCCGAATGTCCATCCTGGCGCGATTGAAGTCTGCAACGGCATCGATGACGACTGCGACGGCGAGATTGATGAAGATGCAGTCGGCTGCACGATCTGGTATCGCGATATGGATGGCGACGGCTATGGCGACTGCAGTGATTACGTCTGCGCCTGCCAGCCGA
>CAZNPU010000019.1:0-56663 GCA_964575335.1 uncultured Isosphaeraceae bacterium | reverse complement strand
TGATTACGTCTGCGCCTGCCAGCCGATAGCGCCCTACACCACTCTCACTTGCGGCGATTGCGACGACACCGATCCATACATCCATCCTGCCGCGCTTGAAATCTGCAACTTCATCGATGACAACTGTGACGGCGTCATTGATGAGAATGCATTGGACTGCATGATCTGGTATCGCGATATGGATCGCGACGGTTTTGGGTACTGCAATGATTACGTCTGCGCCTGCTATCCGCTACCGCCCTACGACGCCTCAGTTTGCGGTGACTGTGACGATACCAACCCGTTTATGTTTCCTGGTGCGATCGAAATCTGCAACGGCATCGATGACAACTGCGACGGCGACATTGATGAAGGCTGCTGATGCTGCTGGTTGAGGCGTGCTGCATCAACATCAACGGAAATTCCGCAGCCCGCCTCTCGTAATCATCAGCATGCAGCCAGGGGCCAGCAGCAATCGCGGTGCTGCAACCTGGCAGACACAACAAAACCCACTGCCGATGCGCTTTGGGCGCACCGTGCAGTGGGTTTTGCTTTCAGAAGCGATCCCTCTGCCTGCATGCACTGAAACTGAAGCGTCAAGCCGCGCTGCCGACGCTATGTGCGTCGATGCGTCCGTGCCTGTCCGTATGAAGTTGCCGTCTCACCACTCTTGCACCCCCGCCGTGGTTATGTTCACACTTTCGCCAGAACATCGCGCTGCGCCAGGCAGCGTTCGATGCGGCGCACGGTGGACTGCTGGCCGAGAATGGCAAGCGTGTCAAAAATGGCAGGACTGACAGTGCTGCCGCTGACAGCGATGCGCAGTGGTTGGGCGACCTTGCCGAGCTTGCCGCCTGCATGGGTCTGCGCGTACTGCTTGACCGTCGCTTCGAGCGATTCGATGGTCCAGGGCGACAGTTCGCGCAGAGGCGTCAACAGGTTTTCCAGATGCGCACAACCGTTCGGCTCGCCCTTGAAAAGCGCATCGTGTACGGTTTTGGACTGCTCGTACTCAATCGCATCGTCAGGCAGAATAAAGAAGCGGCTGCTGGCGATTTGACTGTCAAGCGTCTTCGACCTTGCCTGATTGGCGCGGGCAAAAATACGGAACTGCTCAGCGCTCAGGCGCTCGACAAATTCAGGGTGATACCGCTCGCAATGTTCGCGCAGTCGCTGCTCGAACTCCTCGGGCGACATTGCCTGGATGGTGTCGTTGTTGAACGCCAGCAGCTTGTCGCGGTCAAATTTCGCAGCAGTCTTGATGACGCGATCGAAATCAAAGCGCTCGATGAGAAAGCTGCGGTCGAATCTTTCAATGTCGCCGCCGGGCGACCAGCCGAGCAAGGCAAGGTAGTTGACCAGAACCTCGGGCAGATAGCCGTGACGTCGGAAGTCGTCGACGTTAATTTCGGGCAGGTCGATGTTGATCGCAGCAGCAAGCCGCTCAGCCTGATCCAGCGGGAGTTGATGATCGGAATCGCTGAGCCACCATTGCCATGTTTGGGCATCGATGACAGCCGCACCGTCGACCGTGGGCGGCGATGAAAGCGCGAGCTGCTTCACCGCGGCGCGCAGCGCCTTGTCTTTGTCGCGCTTGCTCATCTTTGAGCCGTCAGGATTGGTGATCAGCGAAATGTGCGCATAGACCGGGCGGCGAAAACCCAGGGCATCCTGCAGCAGAACGTGCCGGGGCGTATTGCTGAGATGCTCCTGAGCGCGAATGATGTGGGTGACGCCCATGAGTTCATCATCCACGACCACAGCAAAGTGATACGTGGGATAGCCGTCGGCTTTGCGAATGACGAAATCGTCAAGCTCATTGCGCGTTACGGTCACGTCGCCGCGCACTTCATCGTGAATGGTGACTGTTTCGAAATCGGGCAACTTGAAGCGCACAACATGCGGCCGACCTTCATCGAGATACCGCTGCACGGTTTCGGGCGAAAGCTTCAGCGCAGCACGATCGTATTTGTAGTTTCGTTTTTCAGCGCGAGCCTGCTGCCGCTGGGCGTCCAGCTCTTCGGGCGTTTCAAACGCGCGGTAGGCTTTGCCTTCAGCGATGAGCTGCTCGATGTAGCGGTTGTAGATGTCCAGCCGCTGCGACTGAAAATACGGCCCATGCGCTCCCCCGCCGCAGCCGTCGTACTCCGGGCCTTCGTCCCAGTCGATGCCGAGCCATTTGAGGTCTTCGAGAAAGGCCATGCTGGCGGCATCGGATGACCGCTTGGCATCGGTGTCTTCGATGCGAAGCATGAACTTGCCGCCATGCTTGCGGGCGTATGCCCAGCAGAACAGCGCGGTGCGCGCCCCGCCCACGTGCAGGTGACCCGAAGGGCTTGGAGCGAAGCGGGTGCGAACAGGTGCGTTGGACGAAAACGAATTTGATGCTGCGCTGGTCATGGTGGTATGGGTACAAACGCAAGCGTATCGCGAGCCGGCCGATCAGTCGACCTGGAAGCGGTACACCTCGGTCAGGACCGGGGCCAGGACATGCATAGACGCCAGAGAAGCGACTTGATTACCATGCGGTTGCCCGGCAAGGCGATGTCAGGCGGTGAGTCTTGCAATCACAGCGTCGGCGAACTCTCTGGTGCCGAGCGTACCGCCGAGATCCCGGGTTTTTTCACCGGCAATGAGACACGCGTTATAGGCATCACGGATGCGATTGGCGACCTCGGTCAACCGCGGATCGTTGCGCGTGTTGGCCAGGTGGCGGAGCATCATCACCGCGCTCATGAGAAGCGCCAAGGGGTTGGCTTTGTTCTGGCCGGCGATATCCGGCGCAGAGCCATGCACCGCTTCAAAGACTGCATGTTCATCGCCGAAGTTCGCGCCGGGCGTTACGCCGAGTCCGCCCACGAGGCCGGCGCAGAGGTCGGAGATGAGATCGCCGTAAAGGTTCTCACAGAGAATCACGTCAAAGCGCGTCGGATCCTGCACGAGGCGCATGCACGCAGCGTCGATGATCATTTCGTCGTAGACGAGCTTGTCGCTGAACGACTTTTCGTGCTCCTCTCTGGCGCAGCGAATGAACAGCCCATCGGTCAACTTCATGATGTTGGCCTTGTGCAGGCAGGTGACTTTCTTGCGGCCGCGGCTGAGGGCGTAATTGAATGCGAAACGAGCGATACGCCGGCAGGCGACTTCGGTGGCGACCTTGAGTGAAGTGATCACTTCCGGCGGGCCGGGGGTGATGATGTTCTCGATGCCGGAGTAAAGTCCCTCGGTGTTTTCGCGAATGACGATAAGGTCGACATTTTCAAAGCGTGTGGTAACACCCTGGAGCGTTCGCACCGGCCGCACCGCGCCATAGAGATTGAGGGTTTTGCGCAGTGCGACGTTGATGGAGGAAAAGCCCCCGCCGATGGGCGTCGTGCATGGGCCTTTGAGTGCAACGCCGTATTCGAGGATGGCGTTGACGGTTTCATCAGGCAGCACGGACGCAGCGCCAGCTTCAAGCGCCGCGAGGCCGGCCTGGCGTTCAACCCACTGAATGTCGGCGTCGGCAGCGGCGAGAATGCGACGGGTGGCGTCGGCAACTTCCGGGCCGATGCCGTCTCCAGGAATGAGCACAACGGTGTGGGGCATATACTTTCTGTCCTTGTCGGTCCCGATCGTGATCGATCATGGCGTGGCGAATGATGAAATCGGCGAGGATACCATAGTCGCGCCGTAAGCATGAATCACCGCGTTACATCGAAACTGCTTATTGAAATTGTTTCCGGCTATCAAAAGATGCGGTAAGGTGCAACAGACGACGCGACAGCGACTGTTGGAAGCGAACTCTTTTTCTTCAATGTGCAGCATGAGATGTCCATGATGGACGCACTGAGCACGGATGCGGTGATTTTCGGCGGCGGCGCAGCAGGGCTGTGGCTGCTTGATGAACTGAGCCGCGCAGGCTGTCGCGCCCTGCTGCTGGAAGCGCATGAACTGGGCAGCGGGCAGACCATCGCCTCACAGGGCATTATCCACGGCGGGCTGAAATACACCCTCAGCGGGTTGCTCACCCCCTCGGCGCGGGCGATCAGCGAGATGCCGATGATCTGGCGGCGATGCCTGGCCGGCGAAGCGAAACCCGACCTCGCCAACACGCGCCTGCGGGCGGCGTATTGCCATCTCTGGCGCACGACGTCGCTTAAATCGAAGCTGGCGATGATCGGCGCACGGGCCGGGCTTCGCATCACGCCGACGATTCTCAGCGACGATGAGCGGCCGGCTGCACTGCGAGGATGCCCCGGCGTGGTGGCGAGGCTGGATGAACAGGTCATTGAACCGGCCAGTCTGCTCAACGATCTGCTTGAGCAGCATCGCGACAAGGTGCTGAAGATCGACCTCGCCAGCGGGCTTGAGTTTGTGTGCGATGGCCCGGGTCAGGTGACGCTCGTGCGGCTGATCAATCCTGAATCGGGCGAGCCGCTGGATCTCCGCTGCGGCGTGGTGATCTTCACCGCCGGTGAGGGAAATGCCGCCCTGCGATCGATGGCAGGCTTGGATACAACTGCCATGCAGCGCCGGCCGCTGCACATGGTGATGGTGCGCAGCGACAATTTGCCCCCGCTCAACGCGCACTGCGTTGATGGTGCCGCGACACGGGTCACAATCACCACCACGCGGGATTTTTCCGATCGCACAGTGTGGCAGGTCGGCGGCCAGATCGCTGAACGCGGAACGGCAATGTCGCGTGAGGAACTGATCGCCGAGGCACAACGCGAACTGCCATCGCTGTTGCCGGGCGTCGATTTTGCTCTTGCGCAGTGGAGCACCTACAGGGTCGACCGTGCAGAAGCCGCAATGCGGGGCGGTCAGCGTCCGGAAGATGCGCACGCAGCACGGGAAGGCAATGTGATTACCGCATGGCCGACGAAACTCGCCCTTGTGCCGGAGTTGTCGCGGCGGATCATGGGGCTGATCCGCAACAACTGGAACGACGCTGCATCACGCACAGCGGACGAACGTGGAATGGAACTTGACGCATGTATCGCGCGGTGGCCCCGGCCGGTAGTCGCGCTTCCGCCCTGGGAGATTGAAACACAATGGTGCATCGGCCATTAGGCACAACCGGCATGATGGTGAGCCCCATCGGATTCGGTGCGTTCAAAATCGGCCGCAACCAGGGCATCAAATACGCCCAGAGCTACGAACTGCCCGACGATCGTGAAGTGGAGCAATTGCTCAACGGCGTACTGGACCTGGGGATCAATTACATCGACACCGCGCCGGCATACGGCATCAGCGAGCAGCGCATCGGACAGGCGATCGGCCACCGCCGCACTGAATACGTGCTTTCCACGAAAGTCGGCGAGACGTTTACAAACGGCCAGTCAACGTTCGATTATTCAAGCGATGCAGTTCGCGCTTCGATTGAGCGAAGCTGCAAACGTCTGCGCACCGACGTGCTGGACATCGTGTTTATTCATTCCAATGGCGATGATCTGGCGATCCTCGAACGCACCGATGTCGCAGCAACGCTGATGGACCTGCGCCAGGCGGGAACAATCCGTGCAATCGGCATGTCGGGCAAAACAGTTCAAGGCGCACGAGCTGCGTTGACATGGGCCGATGCGATCATGGTGGAGTTTCACCTTGATGACCGCTCACACGAAGGCGTGATCGCTGAGGCGGCAGACCGCGGCGTGGGCGTGGTGGTGAAAAAGGGCCTTGCCTCGGGGCGATTGCCGGCAGATGACGCCATCACATTCGTATTGAGCAATGCGAATATCGCCAGCATGGTGATCGGCGGGTTGAACCTGGAGCACATCCGCAGCAATTGGCGCATCGCTCAACAGATATGCGCCGGCACGGCATGATTGCGTGATGCTGCGCCATATCCGCTGCGCCCGCAGGGGCATATGTTCCCGCAATATCGTGCAAAGAACGCGAAGCAAATATGCTCAAGTTCGATGGCTCATCGTGCTGGGGGCGGCGGTGGCGGCACATCCGGCAGCACGAGCTTCATGCCGACTTTCAAATCGGCGGGGTCATGGCCGATGACCGACCGGTTGGCGTCGTAGATCAACTGCCATTTGGACGAATCGCCGTAGACTTCACGGGCAATTTTCGACAGCGAATCGCCGGAGCGAACAGTGTAAACAGTCCGGCCGTCGTCCGTGCTGCTTTGACCCCGGCTGCGCTGAGCGTCCTTGGGCGGCAGCCGCAGCTTCTGCCCCACCTGCATGCGGGCCGGATCGACCAGCGGATTCTCCTTGGCGATGAGATCCCACTTGCTGGCGTCACCGAACCACTCTGCAGCAATGGATGACATGGTGTCGCCGCGCTTGACGGTGTATTCAACCGTTGCGGGGGGCGGGGTGCGCTGCGTTGTCGGCACAGGCGCTGTTGCAGCAGATGTCGGCTGCGTCGGAGGCGGCTGGGTCGATGATGATGGCAATGACGTTGCTGGCGATGCTGCAATAAGCGGCCGCACCTGATCGCTGGTTGTCATACCGTCATCGACCGTGGCAACTGGCTCGGAACCGCTGCTGCCCGAATCCAATGCAGAGGACAATCGAAGCAGCGAAAGCGGATCAATGGGCGATCCGGCTGAGTTGGCATCGCGGCTGTCAGTTCTTGAATCTGGGGCTTTCCAATCAACCTGCGAACCGCCCTGCGGCCCATCGGCGCCGCGCGAATCCGCCAGATGGATTGGATCAGCAGGAGCGGCCGAATCCAGATTCGAACGTACCTGCGCCGCATTGTCCCGCGATGTTGGCGTTGGCTGTACTGCCGAGGTTACGGGCAGGGTCGTCGCGACGTGAGCGTCGATTGCGGCATCCTCGCTCATGGCGTCGTCTGATTCAGTAGACAGCGTCGTGCCGACCGGTAACTGCGATTCTTCCCGCGGCAGAATCACGCCGTAATAGACCACCAGCACACCGATCACAAGAGCGAACAGAGCGAGGAAAATCTTGTTGCCCGTTGACATTGTGATGACTCCTTGATCGATCCCGACCGGCATCTGTGAGCGTAGACGCGCCAACGCCCTTGGGCGTTCGCGGCAAACCACGAACACCCAAAGGCGAAGAATCACTGCGCATCACAATACCAATCGGCTAAGCCGACGCGGGAGCAACAGTCGTCGTGTCGGATCGGCGCTGAGCGTCCCGTTCGCTTACAGCTTCAAGACCGCCGGTCGGCGGACGCTGCACGGTCAGCGGCGCAGCGACGGTCACGGAGCTGTACGTACCTGCCAGCAAGCCGATAAGGAACGTATACGCAAACGGCTGAATGCCGGTGCCGCCCAGCACGAACAGAATGACTGCCGCTGCAACGGTCGTTCCGCCGGTCAGGATGGTTCGGCTGAAGGTCTGGTTGATCGAATCGTTGACGATCTTGGGCGTCACGATCAAACGCTTGCCGCGGTTCTCGCGGATACGGTCGAGGATGACGATCGTATCGTTGAGCGAATATCCAATGATCGTCAGCAACGCGGCGATCACGTTCAGGTCGATGCGGAATTCCTCGATCAGGAGAATGCGGCCAAGCGCCGTCCCGGCAAGCCAGTGCGTAAGCGCCAACGCGCCAAGGCAGATGATGACGTTGTTGGTCAGAGCCGCCACCGCACTGAGCGAGTACCGCAGCGAACCGAACCGCACCCAGATGTACACCAGCATGCCGATGAGGCTCAGCACCACCGCCACGGTCGCGTTGGCAGCCAGCGTTTTGGCCACCGCGGGCGAGAAGCTGTTGACTTCCTGCAGGCTACTGCCGCGTGAGAGCGCGGTGGAGACAAGCTGCCATTCCGTTGCTGCCAGCTCGCGGTCCCAGATGCCCATATCCACCAGCAGTTGGTTGAAAACTCGATCGTACGTCAGCACCGCCAGCGACGTGTAGCCCTTGGTGAGATCGTTCGGATCAACCGGATCGATGCCGATGACCTGCACGTCCCGGCCGCGCGTTCGCGAAAAGTCAGGCTGATCGCGCAGGCGGTCGATGCGAGCTTTGGCGCTGCTGACGGTGACGGGCGGGGAAATGTCTTCAATCACGATGGCCACGCCGCCGCGATACCGCGCCACGGACTGAGTCAATTCGGGCCGGCCGATGTTCTGGCCCAGCGTGTCGTACTCAACCGGATAGGTATACGGGGTGTGATCGCTGTCGCCCGCACCGCGGAAATTCAGCGCCGGCGTCACTTCCAGACGATCGCCGAACTTCTTCACAATCGCATCCACGACGCGATCGGTGATAGTTTCAGCCTCCTGGATTCCCGGGGGCGAAGCGACCTTGATCTGGAAGCGGCTGGCGCGGAAGTCGGCTGTCATTTCGCCAACGGTCAGCACCGAAGCGTTCCGCAGCTCATACAGCACCGGATCATCGGGGCCGGCCTGCTCGCCGATTTCACGAATCTCCCGTTCAACCTCCGCTCGCCCCAGTAGCAGACGTTCATCGCCCGCGCCGACCAGTCGCGTCTGCATGGTCATGGCCAAGCCGCCGCGGAACTCCGTGTCGAGCATTTCGACGCCGCGGGAATAGACCATGACGATGCTCAACACGCAGGCTGCGATGCTGATGCCAATGAAGACATGCCGCTTGCTGATCCAGTTGATCGACGGTTCCAGTGCGCGGTGCACGGCAGGGAAGACCGTCGGCAGCATGGGCAGCGATGTGGCCTTGAGGCCCTCGACATACAGCGTATAGATCACGCGAGTGACGAACAGCGCGGTAAAGAGCGTTGCCGCGATACCGATGGTCATCGTCAGCGCAAAGCCCTTGACCTCGGTGGTGGCGGTGTACATGAGCACGATACAGACGATGAGGTTCGTCAGGTTGCCGTCGACAATCGCGCTCAGAGCCTTGTTGTAGCCAAGGTGAATTGCGGTCTTGAGGTCTTCCTTGTTGTTGACCAGCTCTTCACGAATACGCTCATAAATAAGCACGTTGGCATCGACCGCCATGGCCACGCTCAACGCGATGCCCGCCAGACCGGGCAAGGTGAACGTGCCGTCGATCATCGCCATGATGCCGAAGATCATGACAACGTTAAAAACAAGCGCGATGTTGGCGACCAGACCGGCCATGAAGTAATAGCCGAGCATGATCGCCGCGGTCGCAATCAGCGACAGCACGCACGCAGTGAGACCCTTTCTGAGGTTGTCGGCTCCCAGCGACGGACCGAGCGTATTGATCGCAATGGGCTGATCGCTCAATCGCGATTCCAAAGCGCCAGCAGCAAGCACGCGAAGCAGATATTCCTGCTCGGCCTTGCTGAAGTTACCCACGATGATGCCGTTCTTGCCGATGCGGCTCTGCAGATTCGGCGCCGAATACACCTGGCCGTCGAGGACAATCGCCATCGGCTGACCGACATGCGCGCCGGTGAGGCGGCTCATCAGCACGCCCCCCTGATCGTCCAGGCGGAAGGAAATGGCCGGCCGGCCAAGCTGATCGACAGTGATGCCGGTCTGCTCGATAGTCCACTGCGAATCTTCGCTATGGGTCATGCTCTTGGCGCTGGTGATGTACAGCAGCACATAGATCTGACCTTCGTGTTGCGCAGCCGTCAGGCCGCGTGCCGCAAAGTATCCTGCGGGATCGACCTCGATCGCTGCCAGTTCTTCAGGCGTTTTGGCCCACTGCTTGATGTCATTGATGGGAAACCACCGGGCGACGTCAGTATTCTCAGGCCCAGCCTGCTGCAACTGATTTCGCAGTTCAGCAATGTTCACGCCTTCGGGCTGACTTGGATTGACTGCGATATGGAACTGCAGCACGCCTGCGCCGCGGAGCAATCGCATCAAGTCTTCAGGATCATCCAGCGTGCGCCGCTTGCTCTGGTAAGCGTCGTATGCCGCCACCACCGTATCGATCTGCTCCGCAAGATGCGGGAATTCCTCCTTCAATCCGCGCAAGGCCTCCTCGCGCGGGCTTGGCCCCATCACAGGGTTGCCCCGCTCATCACGGATGACGTTGCCCTGGGCGTCTTCCTGCGCAACCGGATCGGTCGGCAGGCCCAGCGTACGTATGAATCGGGCTTCCTCGAGGCTGGTGCGCAGAACCTCATCGCGCAGATCTTCATATTCAATCTGCGCCTCAGCGACAGTCTGCTCCAGGCGGATGAGATCCGGACCGGTAACGCCAGCCTCCCGCGCAGCCGTCAATTCTCCGCGCGCTGTGGTGAGCGTGTTGTACGCATCCTGCAGACGCTGCATCTGCGCAGCCCGCTCAGAGCCAGCCTGGCCTCCAAATCGCTCCACAACCTGACCGAATCGAAGCGCCTCGTCCAGCTCTGCGATGCGAATCTCTGCCATTTCAAGCAGCTGGTCGCGAGCTTGCTCGTACTGCGCCCGCAACTGCACCACTTCCTCATTGGGCAGCGGCATGACGATTTCGATGCGGTCCGCACCCAGCGGCTGCATGGAGATTTCCAGCACGCCACGGGGGTCGACGCGCTCCTTCAGGACCGTAATCACCTGCGCCAAC
Source organism: uncultured Isosphaeraceae bacterium (assembly GCA_964575335.1). Classification (GTDB taxonomy): domain Bacteria; phylum Planctomycetota; class Phycisphaerae; order Phycisphaerales; family SM1A02; genus CAZNPU01. The sequence continues at coordinate 46,265 of CAZNPU010000019.1, read as the reverse complement.
GCCGCCTGCTTGTCGCCGTCTTTCGGAACGTTCACAAGATAAATCAGGCTTGTGCCGCCCTGCAGGTCACGGCCGAGCCGGATGTTCTCCTCCGGCGGATAGATCTCGTATGCGCAAAAGCCGAGGACGACGAAGATAAGAACGATTTTCCAAACGATGTTTTGCATCGCAATCTGATTCCGGGAAGGCTTTGAGCGTTCACTTCGAGCATTGAGCGTTCAGCGTCATCACACAGGCGACTGTCGCTGAACGCTGCACGATTGAACGCGTCATCAACGATTCTGCTCTGTTGAGGCGGCGGTACTGGTATCTGAACTTGCAGTAAGAACTTGCTGAATGGCTGCACGGGCAAAGGTGATTCGCGTGTTGGACGATTCATCGACCTTCAGCACGATGTAATCGGGTTTGACTTCCACCACTGAGCCGATCACGCCGCCGATGGTCTGCACGCGGTCATGCTTCTTGATCGCGCTGATCATGGCTTCGCGTCGCTTGCGCTCTCGGCGCTGGCCCATCATGGAAAAGACAATCATGCCGACGAGGATCAGCAGCATGAGGTAGAAGAACGTCGGGTCGATGGAGCTGCCGCCGCCGGATGGCGCGCCGCCCCCAGGCGCTGGGCCACCATTGGGGCTGCCCGGAGCAGTGGTGGTCCCGCCCATCGGCGCTTCGCCGGGCGGCGGAGGCTGATCTTGGGCCAGCAGCAAATACGGTGTGGCTACGTCAAACATATTTATTTACGCTTCGATTTCGTCTGCTTCCTGTATTTGTTCATCCACTGCATCTGCCGGTTCGGACACACTCAATCCCGCCACCGGCCAAGCCTGATGGAAGAAAGACCAGCTATCTTCGCGAATCGCACGCCGAATGTCCAGCATGAGGCGTTGGAAGTGCCGGATGTTATGCAGGCTGACCAATATGGGACCCAGCATTTCATCAGCTTGAAAAAGATGTCGCAAGTACGCCCGGGTGAACTGTCCCGCGCATGCCACGCAGTCGCAGTCGGCCTCGATCACCCGGTCGTCTTCGCTATACCGGGCGTTGCGCAGATGCAATCTGCCGGTTTTTGTAAACGCGTTGGCATTGCGGCCATTCCGTGTGGGCAGCACGCAGTCGAACATATCCACACCCGCACGCACCGCCGCCACAATGTCACGCTCGTATCCCACCCCCATCAGATAGCGAGGTTTGTCATCCGGCAGCAAGGGTGCGGTGAATCGCACCACCCGGTGAATCTCCTGCGTCGACTCCCCCACCGCCACGCCGCCGATCGCATACCCGGGCAGGTCGATTGAGCAAACCATCTCCACCGACTGGCGACGAAGTTCTTCGCTGGTTCCCCCCTGAACGATGCCGAAGAGCGCCTGTTCATCCGGCCGGGCGTGCGCCCGCTTGCACCGCTCCAGCCAGCGGATCGTCCGCTCGTTGGCGGCTCGCAGTCGGGCTTCGTGATCGTAACCGGCTTTGGCGGATCGACTTAGCTCCGCAGCGCCCAGCCTGCGCCGGAAATTGTTGGTTGTGGTGGGTGCAGCGCTTGGGGGACAATCATCAAACGCCATGATGATATCCGCTCCAAGATTGTTTTGCACCTGCATCGACCGCTCCGGCCCCAGATGCACCTTCGAGCCGTCGATAATGGAGCGAAACGTCACGCCGTCTTCATCAATGGCGTTGATGTCCGCCATCGAATATGCCTGATAGCCGCCAGAATCGGTCAAAATTGGTCCATTCCACCGCATGAACCGGTGAACGCCGCCGCGTCGGGCGATCAGGTCATCTCCCGGCCTGAGCATGAGGTGATAGGCGTTGTTGAGGATGATCTGGCTGCCCGTGGCTGCCACCTGGTCGGGCAAAATGCCTTTGATGGTGGCTTTGGTTCCCACCGGCATGAACGCAGGCGTATCGAACGAACCGTGCGGCGTATCCACCCGCCCCACTCGAGCGGCAGACTCACGACAACGCTGGAGAATGGTAAAGCGCAAAGGGCTGGGCATGGCAAATGAGAAGAAGGATAGGCAGCGGTCACGAGCGAGGAACAAATCGGCATGTCAGACGGGATGGAGAGCTAAGGCATTAGCATGAGCGAACTGACTAACATGAGTCGCCTGGTGTCTGGTGCCCGATACCGTGAAGCCTTACATACTCCATATGCAGCCGCATGCAACCGCGGCGTCTGCTTATCGTCCCTGCCGCGACGCCTCGCGCAGCACCCGCTTTTCCTGTTCGGTCAGGCTGTGGATGCCGTGTTCGTTGATCTTATCGAGAATTCGGTCAATCTCAGCCGACCGCCCGCCAGCCCTTATCTTTGTCGCGCGCTGCCGCAGTCGCCGGTCGCGATAGTGATGCGATGTGGGATCAGCCCAGCCGAGGAAATCGAAGAAGCCGTGCAGGTGATGCGGATTGCGGATGAAGTAAAAGCCTGCAATGGCGCCTCCCAGATGGCCCGCCTCGCCGCCAGCATTATGCCCGCCGGTGAGCAGCGTGAATATTGAAATTCCCACCAGCACATATGCGAGCGTGCGCAGCTGCATGGGCAGGAAGAAAAACAGCAAGACTGTGGCGTGCGGAGCCAGAAATGCGCCAGCCATCAAAACGCCGAAGATGCCCGCTGACGCGCCGACCAGCGGCGTGGACGGATCATTGAACAGCAAACCCGGAATCTGAACCTGCGTGTGCGACATGAGCGTCACGATGTATCCGCTCAGATTCAGCAGCAGGTACATCAGTGCTCCGCAAATGCCGCACAGCAGGTAAAACGCCAGATACCGTTTGCTGCCAAGATACTGCTCCACCATCGGGCCGAAGAAGTACAGCGCGATCATATTGAACAGCAGATGGCTGAAGTTGGCGTGCAGGAACTGAAAGCCGATGAATCGCCAGAACTCGATGTACGGCCAGAAGAACGCCCGCTGCGTCGAGAAATGCAGGTAACTCTCGAGAAACCGCATGACGTACACTTCGCCCCACCCAATCTGCTGGCCGGTTGATCGCTCCACAATGGGCACGACATGCCGCGTGACTGGGCCGCTGGGCGACTGAACCGTTTGTCGGTGGACGACGTTGCCGTAGGTCCACATCTCCCGCGGCACGTTCTGGACCGATTCACTGACTTTGTCCGTCGGCACGATCTGCGGGGGGAGAAAAAAATTGTCCAGCACATACACGCCGACACAGATCACAATCAGCCATGTCGTGACCGACCAGCCTCGCAGTGCAGCCAGTCCCCTGCCTCCGCCACTGCTGCCGAAGCTGGAATACCCCCCGTTGTCACGAACGTAGTGGCGGTCATAAATGCCCATGCGATGTCATTCTTCGGAAAGCTGGCAGGGAATTCGCAAAAATAACAGGCTCCAGCACATGGCTGCACCGGCTGATCGCGGTGGGTGGATTGTAGTGTGTGATCACCGCCCCTGCCGCTTGCGATCGGTCACGCGCTTCAGCAGGTTCCGTTCGCTGCGGCTGAGGCTCTCCATGCCCGAATCAGCGATCTTCTGCAGAATGCGATCAACCTCCTGCGCTTCACGCTCTTCCTGTTGTGCGCGGCGTTGCGCCTGCCGCTGCCACCATGTCGGCTTGCGAGGCGCGGGTTCCTCGAGTTCTTCTTCCTTGCCGCCGTAGTGCACGCTCAGCGCGTATTCGTCCGATTCGTAGCCCAGCATGCTGTCGGTCCACTGCAACTGCTTGTTGGTCATATAGCAGGTGTAGATGCCGAACAGCGCGATCGCCACGATCGCCCACTGACTCATCACCGCGCCGTAGATCGCCAGAAGAATGCCGCCGATGTATCCCGCACGCACCGCGATTCTCATCGAGCGGCTGTAGCCGTACCTCGGCCACAACGCCGACTGCAAAATCCGTCCGCCATCCAGCGGAAACAGCGGCAGAAGATTGAACAGCAGCAGCACAAAACTCAGCATGTTCACCAGATACAGCGTCAGCAGCGGCCAGGAGCCTGCAATCTGCTGGAACTGCGCGCCGAACGGGTTGACGACATTCGGGATCGCCACCCCAAGCCATGTTCCGGTAAGTGCGCCGAGCATGACGCCCGCCACAAGACACAGCACTACGTTCACCAGCGGCCCGCCGACTGCCGTAATCAGATGCGCCTGCCACTGATGTCCCGGCTGCGTAAAGGCCAATCCGCCCAGCGGCCACATGAGAATCTCATCTGCCTGCCCGCCCACCCATCGGCATGCCAGGCAGTGGCCGAATTCGTGCGCCAGCACAATCACAAACAGCAAACCCATGGTCAGGGCCATGATCCCGAACATCGGGCCGTCGCCGTACTGACTGAGCGACCGCAGAAGCGAGATGACGATGTAAATGAGAAATACAACATGGACGCGCACCGCGATGCCGCTGATGCGGCCGAGGAACACCGACCATGTAAACGGATTATCAAACGTGGGGCGCATGCCCTGCCAGTCACCGCCTGGCCGCCCAAGGCCCGGGCCTTCATCGCCCGCGTAATCGCGATCCTGCCAGCTCATACTGAGCCATCCTTGCATTGACGTTGACAATGCCACATGAGCAGCGCCGCAATGGACTTTCCATCACGAAGCCGCCCGTCCACAATCATGGCCAGCGCTTCGCGTCGATCAATGCGCTCAACGTGAATCTCTTCCCCTGCCTCAAGCCGCTGGCCGACGAACGTCAGATCACGGGCGACAAAAGCGTGCATGAGCTCGTTGGTGAAGCCCGGCGAGGTGTAAAACTGGCCCAGCGGCTCAATCGTCCCGGCTCGATAACCGGTTTCTTCCTCTAGTTCACGTGCCGCCGCAGCCAGAGGCTGCTCACCCGGCTCCAGCTTGCCAGCGGGAAACTCCCACAGCGTATCATCCACGGCAATTCTATAATTGCGTATCATGATGACGTCCTGGTTTTCCATCACCGGCAGCACCAGCACCGCTCCGGGATGGCGAACCACCTCACGCCGAATCTCTCGCTGCTGCGGATCCGTCCAGGTCAGCACCTGTACCGTGAACAATCGACCATCATGCGTGGTTTCGACTTTGACGCCGTCTCTCATTGCCACGATGATAGGTCCATCCCGGTGATTCCAGAACAGTCTCAGGCTCACAGTACCGTCGCGCAGGCCAAGCCGCCCATCATCCGGCTGTGCAATATTTGGAAATCGTTTGGCCGAGTCGAGGTGCTGCGCGGCATTTCCATTGATTTCCCGACCGGGAAAACCACCGTGGTGCTCGGTCCCAGCGGCTGCGGCAAGAGCGTAATGCTGAAACACATCGTCGGTCTGCTTCGACCCGATCGCGGCGAAGTGTGGTTCGAAAACCAGCGCATCGACACGCTCAGCGAAGCCAAGCTCGTGCCGATTCGCCAGCAGTTCGGATTTCTGTTTCAACAAAGCGCGCTTTTTGATTCGATGTCCGTCCGCGAAAACGTCGCCTTTCCGCTCACTGAGCACACCAACATGACTGCCGCCCAACGCGAAAAACGCGTTCGGCAGGTGCTGGCGATGGTCGGCCTGGAAGACACGATCGACAAAATGCCCGCTGATCTCTCCGGCGGTCAGCGCAAACGCGTGGCATTGGCCCGCGCCGTGGTGCTGGAACCGAAGGTGATCCTGTACGACGAGCCGACCACCGGCCTTGATCCGATCCGCGCCGATGTGATCAATGAATTGATCCTCAAGCTGCAGCGAGAACTGCGCGTTACCAGTATCGTGGTGACCCACGACATGGGCAGCGCGTTCAAAATCGCCGACCGCATGGTGATGCTGCATGAAGGTCAAGTCCGGTTCAACGGCACGCCCGATGAACTTCGCCAATCGGATGATCCTGTTGTGCAGCGGTTTCTGCGAGGCGAGGCTTCCGACGATGAACTGGCGGGCATTCAATCCGTCAAGGCGTCGAAGGCTCATTCGGCGACGACTCACCGCGCGGGAGGTAACTCGTCATGAAGGAGAACGCTCGCAACCTCATCGTTGGACTGGTGGCGATCGTCGGCCTGGTGGGATTCGCAGGGCTGCTGATGAGCTTCGGCGAACTCGATCAGATGATCAATCCCCGATATCGCGTCTTGATCCGAGCCGACAATGCCGCCGGTCTGCGACCGGGAAGTCCAATTGAATACAGCGGCGTGCCGATCGGCGTTATTGATTCGATCTCCATTGTCCGTGACCCGCAGTATCCGGTTGAAATCGCCTGCATGATCAACAACAACGTGCAGTTGCCCTCCAATGTCGAGCCGTTCACCATAACGCAGCTCATCGGCGGCGGGGCTCGCCTGCAGCTCAATGTGCCCAACGAGCCAGCTTCGGACGTCTTTCTTCCAACAGACGGCACAGCGGTCATCACGGCGCATATACGCGGCGGGATATTCGAACAGTTCACCGCCGAACTCGACGCCCGCATGCAGCCGATTCTTGCAGGGCTTGAATCGTTCAACTCGCTCAGCGCAACGTATATCGAGCTGGGGAACAATCTCAACGATCTACTCGTGCCACAAAACGAGTCCGACTTCGCTGGCGGTGCGCAGCCGAATCTCCGCACTGCGGTGCTGCGTCTGAATCGAGCGCTTGATGAAGTCACCGAAGGCCTGGCGCTGGTGAAGGAATGGCTCGGCGATGAGCAGATGCGCGCCGATGCGCAGCTGGCCGTCTCGCGGGCCAGACAACTCATCGAAGAAGCAACGACCGCGGTCAACCGCTACACCAAACTGGCTGACACGCTGCAGGCCGACGCTGACGAAATCGCGCAGCGGCTCATGCCGGTGATCGACCAGTTGGCGGTAACGCTGGAAGACGTGCGTCGTGTCACGCAGGCCGCAACGCAAGGACAAGGCACTGTCGCACAGCTGCTGAACAATCCCGATCTGTACAACTCGCTGTACGATGCTGCGATTCGCCTGGAACGCACGCTTGTTGAAGCGCAACTGCTGCTTCAGAAACTGCGTGCTGAAGGCGTGCGAATCGGCTTATAACAACCTGCGGTTACCGCAGCCGTTACGAAAAATGCAGAAGAATGTGGCCGGCCCCAAAGCAGCGCGGTCATTGTGTTCCCCATTGATTCTCAACCGCCGCTGCTGGACTGAAGCGGCACGCCCATGCGGAACACTGCATCGTACATCCTGCCCCCGACCGTTCGCGCGACCTGCGGGTCCTTGATCATCGCGATGGTCCAGCTTTGGCAGGTAAATTGCGCCGAAAAGTTGCTTTCGATGCCGCGCCCCATGCCAACCAGCACGACAAGTTCAGCTCCCACCGAAGCCTGAGCCAGTTCATCACTTACGGATGACAAATCAATCAACGGAGCAGCATTGCCGCTGTGAACCGGCTGCAGACGATCAGAACCAAAAAGCGGATCAATCACTTTCACGCGATCAAGCAGCGCAAGCAGTTCATCGCATGTGACATCGTTCAAACTGGCTCGCTGATTTGCTGCCACAACGACCTCCGTGCCTCGGCGAATCATCTCGCGCACCAGCGGCAGCAGCCCCAGCACCACGTCCGCGCCGGCATTGTCAGCAAACACCACCGCCTTGCGAGGCGGCTTACTGAGCCAGGCGCGATTGGCTGCATCCAGATCATCAATCAACCACGGGCGGCGCGGCACACGCGCCAGCGCTTCGGCAAACGGTACGGGCGCATCGGCATATTGCCTGGCGGTTTCGGTTACGCCCATGTCAAACAGGTTCCCCGCCAGCATGCCTTTGGCGATTGTCTCCAGCCGCTGCTCAATCGCGGTTGCATCCACCCGCTTCAGCCACGAGGACAGTTCCGCAAGCGCCGCTTCGGTCTCGCGCTGTTTGATGAGCCGGAACTCGTCATAAATGCCGTGCGCATCGAGCACGCGCTGCCGCAGTTCATCCAGCAGCAGAATGTCCAATCGACCGTGCAGATCGGGCTGGCGTCGCAGTTGATCGATTTGGGAAAGAAACGCCTGGCTGGCCGCTTCGCGCGCTGCTGCCAGAACGCCAATGGTGGCCGCGGCATCAAGCTGCACCTGAAAATGCGATGCGAACAGGTCAAGCCAATACGCTCGCGCAGCGTGATCGGTCAGGAGATTGGTATCGCAGGCGCGATAACTCGCCGGGTCGGCGAGCAATGGGAAAATCGCCATCGCCTGGGCTTGCTCCTTGAAACGATCACGCTGCGCTTCATCGCGACAATCCGTCAAATCAACGTGAATCGACAACTCGCAAAAGAGTCAATTCACCACAGTTCAGCTCATCTCCGCTTAGTTCACCAGCACCACGATTTCAACACGCCGGCTCTGCGCCTTGCTGCCTTTGGGCACATCGGGGCCATAGCTGGCAATATGCATGCGATTGGGGGAAACGCCTTTGGAGGCCAGGTACTCGCGCACCGCATACGCGCGCTCAAACCCCAGGTGGTAGTTGCTCTTGTAGCCGCTCTTGCGGATCGGGTCGGAATCGGTGTGGCCGGCGATGCGAATGCGCTTGCCCGCATAGGAACTGTTGAGCACCGACGCCACCGCATCGAGCGAACGCTTGGCGCTTGCTTTGAGCGTGCTGCGGCCGGAATCAAAAAGCAGATCGCTGTCCACCAGTGCGGTGATTTCACCTGCGCCGACAATACCGCTGACGCCTTCGATGCCCTCAAAGCCGGTGCGCTGGGCAGCGGCCTGCTGTTGCTGTTCCTGCATCTCGCGCCGCAGTTGTGCAAGCTGCTGGTCGCGCGAGCGCAGTTCCTGATTGCACGACTCCAATGCCGCGTTGCGGTCGGCAAGCTGATTGCGAAGCACGCCGACCTCTTCGGTGAGCATCGCGTTCTCTTCCTTGAGTCTGTTGCTGCACCCAGCCATGGTCATGGCGGTGAGGAGCAATCCCGTCACCAACAATCTTGAAACACGCATGGTTTGCCGTCCTTTCTCTGACATCCATTTCAGTGAACGCCGCAGATGAACCTCCGCCACGGAGGCGTGCGCAGCCGGATTTGAATGCAAGCTGCCGCTGCTGTCCAGTCCGGGAAGCGACCAGAAAGCCGGCAATCAGGCAATCATCTGTTCAGAAAGCTGCCGCCTACGGCACCAGTCCCGGCTGAGGCCAGGGGATCATGGGAAAGAGCATCGCCCAAAGGTGCTGCACAGCCGGTCGGCAGAAAATCAGCACACCCGTCGCCAGCGCCAGATGCGGGCCATATGGCAGTTCGCGCCTGACCTTCTTGAACAGTATCGCTATCCCTTTCGACACGGTCGCCCATGTCAGGCCAGAAAACGGCGCAAGAAAGAAAATGATGATCGGATCAAACCAGCCAAGCACCGCGCCGACTGCGCCCATCAGATGCACATCGCCCAACCCCATCGCCTCGCGCCCAAAAGCGAGCGAGCCGAGAATCCGGATCCCCCATACCAGCCCACCGCCCACGAGATACCCCATAAATGACGCGCCCAGCGCCTGCACAAGCACCGGCGGCGCGGCGCTGCCGAACAGGCCTCCGAGCAACCATCCCGCCGTCATGCCAGCCAGACAGGGCAGCAAATACAGCACCTCAATACCCATCTCTCGCCTGGCGTGCGGGTACTCAGCAAGCACTTCGCCTTCCTTCACGTAGGTGTGATAGTCAGCAAAGCTGTACCGCAATCGGCCGGACTTCAGCAGATACAGTCCGATCAGAATGCCGAGCATCCCGCCCATTGCAGCAGCAGTTCCCTGCCACCCCACCGACTGAATCGGCCAGGTCTGGCTGGCAGTGGGTTGCAGCGGGATCAGTGCTTGCAGCGGATACACAAGAAAGGCAGTGAATGTGAGAAACTGAGGGATTTGTATGGGGATGGTGAACGTGCGCGCATCGATCACCGTCATCGCCACCAGCCCCGCAATCAGAAAGGCAAACGCGATAAACGTCGGCGCGGTGCGAACAGGACCGTTGCGATACCACCATTGCCCGCCGATTTCGCCCCACCACGACACCCCGGGAGGAACCATGTAAAGCAGTATGTACAGCCCGGCGAACATCAGCGCGATCAGGAGTTCGATCGTCATATATTGCGGGCTGATCTTCACGCCGCAGTATCGGCACTTGCCGCGCAGCAGGAGCCATCCGACGATCGGCAGGTTTTCGCTGAAAAACCGCAATCGCGCGCCGCACGTCGGGCAGCGGCTGGGCGGCGTGATGACGCTCATGCCCATCGGAAGCCGATAGATCACGACATTCAAAAAGCTGCCCACGCACGCGCCAAAACAGAACACGAACACCAGCGTGATCAGATGCGGCATGTGCAACTGAAACCACGACGGCATACTTTGCGCGAGCAGTTCGATGGAATAGTGGTCGGTCAATGGCGTCGGCCGTCAGCTTTTTGCGTCAACTTTGAACAACGATGAACGCGGCATCATAAGGCTCGTGCGATGCGGTCCTGGGGCGTCGCAGCTATTCGTCGCTCTGGGCATCAGAGTCGCCAGCGACATCGTCCGGCTTTATCTTCTTCAACTCCTGCTCGGCTGCGTCAAGAATGCTCTTGCAGCGCCTGGCCAGCGCTTCGCCGCGACGATATTCCGCCAGGCTTTGTTCCAGGCCGATCTCGCCGCGATCGATGCGCTCGGTGATCGCTTCGAGCTCCGCGATGGCGTCCTCGTAGGTCATCTGCTCCGGATCGGGGCGTTGATCGTGTTTTTTCTTTGCCATGATCGTGCGAAATGTACGTTCAAGCTCCGAACAGGTCCATCTGATCGGCCAAACGGGGTGCGGACTTGCGACGGTCAGGTTTTCTGGTGCGACTCGTACCGGGCGGCGTACTGCGCACACCCACGATTGATTCAATGGAACCATCAGCCAGACGGGTCACGATCTGTTCGCCCTGACGCACATCATGCACCGATCGTACCAGCGTGCCGTCTCTGCGGGCGGTCAGCGAATAGCCGCGCTTCAAGACGCCGTGCGGGTCCAGCGCCGTCAATTGCCGCTGCACTGATCCCAGCCGATAACGCTGGCGCTCCACATGCCGTGCGATCGCCGATCGCAGCGACATTTCCATGCGATGCAGCTTTGTGCGCTGATCCACCTGCTGCTGAGTTGAACGACGCAGCCGATCGATCAACACCGCAAGACGCGCCCGCCGCTGCGAAAGCTGCTCGCGTGGCTGCAGTTTGACCACCTCGCTGGCCAGTCGTTCAAGCCTAGCCCGCTCGTGCGACAGCCGCAGCGCCATGCCGCGCTTCAGATCCATCGTCAGCCGCTGCAGCCCATGCTGAGCTCGCTCCACCGCTCGGTGCAATACAAATCCAAGGCGATGCTGCAGGTGGCTCAGGTGGCGACTGAGTTCCTGCGACGAGGGAACCAGCCGCATGACCGCCTGCGTGGGCGTCGATGCGCGAACATCGGCCACCAGTTCGATAATTGTGGTGTCCGATTCATGGCCGATCGCCGCCACCACCGGCAAGCTGCAGTTGAACACCGCATCGGCGACGACGCGTTCGTTGAACGCCCAGAGGTCTTCGATCGATCCGCCGCCGCGCGTCACCAGAATCGCATCCACGCCGAGCCTGCGGCGGTGCCGATCCACCCATCGAATCGCTTTGGCGACATCGTTGGCAGCGCCGTCGCCCTGCACGCGCACATCCACCAGCAGCAAGCTGACTGCTTTGCATCGTTGTGCCGCAGTGTTGATGACATCGTGGATTGCTGCGCCCGTTGCGGAAGTGATCACCGCGATCCGCCTGGGAAAAACCGGCAGCAGTTTCTTTCGCGACTCATCAAAGTAGCCAAGCTGCCGCAATTCTTCGCACAGTGCGCGAAAACGAAGCTCCAGTGCCCCAGCCCCCACCGGCACAAGCTGACTGACATACAACTGCGTGCGGCCCTGCGGGGCATAATGGCTGATGTGCCCTGTGGCGATGACTTCATCGCCATCACGCGGCACAAAGCCGAACTTGCGCGCAGCAGTCGCCCACGCCACGCACGATAAGACCGCAGCCTCATCCTTGAGCGAAAAATACCAGTGGTTCTTCGCGCTGAGGTTGCTGACTTCTCCAATGACGCGAATCGGCGAAGCGATGCGCTCTTCAAGCGTCGTTTTGATCAGTTCTGAAACCTGACTGACCGTCAGGTGCTGCGCTTCAGCGAGATGAGCGTAACGCGAGCGCTCGCGGCGGGCGCTCCGGTTGCCCAACAGGCCCTCGCCCTGACCCGCTGCCCCCTCCAGCCCCATCTGGCCCGGCACGGGCTGGGACGGACCTGCAACGCGTTTGGGATCAAACGGCAACCTTGGCATCACAAGAATGATATCGTGAGGAAAAGAGTTTTTGATCACGCAGCATTGATCGCTGAGCGAACTGGAAAGGCAGAGAACTGAAGGCAGAGACGCGAAAACCCGTTGCGCCGCCCGAGATCACGTTGACGATGAACATCGCTGACGTGCCGGGTGTAGGCCCGCGCCGCGCTGCGAGCTTTCGCAAACTGGGCATTCGCTGCGTGGCTGATCTGCTGCTGCACATGCCGCTGCGTTATGAGCATGAACTGGCCGAGCAGGCCATTGCCGCAGCCGCCAAAGCTGTGGGGCCGGAGCACGGCGCGGAGGCCAACATCACCGTGCGAGGCGAAATCGGCGCAGCACGTGCGCCAATTTCAAAACGTGCGCCCTATGAAGCCACGCTCTACGACGGCACCGGCACAATCAAGTTACTGTGGTTCAACGCGCCCTGGATGAAAAACAAGCTCCACCCGGGCATGCGCATCATCGTCAGCGGCAAAGCCAAGCGCCACGGCGACTACCTGCAAATGATCAACCCCAAGTGGCAACACGAAGAAGAACCCGCCCCCACGCCGGAACCGACCATCCCCACGCCGAATCTGACCGCCTCCACGCCGGGTCTGACCGAAGGGAAGACCCGGATCCCCCCCCATTCCTCCCCCAACCTCCCTCCACCTCCTTCTCCACCGCCACCATCCTCCTCTTCCGACACTCCCCCCAAATCACTCCACCAATCCCGCGACAAGGATCGGCTCGTTCCCATCTACCCAGCCACCGAATCGCTGCCTTCAACCGCTATTCATAAGGCCATTGAAGCGGTGCTCGATCAGGCAATTGCGCAGCTCGATGATCACCTGCACGCAGCATATCGCCACAAGGCTGCGCTGCCTTCCCTGGCTGAAGCGTACCGCATGGTGCATCGTCCGAACGATGAGGATGAGATCAAACAAGGCCGCCGCCGCCTGGCCTTTGATGAATTGCTGATGCTGCAGCTTGGCGTGATGATGAAGCGTCAGCAGCGGCGCGATCAGCTTCGATCGCCTTCACTCAAGCATTCACCGAAGATCGATGAGCACATTCGCGCTCGAATTCCTTTTTCGCTGACGCCGGGTCAGCTCAAGGTGGTGAACGAAATCGCAGCCGACCTGCAGCGCACCACGCCGATGAACCGTTTGCTGCAGGGCGACGTGGGCGCAGGCAAAACCGCCGTCGCGCTGTATGCCATGCTCATGGCAGTGGCGTCGCAGCATCAGGCTGCGCTCATGGCCCCCACCGAGCTGCTGGCGGAGCAGCATTATCAATCCATCACCGCCATGCTGCGCGGCGCAAAGGTCACCATCGAGTTGCTCACCGGTTCGCTGAAACCCGCGCAGCGCAAAGCGCTTTACAAGCGGCTTGAAGCTGGTGAAATCGATCTGCTTATCGGCACGCACGCCCTGCTGACCGAAAAGGTGAACTTTCACAGTCTCGCTTTGGCGGTCATCGATGAGCAGCATCGCTTCGGCGTACATCAGCGAGCAAGCCTGCGCTCCAAAGCCAGCGACCCGACCACCATTCCGCACATGCTCGTGATGACCGCCACGCCCATTCCGCGCACCATGTCGCTGACGGTCTTCGGCGATCTGGACATTTCCACCATCAAAGGCCTGCCGCCCGGACGCAAACCCATCATCACCAAATGGGTGCAGCAGGCCAAGGCGATGGATGTGTACGGTTACGTGGCCAGACAGTTGGATTCGGGCGCGCAGGCGTACATTGTCGTGCCGGTGATTGATGAATCCGACAGCGGGTTGAAAGACGTTCGCTCGCACATGGAATGGCTTGAACAGGGACCGCTCAACGGCCGGCGGCTTGCTGCGATGCACGGTCGGCTGAAACGCGACGAGCGCGACGCCATCATGCAGCGCTTCCGCAACGGTGAGATCGACGCCCTGGTCGCCACTACGGTCATTGAAGTAGGCGTTGACGTGCCCAACGCTTCAATCATGGTGATCGAGCATGCTGACCGTTTTGGGTTAGCCCAGCTGCATCAACTTCGCGGCCGGGTCGGCCGAGGCGAGCGTAAGTCGCTGTGCGTGCTGATTGCCGATCCAACCACCGACGACGGCAAGGCGCGACTTGAAGCGATTGTCGCCACGAACAACGGCTTTGAAATTGCGGAGAAAGACCTGCAGATTCGTGGACCGGGCGAACTGTTCGGCGCACGACAGTCAGGCGTTGCGCCATTCCGCGTGGCCGAGTTGCCGCGCGACATCGATCTGCTGCGCATGGCGCGACGCGACGCTGAGGCATGGATCAGGGAAAACCCCACACTGGCTGGCGAGCGCGATGCGCTTCTTCGACGACGGCTGCTCAAAGCACATGGCCAGGCGATGGGTTTAGGCGACGTGGCATAAACGTTCGTTCCTCCCGGCATCCGGCACCCAAGGCAAGACGAAACACGTTCATTTCCCGGTGTGGAATCGAATGAACAATTTGAACATCGTCAGTATAGTGTCTGGTGTGAACTTAGCGATTGGTTCATGCAGCAGCTTGATCACCCATGCCGGCAGTAAGTTATGTCGAAAAAACCTCGCATCTGGATATTCGGCGTCATATTAGCCTCACTCATCGGCGTGATGCTCGGGGTGGGCATGTACACATTTCACTATGCTGAAGGCTGGTCATATTTCAGCACCGATCCATCCACATGCGTGAACTGCCACATTATGCAGCCGCAGTACGATTCGTGGCATAAGAGCAGCCACCATGCCGTGGCCACGTGTGTTGACTGCCACCTGCCGCACGAGTTTCCGCACAATCTTCTCGCCAAGGCCGATAACGGCTGGAATCACTCGTGGGCGTTCACGATGCAGAACTTTCACGAACCGATTCAGATCAAGCCGCGCAACCGGCGCATTCTGGAAAACAACTGCCGCTCATGCCACAGCGGGATTGTGCATGAGATGCTGGCTTATCACGAACCGGTCAATCAGTACGACATGACCTCGTGCCTGCACTGCCATATCAGCGTTGGGCATGGGCCAGTTCATTAGATCGCGCAGTTTTTGCCCAAGGTTTTGCCCAAACTGCATCACTGGAGTTTTCTGGTTATGGCCGCCAACTCATCACCTGACACCACCCCTGCCCCCGGACGGCGCACGCTGCTGATTTACATAACAGCCGTATTCATCACAGCGATTCTGACCATTGTCATTCTTGCCCTGCTCATCAACATTTTCACCAGACGTCAGGAAGCGCGCGTGCCGTTTCAGCGGCTGGTTGAAGTGGATGAGAACACCACCGCCCCTGCGGTATGGGGCGTCAACTGGCCGAGGCAGTACGACAGCTACAAGCGCACCGTTGACTATGAAGTGACACGCTACGGCGGCAGTGACGCTATACCGCGCCAGAAGCTTGATGCATACCCATGGCTGCGCTCGATGTATTCCGGCTACGCCTTCGCGCTAGATTATCGCGAAGCGCGCGGCCACGCCTACATGCTGTGGGATCAGGACCACACCGAGCGCGTGCTGCAGCGGCCTCAGCCCGGCGCGTGCCTGCATTGCCACTCATCGATTATCCCCGCGTATCGCCATGCCGGCGACGGCGACATCATGGAAGGTTTCCGCCTCGTCAATGCCATGACGTGGAACGAAGCCAGAAACCTGACCGATTCCCACGGCCACATGCTCGTCGAGCACCCGGTGAGTTGCCTGGACTGTCACGATCCCGACACGATGAACCTGCGTGTGACCCGGCCAGGCTTCCTGAACGGCATCAAGGCCTACAAGGCCTCACAGGGCGTGAGCGATTATGACGTCAACCGTGACGCCACGCGGCAGGAGATGCGCACGTATGTATGCGCGCAGTGTCACGTGGAATATTACTTCACCAAGCCGGACAACCAGCTTACCTATCCATGGCACAACGGCTTACGCATCGAGCAGATTGAAAAATATTACGACGACATCGGTTTTTACGACTGGACGCACGGCATCACCGGCGCACCGATGCTCAAGGCGCAACATCCGGAATTCGAGCTGTGGAACCAGGGCATTCATGCTCAGGCGGGCGTGTCGTGTGCCGACTGCCACATGCCGTATCGACGCGTCGGCGCGATGAAAGTGTCGGATCATCACGTGCGAAGTCCGCTGCTTGATGTCGCAGCGTCGTGCCAGACCTGCCATCGCGTATCGGAGGATGAACTGCTCCGCCGCGCCCATGCGATTCAGGATCGCACCGCTGCGATGACACAACGAGCCGCCGATGCGCTGATGGACCTCATCAACACCATTGCCCAGGCAATCGTGGCCGGCGCGACCGATGAACAACTGGCCGCAGCCCGTGATTTTCATCGCAAAGCACAGTGGCGGCTTGATTTTGCGTTCTCGGAAAATTCGCATGGCTTCCACGCTGATCAGGAAACGGCGCGAATTCTAAGCGAGTCGATCGATTACTCGCGACAGGGCATCATGGCCATTCATGAATTGCGCCTGCAGCCCATGCCCAAGGACATGACATTACCCGCCGGTGAACCGGTGCAAGGCGTAACGCCAACCGATGAGGCACCGCCCGGGCCGCTGAATCCGCCGACATCGTAATAGCAGCCAACGCATCGCACTCATCCGGCAACGGGTTCGCCCGGAAGGCACGGCCCGGTTGAAACAACCATGCATGTGCATTGCACGGCATGCGGCAACCGGGCTGCTCCGGCATACACTGCAGGTATGTCCACCAATGCTGAACTTGTGCGTCTGTTTACAGAGATGGCTGATGCGCTGGAATTGACCGGTGCTGTTGTCTTCCGCGTCAACGCCTATCGTAATGCAGCCAGGGCGATTGAGAACCTCGCCGTCGATGTCGCCACGCTTGCTGATGACAAAGCGAAACTCACCGCGATCGACGGCATCGGCGATGGCACCGCCAGACGCATCATCGAATACTGCCAAACCGGCCGCATCAAGGAGCATGAGGAGATCGTCTCCAAAGTCCCGCCGGGCCTGCGCGAAGTCATGCACGTTCCGGGCATCGGCCCGAAAACCGCCAAGGCGATGTGGGAAAAAATCGGCGTGGTGGATATCGCCAGTCTGAAGGCCAAGATCGAATCGGGCGAATTGGCCAAAATGCCGCGTATGGGCGAGAAGACCATTCAGAACATCGTCGCCTCGCTGCAGTTCATGGAAAAGGCGACGCAGCGCACGCGACTGGGCGAAGCGCTTCCCCTGGCTGAGTCGCTGGTGGAGTACCTCAGCCAGGTCGAAGGCGTCAAGAAAATTGAGTACGCCGGCTCGCTTC
Source organism: uncultured Isosphaeraceae bacterium (assembly GCA_964575335.1). Classification (GTDB taxonomy): domain Bacteria; phylum Planctomycetota; class Phycisphaerae; order Phycisphaerales; family SM1A02; genus CAZNPU01. Next base: position 28,815 of record CAZNPU010000019.1, on the reverse strand, counting down.
GCCGCGGGATGGAGACCATTGGCGACATCGATCTGCTGGCCGTCGCAACCAATCCCGCCTCGCTCACCGACGCTTTCATATCCATGCCGATGGTCGAACAGGTGCTGGGCAAGGGCGAAACCAAATCCTCGGTGCGCATCGCGCGCGGCATGCAGGTTGATCTTCGTATCGTTCCCGAAGCGTCGTTCGGCGCAGCGCTGCTCTACTTCACTGGCTCCAAGCAGCATAACGTGGAGCTGCGTGAGCGAGCCCAGAAAAAGAAGCTGCGGCTCAATGAATACGGCCTGTTTCCTGATGATGGCGATTCAACGCCTCCGCAGGAACGCGGCGTCAAGCCCAAGGCCTCAAAGACGGAAGAATCGATTTATAAAGCGCTCGGCCTGCCGTGGATTCCCCCGGAGCTGCGCGAAAACCGTGGCGAGTTCGACACCACCCCGCCTCGTTTGATCACGATGGATGACATTCAAGCTGAACTGCACGCACATACCGTTGCGTCAGACGGCCATCTCACGATCGAAGAGCTGGCCCAGGAGGCGAAAGAGCGCGGCTTTCACACGATCGCCGTCACCGATCACTCGCGATCCAGCGTACAGGCCAACGGCCTTTCACTGGAGCGATTGCACCAACATATCGATGCTGTGCGCGAGGCGGCGAGCAGGATCAAAGGCATTACCGTGCTGGCCGGCTCGGAGGTGGACATTCACGCTGACGGCAGCCTGGATTACGACGATGACCTGCTGGCGGAGCTTGACATCGTGATCGCCTCGCCACATGCGTCGCTGCGGCAGGACCCCAAACTCGCCACGCAGCGTCTGCTTCGCGCGATACGTCATCCGCTGGTGCATGTGATCGGCCACCCGACCGGTCGCCTCATCAATCGCCGCGAGGGCCTGCATCCCGATATCCATGCGCTGATTGAAGCGGCTGTTGAACATAACACCGCATTGGAAATCAACGCCAATCACATGCGCCTGGACTTGCGCGATGTGCATGTCAAGGCGGCGATGGATGCAGGCGCGCTGTTGGCCATCAACACCGACGCCCATACGATCGACGACTTCGACGAGCTTCGCTATGGCGTGCTTACCGCCCGCCGCGGCTGGGTCACACCGGATCGCTGCATCAATGCCTGGAGCAAAGCGAAGCTGCACAAGTGGTTGAAGTCCAAGCGATAAGCGTGCAGCGCTCCCGCAGCGCATTTTCAACCCGCAGGCCACTTGGACTTTGCGGCATGAGCCAAATCCCCACTTTCTGGCGCGGGGTAGAACGTTGCAACCAGCGTACGTGCCGCGAACAAATAAGGTCATATGGTGGCCTGCCGCGTTGCCGCATGTATGTTTTTGTTTTCGCCCATGACGACAACACAACCGGCGATGTCTGGGGCGAGAGGCCTGTTTTGCTCTTGCGCTGACTGATTGAGAGCTGATGTTGTTGAACCGCAGCCATGATCTTCGGCCGGCAGCCCTCCTATCATCCCACTCATGGGCACACGCCACCAAAGCAGCAGACTTCGATTTCGCGCGTACAAGCAGGAATTGAAAGATCGCCGCGCCAAGGCGGCCGGTCACAATTCGGGGACCGCGGCGGGGAAAGTCTCTCCCAACGGCTCGATAGGCCACGGGACTTCCCGTAAAGACCCGGCTGCCCGCTCTCGGACCTTCTTCCAACTGTTCAAAGCGTTCTGGCAACTCATGGAGGGTTACCGAGCGCGTCTGGCTTTCGCCCTTTTCACCTCCACCATTGCCACGCTGCTTGGGCTGATTCCCCCTTATGCCACCAAGATTGTGGTGGACAATATTCTGGGCGACAAACCCCTTGCGCCGGCGCTGGCGGAGCTGCTGCCGCTGGACGTGGACGGCAATCGCCGGCTGCTACTCACCGTTGTCGCTCTGGGCATTGTCATTCTCACATCAATCTCAATCAGCATCGGCATGATCGGCCGCTGGCAGGCCACCAAGACAAGCGTCCAGGTCAAACCGACGATTCGGCGCAAGGTATTCGACCATGCCATGCGCCTGCCGCTGCACCGTGTGTATCAACTCAAGACCGGCGGAACGGCAAGCCTGCTGCGCGAAGACACCGGTGCGATCGGCGACCTCATCTTCAGCATGATCTACAACCCCTGGAAAGCCGTGGTGCAGCTCATCGGCAGCATCATCATTCTGGCCTGGGTGGATTGGCGATTACTGCTGGGATCGCTTGTGTTTTTGCCCACGGTATACCTCACGCACCGGACGTGGATCAGCCGCATTCGTCCGCTGTATCGTGATATGCACGCCACACGGCAGACGATCGACAGTCAGACCACCGAGGCGTTCGGCGGCATTCGCGTGGTGCGCAGTTTCGGACGTCAGCGCACTGAAGCCGGCCGCTTCATCCGCACCGATCAATTCCGCGCCCGTCAGGAAGCGCACGTATGGTGGTGGGCCAGGGCGATTGACATTGCCTGGTCGCTTCTGATTCCCACCGCATCCGCAGCGCTGCTATGGTACGGCGGAATGCGCGTGCTGGACGGCGCGCTGACCGTTGGCGATCTGTTTCTGTTTCTGGTGTATCTCATGATGCTGCTGGAACCGGTCGCCACCCTCGCCAGCAGCGCGACGGGATTCCAGACCAGCCTGGCGGGACTGGATCGCGTGCTTGATCTTCTGGATGAGCCGACGGAAATGCCCGACCGTGAAGGCGCGGTCGAGGTCACCCCGTCCACCGTTGCCGGCCGCATCACATTGCGCAATGTTTCATTTACGTATCCCGGCGCCAGCGAAGCGGTGCTGCATCACATCAATCTCGATGTCATGCCCGGCGAAATGGTGGCACTGGTTGGTCCCAGCGGCGCGGGCAAGACGACGTTGTGCAATCTGATCGCACGTTTCTACGACCCGACGGAAGGCAGCATCGAACTCGACGGCCGCGACCTGCGCGATATCCAGGTTGACAGCTATCGCCGCCTGCTGGGCATTGTCGAACAGGATATTTTTCTCTTTGACGGCACCGTTGCGCAGAACATCGGCTACGGCCGGCGCGACGCCTCCATGGATCAGATCGTGCATTTTGCCAAACTCGCCAACGCTCATGGATTCATCTCGAATTTTGAGCATGGCTACGACACGATCATCGGCGAGCGTGGCGTGAAACTCTCGGGCGGTCAGCGGCAACGCTTGGCCATCGCTCGCGCATTGCTGGCGAATCCGAAACTGCTCATTCTCGATGAAGCCACCAGCAATCTCGACACGGAAAACGAGCGGCTGATTCAACAAAGCCTGCGCACGCTCATGCAGGGACGCACCAGCTTTGTCATCGCACACCGCCTCAGCACCATCGCTCACGCGGACCGCATTGTGGTGCTCGAAGCCGGCCGCATCATTGAGCAAGGCACCCACGAAGAACTCATGGCCCGCAGCGGCCGATATCGACGAATGGTGCAATTGCAGACTGAGCCGACAACAACCGGCGTCGGGGCGCAATGAAAACGCAAAGGCAAAAGAGAGCAAATGCGTCCTGCCTGCAGCTGTCCAGCATTGCTGCACAACCTGCGGAAGAAAACCGATAATGCTGCTCGCTGCCGGCTCAGCGCATCTTCTCCCGGCTCCCGATCGCCCACACTGGCCAATGTCCTCTATAATGCCCGCAACGAGCGGGCGATTAGCTCAGCTGGCTAGAGCACTGCTGTTACATAGCAGGGGTCACTGGTTCAAGTCCAGTATCGCCCATTGAATCGAATTGATCCGCATCTGCCGATGCGTGTCATCACATCAAAAGAACGGCTGTGGTGAAGGTCACTGGGTCTGCCTTTTGATCTTCATCGGCGGCTGATCGTGTTGAGCCTGCTGCTGTCTGTACGAATCCTTGAGGTCCAACTTCCAGGAGGTTCCCGCCATGTCCACCAATGTGCTTGTCATTCTCTCCGGCTGCGGCGTCCTTGACGGCAGCGAAATCCATGAATCTGTCATAACTCTGCTGCATCTGGATCGCCAGAACGCCAAGGTCACCTTCGCAGCCCCGGATGTGCAGCAGATGCACGTGGTGAACCATCTCACCGGCGAACCGACGAATGAGCAGCGCAATGTTCGCGTTGAATCGGCCCGTATCGCGCGTGGCGAAGTGAAGGACCTTGCATCAGTGCGAGGCGATGAGTTCGATGCGGTGTTCCTGCCCGGCGGATACGGAGCAGCCAAGAACCTCTGCAACTTTGCCACACAAGGCGCTGAGTGCGAAGTCAATCCCGAAGTGGCTCGGGTGCTGCGCGAAGCGCACAGCGCCGGGCGGCCCATCGGCCTGATCTGCATCGCTCCTGCGCTTGGCGCAAAGGTCTTCCCCGGCTGCACGGTCACCATCGGCACCGATCAGGACACCGCCCAGGCGATTGAGAAGATGGGATCTCAACATCAGAATCGCCCCACCGAAGACATCTGCGTCGATGAAGTCAACCGCATCGTCTCAACCCCGGCGTACATGTCCGCCAAGCGAATCAGCGAGGTGTATGAAGGCATCGGCAAGCTGGTTGACCGAGTGCTGCTCATGGCTCGCGAGACAGCACCGCAGCCTGCGTAAGTGTAAGTGCGAAACTCCAAAACAACCGCGTTCAACAGCCCGCCCGGCTCCTCGAGTCGGGCGGTTTTGATTCGATTCGCGGCTGAAACACGGCAGTCAAAAGCCATTTCAGGTCACCCCGCCAGCCCGGCAAGGTGAATTCCAGCTCTTGTCGCGCTCCACAACAACCTGTTTTCGTTGTCTGTTTTCGTTGTCATTGCGTCAATCGCATCCAGGCGGCTCTATCCATTGATCTGCCTGCTGGATGAAATCGCATGGAACCGCTGGAGATGGCTCGCGGATGAATCAGCGGATTGAGCCATTGATTCTGTGGGGTTATCCTTTTGCTTTGCTTTCCTGCATCGCTGCTGGCGATTTTCTGAAATGTTGCGGGGGCTGATCGTGAGACCACAATGCTGCTCGTAAACACCATGTTTCGGATTTCTCGGCTTGCGGCGCTGCTTGCGGGCTACGTTCTTGCGTTGGCGCTTGTCGGCTGCTCGGGTATCGAGAAGGCCAAGCCGCGCCCGGAGGCAGCTCGCATAAACAGCGGAATCGAAATCGATGTCCCCGAAATCATGCGCGGCACGGTGGCATCGGAAACCGTGGTGCTCGGCTATGAAACTCCCGGTTCCAGGGGCTATGCGCCGATTGTCGCACGCGGGTACGGCCTGGTGGTCGGGCTGAACGGAACCGGATCGCGCGACATACCGCCCGATGTTCGCGCATACATGCTGGCTGAAGCGCGCAAGCAAGGCGTGGGCAGCCACCGGTGGGGCGATCGCTTCGCTTCCATGTCGCCTGAAGCTCTGCTTGATTCGCTTGATACAGCGGTCGTGATCGTTGAAGCCATCATCCCCCAGGGAGCGGTCAAGGGCACGAGATTCGATGTTCGCGTCGTTGCTGACCCACGCACCGGCACCACCAGTCTTGAAGGCGGGCGGCTGTATACCACGTTGCTACGGCCCGGCCCGCTTCGGGCTGGCGGCGCACAGGCCTTTGAGCTTGCGGAAGCGAGCGGTCCTATCTTCGTCAACCCATTTGCTGAACCCGGCGCGGTTACTCAGAGTTCGATCAACAGGCTTTCCGGGCGCATTCTCAATGGCGGCGTGGTGACGAAAGATCTGACAATCAAACTGCGACTGGCCAACCCCAGTCACGCTCGGGCTGCGATTTTGTGCTCAGCCATCAACACGCGATTCCCGCAGGAACGCGGCCAGCGCACCCCGACAGCACGCGGAGAATCGGATGAATTGATCGAGTTGACCGTGCCGCCTTCATATGCTGACCGCACCGACGAATTCATCGAACTGCTGCGGCACACCACGATTGCCCAGTCCAATCCCGAAGCGGTCGCCATGTCGATCAAACGGTCCCTGCTAGCCAACCCCATGGTCGCAGAGGCAGCGGCATTGCGTTGGCGCGCTTTGGGCAAGCGCGTTCTGCCGCTGATCAAAGACCTGTACGACTATCCCGAAGAAATGCCGCGCATGGCTGCGCTGTACGCAGGCGCAAAGCTGGATGATGCCCTGGTGATTCCGCATCTGATCGAGATGGCTCGAAACGGCACATTTACAGCCCGGCAACAGGCAATCGCGCTGCTCAGCGAGATGCGGTTAAATCCGATGATTGATCGATCGCTGCGCGAGCTGCTGTCTGACGACGATGTGGAGATCAGGCTTGATGCGTACGAAGCGCTGGTCAAGCGCGGCGATCCGTACATGCACCGATACAACGTGGGCGGCAAGTACCTGGTGGATGTCGTTCAATCCGACAAGCCCATGATCTATATCACCCAGTCTGGCCAGCCTCGCATTGTGCTTTTCGGCGAGGATCTTGCCATTGAACGGCCAGCCACCATTCAAGCATGGTCCAATCGCATCATGCTCAAGGCTGATATCGGCGACGATGAGGTTGAGGTGTACTACAGGCCGGAAGGCGCACTGCAGGGGTCGGTTGTGCGCGTTGCACCGACGCTTTCAAGCTTTGCGCGATTTCTCGGGCATACAACTTCCATTGAAGAGCCGGGCCCCGGCCTTGGTCTGAGTTATGGCGAGGCGGTGGGCGTACTGCATCAAATCTGGAGCCAGCGATACATCAAAGCCGATTTCAAAGCGGACCAGGATCGCATTCTGGCGGCCATCATGCGGCAGGCTGACGAACAGAACGTGCCCGATCGGCCTGAATTCAGCACAACGGAAGGCAACGATGATCAGCTTGGCGGCGGATCAATTACCGGCAGCGTCAGCGACCTTGGACGGCTCGCGCCGCCGATGGCTGAACCTCCCGGCGGATGGCTGTCGCATCCTGACGAAATTGCGTCTCCGCAGTAAAACTGGCTGGAATTGGAACAGTCGCATCGCGATTGCGGGTAAGGCGAGCGGTATTTTTGCCGGTCAGCCGGCTGTAATGGAGGCGGCAATCGACTACAATCGCACTTTGTTGTGTTGTTGCCGGCTCGGCACGAGGTGCAGCCGTTCGATATCTACACGCTACGACAAGGCTTTTTTCACCGTCTGATGCGAATCAACATCCGGTTCAAGGAATGAACCCTCACCCTCATGTCGCCACTGGGTCAGTCTTGGCGCGTGCGGACATGACAGGAGGTCAACGCTGAATGCGGCTTGCCAAGGTTACTATCGCGGGATTCAAATCCTTTGCTGACACCACCGAGTTCCGCTTCGACATGCCGATCACCGGCATCGTGGGACCGAACGGCTGCGGCAAATCCAATGTCGTCGACGCCATCAAGTGGGTTCTGGGCGAACGATCCGCCAAGAGCCTGCGCGGCGACGCAATGCTCGATGTGATCTTCGCTGGTTCCGCCGCCCGCAAACCGCTGGGCGCAGCGTCGGTCACGCTGACATTCGAAAACCCCGTCATCGAGCCGCCTTCCGACGCTGCTTCTCCTGAAGCCGCATCTGGCGAGCAAGGCAACGAAGACGCTGCTGACGCCCATGGCGATGAATCGACTCAGCAGTCCTCCGGCGCTGCTTCGCAGCTCAAGCCTCGGCATACCCACGGCCGCTTCCTGCCGATCGATTCTGAGGAAGTTTCCATCACCCGCCGGCTGTACCGCGACGGCACCAGCGAATATCTCATCAACGATCAGAAGGCCCGGCTTCGTGACATCAAAGAGCTGTTCATGGACACCGGCATCGGCACACACGCCTACTCGATCATCGAGCAGGGCCGCGTTGACGCCATGCTTATGGCCAACCCGATCGAGCGGCGAGCGATCCTCGAGGAAGCCGCCGGCGTGGCCAAGTTCCGGGCTCGCAAGGTCGAAGCCGAGCGCAAACTCGAACGCGCCGAGGTGAACCTCGTGCGGGTGCGCGAGGAGCTGGCCAACACCGAACGACGCTTGCGCATCGTCAAGGGCCAGGCCGCCAAGGCCAGACGGTTTCAGGAGCTTGATGCCCGCTATCGTCAGCTTCGCGTCGATCTCGCGCTTGATATCTACCACGAACTGCGCGAACGACTCGTCGGCCTCACCAGCCAGATCAACGAGCTGGAAGACAAACGCGCCAGCATGGTGGCGATTCTTCAAAAGCTTGAAGATGACAAGCAGTCGGCAGAGATCGCCCGCCATGAGCTTCAATCCAGACAGCGCGAGCTCGATCAGCGGCGGCTGGAATTGATCGTCCAGCGAAAGCACGCTGAGCAGCGCCGCGAACTGACCGAGCGAAATATCAGCGAAGCCCGGCAGCATATCGACGAGGATAAAGACCGCCTCAAGGAACTGTCGGACAAGATCGAAGCGCTCAACGCCCAGATCGAAGGTTCTGAATCAGCGATTGCCGCGGCGGCCGAGCGCGTTACCGAAGCCGAGCGACTGGTCAATCAGTTGGCTGATGAACGGGCAAAGCTGCAGCAGTTGACCGTTGAGTTGAAGGATCGCCACGAACGCGCACGCGATCAGGTGCAGCGCACGGCCCAGACGCGTTCGCAGGCCGCGGCCCGCATCGAAGCCATTGACGGTCGCGCCAACGGCCTTGCTGAACAGCTTAGCAAACTCACCAGTCGCTTCGACGAACTTGCCGCCGAAGCCCGTGAAAACCAGGAAAGCCAGAAGCAAGCCGAAATTGATCGCGAAGCTGCCCAGGCTGAGATTGATCAACTTGAAGCACAACTGGCTGAGCACGACCGCGCTGCTGCTGCACTTGGCGAAAAGCAATCACAAATTACCGAGCAGCTTGCCGAGGCGCGCCATCAGCGCGCAGCGTTAGGTTCACGCCTGCATCTGCTTGATGAAATGCACCAGGCGCGCGAGGGCCTGGGCGATGCAGTCAAGACCGTGCTTGATTCGCCCGAACAGTTTCCGGGCGTGCACGGCCTGTTGGCTGATGTGATCGACACCGATCGCAAGCATGCGCATCTTGTTGAAACGGCGCTTGGCGACAACCTCGAACTGCTGTGCGTCGACAGTGCAGAAGACGTTGATCGCCTTGCTCCGGCGCTGCGCAGTCTTGCGGGGCGTGTCAGCGTGCTGCCGCTGAATGCAGCGACAACGCCTGCCGATGCATCAGATGATGATGCTGATGCATCGCCAACAGCATGTGATCTGCCTGGCTATGTCGCGCCGCTGCTGTCATTGATTCGCGTGCAGGAACATGCCCGGGCAGCAGTGCAGCGATTGCTGTCCAAAACCGCAGTCGTGTGGGATCTGCGTGCTGCGCTCACGCTTGCTGCGGGACGCCTTGCCGGCTGGCGACTGATCACATTGCAGGGCGATGTGGTTGAGCCGGACGGCAGAATCACGATGGGCCGCAACGATAACGCCTCCGCATCCGGCAATGCCGACGGCTGGCTCACGCGGCGCATCGAATTGACCGAACTGCGGACGAAAGTGCTCAGCCTGGACAATCGCATCGATGCCCTCAACGCATCGCTCAGCGCGCTGATGTCGCAGTCGGCTCAGACGCAACAGCAGCAGGAGGCGATTGATGAGCAGTTGCGAGCCGCCCGGCATCGCGTGGTGGAAACGCAGTATCAGTCTCAGCGGATTGCCAACGATCTGGCGCGCATCGAGCGAGAGCAAAACAATCTCACCAATGAGCGCGAAGATCTTGAGCGTCGCCTGCAGAGCTTTGCCGCTGAACGTGCGGATCTGGAAGCCAAGCTGCGAGAATTGAGCGATGCGCTGAGCGAGCAGGAGCGTGCTGCAGAGCAGGCCCACGCCGAACTGGCTGACGCCCAGGCGCAGTCTGAAGCGGCGCAGGAAAAGCTCACCGCTGCTAAGGTGGAGCTTGGACAGCTTGGACAGAAGCTTGAAACCATCCGGCGCGAACGTCGTCATCTGGAGCTGACGCTGGAGGACGCTACGCGTCAGCTCGAACTCTCCCGCCAGCAGTTGCATCGGCGGCTGTCGCAGATCGAGCAATACGAAGCGGTGATCGCGCAGGCCAACGAAGACATTGTCGCAGCCGACGTCTCAATCGAATCACTCGCAGGCGAATCGGCCGAGGTCGATCAGCAGCTTCTGGCCGCCAACGAGGTGCTGCTGAAGGCAGTTGAACGCCTCGAAGCGGCGCGTGAACAGGCCAAGCACATTGACCGCGATTATCACGCTGTGGAACTGAGCCGCCGCGAGGCTGAAGTCAAGCGCGAGAACATCGAAGAGCGCACGCTTGCTGATCTTGAGCTTGATCTCGCGCAGGCGTATGTCCCCTACCGTGATTCGCGGGAAGACGAGTCGTTCGAACCGATCGACCGTGATGCAGTGCAGAGCGAGGTTGATGCGCTGCGAGAAGAAATCCGCAAGCTTGGCAACGTGAACATCGACGCGATCGAAGAAGAGTCGCTGCTGGAAGAGCGAAACGTCGATCTCATCAAACAGGTTGAAGATATCGACAGCGCCGTCACGCAGTTGCAGGACCTTATCAAGCATCTTGAAGACAGCTCGCGCAAGCGATTTGAGGATGTCTTCAACGCCATTCGCGAAAACTTCGCGGGCGACAACGGCATGTTCCGGAAACTCTTCGGCGGCGGCAGCGCCGACATCATGCTCGTGCCTGATGAGAACGGCAACATCGATTGGCTCGAAAGCGGCATCGAGGTGACCGCCAAGCCTCCGGGCAAACAGCCGCGCGTCATCAGCCAGCTTTCAGGCGGCGAAAAGGCCATGACCGCTGTCGCGTTGCTCATGGCCATCTTCAAGAGCAAGCCCTCGCCATTTTGCATTCTCGACGAAGTCGATGCGGCGCTTGACGAGGCCAACGTCGATCGCTTCTGCAAGATTCTCACGCCGTTCCTAGACAAGAGCCACTTCATCGTCATCACCCACCACAAACGCACCATGCAGGCGTGTCACCAGCTTTATGGCGTCACCATGCAGGAACGCGGCGTCTCCAAGCGCGTCGCGGTGCGCGTTGAAGACGTCGGCCACGACGGCAAGATTCACGAAGCCGCCATCAGCCGCGCCGAAAAACAGGAAGCGATCGCCAGCAACGGCCACATTGAACATCCCGAGCCGCCGCTCATTGAAACCAAATCATCCACCGCACTTCGCAGGCAGTTGGAAGAAGTCTGGAGCGAGTGACCGGCAAGGCTCAATTATTTGCGTGCGTCATGTGATTTGCTGAAGCAGCGTTTCAGGTAATGGCGACGGGTTTCGCCCAAGCCATCAACATAAAAACGATCTGAACAGTCGCTGTTTTCCTGCTGGCTGGGTGGGGGTCGCGTTCGTACAATCGCCGTCATGACTGTCAAGGAAATTCTTGCACAGCTCGAATCGCTCGGCGACGATGCTCGCCGCAGGCACAACACCAAGGCGGGTGCGCCTGAAAACCAGTTCGGCGTGAAGCTCGGCGACATCCGCACAATCGCCAAGAAGCTCAAAACCAATCACGAGCTTGCGCTCAAACTCTGGGACACTGGCAATGTCGAAGCGCAGCTCGTCGCCACGCTCATCATCAAGCCTGCATTGCTCTCCGCTGCTGAGCTTGACAAGCTCACGCGGTCGGTCACCTGCGCGCAGGTTGCGGACTGGTTGAACGCGTATGTCGTCGCTCAGCATCCAGAAAAGGACAAGCTGCGCGAGAAGTGGATGAAGGCGAAGGACCGCTGGGCTGCCCGCGCAGGCTGGAACCTCACCGCCAGTTGCGTGAACAAGAAAAAAACTGACGGCCTTGATCTGGATGCGCTGCTGGACCGCATCGAGCGCGAGATGCCCAAGGCCAAACCGGAAGTACAGTGGACGATGAACAACACGCTCGCTGCGATCGGCATCAATCACGCCAAACACCGCAAGCGTGCGATCGCCATCGGTAAGCAGATCGGCCTGTATAAAGACTGGCCGGTCTCCAAAGGCTGCATTCCCCCATACGTGCCGGTGTGGGTCGAGGAAATGGTCAAGCGCAGCGAAAAGGAATAAGCAGAAGAGTGACGCATCAGACAATCGGCAGCGAGCGGTAACACCACAAAGCACACCGCAAAGCATGCAATAGCGTCGCATGGCAATGCGACGCCGTATACCAACCCCACACAGCACCCCCCGCACCTCTCGCGCTGTTCGTCACGCCCGTTCACCATCGTCTTTGAGCTGCGGGCTTTTCGCTTTCACCTGCCAACTTTCATCTTTCGTCTTCAACCCCCTATCATCAGGCATGGCGCTGACCGTCTATGTCAACGATGAACCCCTCACGCTTGATGCGCCCTGCAGTGTGGCGCAGTTGCTGCAGCAGCGCGGCCTGGGCGAGGCTGCCTGTGCGGTCGAAATCAACCGAACGCTGATTCCCAAGCGTCAACACGCTGAGCGGCAACTCGCCCACGGCGACCGCATCGAAATCGTCACCCTCGTCGGCGGCGGATGAACTGGGGGCCATTTGCTGCAGCAGGCGCTTCCCATCCCATTCGCGCAAGCCGGAGTGCGAACGAACAAGATGCGAATTGCCTCTTGCTGACAGCACGGTTCATGTGATTGAACCGGCAAGCTGCCTTATGGAACAAACAAAAACCGCTGTACCACAGGAGACTGAGGAGCCGCAGCCAGCTCTTTTTTTGGAGCTTCCGCAGAGTGACCCGACATATCAAGCGGGCACACTGCTTGCGATGCGGTCCCTGACAGCAACAGCGCCTTTGGCTGGTGCACACCGCGGCGGCTGAGCCTGGTGCTGCATGAGGTTGATGCAACCTGCATGCAGCGTCCTCCTCACTGACCGCCTGTGCCCGGCTTCTTTGAATATCATTCAGTTTTTATGAATTTTGTTCAAAGACTTATTGACAAAATAAAAACTCGGTTTAATTTTTTGAAAGCTATCCATGACGGATGACCAGACTGAATCTCCCCTGCTCAGATTGTCTGCGGACGATCAGCACATGATTTGCGCGTTCGTGCTCGCTTCAGGATCGGTCAAGAAGCTGGCTGAGGTCTATGGCGTTTCCTATCCCACGATTCGCAGCCGGCTCGATGGCCTGATTGAACGCCTGCGGCAGGTGATGGAAGGCAGGCAGACAGATCCTGTCAGCGATTACCTGGCCGACCTCATCGCCAGCGGCCGCATCGCCCCAGCCGATGCCGCCAAGCTGCGCGAGCTGCACCGGGCATCGCTGCGTGCATTGCTCGATAAATCATCACAACAGGAACACACGCCATGAATCACATGCTGCCCCTGCTTTTTACCGCTGCGGAAACGCCGCACCTTTGGATCAGCAACCCCGGCATGTTCGGCGCGATACTCGGCAGCAGCGTGGGGATCTTTGGCGGAATCTACGGCACGCTGGTTGGCATCCTTGCGCCGCGCGGCAAGGCCAAAACCCTGGTGTTTGCAATCCATTGGATTGCCGTCAGCGCGGGCATCGTTCTCATTGGCTTGTCCATTGCTGCGAAACTTGCCGATCAGCCCTACGCAGTCTGGTACGGCATGGGCCTTCCAGGACTGATTCTGATACTGGTTCTGCTGCCGCTGACGCTGGTGATTCGCCAGCGTTATCACGAAGCCGAGCAGCGCCGAATCGAGGCAGAGAACTTTCGTCGCAGTTGAAGCAATCAAGCAAAGCGCACGCGCTTAGGCGCCTGAGCACCCGCTGTGTGAGCGTAATTCATAGGAGATCAATATGCCGATCCCGTACATCACCGCGTGCGCATTGGCTGGCCAGATCGCAATAGCTGCGCCGTTCAACAAACTTCAATCCGAACGATTGGAACTGACCAACGGCATTCGCGCGCTGATCATGCATGCGCCTGATGCTCCTCGACAAACAATTTTCTGCTTTCTACCCGTACATCTGGCCAACGACAGCCCCAGCCAGCCGCAGTGGTCGCACCTGCTGGAGCATATGCTGATTCGTTCGACAGATCCCGAAATGCTCAACCCGCCGGGCATGCTCATCAACGGCGAAACCATGCACCACAGCATGCGTCTAGAAATTTTCGCTGAGCCTGAAAAATGGCCCGAAGCAATCGTTCGCTGCGCACAGTGGATGGCAGCCCGAACATTTAGCGATGCAGTGCTGCAGCGCGAAAAGCAGAACATTGCAATGGAAGAACGCTACACCGCCAGCCGCGGCTTTACAAGCAAGTGGGCAATCGCAGCATGGAACCAGACAGTGCGGCACGGAGACGTACATGTCGAACTCCATGCGTCGGTGGCGAATGCTGCTTTGGCGGATGTGGAGCAAGCTGCAACAAAGCATGTGCCGATTGATCGAACCATTCTGATTGCCACAATCGGCCCAGCCGATCCTGCCGCGATGCGCACGAAACTTGTAGAGGCATTTGAGCCATTGGAATCTGCATCGCGACCACCTGAGGCGGCACAAGTGCAGCCATTTGTCGCACAACGCACTGTGCGCGCAACATGGGATTTGCCCGTATCACACGCAATGGTGTGGTGGCAGTTGCCGGACCAGAAGCCGCACACACTGGCCGCAGCGACGGTGATTGCCTCACACATCAGAATGCACGCAGATCACAGCCGCGAGAAGCTGACCGTCTTTGAGCACGTCCCGACACCGGAAGGAATGTTCTTCATTGTGGATGTCGCATCAGCAGCAGAGTTGCCTGATGTCGATGCGCTGCAGAAGCGCATGCGGGACATGCTCAATACGCTTACAGCCGATGCGAAGAATTTATCCGCTCCCGGTGTGTTTATCGCTCGCTCGCTTGCCGAAACGCCTGACTTTTCTGCGATGCGGCGACGAATCCCCGAACCGCAGGCATCGCTGATGGAAGGTCAGTGGTTATTGGCGCGATCGATGATTGAGTACGTGTGGGATGAGCCGATTGAAGCGGTCATTGCTGCGCTTGCAGCGTGTGACGGCCGGCAGATTGCTGCACTTGCGCAGCAGATGCTCGACCAGCCCGCAGGCACGCTGACCCTGCATCCCCCCAAACAAAATAACTGATTGACAGCGCCGCCCTTGAACGCCACATATTGCCCTAAACCACGCCCCGGAATGCATGATTCGCAGCGGGGTATCGGTTGATACCAGGCTGCAAACAGGGCTACTCCCCTTCCTCCCCCGCTCCTCCCATGCACAGGCCAATATCATCGAACCGCAGCCAGCGCAGTTGATTCAAAGAGCTCATTTTGCCGCTGCTTTGCGCAAAAAACGTCGCTACGATACTCACGATTATGCTGCGACAACACGACCAATTGGAACAGGCTTCCCCCATCGCACCGCTGCGGCTGGGGCATGTTACGATTCACAATCGCCTGATCGTCGGCACGGGCAAATACCCGAATTACGAGGTCATGCAGGAAGCATTGGAGGCGTCCGGCACGGAGGTTGTCACCGTTGCAGTGCGGCGGGAGCGGCTGATCGACCAGCAGGGTCGCTCGCTCCTGGATTTTCTTGATCTGGATCGCTACACCATTTTGCCCAACACCGCAGGTTGTTTCACCGCTGAAGACGCGGTGCGCGTAGCGCGGCTGGGGCGCGAGATACTCGAGCAGCTCAACAACCCGGGCAAGGATTGGGTGAAGCTGGAAGTGCTGGGCGATAAGAAAACGCTCTGGCCCGATCCTGTCGGCACGCTGGAGGCATGCAAAGAACTGGTCGCTGACGGTTTTTCGGTACTGTGCTACTGCGGCGACGATCCGATCATGGCGCTGCGGCTGCGCGATGCGGGGGCGACAAGCGTGATGCCCGCCGGCTCGCCGATCGGTTCCGGCCGCGGCGTGGCCAATCCCGCAGCGATTCGGATGATTCTCGAACTGTTGAAGGAAGATGCCGGGCAGCAGGCGTCAGGCATGAGCGCCCAAGGTTCAGCGTCTCATGACTATCCCGTCATCATCGATGCGGGCGTCGGAACGCCGAGCGACGTGACGATTGCGATGGAACTGGGCGCTGATGGCGTACTGCTCAACACCGGCATCGCCCACGCGAAAGACCCGGTGCGCATGGCTGTTGCGATGCGGGCAGCGTGCGAAGCGGGCTATCACGGCTATCGCGCCGGACGCATTCCCAAGAAAATGTACGCCACCGCCTCAAGCCCGTGGGAAGGCGTGGTGAGTTACATTCCCGGAGAGTGAGTAGCTGGACAAGGCGATTGTGGGGCTTGAGCGAACTGACAGGCGTCGGATTCGCTTTCGCTGTGGTCAATTGCCACGATCGCAGGCTGGCTGTCGTACAATCCACCAATGCCGCTGGATGTGGTCAATCTGCTTTCGCCTGACGGCGCGATCGCCCGGCGGCTGCCGCATTTCGAATCGCGGCCGCAGCAGGTGGAGATGGCCGCTGCAGTGGAGCAGGCCCTGGAGCGGCGCGGCAAGCTGCTGGTGGAAGCCGGCACCGGCGTGGGCAAATCGTTTGCCTATCTTCTCCCCGCCATCAAACGCATCGTCGAACACGAAGAACGCGTGGTGGTCGTCACCAACACCATCAACCTGCAGGAGCAGTTGATCGAAAAAGATATCCCGCTGCTCAACGCAGTGATTCCCGAAGAATTCAGCGCGGTGCTGGTGAAGGGGCGCGGCAATTACG
Source organism: uncultured Isosphaeraceae bacterium (assembly GCA_964575335.1). Classification (GTDB taxonomy): domain Bacteria; phylum Planctomycetota; class Phycisphaerae; order Phycisphaerales; family SM1A02; genus CAZNPU01. The sequence continues at coordinate 12,357 of CAZNPU010000019.1, read as the reverse complement.
TGTCGCTTCGCCGCCTGAAGCTCGCCAGCGAGCGGCAGGATCGGCTGTTTGTTGATGATGATGCCCGACATTCGCTGCATGTGATTGAAGATTGGGCATACGCCACGCGCGACGGCACGTTGTCAACATTGCCGCAACTGCAAAGGCCGGAGGTGTGGGATTACGCTCAGTCTGATTCGCACAACTGCATGGGCAAAAAGTGCCCGTATTACGACAAGTGCTTCTATCAGGCAGCGCGGCGGCGCATGGAAAACGGCGACCTGCTGGTGTGCAACCACGCGCTGTTTTTCTCTGATCTCGCTTTGCGCGGCCAGGGCGTCGGATTCCTGCCTCAATATGATCACGTCATTCTCGATGAAGCGCACTGCGTTGAAGAAGTCGCGGCAGATCACTTCGGCGTCAGCCTGAGCGAATCGCGCATTCGGCACCTGCTGAACCTCCTGTATCAACCGCGCACGCGGCGAGGCTTCCTGACAACGGTGCAGCTCAAGGACGATTCATACGAATTGCTCGATTCCGTCACGTCGCTCACGCTGCAATGCCGCAACCAGATGGAACACATGTTCGACGCGCTGATCGAATGGCATAAGACCAGCAACTCGCGCAACGGGCGCATCAACTCGCCGGGCGTCGTGGACAATCAGCTCACGCCGGTGATGAAAAAGCTGGCCAGGGAACTTCGCCTGTTGAAAGAGAAAGTCGCCAGCGACGCTGATCAGTACGAACTCAACAGCTACGCCCAACGAGCCGACGATATCGCCTTGCATGCTGAGGTGTTGCTGGAGCAGCAGATTGAAGGATGCGTGTATTTTCTGGAAGGCGTTGAGGGATTGACGCAACACGCTTCAGGCGCGCGGGCGCGAACCGTCGGGCGACGTTCATCGCAACCCCGCCTCACGTTGCGTTGCGTGGCGGTGGATGTTTCACCCATTCTGCGCGAGCGGCTGTTCAACAAGGACATATCGGTTGTGCTCACCTCCGCCACGCTTGCGACCGGGCCGGAGAACTTTTCGCACGCCATCAGCCGCCTGGGCTGCAACGGCGCAAAAACGCTGCAACTCGGCAGCCCGTTCAATCACGCAGCGCAGATGCGTGTGATCATCGATCGCACGATGCCGGAGCCGAACCACCCGCAATATATTGATCACATCGTGCCGCGCATCGAGCAACTGATTGTTGAAACCGACGGCGGCGCATTCGTCTTATTCACCAGCTTCGCCATGCTCAACAAAGTGGCTGAGCAGTTGCGCCCGCTGCTGAGTGACCATGAGTTTCCCGTACTGGTGCAGGGCGTCGACGGTCCGCCGGGTCTTTTGCTGAAGCGTTTTCGAGAAGATGAACGCTCGGTGCTGCTGGGCACCAACAGTTTCTGGCAAGGCGTTGACGTGCGCGGCAGAGGGTTGCGCAATGTCATCATCACGCGCCTGCCGTTTGATGTACCCGACCGACCGCTCATTGAAGCGCGGCACGAGCTTATCCGCGCAAGCGGCGGGAATCCGTTCAATGATGATCAACTGCCGCGCGCCATCATCCGCTTCAAGCAAGGCATCGGCCGATTGATCCGCTCCAGCACCGACATGGGCCAGGTTGCGGTGCTTGATCCGCGTATCGCCACCAAGCCCTACGGCAGGCTGTTCATCAACGCGCTGCCTGAAGGCGTGGAACTGGAAGATGTCAGCATCGCTGCCCCTGATCCGTACGCGGATGCGGATATGGATTACTACTCCTGAACCAGCGGACGCAGGCTTAAACGCAGGCAGCAGTCGCGTGAATCGCATTGTGGGGCTGCAAACCTGCCCGCCCGGCGTGTTGTCTTTATATCATGCTGGCAGAACACGTCTCATTATGAATTATCTTTGATGATCGCATCATGACTACGACAACCACCACAACATCCACCCCAGCTCAACGCTCCCGCATCTCCCGCTCCGGTGAACCGATCCGCGCCCCGCGCGGCAGCGAGAAAACCTGCAAAACCTGGCAGGCTGAGGCTGCCATGCGCATGCTCATGAATAACCTCGATCCCGAGGTGGCGGAAAAGCCCGATGAGCTTGTCGTTTATGGCGGGCGCGGTCAGGCGGCTCGAAACTGGGAATGCTTCGACGCCATCATCGAATCGCTGAAAAACCTTGAGCCTGACGAAACGCTGCTGGTGCAGTCCGGCAAGCCGGTGGGCATCGTGCGAACGACCGTCGACTCGCCGCGCGTCATCATCGCCAACTCCAATCTCGTGCCGCATTGGGCCACGCAGGAAGTCTTCGATGATCTGGCCCGCAAGGGGTTGATCATGTACGGCCAGATGACCGCCGGCTCGTGGATTTACATCGGCACGCAGGGCATTCTGCAGGGCACCTACGAAACGTTTGCAGAATGCGCCCGGCAGCACTTCGGCGGCACTTTGAAAGGAAAGTTGTGCGTGACGGGCGGCTGTGGCGGCATGGGCGGCGCGCAGCCGCTGGCGATCACCATGAACGAAGGCGTGTGCCTGATCGCTGATGTATGCATCGAACGCCTCGAGAAGCGCGTGAAGGATCGATATCTGGATGAAATCGAGCACGATCTGGATCGGGCGATTGATCGCGCATTGGCGCTCCAGAAAGCAGGCCAGGCCATTTCGGTGGGATGGGTCGGGAACGTTGTTGATCTGCTGGAGCGTCTGATCGATCGCAACATCACGCCCGATGCGCTGACCGATCAAACCTCCGCACATGACCCGCTCAACGGCTACTACCCGCAGGGGCTTTCCCGCGAAGAAGCGGATGCGCTTCGCATCAATGATCCCAAGGAATACACCCGCCGATCAATGGCCTCAATGCAGCGGCATGTCGAACTGATGGTCGAACTGCAAAAGCGAGGCAGCAAGACTTTTGACTACGGCAACAACATTCGTCAGCGCGCCGTCGAAAACGGCATGCAGCACGATCTTGCGTTCTCATTTCCGGGATTCGTCCCCGCATATATTCGCCCACAATTCTGCGTCGGCCGAGGACCGTTCCGCTGGGCTGCACTGTCGGGCGATCCCGAAGATATCCGCGCAACGGATGAAGCGATTCTTGAACTGTTCCCCATCGACCAGGCATATACCGCGGAGCACGCAGAGCACGCGGAGAAGAGATCGGATTCCAAATCAAGCCCAAATTCAAACTCCGCGCTCTCCGCGAACTCCGCGGTGAATTCAATGGAATACAGACGCGGCCTGCATCGGTGGATTCGCCTTGCGCAGGAGCGTGTGGCTTTTCAGGGTCTGCCCGCGCGCATCTGCTGGCTGGGTCTGGGCGAGCGTCATCTCGCAGGCTTGAAGTTCAACGAGTTGGTGCGCGAAGGCAAGGTGAAAGCGCCGATTGTGATCGGCCGCGATCATTTGGACTGCGGCTCGGTCGCTTCGCCCAACCGCGAAACCGAAGCCATGCTCGACGGCTCAGACGCCATCAGCGACTGGGCGCTGCTGAATTTCGCAGTCAACGCTGTAAGCGGCGCATCATGGGTTTCATTCCACCACGGCGGCGGCGTGGGCATCGGCTATTCGCAACACGCCGGCCAGGTCATCGTGTGCGACGGAACCAAAGAAGCCGATGAACGCATCAAACGCGTGCTGACCAACGACCCCATGATGGGCATTTTCCGACACGCAGATGCAGGATATGAGATTGCCAAGCAGTGCGCAAAGGATTTGGGTGTGAAGATTCCGATGCGGTGAATCTGAATGACACTTGCAGATCGCCTCATTCCAAAGCTTCGGAAACGCTTCGCGACGTGCGCTTTCAGAGTGACCGGCGCTGTGCAGCCGTGCGTTGTGTTTCCACCTGTGCATCCCGATGTAGGGCCAATCGAGATTCATGATGATGGTACAGAGTTGACCCTTGTCGCTGGAAATTTCACTCACGGCCACTTCTCGAACTACGACGACAAATTATCCGACGAGGAGAAGGCGAATGTGATCGTCGGTGCTGTCATTGATTTCCTGGAGGATGTGTTTGCGGATCAAATCGTGTTCTGGGGTTCTCACGAAAATGGCGGCGGCTGGTGGCGGCGTGCGAATTCTGATGAAGGCCAAAGCGTGTGGCCATGGCCAATTGAACGGGCGGCACAGTCATCGAAGCGATTTGTATGGTCGGGCCCGATCGAATGAATGCACAGTCGGCCTCGGCTACTCTCAGGACGCAGGGCAGGTGATCGTGCGGGATGAACGGAAGAAGCGGAGGAACGCATAACGTGCCGTGATCTTCTATTGATAGCCAGATCGTTGAACGTCAAATTCCCTTACGAGGACACTACCGCTTTCCTGCTCCGCAATCGTCACCTTCACCAAAGTAGTCTCACAACCATGACCAACTCCCTTCTCCCCACGTCGTCTCGTTACAGGACGCCGAGCATTACACGTGGGGCGATGGCTGTGATGGCTGGGGCTGGCACTTTGTTCGTACGCAGGATTGAGCGTGATTCAGGAACGCATGCCGGCCGGCGCTTCGGAGGTCCAGCACCTGCCGACGCAAGAATGCACAGGCCAAAGGACTTTGTGCGAAGTGCAGATACGATCTTCGGAGCGGGCATGAACGATGTCCGGAATGCGGTTACTGGCACGGAAGACGATTCAACACGGAAGCATCTGCACACACACAGCAGCATCATGCTGAAGAACAATGAAAACTCCGGCGGGACGTTTGCCGCGCCGATTTCGGAGGCGAGGTATGAGCGAGCCAGCAGTGCGCGGCAGATTTAAAGGTGAAGGCGAATGCGAAGGTGAAGGTGAAAACTCCGATGCTGCGGCAGGGTGTGTGAGTTGTTGGGAGTTCGGATCTCAGATTTGAGATTTCAAATTTGAGATTTTTGATTTCAAATTTGAAATTCGAGATTTGAGATTTGGGATCTCGGATTGAAAATGGAAGTCAACCATGTCAACTTACAAGCGATTTGAAGATCTTTCCGTGTGGCAGGCTGCGATCGATCTGGGGCTGCGCGTGTTCTCGCTTACCGATGATCCGGCATTCAATTATCAGGGTGATCTGCGCAGCCAGTTGCGGCGGGCGGCGCTTTCGGTATCGAACAACATCGTGGAAGGTTTTGAGCGCGGCTCGACCAGTGAACTGCTTGCGTTCCTTTACATCGCACGCGGCTCGGCAGGCGAAGTGCGATCCATGCTGCTGTTTTCTGAACGCATGCAGCGCATTCAGAACGCTGCGGATTTGAAATCTCACATTTCAGATTTGAAATTGCTTGCTGAATCCTACTCGCGGCAACTGCGCAGTTGGGCTGATTCACTGCAGAACTCCGCCATCAAAGGCCAGCGGCATCTCAACGACGCATCGCGTGCTGCCTTCAACAGGCGCAAGCGTGCAGATGCGTTCATGGCGAAACTCCGAAGCATGTATCCCGCCACGACTTCCCCCGATGCGATCGATTGATCGATTGATTGATCGATCGACTGACTGATTTATGAAATGGATATCGGCTGCCAAAAGACAGCAGGCCCGCGGATGAGTGCGGGCCTGGCAAGTGTGATTCGTGATGAGTAGCTGGCTGACCGTTCGGGTCCGGGTTCGGGCGGCGCAGCGCAGCAGGCGAAGGTTCGCTGCAAAAGATGTTGCAGCGACAGCGCGTAGTCGAACTTACGCTGACGTGGCGTCGAGGTATTTCTCGACTGCGCGGATGTCGGGCATGATCTGCGGCGTGATGCGGAGGGTGAATGTTTCGCCCTTCGCAACGCGGACGAGCTTCACCGCAGGCACCCGGGCGGTCCAGTCGCGGCCGGCCCGCTGGTAGGTGCGGTTGTCCTCGCGGCGACGGCGCTTCGCAAGACGCGAAAGGCCCTTCTGAATGTGCCGCTGCATGCGCATCAGCCGCTGAATGGTCTTCACGTCGGCCTGACGGCGCGGCATGGCTTTGACAGTAAAGGTAACAGTCTTGGATGGTGCGATGACGTCGCTCATGGCTGAAATCCGCGTCCACATGGACAGGGTTGAAGTTCCGGAAAAGGGAGCCCTGCAGTATAGCAGGATGCGCCGTGCTTGCCAAGATTGGGGTGGATTGAGGCGGAACCGTGTGTACGGGGCAGGACAGAGGGCGGGAATGCCCCCGGGCGGCGTTTCGTTTCGCCCCGGCTTGTGCAGGGGGAAGGAGGGCATGCAGCGGGGTTATCGGAGGTTGGCGATGAGATCAAGCGTAGAGCCGGTGGCGTCCTGGTAGCCGCTGACATACTGCACCGTGCCGGGCCCCTGCTCGAAATAGGGCATCGCGCCGGATGGGCAAAAGCCGTGGCGTTCCCAGAACCGCAGGCCGGTGGCGTCCATGGGGTCCCAGCCGGCGGTCAATCGCCCAATGCCGAGCTGCTCAGCCCGTTCGATCAGCCTGAGAAGCAGCGGCGAGCCGAGATGATCGAAATCGGGAGGCTGCTCAGCAAAGTGCAGGGCCACCGTCGGGTCGTTTGGATGCGTCACGCGGCCGACTAGATCAAGCACCCCAAAGGCAGCCGGCGTCTCGCTGTCGCGGCGGGAAGCAACCAGTACATGACATTCCTCCCGCACCAGATACGACTGGATGGCTGGCATGATCTGGGCATCACTCAGCGTGGCGGAACGGATGACAATGGGGTGCGATTCAACCATGCGAGCAGTGAGACGATGTTGTGCGACGCGACGCGGCGCGATGCAATGAACGACGGGCTGATCTTCAATTCTACGAGATAGATGAACAAACACAGCTCGACGGTCAGACTTCGCTGCATAAAGCCGGCATAGAGTCAGGCTGGCTGGGCTTATTCCGAACCCGACACGCGATCGACTTCTTCCATCGCGGTGACGCCTTGGGCGACAAGCTGGTAGCCGTACTGCTGCAGGCTGGTGAACAATCCCTGCTCTGCGACATCGCGAATGCCCTGGATGGTGGGCGATTTGAGAATGACATCGCGCATGGGATTGGTCACTTCAAGCAGTTCAAACAGTGCGCGGCGGCCGATATATCCGGTACGGAGGCAGCGCCGGCAGCCGGTGGGCACGTAAATCTGCGGCACGCCGCTGAGCGCCGCTCCCATCTTCATGTTCTGTGTCGGAGTGGGTTTGACGGCTTTTTTGCAGGTTTCACACAGCGTCCGCACCAGCCGCTGCGCCACAATCACATTCAGCGCATTGGCCACGAGATACGGCTCCACACCAAGATCGAGCAATCGGAAGATCGCGCCGATGGAGTCCTTGGCGTGGACGGTGGTGTACACAAGGTGGCCGGTCATTGAAGCCTGCATAGCCACGGTGGCGGTTTCGATATCGCGAATCTCGCCGACGAAGATCACATCCGGATCCTGGCGCAGCACCGAGCGCAGGATGTTGGCGAAGGTGTTTCCCGTCTTGTGATCGATGGGAATCTGCGTGCAGCCTTCGAGGTAATACTCCACCGGGTCTTCGATGGTGATGGCGTTGCGCGTGTGAACGTCGATTTCGCGCAGGCACGAATAGAGCGTGGTGGTTTTGCCCGAGCCGGTCGGGCCGCACGCCAGCAGCAAGCCGGCGTCTTTGGTCGCAATGGCCCGCAGCTTCTCGTACATCCATGGCACCAGTCCCAGTTCGTGCAGGCGACTGGGCGCGTTGGATGAATCGAGCACGCGAATCACCATTTTCTGGCCATGCATCGACGGCGTCATGCTCACGCGAAAATCGACGCGCCGGCCCTTGATCGCCACTGAGAAATGGCCGTCCTGCACGGTGTTTTTCTGACTGGTGTCGATCTGGCAGAGAATCTTCACCACGCCGAGGATGCGCTTGAAGATCGACATGCTCAGTTCGACTGCGCTGAGCATATAGCCGTCGACGCGCAGGCGAATGGCGGCCTTGTCAACGCGCGGCTCCATGTGAATGTCGGTCGCCCGTGAGCGGAAGGCTGCCAATAAGAGCAAACGAAACGCGCGAATGCCCTCCCCCGCTTCGTCATCGCTGCCGCTGTCAAGCCCGGCGGATTCGGCCTGGTGCACGGTGACGCCGCGGCAGTCCACAAGGCTGATGTCCGTTTCGTTGAACGATTTGTCCAGCGCTGCGTCGATGATCTCGCGGAGCTTCAGTTCGTAGCTTGTTTTGGCGTCGGTCACCTCGTCATTGAGGTCGATATCGAGCGTGGCGGCCTGCAGCAGCGGGTCCGGCTCCTCATCGTGCGCAGCGCTGAAATCCGGCGTCACGCGGCGGTTTTTGTGCGGCACGACCTGCTCGGGATCAATAAACCGCAGTTCGGTCGAACCGACGCGAACGACATCGCCGTTGTCGAGCAGTTCGGACTGTATTTTTTTGTCGTTGAGCCGAGTTCCGTTGCTGGACCCCAAATCGCGGATGCGAAACGCGCCGTTGTACGGTTCGATCACACAGTGATACCGGCTGGCTTTTTCATCTGCGATTACCAGCATGTTGTCGGGCAAGCGGCCGATGGTCAGCGCCTCCATCCCCAACTCCAACCGCTTTTGCCCCTGCGGCGTTTTCACTTCCAGATAAGGCATATCACAATCCCCAATCACAATCCCCATTCCACCCCCATTTCCGCGGCGAGGCCGTTTCACAAAACCTTGAGTCTACCAGACCAGACACTTTTTCGCTCCAACTGTGGCCAATCAGGCCACTTACTGGTACGACAAAAAAGGCTGAACTGTGCGCAGGCGGTAAGCAGTTATGCCTCTGCCGGCAGCTTCATCCATAGCCATGGGCAATCTTAGGCCCGAAACAGCCGGGGCTGAATTATCCGAACCCGTGTGATGGCCGGGGCGTACCGGTGAGCAGTTGCGGGAAGCTGAACATGCCGAAAACATTTCTGGCGCTGCTGATTGCCTCAACCGCTCTGGACGCACTGCTGGCGGGCACCATGCTGTGGCTGGTTCTGGTGCGGCATGAAGCCGGCCGCATGCTCACACTGCCCCGTGTCGTTGCGGCCGTCATCGTGTCGGGTGTGTTCTTTATGTGCAAAGCGGTCGTATTGACCCAGTTTGACCTGAATATCTTCGGGCTGATTCACCTGACCTATCTTGCTCTGGTCATCGTGATTCCACTGCTTGCAGCAGGATTGCTGGCGATAGAGCATCTCCAGCGATCCGCAGCAAGGCCGCTGCGCCTAACATTTCCCGTTCGCAGCATCGCGGCTGCATGCGTCATCGGCGGCCCTGTCGCTGGCTACTACGCCACGTACGTCGAGCCGTTCCGGCTTCAGCTTGAACAGGTTGACTGCATCGTGTCGGCAGAACGTGCGGGCCACCAGCCGGTGCGCATCGGCGTGCTGGCTGACCTGCAGACATCAGAAGTCACCGAATACGAGCGCAGCGCGATCCGGCTGCTGATGGATCAAAAACCGGACATCATCGTCATCCCCGGCGATCTCTTTCAAGGCTGGCCCTCGCAGTTTCGCGATCAGTTGCCGCATATGCGCGAACTGCTGAGCCAGTTGCACGCGCCCGGCGGCGTGTTTTTCGTTCTGGGCGATTGCGACAATGCTGCTCGCGTTCATGCGCTGCTCGATGGACTCAATAACATTCGCACGCTTGTGAACGAGATTGCTGCCATCAACGTGAAGGATCGAACAATCACGATCGGCGGCACGGAACTGTTGATGACATCGCAGGCCAGATCCATGATCCGCCACCTGCAGAACCTGTCGGGTACTGACGATATCCGCATCATGCTCAGTCATCGGCCGGATTCGGTGCTGGAGCTTGCGTCAGACTCGCGCGTCGATCTGGTCATCGCTGGGCACACCCACGGCGGGCAGGTCGTTGTGCCGGGGTTCGGTCCGCCGCTGACCCTTACGCATGTGCCGCGCACCATTGCTGCTGGCGGCTTGCATCAACACAATGGCAATCACATCTACGTAAGCCGCGGCGTTGGGCGCGAGCGCGGACAGGCGCCGTCGGTGCGTTTTTTCTGCCCGCCTGAGATTACTGTTTTGAGTGTGCGATAGGTAAGGGGGATCAGGTGAGTGAAGTGAGTGGGTGAGTGAGGGCGGGGTGGGTATCCGGGGCTTCCTCCCGTTGGTCGTCAGCCCCGGCGTGAGTCGTCCGCCCCCGGTGTGAATCGTCAGCGCCCGGCGTGGGTTATTAGCGCCGGTGTTATCGGTGTCTGGGCGTCGTGGTCGTGATGATGCAGATGACGTGCCTTTGAGCACATCGCTTCCCTATAATCGGGACTGTCTTGCTTATGATGCGCACGCACTACGACGTCATTGTGATCGGCGGCGGCCACGCAGGCACCGAAGCGGCCTGGGCGGCAGCGTCTGTCATAGCGCGCCAATCCTCAGGCAACGGCCGGGTGGCGCTTATCACGATGAACCCGTCCACCATCGGCGCCATGAGCTGCAATCCCGCCATCGGCGGGTTGGCCAAGGGGCAGATGGTCCGCGAAATTGACGCTTTGGGCGGAATGATGGGCCTTGCCGCCGACGCCACGGGCATCATGTTCAAGATGCTCAACACCTCAAAGGGAGCGGCGGTGCGCGGCCCGCGTGCGCAATGCGATAAGTACGCCTACGCCGCCGAAGTGCAGCGATTGCTCGCGACTCGATCCCACCTCATCGATGTGATCGCCGCAACGGTGGACGATATTGTGGTGGAAGACGGCCGCGTTGTCGGCGTCGTGCTGCCTGCGGGCGCTGGCCTCGTACACCCCGACGTTCGGGCGATCGAGCGCAATCAGACGCATGAAGCAAAGGCAAAACCAATTTACCAGCCGCAGCCTGATCCGGACTCGCCGCGACTCACGGCTCCTGCGCTCATTCGCACCAGCGCCGTGGTTCTCACCACCGGTACGTTCATGCGAGCGCTCATGCACACCGGCGAACGCAAGACGCCGGGCGGACGTGTCAATGAAGGTTCAGCAGTCGGCATCTCAGCAACGCTTCGAAAGCTTGGATTTGAACTTGGCCGCTTGAAGACCGGCACGCCCCCACGTCTGGCGCGGGAAACAATCGACTGGACGAACCTCGAATCGCAGCAAGGCGATGCTGAGCCTGTGCCGTTCAGCGATCTGACACGGCGCGATCGCTTTCCCCTGCTGTCGCAGATCGCCTGCCGCATCACAGCCACCACGCCGGAGATACACGACCTGATCCGCGCCAACCTGCACCGCGCGCCGATGTATACCGGCGCCGTCGATGCGGAGTGCGGGCCGCGTTATTGCCCGTCGCTTGAAGACAAGGTGGTTCGCTTCGCCGACCGGCAATCGCATCACGTTTTTCTCGAGCCCGAATCGCTGCACACCAACGAGGTTTACTGCAACGGCGTCAGCACCTCGCTGCCGGAAGACGTGCAGGAGCAAATCATCCATAACCTGCCAGGTTGTGAGAACGCCGCCATTCTCAAGTGGGGCTATGCCGTTGAATACGACATGGTCTGGCCGCACCAGATCGACTCCACCTGCATGACAAAGTCCATCCACGGCCTGTTCCTTGCCGGCCAGATCAACGGCACCAGCGGCTACGAGGAAGCCGGCGGTCAGGGGCTTATCGCCGGCCTGAACGCTGCCCGGCTTGTCACATCTCACGAACTGGTGCGCCTTGGACGCGATCAGGCGTACATCGGCGTGATGATGGACGATCTGGTAACGCGAAAGCCGCGGGAACCGTACCGCATGTTCACCAGCCGCGCTGAGCATCGTCTGTTGCTGCGGGCCGACAATGCCGACGTTCGTCTGACCCCGCTGGGGCGCGAACTGGGAGTGGTGGATGACATGCGATGGGCAGCTTATGAGCAGCGTGCCGTAATGATCGAAACGCTGCGAGACCGGTTTGATCGAACCTTTGTCAACGGCCGCTCACTGCGCGAAATCGCTCGCCGACCAGACGTCAGCGTCGATCAGATCGAATCAGCGCTCAACGGCACATTTGACCGGTCAATCATCGAACGGGTGATCATCGAAGCCAAATACGACGGCTACATCGCCCGTCAGCAGGCGGAGATTCGTCGGCAGGCGCAGATCGACAATCAACTGATCCCGGACTGGATTGAGTACGAAACGATCAGCGGTCTGCGGGCTGAAGCGATTGAGTCGCTGCGCACCTTCCGCCCCACCACCATGGGACAGGCAAGCCGCCTTGCAGGCATAACGCCGGCTGACCTGACGCTGCTGGCGGTGGTCATCCGTCGCGGCCGGCTGGCGCCCCAGCAGGTCTGACGCCTAACGGTTCGACGGCTCATCGGCCATCAACAATAATCAAAAAGGAAAAAGAGCAGCCAGCGGAAGACGCGTCTGGATTTCGCGTCTGCTGCCAGCCCAAACGCCGATTTTCGGCTAGGATATGGGCTTCAATCTTGATCAACACCTTCGCCGCTGTAGCTCAATGGCAGAGCGCCTGATTTGTAATCTGGAGGTTGTGGGTTCGACTCCCATCGGCGGCTTTATTTTATTG
>CAZNPU010000018.1:24718-61906 GCA_964575335.1 uncultured Isosphaeraceae bacterium | reverse complement strand
ATTACACAGCAAGCGGCGCTCGCGTGAATCGTCTGCAGGTCTCGCCGGTGTCTGGCCATGGTATGGTCATCGGCGTCGGCGGTAATTTCAGCTCCAACCCGCTCGATCGGCGTCATGCGATTCCCGAACTGCCCGCAGGCGCGCGCCTGCTGGATGCGTTTGTGTGCGATGACATCGGGTTGTACAACAATTGGAACGGCCCGCTGCTCAACGCCAAGGGATTCGACGGCACCGGAACGCCGGGACTGCTGAACATCAACACCGCTACGCCAGAGGTGCTGCGCAGCGTGCCGCATTGGTATCGGCTTGTGCATGAAACGGGCCAGTTGTACGGGCGTTCCATCAGTGATATCGGGACGTATCAACTGTATACCAGCAACGGTCAACCGCTGGTTACCGATGGCGCGAGCCCTGTTGCACAACTTCCTCGGGTCATGATTCCCGAGGCCATCACACAGTATCGCGACCGGTTCAACGGCGCGGCTCCTCACTGGACCGGTATTCGCGGTGGGCCGAACTATCAGAATCGCGGCAATGGCGTGCGCGGCGATCGCGGGTTCGCTTCCATCGGCGAACTGCTGCTGCTGAACAAATCCGCCAACGCAGATATGACGCGGCCGGTGATCGGCAGCATGTTGAACGATCAGATCTTCAGCCAGTATTGGCGTATCGATATGGGTCTGCAGACGGATGGGCCAGGCTCCGTGGGCGAAATGCCGTTTTGGGATCACATCGATCCGGCTCATCCCATCACGCCCAGAACGCCGGCATCAGTTCACATCAGCACTGATCTGTATGACACCTACGATCCGCTGAACACAATCCCCACGGATATCGGCACTCCGCTGCCGCCGAACTCCCTTGCGTATCGGCCTGATCGTGTGGCTGGCGACGCTGAGGAAGCCAACGCGCTTTTCGCTGGCGCTTCCAACATGCTCACGACGCGCAGCGATACGTTCACCGTGTATTTCCGCGTGCGCAGCTTCCGACAGAACACGTCGGTCAACCCGCCGGTGTGGGATGCGACGAACCCCGATTACATTGTCGATGACAGTCGATATGTCATGCTCATCGATCGCTCTTCAGTGAATCGGCCCGGTGATCGCCCGCGGATTCTGTATATGGAGAAGCTGCCGAACTGATTTTCGGATATGGATCGCGGCGCATTGCAGTGCCGTTCGATTCTGACATTCTCGTTCTCGTATCAACCCAAACCGCGCCCCGTCACGCTCATCCGCTGTGGGGCGCGGTTGTTTTGTTTTGTTTTGGTGCGTCTGCTCGTTTGAGTTGAGCCATTCACATATCTCGCAGTGCATTTAGCGCATGGATAGATCTTGCGCTATCGGCAGCAGTAGGGTGCATTGCGTCTGCTTATCAACTGGATGATAAATGCGCGCAAAGAAGCCGTGGATGGCACGCTGCTTCACAAGGGCTACGTGTCCGTGTGTTCGCAGCATGCGGCGGCCCGAGAAGCATGAGAAGAAACCAAAGACATTGCAGCAGCGCGCTTCGAGAGCAACTCCGGCGGTGTATTGGCCGGATACATCGGCCAATGCCGGCACGAGTTCGGCGAGACCTCGCGATCCGGACCACACGATCAGGGAAACCGCTCTCCAACGGGCGACCCGCGGCGGCGGCTGCGACTGCAATAAAAAACCCCGCATGCGTGCGGGGCCTTCAGTGGCGATAGGTGGACTCGAACCACCGACCTAGGGTTTATGAATCCCTCGCTCTAACCAGCTGAGCTATATCGCCAGAGGGGGGAATGAGGCTTTCAGTCTATGCCGCAATTCACATGGGTCAACCCCTATGACCGGCAGCCAGCGTCATTCTATGCCCGAACTCCTGCAGGGGTTGCTTTATTATTGGCCACCGACTCACGCCGAGGGTGGCCCGGCTCGAAAGGGCGCAGCCAGCGGGTGCTGATGGCTTCACGAGGCAGGTTCGGATTCGCTCGCGCAATCGCAGCGGCGACGAGCCCCATGAACATCGGCTGTGGCCGCAGAGGACGACTGGTCAGTTCCGGATGAAACTGTGCCGCGATGAAGTACGGGTGGGTTTCAAGCGGCAGTTCGATCATCTGCATGATCGGGAACTGGGGGTGTCGGCCGGAGAAGCACAGGCCCGCTGCTGCAAGCTGATCAATGTATTCCGGATTGACCTCGAAGCGGTGCCGGAAACGCTCACGGATCAGCGGCTTGCCGTCAAAGAGGAAGCTGGCCAGCGTGTGAGGCTCAATGACGACGTCCTGCGCACCAAGCCGCATCGACCCGCCCATGCCCTCAATGCGGCGCTGCTCGGGCAATTCGCAGATCACCGGATGCTGACACTCGGGATCAAATTCCGTTGAGTTGGCGCCGGACAATCCGACCACGTGACGCGCGTACTCAATCACTGCGACCTGCAGCCCGAGGCACAGGCCCAGATACGGAATGCCGTGGGTTCTCACGTAGTTCACGCAGGCGATCTTGCCTTCCACGCCGCGCTCGCCGAATCCGCCGGGCACGATCACACCGTGGATGCTCTGCGGATCGCCTTCGCCGAGCAGTTCCTGCACGTTTTCGGCGGTGACTTCCGAGGTGTCGATCCACCGCGCATTCACGTCGGTCAGGAGGTGTGTCGAAGCGTGTTCGATTGCCTTATCAACCGACGCGTACGCATCGCGCAATGAAGCGTACTTGCCGAGGATGCAGAGATTGATCCGATGCCGCCGCGGGGCGCGCAGCTTGTTGGCGAATTCGCTCCAGCGCTGGCGGGCCTGATCTTCGTGCAACGTATCAACGCGGTGGTGAAGGTTCAGAATCGAAAGCACCTCACGGTCCAGCCCTTCCGCACGCATCGCTTCGGGGATGGTGTAGATCGATTCACGGTCGTGCATCGAGAACACGCGGTTCAGCGGCACGTTGGAGAACATGGAGATCTTCTGCCGCACCGTTTCACTGACCGGGTTGTGGGCCCGGCACGCGATGATGTGCGGTTGAATGCCCGCTTCCATCAAACGCTTGATGCCCAGTTGGGCGGCTTTGGATTTCTGCTCGCCGAGGATCTGCGGCTCCAGGACGTAGGTGAGCGCGACAAAGCAGGTGGAATGGGGGCCTTCCTCGAAGGCGAGTTCACGCAAGGCTTCGATGTAAAAGCCGTTTTCGTAATCACCCACCGTTCCGCCCACTTCAACAAACACTACGTCAGCCGGTCCGCCGTTGGGGCCGCCTGTCATCGCCAGTTTGCGCAGGCGGTACTTCACCTCGCCGGTGACGTGGGGGATCATCTGCACGTCGCGGCCGAGGTAATCGCCTCGGCGTTCCCGCTCCAGAATCTCGGTGTAAATCTGTCCCGAGGTGGCGAAGTTCTGGCGGGAGAGATCCTGATCGAGCATGCGCTCATAGGTTCCCAGGTCCATGTCGCACTCGGTGCCGTCATCGAGCACGAACACTTCGCCGTGGCGGTAGGGGTTCAGCGTGCCGGAGTCGATATTGAGATAGCCTTCCAGCTTGATCGGAGCGACCGACAGACCCTTGTCCTTGAGCATCTTCGCCAGAGACGAGCTGAAGATGCCTTTGCCCAGGCCGCTCATGACCGTGCCAAGCACGACGACATAGCTGTGTCGGCCGCGCTCATAGCCCGGCGGGGTGGGGGAATACAGTTCCGTGGCTTCGCTGGGGGTATCGGACTTGCCGAACTGCCGCAGGAGTGACTCAGCTGCGCTGGCAGCCGGCTGATGCTGTGCCGAAGACGCTTCCGGTTCGTGTGATTTCTCGATTTTGTTCCGCGGTGATAGGGGCATTACTGATCTTACCGCGCATCGCGCCAAATTGGGAAGGGCCGGGGCTTGAAGAATTCAGAAGGCTTCGCATCGTTTGAACGCGCCTGTACCGCCATCTCGTTGGTGTTGCGCTGGATGGCTGGCATTCGATCGGCAGCAATGCAAGTGCGCTGCGGCGCGTCCCCAGGGATGGCCGCGCAGTGCCGGTTTGGCGGGATTGGGCCAAAAACAACCGGGCAGCATGATGAATCTGCTTCAGGCGATGCGGCCAGTGCAACGGCGAATGACATGTTTTCTATCATGCATGATCTCGTGTCGGTTGTCGTATCACGCGCTTGTTCAAAAAACGCCCGGTTCGTCTCCCAATACACAATTGTGCAGGCGGATGATCGCCTGCTGGCCCAGTGAGACTGCTTATGCGCAACAATCGTGATCTGAAGCGTTTCGTATGGGGTGCGGCGTTTTGCCTGATCGGCGTGATGGCTGTTGCTGGCGTATGCTTCGCCGATGAGCCGCCCGCTGCGCAGGCTGAACCGGTCGTGCGTGAGGTGACCTTCACCGGCGCTGACGGACTGGAGCTCAAGGGAACGCTGCTGCTGCCGAACATCAAGGCTGGTGAGCGCTGTCCCGCCGCGCTGCTGCTTCCCGGTTCCGGCCCGACCGATCGCGACGGCAATCAGCCGCCGTTGCTGGTGACCGATCTGCTCAAGCAAATCGCAGAGGAACTGGCAAGCAAGGGCATTGCGACCCTGCGGTTCGACAAACGTGCGGTGCGCAGCTATGCCCAGTACTGGCCCAGCGAGCCGGCGGAACTGAACGCGTTTTTCGGCTGGCGCAAGTTTGTGGACGACGCGGCAGCGGGGCTGCGCTTCCTGCAGTCGCACGAGGCCATCGATCCGGAAAGAATCGCGATCATTGGCCACAGTGAAGGGGGATTGATCGCGCTGCAGATCGCCCACGATGGCCGTATGAGCGATCAGCTGCCAGCGACGCTGGTGCTGCTGGCCACCGCGGGGCGACCGCTGGATGTGGTACTTCGCGAACAGATGGCAGCGCAGCTCGAATCGTTGGAGATCGAGCCTGCCACGCGCGAGCGGCTGCTTGAAGCGCTCGATCAGGCGATTGAATCAGTCAAAAATGAGCAAAAATTGCCCGATGACCTGCCGCTGCAATTGTGGTCGCTGTTCAATCCAACCGTACTCGATGTGCTGCACGCGTATTTCACGATTGATCCAGCTCATCTGGCGCGCGAAATCAGGCAGCCGGTGCTCGTGCTGCAAGGCGATCTGGACAAGCAGGTTTCAGTCGAACGCGACGCCCCGCGCCTTTACGAGGCATTGCAGGAGCGCGAACCGAGAGCCAGTGAACTGGTCATCGTGAACGGCGCAAGCCACAACCTCAAAGCGACGACCGACCCGCACGATCACGGGTTCACCGGGCCGGTGAATCCCGAAGCACTTCGCGCAATAACAAGCTGGCTGAACAGACACCTGATCGCCGCAAAACGCAGCCAGTAGCGTCAGCACCGCTGGTTCGTGGAATGCAGCCTGCTGACAGCGTTGAGGCCAGCAGCATTGAATAGGCCAGGCGCAGCATCGCACAAACTGGTTCAACCTTACCAAACGCAGAAAGAAGCGGTGCGCCGGCATTCAGCGTTCGGTATTCAACGCCAGGCATCCAGCCGCGGCATGCAGAAATCCGAAATCCAACCGCAGGGGAATCGCAGGTCCATGTCACTAGACTCGCGTGACGTGCTGCAGCGTGCTGGCGTTGGCGGTAGTGATGTGAAAGCCGTGGATAAGCCTGAAGCGGCCCGGCACTGTGTCAGGAGCGGTTTATGGATCAGCAGCCCCCGTCGGCGGCGTCCCCAGCGCCTGCTGAGTCAACCTGGTGGACGCGCAACTGGAAGTGGCTTGTTCCACTCACGATCATCGTGCCGATGCTGTTATGCGGTACATGCGTTTCGGGCATGCTGCTGGGCATTTTTGCGCAAATGCGTGAACAGGAAGTGGCGCGGGCTGCCCTTGAGCGTGCGATGGCTGATCCGCGCGTGATTGAGCTTGTCGGCGAACCCATACAGGTTGGCGCGTTTACGTCGGGCAGCGATCAGGCGTCCGGTTCGCCGCAAGTTGCCATGATCATCATTCCGCTGAACGGCTCTCGAGGCAGCGCCACCATCGAAGCCACTGCTGAGCAGCATCGCACGGGGTGGAGCTTTCGCCGGCTCATTGTGGTTCCCAAGCAGGGCGGCGAGCCGATTGATCTGTTGGCCGAGGCGGAAAACGGTTCGAATTGAGGCTCATTCGGAACCGGCCGCTTCCGCGCTGGCGGCGCGAACCCGCCCGCACCGTGCAGCGAAATCCGGAGACCAGGCGCCAAACGCTCTTGACTTGCGTATTGGCGGTATGATGTCGTTTCATATCGACATTGACCGCTGATGAGGCGGCCATTGGCGTGTTCTTTTCGGCGGCGTTGGGCTGCGGCCTGCGGTGGCCTGCATGTCCCATGCCACTTCCTGTCATTGAGGTATGGAGTTCAGATCGATGGCGAAAGCCAAACCCCCGCCAACCCCTGTCGCAAAACGCTCCGCCAGCAGCGCCAGCAACGGGCCGAAGAAGCCAGCCGGCAAGCGCACTCTCAACGGCAATAGCAGCACCGAGCAGGCCACGGCAACGCTGACTGAAACACCGATCGTGAGACCGACCCACCTCCCGACACGGGTATTCGAAGAACTGGAGATCGTCAAAGATCCCAGCAACCTTTTCCACCAGACAATCGAGCAGGTGCTCATCGCCGCTCAGCTTGTGGGATTGAAGCACCATCAGCAGATCATCCTTGCGCAACCGAAAAATGAGATCATGGTGCATTTTCCGGTGCTCATGGACGACGGCCATCATCGCCTGTTCAAGGGCTATCGCGTGCAGCACAACAACGCGCTTGGGCCGTACAAGGGCGGTATCCGTTTCCACCCGCACGTGAGCCTCGATGACATCAAATCGCTTGCTGTGCTGATGACGATGAAATGCTCGCTGGTGCGTGTGCCGTTCGGCGGCGGCAAAGGCGGCGTGAAGTGCAACCCGCGTGAGTTGTCGCGCGATGAGCTGATGCGCGTCACCCGCCGCTTCTGCTCAGCCATCAGCAATCAGATCGGCCCGAACTATGACATTCCCGCTCCGGACGTGGGCACCAACGCGCAGGTGATGGCATGGTTTGCTGACACCTACGCGCAGATGACGCCTGAACTTTCGCGCAACGACACGTTGAGCGTCGTGACGGGCAAGCCCGTGGAAATGGGCGGCTCGCTCGGCCGAGAGAAGGCAACGGGCCAGGGGCTGGTGGATGTGCTGGTCGAAATGCTGCCGGAACTGAACGTGGACATCTCCAAGATGACCTACAGCCTGATCGGCTTCGGCAACGTCGGCAGTTGGACTGCACGCCTGCTGCACGAATTCGGCGCAAAGCTCGTGGCGGTGCTCGATCACACCGGCGCGATTCACAACGACAAGGGTATCAATCCGGCCAGCCTCAACGAGCACGTTCAGAAAACCGGTGGCGTGGGCGGCTTTACTGAAGCTGAAGGCATCAGTGAGACGGAGTTCTACAGCAAGCCGGTGGATGTGTTCATCCCATGTGCTTTGGAACAGATGATCACCGCTCGCGAGGCGGCGCTCATCAACGCCAGGGTTGTTGCCGAAGGCGCCAACGCACCCACCACGCCTGAAGGCGACGTCGTGCTGATGCAGCGCGGCGTTGAGATTCTTCCTGCCATCCTCTGCAACGCAGGCGGCGTGACCGTTTCGTACTTCGAATGGGTGCAGAACAAATCGAGCGTGTACTGGACGGCTGAGGAGGTCGATGAGAAGCTCAACAAGCACATGGTGATGGCGGCCCGCCGCACCAAGCTGGCTCGGCACAAATACGAATGCGACATGCGCACCGCAGCGTATTGCGCAGCCATTGAGCAGATCGGCAAGGTATACGACCTGCGAGGCGTATTCCCGTAATTGCACCCTCCAATCAACAGATGCGCGTATGTTCGAAGCCAAGGGAGTTTTCTCCCTTGGCTTCGTCGCGTTTATGACAGCTCCGATTGTTTCTTCCCCGCGCTCGACACGCCGTTGCCGTCAAGCGGCAATTCACCCAGTAGCGGACGGATTCGAATATCGCGTCGCGGCGATGCGATTTCAACGCCTGCTTCACGCAGGGCTTTTTCGATGCCGGTGTTGATTTCATGCCGCACGCGAAGAAGGTTGTCCAATCCCATGATGAACACGCGCACCGAATAGGTCATCGCGCCGTCGGCGAAGCCGGTGAACACGACCTGCGGCTTCGGATCGCTCAGCACCAGCGGATGATTGCTTGTCACTTCATGTAGCTTCTGTTCAACAACAGCGGTGTCGGCTCCCGGCGCAATGTTGATGGGGAAAGTCAAGCGGTTGATCGGATCAGAAAGCGTCCAGTTCACAATCTGGCCGGTGATGAAGTCCTTGTTGGGAATGATCAGTTCCTTGCGATCCCAGTCGGTGATGGTGGTGGCGCGCATGCGGATGCGCGTGACGGTGCCGTTCATGCCGTTGACGGTGACGGTGTCGCCCACGCGAATGGGTTGCTCGAAAAGCAGAATGATGCCGGAAATGAAGTTGGCGAAAATCTCCTGCAATCCGAAGCCGATTCCCAGCGTGATCGCAGCAGCCAGCCACTGCACCTTGCTCCAGCCGATGCCGATTGCGCCAAATGCCAGCACCGAGCCGACGATGACAATGATGTAGCGCGCAAGGGTGCTGGTGGCGTAGCGGGCGCTTGGCTCTAAGGGCAGGCGCTGCAGAACAGAAATCTCCAGCAACCCCGGTATGTTTTTCGCCACCAGAATCGTGACGATGGTGATAAAGATGCACAGCATAAGGTCCGACAGCGTCAGCATGCTGCGTTCAGTTGATGTCGCAGCGGATTCCGCACTGCTGTTGCTGCCGGTCAGCGCAGCGGCGAGGCCAGCCGGGTTGCGCGACAGCATTCGGCCGGGTATGAGAATGCGAGGCTCGGCCGGCGCGGCATCGCTCGAGGCGGGAGCTTCCACCGCTGGAACGGTGATCTGACTGGCCAGCGACTCCGGCGGGTGGATTGTGGCAAAGTGCGGCCAGATTTCCACGCGCTTGAGCACCGCCAGCGCAGGCAGCATATCGACCCAGATGAACCATGAGCTGATCAGAAACGAAAACACCACAAAGCTGCGCAGCAGTTGGCGTGTTTGTGCGCCGATCGTCTCCAGACCAAGTTTGGGTTCATCAAAGCTTGCTGCGGTTTCCGCTGTCACAGCGACGCCCGACGCGTCGCCCTGTGCCGCCCGACGCTTGCGCGATTCCTCGATGGCCAGCCGGCGGCGGGCGATCATCAGCCATCGCACCATCAGCCCGTTGAGCACAATCAGGCTCAGCACCATCCAGAATGTGGTGACAAGCCGGTTTTCAAGCTGTGCTGCGGTGTAGTAATACCCCCGCGCCGCGGTGACCAGCAGCGCCAATGGAATGCAGACGATGGCGAGATACCAGACGTGGCGCAAACCGTAGAGCCAGCCGTGCCGGGATTGATTTCGATCAAGCAGGGGATCGAGCACCCCGATCTGCGGCCGCAGAACGCGAGCCGCGAAGACCGCGCAGGCAGCCATGCCCGCCATGAATGCAGCGCGACTGAGCGGGCTTGTGCCCGGATCGTTGCTGCTCGCCTCGGCTGCTGCTGTGACAAAAGCCAGCGGGCAGGCGATGATCATCAGCCACATCAGATTTCGCCGCAGCACCCGCCGAACGGAATCGCGCCAGCGGAAATGCGCTTCACCCAGGCCGTTACTGCGGCAAAGCTGCCAATGAAAATACATCGTAAACAGCAGCACCGCGGAGCGCGACAACCCTGCCGCCACAGCTTGTCCAAACGCACTTGTGTCATCGAAATGTCTGATCCGCCATGCGATAAACAGCAGCACCGCAGGCCAGAACATCGACAGCACCACCGTGACCAGCAGCGCCTTGACGGTGTGCGAGAAGCGATCGGTATAGACCTGCGGCACCAGTCCCGCCAGAATGCGCAGCTGTGTCGTCAGCCGCGGTTTGGCCAGAACCAGCACGAGAAAGAAAATGACCCATGCGCTGAAGATGCTCGGATTGGCACGGGCATCCAGCCACAAGGATCGCCCCAGATCCATCCAGTCATCGGTTGATGACAAAAACCGCACATCCCGCACGATCTTTTCAAAATCGGAACGGCCCACCGCAGGCATGCTGCGAATCCACAGGATGCGCTCGTCGATGTACGAAACGAATTGATTGGTGAGCCAGACAAGCCGGCTCTCAGCATCCTGCAGACTCACCAGCAACTCGGCGCAGTCCTTGTATTCCTGCGTCAGTGAAAGCAGGAGGTTCTGCTGCTGGTTCAGATACTCGCGTGCCCGGCCGGCAACTTCCTCCCGCACCTCCGGCGAGACATTCGGCCCAAGGCTGGCGACGATCTCCTCAACGCGCGCTTCGAGATCGACAAGTGCATCAAGCTCATATTCCGCTTCGGCCAGTTGCTGCTGGATCGTGGTCAATTCGATCCGCCTGGCGTGCAAAGCGGCGCGGTGGGCAGCAACGTCGGGCAGCTCGGCGCGGATGCGGCGAAGACGCACATCGATGACGTCCATCAGATCGGTGTTGCTGCCGATACGAAGCTCACGCTCGAACCGCTCCTGAATGTTCTGTCGCAGCTTGGCGAATTCTTCAAGCTGTTCCGCAGCCGCCGCCTGCCGGGCCAGGAGTCCGGTCGATTCCGGAGGCTTGCCCGAAAGCTGCTCGAGCAGTTGCACGTTTCGTTCAGCAATGGCGCGCACCGCGGGCATCTGCTCGGCCTGGGCTGCCCGCGCCGCGGCTGCTGCCGCCGCTGTTGCCGCGGCAGTTTCGGCCCTGCTGACCCGGTCGCGCCATTCGCGCGTCGCTCGCTCCAGTTGCGTTACCCGGCGCGTTGCTGTTTCGCGTTGCACTTCAAGCAACGGCTGATGCGCATCCAGGTTGGCCAGCTCTGCCTGCAGGGCAGCAATGCGGCGCTGCTCACGCAACTGCCGTGCCCGCAGTTCGACATGCCGTGCATGCAGCAGTTCTGTCGGCTCGTCGCTTGATCCCTGGTTTGCGGGAGCCTGCAGCAATCGGGTGATTTCCTGCAGGCCTTGTTGCGCTCTGGCCAGCAGCGCAGGAATTTCGGTCCGCCTCGCATCACGCGCTGCGATTCGGAGTTCGATTTCATTCAGCCGTTGTTGCGCGAGCGTGAGGTTCGCCTCAGCCTGATCTCGCTGTTGACGCAACTGCTCCAGCGAGGCGTCCTCGGACGCGTCGGGCAGCGTGCCGGCTGGCTGAAGGGCCTCGGCCCTGGCTAGTTCAATCTGTCCCGGTGCAGCCAGCCGCTCCCGTTCAAGCCGTTGCGCGTCTTCAGCCAGCGCTTCTGCTTCGCGCAGCGTCTCAATCGCCCGGTCATAATGCTCCAGAATCTGCGATTTGATCGGTTCGCGAAGATTCGAGCGTCGGGCCAGCCGATCCCGTTCGGCTTGCACTGTATTGACGGTCAACGCCGGGGCAGCCGAATCATCTGCTGCTGCCGCAACTTGTGCCGCCGCCAGCGCCATTCCTTCGCAGGCGATGACGGTGACGAGCAAGGCTGCAATCACGCACACCCCATGCTGCAGCCACTTGAGGGAATGACGCGTGAAGTGCTTCATGAACAACTCCGGCGATCGCGCCGTTGTGCGAACTCCTCATTGAGAAAGTGCAGAGCGTAAGCACGCCCAGCCGCAACGTCCAACACCGGGTGGAGACAAATTGATCTGGGATTTACCTCGTGCGGGGCGTTTGGGCGGCGTTTGGAAGCGTCAGGCATCGGCTGATCACCCCGCCGCAATGTCCTGCCTGCCGTGCAGCCTGATTCATTCCCAATCAATTACGCACGCACAGCAACCCCGCAACTCCGCTGCGTGCAGCCGCCAACCCCGCGCCCTCCTCCATACCCGCGGTCCTTACGCCAGAACTGCAGTGATCTTCGCCACCAGATCCTTTGCCGTTGCGTCATCCAGCTTGCCGGCGTTCCAGCCAATCTCCAGACCGGCATTTTCAAATTTGGGAATGATGTGAAAATGCACGTGCATCACCGCCTGGTGCGCAGCCCGGCCGTTGTTCTGCAGCACGTTGTACGCCGTCGCGCCCGTGGCCTGCATGACTGCTCTGCACAATCGCGGCAGCACACGCCCGATCGCTGCGGCGGATTCATCGCTCAATTCATGCAGATGAACCTTGCGCTCCTTGGGAATCACCAGCGTGTGGCCTTTGCTCAACGGGCCAATATCCAAAAACGCCAGTACGTGCTTGTTTTCATACACGCGATAACACGGAATCTCGCCAGCCAGAATCTTGTCGAAAATAGTCGCTTGATCGCTCATGCCACAAGTGTACTCACGGTTCAGTTGCGGGGCTTGTCCTGTGCCGGCAACCGGTAATCCGCCATACTGCGAACACGCTGCAGATCATCGTCTGGCGCCAATTGACGGAGCCGGATCCCCATCTGACGAATCATCCAGTGACACCGCTTCCACATCCGCGCGATGTTCAATCGTCGGATCGATTCGCAAATACCGGCTCAGATACCTTACACCAATGTAAAACGGAATCGTATCCACCAACGCGCAGACGAACTTGAACGCATACCCTGTCACAATGAACAACATCAGGTGCAGTGTCAGCGATCGACCTTCCGGCGGCAGCGGCAGCGCATGCGCCAGGAAATGCGTGATCAGAATCACCGCCACCGTATCTACCATCTGGCTTACAAGCGTTGAACCGTTGTTGCGCAGCCAGAGGTGCTTGCCGTTGGTGAGCTTTTTCCAGAAGTGAAAAAGGTACACATCGCAGAACTGTGCTGCGAAGTACGCGATCATCGATGCTATCACCGCACCGAACGCGAGGTTTCGCACTTGAAACAGCGTCCATCCTGTCTCGCGATATGCGCCTGCTTCGTCACTCCACACAGGCAGCGGTGGCATGCCTGTGACGGGGTCGTTCTCGACAAAGCCCGGCAGGCTGGTCGTTGCCCACAAAATGAAAATCACCCAAAGATTGAGCAGAAAGCCCACGAACACGACAAAATTCGCACGACGCCTGCCATAAAACTCACTGATGAAATCGGTGCAGAGGAACGTTATTGGATATGGCAGCACGCCCGCCGCAAGCGCAAAGGTCCACGCATAGGGGTCTTCAAACAGCGGTCGGCCCCATTGCCAGACCTGTCTGCCATCCACCGTGCCCCATGACGCCAGCACGATGAAGCGTGTCACGCCAAGAATGTTGAGCATGGTGAGCGAGCCGAGGAACAGCCCGGCCAGCACAAGGAAAACGCGTTCCCGCCGTGCATGCAGGTGCGACGCCTCAATCGGGTGCAGCGATGGTGTTGTGTCAGGCATGAGGCGCCGGGCATGAGAAGAGGCGTTGGCTGCAGATGTTGCCCGATATCCAGCTTCTGATGCCTGAGGCCTGATGCCTCACTTTCAACTGAAAGCCACGACACCTGAGCATAATCGCCATCGCCTCAAACCGCCACATTCATATTGTGCCGCTGCTACACTCTTGCTGCATGATCGATCTCAACACCCTGGAGCTGCCTGACCTGTTCGCCTCGCTTACCGCTGGCGGTGAAGTTGACCGGTTGCTTGAAGCCGCCTTTGCGGAAGATGTCGGGGACATCGGCGACATCACCAGCCAGAGCATTCTTCCTGCGGATCGAAGTGGCACAGCGGTAGTCGCCTCGCGTCAAAGCGGCGTCATTGCAGGACTGGCGATTGTGCCGGCGATCTGTCGGCGTTTTGGGCATGACGATGGCTGCCGATTGCTCATGCGCGACGGCGAGCGCTGTCAGCCGGGCAGTGAACTGGCCATACTCACGATGCCGCTGCGCGATCTGCTGACGCTCGAGCGCACGATGCTCAATATCGTCGGCCGCCTTTCGGGCATCGCCACGTTGACAAGGCACTATGTGGATGCGATTGCTGGCACAAAAGCGGTGATCTGCGACACGCGCAAAACCACGCCCGGCATGCGCACTCTGGAAAAGTACGCAACCCGCTGCGGCGGAGGCACGCTGCATCGCATCGGTCTCTTTGATGCGCTGCTCTACAAGGACAATCACCTTGCGCATCTGGCTGCTGATGAACTTGCTCATGCGCTGCAGGATGCAATCACCACTGCCCGGGCCAGATATGCGATGCGTTTTGCGGAAGTGGAGGTGGATTCCCTCGAGCAGCTTGCTGCGATTCTGCCAATTGCGCCCGGACTCATTGACATCGTGTTGCTCGACAACATGCCGGCGGATGTGCTGCGGCAGGCAGTGGCGATGCGCGACGCCCATGCGCCGCAGGTATTGCTGGAGGCTTCCGGCGGCATCAATCTGCAAACCGTAAGGTCAATTGCTGAATCGGGCGTCGATCGCATTTCCGTCGGTGCGATCACGCATTCAGCGCCCTGTCTTGATGTGGGGCTGGATATCCGCGTATGAAATCCCGCATTCCACTTGAACAGTGGCCCGAGCGTTTGCAGCGCGTGCTGGATCGCCACGGCGCATGCGTGTTCAAACGCATCACCGTGCTGCGGGAAACCGATTCCACCCAGGATGCAGCAAGGCGGCTTGACGCAAAGCCCGGGCACGTCGTCACCGCCTGGCGTCAGACCGCGGGCAGGGGACGTCTGGGCAGGCGGTGGGTCGACACCAGCGATGATGGCGTGGCGGTGACGTTTGTGGTTCAGGCCGAACCGCCTGAGCGTACAGAGCGACTGCCGATCGCTGCAGCGGTCGGAGTCGCGCGGGCCATCGAGCGCTGCGGCAACGGACAGGTGCGCGTCGGCATCAAATGGCCCAATGACATCATGCTCAGCGGCCGCAAGCTGGCGGGCATTCTGATCGAGCAGTCAGATGGAATCGCTCTCATTGGCATCGGCATCAACGTTTCGCAACAAACCTGGCCTGAGGAAATTGCACCGCGTGCGGTGAGCTTGGCCCAGCATGGGGTAGCTGTGGATCGACTTGTCGTGCTTCAGGCCCTTCTGGATGAACTGGATGCAGCATTGCGCCTGGATGCTGCTTTGCTAGCTGAAGAGTTTGCTGTGCGGGACGTTTTGCGCGGCTCTGGAGCAACGCTTCGCTGCGGCAAGCAACTGCACACTGGCACGATTGTTCAAGTCGATCCATTTCGAGGACTCGCGCTTCAGACGATGACGGGCCTGCATTGGCTGCCAGCCGCCACGACAACGCTGCTGGAGTGGTCTGCACAGGATTCGATCCAGCCTGGCGTGCCGCATTGCCGATAAAGTGAGCGTTCAGGCAGTGAGCATCAAGCTGTGAGTCAGGTTCAATCCACAACCGAAACCACAATGCCTTCTTCACCTTCAGAAAAGGCGCAGCACAATACGCCAGCCGATTCGCCCGGCGTTGGGTTCTGGACGCTGGTGAAGGAAGACTACCTCGTCAACGGCTGCGACTGGACTCGACCGGGCTTTCGCGCGATGTTCATGTACCGGTTCGGCGTATGGCGCATGAGCGTGCGGTTTCGCATCCTGCGCATACCGCTGAGCATTCTCTACCGCATGATGCACCGGTATGTGCGAAACCATTATGGCATCGAGCTGCACTACACCGCCAGGATCGGCAGACGGTTTCACATTGCCCATCAGGGTGGGATCGTGATACACGAGCACGCTGTCATCGGCGATGATTGCCTGATTCGACAGGGGGTTACGATCGGAGCAGCCGGCGAGTACGACCCCGCCAAAGCGCCTCGGCTCGGCAACAACGTTGATGTCGGCGCGGGGGCCATGATTCTGGGGAAGGTCACCATTGGCGATAACGTGCGCATCGGCCCCAATGCGGTGGTGATGATGAACGTGCCTGCGAACAGCATGGCTGTGGCCCAGCCGGCCCGTGTCATTCCTCTGCCCAAACCGGCGGCCAATACCGATGCAGCAACGTGAGCCAGCCCGCTGCAGCAGTGCGACAGCGCATCGCTGTCCGGTTCGGCAGCTTTCATATGTGATGGAAAATATCGGAACGCCCGTCACGACAGGCGTTCAGCGATCAGTTCATCCATTGGATGCCTCAAGGGACAAGCAGGGGCAATAAAGCGAAAAGCCTCGCCTGAATTCCGGGAGCCTCTGGCGAGGAACCGCGCTTGAGAGAATTGAACAAGAGACACAAAGAACCTGTTTGCAGCGCTTGCTGGGGGTGGTAATCTGGAGAAATTGGTCAGCGTTGTCGGCATTGCGCTTGCGCAGGCTGCTGCCTCGCTTGCTGCGGCACCAGCATTCATCACACCGTTTTCGTCGGCAGCAGCAGGGACGTGGAGCGAAAGTGTCAATGGGGTGGTGCGAAGCGCAAAAGTGACCGAGGTGCGCCGCGAACGCGATTTTCCTTTTCGCATGCGCAATACGGCAGCAGAACCCTGATGTCGGCACAGCACGTAGCCGATAATTCCAACTTCTCTTCCAGGTTTTCGAGGCACTGCCTATTCTTCATCCGCTTTGGCTACGTACTTTGTAACGGAAACCATCTTCGACCATGACGCTTCTTGATGCCATTCAACGAGGGGAGGAACTGCGCCAGTCGAAAAAGTACAGCGACGCGATCGGAGCGTATCTGGAAGCGGTGCAGGCGGACGAAACGCCCGATGCGGACATCTGTCTGAAGCTTGCGCGGTGTTACACGAAGACAGGCGATTACGCTTCAGCGTGCCGATGGTTGTTGCGCGTGGTCGATTCGACTCAGGCGTTTTTGCCCTGGCAGTCGGCGGCGAGTTTGCTGGGGCAGGTGCTGCGCGAGTATTCGCCTGATGCCAAACGCACTGCGAAAGTGTCGCTGCTGGGCAGTTACACCACCGCGCAACTGACGCCGATGCTCAGGCTGGCGGCATTGCGTCATGGCGTTTTGCTTGACGTGCAGGAGGGCCACTACGGCCAGTATCGGCAGGAGGTAATCGATCCATCCAGCCGACTCTATGCATTTGATCCGGAGTTTGTGATTTTCGCGCTGCATGCTGGCGAAGTGGCGCTGCCGAGCTTCAGCCCCGATCCCGATCAGGCTCTGACTGCTGAGGCGTCGCGCTGGCGGGCGCTTTGGGAAACGCTTGCGTCGCGCAGCAAGGCCCGGACAATCATGCACAACTTCGTGCTGCCGCTGGAGAACCCAATGGGGCATTTGGCGGCACGGTTGCCCGGCTCGCGCTACGCCATGCTGCAGCGTTTGAACGCCATGCTTGGCGAGATGGCCGGCTCCAATGTTTCGATCGTTGACTGCGAGCGGTTAGCGTCGAACTTCGGCAAGCGTCGCTGGTTTGATGACAAGTACTGGCACATCGCCAAGCAGGCTGTATCGCTTGAAGCGTTGCCGCTGCTGGCTGGGCATACTGCAGCGGTGCTGGCGGCTGATCTGGGACTAAGCAAGAAGTGTCTTGTGCTCGATCTCGACAACACGCTGTGGGGCGGCGTGATCGGCGAAGACGGCCTGGCGGGCATTCGACTCGGCCAAGGCTCGCCCGAAGGCGAAGCGTTCATCGCGTTCCAGCGGTACATTCTGGAATTGAAGAACAAGGGCGTCATTCTTGCGGTGTGTTCCAAGAACAACGAAGCCGATGCGCGCGAGCCGTTTGAGAAGCATCCAGACATGCAGATCAAGCTCGACGACATTGCGATCTTCATCGCCAACTGGGAGCGCAAGAGCGACAATATCCGCAAGATTGCGCAGGCGTTGAACATCGGCCTGGATGCGCTGGTGTTTGTGGATGACAATCCCGCAGAGCGCGAGGTGATTCGGCAGTTTGTGCCCGAGGTTGAGGTGGTGACCCTGCCGCAGGATCCAATGCACTACACGCGCGCGCTGGCGGAGTGCATGTTCTTTGAAACCAGCAGCTTCACAGCCGAGGATGCTGCGAAGACCGAGCAATACCGTGCCCGGGCGCAGGTGCTGCAGCTGGAAGCGTCCGCGACGTCGATCGAGGAGTTTTATCGAAGCCTGCAGATGCAGGCGGTGGTGCAGCCATTTGATGAATTGCACCTGCCGCGCATCGTGCAGTTGATCGGCAAGACCAATCAGTTCAACCTCACCACGCGACGCCACAGCATGCAGACAGTGCGGCAGTTCATGGCCGACCCGAATTGCGTTCACTTGTATCTGAAGCTGCGCGATCGCTTTGCGGATCACGGTTTGGTGAGTCTTCTCATCGCTCACCGCCTTGACGATGTGCTGGATATTGATACATGGCTGATGAGTTGCCGCGTCATCGGCAGAACCGTTGAGGCGGAACTGCTGTCGCATCTGTGCGCTGCGGCCCAGCGCATGGGATGCACGCATCTGCGCGGCACATACATTCCCACCGCAAAGAATCAGATGGTGCGCGATATTTATCCGCGGTTCGGCTTCCAGCTTGACGCCGAGGAGCAGGACGGAACCACCACGTGGCTTTACAATGTGACCGAGCAGGGGCCGATCATAAACGGGTTTATTGAACTGGTGCAGGAGCAGGAGGGTGTTTCATCAAATGACGGTGCATGAGCGATTGGAGCAGTTGTTTCAAACCGTATTCAACGATGATGAACTGACACTGCGTGACGACATGACCGCGGCCGACGTGCCCGGCTGGGATTCCGTCGCGCATATCAATTTGATGTTCAGCATCGAAGAGGCGTTCGGCGTGCAGTTTGCGGGCAATCAGCTTGCGGAGTTCAAAAACGTAGGCGAGTTGAAACAGTTTCTGGCGACAAAAAGCCCGAAATACTCTGCCGCCTGAAGCAGGCACGCTCTTCACATCACATTATTTTTCCGCCCGGCGGAGCATGAATGCATCAGCCGCAAGGCGCTGAGTGATTGTCTGCCATCGCCGACGCTGCTGCTGAAGAAGAACACGCAGACGCTTACCTGTGAGGGTCGCGCGCCTTTGAGTGTTTGGTGCTGATCGTCGGTTGGTGTATTGGCACTCCGTTGGCAGCAGATGGGGCTGCTGCTGTTGTCGGCACTGCTGCCGGCATGTGCGCCGTCGTGCGGCCGGAAAGCACGCGTTCGTAGAGTGCAATATAGCGCTGCGCGTGCTGCGTGAGTGAGAACTCTGACATGATCATCTGCCGACAGTTCCGGCTGAGCTGCTCGCGATAGGCATGATCTTCCAACAGACGCGTGATTCCGCGGCAAAGTTCTTCGGTGTCGCCAAGAGCCGCAATGTAACCGGTGTTGTTGTGACGAACGATTTCCGGTGTGCCGCCGACTTTGAACGCAACGCCCGGCGTGCCGCAGGCCATTGCTTCCAGCAGCACAAGGCTGTGGTTTTCGGAGCGGCTGGGCAGCACGAACATGTCAGCTGCCGAGTAGGCAATTGCCTTGTGCTGATCATCGGTGATGTAGCCCAGGCTTGTTGCAGGAATATCAACTGCGTTTCGGATGCCTTCAGCGCGGTCGCCCAGCAGCAACAGCACGGTGTTGTCTTTGATTGCCCGAGGCAGCCGCTGCAACGCGCGGATAAGCAGATCGGCGCCTTTGATGTAGTTATCGAGCGCAGCGGAAGCGAACATGACAACGTATTTGTGCTGCGGAAGGCCGATTGCAGCGCGGGCTTCGTTGCGGTTGCGCGGATAGAACACCTCGATGTCAACGGCATTGGGAATGTGATGAATTTCGAAACGGGCAAGCATGCTCTGCCGCGCCAGATCGGCAAGCCACCGGCTGGGAGAGACAACCGTCATCGGCGTGCGGCGATATACCCAATTCTTCAATCGCCATTCAATGGCCGTCGCATCGCGGCTGACTGGCGGAAACAGCGTCAGATCGGGACAGCGGCCACAGCCGGTTTTCCATCGCTGACAGTTCTGGTTGTAACCGCAGTGGCCGGTGAAGTGCCACATGTCGTGCAACGTAGCGACCAGCGGCTTTCGCTTAGCCATGCGAGGCAGGGCGAGATAGTTGAAGTAGTTGGTGTGCAGACCGTGGGTATTCACCACGTCAGCTTCGAGAAACGGCTTGAAACTCGTAATTTTGAATGAGCTGACGCAATGAATGTCATTCAGCCCCAGCCGCCACGTGATGCTTCCGAGAAAATCTTCTATGCGGTCGGCTCGGGGCAGTTCGACAACATCCTCGCCGTCGAGCTGGCGGCGGCGGCACGCGATGGTCGATTCGACGCCGGCTTTCTGCAGCGCGCGATGCAGGCGATACATCGCAATGACCGCGCCGGAGCCGAAGGCACGACCATGTTCATGAATCAGAAGCACTTTCATCGAAAGACCACGTCTGTAAACGCTGGTATGAGCGACTTCTGAATCTCTCCCTGCACAAACGCGTTTTGCTATAGAGAAAAAACCGGGGATCGCTGAGAACTGCACGCAAAAGGCTTCTTTGAGCGCATGAAGCCTTTTCGCAGCGTGGCTGCGGCGATGTATCGGAAGCACGCCTGATTCGCAGATTCCTGCCGCAAAGCCGCGCTCGTTGTGCGTACCTTTACAACAGCAGCAATGCATCGACGACGAGAGGAGAGTGTTGTTGATTACCTGGTCGTCAACCAAGCCACCCGTGAGTCAGAATGAGGCGACGCAACGCCTTGGCCTCTGGGCGCAGATTCGTGAAGACTGGGAGACCAACGGCCGTGACTGGACCCGTCCGGGTTTTCGTGCGCTGGCGGTGCATCGCTTCGGCGTGTGGCGCATGGGCATCAAATCAAGTCTGCTTCGCAAACCGCTGAGCCTGCTGTACCGAATGCTGTACCGTTACGTGCGCAATCATTACAGCATCGAGTTGTTCTACACCGTAAAGGTCGGGCGGCGCGTGGTCATCGGCCATCAGGGCGCAATTGTGTTTCACGAGCATGCGGAAATCGGCGATGATTGCCTGATTCGACACGGCGTCACGCTTGGAGCGCCCAGCCAAAGACGCGCGCACGAAGCGCCCAAGCTCGGGCGGGGTGTGCAGGTGGGGGCGGGAGCAATGATCCTCGGCAACATTACCATCGGGGATTATGCTGCAATCGGCGCCAATGCGGTGGTGACGACCAACGTTCCGCCGTATGCCAAAGCGGTCGCTGCGCCAGCGAGAATTGTTCCTGCGCGTCCAATGCGTCTGCAGGCGCCGATGGAGCAGGACATGAGCGTCGTGTCATCCGATTGATTTGATGTGATCGAGTTGAATCGAATCGACTTGATCAGATTCTGAACCACTTTGCAGCACGGTAGGCAATGCACTGCGCTGATCATGGTTCAATCAATTCGCTCATCACAAGCTGACGATCTGAACTGCGGTTGAAAAGCCCCAGTGCGCGCACGCGCTCTTCGGTATGCTCAGCCACGATGCCGATGTCCGGCACGACATACAGGATGGTTCGCTCGGTCGCGGTCGCCAGCCGCAGGTCTGCTTCGAAGCGAACTTCAATCCGTTTGGCGACGAATTCGCCCATCGGCGTGCGGATGCGCTGGTCGCCGATGTACGTCACGCTTCGCGTGGCAGTGCCCGATTCTCGCTCGCGATCGGGGTGACGCAGGTTCATCACGCGAATGTTCGCGGTGCTGGTTTGCGTTACGCCCGGCTGCAGTGTTGGCACGGTGACAACCAGCGGCGGATCAAACAGGCTCAGAGCGTTGTCGTCGCGCTCAATCACTGCCGGCATGATCACATTGCCTTGCGAATCAACGCCCCAGTACTGAATACGCCGCTCTTTGCCTTCCGGAAACGTCAGTTCCATATCCGCAACGGTCGCGCCGAATTGATTGGCCTTGCGCCGATTGCGCACAAGCTCTTCTTCAACCCGGCCGTTATCCAGCACAAGATAGCGCGCATGCATCGGTTGAAGAAGCGAGAACTCCTCTACAGTCAGCGGCGACTGAGCAGGCAATTCATCCAGCAGTTCAAGCGGTGCGGCAGATGAGTTGCTGAGCGTCGCAGGGTTGGCTGCAGGAGGTGCAGCAGCGACGAACAGCGACGGCTCCTCGCGCTGATGCGTGCAGCCGGCTGGGCATGTCAGCACCAGCAGCGTCAGAAGCGTTCCAGTCGCGACCTGCGGGCCAAATCGCAGCGGATTCATCAGTTGCTGCCCCCTAATTGCAAGCCGGCAGCACGCCAGAGACGACGCAGTTCTTCAAGCGCAACTGGCTCGGTAATTACGCCGTTGCCGTGGATACGCCGCACCAGATCACCGCTTCGCGTGTAGATTGCAGTGACAGGGGCGGCATCGCTGCTGAGCCGGGTGGTTAAGGTGAAGGTGTCGCTGCCGTCACTCGCAGGAGCCCAGATGTCCAGGCGCTGTGAAACCTGCGGCGTGCGGCTGGCAAAGTTATAAGCGTAGTAGCTGTATTCCTGCGGCTCGGTGATGTCTTTGGGAAGCAGTTGGCTCAGCAGCCAGCCAATGGGCTGAGACATGTAGATCTCCGGTACGAGCCATTCGTGCGGTTCGCGATAGTTCGTG
This sequence comes from uncultured Isosphaeraceae bacterium, assembly GCA_964575335.1. Taxonomy (GTDB): domain Bacteria; phylum Planctomycetota; class Phycisphaerae; order Phycisphaerales; family SM1A02; genus CAZNPU01. Next base: position 39,662 of record CAZNPU010000018.1, on the reverse strand, counting down.
GCGTTGTCGGCTTTGATGACCGTCAGACGCGGGGCGGTTCCGGGCAATGCTGCATTGCGAACGCCGGTTTCAGCTTCGGTTTGTGCGGCATCGCCCTGACGATGGGTGCCGAGCACCGACCACGCCTCTTCCGACTGATCCCACGCCATCCAGTACATGGCCAGCGAGTCGTAATAAATGTTGCGTTCCTTATCAACGACAACCCGGCCGTGAACTTTCACCATGAGGCCCAGTTGCCTGGCGTCAGCGTCGTAAGACGCTTCGTGCCGTTCGGGGTTGAGTTGGCCTTTCTTTGCCTCCAGCACCTCCAGCAGCGAATACCCCAGCTCGATTGGAGCGCCGGTTTGTGTTGACGCCGGCCGATAGATGCGCGTGAGCTGTTTCAATCCCACCAGCGATTTGAGCTGTTCCGGGGTGATGGATTGCAGAAACGCCTGGCCCGCATCCAATCGGGTCTTGCGCTCCGCAGCGATTTCCTCTAGGCTGCGCAGCGAGATGGTCTGAAAGCTCGCGTCGATCGTCGGCCGAAGCTGCTCGAAATAGTCCGGCAGCGTCTGCAGGTTGAACACCATCATTTCCCGCTCGGCGATCGGCAGCAGCAGCCAGCCGGAGATGTATTGCTCGCCGGATGGAGCGGTGCGCTTGAGATAGCACAAATGACCATCCAGGCCGTTGATCCGCACCGGTTCATTGGTCAGCGCGGTGAACCTTTCATTGTTGCCGCGAAGCTCACGCAGAAGGTCTTCGATCTGTGCAGCAGGGGTGGGGTTCTGCAGGGTGGAGGTCATGGCCTGAATGCGAAGCGACCATGTCGGCATGGCGGGGTTGTCGCTGATGTTCGCAGCGGTGCGGTCGCCGAACTTCTCAACCGCCACCGACGCGCCCAAAGGCAGGTTCATCTGCAGCCCCAGCGGGTCGATGCTCACTGGCGTCGGATCAAGCCCCGCAGCAACGGCAGGCCGACGATTGCTCTCCGAGGCTGGTCCTGTCTGGGCGGCTTGTCCTCGTGCAGCAAAGGCGGCAAAGACAAAAAGAACCGTTGCCGTCAAGGTAAAAACGCATGCTGCAGGGGTGCGAGCAGCTGGATGATGATGACGGCGGCAATGCGGGGGTGTGAGGAAGGAAAAACAATGCCAGAAAGAGGAGGAGACGCTACGCATGGGCACACTCTAGCAAAGCTCTCTGGATGAAGGCCGGCTCAAGACAAAGCAAAAAGAGGCAATCTGAAATATTCAGTCGAGTTGACAGGCTGGCGGGGAACCGTATCATGAGCGATTCGCACCACTTGAAGGACCAAGGGGGCGATTGGCCGCGGCAGGTTGTGTCGGCCGCGGAGCAGCAGTATCGGTGACTCTTTCTCTATTGAACACGGCGACTTTTCGAAGAACGTACACATCATGACAGGCGGCAAGATTCGAATTCGGATGGAAGCCTACGACCACCAGGCTCTCGACGCTTCGGCACGCGAGATTGTGGACCACGCCAAGCGCACCGGCGCCCGGGTTGCTGGTCCTGTGCCGCTGCCGACCCGCCGTGAAATCTATACGGTCAACCGCAGTCCGTTCATCGATAAGAAGTCACGCGAGCAGTTTGAAATCCGCACGCATAAGCGTATTATCGACATTACCGAACCCAACGCCCGCACCGTCGAGGCTCTGAATCGCCTTGTCGTTCCTGCCGGTGTGTTCGTTAAGATCAAAGCGTAGTGTTTTTTGGCGGCCGCAGTGGCCGCTTGTTTTGTCGTACGAATCAATCCGGTCACGTTGGCGTAACGCATTCCCAACCCCTGACCATATGTTCTGGAGCTTTGCAGCATGCCTGCCGCAATCCTTGGACGAAAAATCGGCATGACCCGCTACTTCCTCGATGACGGGCGCAATGTGCCCGTGACCGTGATCGAAGCGGGGCCATGCGCCGTCACGCAGGTCAAGACCAGCGGGAGCGACGGTTACAGTGCGGTCCAGCTTGCGTTTGGCGATGTGCTGCCCCGGCGAAGCACCATGCCCCTGATCGGTCACGACGCCAAAGCGGGCGTGACTCCCAAGCGTTGGCACCGCGAGCTGCGGTTGGAAAATGATGACGCGGCCAACGAGTACCAGCTGGGGCAGACCATTGACGTCTCAGCCTTTGAAGGCGTGATGTTTGTCGACGTTGTGGGGACCAGCAAAGGTAAGGGCACCCAGGGCGTTATGAAGCGGCACAACTTTGCCGGCATGGAAGCGAGCCACGGTGTGGAGCGAAAGCACCGTTCGGCGGGTTCGCTTGCCGGTCATGCCACCAACCGTGGTACCGGTCCCAAACCCAAGAAGGGTAAGCGGATGGCTGGTCGGATGGGTGCCGAGCGGGTCACCGTGCGAAGCCTGGATGTCATAGCGATTGATCCTGAACGGAACTTGCTGCTGGTCAAGGGCCCGGTGCCCGGACCCAAGGGCGGGTTCCTGTTTATTCGTGAAGCGATACGTTTGAGCCGTAGTAAGGCAAGGAGGTTGGCTGAGGCTGGCGCGTAAGTGCCAGTCATCGTGAAGGCCCAGCCCGCGACAGTTGGGCAAGGGGAACCACACGATGCCGACAGCTTGAATCTGGACCGAGTCAACAGGCCCTGCCCAGTTCCACTCGCGGTGAAGCGCGTCCGCCAGGACGCTCCGCACATCGGAACTGAGGAGGGTGAGGCGGAACGACGGCAGAGCCGTCAGGTGTGAACGAATGATTGAACTCCCCATCTACAACAAGACGGGCAAGCAGGTGGATACTCTTGCCATTGACGAATCGCAGCTCGGTCACGAGGTGCGACCGGCTCTGCTCAAGCAGGCCTACGTCATGTTCCATGCAAACCGGCGGCAAGGCTCGGCTCGTACCAAGAACCGCAGCCGCGTCGAAGGTTCCACGCGGAAGATTTATCGCCAGAAGGGCACCGGAAACGCCCGCGCTGGTACCGTACGAACCAACATTCGCAAGGGCGGCGGCGTGGCGTTCGCCAAGCTGCGCGAGCGTGAGCATTACCGCAAGGACATGCCCAAGAAGATGCGCCGTTTGGCCAATCGCAACGCGCTGTTGGCTAAGCTGGTGGATAACGAAGTCAAATGCTTTGATGACCTGAGCTTCAGCGCGCCTAAGACCAAGGATTTCAAGGCCGTGCTCGATGCGGTCGGCGTGAACCGCACCTGCCTGGTTGCGCTGGACGGCAGCAACCGCAACGGCGTGCTCTCGGCTCGCAATCTGCCTGATGTGGACGTGATTCGAGTCGATCAGCTCAATGTTTTTGATCTGCTCAACCACCGTTTCCTTGTCGTGGAAAAGGCCACGCTCCAGGCGTTCATCGATGGAACGCTGTGGTCGAACAACGGAGCTGAAAACGGTGAGAAGGAGGTGTCCTGATGGAGCCTACAACCGTCATTCGCAGACCGCTGGTGACTGAGAAAAACACCTTCTACGCCAACGAATTCAATCGTTATGGCTTCGAGGTTGATCCCAGGGCCACCAAAGACCAGATCAAGGCCGCTGTGCAGGCGCTCTATGGCGTGCGGGTGCTTTCAGTCGCCACGCAGAATCGCAAGGGGCAACTGAAGCGAAACCGTTTCGGCTTCTATCGCAAAGGCCAGCACAAGCGCGCTGTCGTCAAGGTTCATCCTGAGGACAAGATCGAACTGTTCTAAGCGAAGGAGCAAAGGTCAGCGGGCTGTCATCGGCGACGCGACTTCAAGAATCCGGCACTCAATAAAGAACTGAACTTCCCATGGCCATTCGAATTTACAAACCGACGACCAACGCCCGGCGCAATGCTTCGGTCAATCTCCACGCTGAGGTCACCAAGCGAACGCCGGAGAAGTCGCTGCTGGCGCCGCTGAAGCGAACTGGCGGTCGCAACGTGCAGGGCAAGATCACCGTGCGCGGCCGCAGTGGCGGTCATAAGCGCCGCTATCGCCGCATCGACTTCCGTCGCACCAAAGACGATATGCCCGCCACGGTGATCGGCATTGAGTACGATCCCAACCGCACGTGCCATATCGCGCTGCTGGAATATAAGGACGGCGAACGCCGCTACATTCTCGCCCCGCGTGGGCTGACGGATGGTGCGGTGGTCGTCAGCTCCGCCAATGCCGTTGAGCCGGAAATTGGCAACTGTATGCCGCTGCGGCATATACCAACCGGTTTGACCGTGCATAACATTGAGTTCGAGCCGGGCAAGGCTGGGGCGCTGTGCCGATCAGCCGGAGCCGGCGCGAGGTTGACCAACAAAGAAGGCCGGTGGGCGACACTGGTTTTGCCCTCGGGTGAAATTCGGCAGGTTTCGTTGAACTGCCGGGCCACAATCGGGCAGTTGGGCAATCTCGATCATCAAAACGTCAAGCTTGGCAAGGCCGGTCGCAACCGGTGGCGCGGCCGCAAGAGCAAGACCCGCGGTGTGGCCATGAGCCACCATACCCACCCGCTGGGCGGCGGTGAAGGTCGCTCGAAGGGCGGTCGCGAGCCGGCAGGTCCGTCGGGCACCAAGGCCAAGGGCGGCCGCACGCGTTCGCCAGGCAAGTGGACCAACGCCCGCATCCTGCGTCGTCGCAAGAGCAAGCGATACGGTCAGCTCAAGCTTTGATGGAATGAGGTAGTCAAGCACACCCCCGTCTTTGGCCTTTGGTTCTCAGGCGGGGCATTCAGGATTCAGTAGCAGGTAACACTTTTTCGCACTCGGAACTCACCATGTCACGATCTCTGAAAAAAGGCCCATATGTTGTCGAGAGCCTCTACCGCAAGGTTGAGCGTCTCAACCAGGCCAATCGCCGCACGCCGATCAAGACGTGGGCTCGCGCATGCACCATCGTTCCCGAATTCGTCGGGCACACATTCCAGGTGCATAACGGGCGGCACTTCATCGACGTGTTCGTCACCGAGGATATGGTGGGGCACAAGCTCGGCGAGTTCAGTCACACTCGTCTGTTCCGTGGGCACACCAATAAGAAGGAAGGCATCAAGCAATAACGAAGGCATCAAGCGTGATTGCCTGACGGAAGTGAGCGGAAGCGATTCACCATGGCTTACAGAGCGGTACATCGATATGCCCGCATCGCCCCTCGCAAGGCCCGCCTGGTGGCGGCGCTGATTCGCGGCAAAAGGGTTGACGATGCAATGACGCAGCTTGAACTGACCCCCAAGCGGGCAGCGTGGTTCCTCAAGGCGGTGCTGAAGAGCGCGATCGCCAACGCGGAAGAAGGCGACGCTGACGTGCGCAACCTCTATGTCACCGAATCCCGTGTGGATGAGGGGCCGACGATGAAGCGCTTTCAACCCAAGGATCGCGGTCGAGCGCATCGCATTCTCAAGCGAACCAGTCACCTGATCATCGCTGTGGACGAAAAGGCCTAAGCGCAAGCGAAGGAACAGCATTCAATGGGACAGAAAACCCATCCATTTGGTTACCGAGTCGGCATCACTGAGGCGCACAAGTCCCGGTGGTACGCGCCCAAAGCCCTGTTTGCCGAGTTGTTGGTCGAAGATTATCGCATTCGGCAGTACGTCGATAAGCGGCTCAATCGCACTCCGCCGTTTGCTGCGGTTTCGGATGTGCATATCGAGCGCACTCGCGAAGAGTTGACGGTGATCGTCAAGACCGCCAGGCCGGGCCTGGTCATCGGCCCCAAGGGAGCGGAGATCGAGCGGCTTACCAACGATCTGCAGACCCTCACCGGCCGCAAGGTCAGCGTGAAGATCATCGAGATCAAGAACCCGGACACCGATGCCCGGCTCATCGGCGAAGCCATTGCCGAGCAGATGAAAAAGCGAGCCAACTTCCGCCGTCTGCTCAAGCAGCGCACGGAAGGCGCGATCGCCAACGGCGCCAAGGGCATTCGCATTCAGGTTTCCGGCCGACTGGGCGGCGCGGAAATGTCGCGCACCTTTGACACTCGCCTCGGCTCGATTCCGCTCTCAACGCTTCAGGCCAACGTGGATTATGCGTGTGTGCCCGCGTTTACCACCTATGGAACCATCGGCGTGAAGGTGTGGGTGTACAAAGGCATGTTCACCGATGCGGAAGAAGATCAGCTCGAGTCCAGGGCTGCCGGCGCTCGCGCCCGTGCACGCGGCCGCCGCTGATCAAGCTGGGGGTCGGTTGATCGGATTGAATTGGTTGTTTGTTTTCGTTCGTTGAATTGAGAATTTTGGATCGATAGTCAGGAGTCTTCCTCATGCCCGCAATGCCCAAACGAGTCAAGTTCCGCAAGCAACAGCGCGGTGTGCTCAAGGGCAATGCCACGCGCGGCAACTACGTGGCGTTTGGCGATTACGGCCTGCAGGCGCTCGAGCCGCACTGGATCACAGCCCGTCAGATTGAAGCCGGCCGTATCGCGGCGATGCACTTCCTGCGTCGTCAGGGCAAGGTGTACATTCGCGTCTTCCCCGACAAGCCGATTTCCAAGAAGCCGCTGGAGACCCGAATGGGTAAGGGCAAGGCTGAGACCGAATACTGGGCCGCTCGTGTCAAGCCCGGCACGGTGCTCTACGAGATCACCGGCGTGTCGGAAGACATGGCCAAGCAGGCCTTGGCCCGTATCGCCCACAAGATGCCGGTGCGATGCCGCTTTGTCGGCCGCCGCATGACAGTCTGAGCGAAGCTCCTGCGACATCAAGTCCGAAATGACATTGCCGTCTGGAACAACTGTTTTTCTGAATTCTGCCCTCTGATACCGCCATGAAAGCCAAAGAAGTTCACAAACTCAGCGACGAGGAACTGAAGGTCGAAACGCAACGGCTGCGCAAGCGACTGTTCGAACTCCGCAACCAGGCGGTCACGGAGAAGATTCAGGACACCTCGCAATTCAGCAAGGTTCGCAAAGACATTGCCCGGCTGCTGACCGAAGCCAACATGCGGCGGAAGGCGGCCAAAGCGTAACCCGTAACGACGAACAGGAATTTTGATTGAGGCGCCGTTGACAGTCTGAAACACGTGCGAGACACGCAAGCGAAACAGCAGGCCCTCAGCATTCGGAACTCGGAACTCACATGAGCCACACGAAGGAAATTACGGTCCCCGAGAAGTCCCCCCGCAAGGTGGGAATTGTAGAGTCCGATTCGCGGGATAAAACCCGCAAAGTCGCGATCACCTACTCGGTCAAGCACCCGAAGTACGGCAAGTATGTCCGCAAGCGCACGGTGTTGCACGTGCATGATGAACAGAACGCCTCTCGAAAGGGCGACCGGGTCGAAATCGCCGAGTGTCGGCCGATATCGAAGACCAAATCGTGGATCATGCTTCGTGTGCTGGAGGCAGCAACCAGGGACGAATAGCCATCAGCTCAATCTGCCGGGCAACGGCTTTTCCCGAGCCGGACAACGGATTGGTGGATGGATTTAAGCATCTTGAAAGCGAAGTGAAGTCATGATTCAGAAGGAAACCAGACTCGAAGTGGCCGACAACAGCGGCGCAAAAGTCGTCGCCATGATCGGTGTGCTTGGCGGATCGACCGGCAAGGGCCGCTTCACTCGCCGGAGTTTCGGCGTGGGCGATCGGATCGTCTGCTCTGTGAAAAAGGCGCTTCCCAATGCCGACGTGAAACCTGGCGACAAAGTCAAGGCGGTGATCGTCCGCACCAAGTATCCCACCCGTCGCAGTGACGGCTCGTATGTGCGGTTCGACTCCAACGCCTGCGTGCTCATCAACGAAGACGGTAATCCCAAGGGCACCCGCATCTTCGGCGCGGTCGCTCGTGAACTTCGCGAGAAGAACTACATGAAGATCGTCTCGCTGGCTTCGGAGGTGCTCTAATCATGGCCCGACACATTCGCAAAGGCGATCTGGTAATGGTCACAACGGGTGAGGACAAAGGCGTCACCGGCGAGGTGCTGCGCGTTCTCACCAAGTCCGACCGCGTCGTTGTGCAGGGCGTGAACATTCGCGCCAAGCACCTCAAGCCCACGCAGACCAATCCGCAGGGCGGCATTGTGCGGCGCGAAATGCCCATCCACATTAGTAACGTAAGCCCCGTGGTTGACGGCAAGCCCACCCGCGTGCGCTTCCGCGTCAATCCCGACGGCTCCAAGGTTCGCATTGCGGTGCGCGGCGACAAGGTGCTTCACACCTTGCGCGGGCCGCGCAGCAAGTCAGGGAAGTAAGCAGGCGTCGCACGAAGCGTTCGCAGCTTCCAGTCAGAGAGTTAGGTCAGTACAGCAGTTCGTCGTTCAAGTAAGCAAGTTTCGTTTCCGCAGGAATCCGTCATGGTCGCCCAGAAGCAACAACCCCGACTCCAGAAACTCTATCAAGACACCGTCATGGCCAAGGTCATGAAGGAGTTCGGTCTGAAGAACGTTCACCAGGCGCCCAAGATCGTCAAGGTGGTGGTGAACTGCGGCGTGGGACGGTTTCTTGAGAATCAGAAGCTCAAGCCCGAAATCCGCGACACCGTGGTCAGCACCCTCTCAACGATCACCGGCCAGCGGCCCATCATGATCAACGCCCGCAAGTCGGTGGCCAACTTCAAGGTTCGTGCAGGCGCGCCTTCGGCGTTCATGGTCACGCTTCGCCGCGATCGCATGTGGCACTTCCTCGACCGTCTGATGAACTTGGCCATTCCGCGTATCAAAGACTTCCGCGGCGTTCGGGATGACTCGTTCGATAAAGCCGGCAATTATTCCATGGGGCTTACCGAGCAAGCCGTGTGGCCGGAAATCAACATGGCCAACGTGACGTTCAACCACGGCATGCACATCAACGTGGTGTTTGAAAATTCCACGCCGGAAATGAGCAAGTTTGTGCTTCGCGAACTGGGCATGCCCTTCGTGAGGCCCGAACAGCAGTAAAAAAAACAGGAAATCGTAACGACAGTGACACTGACGCACGCCTTGGAATCACTCTTCGGAACTCAGCAATATGGCAAGTAAACGCGTATTCGCCCGCATGAATCAGAAGCCCAAGTTCTCCACCCGCAAACGCAACCGGTGCCAGATCACCGGCCGCGCCCGCGGCGTGTACCGCAAGTTCGGCGTCAGCCGGATCGTGCTTCGAGAACTGGCGCTGCAGGGCATGATTCCCGGCATGCGGAAGGCAAGTTGGTAAAGGACAATCGCGCTTCGGCTCTCAGGCCGGGTGTTGGCCCGGCACGATGCGTCGAGCTACGGAGTTAGCAATGGCTCAGCAAGATCTCACCGCAGACATGCTCACACGGATTCGCAACGCGACGCGCAACAACGCTCGCACCGTGAAGTGTCTGAACAACAAACTCAATCGCGGCATCGCACAGGTGCTCAAGGACGAAGGCTATATTACGTCCTACGAGGTGATTGATGACGGCCGCCAGGGCATCTTGAACATCACCCTCAAGTATGGCCAGCGCGGCGAACGGCTCATCAACACCATCGACCGTGTGTCCAAGCCCGGCCGTCGCGCCTACAGCGGTGTGGCTGACCTGCCTCGCCCGCTGCAGGGCCTGGGCATCGCCATCGTCTCCACCAGCAGTGGTGTGTTGAGCGATCGTGCCTGCCGCGAGAAGAAGGTTGGCGGCGAGGTTGTGGCCATCGTCACCTGATGCACATGCCGAGTTCCGAGCGATGTTGCTCCCGGAACTCTTCTGGAACTCATCGCTCAGTTCATGCAGAGCAAAACTCGGAACTGAAGTATCGGAAACAGTTGTTATGTCTCGTATCGGAAAACAGCCAATCGCAGTGCCCGCAGCCGTCAAGGTGAACCTTGACCCCGCCACCCGTACGATTACGGTTGAGGGGCCAAAGGGCAGACTGTCGTTCACGTATCGCCCTGAAGTGAACGTAACCTGGAATCAGGATGAAAAATCCATCACGTGCTCGATCGATGAGAGCCAGATGGAGAACAAGGTTGCCCGTGCGCTGTGGGGCACCACCCGCGCCCAGATTCGCAACATGGTCGTCGGCGTGACCGAAGGGTACACCAAGCGGCTGGAGGTCATCGGCGTCGGCTGGGGACCGAAGATGGCAGGCAGGAACCTGCAGTTGAACCTGGGGTTCGCCAACGCCATCACCATGACTCCTCCGCCAGGCGTGGAGTTTGCCGTCGAAGGCAACGCCATTGTGGTCAGCGGGCCGGACAAGGCGGCTGTAGGCGAGTTCGCTGCGGAAATTCGCGCCAAGCGGCCGCCGGAGCCATATAACGGCAAGGGCATCAAGTACGCTGACGAAGTCATTCAGCGCAAGCAGGGCAAGGTGTTTGGCGCGTAAGCCAAGGTGGATGAAACAGGCGGGTCGTCCGTGGCCCGAAGGAAAGCAGCTATGGATCGCAATCAGCTCAAAGTTCACAAGCGTATGCGCCGCAAACGCGGAATCCGCAAGCGTCTTTTTGGCGTTCCGGACCGTCCGCGGTTGACGGTGTTCCGCAGCGCAAAGCACATTTATGCCCAACTGGTGGACGATCTCACCGGCCGCACCCTCGTCTCCGCATCAACTGTTGAAAAAGGCAACAAGATGGAGAAGGGCGGCAACCGTGATGCGGCGGCGGCGGTGGGCAAGACCATCGCTGAGCGAGCTGTCAGCGCTGGCATCACCAAGATCGTCTTTGACCGCAACGGATTCCGGTTTCACGGTCGCGTCAAGGCACTAGCCGACGGCGCCCGCGAAGGGGGATTGCAATTCTGACCTTTTCACATGCCGCCTGTGCGCGTGCTGCACGCGGCTGATTTTTCGAGAATTCAAATGGCTGAACTGCTTGACGAACAAACAGATCTTGAATCGACGACCGTCGGAGTGTACCGAACTTCCGCCACCGTGAAGGGTGGTCGCCGGTTCAGCTTTTCCTCGCTGGTTGTAGTGGGTGATCGAAACGGCCGCGTCGGCATCGGGTATGCAAAAGCCAACCAGGTGCCGCAGGCGATCGAGAAAGCCCAGAAGGTCGCCAGGCGGAGGCTGCAATCGTTCCCGCTTGCCGGCCGCACCATTCCTCACGCAGTCACCGGCAAGTTCGGTGCGTGCAAGGTGCGCATCCTGCCCGCGTCCCCGGGTACTGGCGTTATTGCTGGTGCTGCGGTGCGTGCGCCGCTTGAAATGGTGGGCGTGCAGGACTGCCTGACCAAGGCCTACGGCTCAACCAATCCCAAGAACCTGGTCAAGGCGGTGATGAACGGCCTCAGCCAGCTTCGTTCCAAGGAATTGATCGTCTCGCTTCGCGGCGTTGATGTCGGCACGACCCTCGTCGAAGAAGCCATCGAGCGCAGCAAGGCCTTTATGACCACCACCAGCACGGGTGAGAAGGCCCAGGCTCCGGTCAACGTTGTCGGCCAGGACGCCAAGGGCGGTCGGGGCCGGGGTGGCCGCGGCGGTGGTCGTGGCGGCGCAGGCGGACGCAGGCGGCGTGATGAAGCTGCCGAGCATGGCGCCGCTGATGAAGGCGACAGCAGCACTGAGTGAGTTTGTACCTGAGTTGAGTTGAATCCGAAGAAGTCGAATCTGGCGGCTTAATATCGATCGCGTGATTCGTTCTTCAATCCAGCAGATGAGTGGCCGCGAAGGCCGGAGAGTTCGTCATCATGATGATCCATGAGATCACCGAAAAAGTTGGCAAGTACAAGGCGCGTCGACGTGTCGGCCGCGGCGAGAGCAGCGGTGCAGGCAAGACCTCCGGCCGTGGCCATAAGGGCGCGGCCTCTCGTTCGGGCTGGAGCCTGCGACCCCAGTACCAGGGCGGTCAGATCAACTTCATCCAGAAGATGCCCAAGCGTGGGTTCTCCAACGCGCCGTTCAAGAAGGTCTTCCACATCGTCAATGTCAAGGCGCTGGAAGCGATCGCCAATGATGGCGATGAGATCAACGCCCAGACACTCGCTGCTGCCGGCGTCATTCGCGACACCAAGCTGCCGTTGAAGGTCCTCGGCGAGGGCGAACTGACCAAGAAACTGACCGTGGCGGCAGAAAAGTTCTCCGCGTCGGCCAAGGCCAAGATTGAAGCGGCGGGTGGCAGCGTGACCGAACTGCCCATGACCAAGTGGACCCGCGAAGCCGCTGCGGCTGCCGGTGGCGGAGCCAAGGCGTCAAAGAAATCCAAAACTGCTGACGGCAGCAAGAAGTAATGCCCCGCGACTCCTACGCTTGACACTCCGTTAAGCTTCAGTTCGATTCCAGCGACACCCACGCGACCAAACACATGCTTCAAGCTGTCATCAACATCTTCAGGATCCCCGAACTTCGCAACAGGGTGCTGTTCACCATCGGCATGCTGGCGATTTATCGCATCGGGTTCTGGATTCCACTGCCCGCTGTCGATCAAACCGCCATGCGCCAGGCTGCGGAAGCCGCTGCAGAGAACGCGACCGGTTTCGGCAAGTTCCTGATGTATGCGCAGATTTTCTCGGGCGGATCCTTCAGCCAGTCAACGATCTTCGGCCTGGGCATCATGCCGTACATCACGGCCTCGATCATCTTCCAGTTGCTGCAAACAGCGGTGCCGCGTCTGCAGGAACTGCGTAAGGAAGGGGCGTCAGGCCAGCAGAAGCTCACCGAGTGGACGCGCTACGCCACCATTGCGATGTGCGTGATCCAGTCGGTCATGTGGCTGAAATATCTCACCGGTCAGCGACTGGTGATTGAAGAGTTTCTGCAGCCGGGCAGCATTGTCGTGTTCTACTTATCGGGAATCACCGCACTGACCGCAGGCAGCGTGTTCCTGATGTGGCTTGGTGAGCAGATTGACAAATACGGCATCGGCAACGGCGTGTCGCTGATTCTGACCGCGGGCATCATTTCCCAGATGCCGTATGCGGTGCAGTGGGTTGTGCAGAACTTCAATCCCAGCCAGCAGGCAGAGAGCGGAACCATCGGCCTGCCGGGCGTGCTGTTCCTGGCCGGCGCATTCGTGCTCGTTGTAGCCGGTGCGATTCTGATCACGGTAGCGCAGCGTCGCATTCCCATTCAGCAGGCCAAGCACACACGTGGGCGGAAGGTTTACGGCGGGCAGAAGCACTATCTGCCGCTGCGGGTCAATCACGCAGGCGTCATGCCGATCATCTTCGCCAGCTCGCTGCTGATCTTCCCGTCGGCGTTCTTCGGCTACCTGGCCAACGTGGCGACAACGGGCGACTCGCCTGGCTGGTGGCAGACGGTCACGATCTTCCTGAACAACAACTTCCAGATGGGCGAATATCCCTATGTGGTTCTGGAAATCCTGCTGATCTACTTCTTCAGCTACTTCTGGACCACGGTGGTCTTCAGCCCGGAAGACATGGCCAAGCAGCTTCGCGACAACGGCAGCTTCATTCCGGGACTTCGGCCAGGGCCTCGCACCGCGGAGTATCTGGAAACGGTGGTCGAGCGCGTCACCTATGTCGGCGCCGGCTTCCTGGCGGTGATTGCGGTGATTCCGTCAATCGTGGCCCATCAGATGCAGATTCCGTTCTTTGTCGCCAGCTTTCTCGGCGGAACAGGATTGTTGATCGTTGTCAGCGTATGCTTAGATTTGATTCAGCGCATCGAGGCGAATCTCCTGATGCGGAACTACGCAGGTTTCCTGAGCGGTGGTGAGCACGGCCGCGCCCCGCGTGTTCGGAGCCGAAGAGGTTAACCGCATGGCCAAAGAGGAGAAAATCAGTCTTGAAGCCGAGGTCATTGAAGCCTTGCCCGATGCTCGCTTCAAGGTCAGACTGCCCAACGGGCAGGACATTCTGGCCTACGTGAGCGGCAAAATGCGAAAGTTCTTCATTCGCATCCTGCCTGGCGACAAGGTGACGGTTGAAATTAGCCCGTACGATATGACCAAGGGGCGCATCACATTCAGGCATTGACGCAGACAGACAGATAGCTCGAGATCCAGATTCACCTGTCCTTCTCATCCCATTCGATGGCAAGGGCATTGACAGCGGGAACGACTCTCATGAAAGTTCGAAGCAGCATCAAACGACTGACCAAGGATTGCCAGATCGTTATCCGAAAAGGCAAGCGGTTCGTCATCAACAAGAAGAACAAGCGCCTCAAGCAGCGCCAAGGATGATTTATTCAACAACCCGGCGTGTTTCCGCGCCGGCAAGTTCGCCCGGCATGAACACACCCGCCGGGAAGATCGACTGGAGCACGACTCATGCCCCGTATCGCAGGTGTTGACATTCCCGATAAGAAGAAGATCCGCTACGCCCTTCGTTACATCTACGGTATTGGGCCGAAGTTTGCGGATGACATCCTCGCAGAAGCTGGCATTGATCCCGATCGGCGGGCCAATGAACTCTCCGATCAGGAGGTCAGCACGATCACCACGGTGATCGACAACAGCTACATCGTGGAAGGCGCGCTGCGGCGACAGGTCGCCCAGCACATCCAGCGTCTGCGCGATATCCGCTCATATCGAGGCGAACGCCACCGCAAGGGCCTGCCGGTCCGCGGTCAGCGCACTCGCTCCAACGCCCGCACCCGCAAGGGCCGCAAGAAGACTGTGGCCGGCAAGAAGGGCGTCAAGGGTTAAGAGCAGTTGAGGCAGATGCGCCCGATAGCCCCTTATGCGGTTGGATCATCAGTATCAGCCGACAGCAACAGGCAATGGGCATCTGCATGAACTGATTTCGTGAGGTTCCTGCCAGATCAGATCAGGTCGCTTCAGGTCACAGAACGATCGGAAACGGAGAAGGAACCGAATTGCAGCGAAAGGTTTATTTGATCAATGGGTAAGAAGAAAGTTAGAAAGAACATTCTCCGGGCCATCGCCCACATCAAGGCCACGTTCAACAACACGATGATCACCATCACCGACATGAACGGTGAGACGCTGGCGTGGGATTCGGCCGGTACAGTTGGATTCAAAGGCGCTCGCAAGAGCACGCCGTTTGCCGCTACACGCGCTGCGGAAAAGGTGGCCATCAAGGCCAAGCGCATGGGCGTGAAGGAAATTGAGGTTCGCGTGAAGGGCCCTGGTCCGGGTCGCGAATCCGCCATCACCGCCCTGCAGAACAACGGCCTGAACGTCACTGCGGTGGAAGACCACACGCCCATTCCGCATAACGGCTGCCGCCCGCCGAAG
>CAZNPU010000018.1:0-24708 GCA_964575335.1 uncultured Isosphaeraceae bacterium | reverse complement strand
GGTGTAATCGCACGATTGATTCAGGCGGTTGTGATCAGATGTTGTTTTGACGCGGTCAACGGGCAATTCCCGCCAAGCCGCTGACAACTGATTGATATCGAGCGTTGTTCTCCCCCGATCTGTCCCCGCCGGCCAGAAGGGACTTTCAAACCGTTCAGCAGGGTTTGACTGTTTTCCGTGATCCTGCGGGTTCCTGTTTCTCAGGGTCTGCTGAAGTGTTGGAGTTATCAACATGCATGTTCGTTGGCGCGGCCTCGAGCTGCCTGCACGCGTTCTTCTCGATGAGCAATCCAGCTCTCCCACGTTCGGTCGCTTTATTGTTGAACCGTTTGAACGCGGGTTCGGCACCACTGTGGGCAACAGCCTGAGACGGATTCTGCTTTCCAGCGTGGAAGGCGCAGCCGTCACCAAGGTGCGCATTCAGGGCGTCGAGCACGAGTTCTCCACCATGCCCGGCGTGCTGGAGGACGTCACCGATATCATCCTCAACATCAAGGGCCTGATCGTCAGCCTGCAGAGCGATGAGCCTAAGACGATGCGGCTGTCGGCAAGCGGCCCGGGCGAGGTGACCGCTGATCTGATCGAAGCCGATACGTCGATCACCATCCACAACCCCGATCATCTCATCTGCACGCTGACCGATGCAGTTGACTTTGAAGCGGAGTTCACCGTTTCCAAGGGCCGCGGCTACGAGCCGGCTTCGGAGCAGTATGCCCGGCGCGATGAGCAGGTCATTGGCGAGATTCCGCTGGATGCGGTGTTCAGCCCGGTGCAGCGCGTTCGCTATCGGGTGGAAAACACCCGCGTGGGCCAGAAGACCAACTATGACAAGCTCATCATGGACATCTGGACCAACGGCACGGTTTCGCCGGAGATGGTGCTGGTCGAGGCGGCCAAGATTCTGCGCAAGCACCTTAATCCGTTTGTGCAGTACTTCGATCTGGGCACTGAGCAGGTGTCGATGGAAGCCAGCGCCGCAGCCAGCGTCGATGATGAACTGATCCGCAAGCTGAACATGTCCATCGACGAACTGGACCTGACCGTTCGCGCCAGCAACTGCCTCAATTCCGCCAAGGTGCGCACGGTTGCGGACCTGGTGCAGAAGGACGAATCGGAACTGCTGGCGGTGCGAAGCTTCGGCAAGACGTCGCTGCGCGAAGTGAAGCGTAAGCTGGAAGAACTGGGCCTGTCGCTTGGTATGAAGCTGCCGGAAGGCTTCTCAGCGCCGGTATAAGTGAGTATGATGTACACAAGCCCAGGGACTGCCGTTCCTGGGCTTTGTTTCCTGAAAGTGGAAATCGGAACCTAACCTTCGGAATTTTGTCATGCGACACCGAATCGCTGGAAAACAGCTCAATCTCGATACCGACCACCGCCGCGCCATGCTGCGCAATCTTGCTGCGGGGCTGTTCGAGCATGGCCAGATTGAGACCACGCTGCCTAAGGCCAAGGCGGTGCAGCCGTTTGTTGAAAAGATCATCACCATCGCCAAGCAGGGCACCTTCCGTGCCCGTCGGCAGATCGAACGCAAGATCAATGACCGCATGATTCATGTCTGGGTCGCTGATCCGGCCGTCAAGGACTGGAAGAAGGACAACCCCTTCTTCGACCTGCCCGACGCCAGCGAGATCGAATTCAACCGCTACGGCGAAACGCGCAAAGCGCCGCGTCTGGTGCAGCACATCATGACCAAAATCGCCCCCATGTTTGCTGATCGCGATGGCGGCTACACCCGCATCGTGAAGCTCGGCAAGCGACGCCTGGGCGATGCTGCACCGCTGGTGCTGTTGCAGCTGGTGGGCAAGGAAGACGGCCCGCAACTGGGCGGTGGAACGTCACGTCGTCGCCGGCAGGCCGACAAACGCACCGCCTTTGCCGCCCAGCGACGCAAGAGTGCGTCCAGCGACGCTGCTGCAGCTGCGGCTGCTGAAACGGTTACCGCAACCGCTGAAGCCCAGACAGATGCTCCTGCCGCGGAGAACGCAGCAGCAGAAGAAAAGAGCGAATAAGCCCGCTCGCACATCTATCGACTGACGATGATGAAAACCACCCAGCCGCCCTCAGCAAGGGCGGCTGTTGTTTGCGCTCCGGTTTGGTGTTCTGGCTCCGCTTAGTGTTGTTGCTGAATGCATCAGCCCGTGACTTATCGGATCAGCAATCAACAACAAGAATCAATTGCTCATCGCTTCTTATCGTGGCAGGAGAGCGGGGAAGAAAGCATGGTGTTGCGATGTGCCTGACGTGCCCGGTGCTGAGCTCGTCTTTGTCTGATGGCTGCTGAGTTGCCGTCGCTGTTGTCGCTTGCGACTACTGCGCGTGCTGCTGCAAGGGTCAGGGGGCTTCATTGCTGCGATCTCAGCCATTGCTGGTGAGCTGCTGAAATAGGTGAATCTTCAACACATGGCTGCTCAGATCTGCAGCATACGGACCGGGCTGTTGCGGCAAACTGGGCAATGAGCAGAGGGGGCAAGCACATCGTTTTTGGCATGTTTGTAAAATTTTTCCGTTCCGGTTGGGGGAACAGCTCGCCGATACTGCAGGTTTCTTAAACCAGAGGCGTGTGGATGCTGCATGGCGGCCGGAAGCACGCTATTATTCATTCCGCATCGCCGTGCCACGGAATGCCCGGCGAATCTCAGGAACCGCGTTTGGGATTGCGGTGTTCCTCACCACCACGCACCCAGCGCCAACCGCCAGGAGGCGGATCGCACGTATGTTCAAGATCTTTGTTGGCAATCTTGCGGTCACTACCGATGCCGACTCCATTCGGGAGCTTTTCAGCCGACATGCGGATGTGGATGACATCGCCTTGCCCATCAACGAGGCGACCGGCAAATCGCGCGGGTTTGCGATCGTCATGATCAAGGACGAGCAGCAGGCTCGCTACGCCATGCGCGCACTGCGCGGCACGCGGTTGGATGGGCGGACGCTGATCATCAACCAGGCTCGCAAAAAGGGCAAGGTGAAGCAGCAGGCCCAGCGACAGACCATGTTCCGCATGCGCCCCGGTTTTGGGCGAGGCGCGTCCAGCACCGGACGGTCCAATATCCGAAGCTTTGGCACCCGGCCGTATCGGGGTCTTCGCGGCTATGGCCGACCCACCCGTAGTCCGCGCGAGAACGGTGATCAGGCCGCGGGCGATAAGGGCGAGTCGAAGTCCTGACACTCAGAGTTGCCTGTATCTGCGGGCCAGCGGCGGCATTGCGCGCAGGTCGAACACCTGTTGCAGTCCTGTCATAATCACCACCTGGTTGTTACAAACCAGGCGGCTCAAAAGGGATACTGCGCGCCTGCTGCTTTTTTGGCTTTGAGCTTGGCTCAACATAGCTATGCAGCAAGCTCATCGCTGGATTCTGTGCCCCATCCGCACTGTTGAGCACACAGCAGCGCTCGCTTGTTCTTTCTGCGCGACCGATGTTGCTTCCCGCCGATGAATCTGCCAGGATGTACATCGCGCTGCGTGGTGGTCGTGGTGTGGCGGCAGAGCATGCAATCGCTGCGCAAGTGGCTGACTGAGCCTTTCAGGTCAGGAAAAAGCCCTGCTGAGCGAAAGGCCAGCAGACAGAACATTCCTGCACGCCCCAAAGCGATGCGGCAACGCTGCTGCGGCTGCTGACTGTTTGGGCAAATGAAGCCGCCTGCGCGTCCTGGCCGATTGAAATTGCGACATGCACGTGTCCGAATCCGAGATACAGTTATTCTGTCACGCAGTAGGGCCTGGAAACGCTGCCGGGTGAAACAACGCAGGATCGAATCCGTATAACCTGCGTGAACGCCGCGTCGGCGTCGGCATGGACCATGCGGTTCAAAGCCCCTGCGCGTGTGATGGCGTGCGTGATGGAGAGGATTGACCTTTTCTTGTGCGAACAGGAGCGACGTGATGGAGCAACTCGGTCAGGCAGCGGCTGAATACTACGTCATTACGTTGATTGCAGGGTGCTTCGTTGTAGGCATGGTGTTCAAGTCACTCACGGCAATCATCACCAACGCCGCTCGCGAGCGAAGTCGACGTGAGATCGCAGCCTACATTGCGGAAGGTTCCATGTCGGCTGAGCAGGGCGAGCGGCTGATGCGGGCAGAGGCCAAAGACAACACCAATTGTGCCGTATAACGTGCAGCGCATTCAACCGTACTCAAGCACGCTGCATGCAAGCTGCGGCGACGAATGAACCGGCGGCCTCGACGCATATCCGGCCGCAACTCCCATCCATTGAATCATCATCAGTGCTGATATGCCCCTGACATACTGCTGATGCGCCGTCACATTCATGCATGCGTGTGCAGCAGGGCAGGAGCTTGATCTGTAATGGCGTCAGCAGGGGCGGTGAAAAACTGCCAGGCAGTCTCTGCTGCCGGTTGACGCTGTTGCCTTCGTGTTCATGTGGCGGCTGGTGTAGGCGTCCAGCGTCGTCCACATTCCGGGCAGGTATCGCCTTGCAGTTTGTAGATGAGATAGCCGCATTCGCAGCGAGGCTCCTCGATTTCAATCAGCAGTTTCCATTTGCAGTGCATGCACTGCTGCAGGCCCGTGGAAAGCCGCTGCTCAGCCTGGCAGTTCGGACACGTCAGCCGCAAGGTGATGTCCTTCGGCATTGATTCAGGTTTCAGCACGTGACGCCGGGCTGCTATCCGATTCAGGAATATCGCGCTCACAAACATCATGAGTGTTATGAAGATGCCAAGTAGCACCATGACGCCAAGGACTTCTTCAACATCGTACCGCCAACTTATCCAGATAAGAGCGCATATCGCTGCTGCCAGACATGCAAGCCACGCACAGATGCCCCAGTGAATGTAGCGAATAACCGCTGTGGCGGGGGGGTGGTTCAGAAGACCGGTGATGAATGCAGCAGCAACGGTGAGTGTTGTCAGGCAATTGAGCACGCGAAGCTGCACCGGTGCAGCAGTGTCATACCAGTCGCAAAACCACAAAAACACAAGCCACCACAGCGACGTGACGACGGCAAGCCAATACACCGCACGAAACGCCCATCGGACTTGCGAGTCAAACCATTTCGATGCAGCAGTGCTGAGGCTGATGCAGCACGTTCCACCTACGAGGCCCACGAACGGCGTGAGCATCGTCCGTGCAAACGCGATGTCGGATTTCACGTTGGAAAAAATCAGCCACAGTACCAGGATGGCGCCGACAATAAGCGCAGCAATGACGATGGCAACTCCTGCCAGGCGCATGATGAGCAGTTCAGTCTGGCGTGCATCGCTCATGGAACAATAACCTTGCTGAGCAGTCCGCATGCTGCGCATGATGCGCCGCCGGTTTGAACGTGCTGCTGTTGGCCGCAGCGGGGGCACCACACGTTCATGTCCAGACGCAGGGTTTCAACGTCGGTCGATTCCGGCGTTGATGAAGCCAACTGCCGCAGCCGCGCCACGATCAAGCTCAGCAGTGAGGAGGCCAGCGCAATGGTTGCGGTGCTGGCCAGATACTTTGGCAAGGCATGACGAGGTAGGGCTGTATCGATGTCAAACCAGATCTGCAGCAGCAGCCCGGCGGCGAACAGCGCTGTGCTGATCAGCGCAACCGCGGTCAGCACCTTGGCCAGTTGCGAGGACGTTCTGCGAAGCGTCAATCCTGCCGTCAGGCCGCAGTAGCCGGTCCAGATTGATGCGGAGCCGATGATACTTGCCACGGTTGGATCCTCGAACGGATCGAAGGACATTACCACCGCTCCTCCAATCGCAACCACAGCGACCGCCGCTGCCATGATCCCGCTCCACATCAGCAGGGGCAGGCGTCCCCGTTCCAGAGCGGTGCTGCAGAGCAATGTCGGCAAACAATAGAAGCTGGTGATGAATGCCGCTGCGATTAATCCCGGGCTGATTCGGAACCCTATGCTGGGAATGAAAATACGAAAAAACAGCAGGGCGAACCCCGCTAGTATGGAAGCTCCAAGCAGCCATTGGATGACTGTGCTGATGCGCATCGCCAGTAGATTACTCAATTTGTGCGATCTGCGTCAAAATAACAGTGCAACAGCCTTTTCCCGAAAAGGCGTCAACAGTTCATTTTGAATCTGGCTGAATTTGAATCTTCTGAACTGGATATTCCTTAAGTTGTGCGCCCTAATCGGTGTATACTGCTGGGCGAGGAGCCTCGATGCTCCATGGTGTGAGTGTGAGTCAATTTCCTTCACTCACAACGCTAGGGGACCGGCAAAACCAAAGCTGAATTCAAAGCGCCTTACAACAAGCTGATGCGTTGCAGTCTGGCGGAGCATAAATTCAGGCAAATGCCCTACCTGGTTGCCGACTGACTGCCTGCTTGCGGAAAGTACGATAGTTCTGCCTGTTTCAGAGGT
The DNA here is from genome assembly GCA_964575335.1 of uncultured Isosphaeraceae bacterium. Classification (GTDB taxonomy): domain Bacteria; phylum Planctomycetota; class Phycisphaerae; order Phycisphaerales; family SM1A02; genus CAZNPU01. The sequence goes on along the minus strand of CAZNPU010000018.1, from coordinate 18,388 downwards.
TGTGTGTGGAGGTTGGTGGGAAGAGGCATGGAGGATGGTCGCATGATCATGACCGCAAGCCGTCGCGTGACGACCGTTCAGTTGAATGATTGGGACGCATTGATTGCATCAATGCCGCAGCGTACGGTGTTCCACAGCCGAGCGTGGTTTGATGTGTTGATGGCGGCGCATCAAATCAAGCCGGTTCTGCTGCAGGTTGAGCAGGGCGGCAGATGCGAAGCAGTCTGGCCGAGCTTTGAGACGCGTAAGGGCCCGCTGAGGATTCTCGGCTCGCCGCTGCCGGGCTGGAGCACTGCGTATCTTGGTCCGCTGTTTGCCGTCGGCGCTGATGTGTCTGCTGCGCTTTCAATGCTGCTGAAACATCCTGCGATCAGCCGCTGCGCGTACTTTACATGCAAGGTTTTTGATAAATGTCAGGCGATTGATCTCGCGCCGTATCGCTTCAATCTGGTACGGCGATTTGACACCTATCGAATCAATCTGCGGCAGTCCATTGACCAGATCTGGAAGAACATGCAGGGCAGTTGTCGGCAGCAGGTGCGAAAGGCGCAGCGGCGCGGCGTGACGGTGGGCGAGGAAACCAGCAACGCGTTCGTCGACGAATATTGGGAAATGGCGGTGGCAACGTTTGCCAAGTCAGGCAATGTGCCGACGCACAGCCGGCAATTCGTGGCGGAGATGTGGCGATATCTGCACCCCATCGGCGCTGTGCGGTTTCTCTCTGCGTTCTACGAAGGGCGACGCATCGCCACGCTCGCGCTGACATGCGATCAGCAGACCATGTATTACTGGGGCGGCGTTTCGCATCTGGAATATCGGGCGCATGCGCCGCACAACCTTCTGCAATGGGAGGCGATTCAGCTCGCCCACGGGCTTGGCCTGCGCTGGTATGACTTTATTTCGACATTCGGTGGACCCGGACGATTCAAAAGCACCTTCGGGCCGGAGCGGGCGGTTGTCGCCACGCACTGGGAGCGAAGCTCATCGTGGTTGACAGCAACGCTGAAGAACAGTTACGAGCGTTATCTTCGTCGGCGGCCGCAGGGAACCGCTGCTGCCATTGCGCATGCAGTTCGCTTCTGGCAATCGCCCACAAAACCGCAATTGACCGAAACCTGATGGAAGCGAGGATGCAGCCGGCCTGCTATTGCATCACATGCATGCCCGCTCGATCGAATCAGCAAGCGACTTCGCCTGCTCGATCGTATCCTCAAGCGTGGTGCGCCACTGTTCGCGAGCCTTCTCATCATCCAGCAGCGGCAGATTGATTCGCACATTCCACGCTGCGCTTCGGGCTGCAGCCTCGGCAAGCACGGCCGCCATTGCCAGATCGCTTTTGAGCAGCCGATTCGTCGTGCCCGTCAGCATCTGCATCAACTGCAGCATTTCAATGGCAAGCGTCAGCACCCCGCTGGGCGGTTCAATGGCGTTTTTGACTGCTGCGGGAAACGCCTCAACGCGGCGGGGATCGTCTTTATCCAATCGCCACAGCTCATTGAGCGCCCCATATGCCTTGGCGTCGGCTTCAGCCAGATGCAGCGCGCGTTGGCATTGCTCAGCCAGCGTGGTCAATGCCTGCTGGTTGACGGCTTCGTGATCGGCCAGAGATTTCTTGCCGACCGAGTAGTTCACGACCATGCGCGCAAGCGCTGCTGCGAGCGCCGCTGTAATTGAGGCCGTTGCGCCGCCGCCGGGCGTCGGCGTCTTTGCGCCAAGCGCGGTCATGAATTCCTGAATCGTGAGATCTTCCAACTTCATGCGCCGTTCCTGGCTATGCGCCGCATCGTGCTGCGCTGCTGTAGAGCAGGCAGGTCAAGCCCGTTGCGCATCGTCTTGCTGTGTTCATTGGCATGTATCAGCGTCATCATTGCTGAGCGATTGATGCAAGGCTGCATCGATTCAGGAACGAATCTCCGCATGAAACGTTGAGGTTAATGCCGCAATGACCGTTTCCATTTGAGGATTGACCTGCTCGTGTGTCAGCGTGCGGTCCGCAGCGCGGAAACGCAGACGAAGCGTGAGCGATTTTCGACCTGCGCCGATCTGCTTGCCGCGGAAGGTGGTGACGAACTCGAGCGCCTCCAGATGCTGCAGGTTCAGTGCGCTGATTACCTCGCTGACTTCCGCCCAGGCGATGCGCTCATCCAGGATTGCGGAGACGTCTCGTTCGATCGCAGGGAAATGCGGCAGGGCGTGGGCTTCAGTTTCAGGAGGATAACGATCGTAATACGCCGGCAGTCCGATCTCCGCAGCGTACAGCGGTTCATTGACGCCAAATGCAGCGGTTGTTGCGGGCGACAGAAGCCCAAACGTGCCCAGCACCTCGCCGTTGATCTTCACAACCGCGCCGGCCTGATACCACGGCATCGTCTCCAGCGGCTGCACGGCGATGTGCGTTTCTGGCCCCAGCACCAACTGCACCAATCGATCAATGGCTCCGCGCAACAGGCGCACGCCTTCATCATGGCTTTTTGCTGAATGAAGCATCGCCAGGTTCACGCGCTCAATGTGCGACTCGCCTTGCGCAGTGAACACCGAGCCGCTTTCAAACAGCTTCACGTTGCGCACGCTGTTGTCGCGGTTGAAGGCATACACACGCAGCAGACTGGGGAGAATCGAAGGCCGAAGCGCCGGTTCCGCTTTTGCCTTTTCTTCGCTGACGCGCAGCACAGTCATGCCCGGCGGGAGGAACGCTGCAGCAGCCGATTCGCTGATTAGCGAATGAGTCACCGTCTCCAGATACCCCATGCCTACCAGCGCATCGCTCACCGCCCGCTTGGCCATCTCCGTAGGCTGTGGCGGCGCAACGCGAATCTGGATGTGCTCAGCAACGGGAATGTTGTCGTGGCCGAACATGCGGCTGACTTCTTCGATCAGATCGATTTCGCGCTCGATGTCGAGCCTGAACACCGGCACGGTGCAGGTGATGACCCCCTCGTGCAGCTTCGGCGCAAAACCAAGGCGATCAAGCATGGCGGCCATGGTTGCGTCGGATATGTCAACGCCCAGAATCGCGCGGCAGCGATCGCATCGCATCGTCAGCGTGTTGGGCTTGGGGATCGGTTTGCCGTCCTGAACCACGCCTTCGCAGAGCGTCCCGCCGCAGAGTTCGAGAATCAAATCCACAAGCCGATCCGCGGCCTGCTCGATCTGTCCCGGATGTACGCCGCGTTCAAACCGATAGCTTGAATCGCTGGCGATGCCCAGACGGCGGCTGGTGTTGCGCACCGTAATCGGATCAAACGTTGCTGCCTCGATGAGAATGTCGGTGGTTTCATCGGAGACTGCGGTCAATGCGCCGCCTTTGACGCCTGCGATTGCAACCGCGCGCTTGGCATCGGCAATGACCAGGTCGGCCTCGCTCAGCTTGACCTCCACCGCACCTTCGCCGATGGGCAGGAACAACTCATCGCGATGGGCCTTGCGAATGATGATCTCCGGCCCCAGCAGCTTGGCCAGGTCAAAAACGTGCGTGGGCTGACCAAGTTCAAAGAGCACAAAGTTCGAGGCGTCGACGATGTTGTTGCGCGGAATGTCGCCCCGCGCGATCAGCCGGTCAGCAAGCCACTTGGGCGACGGGCCCACCTTGACGCCTTTGATGATGCGCGCGGTGTAAAGCGGGCAAAGTTCTTTTTCCTGATTGGTGACTTTGACCACGCTTGACGAAGCCGGGCCGGTCGCCTGAGGACGCGGCTGGGGCACTTTGAGCGTGCGGTTGGACATCGCTGCGATCTCGCGCGCCATGCCCACATGGCACAGGCAATCGCCGCGGTTTGAGGTAAGTTCAATATCCTGCCGGACATCGGTCTCACCATCGGGCAGCGTGATCTGCTCACGCTCCTCCAGCGGTAGGCCGGCGCGGGTGAGCAGTTCAGCCTGTTCGTCGGGCGAAGCAGGCGGGTCGAGATAATCGTTCATCCATCGGGCGCTGGTCTTCATGGTGGGTCGGAAAGCGTACCGCACACGGGCCGGCATGAAAAGCCTCAAGCCGGGCATGTGAGCAAGTTGAGCAGGCGGATTGTCTCCTTTTGAGCGATAAACTGGCGTCACGAACCGGCCAAAACCGGATCGCACTGGATCAGCAGATCTGCATTTTCCGTTCCGCCAGCTTCGTCGTACACTGGGGGCCATGTCACGATGCCTTGCGCCGGTTCAAATGCTTTTGCTTGCTGCTGTGCTTCTTGCAGCAGCGGGTTGCAGTGCGCCATCAGCCATACAGGCAGATCCGCTTGGCGGAGCGCCTGCGGATTTCACGCTTGATGTGACGGTGTTGGTGGGCGATGGCGTGCAACCTGCATCCGAAGCTCACCTGCAGCGCAGCCGGTATGTGCTGTTTCCCGACGGTTCGCTGCATTACCGGGCTGACCCGCAGGGCGAGCGCGGCCAGGACTGGCTTCCCCCGTTGATGCGTGTGCTCAACCGCCGCCAGGTTGCTGAGGTCTGGTCGCTGATTCAGCAGCTTGGTTTCGCTGAGCAGACAGGCGATGACGGCGAGCCGTTCAATTTCAAGCTTGTGCATGTGCAGCCCGATGAGCGCGTGTACCTTCTGGGCGTGCAGGCGCATGGACGACGGCTCAACTTCAAGCGAGGCGGCTTGGCCAGCGAGGCGCCTGATGCAGCGATGGTGCAGCTTGTACGCCGACTGGCGGAACTGGCCTGGGCAAGCGACTTGCCGGAGCAGCCGATTCGCACCCTGCCGCGACGCTATGACTTCGGCCCCGATCCGTATGCGCCGTATCGCCTGCCGTGAACTGGTTCTCGCGCATCGCACTTATTGTCGAATCAGGAGAGAAACCGTGCGAAGCATGCTGCCGCTGTTCACCGAATCATGCAGGCGACGCTATGGTGCAGTTCGCATGATGCTCATCGTCGCGATGGCGTGCATCACTGCGGTGTATGGCGCTGGGTGTGCATCGACCAGCAGCAGCCAGAATCGGCACAGCCGCAATTCGCTGGCCGGGTTTGAGTTTGAGCTGATGCTGCGCGATGAAACCGGCAGCGAAGCGCTCTATCGCGTTGATCGGGACGGGAACATCAGCTTCGGCGGCGGCCTCGACGCTCGTCTGGGCAAAACGAGCTGGACCGGAGCAATGACCGACGATGAGCTGCGCGAGCTTCGTGATCTGCTTGCTGCGCAGGACTGGTTTCGGCAAAAACCAGTTGCGACCGATGAGCCGCGCCAGCGCGTATATGCGGTGTCGCTGCACGCTCCTGAAAACCGCACCCGATTTCGCGTTCGGGGCGAGAATCAACAACTGGAGCCGCTGCGGGCGTTTTTGCATCGCCTGTCGCTGCGGCGATTGGAAGATGATCTGAATCGACTTCCTCAGCCGGGTTTGCAGCGACGATGATTCGGATGGGCTTGTGTGCGTTTGACGCGCCATTGCAGAGAATTGCCGTCAATCGATAGCACCGCGCGCTACACTCGTGGTAAAGGCGTTGTGAAATAAATAATGAAATGAATTGAGGAGGCCAGCGATGTTGAAACATCATCAAGCGCCGTTGCGCCGGCTGCCGCGGGGATTTTCGCTGGTGGGCCTGCTCATCACGATGGTGTGCATTGTGGTGCTGTTTTCCATTTTGATGTCGTCGCTCAACAAAGTGGTGACCGGTGAAGGCTCCGCGGTGCAGGGCACGGTGCGATCATTTCAGGATGAACTTGCGCTGTACGGATTGTTCCAGTCAATGGCGGTTCACGCTGCTGAAGATCGCAACCGGTTCATTGTGCCCAGCAACATCGCAGCAAGCCGCGACATCAGCCTGGATACTACAGCCAATCTCTTTTCAGCCATGGTGATGCAGAATTACACCGTTCCGCGCCAGCTTATCAGCGGCAACGAATACAGCGGCTATGTCGAAGAATATCTCGAGTACGACTACACGCGATATAACCCCGCAGCACACGAGTATTGGGATCCGAATTTCAAAGCCGACCTACACGACCTCTCGCATGTGTCCTACGCGCACATGCCGCTGTTTGGCAAACGGCTTGAAAAGCGATGGCGCAGCACCTTCGGCAACACGTTTCCATTGATCGGCAATCGCGGACCACAGGACGGCGTTGATAACCCGCAGTCGCGATCCTACGGCCGCAACCAGCGGTGGGGCGGTCACGCGGTTTTCGGTGACGGCCACGTTCAGTTTTTCGACACGTTCACGCCGGCGCAGCTTTACATCGAGCAGGACGGCCAGCGCTATTCGGACAACATGTTCGCCATGGAATCCGGCCCGCACGGCGAGGATGCGATTCTCTCGTTTACTAAGTCCATGAGCGCCGCTGGCCCCGAACTCCAATACGACTAAGCACACCCCTCCACGCCGAGTCCGACGACCAACTCACCATAAACGCCGGGTCTGACGACCGAAGGGAGGAAGACCCGGATCACCCCCTTCACCCTTCGCGCCACCATCCCACTCTATTCCTCCCTCGCGCCGAATCACTCGCTCATCCCGCCTACACTTGCGCAATGAGCAATTCGGAACTGATCGTTGGCATTGACCTTGGAACCACAAATTCACTGATCGCCATCTGCGATGAGTGCGGACCGCGCGTGGTCTGCGATTCTGAAGGCCGCGCGGTTCTTCCCTCTGTCGTGCGCTTTCCGCGTGCAGACGCCGGTGATGATGGTGGGGGCAGGGGGGGCGACCCGATTATCGGATACGACGCCCGGGCGCACGCGGTGGAGTATCCCGAGCGGACGGTCTACAGCGTGAAGCGCCTCATGGGGCGAGGCTTTGCCGACGTTAAGGATGACGTGCCGCACCTTCCCTTTACGGTTGTGCCCGGCGAACACGATACGGTTCGGGTGGCGATTGATGATCGCATCTACACGCCGCAGGAAATCAGCGCGCTGATTCTTCGCGAGCTGAAGCTGCGTGCTGAGCTTGCGCTGCATCGCGAGGTGCGCAAGGCTGTTGTGACGGTGCCGGCCTACTTTGACGACGCCCAGCGGCAGGCCACACGCGATGCAGGGCGACTGGCTGGGCTTGATGTGGTGCGCATTGTGAACGAGCCAACCGCCGCGGCCCTGGCCTACGGCATCGGCCAACGTCAGCGCGAGCCGGAGATCATCGCGGTCTACGATCTCGGCGGCGGGACGTTCGATGTTTCCATCCTGCAGGTCACACCCGGCGGAAGCGGTGAAGGTGAAGAAGAAGCTGCCTCTGCACCTGATGAAACCGGCAACGGAAACAGCAGCGCTGCAGCATCAGGCGGCGACAGTTATTTCCAGGTTCTCGCCACCGCGGGCGATACGCACCTGGGCGGCGACGATGTCGATCGCATGATCATGGAACTGGTGTGCAGGGAAATCCGTGAGCAGCTTGGCACTGAGTTGCAGTTTCCACCTTCCACCCGGCAGGCGATGCGCAACTTTGCTGAGGCAACCAAGATTCGCCTTTCCGATGAGCAGGCGGCGCGACTGGAGATCGATCTTGGCGACGGCCGCCGATATCAGCGCTTGCTTGAGCGCGATGAACTCAACCGCCTCATTGAGCCGTGGGTGCGGCGGACCATCAGCGCCTGTGAGCGTGCGCTGCGCGATGCAAAGCTGACGCCGCGCGACATCAACCGCGTGGTCATGGTGGGCGGCTCGACGCGCATTCCGCTGGTGCGGGAGATGATCGGCGATTTCTTCGGATGCGAGCCATATACCGCACTGGATCCCGATCAGGTCGTTGCGCTGGGCGCAGCAGTGCAGGCGTCGATTCTCTCCGGCGTCAATCGCGATATGCTCCTGCTCGATGTCATTCCGCTAAGCCTGGGGATCGAAACCGTCGGCGGGGCGGTCGCCAAACTCATCATGCGCAACACCACCGTGCCCACCCGCGCTACGGAAATGTTCTCCACCAGTGTGGACGGCCAGACCAACGTGAAGATTCACGTCTTGCAGGGCGAGCGCGAGCTGGCGAAGGACTGCCGCAGCCTGGGCGAATTTCATCTGCGCGGTATTCCGCCCATGCCTGCGGGCATTCCGCAAATCGAGGTTGAGTTCCTCGTCGACGCCAACGGCATACTCAGCGTGCAGGCGGTGGAGCGGCGGTCCGGCAAGCGGGCGTCAATTCAGGTCGTGCCGCGCTATGGCCTGACGCGCGAAGAAGTCGACCGCATGGAAGCTGAGTCTTACGCGCACGCCAGAGAAGACATGCACGCCCATCGTGTGATTGATCTTGCCGTGAATTCGCAGCTGGACATCAAGTGGATTCGTCAGGCAATGCAGCGCGTGGGTGATGAGCTGGACCCTGCCTACCGCGCGCAGCTTGAGCAGGCGATCGCAGCGCTGGAAGTGTTCATCGCGCAGTCCAGACACGATGCTGCCAATGTCGATGCTGATGCGTTTTACAAAGCCAAGGAAGCGCTTGATAAGACATCTGTACGCCTGCATGAACAGGCCATTACCAAAAGCCTTGCCTCCGAAACCTGACGCTTCGGCGAGGCCCCGCATAGCCCCGGCCTCAGCCTTCGCCGAGACCAACGCGTCATCCATTCAGAAAACAACCGCCCGCATCTCCTACTGAAATGCGGGCGGCGTGGGGTGCGTTGTGTCAGGCCGCAAGACAGCAATCGCCTGCAGCAACTGCTGCGAACGGATCAGTTCTTTGCTGGCGACGAAACTGCGGCGGTCTTGGCCGGCGTTCGCGTGAAGCTGATTTCCATCATCTTGAACTCTTCACCGGTGATGGGATTGGTGCCGTACATTTCCATCACTTTGGTGTTTTCACCGGTGCGGCGTTCGATTTCGCGCATCACCTGCGGCTTCTTGGTGATCGGGCAATTGAAGGTGAAGGTCCACGTCATCGTCGTGCCGTCGGCCGACAGTTCGCCGGTGCCGTTCATGATGCCGGTGCCGAAGTTGTCGATCCAGCTTGACTGGAACTGTCCGGAAACGTTGTCGTAGCCGTAGATGCCAAAGCCAAGGAACGGCCCCATGCCGGGCATCTCGCCTTTGATTTCGCACTTGGTGAACCGGCCGTCCATGATCGCCTCGACAGTGGCGGTGCACTCGCTGGTCATCGGTTCGGTGTTCGGCATCATCCACATCTTGGTCTTGCCATGCCACACGCCGACGTCCTTGGCCAGATAGGCGTGCATTTCACCGGGGGTAGCGGCTGCCATACACGCCATCATGTCTTCTTCAGTCATGCCCGGCGGCAATTGCATTGCGTCCTGCGGCGTGGAGGCTTTGTTGTCCCCGGGCGACTGCGCCAGAGCAATCGAGCCGACAACGGTAAGGCCAGCGAATACGCCAGCGACGGCCAATCGAATCGTGCGCTTCATCACTTCATTCTCCTTGAGTTCATGTGAACATGTACTTGGGCGATCGGTCATTTTACCGCGCCCAAACACCGGCAGGCAGCAGCGAGAGTGTTTCTGCACGTCGCTTGAAGCGCAAATCGTTGCTGTTGAATCAGTTATCAAAAATATGTCTATGTCAGCAGAGACTTGAGCCGCGCGATTCGATCGTGCAGTGGGGGATGCGTGCGAAACGCGCTTGCCAGTTCGTGACCCTGGCCTTTGAGCGCGTTCTTGAGCGGGTTGACGATATACAGATGTGCCGTGGCGCGATTGGCTGCCTTCAGCGGCGTCTTCGATGCGCCAAGCTTCTCCAGCGCGCCGATCAGGCCCTGCGGGTAGCGGGTCAGTTCCACAGCACCGGCGTCGGCCAGAAACTCGCGCTGGCGGCTGACGGCAAAGCGAATGAGCATCGCCAGAAACGGCGCGATGATCGCAAGAAGAATCGCCAGAATCATCAGTACGAGCATGATCGGGTTGCCGCCGCCTTTGCCCTGCCTGCCGGAACTGTGCCGCCCCATGCGAGGACTGCTGTACCACATGATGCGCCAGAAGGCGTCGGCGGCAAAGACGATCAAGCCCACCATCGTCGCCATCAGCATGGCGAAGCGAATGTCATAGTGCCGGATATGGCTGATTTCATGTGCCATGACGCCAGCCAGCTCATCGCGCGAGAGCTGCTTGCGCAGCCCTGTTGTAATGGCCACGGCGCCGTGCGCTGGATCTCGGCCGGTGGCAAAAGCGTTGAGCGCATCGTCTTCGATCAGAAACACTTTGGGTTTGGGAATGCCGGCAGCGATCGCCAGTTCTTCGACGACGTTGTGCAGTTGCGGGTCGGCTTCGGGCGGCAACTCGCGTGCGCCCGAGATCGCTAGGATGGCATTTGATCCGCCGTAGTAGCTCCACAGCGACGCAGCGATCGCGATGACCGCCGCGACGCCTGCGCCCAGCAGGGCCGAGGGAAGAAGATTAGGCAGTTCGCCGCCTGTTGCATACGCATTGAGTGCCGCAGCAAATACCGCTCCCAGCACAACAGCCAGAAGAATCATGCACGCGATGAGCAGGGCGCTTTTTCGCTTATTGGCACGGATGAGATCGACAAATGTCACATTGGCCGGATAGGCGCGTATCCGCGGCTGCTCGGTGTGAATCGCATTCGACATTGGAGCAGGCTGCTGCATATGGAAACCGATCCACGACAAACACCGGATCTGACGTTCAGCAAACGCCGGGTCTGACGACCGAAGGGAGGAAGACCCGGATCACCCCCGGATCACCCCCCCCCACACCCACATCACCCGCCACCTCACCACAAATCTTCCTTCCACCGCGTTCTTCAAATCAAAACGTCACCTTCGGCGCTTCGCGATGCGCGGGTTCCTGAATCTCAAAGAATTCACTGCGGCTGAAGTTGAACATGCCTGCGATGATGTTGTTGGGGAACACCGCGAGCGACTCGTTGTACTGCGACACCGTGCGGTTGTAATGCTGACGCGCAAAGCTGATTTTGTTTTCCGTGCTGGTCAGCTCTTCCTGCAGCGCGCGGAAGTTGGCGTCGGCCTTGAGCTGCGGGTACGCCTCTGAGAGGGCAAACAGGCGGCCCAGCGTGGCGCTCAGCATGTTTTCCGCCTCGGCGTGTTCGTTCACGCTCCTGGCGTTCACCGCCTGGGTTCGGGCAGCAATCACCGCTTCCAGCGTGTTGCGTTCGTGGCTGGCATAGCCCTTGACCGTCTCCACCAGGTTGGGGATGAGATCGTGGCGACGCTTGAGCTGCACATCGATATCCGACCATGCGTTCTGAACCGCGATCCGCCGCCGCTGCAGTGAGTTGTAAATGCCGATGACGAAGAGCGCAAAGAGCACCAACGCACCGATGACGATGAGCGTGATGATTGTGGGGGTCATGGCGATCTCCCGTGCGTGATTCGAGGCGGGTCGAGCGGAAGCAGGCAAATAAGCAAATTGCAACAGCGCCTGTTTCGGCAACATGCCGGGCCGGTTTCATTTTCGCATAGCTTCAGCGGGGCTGGTGTCCGACAATATGCCGATTGCGACACGCCAGAACGCTTCCGCCTTGCCATCCGCCTGCATACAGAAACTGCCAATCAGCCATGAGATGACGCTCCCATGGCGGCGCCGTGCCTCATCTCATCGGAATACATCATCATCTCACCCCAGTTTTCTCGTTCGCAGTATGCAGATGATCCTGCTTACCGCTGGATTTCGATGATCTCATAGCGACGTTCGCCACGCCGCGTATCCACCCGTACGATTTCGCCTAATCGCGACTTGATCAGCGCCATGCCCATCGGCGAGGTGGGGGTCACTTCGATGTATTCAGCATCAAAGTTGCCGGAGGCTTCACCCACCAGCCGGTACAGTTCTTCCTGATTGGAATTGATGTCACGGAGCTTGACCGTTGCGCCAAGAAACACAATGTCCTCCGGCATCGATTCGCCATCGGCAACAATCGCCGTGGCCAAGCGCTTTTCGATCTGACGAATCTTCGCCTCGTTCAGGCCCTGGTCTTCCTTGGCTGCGTGATAGTCAGCGTTTTCTTTCAGATCGCCCAGCGCCCGAGCAGTCCCGATGCGTTCCGACAGCACCTTGCGCATTGCGATAAGCTCCGCAAGCTGTTCTTCAAGTTTGGCCTTCTCATCGGGGGTGATGTAGTCCATGTGTCTTGCCTCTTGGTCAGCCAAAAAACGTCGCCCTTGCCAGGCAGGGCCGGGCAATCGGGCGAGGGATCAATGTCATGCCAGTCGTTGTCGTAGCATAGCAGGCTCATGGCCGGCGGGTAAGTGCAACTCAGGGAATTGTGGGCCAGATCATCAGGCGGAGCAGATTCATCCGTTTCCGCTGCGCTTGTGTTTGCTGGTGTGATCGTCTGCTACTGTCGTTGCGGATTCGGTGTGCGATGCGTGTCGGGCGTGTCGCCATGCGCACAGCGCGATGCAGACGATTCCGCCGAGTTCAAGAGCCCATTTGCCGCGCGAGGCGCTCAGCCCAATGCCCAGCAGTTCATCCGTACGGGTGAAGTGAACAGCCCGAAGCACCACAAACCCCGCCAGCAATCCCAGGCCGAAGAGTGCGGTGATGTGGTCGGCATAAAGACGCCGCGTTTTCCACAATACCAGGCCCATCACTGTCGCAATCACCAGCGCCAGCGTCGAGGCAAACGCCGCCTGCACGATGCGCCGATGCTCATACCAGCCCTGTGCGTGCGCCACTTCCTTGCTGATGTTGGTCAGCAGGGTCTGCAGGTCCAGTTGTTTGTTCAACCCCATCGCTGCCATGAGCAGCGCGATGCTGAACCAGAATATCTGCTGCGTCCGGCGCGATGCATCATCATCGTCATGATGGACGCTCTCTTTTGCCTGAGCCTGTCTGCCGGCACGAACGCAGAGCCATGCTGCAAGCGCGTAGCCCGCAGTGGCTGTCCAGCCCAGCAGCGTGGGATCGCCCGGAAACGGCGGCCAGATGGATTGGACGTGATTCATGCTCCAACAACTTTCAATCAACCAGCAGCAAGACATACTCCGGGCGCATCATGCGTGCCGGTGCGAACTCTATGGTAAATTGGCTCGCAGCAAACGTGCTGAGCCACTGGCCTGACGCTTGCGGCGCTGCGGTTGGCTGCAGCAGCCGCGGCAGTACAATTGATGACTCGTTACCAACACCACCGTTGTCATTGACTCTATCGCAATGCCTTCACGTATCGCGCTTATTTCCACAGGCGGCACCATCGAGAAAACCTACGATGAGTTCTCCGGCGTTCTGACCAACCGGATGAGCGTGCTGGACATGATGCTCGGCTCGCTGCAGCTTCGAGGCGTGCAGATCGATCGCGTCTCGCTCATGAACAAAGACAGCCTCGAGATGACCGAGGCCGACCACGATCTCATCGCCGCCACCACCGCGCATTATGCTGCTACCCATGATGGCATTGTAATCGTGCACGGCACGGATCGGCTCGCCAAGACCGGCCACCGGCTGGTGGAAAAACTCGAGGCCAACGGCGGTCTGCGCGTGCCCATCGTCCTCACCGGTGCGATGCGGCCCTGGGAAATGCGCTCCACCGATGCGCTGCAGAACCTCACCGAGTCGCTCCTGGCGGTGCAACTGCTCAAGCCCGGGGTGTATGTGGTGATGCACAACCAGGTTCTGCAGTTCCCCGGTGTGGAAAAAGACATGCAGGCAGGCACATTCATCCGGACTGGTTAACGTGGAAGGAATGCGCACGGGCAACAAATACTGCGGCATTCTGCGGGCAGCGGCATGATGAACAGATCAACAAGGCGGTTGATAGCGTTGTTGCTGCCGGCTGGTGTTCGGTAAAGCGTGATAAGCGTGACAGTTGCTTGCCAGCCCAGAGCAGTGGCAAGGCCGATCAGGATCGCCCACAATGCTGTTGTCGCCGTTCCAGTTGACGTATCGCGTGTAAGCGTGACAATCCACCGGTCAGACAAGGGGGAGGGGATGATCATCAGGAGTATCGCCTATGAGCAGCAGCACGCCCGCAGCAAGCACTGGCAAGAACAACGGAAAGCGATTCAGCGTGCTGGACTGGATCGAGTGGATCGGCAACACACTGCCCGATCCGGTGACGCTGTTTCTGATTGGTGCGCTGCTGGTGATGGGGCTGTCATGGGTGGCTACGAAAGCGGAATGGCGCGTGGTGCAGAAAATGCCGCAGCAGGTCACCGAGCCGGTGCTGGATGAAAACGGCAAGGCGGTGATTGACAGCGAAACCGGCAAGCCGCTCACGCGCCCTGTCATTGATCCAAAAACGAAACAGCCGCTGGTTGAGTGGCGTGAAACTGGCGAGGTGCTCAAGCCGAACAATCTGCTCAGCCGTGAAGGCATCGACTGGGCGTTGCGAGCGATGGTCGATAACTTCCGGCTGTTTCCGCCGCTGGGCGTGGTGCTGGTGGGTATGCTGGGCATCGGCATTGCAGAGCGCACAGGCCTGCTGGCTGCAGCGCTCAAAGGGTTCATGGCAGCGCTGCGCGGTGTGCTGTCGTTTACGCCTTCAAGCTGGGGTCTGGCTGACAAGGTGCTCACGCCCGCGATGGTGTTTATCGGCGTCATGAGTTCACTGGCGACGGATGCGGGATACGTGGTGCTGCCTCCGCTCGCTGCGGCGCTGTACAAATCGGTGGGCCGCTCGCCGCTGGCTGGGTTGGCTGCAGTTTTCGCCGGCGTATCAGCGGGATTCGGCGCGAACCTTCTCATTACAGGCTTGGAGCCGATGCTTGCGGAACTGACCTACGTTGGTTCACGCATCATTGATCCGGAATACACGATCAGCCCCGCGTGCAACTGGTGGTTCATGATCGCATCGACAATACTGCTCACCCTGATCGGCTGGGCGGTGACGGCGCTGTTTGTCGAACGGCGATTGAAACGGCGCAGCCCTGAAGAAGGCGGCCCCACCACGCCGACCGAGGAGGAGCTTGCCGATCAGCGGCTCAAACCCCATGAGCTGCGCGGCATGAAATGGGCAGGCATCGCCGGTGCGGTCTTCGCAGCAATTGCGCTGTGTCTTATCCTTATTCCGGGCGCGCCGCTGTATACATACAAACTGCCGGTCGTACAGGATGGCCGCACTGAAATCGTGCTGTCGGATCGCGATGCGATTGCCAAATGGGAGCAGATCATTCAGCAACGCGAATCGCAGGCGGCAATAAGCGCGGGAGATGACGTGCGCGTGCCTCGCTTGCGCTGGGTGGTTGCGGAGCAGTGGGAAGCGCCTGACGCTGCAGCCCAGCAGCCTGCTGAATCATTCCAGCGGGACGATGGTGTCGTGCTGGTGCGGAGCGATCGCCGCTTTGACCGCTGGGTTGATGCCATCGTGCCGCTGCTGTTTTTCGGCTTTCTCTTCCCGGGCATCGCTTACGGCATGACCAGCGGCGAGATCAAATCCGACAAGGATGTGGCGAAGCTGATGATGGAGTCGATGGCGGCAATGGCGCCGATCATCGTGCTGGCGTTCGTGGCCGGACAGTTCATCGCGTACTTCGGCTATTCAAATCTCGACAAGATGATGGCGATGGCAGGAGGGATGTGGCTGGGGCAGGCAGGGTTCAGCCCGTACCTGCTGATCGTGGCGTTCATCATCGTTACATTGACCTTCAACTTATTGATGGGATCGATGAGCGCGAAGTACACGCTGTTTGCGCCGATCTTCGTGCCCATGTTCATGATGGTGGGCATCAGTCCGGAACTGACGCAGGCAGCGTACCGGGTGGGCGATTCGGTCAGCAACATCATCACGCCGCTGAATGCGTACCTCATCATCATCCTGGTGTTCATGCAGCGATACGTTCCCAAAGGCGGCATGGGCACGCTGATCGCGACGATGTTCCCCTACACAGTCGTCTTTGCGATTACGTGGACGATCATGCTGCTGATATGGATGATGCTGGGCTTCCCGCTCGGGCCGGACGGTCCGCTGACGTATTCGCCAGTTGGGTGACTTTGAACGCACACCGCACGCTCTCACCGCCGCGCCAGTCATCGCAGGCGCGGCGTGCGGTTGCCGCAAACCAGTTTACGCGTGCGAGGGTGCGCAGTTGTACGATTTGACGCTGTCGTCGCAGCGGATGTGGGAGCAATTTTCCGGATTTGCACTCATCGTCCGCATTCAGCAGTCGCGCCGGCTGTGTTAACGCGCAACGGCCTGGACATGAATGCGCAAATTACTTCGAAAAAATAAGTGGGAAGAGATGGAGTAGAAAAAGTTATAAACAGTCGGACGCTCATGCAATGATAATGCTCGTCGATTGCTCCTGGCTGCCCAAATAGAGCGGCTATAGTAACAATGCTAAGTGATCCATAGCACATGAAATATTGCCCATGGCTATGGAATAACTGCCCGGATAAATAACCTCAGGAACGCCTGGAACAAGTTTTTATATTGGTACATTGCAATCATTACTCAATGTGATCAATAACCTGGCCGATCCTTTCCATATGGACGAGGAACTCTGGCCATGCCGAGGCGTTGCGGAATATGCCTATTGTCCACGGCTGTTCTACTACATGACAGTCGAAGGCGTCTTCCTTCCAAGTTACGACACTGAAGCCGGTGCGCGAGTCCACAAGCGAGTTGATCAGCCGAGCGCAGTGCCTGATAAGGCGCCAAATAAGGTGTCAAAATTGTCTGATGCGGAGGATGATCCGGATCGCCCTTGCAGCGTCCGAAGCCTCGCGCTCACGAGCGATTGTCTCGGCCTGACCGCAAAGCTTGATCTTGCAGAAATTACCGGCAAAACAGCGGTTCCCGTCGAATATCGCAAGGGGAGGCCGAAGCGCTCTTCCATCATTTCTGAAGCTGTCGATGAGATGATGGAGGAGCAATTGCCTTTGGATCAGGCTGAGCCCTGGCCGACTGATCGGGTGCAGATCGGATTGCAGGCGCTGCTTCTGGAGGAAGCCGGCTACGAAGTTCGCGAAGCAGTGCTGTATTACGCAGCAGAGAAACTGCGGCTGCGAGTCGAAGTGAATGATGCACTGAAAGCCGAGGCGCTTGCGACGCTCGAAGCTGCGAAGCGTGCAGCGGAAGGTCCGCGACCCGCGCCGCTCGTGAATGATCCGAAATGCCCGCGATGTTCGCTTCAGCCGATTTGTCTTCCCGATGAGGTCAACCAGCAGCGGTTTACTGCATTGACAGTTGACGGAGAGACAACTGCTGATGATGTTCCTGATAAGGAGACTCTCACGCCGCGCAAACTTTGGCCGCCGCGCGACGATGGCATTCATGTTGTGCTTCAACGCGAAGGAGTTCGTGTCGGCGTTCGGGGCCAGTCCGTGCGCATTACCGACAAGGATGGAAAACTGGTCCGCGACGTGCCGCTGATGAACATTGAATCGCTTGCGATTTTCGGCGGCGTGCAGGTGTCCACGCAGGCGCTTACGGTGTTCGCTGACAAGGAAGTGCCCGTAGCGTATTTATCCTCAGCAGGCCGGCTTGTGGCCATGATGGACCCCCTGGGACCAACCAGCGCAGCTGTGCGCGCAGCGCAAGTCCGCACGCTTGACCAGCCCAACAGGGCGATCGAGCTGGCGCGGGCCGTGACGGTTGCCAAGATCATGAATCAGCGGACCTTGCTCATGCGCAATCATGCTGATTTGCCGCCTCATGTACCAAGTGAACTGGAAAACTGTATCAAGGGCGTGCAGACCGCCACAACGCTGAATGAACTGCGCGGCCACGAAGGCAACGCAGCAGCAATCTACTTCCGGCATTTTCAGGGAATGTTCAAAGCAGGCGCCGAAAAACTTGCGGGCGAATTCAATGCTAATGGCCGTAGGCGGCGACCGCCTCCCGATCCCATCAATGCAGTGCTCTCATTCGCATATTCGATGCTGACGCACGAGTGCGTTGCAGCCTGCCGCCTGGCAAGCCTTGAGCCGACGCTTGGCGCGCTGCACACAACGCGCCCCGGCCGCCCGGCGCTTGCGCTTGATCTCCTCGAGCCGTTCCGTCCGCTCATCGCAGATTCTGTTGCAATCTCAGCGTTCAATCGCGGCGAACTGACTGAAGGTCACTTCCTTCGTACCGCCGCCGGCTGTGCGCTTACCGATGCCGGTCGCAAGGGATTCTTCTCCGCCTACGGTCGGCGCATGGATACCGAGATCAGACATCCCGTTTTTGAATATCGCTTGTCATATCGCCGCATGCTCATGCTTCACGCACGACTTGTGGCTGCATGGATGCTCGGCGAAGTGCCGACGCTTGCCTTTCTCACAACCCGCTGAATCCCGCTCTTTTTGGGGGGCGGGACTGACATAAAGGTGTCAGTCTGCCATGCGACGCTGTTATCTCGTTTGTTACGATGTCCGCGACCCGAAACGCCTTCGCCGGGTTCACAAACTCATGAAGGCCTACGGCGAGCCGTGGCAGTATTCCGTGTTCTATTGCACGCTCAAAGCCATTGATCGCGTGCGACTGGAAACCGCATTACGTGAGATAATGAACCTGAAGGAAGATCAGGTTCTCATTGTGGATCTGGGCAGCAACGAGAACGCCGCCCGCGAATCATCCACCTTCCTCGGCATCGGCATGCCGGAACAGGAAAGCGGAATTGTGGT
>CAZNPU010000017.1:0-63111 GCA_964575335.1 uncultured Isosphaeraceae bacterium | reverse complement strand
TGGCTGAGCTGCTCGGCCGGCGCGTACCGCTGAGCGATGAAGCGACGCGCCTGGAGCAGCTCATCACGTCTATTCCCGCAGCATTGGACCGGTATCCCAAAGAGCCGGCAATGGCCTTGAGCCTGCGCGTCACGCCGAGGAAGCTCAATTATCAAGCGTATGAGCCGGTGCTGGTGGATATTGAGATCACCAACAATTCTGCATTCACGCTGGCGCTGGACCCGAACGGGCCGATTCGACCGCAGGTGCTGCTTGTGCCGGCTTTCCGCAGCGCCAGCCAGCTTGAGCTGCCCCCCATCCGCCCATTTGTCGTGGATGTCGGGCGGCGGCTTCGGCTCCAGCCCAATGAATCGGTCGTGGTGACGGTCGATCTGCGGCACCATCTGGCGGGCGACATGCTCAATCTGGTGGCGGTTGACGGCACGATGATCCGTGTTCGCGCTTTGATCAATTTTGGCCTAACCGGCTTCGGCGTCGCTGAGCCGCGGCTCTATGGGCGTGATACGGACGGGCCGGTGTTGCGCGTCGACGGCGCGCGCGTGACGCCGCAGTGGATGGAACAGACCATCGCCATGCTTTCCAATCCGGCGCAACCCGAGACATTGACGCGCATGGCGCTGTTGAGCAACGTGCTTGCTGCGCAGACTGCATCCGGCGAGGTGTCGGCTGAGATGCAGGAACTGCTCATCGCTGCGAGAATCGCATTCGAAGAAGCCTTCAGCCGCCTCGACGGCCCCTCACAAGCGTGGATTCTGAGCGTCATGCCCAGAGGGCCGCAGGCCCGGCAGCTTGCGACGGTCATCGCAATGGCGCGACAGAGCGAGCACCGCCTGGTGAAGCTGGCCTACCTGATCTATCACCTTGAAGGGCCGAGCGACCCGATGCTTGACGCGGCCAAGCGCGGCGATGACGCGACGCTTCGCCGGATAGCAGAACTGATCGAAGCAGAGTTCCGCCGGGCTGTCGAGGCTGAACAGCGGCGGCAGCAACAACAGGGCAGGCGGTGAACCGATGACGCCAGCCGTTGCAACCGACAGCGATGCGTCAACGGCTGAGCCGGCGATCATTCGGCGCACTCTCTGGACGCGGCGCGCAGGGCTGGCGATCGGAGCAGCGCTGCTTGTCGCTGCTGCGGTCATGCTTCTGCTGCAGCGCGATGTTGTTCATCAGGCTGCCCAGGCAATCGCAGGCCAGCCTCGTTCGCATCTGCTGATTTTTTTGACCATTCTCTGCGGCACGATGGCGGCGAACCTTCTGCTGTCGGGCGCGATGTTTCATCTGCTGACGTCGCGCTACGGAAAAGTCGGGTGGTGGGAAATGCAGGCGCTGATCGCCTCGACCATGCTGGCGAACTATCTGCCCATGCGACCGGGGCTTTTTGGCCGCGTGGCCTATCACAAGGCGGTCAACCAGATTGCTGTGGGCGACTCGGTGCGGGTCATCCTGCAGGCAACGGGCATGAGCGTCCTCACTGCGGGGTATCTTTCAGTGACGGTGCTGCTTGCACTGAGCTTGTCGCTGAATCCGTGGTGGGTCGCGCCGCTGCCGTTGCCTGCGCTTGTGCTTGGCAGCATCGTAAGCAGCAGACTTCGCTCACTGCTGCTGGCTGCAGCATTGCGATACGCTGAAGTGCTGCTGAGCGCACTGCGGTACTACGCAGCCTTTGCGCTGATTGGAGCGCCCATCAACGCTGCCGGCGCGCTGGCGTTTGCCTGCATCGGCGTCATCGCCACGATGGTGCCGCTGGTCAGCAACGGCCTTGGCTTGCGGGAATGGGGCGTAGGGCTGGTTGCGCCGCTGTTGACGTCATATCACATGGCTCTGGGCATCACCGCCGATCTGCTCATGCGCGCTGCAGAACTGCTTGTGGTCGCAGCAGCAGGCCTGATCGGCTTTGCATATCTGGCTGCACTCCGGCGACGCGCCCAGCGATAGCGATGAGACCGAATTCACCGCACATACGCCCAAAGCAGCGCTGATGCTGCTGTTTGCTGCTATCGCTCGCGGTCAAAGTGCCGCTGAAGGCTCGTCAGCACATGAGGCCAGACGCGATTAAAATAGTCTCGAGCCTGCTCAAATTCCGCAGCATGCTCAGGATGTGCCGCAGCAAGCTCCGCAAAGCCCATCTGCTTCAAACGCACGCGCGTTCGTGGCGAAGAAGGCGAATCAGCGTCGGCGGCAGCGGCATCATCATCCAGCCACAGGACGATCCACGTGTGATGTTGTCTTGCGTTGGGCAGCGAAGGCGGGGCGTTCCAACTGAATGACAACATCCGCTGAGGCGAATACGTCAGAATTCGACAGCCCTCCGAACCGCGCTGGCCTTCCGGCGCTTCAGGAGCAAAGTACATCTCAAACGGGCCGCTGATCGTCAGTTCGACTTTGGAATCCGGCGCAAAGAATAACTGAATGCCTTCATCGGTCGTCCACGCCTGCCATACCTGCTCGCGCGTTGCGCTAATGAGAACGTCGCATTCAACCGGTTTGAGCGATGCACGCGGCGTCTCGACGTGCGCGTGATCGTCCTTGGCCGGCTCAGCCGAGCGCGCCGCCATGACCTGCTGGAGCCGCTGGAGCACGTAGGCGTTGCCTTGCTCAAAATGGGCATGCACGACGTCCCACGCTGGACCATAGCCATAGTTGTGGCCGGTCATATGCACGCGCGTCTGCTGCTCGTTGAGCGGTTCAAATTCAATGACGCTCCAGGTCTGATGGAACAGTTCCGCGTGCTTGAAGCCTGAAGGGGCCTGCACGTTCTGGATGCTCAGCATGCGCTGCGGTTCGTAGCTGAGAATGCGGTTGACGATGGCATGCTCATCCGCAAGGTTGGATTCGACGTTGTAACTGGAGCGAATCTCGCCGCCGATGCGAAAATCCACCTCAACCTTCGGCGCAGCCCACATGCTGAAGCCTTCCGCGGTCGTAAACGCCCACCACACATCCTGCACCGGCGCATCGATCACCGCCTGGTGAACGAGTGTGCGCGAGGGCGCATCAGTTGCAACCGCTGTCGCCGTTGCCGCTGCCGTCATGACCGCCCCGCCGGCGGCAAGCGCGATTGCGATGGATCGGGCACACGTTGTCGATCGGTTCATGACGGATTCCTCAGGATCACTGCGTGGATGGGACGGGATGGGCTGGGTGGGATGGGATGAAACTGGCAAGCAAGCGGCAAAGTCATCGCGCCGGCGCGTCACCGCTGCATTCATCAACGGCTCTGGCTTTTCCAGATTCTGCCCTGCATCTGCCTGGCCGCATTATGGCAAGGCATTGCGGGCAGTGGAATACGACTCTGAAAGTTGATCGAAACCGCTTTCACGCGACGGGGATGTGAAACGCCGCAAGTCAACCCTGCGCAACCGGCTTTGTGACAATTGAATCTCCATCGCTGCTGGCGCGCGGTTGCAGCGGTCATGCTGCACGCTGTTTGCCATGTTTTTGCCTTGCGCGGCGCGGTGAGGCTGGGCAATCCCGCATTTGCACCGGTTGCGGCAATCGACAGATGGGGGATACTGTTGCATCTGCCATTTCACCTTTGCATTTTGATTGACTACTGCCATGACCACTGCTGCCACCGCATCCGCTCAGACGCTTGACATTGACACCGCCACCGCTGTCCTGCTGCCGCGCGATTCCAACCAAGCGCTCGGCATCGGCCAATTTGCCTGCGATTTCATGGCAGGCAGAATCGGCCAGCCCGGTCAGGCGGTGCTCGATCGCACGCTCATGTTCCACACCGACAGCGTGTTGTGCGGCTTGTCCGCCATTGCTTTGGGCACCAACGCGCCCCGTCTGCTGCGCGAGGAAGCAGCTGATTACCCGCGCCCAGCCGGCCACGGCGTGCCGGTGTTCGGTTCAAACGCGCCCGTTGCACCGGAGAAGGCCATCGTGGCCAATTCCGCAGCAGTGCGCGAGTGGGATTCCAACGGCACCAACTTCGGCTTCAATCCCGCGCTGGGGCACACGGCCGGCGAGTTCGGCCACAACGACTTTTACCCCGTCGCCGTCGCTGCTGCGCAACTGGCTGGCAAAGACGGCGCTTATGCCCTGCGCGGCATGGTGTGCCTGGATGAAATCCGCGGCAGGCTTGCGGAAGTGTTCTCGCTCAAGACCTACAAGATCGACCACGTCGTCCATGGCGCGATCGCTTCCGCTGCGATGTATGGCGCCATGCTCGGCGCGACGCCCGAACAGATTGAGTCGGCCATCGGCATGTTCGTGGCCCACTACATTCCCTGGCGGGCCATTCGAGCGGGCAAGCAGCTCAGCGACTCCAAAGGCGCAAGCGCCGCCATCTCCACCGAAGCAGCGGTGCTGTGCATGCAGCGCTCGATGCGCGGCTTCATCGGCCCCAAGGACATCTTCCGAAACCCCGAAGCCATCTTCCGGTTCTTTGAACCCACCACCACCGGCAAGGATCGCTGGATTGAAATGGCGCCCTCGCCGTTCGATCTGGTGCTCTCACACACCGGCGATGACTTTGCGGTCATGGGCATGCACTTCAAGCTGGGCCTCTACGAGCATCAGTCCGCAGGCGCGCTGCAGGGCATGATCGATCAGGTCGCCAAGCATCCGGACCTGCTTGACGATCCGCAAGGCAACAAGATCAGCTCCATTCGCATCCTTGCCTATGAGCCGGCATTCGGAATCATCGGCAACCCGGCGAAGATGGACCCCAGGACGCGCCAGTCGGCGGACCATTCCATGGCGTACATCGTCGCCACATTGCTGCGCAAGGCATTAGAGTACAAAGCGCAGCACGGCTCGCTTCCTGCAGGCGGCGGCGCGAACGACAGCATCTGGAAGGCCCTCATGCTCTCGCCGTACGACTACAAGGAAGACGACAGCGCAATCTTCCACCCGCTGACACGCGCGCTGATGAAGAAGATCACGTTCGAGCACGGCGGGCCGGAATACGACGCCAAGTATCCCGACGGCATTCCCACGTCCATTGTTATCACAACAACCGATGGCGCAACGTATGACACGGGTTTGGTGATGTATCCCGCAGGCCACGCGCGCAATACCACCGCCGATCTCAAGGACATTCTCGCGCACAAATTCAAGCTGCTGGGCGAACTGGCGCTGGACAATCCGCAGCCGATCATCGATCGCTTCAACAATCTGGCTGACCTTTCCGCAGGCGAGTTGGCGCAGCTCTACGATTTTCAGATTCGATATCGCGACGATTTCCAATAAACAGCTGCGCCCCAGCAGCAATGAATGATGGGATCGCCCGCGGCGTGAAGCGCAGCTTCATTGGGATCGCTGCGCACGATGCGCAGCAGGCGGCAATTGAAGTCAGTCAATGAGCATGCACCTGCTACTCAACGAGCTGATCGCTTGCCAGGCGGCTGAGCGGGCGATGAGGATCGTCCTGCTTTTGTTTGAGACGCTGGATGACCAGTTCGGGCACGATGTCGCGCAGTTGATCGAGCGAACCGCCAAGCGCTGCAACCTGACGAATGAGGCTTGAGCTGGTGTAGGCATACGCCTCACCGGTGACGATGAAGACGGTTTCGATGTCGGCGAGATGGCGGTTGGTGATGGCGAGCTGGCATTCGTTGGCGACGTCGGTGATGTTCCGGATGCCGCGCACCAGTGCGACGGCTTTGACGCGCCGGGCAAAATCGACGGTCAGGCCGTCGTATCGCTCCACGTACACCGGGCAGCCGGTCGGATCAGCCTCAAGCATTTCGCTGACCAGTGCTGTCGCCATGTCCAACCGCTCTTCGGGCGTGAACAGGGCTGCCTTATCGGGATTATGGCCGATGGCAAGAATGATGCGGTCGAACAGTCGCCGGGCACGTGAGAGCACATCAAGGTGGCCCCGCGTTATCGGGTCAAACGAACCGGCATAGATGGCCAGGTGTTCTCGTTGCGTGCGGTCATCGCTGGCGTTGGACATGGTTGGTGAATTGTACGGCTGGGCGTGGATGGCTGCTGGAATCGGGCTGGGATAGGACTGGGGCAGGGACAGTCAGCTTGTGCGGCTGCAGGCAGAGCACGAGCAAGCAAACAACCGAGTTTCTTTCGCATACTGCCTAATCCGAACAGGCCTCAGCGCTGAACGGGATGGCTGCATTCCTGTCTTACCGGAGTTGCAGGAGGCGAATCTGAATTGGAAAGTTCGATTCATGGGTGGAACGAGCCCCCTGGATCGGCCCCGGACGGTTTGCCTCCCCGGTCGGGGCCTTTTTGTTGCCCGTGGCTGCGTGTGCGGCCGAACCTGCAGCGGTCCCTTGCGAGGGGCCGTTGTGCTTTTTGGGGGGTGGCGGGGTGGGGAGTGAGAGGGGGTGGAGATGGAAGCGGTGTGAGGAGTGGAGTGATCCGGGTCTTCCTCCCTTCGGTCGTCAGACCCGGCGTGCGTGTTGATTGAGGTTTTGGTCGTCAGCCCCGGCGTGGGTGTGGGGTGGGGCGCAGGGGTTATGCGGTGGCGAGGTCTGCCAGGCCTGCGGCGCGGAGAATGGTGCGAAAGTTGTCGGAGAAGACGAAGTTTTCTTCCGGAAACTCCAGGCCAGCCATGTTTTGATCAAGGTGGCTGAACATGAGATCGACCCGGCCGATGGTTTCCCACGCACCAGCGCCCGCGCCGTGATGCCGCATGCGCTTGACGATGCCAGTCGTTGACGCGCCGGCAGCCTGCATGTGCTCGAGCTGCGCTTCGTATCGGATCGTCTCACCGGGCACGACATCAGCATTAAATCGCGCAGTGATGATCTTGGCGAGAATGACCTTCTCGCGAAAGCGGTTGACGCTGCCCACAAGAATGCCTGCGGTCTGGGCCATGCCCTCGATCATCAGCGATGCGGGCATGAGCGGCTGGGCGTCGCCGCTGGTGTCGGCAGCAAAGTGATCGTGCAGATGCTCTTCAGCCAGCGAGACATTCTTGATCGCCACAAGACGCTCATTGGCGACAAACTCAACGATCTGATCGATCCACATCCAGCGCATGGCGACTGCGACACAACTTCTCGCGGCTTACGACTACGACGATAACGCAGGCAACGACGATTACGCGCTGAGCTTGCGCTCAATGAAGTCAACCAGACTCTTGACCGTAATCAGCTCGCCCACCTTGTTCACATCGCGATCGGTTTCGAACCGCGAAAAATCAACGTGCGGCATGCGCTGCTTGAGCATGGCCATGCCTTCATCGGTGATTTTGCCATCGGACACCCACGCGGGGTTTTCCATCAGATTCTCCGGGAACAGCTCGCCTTGAGAGATCTTGAACGGTTTGGCGGGCGTGGAGAACCGCTTTTCCAGCCGGAACACGATGTCAAGGAAGTCGATCGACTCGGCTTCCAGATCGCCAGTCAGTGTCGCTTCGGGCGTGATGTCCTCCGGATCGGCTCCCAGAGCCTCTTCCAGCACCTCGCGCACGCTTTCGAAGATTTCTTCACGGCTGATCGCCATGGTCTCGGGCATGATTCAACTCCATCCATTGGCTGGATAATGTATCGTTATAGCACAGAACGCTGAACTTGGCCTGCACGCAATGCCAAAATAGCCGGGGCTGACCGCGAGGTTTTTCAATTAGGGAACCGGACTCATCCGCCAGCAATTGATGATGCAGCGTGGTGCGGCGGTTGCGCGGTCTCAGGCTCGATCCGGTCCATCCGTATCGGCCGCATCGTGAACCGCCCGCTGACCGCGACGTCGTCATCGCCCGATCCAGCCGCATTGCTGCCCCCCCGCCTTCGAACGCGACCGACGCCTTTGCAGGCATACGACCCATCCTCAAGGGCTTTGTTGAGCGTGACTTCGACCTCCAGCGCTTCACCCGGCCGCACCATGTTGCCGAACTTGAGCGCCTTGACCTCGCCCAGCACAAACCGCGTGGCTGAAGCTTTCGGCCGCGCCGCCAGCATGATCCGGGCTGCCTGCACCATCGTTTCGATCATCATCACCCCCGGCAGGATCGGAAATGACGGAAAATGATCGCCCAGGTACTCCTCTGCAAGTGAAACCTGCTTGATCGCCACAATGCGATCGGGCGTTTGTTCAAGAACAGCATCAATCAGGGCAAATCGCACGGCGGTACAGCATAGCGACCGCAGCAGCAGCATCAACAAGAAGAAGGCGCCCGCCCCGCCGCGGCGCTATCGCCGCTCGCCGATATCCAGCAGAACGCCAAGCGCAACGGCCATGCGCCGGTCAATGTGCCTTGCCGGGTCGCTGGTCATGTCAAGCACGTAACTATCCATCAGCATGAACCGGCGATTGAATTCACCCAGTTTCGTTTTCAGATCCGGCCCGACGAAGATGAAGTTGGTGACGATGAGCGATGCGCCGTACTGCCTCAGCAGCCGCCGCAGAATTGACCGCAGCACCGAGTCTTCCATGACAACACAGACAAGCTGCCCTTCACTGTCATAGCAGTACCAGTGCTTGCAAAAGAGATCCCAGAGATAGTTCTTGTGGAACCAGCCCAGCAGGTTCAGATCAGCATCAGCCAGCGTGTAGGTGACGTTCAAAAAGTAGAACTTTTTATCCTGAAAGACTGTCATCACCTCATGCTGCTGCGTTGCGTCGGTGAAGAACTCGATGTGTCGCTTGGGACACAGCACAAAGTACGTCAGACAAAACACAATCAGGGCCAGTATCACGCCGCCATATACAAGTACGATCGGCCAATGGCTGTGCGAGCTGCTTTTGGTGAGGATGACCGCGGAAGCAACAGTCGCTGCGGCGATGATGACGCCCACCAGCAATGCAGTCAGAGACGCCCGAATGTTCCGCAGAAGATGCGTCTCGCGGCGAACGAACAGCACCGGCTCGCCCTGCTCGTTAAAGACGCTGTATTGCTCCGTCGGCGAAAGCCATTCCTGCTTGAACAGGTACTTGTCCCGATCAAATGCATCAACGAGCGGCTGCGCTTCAGGCACAGCGAACGATTCCACCGACGAGAGCGACTCGATCGTCGTTGCGTCACCGTGCTGGTCGTCAAACGCCACGTCGCCATGCTGGCCTGATGGGATCATGAGCATCCCTTTCTGGCTTTACCGGATTCTGACCACCACGAGCATAACACATGCGATGCCTCATGCGCGCACTTGTTTAGCTTGGTCAACGTTGACCCCCTTTCCACCGAGGCGGCAGAGCGTACCGGCAATACAGCGTTTTTTGCTGCGCGCTTGGCACAGGATGCTGGGGCCGCTATGCTTTCAACCCCCCGCCGGCGTTTGTGAAGATCCTCACAAACTCCGTCCGGACGGGCTGGATGCGCGTCAGCTCAGGCTTATTTTTTGTCTGTCAGGAACTATCTCTCATGGCCACCACCGGCACCGTTATCCAAGTCATCGGCTCAACATTCGACGCTCAATTCCCCGAAGATCAGTTGCCCGATATCTATAACGCTGTGAAGTGCGAAATCAGCTTCGGCAACGAGCGATCCACGCTGGTTGGCGAAGTCTCCAAGCACCTGGGCGGCGGGCAGGTGCGATGCGTGGCATTGGGCTCCACCGACGGCCTGCGTCGCGGGCAGCCCTGCGTTGACACCGGCGCACCGGTCAAGGTTCCCGTTGGCGAGCCGGTGCTCGGCCGCGTGTTCAACCTGCTGGGCGAGCCGGTCGATGAGCGCGGCCCGGTGCAGGCCAGCAAGTACGCCCCGATTCACAAAGAACCGCCGCAGTTCGTCGATCTCAACCCCAAAACCGAGATTCTCGAGACCGGCATCAAGGTCATCGACCTGCTGTGCCCGTTCGTCCGAGGCGGCAAGATCGGTCTGTTCGGCGGTGCAGGCGTAGGCAAAACCGTCGTCATTCAGGAAATGATCGCCCGCGTGGCCCGTAACTTCGGTGGATACTCGGTGTTCGCAGGCGTCGGCGAGCGCACTCGCGAAGGCAACGACCTGTGGCGAGAAATGCAGGAAGCCCAGTACACCGACGAATCGGGCAACACCGCCTACGTCATCGACAAGGTGGCGATGGTCTTCGGTCAGATGAACGAGCCGCCGGGCGCGCGACTCCGCGTAGCGCTCTCAGCCCTCACCATGGCTGAGGAATTCCGCGACAGCTCGGGCAAGGAAACGCTCATCTTCATTGACAACGTCTTCCGATTCACCCAGGCCGGTTCGGAAGTGTCGGCGCTGCTCGGCCGTATGCCCTCAGCCGTGGGATACCAGCCCACGCTTTCGACGGAAATGGGCGAGCTGCAGGAACGCATCACCTCCACCTCCAAGGGCGCAATTACATCGGTGCAGGCCATTTACGTGCCTGCAGACGACCTGACCGACCCGGCCCCGGCAACCACGTTCGCCCACCTCGATGCCTTCATCGTGCTGGAGCGAAAGATCGCGGAAAAGGGCATTTACCCCGCAGTCGATCCGCTGGCGTCAACCTCGCGAATTCTCGACCCGCAGATCGTCGGCGAGCGCCACTACACCGTGGCCCGCAAAGTGCAGCGCATCCTTCAGCGATACAAGGACCTGCAGGACATCATCGCCATCCTCGGCGTCGACGAACTCAGCGAGGACGACAAGCTTACCGTGGCCCGCGCCCGTAAGATCGAACGCTTCCTCAGCCAGCCGTTCTACGTGGCGGAGGTCTTCACCGGGTTCTCCGGCGTGACCAGCTCGCTTGAGGACACGATCGACAGCTTCGATCGGCTGTGCGAAGGCGAAGGCGACGACCTGCCCGAAGGCGCGTTCATGTACGTGGGCACGCTCGAAGACGCCCGCGCCCGCGCTGAGAAGATGGCTGCCTCCGCATAAAACGAGGCGGTCAAGCTTCTGCTCCACAGGTGATGCGCGTTGCTGCTAGCAAAGCCGCACACGCATACACCTCCGCCTGCCTTTGAACCTGCACATTGAACGACGCTGAACTCGGTTACGGGTTCAGCGTCGTTTCCTTTTGATAACTCCACCGTGTCCGCATTCAGCCACGGCGTGCAGATCGTGACTTACTCCATTCTCCATTGCCGAAGCTCATCCATGTGGACAACCTGCGGATAAGCCGGTGTGCGGCCGAATGGGGAGGGAGAATTTTGCCTGACTTTCCAGCCTTTCTCACGCCGATGACCTGCAAGGCCCTTGGAATCGCATCGTAGGAACAGGCCTGCTACACTCTACATGTCGTATCCGTTCAGAAAGGGCCTACCAGCCATGAAGGTAATCTGCGATCGAGCCGCGTTGGTTGAAGCGGTGAATGTTGTCGGCAGTGTGGTCGTCAGCCGCACGCCGACGCCCATCCTGCAATGCGTCAAGCTCTCAGCGGGCGAAGGTCAGCTCACGCTTGCCGCGACTGATCTTGAAGTTGGCTTGCGACTGGGCGTTGACCAGGTGGACGTGCAGAAACAGGGCGAGGCTCTGGTGCCGTCGGACAAGCTCGCTCAGATTGTCCGCGCCAGCGAAGACCCGACGCTCACGATTGAGACCAAAGATCATGCGGTGCATATCCGCGGTTCGGATTCGCATTTCAAGATCTTCGGCTACGACCCCAAGGAAGCGCCGGTCGTGCGCGATTTCGACGACAGCAACGTGGACTGCGAAATCGATGCAGGCCAGCTTCGCACGCTCATCAGCCGCACGCTCTTTGCCGCAGCAGCCGAACACAGCCGTTACGCGATCAACGGCGTGCTGTTTGAGCGCGACGGCAAGAAGATCCGCCTCGTGGCGACCGACGGCCGACGCCTGGCGGTAGCACGCGGCGAGTGTCGGCCGGCCAGCGAAGCGCCGGCAAAATCCAGTTGCATCGTGCCCACCAAGGCGCTGAATCTGATCAACAAGCTCATCAGCGATCCCGAAACGCCCATCAAAATGGCGATCGAGGAAAATCAGGCGCTGTTCAGCGTCGGTGAGGGCGCTGACGCAGCCGTGTTGTCGACGAATCTTGTCGAAGGCGCGTTCCCGCCGTTTGAAGACGTCATTCCCAAGGATCAGGACAAGCGCGTAACGTTCGATTCCGCGCAGCTTTCCAGCGCAATTCGCCGGGCCGCACTGCTGACGAACGAGGAATCCAAAGGCGTTCGCATGAGCTTTTCAGGCAACAAGCTCACGCTCACCAGCCGCGCGCCGGAAATGGGCGAAGCGGAAATTCAACTCGACCTGCAGAAATACGAAGGCGATCCGCTGGAGATCGGCTTCAACCCCGGCTTCATCACCGATGCGCTGAAGGTTGTGGATGGCGCGGAGGTGATTGTTGAACTCAAAGCCCCCAACAAGCCGGGCGTGCTGCGCACGGGCAATGAATTCACCTACGTGATCATGCCTGTGAACCTGCAGTAAACGGTGATCAGAAGATTCGGTGCAGCGTTCAATCAGCGTGATGCCCTGTTGCACCGGAAGTTGACTCAATCAATGCCAAATGCTCAAAGCCAGGGACAAAAGTCCCTGGCTTGGCTTTTGCGCTCTATCTATTCTGAATCGATTGCGCACGGGTGACGCGCTTCAGCGGTTCCACAACGACCCGCCATACACCGCATCATCGCCCAGCTCTTCCGCGATGCGCAACAACTGGTTGTACTTGGCGTTGCGGTCGCTGCGGCACGGCGCGCCGGTTTTGATCTGCCCGCAATTGGTTGCCACCGCGATATCAGCAATCGTGGCGTCTTCGGTTTCGCCCGAGCGATGGCTCAGCACCGCTGCGTAGCGGTTACGCATGGCGAGGTTCACCGCGTCAAATGTTTCGCTGAGCGTGCCGATCTGGTTCACCTTCACCAGAATGGCGTTGCCCGCTCCTTTATCAAGTCCTTTCTGGAGGAAGCGTGGGTTGGTAACGAACAGATCGTCGCCGACCAGTTGCACGCGGTCGCCCAACCGCTGCGTGAGCTTCACCCAGCCGTCCCAGTCGTCTTCCGCAAGGCCGTCTTCGATCGAACGAATCGGATAACGATCGCACCAGTCAGCCCACTGGTCGATGATTTCATCGCTGGTGGCGATGCGGTTCGGATCGCTCTTGAAAAAGCAGTAGCCTTGCTTGCCTCTCGCTTTCGCTTCGTTGGCCAATTCGCTCATGGCCGGGTCGAGCGCGATGAAAATCTGTTCACCCAGCGAATAGCCTGCCACATCAACCGCCTGCGCGATGACTTCAAGGGCTTCTTCATTGCTGGTGAGGTTGGGCGCAAAGCCGCCTTCATCGCCCACTGTAGTGGAGAGATTCTTGTCGTGCAGGACTTTCTTCAAGGCGTGATAGATTTCCACACCCGCGCGCAGCGCATCGTTGAAGTTGTCAAAGCCCCAGGGCTGAATCATGAACTCCTGGAAATCAACGGTGTTGTCAGCATGCTTGCCGCCGTTGAGGATGTTGAGCATGGGCACGGGCAACACCTTTGCCGCAGTGCCGCCGAGATAGCGATACAGCGGCTGGCTTGTGCCGGTCGCCGCAGCATGAGCTACGGCCATGGAAACGCCCAGGATGGCATTGGCGCCGAGATTGGCCTTGTTCGGCGTGCCGTCGAGGTCGATCATGATCCGATCGATGGTTTCCTGATCGCGCGCATCAAGGCCGAGAATGTTCGGCGCGATGGTGTTGTTGACATTGGCGACTGCCTGCGTCACGGATTTGCCCATCCAGAAGTTCTTGTCGCCGTCGCGCAATTCCACCGCTTCGTTTTCGCCGGTGGAAGCGCCCGAAGGCACAGCAGCGCGACCGCTGTCGCCGCTGGCGAGCATGACTTCGCATTCGAGTGTGGGATTGCCGCGGGAGTCGAGAATCTGACGGGCGTGAACAAATTCAATATCAAATGGCATGGCGGATTCTGGGGTTGATGCGAAAAAAGAAGTTGTTGCGGGCATGGTAGGAAAATGAAACGTATTCGTCATCCCCGCATGCCCCGCCGTCTCCGGCGCAAAAGCGCAGCTTACCCTTACGCCACCTCGTAGGCCGGCTCCACATACTTAAGCGGCGCTGCTGCATGCGATTTGACCTGCTCGATCTCGCGCGCATGAGCATAAAGATCGATCAGCGCATCGCCCACGTATTCAAGGTGCGATGGTCCATAGGTTCGCCTTGGAATCGCCAGACGCAGAAGCTCCATCGGCTTGCCGCGCTGATCCCGCAGCACGGACCCCACGCAGCTTGCGCGAATGCCGCTGCGCTCATACAGCGCGCACGCTATTGCGTGGCTGACCTCAAGAGCCGCGCTGCTGCTTAAGTGTGAGCAGAACGCCCGGGAATCGATCCAAAGCCCATGCCCGCCCGTCGGCTGCACCACCGGCAGGCCCGCGCTTGCCGCCCGCTGCGCCAGGGATGCAATCATCGCAGCACGCTGCTGAAGGTAACTCTCATCCATCGCATCACACAGGCCGACAGCCATGGCTTCCAGATCGCGTCCAGCCACACCGTTGGTGCTCATCTGAAACCCATGCGTCAGAACGCACAGGCTGCACGCCTTGGCAAACAGCTCGCTGCTGCGCAAAAGCAGCAGGCCGCCGCAGTTGCACAAACCATCTTTCCGCGCCGACATCGCAGCGCCGTCGCAGTGATCGAAGATCGTGCGCACGATCGACGCGATCGAACGATCGCTCTGCCCCGGCTCGCGCTGCTTGATAAGCCAGGCGTTTTCCATCACCCTGCAGGCGTCGAGAAAAAGCAGCTTGCCGTACTGATCGCACACATCGCGCACCGTGCGGAGGTTGTCCAGCGAAACCGGTTGCCCGCCGTTGGAATTGCACGTGAGCGTGAGCATGACAAATGGCACAGTGTCTGCCCGCTCTTTCAGCAGCCGCTCCAGCTTGTCCGTGTCCATGTCGCCCTTGAACGGCGCATCGCTGGTTGGGTCTTCACCCGCATCGGCAAGCAGATTGACGGTTGCTGCGCCGCTGGCTTCGATCATGCTTCGCGTGGTGTCGAAGTGCGCATTGTTGGGCACGACCATGCCCGTGCCAGTCGCTGCTTTGCCGATGACCGTTTCCACCAGCAGCCGCTCCGCAGCGCGGCCCTGGGGCGCCGGCACAACGTGGCTGATGCCCAGAAGCTCTCGGCATGTTTCCGTCAAACGCTCGTAACTTGCAGAGCCGGCATACGACTCATCGCTCTGCATCATCGCTGCCCACTGGCGGCTGCTCATTGCGCCGGTGCCCGAGTCAGTCAGCAGATCGATCATCACCTGCTGAGCAGGAAGTCGAAACAGGCTGTAATCCGCCTCCCGCAGCCAGCGGCGGCGCTGCTCCAGCGTACTGCGAGGGAT
This sequence comes from uncultured Isosphaeraceae bacterium, assembly GCA_964575335.1. Classification (GTDB taxonomy): domain Bacteria; phylum Planctomycetota; class Phycisphaerae; order Phycisphaerales; family SM1A02; genus CAZNPU01. The sequence goes on along the minus strand of CAZNPU010000017.1, from coordinate 47,979 downwards.
CGGCTCAACGATCCTGGCGCGAAACGGCTCAAAATTCGGCGTAAGCGGCGACATCAACGCAACCAGTATAGAAACACAGCGACTCGCTCAGCGTACCAGACAGGACAGTTTGCCTTTGTACATCGGCTACCGCAGCAGCAGCGAGGGAGAAAACTTTTTCGCTGAAAACGCCGGCCGCGTACCCCGGCACCTAACCGAAAAAGACAAGGCCGCTCAGGGTGCGGGAAACATCGGCGCACGGCCTTCCAGCACCGCTGCGACATCGCGCACCACCCAGCTCATGTTCTGCATGGCGGTTTCGGTGCGGCTGGCCAGGTGAGGAAACAGCGTGGCGTTGGGCAGGCCGAGCAAAGGGTATTCCGGCCCGAACGGCTCCGGATCGTGAACGTCAAGCATCGCCCGGGCTTGTGGATGATCGGTGAGGAATCGCGCCAGCGACAGGTTATCCACCACAAACCCACGGCTGGTGTTGATGAACAGCGCATCGGCTTTCATGTGCCCCAGCAGTCGATCGTTCACAAAATGCCGATTGCTGGCCCGGCCGTCGATATGAACAGTGATTACGTCGCTGTGCTCAAAAAGGAATTCATCCGCCACGGGCGCTGCGCCGCTGCGCTGTTCAGGCTCAATGTTGAGAATGTCGTGATAAAGAACCTGACAGCCAATCGCCGAGGCCACTTTTGCGACGCGTTTGCCTACCCGTCCAAGCCCCAGAATGCCCACCGTCAATTCGCTCATCTGCCGGGGCGCTACGGTTTCAGCGCGCAGGCGATTCCATTCCGACGCGTCAACCGCGCGATCCAGAACCGTGCGCGGCCGCAGCGCATCACACATGAGACATAGCACAAACTCCACAACTGCTTGGGTGTTTGCGTCAGGTGTATACACAACCTCGATGCCTCGCCGCCGGCAGGCAGATACGTCGATGTTGTCTAACCCCACGCCGGCCCGCCCCACGACGCGCAGCTGTGGCGCCAGATCGAGCAGCGCTTCATCGACAATGGTGTAGGTGCGCACCACAAGGCCGCGCGCCTTTGCCAGCAGCGTGCGGAATTCAGCGCTGTCGTGAGAACACGCAACAAGTTGGCAGCGTTCCGCCAGCCATGCTGCAGCAGCAGGCCAGAGGTGCTCGGTTTGAATCACAAGATCATCGGTACTGCTCATATGGCTGATCCTCGAGAAGTCGCGCATCGCCGTCACTGCTATTTCTGCTGCAGTTGCTGCGCAACGGTGACACACTCTAGCGACCGCATGCGCAACACGCCGCATCTGTCAAGCGCAACTTGATGATTGACAGTCCCCCCATCTGCTGTACAGTCGTGCCTGTCTGCTCCCGGCGCTTGGATGCTCCATGGCAGATCGATTCCGGACGATTATCACACGCAATGGAGATTCGCATGAATAAAGGCCAACTTATCGAAGCGGTCGCGTCTGAACTTGGCGATTCCAAAGCTGCCGCCGCCCGTGCGGTCGATGCGGTCATCAACTGCATCGCCAACGGCATCAAAGAGCATGAAGGCGTCACGATTGTCGGTTTCGGCACGTTCACCAAAAAATACCGCAAGGCGCGAATCGGCCGAAACCCGGTTACGGGTGAGCCAATACCGCTCGAGGCGTCTACCACCGTCGGCTTTCGTCCAAGCCCGGCGCTGAAAGAGACGATCTGATTGATCTCTCCAGATCAATATGATGCAGGCGGCGGCGCATCTGGCCGCCGCTGTTCGTTTTTGATTCGATCTCTCCAGTCGTGCCAGCAGCGCTTCTCATAGATACTGACGCATCAAACAATCTTGCCTGGACCGATTGGTCACAGCGATCGCGTCTTATTCACAGCAGATCGACGCATGCCACTTCGTGATGCACCGCCCCCATCGACGACAATGTGCTGCGCATGACCGCGATGCGATGCACGCGATACGCTGGAAGCGAAAGCGGCACATCCACATACACACGCTGCTGCGGCGAACGAAAGCGGCACAGCGTCAGGTGCGGACGGAAGCGCTGATCCTTGCGCTGCCGCGGCTGTCTGGCCAGACGCATCGCCAGGCGGTGCTGCAGTTCAAGCAGCGTTGCGGGCGCGTCGGTCTCCGCTGCCACCAGTCGCGACGGGCCGCGCTCAGGCAGCGTCATCAGCCGCTGGGGCACAAGATCAAACGCCTGCAATCCGCCAGCAGCGCGGCGTACCGACTCAATCGTCTCATCTAGATCGCGCGCTGGCGTGTCGCCGATGAACTGGAGCGTCAAATGCACCTGTTCAATCGGCGTTATGCGGTAATCCGGCAACGTCAGCGTGCGCAGCGCTTCGAGCATTGCCTCAGCCGTTTCGCGCGGCGGATAGGCCGCCACAAACAGTCGGAGATTGGCAATCGGCTTGGCCATGGCAGTATTGTCTGTCACCGCGCCCGACGCATGTACAGACGCAGCGCGCGAACGTATTTGATTCGCCGCGAGACTGTAACAAGAAGCGTCACAGCCGTCAGCGGAAGCGCAAAGTAAAGAATCGCAATACCCAGCGCTTCCGTGGCGTAATGATCGGTTGCGCTGAAGATCACGAACGTGAGATAGGCGATGTAATAGCCAAGAAAGAGAAATCCCTCCCAGCGACTGATGCTGTAACCGGTGAAAAAAATCGGCAGGCATGCGACCGCCACTGCGGTCATGACGGGAAAATCAAACCGCAGGACTGCACTGGAGATCGGCACGCCGTCGGGCGCAGCGATCGCAGCCGCCCCGAGAATCGCCAGCACGTTGAAAATGTTGCTGCCCACCACGTTGCCGACCGCGATGTCACGCTCGCCGCGAATCGCAGCAACCAGTGATGCTGCGACTTCCGGCAGCGATGTACCGGCGGCGATGATTGTCAGCCCGATGACCAGTTCGCTCACTCCCAGCACGCGGGCGATTTCGGCCGCTGAATGCACCACCGCGCGCGCTCCTGCCACCAGCAGCACAAGCCCGCCCACGATCAGAACGCACTGCACCCACAGCTTCGGCTGCGCCGCTTTCGCTTCGGATTCCTCAGATGCGCCCAGCGCTATTGCAGCTGCAACATCGTCTGCGCTCTTGTCATCGTGCCTGTTGCTGCGCCGGCTTTGCCAGATGGTAAAAACAATGTAGATCACGATCAGACTGAAAAGAACCGCGCCATCGATGCGCCCGAGCGAGCCGTCTGCGCTCAAGACCCATGCCAGCACGCTCACGCCGACCATGATGGGTACATCAACACGCACCAGTCGCCTTGACACCACCAGCGGAACGATTGCAGCTGATGCGCCAAGAATCAGCAGCACATTGAAGATGTTGCTGCCTACCACATTGCCCACGGCAATATCGGATCGCCTGCTCAACGAAGCGCCGATGCTGACCGCCAGCTCCGGCGCGCTGGTGCCGAACGCAACGACCGTCAGGCCGACGACCAGGGACGTCATGCCCATCATCGAGGCAAGCCGAGATGCGCCGCGAACCAGAAATTCCGCCCCCACAACAAGCAGTGCGATACCGAAAGCCAGCAGGAGCAGGTTAAGCAGCATGTGGGTCTGAGTCGGAGCACAAAGGGTAAAGAAGGAAAGAAAGAAAATACCAGAACAGGCGAGCAGAAAAGGCGTGCTGTCGTCCAACTGAAACAAATAACTTCTTCATGCGCAGCAATACGCGCATCGCGGCACCGGCTTGCTGACGGCCTCAAGTGGAATCAGAACCGAGCCGGCAGGTTCCGCCTGATGACAGGCGGCGACTATCTTTAACTTCATCCTCATCGCGACACAACAGGCATACATACAAACAAAGACACTTCTTCGGCATTGTCTCCGGGTGAGCACAGTTCACGAACCAACCGTGCGCAATAACCCTGAACGCCGCTCAGCAATCAGACAAGCCATGTGCTTTCCACGGCTGAGCCTGCCGACATGGCACGCTGCACACGGTTTTTCGTTTTCCCCAGCGGATTAGGTGCAGCCGGTCCATCTGCAGCCGGAAGAAATATGGCCTGTATGTTACAGAGCGGTTTGTAAGTTCAGATTTCAATTTGCGGCACTTTTCTGATCGACATCGATGAGAGCGGCCTACGCTCCATACGTACACCTCAAGCGTTTCCCCGCTAGGCAAGGAATGTCCCCATGCGAACACTCCGATCTTATCCGAAGTTCCGGCTGGCGTGCGGCACAGCCATTGCGGCATCCATCGCCATTGGCATCAGCGCACAGACGATCACGCAGCAGCAGCACCAGTCTGACAACACCGCCAACACTGTGGCAGATGATGCAGCCGTATCTCCCCAGGCAGACATGATGAACCTGCCTCCCGGCATGCAGCAGAGGCTCGCTGCCGCCGCTCAGGGCGAACAACCAGAGTTCCCGCCATTTGAAGCAGTCGCCAAAGGTATGGAGAAGGTTCTGTCCACTGCTGATGGGCAGGCGAGTTTTTATACATTGTGGGCCAACAAGGATGACGGCCGGCTCATCGCCGAGTTGCCTCGCAATTATGAAGGGCGGCTGTTGATGCTTGCCCCGACAGTCGCAGGCGGCAATGAAGAAGCCGGCGTGATGGGCGGGACGATCTACGGCTACTGGAAGCGCATCGGCAAATCGATGGTGCTCATCGAGCCGAACTTCGTAGTGCGAAGTACCGGCGATCAGGAGTCTCGGCGATCGGTCAGCCAACTGTACACCGATCGTGTGCTGCTGGATGTGCCGATCGTCACCATGGGGCCCAATGGCGGGCCGGTGATCGATCTGAAACATCTCTTTGTCGATCAGCATGCGCGCTTCTTTGGTCCAAACGCTGGCGGATACGGCCCGCGCGTCATAAACGCCAACGTCAAGCTGGCCACGCTCGAATCGGCAAAGGCGTTCCCGGAGAATATCGAAGTGTCGTATCAAATGCCCGCAGCCAACGGCCGCCTGGTGCGTCTGCACTATTCGATACGCGACCTGCCGGAGAATCCGACGTACAAGCCGCGTCTTGCCGACAGCCGCGTCGGATACTTCAACGTGTACTACAACGAGATGGGCAAGCCTTCGAGCAAAGAGCCGTACACGCGCTACATCACGCGCTGGCAGCTTGAGAAAGCCGATCCCAACGTTCGCCTCAGCCCGCCCAAGCAGCCGATCGTCTGGTACATCGAGCACACCACGCCGATCCGCTATCGACGATTCGTGCGCGAGGGCATTCTGAGCTGGAATAAAGCCTTTGAGAAGTGCGGGATCGTGAATGCGATTGAGGTTTATCAGCAGGACGCTGAAACCGGCGCCCATATGGATAAAGACCCCGAAGACGCTCGCTACAACTTCTTCCGCTGGAACACCAGCAATCAGGGCTACGCAATCGGGCCGAGCCGATGGGATCCGCGCACCGGTCAGATCATCGATGCGGACGTCGTCTGGCATGAAGGCCTGACCAAGGGCATTCGTTCGATGCTTGAGAATCTTTCCGGCGAGATTGCGGTGTCGAATTTCACGCCGGAAACTCTGGCATGGCTGGAGACGCGGCCGCAATGGGATCCACGGGTGCGAATGGCTCTGCCGACGCAGCGCGAGCAGATGCTCAGCGGTCGAATGAGCGTGACATCCGCTGCCGCTGCGAATCAGCCGGCCGATCATGACTGCAACCACCACGAGTCGGGCCTGTGCCTGCATGCGATGGGCGACAGCTATGCATCGCAGATGCTCAACGGCGCGCATTGCAAGATCGGCCAGTATCTGTCAATGAACGTTGGCCTGTTCAGCGCGGCGCTGGATGCGGGTTTGGTGCAGGCGGCAAACGATGGCGACACCGTCGACATGCTCGACGAACTGCCCGAAGAGTTCCTCGGCGGCATGATTCGCTACGTCACGGCGCATGAAGTCGGCCACTGCCTGGGTTTGCAGCATAACTTCAGCGCTTCAACAATCCGCAGCCTGCGCGACATCAACAGCGATGGCACTCACGATCAGCCCATCGTCGGTTCGGTTATGGAATACGCCGGCGTGAACATCAACTTCGGCGACGGCGACGTTCAGGGGCCTTACGCCACGCCGGTGATCGGCCCTTATGACATGTGGGCGATTGAGTTCGGATACGGCCCGGAGGAGAATCGTCAGGCTGTGCTGGCTCGCGTCAGTGAAGACGAACTGATTTTCCACAACGACATGGCCATGATGGGTCCGGATCCGCGCGTGATGGTGTGGGACCTAGGCGCTGATCCGATGGAGTTTGCTGAATCACGCATGCGGCTGGTGCGCGATCTGCGTTCGAAGCTCGCGACCGATCTGGTCAAAGACGGTGAAAGCTGGAAGCGCGCCCGTCTGCGCTTCAATGCCCTGCTCAATACGCATATGCAGTCGCTGGTGATCGCATCGCGCTGGATCGGCGGGTCGTATGTCAACCGCGACTTCAAAGCCGATCCTGGCGATCGCAACCCGGTTGAGAACGTGCCTGCTGACAAGCAGCGCCGCGCATTGCAGTTCATAATCGACAACGCGTTCACTGACGATGCGATGGGTCTGACGCCCGAACTGCTGCACAAGCTGGGAGTGGAATATTTCCCCGACAACCCCGGCTACATGGGCGCGATGCAGGATCCCGCCTACACCGCGCACGACGCCATGTCGGGCCTGCAGGCCTCAGCCATGACTCTGGTGATGAATCCCACAACGCTGCGGCGGCTCTACGACAATGAGTTCCGCACCAACGGCATCGAAACCGAAACGCCCCTCACCCTGGCGGAGGTGCTCAGCACCATCACCAATGCCGTCTGGAGCGAACTCGATGTGGAGCCGGCTCAGCAGTACACAGCTGCGCATCCGATGATCTCCAGTTTCCGTCGCAACCTGCAGCGTGAACATCTGGAGCGACTGATCGATCTGACCATGCCGCATGCTGCATCAAGCCCAGCCTATCGCACGATTGCGACGCTCAGCACTTTGAAGCTGCGTGAGATCAACGATCGCATCACCAAGTCGCTTGAAGCTGACGGCCGCCTTGATGAATACACACGGGCGCATCTCATCGATGCTCAGGCCCGCATTGAGAAAGCGCTCAATGCGCAGTACGTGATCGGCAACTGATCGCGTGCTGCATGTGCATATGCATGTGTATGCGGCGCGAAAGCGCTGACTGCTGAAGAGCTGTATCGAAGCCGCCTCGCCATTTATCGAGGCGGCTTTTCATTGCGCTCATAAGCAGCACAGTGCAGGCAGCGGTGTGCACATTGTTCAGATGATCAGCGCATGCGCTCATTCATTGCGTTGCAGATGAATGAATAACTAAAGCTGCCTTCAAACGGATTTTCGGGAAAATCCGAAATAAAAACAGAGCCTAAAACCAGCGGTTGTGCATCAAAAGCTGTCGGTGCGCCTTCCTTCGGCTGCGTTCAATACGATGATCTTCACCGGCTTGAACGCCAACCCCATCCGGCAGTGTGAGAAACGCCAACGTCACAGGCCAGCCTCTGGCGGCTTCGCTTTTCTTCCGCCCCTTCGTACTCTCCGCGCCCGTTCTCTTTGCCGCTCTGCAAGGCGATGCAGCTGCTGCACCGGAAACGAAACTACAGCAAAGCATCTTCCACGCCGCAGCGTTCCGCCATACCATCCACGCCATGTTTGGCGCACACCTTTCAATTGCTGGCGGTCTGGTCAACGCGTTGCACGAAGCGAAGCGTTTGAAGATGGACTGCGTTCAGATCTTCACGCGCAATCAGCGCCAGTGGATGCCCAAAGATCTGGAGCAGGCAGAAATCGACGAGTGGCTGGCCGTCCTAACGAAGATGCGGTGGAACGGCAGCGGCAGCGATGTTGACACCCCGGCACGTGTGGTCAGCCACAACAGCTATCTGATCAACCTCGCTTCGCCCGATCCGGATTTGTGGAAGCGATCGGTCGAGGCTCAGCGGCGCGAAATTGAGCGGTGCGAAGCGCTTCAGATTCCATATTGCGTCGCTCATCCCGGGGCGCACCTGACCGGCAGCCGGCCTGTCGGCTCGCCGAATGATCTGGAGCGCGAGCCCTCGCGCGATGAACTGGCGGGGCTGAAACGCATCGCCAAGGCGATCGATCGTATTCATGCCGACCTGCCCGGCTATCGTACCGTCACCTGCCTGGAGACCACTGTCGGTTCAGGCACGAACCTGGGCTATGCGTTTCATCACCTGGCGCTGATTCGGTCACTGGTCAAACAGCCGGAACGGGTGGCGTATTGCTTTGACACCTGCCACGTCACGGCTGCGGGGTACGACATGACAACGCCTCGCAAGGCAGAAGCGGTTCTGGAGCAGTGGGATGCGGTATGCGGGCTGCAGCACATAGCCGTGGTGCATGTCAACGATTCCAGCGGCAAAGTCGGTTCCCGGCGCGACCGGCATGCGCACATCGGCCAGGGCTGCTGCGGCACAAGCTGCTTCAAAGCGATTGTGAACCGTCCTGAATTGCAGTTCGTACCCAAGATTCTGGAGACGCCGAAAGGTCAGAACGATAAAGGTGTGGATTGGGATACGGTCAACCTGAAGCGGCTGAGAGCAATGGCTCGACGCCCAACCATGAGCCGATAATACACGTCATACAAACAGACATGCACGATCCGTACTGCAAAGGCGTTGGAAGTAATGATGAAGATCAGGACCAGCGTACCTTCGTCAGCCCAGTTCCCAAGTCAGTTCCCCAGCCGGTTCCCGAATTGGCGCACCTTCATGCCGGCTGTTTGCTCACAGGCGCAGCACAGCGACGGAGAATCCGGTATACCGGACGCCATGAAACCGATCGACAGCAGATGGTGACGTTCTTTCAGAAGCGCGACGATGGTGATGATGAGACGAGAAGAAGGACCACACGCATGAAAAGCAAATTGATCGCGCTGGCGATGATGTCCATGATGCTGGCTGGCAACGGCTGCGGGACAACTCAATGGACCGGCCAGAATACAGCAGCCTCGCGCCCCGTCAGCACCACCGTGCCCACCGATGAACAGCTGCGCCGCGTGAGCGAGGCGTACCAGATCAAGGAAGCCGGCGAATACGAAACCGCCCTGGCCATGTTCCAGGAGATTCTTGCGGAGAACCCCACCGTCACCACAGCGTATCTGGGGATCGGCGATATTTACCTGGAGCAGGAAAACTACGAAAAAGCCGAACCGGCATTCGCCCGCGCCGCCAAGCTGGAACCGCGCAACTTCGACGCGCAGTATGGCCACGGCGTTGCACTGCAGATGCTCAACCGCTTCATCGAAGCCATTCGCGCCTATCACCGCGCGCTGACGATCAATCCCGACAGCTTCAAAGCCAATCTGAACATCGCTGTCACCTATCTGCAAATCAACGAACCGCAAAGCGCGGTCACCTTTGCGGAACAGGCGGTTCGGCTCGACCCCGCCAGCGGCACCGCGCGGGTGAATCTCGGGGCGGCTTACGAAAAAGTCGGCCGCAATTCCGAGGCCATTGAGCAATACCTGACCGCGATGGAGCTAATTGACCCCGCAGACACCCCGCCGGTGATGATGAACCTTGTCAATGTGCTGGCGCAGGAAAAACGCTACCGGGAAGCAGCCAACACTGCGGAAAACCTACTGAAGATTGAGCCCAGCGCCAACGCCTACGAACGGCTGGGGTGGTGCTGGTTCCGGCTGGGCGATTACGAAAAATCCATCAACGCCTACCGTGAGGCGGTGAAGCTCGACCGTAACCACTGGCAGTCGTACAACGGCATCGGCGTCAATGCGCTCAACACATGGCTGCTGAGCAAGCGGCGCGATGAGAACGCTGCTGCGGAAGCGCGCGAGGCGTTTCGCCGATCACTGCGGCTGAACCCCAACCAGCAGAAACTGGTGACGCTCATGTCCAATTACGGCCTGTAACGTCACGCATCCCTTGCCTCACCGCCGCAAGGCCTGAACCTGAAGGTGAATGTGCGCGGCTGCTCCAATTCACTGCTTTGCAGTGCGCCTGCAGCTTCAGCAAGCTGCGCATCACCGCTATCATTCCGGCGCTATGCCCGATTCCTCACTGCTGGAAGCGTTTCCTACGCCCGTTGATACGGAATTCATCATCGAGCATGTGAACGAAGAGTTCACCTCGGTGTGCCCGAAAACAGGTCATCCCGACTTCGGCCGCATTATTCTGCGCTACTGCCCTGCCCCTGCACCGGAGGGCAAGTGCGTGGAGCTGAAGAGCCTGAAGCTGTACTACCAGAGCTTCCGCAACGAAGGCATTTTCTACGAGATGGTGACCAACCGCATCCGCGACGATCTGGCGTCGTTCCTCTCGCCGCGCTGGCTGCAGGTGATTACCGAGTGGAAAGGCCGGGGCGGGATTCACTCGCGCATCATCGCCAGCCATGGCGAAGTGCCTGCGGAGTTCAAGCGAGGGTGAGATTGCTCCATGGCTCGATCGCTGTACTGGGTGCTTGCGCCGATTCTTGTCATTACAGCGATCGTCCTGCCGCTGTGTGTTTCTCAGTGGGATGCGACACGGCTGTCATCATCATGGTCGCACTGGAGCTGTTTCTCATCGGCCTGCTCATCGGCCTCTGGGACATGGTGCGATTTGAATGGGCGCTGCAGGGTGTTGCAGCGATCATCTTCGGCACGTATGTTGCCTATGTCGTTTCGATGCTGGCAAGCGGTCCGTTCTCGAGCGGCCGCCGGTCAGCGCCATCTGTTCTCAACGCGGTGGCGGGGTTTTTTATGTGGGGCGTTCCATCGTTCCGGTTCATGCTTCGCGGTATCGCAGGATTTCAAGTCCGGTGACACTTCTTTTTGCCTCCTCAAACCCGCATAAGGTCGACGAAGTGCGAGCCATTCTCGCGCCTTTGGGAATCAAGGTGGTTGGTCTTCAATCGCTGGCCGATCCGCCGCCGGAACCGCTCGAAGATGGCGACAGCTTTGAAGCCAACGCGCGAATCAAAGCGATCGCCTATGCCACCGCCACCGGCCAAATGTGCCTTGCTGATGATTCGGGGCTGGAAGTCGATGCGCTGGGCGGCCAGCCTGGCGTCCATTCAGCCCGGTATGCTGGCGTGGGTAACTCGCGAGCCGAGCGCGATGCTGCCAACAACGCCAAGCTGCTGCGCGAGCTGGCCGGCGTGCCGCAGGAGCATCGCACCGCGCGATTTGTCTGTGCGATGTGCCTGGCCGACGCTGAAGGCAACATCATTGCTGAGACGCGCGGCACGTTCGAAGGCATCATCGCTGACGAACCTCGAGGCTCCAACGGCTTCGGCTATGACCCGCTGCTGTATCTTCCCGATCGCGGCTGCACCAGCGCAGAACTGTCGCCTGAAGAGAAAAACGCCCGCTCGCATCGTGGGCAGGCGGCGCGCAAGATGGCGGAGCTGCTGCGAGAACGCTTGTGAAGCTGCGTGCCGAAAAGCAGCTTCACAGCAATCGCAACATTACGCACGTCATTCTGAGTTGCAGCCCCGGCTGGTGTCGTCTTTTCAGCCTTCGCTTTGCTGCGGCACGGGCTTGACGCCAAGAAGCACAGGCGGATTGACCGGGCGGTCGCCACGCACGGGCGTTGCGCCGAGTTTTTCAACCACGTCCATGCCTTCGACAACCTGACCGAATGCGGTGTACTGCCGATCCAGATGCTGGCATTTTTCGCGCGTGAGGCAGATGAAGAACTGGCTGCCGGCGGAATTGGGATCCTGCGATCGCGCCATCGACAGCGTGCCGGGCATGTGCTTGCGATCGTTGAACTCTGCGGGAACGGTCCATCCGGGACCGCCCGTACCGGTGCCATGCGGGCAGCCGCCCTGTATGACGAACTCGGGGATAATGCGGTGAAAGGTGAGATTGTCGTAAAAGCCGCTGCGTCCGAGTTTGAGAAAGTTCTCAACGTGCCTGGGCGCAACGTCATCCCAAAGCTCAACGGTCATATCGCCCTGGTCGGTCGAAATAATGGCGCGTGGGTATGTCATGGGAAGATCGGTGTGAGGGGTTACTGAAAAATGTGTCTGGCTGATGACGGGTTACAAAACGAACGCTCGAAGATGCCGCTGCGCTCATGTGATGCTGGCGCCTGGCAACGGAACAACGGCATGATAGACCGCTCACCCCGCCGGCACGACCGCATATCCCGCAATATCAAATGCATAATTCTTCTGCGTGCGCGCCGCAACCAGCGGCTGCAACCGTCCTGACGAACATTTTCAAAAGCAGTTGGTTCAGCTGCGGCTGAACAACGCGCGCATGCGCATCACCGGCGGGGTTTGATCGTCTTCAAAAACCGACACCGACTCCACCGGCTTGAGTCCCGCAAGAGCAGCGTATTCCAACAGTTGCGCTTCAGTCAGCGGCCATGGCGGACCATCTTCGGGCGCGACTGCCTGCGTCGTTGCCGCTCGGCAGATCGCCAGCACATAACCGCGGGGGGAAGCCAGATCGGCAATCGCGCTCATCGCGCCTGGCTGCAGATCGGGCGGAAGCGATTGAATGGTGTTGATCTCCACCACCAGATCGAAGCGATGCCGCCAGCGCGGCTGCGGCTGAAACAGATCGGCCTGCACATAACAATGCGCGTGTTCAGGATCGCGCTGCCTGGCCCATTCAATGGCAGTTGCGCTGCAATCAAAGGCGGTCACATCGTAGCCGCGGCGCAAGAGTTCGCGCGCATCATCGCCCAATCCGCAGCCGACCACCAGCACTCGCGCGCCGCAGCGAATCAGAGACGGCGCAACTGCGTTGAGCCAATTCACCAGTGCGGGGTTGGGACGCAAATGCGCCCAGGGAATGCGCGAGGCATCGCCCTGCGCTTCGGCATACACAGACTCGAAACGCTCGGCGAACGGCGGCAGATGACTCAGCGTCGATGTGGCCATGAAACTCCCAGCGTTTGCGCAGCGCGATCTTGCAGAAACGACTTTACCCAATCGTAACCGCACGAACCGCCCACGGAAACAGTGAAGATCCGTCATGAAAGAAGATGCACCAGCCTCAACGGGCCAGATGCGCCATGCTGAAGATCAGTCAATGCGGCTGAGCCTGCATCAACTGCCCTTGCACGCATGTTACCTAAACAATGTGATGATAAGACCTTGCGACAAGTATTGATTCTGAAGACTATTCCCGGCTCAAGCAATGTTCGGTTGATGCTTGGCTTTGTCTGCCTCCGGAACTCGACGCTGGCCTATGGTGTAGGCTGACTGAGTGATTGCAGCTCCATTCCAACCTTAACAAGGCTCAGGAACGTTGATCATCTTTGAAGCCGGTTGGCCATTGAGCGTCATCACCCCCGTCAATACGAAGAACCTCATCACTACTTTGGAGAAATCGCAACGATGTCATACGCGGAAACAATTCTGCCGGAGTTTGATCAGGAAATGGCCAACACGCGCAAGGTGCTGGAGCGCATTCCTGATGACAAGCTGGAATGGAAGGCACATCCCAAGTTGAACACGATCGGCTGGAACGCGACGCACCTGGCGGAGATCCCAGGCTGGGTCATTTCAGCGCTGACACTCACGGAACTGGACATCGCCCCCGTCGGCCAGGAGCCGTATCGCACGCCCAAGCTCAACTCCACCAAAGAGATTCTCGAGCTGTTCGACAAGAACGTGGCTGAAGCGCGCAAAGCGATTCAGGCTGCCAGCGATGCGGACGTGAAGGAAAACTGGTCGCTGCTGGCCGGCGGCAACGTCATCTTCACGATTCCCCGCTCAGAGGTGATTCGAATCTGGGTGCTCAACCACACGATCCACCACCGCGCGCATCTCTGCGTCTATCTGCGATTGAACGATATTCCCGTCCCGGGGATGTACGGCCCTTCAGGAGATGAGCAGACGGGATAAATAAGCAGCACGCTGACCATTCCGTCAGCTGACAATGCACTAAGAACAACCGCTGCGTTTACGCCGCAGCGGTTTTGCTTTGCGCACACATGCGCATCGAGCCAGGCTCATTCGTTTCATCAAGCGCGCAGCGACAGCAGCAAGAAAACCAGGTTCCTGCTGTCAAGAGCGACGCGCAGAATCAATGCTGCAGCAGCAGCGTTTCTTATGCGTGCAGCATGCGGCCTTCGGTGCCGAGCGCCGCTTCGTGAATCGCTTCTGCCATTGTCGGATGCGCGTGCACGGTGGAGATGATGTCCTCAGCCGTGGCTTCCAGCCGAATCGCCAGACCCATTTCAGCGATGAGTTCGGAGGCGTCTTCGCCGATGATGTGCGCGCCGAGGATTTCGCCATAAGGCTCTGAGGTGATGATCTTCACCATGCCCTCGGTTGCACCGACAGCGATCGCCTTCCCGTGCGATGCCAGGTTGTATTTGCCGACCTTGTATTTGATGCCCTTTTCCTTGACGGCGCGTTCGGTCATGCCGATCGACGCCACCTGCGGGTTGCAGTACGTCGCGCCGGGAATGGCGTTGTAGTCGATGCCCAGCGTGTGGTGGCCAGCCATGCGCTCCACGCACACCACGCCTTCCTCCATGGCCTTGTGCGCCAGCCACGGTGGACCGATCACATCGCCGATGGCGTAAATGCCCGGCACGCTGGTTTTGTACGTCGGCTCAGCGGCGCTGCGGTAGTCGGTCTTGATGAAGCCTTTTTCCATTTCCAGGCCGAGCTTGTCGTCAACCAGGCCATCCATGCGGGCCTGAATGCCGATGGCCAGCAGCAGCACCTCGCATTCGATTGTCTTGGTCTTGCTTTCGTCCTTCACGTCAGCGATGGTGACCTTCACACCGTTCTTGGTCTTGTCAACAGCCTTGACCGTGTGACCGGTGTGGAATTCGATGCCCTGTTTGGTGAAGGCTCTTTGAGCAAGCTTGGAGATGTCGTCATCTTCAACCGGCAGGATGCGGTCGACCATTTCAACAACGGTGACCTTGGTGCCGAAGCAGTTGTAGAAGTAGGCGAACTCCATGCCAATCGCACCCGATCCGACCACCACCATGCTCTTGGGCCGCTCCGGAAGATTCATCGCATGGTAGGAGGTGATGATGGTCTTGCCGTCGGCTTTGGCAAAGGGCAGTTCACGCGGAGCTGCGCCGGTGGCGATGATGACCTTGTCAGCCGTCACGGTCTGGCGGACCTTCTTCGGATCGCCGTTACCGTGGTAGTAATCGCCGGTCGGCTCCAGCACTTCGACGGTGCATGGACCGTGAGCGGTTTTGCCCGAGACGATCCGAGCGTGGCCCTGGATGTGATCGACTTTGTTCTTCTTGAACAGGAAGGCGACGCCGTTGTTCAGCTTGCCGGTGATGTCGCGGCTTCGTCCGATAACGCGAGACCAGTCCACCTTGACCTTGGCGGGATCGACGTCGATGCCCCACTCTTTGCCCTGCACGATGGCCTCGCGGTACAGCTCCGCGTTGTGGAGCAGGGCTTTGGTGGGTATACAGCCCCAGTTCAGACACACGCCGCCGAGCTTGTCACGCTCGATGCAGGCGGTTTTCATGCCGAGCTGTCCGGCGCGAATGGCAGCGATATACCCGCCCGGGCCGCCGCCGATGACGATCAGATCGTAGTGCTTGGTTTCAGCCACTGCGCGAATCCTTCCAGAGAGCTTATGAGGGAATTGAAGCGGGGCATTGTAGCGGACCGGATGCCTGAGCACAGCCCGAGAAGGGCCCCGACTTTGTGCTTTGAATCCCGGCCGCGCTGCAAACTGCGATCAAGTGCCGCATCGCACCGGCCGAAGGTTACTGCATGCCGGCTGCGCCCACTGTGCGCAGCGGCTGCATACTTCTGCCCTGCCCAAACATCAGTGAGCGAATCTGCGCGTGTATCTTTGGCAACACCAACTCGACTACATTCTCTTCAGTTGTTGTTGCGCGATCATGCTCGTTATCACCAAGCTGCTGCTGGGCAAGCGGCGGGCGTATCGAGACCGGTACTTCACCTGGCTCTCGCTGCTGGCGGTGCTCGCTTCGGGCTGGTTTCTCGTGCAAAGCGCCGGGGATATGGAGCGCGAGCGATTGCAGCAGTTTATCGAGGATCTTGCGCCGATCTACGCGCGGGAACTGGAACGAATGGGCCATGCGGAGTTGACGCTCGATACTCCGCCGGACGACCCGCGGTATCTGAAAATGATCAACGCTCAGATCCGCTGGCAGAAGTCCACTCCTCTGATTGCGGACATCTACACCTTCCGCAAGCTCGACGACGGCACGATCGTGCTGATGGTCGACTCGGAAACCGATTACGACGGCGACGGCCGGTATGACGGCGCGCGGGAGATGCGCACCAGAATCGGCGAGTATTTCCAGGACGACAGCGAAGCGCTCAGGCTGGCCTTTGAAGGCACAATGACTTTTGACGCAGAGCCTTTTACAGACCGGTGGGGCACGTGGATCAGCGCACATGTACCGATGTACGACAAGTTCGGCGAAGTCGAGGCGGTGCTGGGTGTTGATTTTCCCGCCGAGCAATGGCTTTCGCGCATCGCCGAGGCACGACGCTCCTCCATTGCGTTCATCGCCATGCTGGTGCTGATTCTGCTGGGGTCGAGCACCATCATCACGCTGCTTCGCGCCGATTTGGCCCAGCGCGTGGCGTCCGAGGAGGCGCTTCGCGAAAGCGAAACGCGATACCGGCTGGTCAATCAGGCCACCCGAGACGTGATCTGGGATTTGGATTTGGTCAACAATCGGCTGTGCTGGAACGATGCGGTCCGAGGTGCTTTCGACTACAGCCCGACAGAGCTTGGCAATTCACTGGATGAATGGGCCAGGCGCGTGCATCCGGACGATCGCGACCACGCCACCCAAAGCCTGCAACGGGCGCTTGACGGTGAATCGGACACGTGGGCGGAGGAATACCGCTTTCAGCGCAAAGACGGCAGCTACGGCATCTTCCTTGATCGCGGGTTCATCATTCGCGACAAATCCGGGCGTCCCGTGCGCATGATCGGTTCGATGATCGATCTGACCGAGCAGAAACGCTACGAACAGGCGCTGGCGGAAAGCGAGCAGCGATTGCGCCGACAGAACCGCGCGATGATGCGCCTGGCTCGGCAGCAAGGCGCGCTGCATGGCAATGACCTTGCGGCGGCAATTCGTGAAATGACCGAAGCCAGCGGCGCAGCCCTGCAAGTCGAGCGCACCAGCGTGTGGTTCTTTGACGAAAACACCGGCATCCTGTCCTGTGCGGATCTCTTTGAGCGTACTGCTGCCCAGCACAGCAAGGGCTGGACGCTGCGGGAAGCCGATTATCCGAATTACTTTGCAGCTTTGCGCAATCAGGAGGTCATTGCTGCGTACGACGCCGCGACCGATCCGCGCACATGTGATTTCGCTGACGACTACCTGCCGCAGTTCGGCATCCAAGCCATGCTCGACGTGCCGATCTGGCTCAACGGCCGCCTGGCGGGCGTATTGTGCCATGAGCATGTCGGTTCGCCGCGGCAATGGTCGCTTGAGGAAGAAGGCTTCGCAGCCTCAATCGCATCGCTTGTCTCGCTGGCACTGGAAAGCAATCAGCGTCGCATGGCGGAAGCGGCGTTGCAGCAGGCCAAGGAAGCGGCCGAGGCCTCCAGCCGCGCCAAGAGCGAGTTTCTGGCCAACATAAGCCACGAGATTCGCACGCCGATGACGGCGATTCTGGGATACGCCGATCTCATGATCGATCCCTCGCAAGGCCCCAGCGATCGTCTGGATTGCATCCACACCATTCGCCGCAACGGCGCCCATCTGCTGCAGCTCATCAACGACATTCTCGATCTTTCCAAGATCGAAGCGGGCAGGCTTGAAGTCGAAGCAATCGAATGCTCGCCGGTTGAGATCGTCGCCGACGTCGCGTCGCTGATGCGCGGCCGGGCCATGGAAAAGAATCTGCAGTTTGATGTGGAATATGTTGGGCCAATTCCGCGCGTGATCCGCACTGATCCGATGCGTTTGCGCCAGATTTTGATGAATCTGTCTGGCAACGGCATCAAATTCACACAGCACGGCAGCGTGCGCATCCTTGTACGGCTTGCTGAAAACGCTGGCGCCGACAACGACAGGCCGCGATTGCGCTTTGAAGTCATCGATACCGGCATTGGCATGACCGATGAGCAGCTCAAGCGGTTGTTCCAGCCGTTCATGCAGGCCGACAGCTCAACCACCCGCAGATTTGGTGGCACGGGTTTGGGGCTGGCGATCTCCAAACGATTGGCGGTCATGCTCGGCGGCGATATCACGGTCCAGAGCATGCCCGACAAAGGCTCGCGCTTTGTGCTGGAGATTGAAACCGGTCCGCTGTACAACGTTGAATGGATCAATCCGGTCGAAGTGGAGGCAGCGCGGCACGCGGCTGATGAGTCGGAATGTGCCGACACGCCGCCCCAGCTTTGCGGGCTGAACATTCTGCTGGCGGAAGACGGCATCGATAACCAGCGCCTGATCTCATTTCATCTGCGGAAGGCGGGCGCCAAGGTCACGATTGCTGAAAACGGCCGGGTTGCGGTTGAAGCAGCCTTGAAGGCCAGCGAGGCAAACGAGCCTTTTGACGTGATTCTCATGGACATGCAGATGCCCGAGCTGGACGGCTATGGCGCGACGACATACCTGCGCAACAAGGGCTACTCCGGGCCGATTATCGCCCTGACGGCTCACGCCATGAAAGGCGATCGCGAGAAGTGCCTGAAGGCAGGCTGCACCGACTATGCCGCCAAGCCGATTGACCGCAACACGTTGCTGGCGACCATCGCCCGGCAATGTGCGTCCGGACCGCAGGCGGCAACGCCGAGCAGCCGGCTGCCGGAATAAAGGATGGGCGCTGAACCCCCGGCATAAAGGCCGGAAGCCCCAATTCACGTTGACGGGTGGGCAGCGAGGCTCTAGCATCGATGTTTCCCGCTTGTGCGGGGCCAATGTCTGTGACGTTGGCTCGCCCACATGTTTGCGTCAATTGATCTGTCCCAGGAGCCGTCTGGACGTGCGCACGGCCATTATCAGCGACATCCACGCGAACCTTGAAGCTTTGCAAGTGGTGCTTGATCACATCGACACGCAAAAAGTCGATCGCATCATCTGTTTGGGCGACATTCTGGGCTATGGACCAAACCCGGTAGAGTGCGTGGACCTGGTTGCGGAGCGATGCGACTGGTCGCTGATGGGCAATCACGACTTCGGCGCGCTCTACGAGCCAACGAACTTCAACCAGGCCGCTGAGCAGGCTGCGTACTGGACCCGAGCGCAGTTTGAAGCCGAGCCGGACTCCTTCAAGGCCGCCAAGCGTTGGGAGTTTCTTGGCCGACTGCGTGTGCGTGTGATATTCGACGATTTTCTGTGTGTCCACGGCTCACCGCGGCGGCCGATCAACGAGTATCTGTTTCCGGAAGACGCGATCAATTCGCCAGTGAAGATGCAGCAGATCTTCGACCGGATTGAGAAATACTGCCTGGTGGGCCATACCCATGTGCCGGGTGTCTTCACCAACGAACCGGACTTCTATCCGCCGGATGATCTGGACGGCGTGTACAAGTTCAACAACGGCGAGAAGGCCATCATCAATCCCGGTTCGGTGGGCCAGCCGCGCGATCTTGACCCGCGATCCAGCTATGCCATCCTCAGCGACGACCGCGTGGAGTTCTTCCGGCTTGAATACGACATCGATGCGGTGGTGGCAAAAATTCGCGCCATTCCGCAATTGAGCGACTGGCTGGGGGAACGATTAAGGGAAGGCCGCTAAGGTGGCTGCGAATTCGTAAGTAATACGTTTCTGTCTGTTTCGACCAACGCCCCGTGCCCGGGTGGAGAACCAGTACCTGCCCAGGCCGCCGACTGAACGCTCATGGACCCACGCGCTCGACGCATTCTCATTCCCCTTATTGTCGCCCTTGCTGCACTGGGCGTGGTGCTGGTGACGTGGCTTTCACCCGGCCGCCAGCCGCGCAACAGCAGTGCGCCTGCCGACCAGATTGCCGCCACCCAGCCGGAAACTCCTCCTGCCAGTGATCAGCAGCAGCCGCAAGATCAGGATCAGGGTCAGGACCACAAGCAGGCTGATGCGCAAGGCGCGTCACCAGATGCACCAGAAGACACACCAAAAGACGATGCTGCCCCGAGCGCGGAACCCGCTGCAAGCAGCGACGCCTCATTGTTTGTCGGCCTCACCGCGGTAGCCCCCCCCGATCGCGAGATTTCGCCCGACGCCTCGCCACAGCCGCTTGGCTCGCTTGACCCGCGCCGGGCTTACATGCTGGTTGAGTTCACCAGACAGGGCGCAGGCATTGAGTCGATCCGATTCAGCGACCTCTGGCAGACCGCATTGGCCAAGCGGGAGGCTGAGCAGTATCTGCGATCGCTTTCACCCGAAGAGCCGTATGACCTGGCGCAGGTTGACGAATCAAAGCGGTACATCCTGCAAACCACGCAGAACTACGAATGGGTCGATGCACAGGGACAGTTGCGCATCACGCCCGTGCCGGTGCTGGCAGCCCACTCGATCACCATCAACGGCCAGTACGTGCCGCTGCTGCTTGATTCCATTTGGGCGGAAACCGCACCGGGCCGTTTTGAAACGCACATCGTCAACAGCGACCAGAAACCCATTGCGGTGCTCGTGAGGCAGTTCTCGCTCAGCGGCGCCAATGGATCAGTTGACGGCGCATACGACATCATCCTTCGCCAGCGCGTGCGCAACCTGACCGATCAGCCGCTGGAGGTGCGCTGGGGACAGTATGGCCCGACCGGCCTGCCTGATGACAAGTCCGGCTACATTGATCGGCGGCGATTTTCGTTTGGCTTCCTGCCCGATCCAGACGGAAGGCCGGGCCTCGTTCGCGCCAACGACAACGATCTGATTTACGAGCGCAGCGATCTTCTCAAACTCCACAGCCGCGCTTCTGATCCGGAAAACGCCGCGAGGGCGCGGGAGCTGCGCACCATTTGGCCGAATCGCACCAGCACCGAACACGGCTACGGCCTGTCGTGGTTCGCTGCGACCAACCGCTATTTCGCACTGGCGGTGCATCCGCTTCTGAGCGAGGACGGCCGCGGCAGTCGATCGCTTGAAGATATTGTTGACGAGGTGCGCTTTGACGTTTCGCCGCGCGAACCGTCAAAGGCTGTAGATCCGACGATCTTCACGTACCTGACCAGTCCGACTGTAGAGGTCGCTCCTGGTGCCGAAATCGCCTTCGACATGGGCGTGTTCGCCGGCCCGATGGATCGGCACGTTCTCAACCACCCGCCGTACAGCCTGCTCAACATGAGCGGGTTGATTCTGTACGAAATGTCGGGGTGCTGCACGTTCCTGACATTCCAGTGGCTGGCTCATTTCCTGCTCTGGTTCCTCTCAGTGCTGCACATGATCCTCTTTGACTGGGGTCTAGCGATCATCGGCCTGGTGATCGTGGTGCGCACGCTGCTGCACCCGCTGACGAAGAAATCGCAGATCAGCATGCAGCGATTCGGGAAGCAGATGGCGGCTCTGAAGCCCGAAATCGACAAGATTCAAAAGCGCTACGGCCACGATCCGAAGCGGGCGCAGGCTGAGCAGATTCGCCTGATGCGCGAACACAACCTCAACCCGCTGCAGATGCTTGGCTGCCTGCCGATGTTTCTGCAGATGCCCATCTGGATCGCACTGTGGGCGATGTTGTATTTCGCGTTTGATCTTCGTCAGGAGCCGGCGTTCTACGGCGTCTTCCAGTTGTTCGGCAACTGGCAGTTCCTGGCTGACTTGTCCGTTCCCGACCGGTTCATCAGCTTAGGCTCGGGGTTCAGAATTCCGCTGATCGGCATTCATGTCACGTCGATCAACCTGCTGCCGATTCTGATGGGCGTGGTGTTTTACATTCAGCAGAAGTACATGTCGCCGCCGCCGACGCCGAACATGACGCCTGAGCAGATTCAGCAGCAGAAGATCATGAAGGTGATGATGGTGGTGCTGTTCCCGCTGTTTCTTTATGCAGCGCCTTCGGGACTGACGCTGTACATCTTCACCTCCACATGCGTCGGTATTCTTGAAAGCCGTTATGTCCGCCGCCACATTGATCAGATGGATCTGACCGCGCCTGCTCCGGCAGTGAAGAAGCGGGAAAAGAAAACCATTCGCGATCCCCGCGCCCGCGCGTTTGCTGAGGCCATCGAACGCGCGAAGGCCAAGCGGCGCGAGCAGCCGCCTCGCTCATTCAAGAAACGTAAGTAAGCCGGCCGCAGCAGAATCAGAGCGTCACAATCGATCACCCATTCATTGTGTTTTTGCTTGTTGATCGGAAAAACACCTGCTGTTCTCTCAAGCGGCTGCGCCTGATGAGCGATGCTGAAGCGAGGCTGAACAAAGACTGCGCGAGGGCAGGGGGGATATTGTTCACATATCAATTTTCCGACATGCTGATTTCGTGATCGATTGCTGAGATCGCTTGTTTTGTTGCGTTTTGCTGCTCCGACCGCCATGCACCCTGCCGACACCATTCTCGCCATCGCTTCTCCGCCCGGGCGATCGCTGCGCGGCATCATTCGCATCAGCGGGCCGCAGACGTTCGAACTGCTGCACCAGTGCACCTCGACGATGCCTCAGCAGCCAACCCGCAGCGTTCACCCAACAACGCTGCGCATCAGCAATCGCCAGCACATTTCTGCTCTTGCGTTTCTCGCGCCGGCCCCCCACTCCTACACCGGCGAAGATTCCGCAGAGCTGCAACTGCCGGGCAATCCCGCGCTGCTTGAGCGCGTTGCGAACGCCATACTGGCTCTTGCGAAACAGCACAATATTGATGCCCGATTTGCAGAAGGCGGCGAGTTCACCGCGCGGGCGTTTTTCAACGGCAAGCTCACGCTCACTCAGGCAGAAGGCGTCGCTGCCACCATTGCGGCTGTCTCGGATGCGGAACTCCGCGCTGCGCAGATGCTCCGCAGCGGTTCGCTGGGCGCGTTTGCGCATCATGTGGCGGATGATCTTGCCGCTGCGCTTGCGCTGGTTGAAGCCGGAATCGATTTCACCGATCAGGAAGACGTCGTAGCGATCAGTCCCAGCGACCTTTATGAACGTCTGATCGATTTGCGTCAGCGCATCACGCAGCAACTGGAACGATCCGTGGGTATGGAACAGCTTGAAGCGATCCCGTGGGTGGTGCTGGTCGGCCAGCCCAATGCGGGAAAATCCGCGCTTTTCAATGCCCTGCTCGGCCACGAGCGAGCGGTCGTCTCCCCCACCGCCGGCACCACGCGTGATGTGCTTGCTGAACCGCTGACGATTTCCACATCGCACGGCCCTGCTGAGGTGATGCTCGTTGATCTGGCGGGCCTGGACATTGAAGAATCGCTCATCAATCGTCTGATGCAACGCGCCGCTCATGAAGCGATCGCGCGCGCAGAACTGATCTTGCGATGCGTGCCCGTTGATCAAGTTCAAGATGCAGACGAAGTTGGCAATCTGAAAGACAATGAACTGCTTGTATGGACGAAAGCCGATGTGCGCGATCCATCACACGCACATGTACACACAATCAAATCAGATGCAGATATGGATCGTTCGGTGACCGTCAGCACGCGAACTGGCGAAGGCCTGGACGCACTGCGCAAAGCCATTGCGCAGCGTCTGGCTGACCGCGCGGTGAGCCTTGCCGCCGACACCGCCGCACTTCGGCCGCGACATGAAGCTGCGTTGCGCAACGCCTTGGAGAACCTTACTGAAGCGATCGCGCTGGTTGAACCGGTGCGCCATGAACATGCGCTGCAGGATCCGGAACTGATCGCATCATCCATGCGCAGCGCGCTGGATGAACTGGCGGCATTGGCGGGCGACATCACGCCGGACGATGTGCTCGGCCGAATCTTTGCGACATTCTGCGTCGGCAAGTAATGCGTTTCCCGTTCTCATTCTTCTGCGCCCTCATCCATCATTGATGCGCAGCTTCTATGATGCGTGCATGAACGCTGAAAACAACGCCCTTGCCGTTGGCTTCATTGAATTTCGCGTGCGTTACAACGAATGCGATCCCATGAACGTGGCGCACCATACGATTTATCCCGTGTGGTTTGAGATGGGCCGCACTGAACTGCTGCGATCCTGCGGCATCAATTACCGCGACCTCGAAGCGCAAGGCTACATGCTGGCGGTCGCGTCGATCAGCATTCGTTACAAAAAACCCGCCCGGTACGATGACGTACTGAAACTCCAAACGCGACTGGTCAACGTGACGCGCGCGAAAATCGAGCACGACTATGCGCTGTACCGTGACGGCCTGCTGCTCGCCACCGCGCAGACGACCATCGCCTGCATTGATCGAGCCGGCAAGCTGCAGCCGGTGCCGAGCATTCTGGTTGATGCCCTGGCGTCATCCAGTCGTGACACTTGACTGACGCTTGCTGTCAAATGCAATGCACGCACGCTGAAGACAGCAACACCACAGAAACAGAAATAGAACAAGGGACAGGACATCGCCCCCAGCACCGCCTGCTCGCCGCTTCGCTGCATTGATTTCATTACTTCCAGGCTCTCTGGTTTTTCCCTTTGGAGTGGATATGGGCTGGAGCATCAGCGCTGATCGTTGCGAGTCATGCGGTTGCGCAGGTCTCGCCAGATTTCCAATGCGCGAACGCCGCAGACAACTGACGGCGCCAGCAGAATCAGCCATGGTCCCTTGAGCGTCAGCGCAAGCAGGCCGCATTCAAGCGAAAGAAAGCCGCACGCCATCAGCAGGAGCCATTGGGGCCAGATCGGTGCGGATCTGGCGGCATTTGTATCTGGCGCGTGTGCGGCCGGCGCGGGCGAAGACTCATCATCTGATGACTTCTGAGACATGCGCGGGGCAACAATGATGAGGAGGAGCCGTGGCGATGTTGGTCAGCCAAGCGGGCCGACCTGGAGCTTCACACGCACCAGCGAACCTCGAAACTGCTGACGCAGCTGCGCAAGCAGGCCGCTGCGAAGCAGACGGTCAAGCTCAAACGAAGCTGCGGAAGACCCGACGCGCACCTGCAATACGCCGGCACGCAACCCCAGCAGCGAGGTTTGAGACGCCAGCTCAGCCGGCACCAGACGCTCCCACAGCTCAATCAGTTCACCAAGCTTCTTATGCGATTTCGTTGCTTCCGTCGCGGTATTGGCGATCAGAGCGCTGATGGACAGATCAGGCTGCGGGCGGCAGCGAAGCTTGCGCAACTGCTCGAGTTGGTGAATCGACCGCGACATCGCCTTCCTATCGTAACCGGCTGGTGGGGTTTTCAACCGCCAAAGCCGCCCAGAATCAATCAATCGATCGATCGATCAAATGGCTTACGTGCGCGTTCGCCATGCTACTGCTGCGCGTAGCAAGGCAGCGCATCAAGACACCACCAACACAAAGCGCCAGGCACAAGCTGTGTCTGCTGACAATAATGAGTGATGATGCCGGGACTGGGACGGGGTTGAGTTGGGTTTATGTTGGGTTTGCAGCGACAATCATCTGCTGCGCTTCGCCCCACCGGCTTTGGATTGCTATCTTTTGCCTCACATGACAGCCATCACCATCCATGGGCTGACCAAGCAATTCGGCGCGACCACCGCTGTTGACTCGGTCGATCTGAAGATCGAATCAGGCGAGCTGTTTTTCCTGCTCGGACCGTCGGGATGCGGCAAGACCACGCTGCTGCGCATGATTGCGGGCTTTATTGAACCGTCAGCCGGTTCGATTCGCTTTGGCGACCGCGACGTCACGCTGCTGCCGCCCAATCGGCGCAACACCGGCATGGTGTTTCAAAGCTACGCGCTCTGGCCGCACATGACCGTGGAAGAGAACGTGGCCTACGGCCTGGTCGTACGAAAAGTGCCCGCTTCGGAACGAGCCGATCGCGTCATGGCTGCCCTGCGCAGCGTTCATATGGAAAACTACGCCAAGCGAAAGCCGAACCAGCTTTCCGGCGGCCAGCAGCAGCGCGTGGCACTGGCCCGCGCGCTGGTGATCGAGCCAACCGTGCTCCTGCTGGATGAACCGCTGAGCAACCTGGACGCAAAGCTGCGGCTGGAGATGCGCTCGGAAATTCGGCGAATCTGCACCGAAACGAAGATCACCACCATCTACGTCACCCATGATCAGAAAGAAGCGCTTTCCATGGCTGACAACATGGCGGTGCTGCGCGCCGGGAAGGTGGTTCAATCAGGACCGCCGCGGCAGTTGTACGATCGGCCGGCATCGCGATTTGTGGCTGATTTTCTGGGCGAAACGAACTTCCTACCCGCAGTGATCGGAGGCGGCGAGGATGGACTGGTGTCGCTTGATACGCCAGCAGGCGTGCTGCGCAGCACCGCTGGACTTGAAGCTGCCCCCAGAGGCGGCAACGTCACCTGCTCCATTCGACCTGAAGCCCTGCGCATGATCGACCGCCCCAACGGACATAACTGCATTTCCGGCAAGCGGCAGCGAACCATCTACCTTGGCGAAATGGCCCAGCATCTGGTGGAACTGCAGGACGGCACCATACTCCGAGCACTGGAGCTTAATCCCTCGCATTTCGGCGAACCGGGCGACACACTGCACTTTGCTGTTGACCCCGATGATGTGGTGATCCTGACGGATTAGATGTCGGATCAATCAAGAATTGCCGAGTCAGGGCGTGTTGGATCGGCAAAGGTGCGCGAGCGTGAGCTTAGTGCCGCTGATTCGCAGCCTGCGCCCACGATGGTTGTCCCACAACTTCAAGCAGCGCGACACGCAGGCAACATGCACGTCAATTTACCCATAATCGCAACAGAAGAATATAAAAAGCCGGCATAATCGAGCAAAATGATTGATAATGCACCAATATGCACCGATTGCGCAATTATCTCGCCTCATTACGCAGTAATGATGCGCAATTGACGCCTGCATAGCGCAATAGACAGCAGATTTGCCTCGCTGCCCTACCCCGGCAGAAAAGATAGTGATTGCTAACCTGCGATTGCCCGCTGATTTCGAGCTGTGGGCAGGGTGATGGTGAAGGTTGTGCCTGCGTTGGGCGTTGAGCTGGCGGTGATGGTGCCATGGACGTTTTCGATCAGCCGGCGACAGATGGATAAGCCCAGACCAGCGCCCCCCTTTTTCTTCCTGCCGCCTGATCTTGGAGAACCGGCATTGACAAATGGCTGAAACAGGCGGCCGACGACATCCTCGGGAATCCCGGGACCGTTATCGGACACTCGAATCACCGTCATGCCATCGCTCCGCTCCATCGCGCTGATGACCACCTCGCCGCATCGCTGATTCGCAAGGGCAGCCCGGGCGTTGAGGATGAGATTGAGCAGAACCTGCTGCAGGGCCAGGGGCTTCATGCAAACCTGGACAC
The DNA here is from genome assembly GCA_964575335.1 of uncultured Isosphaeraceae bacterium. Taxonomy (GTDB): domain Bacteria; phylum Planctomycetota; class Phycisphaerae; order Phycisphaerales; family SM1A02; genus CAZNPU01. The sequence goes on along the minus strand of CAZNPU010000017.1, from coordinate 20,846 downwards.
CGTCAGGAACGCGCAACGTGAGCTTGATGCGATCCTTCGCCAGATCGCGGGTGAGCAGTTCCATGGTTTGCTGCATGACATCGTGCAGACTGGCCACAGCCGGCTCATCGTCCGAGGCTGCAGCATAGCCGAGGATCGCCTGAACGATCTGCGTCGCAGCCTCCGCTCCCAGCCGGGCCTTATGCAATGCCTTTCGCTGCAGCGATTGGTCATCGGGGTGCTGGCTGGCCAGTTGCGCATAGGCAAGCACCGGCGTAAGCACGTTGTTGATCTCATGCGCTATGCCCGCAGCGATTGTGCCCAGCGTCGCCAGGCGGCTGGCATGCTCCAGCTCACGACGAAGCGTCTCCAGCTCCGCCTCTGCCTCCGCCAGACGATCGGAGAGCACTGCCGGATCAACTGAGACCTCAAGCTGATGATGAGATGACTCGTCGCGCATAGAGAGCGTAGAGAACAGAGAGGCTGGGCAAAGCGGTGGCGAGCTGAATTTGCCCTGAACTTGAGCGAATCGCGTGCCAAATATCGTCAAAAAGCAGGCGCAACTGCATGAGATAACCAAAAGCTCCCAATATTTTGACAACAGAACCACAGGAATGGCGTCCACAGCACTCTGCCCGACTGAAACCAAAGGGTTTGGCACACAATTCAACGCGGAACACACTTCAGACAACTGACAAACCGAACGTGCCCCAAGCTGGCTCACCTGATCCGCAATCAGCATCCTGTGCCTACCTGTGACATAGCTTGGCTCAGGGAGTCTCGGCTTCTGCAGATGCAATTTCACTCACCAGACCAGAACTCACACCAAGCCAAGTTGACGTTCCACGTGGAACATGGCATAACACCGCGAACAGACAACCAGCTGGCGGTGCAGTGTTCCACGTGGAACATGCTGCCATGGGGCGATTCAAAGGAAAATGATCAAGCTGCAGTTTTCACCCTTGAGAAGGGGTTCAGTCATTTTGATCGCATTCAGTTTCACTGGCCGATCATCTGTTATTCAAGCTGATTCATGGATGAACACATCGCTGAAAGGCACTATCACCCGGCTGCAAGCCTCGTACTGAGCATGTGCAATTCATCAATCGCCCCGAATATGGGTGGCCAGCATTCATTCCAGAAGATCAGGCAAGAGAAGATCAGGCAAGAAAAGGAGCAGTAGTGTTATGGCACGCGAAGCAACCCGTTCCGGCACATCTCCACGCCGCAAACTTGGCAGGGGGCTTGGCAGCCTGATCTCAACGCCTGTGCGGGTCGATGTGCCTGCGCCCGTGCCGCCAGCGCAATCGCCAGCGTCGGCACCGGCACCCGTCGCTTCGCCCCCTGCTATCGCTCCTGGCCACGCTCACCCCATGAAAGCTGGTTCTCCTGCAGAAACCCCAGCAGCGACCATTGCTGCATCACAATCGCATGTCGCCACAGCCGATTCTTCTTCTGCTGCTGCAACGCGCGAGGGGTCTGCTGATGATTCGGGCGTGCGTCTTCTGCCGATCGCAAGCATTCATCCCAACCCGAACCAGCCGCGCCAGCATTTTGATGAGCAGGCGCTGCAGGCGCTGGCGAACTCAATTGCTTCCTCAGGCCTCATGCAGCCGATCGTGGTGCGACCCGCCAACGACGGCACCGGCAGCTATCAGATCATTGCGGGCGAGCGGCGCTGGCGGGCTGCGCAGATCGCCGGGCTCAGCCGGCTGCCGGCTGTCATTCGCGAGGTGGATGATCAGACCGCAGCGGAATTCGCTTTGATCGAAAACCTGCAGCGGGAAGATCTCAACCCGATCGAGCGTGCTGAAGCATTCCAGCGGCTGATCGATGAGTTTCAGTTGACCCATCAGGAAATCGCTCAGCGCGTCGGGCTGGACCGCAGCAGCGTCACCAACCACCTGCGGCTGATCGAACTGGACGACTCAATCAAATCAGCCATCCAGCTTGGCCAGCTGTCGCTGGGGCACGCGAAGGCTTTGTTAGGAATTACTAACTTGGAACAGCGGGCATTGCTGGCCAGCCAGGCGGTTCGCGAAGGATGGTCGGTGCGCGAAATGGAGCGCCGCGTGCGGCAGGGGGCTCATCGGCCGGTCACGCTGCCTGCCTCGCCCAAGCCGCCGACGGCTGCGAATGCGCACATGGCTGATCTCGAGCGGCGATTAGCGCAGCACCTGGGCACCAAAGTGCATCTGCACCCGGGCCGAACCAAAGGAACCGGCAAGCTGGTCATCGAGTTTTACTCGCTGGATCAGTTTGAAGGCGTACTTCGGCAACTGGGATTTGAAAACGATTCCTGAACAACGCTGCATGCACAGCACACCTGTTGTTTGTACGAAGACGCGCCTGCTGGCATCTTTCGCTCAGTACGCTCAGTGCGCCGACCGGGGAAATGAACTTAGATGCAGGCAGGTTGCAACGGCTTGCGTTTCCACTGCGCTGACGGCGTGGTTCGCAACAAGATGCAGCAATTGAGTTGCAAACGTCGCAGCGGCGCATGCGCGTGCTAACGTCTGTACCATCAATGCCTTTTGTGGCTAGGTCGCTTGTATTTTTTCAGTTTTGCACATAAGGTTCCCCTATTCGGTTCCGGTTCGTTCATTTATTGTCACATTCATTTTTTGAACCAAATAGGATTTTTAGGAGAACCTTCACATGCCACGACGAAAGAAGCGTGCCGGGGCTGGACGTCGAGGAAGACCAAGCGCACTATCAGCCATATCCACTTCAGATCTGCAACGTGAACTCGAGCGTCGCCAGAGTCAATTGCAGGATCTGGTTCGTCGTCGCGACGAACTGAGCGCTGAGCTTTCAGCTATCGAGAACGAGATTGCACAGTTGCAGCCGGGCGCAAGCAATGGCGTTGCTCCCGCAGCGACGCCCGCGCGAGGTCGACGCGGTCGGCCGCGGAAACAAGCTGCAACCGCTGCTGCTGCGCGTCCCAGTGGTGGGCGGGGACGACGTCCGCGAAATGCCACCAGTCTTGTTGAAGCATTGCGCGAAGTGCTCACCGGCAACACGTATTCGGTGACCGAAGCCGCCGAGGCAGTGCAGAAGGCTGGCTATCAGACCACCAGCCCGAACTTCCGAACGATCGTCAACCAGGCGCTGTTGGCGAATCCCAAGATCTTCAAGAAAGTCGCGCGCGGCCAGTACACCGCCCGATAACCTCTTGCGCCAGCGATTCATCATCACAACAACCGCAATGATGAAACATAACGCCCTCACCCTGCAACCGGTGAGGGCGTTGTCCTGCGCTCAACACGCACAGCGATGGAAGCAGCGCAGCTCCCAGTTCAATTCCAGTCGAATCCAACCTTGAGTCAAGCGCATAAATCGCGCTGCAACTTTTGCGCATCAACTGTGCTCATCATCGCGCAATTGGACGCAAGTCGGCTGCTTTTCGGACCGATCACATCTGTGCTGCTCATGATTCGCAGGGTTTGCGCATTTTGCCTGAAGCGCAGCGCTGCGGACCACTATTTGCTGTCAAGGAGACCGGAATGAACGCTCAGCCAGCCGCTTTGCCGATGAAGTTCATGCACGTGCCGACCGCTGATGAAGCACACATCGCCGTGCAACACGCACATGAGCTTTTCAATCGAACGCTAGCCGCCTGGGCTTCGGACATTCTCATTCTTCGAAAGCATGGCCTTGACCGCATCAACTGGACGCCCGCAAGCAACGAATCTTCGTGGGCATGGAGCAAGGCCGCATAAGCAGCGCAGGGAGCAGATATGGGTTCCATCACAACCGGGATCGGTCTGATCAGCGGCATCAACACCGCGCAGCTCATTGAAGGACTGCTGGCGATTGAAGCGCGGGGGAAGACCAACCTGCAGACGCGCGTCGCCACGCTGCAGGCGCAGCGCACGGCTCTGATGGACATCAACGCGCGTCTGCTGAACATGAAAACCGCCTCCCGCGCGTTTCGCCTCGACAAAATCTTTCAGTCCACTCTCGCGTCCAGCAGCAACGAAGAGATTCTGTCCGCCACGGCTGCCAAGAACGCACAGCCGGGAAGCTTTCAGTTCATCGTTCGCCAGCTCGTCAGCACCAGCCAGCAGTTGTCGCGCGGGTTTGCCGACCGCGCCACGACCCCGCTGGGATTGACGAGCATGAGCTTTGAGTTCGGACGCGGCGGACTCGCTGTCGACCGCAACCTCGAAGAACTCAACGGCGGCAACGGCGTGGCGCGAGGCAAAATTGTCATCACCGACCGTTCCGGCGCGCAGGAAACCATCGACCTCACCGACGTCGCCACCCTCAACGAGGTCATCGAGCGCATCAACAGCGCAAGCACCGTGAACGTCACCGCCCGCATTTCAAGCGATGGACTTGTCATTACCGACAACACCGGCGGCACGGGAACGCTCACCATCGCCAATGCTGCGGGCTTCACCACTGCAACAGACCTGGGCATTGCCGGCAGCGCGGCCGGCGACACGCTCATCGGCCAGAACATCAACACCATCGGCGCGAACACCTCGCTGTCATCGCTCAACGACGGCAACGGCGTGCTGATCCGCAACAACGTGCCGGATTTTCGCATCACCGCGCGCGACGGCACCGTCATCGACGTTGACCTCGGGCGCATCAACCTGCCCATCACGCCGTCAACGCTGCTCAGCGATCTCAATAACGGCAAGGGCATCACCCTCGGCGATGATGACAATAAAGACATCAAGTTCGTCGATCGCGATGGCAACGAATACGAAGTGAATCTCACCGGCATTACCACGGTGAACGGCCTGATCACGCGAGTGGCAGCAGAAACCGGCGGACGCATTCAAATCGGCATCCATGCTGACGGTGCGCGGCTGACCGTCACCGACACCCAGGGCGGCGATGGCCCGCTGAAGGTGCTCGGCGCAGGCGTCAACGGCACCAAAACCGCCACGGAACTTGGCATTCTGAATGAAGCCGGCGTGGAGGCGGACAGCTTCAACGGTCAGGTTATTCCCAATACCATCAGCGATCCGCCTGCTGCGACATTGGGTGATGTGATTAATCGCATCAACAATGCCAGCAACAACAACGGCCGCATTATCGCTTCGCTTGCGGCAGATGGCGTGAGCCTGCAACTGACCGACACCACGGGCGGCGCGGGCAATCTCATTGTGCGCGGCACCGCCGCCAATCCCCTTGCCGCGGCTGCTTTGGGCATTGAAACGGATGCCAGCGGCATAGCTGGCAACACCATCCAGGGTCGGCGACTTGTTGCGGCGCTGGGTTCGGTGCTGGTGAACAACCTCAACGGCGGTTCCGGGCTCAACGGCGCAACTGAGCTGACCATCACCGATCGCGCAGGCGTGCAGTTCTCCGTCAGCAATCTTGACAGCTACGCATCGCTGAGCGAAATCATCGACGCCATCAACCAGGCCGCTGCTGCGGCCGGAGCGGCGATTGAAGTCGGTTACAACAATACCGGCAACGGATTGCAGATCACCGACAGCTCCGGCGGCGTGAGCAATCTTATTGTCACCGGCGATGCCGCTGCGGCGCTTGGCATTGAAACCGATCCGGCCGGCACCGCTTCAAACACCGTGCGCGGGACTAATTTGCAGCACCGCTACGTTTCCGAAGCAACGAAGCTCAGCGATCTGAATTACGGCAGAGGCATCGGCCTTGGCAAGTTCAAAATAACCGACAGCCTGGGCGCTTCAGCCACCATTGACATCGGTTCCGACGCTGTCACGCTCTACGACGTAATTGCTGAAATCAATTCGCGCGGCCTGGCAATCAACGCGCGCATCAACGACACCGGCGACGGTCTGGTGATCGAATCAAAGCTGGAAGATGGGCAGGTCGCTGTCCGCAAACTCACCATCACTTCCGTCAGCGGAACGACCGCCAAGGATTTGAACATCCTCGGTGAAGCAGCTTCTGTTGAAGACGGCATGATCGACGGGTCCTACGAACGCACCGTAACGTTCAACGAATCCGATACCCTCGCTGCGGTGGTGTCGAAGATCAACAGCGCAGGCATTCCCGTCAGCGCATCAATCATCAACTCCGGCTCAGGCGCCACGCCGTTCCGATTGAACTTTACTTCCGATATCGGCGGCAGAATGGGCGAGCTGCATATCGACACCGGCGACTTCGACCTTGGCCTGACCATCATCAGCAGGGGACAGGACGCCAAGGTTCTCTTCGGCAGCGGCGAGAACGCGTTCCTTGTCACCAGCAATTCCAACACAGTGACCGACGTGGTTGACGGCCTGACGCTCAACCTCAAACAGGTCAGTGATGAGCCGGTCACCATCACGGTGAATCGCGACGACCAGGCCATCACCGAAGCGGTGCGGCAGTTCGTCACCGCCTTCAATGATGTCATCGGACGAATCAATCAGTACGATTTCTACGACATTGACACCAAGCAGAAAGGGCCGCTGCTGGGCAATCCGATCACTGCGCGGGTGCGCGAGGCGATGTATCGCATTCAGCAGGGCAAGGCGCAAGGCGTGACCACGCAGTATCAGTACCTGCGACAGGTCGGCATCACGATCGGCAAAAACGGCGAGCTTTCATTCAACCAGGAGAAATTCCGCGAAGCGCTGGAGAATGATCGCCAGGCGGTGGAAAACCTCTTTGCCACTTTCGAGTCAACGGTGAGCGGCCCGGAAGAAATCGCGCCCGGCGTCACCATACAAAACAGCAAACCGAATGTGACCGCACGCGGCTTCGGCGACCTGTTTGACAACCTGATGGATCAGTTGACCAACTCGATCGACGGCACCGTAACGATGGCGGACCGCAATTTTCAGGACCGCATCGACGCCACGAACAAACGCATCCAGGAATTCGATGTGCGCCTTGAAGCCAAACGGCTCCGTTTGGAACAGCAGTTCGTCGCCATGGAAACCGCGCTGGCGAAATTGCAGGGCCAGAGCAATGCGCTGAGTTCACTCTCGCTGAACTTCGGCATGCTCATGATGCGGTAGTTCGCAGATTTCTGACAAATGCTCGCTGACCGATGATCGCAGCGTCATTGATCTTGAGAAGTGCAAACCACGTGAAACTCTCGCCCGCTGCTTGCCGATGATTCCAGCATGATGAAGCCGCCACATTCCAACGCCAATCCGAATGCCAATGCCAACGCCTATCTGCGGACAAAGGTCATGACCGCTAGCCCGGCGGAGTTGCGGCTCATGCTGTTTGACGGCGCGATTCGTTATGCCGAGCAGGCCAAAGCCGGACTGGCCAATCGCGATTATGAAGCGGCATACCTGGGCATTACACGATGTCAGAACATTCTGCTTGAGCTGATCAACGCCCTGCGGCCGGAGCATAACCCCACGCTGTGCGAAAAGCTCTCTGCGCTGTACACGTTCATGTATACGCGTCTGATGAAAGCCAGCAGCGAACGAAATCCTGCTCTTGTGGATGAAGTGATTCAGCTCCTGCAGTATGAACGTGAGACGTGGTCGATGCTGCTGGAGCGCGTGGCTGCGGAGAACCGCTCAGCCACACAGCGCATGAGCGAAACGCCTGAAGCGTCTTCTGCTGCACCAGCCGGCAATAATAAGTCGCCGCAACCTCCGGCTGCGCCGCTCGTGGGCGCAACGGTGAGTCTGCGCGGCTGATTCCATCTTTATGCAGTAATAAAGCCGTCGCAGCGCAACTGTATCGCAGAGCGCTTGCGCCAACCCCGCTTTCTTTCCTACGTGCCAATTCGCAAACCCCGCACAACGCCGGCTTGCGAACATCATGCGGTGCGCTTGCGGCAACAATGGTGGCGTGAGCAATCCACTTTCCGAGCATGCTCTGTCAACTGCGCCGGGTACTGCGGGAATCGATCATTCCAATTCTCATCCTGCGCCCGCATCTGCTTCTGCGCCCTATCCTGCTGCACCAGGTGAAAACGGCTGCAACGGAACTGCTGCTGCCGCTGAGATTGGCACTGACTCTGTGCGGCTATCACGGGCGGCTTGCGCAGAGAAGCCCGTGGAGCTTGTAATTCGTCCACGTCGCGGCTGGATTGGAATTGACTGGGCTGAGCTGTATCGATATCGCGAGCTGCTTTACTTTCTTATCTGGCGCGATGTGAAAGTGCGCTACAAGCAGACTGTGCTTGGCATTGCGTGGGCGGTGCTGCCGCCGGTCTTCACGATGGTTGTGTTTACGGTTGTGTTTGGCGGTTTTGCACAACTGCCTTCGGAGGGCCTGCCGTATCCCGTCTTCACCTATGCCGGCTTATTGCCGTTTACATTTTTTTCCAACGGCGTCAGCCAGGCGGGTCAGAGTTTGATCAACCAGCAGCACCTGCTGACAAAGGTGTATTTTCCGCGGCTATTTGTTCCAAGCTCCGCGATCGGCAGCGGCGTGGTGGATTTCGCCATTTCGTTTGGCGTGTATGCGTGCATTCTGGCGATTTACGGCGTGACGCCGAGCTGGGGCATTGTGTTCATGCCGTTTCTTGTGGTGATCACGATTCTGGCTTCGCTCGGTCTTGGATACATGCTGGCGGCGCTCACCGTGGCGTATCGGGATTTCCGCTACGTGCTGCCGTTTCTGGTGCAGGCCCTCATGTACATCAGTCCGGTGATCTGGTCGGTGGAAACGGTTCCCAGCAGATATCAGTGGATTTTCGGGCTGAACCCAATGACGGGCGTCATTGACGGCTTTCGTTCGGCGGTTTCAGGCAAACCTTGGAACATGACGCTAATCAGCATGGCTGTGCTTGTCAGCGCAGCACTGTTTGCCTTTGGTCTGTTTTATTTCCGCAAGACCGAACGGCGCTTTGCGGACATTGCCTAGTTCGTCATGCATCGTTTTGAATGAGCGCTGTTGAGTTGGATATTGCTTTGCATTGACTGCGTGTTGCTGATTGACGCCTGTTTCAAGCATCATCATCGTTCATGTTGTTGCGGCGTCATTGCGTTCATTCCGCATTGCATGCGGAGGCGCATCATGCAGTTCGATACCGGCAGTTTCGCCATCAATCGACGTCATGTCACCACACGCCATTACAGTCGATCGGCTGGGCAAGACGTACCGCATTGGGCTTGAAGACCCGACACACGCCACATTTCGCGATGTGCTGGTTGGTGCGGTCAAGTCGCCTCTGCGCCGACTTCAGGCGTTGCGGGAAAAAGGCACCGAACTCGATACGTTCTGGGCGCTTCGTGATGTGAGCTTTCACGTGCCGCAAGGCGAGGTGATGGGCATCATCGGCCGTAACGGCGCAGGCAAAAGCACGCTGCTGAAGATTCTCAGCCGCATCACCGAACCGACGAGCGGCTGCGCGCGGCTGCGCGGCCGCGTGGCGTCGCTGCTTGAAGTCGGCACCGGGTTTCATCCCGAACTGACCGGCCGCGAGAACATCTATCTCAACGGAGCCATCCTTGGGATGCGGCGTCGCGAGATCGCGCGCAAGTTTGATTCCATCGTCGACTTCGCTGAGATCGATCGATTTCTCGACACGCCCGTCAAGCGCTATTCCTCGGGCATGTACGTGCGCCTGGCGTTTGCTGTGGCGGCGCATCTTGAGCCGGAGATTCTCATCATTGATGAAGTCCTTGCTGTGGGCGATGCGCAATTCCAGAAAAAGTGTCTGGGAAAAATGGAACGCGCAGCGCGCGGCGAGGGGCGCACCGTTCTGTTCGTCAGTCACAACATGGCGGCGGTGCGCTCGCTGTGCAGTTCGTGCTGTCTGCTTGAAGGCGGCCGCCTCACGCTCTGGTCCACCGCTGAAGAATGCGTCAGCCGATATCTCAGCGCGGTGATGGACCGCGACCTGTGCGCAACTGTTTCGTTTACTGCGCCGGCTTCGCAGCCGCTGCGCATCGAACGCGCAACGGTCTTGTGTGATGGCCAGCAAAGCGCGCACGTGAACATGGGCAGCGAGCTTGCTTTTGAAATTCAGTTCGCTGCCGATCCGCCCACGCAGCATCCGCGCATCGGACTGGTGATTGCGACACCCGATGGCGAGCGCCTCATCAACACGAACAATCGATTTCAATCGTCAAACGATCTGGAGCGTCCGGTGCGGCGCGGCACGATTCTGATTCAGCTCGGGCGCGTCCCGCTGGTCGGCGGGCGGTATTTCGTGTCGTTCTGGCTGGGCGATCAGGCCAATGACGTACACGTGATTGAAAACGGCTTGTCCTTTGAGGTGGTGGAGCGGGATCTGTGGGGACGTGGGAAGGTGCCGCCGCGGCGAGATTCGCGCCTGTGGTGGCCAACGGTCTTCGAATTACGGGAGGAAGCAACATGTAGACCGTAGCGCAACATATGAGGATGCATCACCATGATTGCACACGAACAGGACGTTCACAGCCAGAGCGCATCAACGCTTCCGCCGGTTTCAGTTGTTATGCCCGTTTACAACGGCCAGCAATATCTCGCGCAGGCCATCGAGAGCATTCTTCAGCAGACAGCGGAAGATTTTGAATTCATCATTGTTGATGACGGTTCAACCGACAGTTCAAAACGCATCATTGAACAATACCAGCGGCATGATCGGCGCATCACGCTGATCAGCCGCCCGAACACAGGCATCGTCGGCGCCCTCAATGACGGTCTGGCGGAATCACGCTGCGAGATCATCGCGCGCATGGACGCTGATGACGTTGCTCTGCCGCAGCGATTTGAAAAGCAGCTTCTCCATCTGGAAGCACATCCCGAGATCACCTTGCTGGGCACGCGCGTGCTGCTGATCGATGCCGACGGCCTGCCCATCTGCGAATGGGCCCTGGAAACCGAACACGAAGCGATCGATCGCAGTCATCTCAACGGCCTTTGGCCAATGGTGCATCCCACGATCATGGTGCGGCGTGAAGCGATCATGGCCATCGGCGGCTATCGCGAGGCGTACGCCACGCAGGAAGATCTCGATTTGTTTTTCCGCATTGCGGAACGCGGGCAACTGGCGAACCTGCCCGACGTGCTGCTGCACTATCGCCAGCACTTTGAAAGCATTTGTCATCTTCGCGCTTCCCAGCAGCGCGAGGTTCGACGTGCGCTTTTTGCGGAAACTTACGCCAGGCGCGGCATCGAACCGCCGCGAGTCATGCTCGCCTCGCGCCCGCCGCGCAGCCCCAACAAGGGCGAACACCGCTGGATGGCGTGGAAGGCGCTCGACGCCGGTTACGTGCGCACCGCACGCAAACACGCGCTGCGCGTCATGCGCGCTGCGCCGATTGATGTTGAATCGTGGCGGCTGATGTATTGCGCCCTGCGCGGCTATTGAGCGCGCGTGCAGAAAAACGCGCCTGTTCTGATGCACAACAACGCTGCAACCGATTGACTTACTGATCGTGTCCCACCATGGCAGGCAGATCGTGACCCGCATCGCGCAGGGTTTTCTCGCGGCGGGCAAGTTCCAGATCGTGCTCCACCATCATGCGAGCCAGTTCCTCCACGCTGGTGGTCGGCTCCCAGCCCAGCTTCTTTCTGGCCTTGCTTGAATCGCCAAGCAACTGATCGACCTCGGTGGGGCGGAAATAACGCGGATCGATCTCGATGAAGTCGTTGGCGTCCAGTCCCACACAGCCGAAGGCAAGCTCCGCGAACTCGCGCACCGAAATCATCTTGCCGGTGGCGATGACGTAATCATCCGGCTCATCCTGCTGCAGCATCATCCACATGGCTTTGACGTAATCGCCAGCGTAGCCCCAGTCGCGTTTTGCATCGAGATTGCCCATGTAGAGTTTTTTCTGCAGGCCCAGCTTGATGCGGCCGACGGCTCGGGTGATTTTGCGCGTGACGAACGTCTCGCCGCGTCGGGGAGATTCGTGGTTGAACAGAATGCCGCATGACGCGTGCAAACCGTAGGCTTCGCGGTAATTCACGGTGGCCCAGTGCGCAAAGACCTTGGCGCAGCCGTAGGGCGAGCGGGGATAAAACGGCGTGGTTTCTTTCTGTGGAACCTCCTGCACCTTGCCGAACATCTCGGAGCTGGAGGCCTGGTAGTAGCGAATCTGGTAGCCGGTCTGCTCCTGGTAATCGCGCACCGCTTCCAGCAGCTTGATCGCGCCGGTGGCGTCGGCTTCGGTGGTGTAAATGGGGTTGTCGAAGCTCACCCGCACATGGCTCTGAGCGCCGAGGTTGTACACCTCGGTGGGCTTGGTTTTGCGAATGATGTTGGACAGCGAATTGGCATCGCACAAATCGCCGTAGTGCAGGAACAGGCGGGCTCCCGCTTCGTGCGGATCCTGATAGATCGGATCGAGCCGTTCGGTGTTGAAGCTGGCGGAGCGGCGGATGATGCCATGCACCTCATAGCCCTTGCTCAGCAGCAATTCCGCCAGATAGCTGCCATCCTGTCCGGTGATGCCGGTGATCAGCGCTCGCTTGCCAGTAGTTGCCATGAGATGCTCCGAAAATACAGATCTTGAACAAAAACAACGCGGTGTTGCAGTTTCTCTCAATCGGCCGCAAACGCCGCAGCATACAGGCACGACCGAAAAAGCCGGCCATTCACGCCGCAAAGATGGCGAGAATGGCTTGTCCAATGCCTTTTATCAGGCTTTTTCGGGCCTGCCTGAACCTGACCCGATCAAAGTCGGCCATATGACCGAATACCCGGTGCAGGCGTGCCCAAATCACGCAAACCGCATCCGGGCGACACTCATACGCCGGATTGGCGTATCCTGTTTGCTCCAGCACGTCTTGTGAGGCAAATTGTTCGTTCTTCGTCAACGGAGGCTGCATGCCGACTCAATTGGCTGATAAACGAGTGGTGGTCACCGGCGGAGCGGGGTTCCTTGGCCGCACGGTGTGCGAAAAGCTGCGTCAGCGGGGCTGTCTGCCTGAAAACATCCTTGTGCCGCGCCGCGCTGACTACGACCTCACCCACGAAGAGGCGGTCAAGCGGCTGTACGCCGACATGAAGCCCGACGTGGTGATTCACCTTGCTGCCGAAGTGGGGGGCATCGGGGCCAACATGGCCAATCCCGGCCGGTTCTTCTACGCCAACATGGCCATGGCCTTGCACCTGATCGAGCACGCCCGCATCAACCAGATCGAAAAATTCGTGCAGGTCGGCACGATCTGCGCGTATCCCAACCTCACGCCGGTGCCGTTCAAGGAAGAAGACCTCTGGAACGGCTACCCCGAAGTGACCAACGCTCCCTACGGCATAGCGAAAAAAGCAGCCTGGGTGATGCTGGACGCCTACCACCGCCAGTACGGCCTTGCTGGCGCGTACGTGCTGCCGGTCAACCTGTACGGGCCGCATGACAATTTCGATCTGAATACCTCGCACGTCATCCCGGCCCTGATCCGCAAATGCATCGCAGCCATTGATGCGGGCGACGATCACATCGTCTGCTGGGGCACAGGCAGCGCAAGCCGGGAGTTTCTCTACTCCGAGGACGCTGCTGAGGGAATCCTGCGTGCGGCGGAAGTGCTGGATGAACCCATTCCCGTCAATCTGGGCACGGGTATGGAAATCACCATCAAAGATCTGGTTACGTTGATCGCCCGGCTCACCGGTTTTACCGGCGAGATCCGCTGGGACACCAGCAAGCCCGACGGCCAACCTCGCCGATGCCTGGACACCACGCGGGCCAAGAAGCTCTTAGGCTGGCAGGCCCAGGTCAGCTTCGAAGAGGGTCTGAAGCGGACGATTGAGTGGTGGCGGGGCGAGATATCGAAGAGCCGAAACGTCGAGACATCGAACGTATAAGGCGGATTTCCGTCAATCAATGGTCATGCTTTGGCGCTTCGCTGCGCTCTGCCAATCAATGCGAAGCAGCGAATCTGCCCGCAGTGATGCTGCTGCGGCTTATTTGAGCGCCACAAGGTATGCGATCCACCCCAGGCACGCTTCGCCTCGCTCGGACACGCTCCAGATGCCGTTGCCCTCGCCGGTGCGCCGGTTGGTGCCTTCCCAGTAGACCAGAACCTTTTTGAATCCCGCCTCCAGCAGCACCTCGCGTATTTCGGGGATGGTCCACAGCCGCCACTCGTAGGTGAAGGCCTTGCGCATCGACGTGCCGTCGGGGAACTCAAAGTGAATGTGGTTGACCGCGTCGCCGGTGATGGGGTTGTAGTAACTCTGATCCCAAATGTAAGTAAAGCCGTCGAGGTTGCGGTCTTCTTCCATTTCCAGGAACGACTCGCTGCCGCCGTAGCAATCCAGAATGAATATGCCGTCGGAAACAAGGCCCCGCCGCACGGCTTTGAAGTATCGCCGCAGCATGTCGCGGGTTTTGAAGAAGAAGTAGCTGAAGTTCATCGCCAGGACGGTGTCGACGGGCTTGGTTTTGACCGACCGCACATCCGCCTGCAGCAGTGTCACGCGTTTGGCCTGAGCCGGTGTCAGGCGCTCGGGCATTTTGTTCCTGCCCCACGCCAGGACTTCAGGATCAAGATCAACGCCCACAGCTGTATTGGTGCGGCGGCGTTTGACCCATTCCATGCACACCGCAGCAGTGCCGCAGAAATCTTCGCGAATGTGGTGGGGCGTGCGGCGGCGCTGCTCCTTCCACGCCTGATCGATGAAATCGCACTCGGCCTCTGTATTCTGGACCGACAGCTCATACAGCTCATATTTGTCGCTGGTGGCCGCGGTGCGCCAGTTCTTGCGCGGCTTGCGTGCTGTGCGAGATGTGCGAGACGAAGCAGTTGCAGATCGTCGTTCGTTCGAGCGAGTCATGGCGGGGCAGTGTAGCGAGGTGCTGCGATTTGTGTGCAGCGGCCTGAAAATGAGTCAAAAAGCGCTTTCGCCCAAATTAAGGTGGAGCCGGCGAAAGCCGTCAGGCCTGCAGATTTTTATTGGCATTGGGTGTGCCCAGCAGTATATTCGAAGTAGGTTATGAGCCCAGCGGGGCTGTGGGAGTCTCCGCGCGGCTCATCGTATTTGACGGGGCAAACTGCGGAGCGCGCCGATGCGACCACTCGCATCACAATTCGCGTGTCAACCTCTTGACGCTCATCCTGACGAAATTCGGGAGCGATCGAAGCGACTGAGCCTTCATGCTTCACGCGGTAGTGTCGTTGCGCATGGTTTGCCCTGGCTGAAACAGGAGACAAACGATGAAACGCTGCGAGCCGGGAGCGCATCGAGCGGAGAGAGGAAGGCACTATGTAGTTAGCAAGTTGCAACCGGCAGCATCGGGTGGCGTGAGGAAAAGCGAGAAGTGGAGTTGCGTGCGCTCTGCTGCGATGTGCAATTCTCCCGGCGCTAGTGTTTCACTGCGCGCAATGCTCGCCCTTGCGCTTGCGTTTGGCGCATCAGCGTGCTTGCCGGGCAACAGCAAAGCAGCAGCCGCGGAAGTCACGACTGAAGAGGAAGTGACCTTCGCGCGCGACGTTGCGCCGATTCTGATCCAGCACTGCATCAGTTGTCACCGCCCGGGCGCATCAGCGCCATTCAGTTTGGTCAGCTATACCGATGCGCGCAAACGCGTGCGGCAGATAGCTGACGTTGTGCAGCGCCGTTTCATGCCGCCGTGGCTTCCGGAACCTGGATATGGAGAATTCGCCAACAGTCGGCGGCTGACTGATGAGGAAATCGCTGTGATCCTTCGATGGGCGGAACTCGGCGGGCCGCTTGGCGATCTATCGCACATGCCGCCTGTGCCGCCCCAACCGGAAGATGGCTGGCAGCTCGGGCAGCCTGATCTGGTGCTGGAGATGCCCGAAACGTACATTCTTGCGGCAGACGGCCCTGACGTTTTCCGCAACTTTGTGCTGCCGGTGGAGTTATCCAGCGTGAAGTACGTTCGCGCAGTGGAGTTTCGCGTCGGCAACCCGCGCGTGGTGCATCATGTCAACCTGAAAGTTGATCACACCAACTCATCCCGCCTGGCCGAACTGCGCGATCCGGAGCCGGGCTTTGACGGCATGGATGGCGTCAACGCACGATTCCCGGATGGCCACATCATTGGATGGACGCCGGGCAAGGTATCGTCGCCGGGCAGAGAAGGGCTGGCATGGCGACTGGACCCCGGAGCCGACGTGCTGCTGATGCTGCACCTGACGCCATGGGGACGACCCGAACCTGTGCAGGTTTCGGTCGGCTTGTTCTTTGCTGACGGTCCGCCGAGCAAGCGGCCTTACTCGCTTCGATTAGGTTCGCAGACGCTGGATATTCCCCCCGGCGAATCGGCGTATACCGTGGAAGACAGTTACGTTCTGCCGATCGATGTGGATGTGCTGAGCATTTATCCGCATGCGCATTTCATTGGACGAGCGTTCAAAGTGTGGGCGACACTTCCCGACGGCAGCACGCAACCGCTGCTCTGGATTCGCAACTGGGATTTCAACTGGCAAGACGATTACGATTTTCTGAATCCGGTCACGCTGCCCAAAGGAAGCACGATTCACACAACAATCGTGTATGACAATTCGGCTTCGAATCCGCTGAATCCGAACATTCCGCCGCGGCGTGTTGTCTATGGCCCGAACTCTCGCGATGAGATGGGCGATGTATGGATACAGGTGCTTCCCCGCAATCCGGATGAGTACCAAACGCTCGTGCGCGATTTCGAACGCAAAGAACTGCACGCGGAGATCGCCGGTCACGAGCACCTTGTACAACTGAATCCAACATCGCCCGAGCTGCGTGCGTCATTGGCGCACCGCTACATCATGGCCGGCCGAATTGATGACGCGGTCGCACGCCTGCAGGAATCGGTGCAGTTGAATCCGCACTTTGCTGCAGGCTACTGCAATCTCGGCGTTGTGCTGGCTTCACAAGGCAGACCCGAGGAAGCTGAACGCCAGTTTCGAAACGCGTTGCAAAGCGATCCGAATTATCCGGAAGCGCACCTGAACCTTGGGCTTGCGCTGCAATCGCAACGCAAGTTTACTGAGGCGATATCTCACCTGCAGCGCGCCATCGAACTGAAGCCGACGCTCGCAGCCGCCCATGTCGCGCTGGGCAATCTCCTTCGAGCACAAGGCAACATGCGGCAGGCAGCAACGCACTTCCGGCATGCAGCAGAACTTCTTCCCGAAGATGCGCTGGCGCACCACAATCTTGGTACAACCTTACTGGCGCTCGGCGACATGCACGGCGCGATCGACGCTTTGACCAGTGCGATTGCCCTCAATCCAGCTCAGCCCGAAACCCATGCAGGGCTCGCCCGAGCGTTGAAGCTCACCGGACAATCAAGCAATGCGCTGAAGCATTTGTATCAGGCGCTGGAACTGCGGCCGGACTATCTCCCAGCATTGATCGGCGCCGCGTGGATTCTTGCAACGCATCCCGATGCGCAGCATCGAAACCCAGCCGTGGCCATGCAATTCGCCCAGCGGGCTGTCACGCTGACGAATCGTCGCGATGCAGGCGCTTTGGATGTGCTCGCAGCGGCATATGCTGCTCAGGGAAATTTTGAGCAGGCAATCCGCATCCAACTGGAAGCGATCGATCTGGCGCGGGCCGCCAACGCTGCTGCCCTGGGCAATGAGTTGACCAAACGACTGCAGCTTTATCAGCGCGGCCAGCCATTCATTGACCACCCGCCGCCGGGCGTTGAGGTGCGATAGACCATGCAGACAGGCCGTGCCGCATATGCATGCATGTATGCATGTATGCAGGCGTGCGCGTGATTGATCTGCAATTGCTGTTGATTGCCTATCGCCGCAGCAGCGTTTGAGCTGCGACAATCAGGCCATGCTCAAGCCCAGCGTCTCACATGATCGTGAAGACGAATCGATTCTGGTCAAGGCGCAGTGGTTTCATTCGCTTTCGCCTGATGAGCGGCTGGCGTTTTTCTGCCAGGCAACCGAGCTGATCATTCAATGCAATCCTCAAGTTCTGGAGACGCGGCATGCTGGGGCGGTACCGGGACGTATTCAGGTCCTTCAACGCCCATGAGGTCAGGTACCTTGTGCTGGGCGGACTGGCTGCCGCGATCCACGGCGTGCCCCGCGCGACATTCGATATCGACCTGCTCATTGAACCCACGCGGGAAAACGTCGCCCGCCTGCTCGAAGCGCTGCGCGCCATTGATTTTCCGACCGCAGACATGACAACCGTAGACAAGGTTCTGCAGCATGAAATCACAATCTTCAAGGATCGCGTTCGCCTTGATGTGATCACAAAAGCCACCGGTCTGACATTTGATCAGGCCTGGCCCAACCGATTAACCATGCACTATGAAGGCCAGGCGTTTTACCTTGTGTCGCGCGACGACCTGCTGCAGTCCAAGCGCGCAGCCGGCCGCAGACAAGACCTCGAAGATGTGCGCGCTCTCGAGCACGGCGAGGATGTGCCGCACTGAGGCAATGTCTCAACAACACATCAACGTGATGAAACGCCCACAGCGTCTGCAGCAGAAAACATCGCTGCTAATGCGACGCACGCAACACGCTCATCACAGACAAGTGAGTTGAGCGATCTCACTGTCCTGACGCAGCCGAGGCCGCCTTCTTGCCTGCGCCGCTTTCGTCAAGCTGCAGGCCAAGGTGCCTGAGGTACGCATCCATCTGCGGCTCGCGGCCGAGGTAATCGCGCACCATGTCGAGGCCGTCCATCGTTCCGCCGCGTGCGAGAATCTTCTTGCGGTAGTACATGCCCGCCTCGGGGTTGAGCATGCCCAGCTCCTTGAATCGCTGGAACATATCCTGAGCGTAGACGAGCGACCATTGATAGCCGTAGTACCCCGCCTGATAGCCGTTGAGGTGGCCAAAGCCAGCCTGGAACCAGGTTCCGGGCACTGCGTCGAAGAGCTCAGCCTCATCGAAGATTTCATATTGCACGCTGGTGGTGTCAACGTCGCCGTCCGCAGCGGTGTGATACGCCAGATCGAGCATGCCGTAGGCGAATTGCCGCTCAGCAAACAGGCCCGATCCCAGATGCCTTGCGCGGATCATGCCTTCAACCAGCTCCTGCGGAATCGGTTCGCCGGTCTGATAGTGCCTGGCGAACGTGCGAAGCACATCAGCATCCCACACCCAGTTTTCAAACATTTGCGAGGGCGCTTCAACGAAATCGCGCTCGGTGTTGGTGCCGGCAAATCGCGCAAACTCCGCTTCGGAAAGAATGGTGTGCAGACAGTGGCCGAACTCGTGGAAGAACGTCTCCACTTCATCGTGGGTGAGCAGCGACGGCCGATCTTCGGTGGGCTTGGTGAAGTTGCACACCAGCGCCGCGATCGGCGTTTCAACCCTGCCATCAGACCATCGCTTGTGCTGCACAAGTCCCCATTGGGCAGCATGACTGTACTTGTTGGCTCGCGGGTGCAGATCGAGATAGAACTCGCCCAGCATGCGCCCGGTGGCTTTGTCCCAAACTTCGTACAGCTTGACATCGTCATGCCACAGCGGCCAGTGCGTGGTGCGTCCGTTGCGGACTTCCTGCGTGATATCGCGATACTCAAGGCCGTACAGCGATTGCGTAATTGAGAACAGCCCTTCGATCACGCGCTCGATCGGGAAATACTCCTGCACCTGTTTCGCATCAACGCTGTACTTGGTTTTCCGCAACACATTCTCGTAAAACGCGTAATCCCACGGTTGAAACACAGCGTGCGGATCGCCTGTATGGGCGCGCTTGGCTTCGGTGAACTCCGCAAAATCCTGCCTGGCCTTCTCGCGCACCAGCGGGCGCAGTTTGTTGTAGAACTCATGAACCGTCTGGGCGTTCTTGGCCATTCGGACTTCGATCTCGTAATCGGCGGTGTGCTGATAGCCGAGCAGTTTCGCCGCCTGCGCACGAGCTTTGATCATGCGTTCCAGCACGCCGACGTTCTTTTCTCCCCCGCGGCGTCGATAGGCGGTCCACACCTTTTGCCGCGTCGGCTCGCTTTCGCAGTAGGTCATCACCGCGTTGTAAGTGGGGTAGTCCATCGTCACAACGTACAGCGTGCGCGAGCGCTGCATGCGCTGCAGCACATCATCCGGCACGCCCACCAGCTCCTCACGCGTGAGCAGGACGGTGGTTTCATCCTCGCGAATGTTCTTGCTGAACTCGATCCCCAGGCGGCTGATCTCCATCTGCAACTGCGTCAGCTCCCGGCGTTTGTCGGGCGACAGTTCCATGCCGGCGCGGCGGTAATCGCGCAGAGTGTGCTCCAGCAGCCTGGCCCGCTCGCCATGCAGCTGCACCTTGCTGGCTGCAACGGTCTTGACCGCTTCATAGAGCTTCTCGTTCTTGCCCAGTTCAATCAGCCAGTTGTTGAAATGCTCCTCCGCCAGCGCGCCGCGGGCCCGCTCATCGGGATCGGTGGAGACATAGGCCATGAACTGAATGAAACTGGTGTCTTTGTCGAGCTGCGCCAGCAGATCGTCGATGGCGACGACCGTATTCTCAAACGTGCGCTGGCTGTCAGGAATCGCGATGATGCGATCAACCGCCTGCTGCGCTTTGGTCAGCGCATCAGCAATCGGCGATGTCGGATCAATCTGCTGCGCCGCGACAGGCCGCGCAGCAGCCCAGCACATCGCAAGAATTCCGACAACGACTGAAATGCGACGAATGAGCATGGCGTGTTGTAGCACGATGGTGATCCTTATCAGTATCAGTCAGTCTCAACGATCAATCTGCCGCCGCGGCAAACCAGCCGGGAGTGATTCACCGCGGAGTACGCAGAGAACGCGGAGACGGGAATGGATGCGAATTGCTGCACAAAGCATGAACCGATGTCAGATCATCCAGTTGCAATCGACGGCATAGATAGTGCGTCGAGCACTGGCGCAATTCTCATCTTCTTCTGCGCTCTCTGCGCTCAATTTCAACTAGTGTAGGGTGAAATTACCGGCCAGCCACCTCAATCAGCTCCACGTCGAAAATGAGCGTGGCGCCGGGCGGAATGCCAGGGCGTCCCATGTCGCCGTAGGCCAGATCAGCGGGAATGATGAGTTTCCGCTTGCCGCCGGCCTTCATGCCGCCCACGCCTTCGGTCCAGCCGGGGATGACCTGATTGAGCATGAACTGCGCGGGCTGGCCGCCGGGATGATCAAACGAG